>CAVXCR010000036.1:0-73890 GCA_963760265.1 Terriglobia bacterium
TACGGCACGGTGATCGCCGAAGGCAAGGAGACCCGCCAGTTCGATGGCCGCAGCTACGTCATGGAAAGCGCGCTGCGCGCCGACTTCGCCTTCATCAAGGCCTGGAAGGGCGACCAGTGGGGCAACCTCGTGTACCGCAAGACCACGCGCAACTTCAATCCCATGATGGCCACCGCCGCTCGTGTCACCATCGCCGAGGTGGAGGAACTGGTCGAAGTCGGCCAAATCGATCCCGACGACGTCCACACCCCCAGCATTTACGTGAAGCGGATTTTTCAGGGCACCAATTACGAGAAGCGCATCGAGAAGCACACGGTAAGAAAGGCAGGCGCCTAGTGGCCAGTGGTCAGTGGCCAGTCACGTTTCGCTGGCCACTGGCAACTGACCACTGGCCACTTTTCATGCCCATGCCGGAATCCACCGCCGACGAAGTCCGCACCTCGGTCCTGCGCTACCTGCGCATGTACGAGGAAGGGAACTTCACTCTCGGCGACCTGGCGGCGGAACTGGCGGTCATGACCAGCGCCTACGAGCACGCCATGGGCGGCATCGCGGATTCATTCGGCGCGCTGCTTTCCACCGCGTCCATCTACCGCGCCCAATCCGCCGCCGATGCCCGCGCCTCGTATGCAGATTTTGAACAGGCTTTAACCGAATTCCGCCGCACCGAAGCGGCCTGGTGAACTAGACAACCGAGAACCGAGAACCGAGAACTCTATGGTCACCACACCGAAAGCCCCGAAGGCGCAAGACACCACCAAGCGCGACCGCATCGTCCGCCGCATTGCCCAGGAACTGCGCGACGGCTATTACGTCAATCTCGGCATCGGCATGCCCACGCTGGTCGGCAACTGTGTCCCGCAAGGCATGCACGTGGTTCTTCAATCCGAGAACGGCATGCTCGGCATCGGTCCCTACCCGGTCGAGGGTCAGGAAGATCCCGACCTCATCAACGCCGGCAAGGAGACCGTCACCGAAATTCCCGGCACCTCGTATTTCTCCAGTGCCGATTCCTTCGCCATGATCCGCGGCGGTCACGTTGACCTCAGCGTTCTCGGCGCCATGGAAGTGGATGCCGAAGGCAATCTCGCCAACTGGATGATCCCCGGCAAGATGGTCAAAGGCATGGGCGGCGCCATGGACCTGGTCGCCGGCGCGCGCCGCGTCTTCATCGCCATGGAGCACACCACCAAGGACGGCCAGCCCAAAATCCTCACCCGCTGCACCCTGCCGCTCACCGGCGTCAAGGTGGTGCACCACATTGTCACCGAGATGGCCTACATCACCGTGACGGACAAGGGCCTGTTGCTGGAAGAGGTTGCACCCGGCCTGACCGCCGACGACGTGCAGCGCGCCACCGAAGCCAGGCTCATCGTCAGCCCGAACCTGAAAACGATGGGTGGCTAGTTTGCCCGCCCTAACCCTTCGAGCGTAAAGCATGGTGCCCCACATCTGCCCGTTTTTGGCAGATGTGGGATTAGGAGCAATCGAGTCGTAGCCTCGTGAACTGGAGCGCCCGCTCTCGAGCGCGATATCCCCACCCTCGACGCCTGCCTCCAAACCAGCGCGGCGTAGCGCATACATGCATTGCGTCAGGTGAGTGTTTCTGCGCTTCTCGGAACTGGCAACTGACAATTTGGAGAGGGCCCGTCAAAAAGAGCGCGGGCGGCCATAAGGGTGTGGTGGGAGCCGCCCGCGCGCTAGACCCTAACCCGAGGAGAGTGCCGGGTAAGGGTTACCTCCTGCCCAGGTGAGTAGCAGGAGAACCTGAGATCTTGTGCGCTAACTAAATGGGACGGGCGGCTAGCAGAGCCGGGCGGTGGTCAGGTCGACGATGTCGGAACCGCTGGTGAGCAGGCGCTCAGGCTGTTCCATCAGCCCAAACGTGCGCGTGGCATTAACGACCGCGGTGAACAGTAGGGCGGATACGGGAGCGACGAAATGCGGCGGCTGGACCGTCTGCTTGGAACGCAGGGTGGTCAGCGGCGATGGGACGACCGGCGACACCAGGATCAGCATGACGGCGTACGCCATCACGATCGCGGTAATCCATTGCATGCGCCCCACGCACATACTCAACACATACATATCCTCGACTCGCGTCGCGGTCAAGGGCAAACTGTGAGTTCCGGTTCTGGGCACCGGGTCGGGGCACTTTTGGGCCAAAACATAGTTTAGGGCTTGACCCGATGCCAGAGACCTGCTCACGCGGCTTTGTGCCGTTCGTTACCCACTGCCTGGGCCCTTGGCTGAAAACCCGGGAGGCCCGTGTCGCCGGTAATCAGCCGGGCGGCGCGCTCGTAGGTCAGGTACGACCACGACCATTCCAGCATCACCAGCACGCGGTTGCGGAAGCCGATCAGAAACATGATGTGCACGAACAGCCACAGGATCCAGGCGATAAATCCGGTGACATGGAATTTGCCGAAATCGGCGACGGCGGCGGCACGGCCGATCGTCGCCAGGGTGCCGCGGTCTTTGTAGCGGAACCGCTGGCGCGCCATCCCGCGCATCGCGCGCCCGATGTTGCGCGCCACGGCGCGGCCTTGCTGCATCGCCACCGGCGCCAGCCCGGGCAGCGGCTTGCCATCCTTGCCGGCCAGGCTCGCCAGATCGCCGATGACAAAAACCTCGGGATGTCCGGGCACGCTCAGGTCGGGTTCCACCAGCACGCGACCGGCTTTGTCGGTCGGGCCGAGCATGCGGCCCAGCGGCGACGCCGACACGCCCGCGGCCCACAGCGTTACCGCCGAAGGCAGGACGGTTTCGCCCAGCATCACGCGTCCCGGCTCGACTCCCGTGACTCTGGTCGAGGTCCGCACTTCCACGCCGAGCTGCTGCAGTTGCTGCAGCGCGCTGCGCGACAAATCTTCCGGGTAGGCGGGCAGCACGCGCGGCAGGCCTTCCACCAGCACCACGCGCGCCATGCGGGGATCGATGGCGCGGAAGTCCTTGGCCAGCGTGCGGCGCGCCACTTCCGCCAGCGTCCCGGCAAGCTCCACGCCGGTAGGGCCGGCGCCGATGACTACGAAGTTCAGTGGCTCGTGTGTGCCGGTGGCGAGCGCTTGCCGTTCGGCCAGTTCGAAGGCAAGCAGCACCCGGCGGCGGATCTCGAGCGCGTCCTCGATGGTCTTCAATCCGGGCGCGGCGGCGGCCCACTCGTCGTGGCCGAAGTAGGAGTGCGTCGCGCCGGCGGCGACGATCAGGTAGTCGTACTCGATCTCGATGTCGCTGAGCTTGACGCGGCGGTTCGTCAGGTCGAAACCGCCGACCTCGGCCATGAGCACCGAGACATTCTTGTAATGCCGCAGGACGCCGCGAATCGGCGCGGCGATTTCTCCGGGCGACAATCCGGCGGTCGCCACCTGGTAGAGCAGCGGCTGAAACGTGTGGTGGTTCTTGCGGTCAAGCACGGTCACCGAAACCGGCAAGCGCGCCACGGCTGCCGCCGCGGTCAACCCGCCGAATCCTCCACCGACGATGACGACTCTGGGCTTCGCCATACTCATTGGATGGAGGCCCAAGGCTTCAGGCTTCAGGCTAGTGCGTGGCGGGCGAGCGCTGGTAGATCGTGTAGTTATCAAGTTCTTCAGTTTTGGTGAAGTCTTGGAGCAGCAACCCAGAGCAATCGCTGCCTGTCCTCTACCGGGTCGGCTGCGAGTTGCAGGTCGCGCTTGACTACCAGCCAGCGCACGTTGCGGGCGCGAGCCATCTCCACGACTTCTTCCGGACGGTAGGGATTCACGGTATGGTCGAACATCAGCACGGGGAAACGGGGCGCCCGGCCGGTGGCGTAATAGAAGAGGTCCTCGCCGGGGATGATCAAGAGCGCGTCTTGCGCGGGGATGTTGGCGTTTGCGTAGGCTACCAGTTCGTCAAACTGCGGGAGCCAGGGGCCGCGGACGGACAATCCGCGCAGTGCCGGCAACTGCGAGTGTTCCACCTCGCCATCGGCCACGTTGGCGTAGTCCAGGCGCTCATGGCTCCAGACATAGTTCCCGCCGGAAATGAATAGCGACAGCGCGACCGCCAGGGGCAACATCAACTCGACAACGGGGTGCTGCATCGGCGACGTGGCGAGCGCAGTGATGACTCCGGCGATGAGCACAATGGCGAGCGGCCAGATTGCGTAGGTCGAACCCCATAACTGTTGCGATAAAAAGGCGCCGTGCACGGTGGCGATCACGATGAACGGCACCACCAGCGCCATGCCTTGACGTCGCCGGACCTCGCGCAGTGACAATACGAACGAAACCATCAGCACCAAGGGCCAGAGCGACAGCAGGCACTCAGCTTGATCGGAGGAATCCGTCTGGGTGAGTACGCAGGCCGCGGTCCAGGCAAATGGAAGGACCAGCAGGACTCCCGCCAACACGCCCAACCAGCGGCTGGCGCGGGCACGCGAAAGCAGGAGCGCTCCGGCCGCAAACGAAGGCAGCCACCAAAGCAGGAGCCGGTTGTCGTAGACCGACAACATGTCCATGAGCGACGGCATTCGGCGCGCCGCCGCGAATTGGACGGTCCAGTGCCGATAGTTTTCCAGTCCAGCGGTGCCATGAAGCAGCAGCGCCGACAGGCCGAGTCCCACAGCGGTTCCAGCCAGGATGAAGGCGAACCCGCGGACGGATTCTGTCCGCCGGGTTGCGATTGCCATGAGAACCACGATGGCCACCACGGCGCTGCCCAGGAATGCCAGGCCGGTGTTTTGCTTGACGAGCGCCGGCACAACCAGGACGATGCCGGCGACAAAGCTCAAGCCGGCAGGGAAGCCTTGCTTCTCGACATGCAGGAGCAGGAGTAAGCCAGCGAGGACGGCGAAGGTGCAGTCGCAGTCGTAGAACGGGTGGGGAAAAATGCAGTAGATGCCCAGGACAACGAGCGGCGCGCTCAGGAGAAATGCGAGCAGCCGCGGACTTCGTGCCGGCCGGGCCAGGTACAGAAGGATTCGCCAAGTCAGGAGCGTGGCGATGCCGCCGGCGACGGCAGCGTAGATGACGTGATGAAAGTAGATCCTTCCGGTGAACCTGATCAGCGCCGCTTGCGCCAGGAAAGTCAGGGGCGGATAGGGCAGCGGAAAATCTCGGTAGGGCATCTGGCCGAGGGAAATGCGCCAGCTATTTTCCAGGATGTAGCTGAGGTCCCACAACACAGCCAGGCGGGAGTTCTGCCACAGCACCACGCCGGCAGTCGCGAGGAAGAGCAGCGAGGCCGCGAGGACGTCCGGCCAGCGGCGACGGTCGGTTTGGCGATCAACGTTGATCGGGACATGGTAGCGGATCAGGCGTCCCCCCCCGTTCCCATCCTGCCAAATGGGTCTAAGGTTGGCCAATGAGTAAGGACCTCACTTCAGGGAGAAGCCCGCGACGGAGCACAGGATGGCTTGAGCGCCCGGTTGCGCGGTGGTATGTTGTAGGGCTCCGCGGGCGACGCCATGTCAGACAAGCCGCTCCCATCCTCTGCCGCCGTGCCCACCCTGGACGCGTCCACGCCGGTTTCCATGCAGCGCATCATGCTGGCCACTGACTTCGATCCAGTCTCGGAGGCGGCGCTGCACTACTCGCTGGCGGTTGCGCGGCGCTACGGATCGAAGGTGTACCTGCTGCACGTGGTCGCGCCGGAAACGTTCCAGTTCCTGGCCGGCGACGCCCGCCAGCGTGCGCTCGAGGACGCGTGGCGCAACGCGCAGCGGCACATGACCGACCTGCTGATCGCCGGGCACCTGGAAGGCGTGGACCACCAGGTGCTGGTGGAGCAGGGCGATGTGTGGGACGTGCTCTCGCACAAGATCAACGGCCTGTTCATCAATTTGCTGGTGATTGGGACGCATGCGCGCGGACGCGTGGGCAAGCTTTTGCTGGGGTCGGTGGCGGAGACGATTTTTCGCCAGGCGCCATGCCCGGTGCTGATGGTGGGGCCGCGAGCCGTGCAAGTGAGCGAGCGCACGCCGCAGCAACCCATCCTGTTCTGCACCGGATTCAGCGCGCACTCGCTGAAAGCCGGAGGATACGCGCTGTCGCTGGCGCAGCACCAGGGCGCGCAATTGCTGATGATGCACGTCAGCAAGGAGACGCCGCAAACCCAGCCGGAGCGCCAGCGGATTGTGGACGAAGGCAAGCAGCGGCTGGCCTCGCTCATTCCCGCCGGCACGCAACTGGCGGCGCCGCCGGAGACGATTGTCGACTTTGGGACCGCCGCCGACTGCATCCTCACGGTGGCGCAACAGCGCAAGCCGGGACTGATCGTGCTCGGAGTACGCCAGCCGGTGGGCTTCGCGCGCCGGCTGAAGTGGGCGACGGCGTACGAGGTAGTGACCAACGCGCCCTGTCCGGTGCTGACGGTCAGGATGAGTGAGCCAGCCTGAAGCCTGAAGCCTGGAGCCCGACGCCTGCCCCTGAACCGCATACCTCCGCGCCCGCTCTGACGACGCGCACACCGCTGCCGCTGACCTATGTGCTGGTCGGCATCAACGTTCTCGTTTTCCTTGCCATGGTGGTGAAGGGCGCGTCGGTGACGCAGCCCACCTCTGACCAGCTTCTGCGCTGGGGAGCGAATTTCGGGCCACTCACTCTAACCGGGCAGTGGTGGCGGCTGCTGACGGCGATGTTCGTGCACATCGGCCTGGTCCACCTGGCGCTGAACATGTGGTGCCTGTGGCAACTCGGATTGTTGGCGGAATACCTGTACGGGCCGAAAACTTTTCTGGCGTTGTACATGATGTCGGGACTGGCGGCCAGCATCGTGAGCCTGGCACGCAATCCCCTGGTGGTGTCGGCGGGGGCATCGGGCGCGATCTTCGGCATCGCGGGCGCACTGATTGCGACCTTGTACCTGGGAAAACTGGCGGCGCCGCGAGGCGCGTGGCGCACCAGCCTGATCAGCCTGGTGGCGTTCGCGGGGTACAACCTGGCATTCGGATTTCTAGCAAGAGGCATCGACATCGGCGCACACATCGGAGGCCTGCTTTCCGGGCTGCTGCTGGGATCGGTGCTGAGCGTGGATTTCCGGCAGCAGGCGCCGCGCCTGTCGCGCATGCGGCCGATGGTGTTTCCCGCATTTGCCATCGTGCTGCTGGCGGGCACGGTGGCGGTGCGTTATGCGCACATGCCGGTGGTCCGGTTGGAGCATGCCGAACAGCAATTGCGCAAGGGCGACACCGCGGGCGCTTTGCGCGAGTTGACCGAGGTGGTCAAGGATCGGCCGAATTACGTGCCGGCGTGGATGCTGCTGGGCAACGCGTACCTGCGCATGCAGCAGGACTCGCAGGCGGAGGCGGCGTTCCAGCGCGCGGCGCAGTTGAATCCGAAAAATCCGGCCGTGCTGGCGCAATTGGGCGCGCTGTATTTGCGCGACAAGCGTTATGAACCGGCGCGGCAGGCATTTCAGCAGATCACGGAGTTGAACCCCAAGGATGCCGAAGCGCAGGTCAATCTCGGGGTTGCGCTGAACCTGCTGGGCCACAGCGACCAGGCGCTGGCCCGATTCCGCAAGGCCACCGAGCTCAATCCCAACCTGCCGCTGGCCTGGTACAACCTCGGGATCGGCTCGATGAATTTGCGGCGCTACGACGACGCGGTGGACGCGTTCTCGCGCACCACCAAGCTGGCGCCGAAGGATGCGGAAGCGTGGATCTGGCTGGCCAACGCGTACCAGGCCAAGGGTATGACGCAGCAGGCGGACGAAGCCTACCTGACGGGATACAAGCTGAGGGCACAGAGGCAGCGTGTGGCGCCGAGGCGGCGGTAGTCGCTCATTTGTGATTTAGAGCCGTGTCACTTTTCATGTAGCCGATTTATGTAGCCGATTTCATCCCGATTTTATGTAGCCGATGTCATCCCGAGCGAGGGAGGGCTCCCGCGCGCTGTCTTTACCGGGGTCCCCAGCACGCCTGCCTTTTGCGTGCTGGGGTGGTCGTGCGCGGGAAACCCGAGTCGAGGGATCTCTGCCGGCTACACCAACTCTGGAACCGCTTTTATGATTTGCGATTTGGTGATTTTGATGTGGCGTTCGGCAGGCGAAGCAATCGCATTCCAATTTCTGCAGGTTGTCCATGGCGGATCCCCACGATCCTAGCGCCGAATCTTACTCTCCTCGCCGATGATCTGGCCGTCGCGCATGTGCAGGATGCGTCCGGCAAAGGCCGCCGCCTCCAGGTTGTGGGTGATCATCAGCACCGTCTGGCCGAGGTTCTGGTTGGCTTCGCGCAGCAGGCGGAGGACGATCTCGGAATTGCTGGTGTCGAGGTTGCCGGTGGGCTCATCGGCGAGGATGATGGCCGGCTTGTTGATGAGCGCGCGCGCCAGGGCGACGCGCTGCTGCTCGCCGCCGGAAAGCTCCGAGGGGCGATGGTCGAGGCGGTCGGCGATGCCGAGCAACTTGGTGATGTCGTCGAACCACTTGCCGTCGGTGCTGGCGCGGCCGGCGATGTCCTGCGCAATCTGGATATTCATGCGCGCATTGAGGGTCGGCAGCAGGTTGAATTTCTGGAACACGAAACCGATTTTGCGCTTCCGCATGCGGGTGCGCTCGGCGTCGGAGAGGCGTGCGAAGTCGTCGCCATCGACAATGACGCGGCCGGAATTGGCGTGCGTCAGCCCGCCCAGCATGTAGAACAAAGTTGATTTGCCGCTGCCGGATGGCCCGACCACGGCCACGAACTCGCCTTGGTTCACGCTGAAGGAGACGCCGCGGACAGCGGGCACGTCCACCTTGCCGACGCGGTAAATTCGGGTAACGTTTTCGACTTGAATGATCGGCGGCATCAGCGCAATTCCTGATCTTACCATTACGATGCGCCACCCAAGCCGGCCGGGCTTCGCGATATAATCCGCGCGCCGGAAGCGCCTTCGGTGGGAGGTGAGCGATATGGCTTTGCAGGTGGAAGCGCGTCACGTGGGCAAGGTCACGGTGGTGAAGTGCGCCGGCCGGATTGTGGCTGGAGACGATGCCGAGCATCTGCACAAGGAATTCGGCAAGCTGCTGCTGGAACACAAGCATTTCGTGCTGCACCTGGGCGAGGTGAATTTTGTGGACAGCAGCGGTCTGGGCCTGCTGGTGCGCTTGGCGGCCTCGGCGCGAACCGCGCGCGGCGACCTCAAGCTGTGCAACGTGACCCGGGAAGTGGCGCACACCCTCAGCATTACCAACCTCGACCGGCTGCTGGAGGTGCAGGAATCCGAGGTGGACGCGGTCTCGGCGTTCTACCAGCGCGGAACTGCCAAGGACGGCGCGTTGCGCTCGGGCAAGACGGTGGTGTGCGTGGAACAGTCGGCGAACGTGCTGGCGTATGTGCGCGAGGTGCTGCGCCACGCCGGGTACGATCCGCTGACCACGCCCAATGTGTCGGATGCGCGCATCTTGATCAAAGCGGCGAGGCCGGCGGTGGTGATCCTGGGGCCCAACGTGATGGTGCGCGGCGGCGAGAAAAGCGATGCGCTGCGGCACGTGCTGCACGGCATCCCGACCATCGAGTTGGGAAGCGCGTTCTCCACCACGGACGCAGCCGAAGCGGCGCGGCAGGTGCTGGAGCAGGTGAAGGCGCATACCGGGGGCGGGAATTGAAGATTGCAGATTGCAGATTGAAGATTGCAAGACCGAGGCGTCGCCCAACCGAAAACAAAGCGAATGTCATCCTGAGCGAGGCGTCGCCGCGACGCCGAGTCGAAGGACCCCTACTCGCACGATCATGTCAATGCCGCCGGAAGGCCTTTCAGCTCGAATTCCGGATCGCGGCGATGCGGCCGCGCGCATCGTCCAGCGCTCCGCGTACTCGCCCAGGCGCGGTGCCACCGGGGACGTTGTGGCTGGCGAGCACCGATCCAAGCTTCAGCGAATCGAAGAAGTCGCGATCGAATTCCGGGCGGAATTGCTTCAGTTCCTCCAGGCTCAGCCCATCCAGTTCACATTTCTTCTCCAGCGCCAGCCGCACCGCCTGCCCGACGGCGGAATGGGCCAGGCGGAAGGGGACCCCTTTTTTCACCAGGTAACGCGCGGCGGCGGTGGCGTTGAGGAAGCCGGCGCTCGCCGCCTTCTTCATGCGCTCGGTGTCCAACGCGACGGCGGTCATAAAGCCGGTGGCGATGGGGAGCGCGGACAGAACGCTGTCGGTGGCGGCAAACAGCGGCTCCTGCGCTTCCTGCAAATCTTTGTTGTAGGCCAGAGGCAAGCCCTTCAGCACGGTTTGCAACGCCGTGGCGGCGCCGAGGATGCGGCCGCTCCTGCCGCGCAGCAACTCCAGCGCATCCGGATTTTTTTTCTGCGGCATGGCGCTGGACCCGGTTGAGTATGGCTCCGGCAACTGCACGAAGCCGTACTCTACGGTTGAAAACAGCGCCATCTCCTCCGCCCAGCGGCTCAGGTGAAGCGCCAGCGAGCCCAGCGCGTGCAGGTATTCCAGCTCAAAATCGCGGTCGCTGGTGGCGTCCATGCTGTTGCCGGAGATGCTTTCAAAACCGAGTTCTTTGGCGATGGCGGCGCGATCCAGTTCCATGCCCGGCCCGGCGATCGCGCCCGAACCCAGCGGCAGCACGTTGACGCGGCGGCGGCAGTCGGTGAGTCGAGCGGCATCGCGCAACCACATTTCCACCCAGGCCAGCAGCCAGTGCGCGACCAGCACGGGCTCGGCGCGCTGCATGTGCGTGTAGGAGGGCATGACGTCGTCTTTGTATTGCTCGGCCTTGGCAACGAAGGCGGAGACCAGCGCGGCGATGTCGACGCGGATCCGGTCAATGCTGCGCCGCGTGTAGAGGCGGAGGTCGGTGGAGATCTGCTCGTTGCGGCTGCGGCCGGCGTGCAGCTTGTAGCCGGTATCGCCGATCAGCGACACCAGTTCCTGTTCCACGAATTGGTGGACGTCTTCGACGCCAGGATGATCCGCGGGATTGGGAATGCCCTTGGCAGCGATGGTGCCGAGCGCGTGCACCACCGATTCAAGCTCGGGCGCATTGAACACGCCGGCTTTGGCGAGTGCGAGGGCATAGGCGGTGCTGGCGGCGAGTTCGTCGGGAAGCAGGCGGACGTCGAAGGCGAACGAGCGCTGCCACTGCTCGAATTCGGGATCAAGCGGCTCGCGGAAGCGGCCGGACCACATCTTTTTCATAGGCTCAAGGCGCGAGGCTCAAGGCTTAAGGCGCAAGGCTCAAGGCGCGAGGCGCAAGACGCGGTTGCCCCACCCTTATCTCGCCCGGGTTTGGCGAGATAGGGTGGGGAGCATATCGGTTACGAACTTATTCCTAAGCCTTGCGCCTTGCGCCTTGTGCCTTGCGCCTAATCCGCCGCCGTGGTCGCCTTGAGAAACTCCTTGCCCCGCTGTCTCTCTGAAGCGACCTTCTTATGGCGCAGCGGCGCCTGCACCCGCGCCGGCAGCCCGAGGATGCGAATGAAGCCTTCCGCGTCTTTCGGATTGTAGCCGTCCATGGTGAAGGCGGCGAGACCGGTCTGGTAGAGCGAGAACTCGGATTGCCGTCCGGCGACGCTGATGTTTCCTTTATAGAGCCTGAGCGCGACCGAGCCAGTGACGGTCTGCTGGGTTGAGGTAATGAAGGCGTCGAGCGCCTCGCGCAGCGGAGTGAACCACAGGCCGAAGTACACCATCTCGGCGTACTTGAGCGCGATCTGCTGCTTGAAGTGCATGACCTCGCGGTCGAGGCACAGCGATTCCAGTTCGCGATGCGCGGTCAGCAGCAGGGTGCCGCCGGGCGTTTCATAGCAGCCGCGGGATTTGATGCCGACGAAGCGGTTCTCCACCAGGTCAACCCGGCCGATGCCATGCCGGCCGCCGATGGCGTTCAGTTCTTCCACCAGCGCCACCGGATGCAACCCCTTGCCATTCACCGCGACCGGCGTGCCCTCTTCGAAGTCGATGGTCACTTGCTCGGCGCGATCCGGCGCCTGTTGCGGCGATACCGTGATCTGCCACATGTCGTCGTTGGGAGAATTGTTGGGATCCTCCAACTCACCGCCTTCGTGGCTGAGGTGCCAGAGATTGCGGTCGCGGGAATAAATTTTCTCGCGGCTGGCTTCCACCGGAATCCCGCGCGCCGCGGCGTAATCGAGGCAGTCCTCGCGGGAATTCAGCGTCCACTCGCGCCACGGTGCGATCACCTTCAGCGAGGGCTCCAGCGCCTGGTAAGCGTGCTCGAAGCGGACCTGGTCGTTGCCTTTGCCGGTGCAGCCATGCGCCACGGCGGTTGCGCCTTCGGCGCGCGCGACTTCCACCTGCCGCTGGGCGATCACCGGCCGCGCCATCGAGGTCCCCAGCAGATAGGTGTATTCGTACACCGCGCCTGCGCGCAGGCAGGGAAAGACGTAATCGGCGAGAAATTCCCGGCGCAGGTCCTCCACATAGACCTTGCTGGCGCCTGTGTTTTTGGCTTTCTCGATGACGGCGGAAATGTCGTCGCCCTGGCCGACGTCGGCCACCATGGCGATGACCTCGCAGCCGTAATTCTCTTTCAGCCACGGGATGATGATGGATGTGTCCAAACCACCGGAATAAGCCAGCACGACTTTTTCAGTCATCTCTGCCCACCTCAACTGATTTGCCATTCCTCAACAGATTTGTCATTCCGACCCTGAGCGAAGCCGAAAGGGAGGAATCTGCTTTTACTGAAACTGAAACTGAAACTAAAACTGCCGTTACGCTCTTCCCGCACGCATCCCCGACGCCGGCTTCGCGCCTTTTCTCGTCCCCGCCAGCAGCACCAGGATGGCGTTCTGCACGTGCAGGCGATTCTCGGCCTCGTCGTAGACCACCGACTGCGGCGAATCCAGAACTTCGTCGGTGACTTCATGGCCGCGGTGCGCCGGCAGGCAATGCATGAATACGGCGTGCGGCGCCGCCAGCGACATCAACGCCCGGTTCACCTGGAACGGGCGGAAGATGGTGTCGCGCTGGCCCGCTTCACTCTCCTGACCCATGCTCGCCCACACGTCGGTATAGACGGCATCGGCGCCGGACACGGCAGCCTGCGGGTCGCCGTGGATTTCGACGGTGGCCCCGGTGCGCGCGGCGATCTTGACGGCGGCTTGCACCACGTCCTTCGCCGGCTCGTAGCCTTGCGGAGTGGCCAGGGCGAAGTGACCGCCCAAAATGGCCGCCGTCAGCATGAGCGAGTGCGCAACGTTGTTGCCGTCGCCGACAAACGCGACCTTCAGCTTCTTCAAGTCGCCGAATTTCTCCAGCAGCGTGTAGTAGTCGGCCAGCGCCTGGCAGGGATGCTCGCGCTCGGTGAGCGCGTTGATCACCGGCACGTTGGCGTTGGCCGCCATCTCGGTCACCGTCGAGTGCTTGAAGGTGCGCAGGATGATGCCCTGCACCCAGCGCTCCAGGTTGCGCGCCACGTCGGCGGCCTTTTCGCGCGACTCGATGCCGCCGGGGCACTCCATGAACAGCGCGTGCCCGCCCAGCGAGTTGATGCCGGCTTCAAAGGTCACGCGCGTGCGCAGCGAAGGCTTTTCGAACATCATGGCGTACTGCTTGCCCTTCAGCGCCGTGCTGAACATCGCCGGGCGGGCCTTGATGGATTTCGTCAGCCCGAAAATTTCGTGCACTTCGTAGGGCGACAAATCGCCGATGGAGAGCAGATCGGTCTGCTGAAAGATTGCGGGGGCGGAACGCGTCGCCTTCGCTGGCAGTGCCGGACGCGCGGTGACCATGGGTGACTCCTTGAATTAGTCTTCAGTCGTCAGTCTTCAGCCTTCCTGACGACTGACGACTGAAGACTGAAGACTGACGACTGTTCACGCCATCTGTTCGCGAATGCGCTTGCCGAGCTGGCGGCGGCTCTTGGTGTCGGAGCTGATCACCACGATGGTGTCATCGCCGGCGATCGTGCCCACCAGTTCAGGCCAGCTCTCGGCGTCGATCGCCCTCGCCACCGGCTGCGCGCTGCCCGGCGGCGTCTTCAGCACCAGCAGGTTCTGCGCCTCGCGCACATCCACCACGAATTCGCGCAGCAGGTGCGACAACGAAGGCGTGGGTGCGGCCTCGGCCGCCGTGCCCGGGGCGGCGTAGCCGTCCGCGGACTTGACCAGGCCCAGTTCCTTGATGTCGCGCGACAGCGTCGCCTGCGTGACCTTCAGCCCCTGCTGCGATAGCCGCTTGACCATTTCCTCCTGCGTCACCATGGGCTCGCGCGAAACCAGCTCGAGGATGCGATGGTGCCGCAGGGCTTTGGGCGTCGAACGCATGTTTATGCAAGACCTGAATAATTATGCGGTCGCGGAGCGGGGGTGTCAACCGAAAACGCGCCCCCCCGGTGGAAGCGCCGGGCGGAACTTGTCCCGACCCTGAGAGAAGCCGAAGGGGAGGGAGCCCGGCGAACAAGCGGGTGGAAGCGCCGGGCGGAACCTGTCCCGAGCGCAGCGAGGGAGCCCGGCGAACAAGCGCAATAAAATTTTCAGGGCTTTAGCCCTGGAATTGCGCACCCGGGCCCGTCCTCGCGTTGTCCAATCCTGTCTTGCCGGGTTACGCTTGCTGTTTGCAGGGGAGGACTCCGGGATGAGGTTGCGCCGCCGTGCCCTGTTGCTGTTTCTGCTGCTATTCAGCCTGAGCGTTCTGGCGCAGACCACAAGTGCGCGCTTCCAGGTCTCGTTTCCCGCCTCGGCGCACGCCCAGCCGATTACCGGGCGCGCATTTGTGATCATCACCCGCAGCGAAGGTTCCGAGCCGCGCCTGCAGGCGGGTTCGTGGTTCCAGCAGACGCCCATCTATGGCGCCGACATCCAGCAACTTCAGCCGGGGCAGGCGGCGGTCATGGACGCGGCGACCCTCGGCTATCCCTTCAAGAGCCTGAAGGAACTGCCGGCAGGCGAGTACTACGTCCAGGCGCTGATCAACGTCTATACCGAGTTCCATCGCGCCGACGGGCACACCATCTGGGCCCACATGGACCAATGGGAAGGGCAGCAGTTCAATAAATCGCCGGGCAATTTGTACAGCGAGGTTCAGAAGGTACGCTTGGATCCCGCTGCGGGCTACGACGTCAAGCTCGAGGCCAGCAAGGTGATCCCGCCGGTCGAAGTTCCGCCGGACACCAAATACGTTAAGCGCGTGAAATTCGCCAGCAAGCTGGTCAGCCAATTCTGGGGCCACCCCATGTACATCGGCGCCACCGTGCTGCTCCCCAAGGGTTACGACGAGCACCCCAACCAGCGCTATCCGGTGGTGTACATCCAGGACCACTTTTCGTTGCGCGCCCCCTTCGGATTCCGGGATGACGGCGACGATGAGGATGGCTGGCCATCGCGGAATGAGGCACGCCGCTTCAGCCAGGCTTGGTTGTCCAACAATTTTCCCCGCATGATCGTGGTCACATTTCAGCATCCCACGCCGTTTTTCGACGACTCCTACGCCGTCAACTCGGCCAACCAGGGTCCCTACGGCGACGCCCTCATGCAGGAGCTGATCCCCTACCTGGAGACGAACTTCCGCATCGTGCGCGAGCCCTGGGCGCGCGTGTTGACCGGTGGCTCCACGGGAGGGTGGGAATCGCTCGCGCTGCAGGTGCTGCATCCCGAGTTCTTCGGTGGGACGTGGACGTTTTTCCCTGACCCGATTGACTTCCGCAATTATCAGCTGGTGGACATCTACCAGGACGACAGCGCGTTTGCAGCGCCCGGGTTCGAGTACATCCCGCCGGAGCGGCCGATGATGCGCAGCTCCGAAGGCCAGGTGCTGGTCACCGTCCGGCAGATGAGCCTGCTGGAGGAGGTGCTGGGCACCCACGGGCGCAGCGGACAACAGTACGAGGAGTGGGAGGCGGCGTACGGGCCGGTGGGCCCCGACGGCTACCCGCGGCCGCTATGGGACAAGCTGACCGGCAAGATCGATCATGAGGTTGCCAACTACATGCGCGATCACGGATTCGATTTGACCTATGACCTGGAGAAAAACTGGCCGAAGATCGGGCCCCATCTGGTGGGCAAGCTCCACCTGTTCTGCGGGGACATGGACAATTACTACCTCAACCTGGCGGTCTACCGGCTGGAGAAGTTCCTCGCCAACACAAAAGATCCGTACTATGCCGGGTCATTTGACTACGGCCGGCCGATGAAGGGGCATGGTTGGAATCCGTACACGGCTACCGAGCTGGTGAAGGTGATGGCGGCCGCGATCGAAAAAAACCGGCCGAAATCCGCGGCAACCAGATAGGCCCCTCCGGCAAACGCCGCCGATGATCCGAAACGCGAACCAGTGCCAGATCGGGCTTCGGTCACCCCCAAAAGTGACGCCCAAACTTGCTTCCGGCGTGGTTCGGGGCTAGCGTGAAATTGGTTGGACACCACTTGCCGTGGAGGTGTCCATTGTTGATGCTCTGCTCCACAACCCGCTTCGGACCCAAGCTCCCAACCAGCGAAGACTCTGTTTTTTCCGGAGCTCGTGTGTCTCCACGGTGAGGGAGGACGCTATGAGGAACCTGAGAATCATCGTCGGCGCCGTCACGGTGGTGTTGATCGTCCTGCTGACCGCGGTTACGTCCCGGAAACAACCCGACTCGCTCGCCTATAGCGCCGGCAATGAATTCACCGCCGCAGGCACGGTGGAGGATGTGCAGGAATTCTATTGCCCGGTGACCGATGACCGCGGCACGCATGTCATGCTCAAGACCGACCGCGGAACCATCCTGGTGCACGTTGCCATATCGCGCTTCCTGCGCGAGCACAAGTTTGCCATCCGGCCCGGAGAACGCTGGCAGGTGACGGGCGCCAAGATCCGTTACCAGGGCAAGGAAGGCATGATCGCGCGCGAGATCATCCGCGGTGACGAGGTATTCACCATGCGCGATGCTGCGGGGAAGCCGCTCTGGTCGAATTGATCGGGAGTTTCAGGCGTTGCCGGTGGCGCTGCGGAGCACTTCGCGGAAGTGTTCAACCTCTTCGCGCTCGCCGGCGTTCTCGGTAAGAAATTCCAGGCCGTAGTAGTAGCCATAGCGATTGCGCACCGAGGCCCAAACGCGCAGCGCATCGGGCGCGTAGGGAGCGGTAAATTCCAGCTCGATCTGGTCGCCGAGATTGAGTTCCACGCCGGCGAAGATGCACATGCCACCCTCATTGAGCTCGGTGCCGCGCCCGTTGATGCGCGCGGTGAGATCGCCGCGATGCACCACCAACCGCACCGGAACGCGGATCTGGTAGCGCTTCCACTTGCGTTGGACCTCGAACGGCCCGGAAGAGTGCGCCGTTGCAATCATGCATCAATACTAGGCCGGATGCCGGCCGAGGACGAGATTACCTCGGTTGCTGTCCTACTGGCCGATGGCGCTGCATCCGAAACCAAAGCCTGTTAGATTCGATGGTTGCATGGGCGCGTGGGGAGGGCATTGTGGAACTGCGCAAGCTGGGCAACACCGATTTCCACGTTACTGCCATCGGGCTCGGGACCTGGGCGATCGGCGGCGAGTGGGCCTACGGCTGGGGGCCGCAGGACGACGCGGAATCCCTGGCCGCCATTCACCGGGCGCTGGAGAAGGGAATCAACTGGATTGATACGGCCGCCGTCTATGGCCTGGGCCACTCGGAGCAAATGGTTGCCCGCGCGGTGAAGCAGTTCAAGGGCGCGCAGCGTCCTTTCGTTTTCACCAAGTGCAGCCTGGTTTGGGACGCGAAAGGCAACGTCTCGCACACCCTGAAGCGCGAGTCCATCCGCCGCGAATGTGAAAACAGCCTGCAGCGCTTGCAGACCGAGGTGATTGATCTCTACCAGGTGCACTGGCCGACGCAGACGCCCGGCGATCCCGTTCCCGATCTCGAAGAAGGCTGGGACGCCATGGCGGAGCTGCAGCGCGAGGGCAAAGTTCGCTACATCGGGGTGTCGAATTTCGATGTCCCGCAGATGGAGCGTGCGCGGCGGATCGCGCCCATCAGCACGCTGCAGCCACCCTACTCCATGCTGATGCGCGACATCGAAGACCGCATCTTGCCGTACTGCAGCCGACACAACATCGGCGTCATCGTCTTTTCGCCCATGCACAGCGGATTATTGAGCGGGAGCATGACGCGCGAGCGGCTGCAGTCGCTGGCGCCGGGCGATTGGCGGCGGCGTAGTCCGGCCTTCCAGGAACCGGCGTTCAGCAACGCGCTCGAGTTGGTGGAAGTGCTGCGCGCCATTGGCAAACGCCACCGTCGCACGCCCGGCGAAGTGGCGATTGCCTGGACGCTGCGCCGCCCGGAGGTCGCGGGCGCCATTGTGGGCGCGCGCCGGCCCGGGCAGGTGGATGGCTTCATCGGCGCGCTGGACTTCCGGCTCAGCAAGGAAGAGGTGGAAGAGATCGAGGGCGCGCTGCCGGCGCCGGTGGCGTTCATGTAAGGCTCCGAGGTCTTCACCGGAGCAAGTTCCCAGTTGAGACCGGCGCACACGGTATGGTGACGAACGGCACTGCCGGGCGGCCCGCGCCGGGGGAAATTGAGGGGTTGGACATTTGTCACTTCCGCCGAACAGGAGACGCACGCATGGCAACCCTGGAAACCAAGAAGGCCGACCTCGCCGGACCGGGCATCGGCGACTACACCGAACTGGAAAAGATCCTGCCCAACGATTACCGCTCGCTGCTCGCGCCGCGCGAAACCCAGAAAGCGATCTTCGCCGCCAAGAACTACATCGAGGAAAACCTCTGCAAGGAACTCGATTTAATGATGGTCACCGTGCCGCTGATCGTGGACGTGGAAAGCGGCGTCAACGACCTGCTGGACCGCGACGGCTCGCGCACTCCCATCCAGTTCCACATCTCCAACGATCATGGCAAGCACCCGGTGGATGCGCAGGTGGTGCAGGCGGCGACGAAGTGGAAACGCATGGCGCTGCGCCAGTTCGACTGCAAAATCGGCGAGGGCCTCTGCACCGACATGCGCGCCGTGCGCAAGGACTACTTCCTCGATCACGACCATTCCTGCTACGTGGACCAGTGGGACTGGGAGCGCGTCATCCGGCCGGAGCAGCGCAACCTCGCGTTTCTGAAGGAAGTCGTCGGCCGCATCTGGAAAGTGCTGGTCGGGGCGGAGAGCTTCGTCCAGGACATGTTCCCCAAGCTCAAGGACCCGCGCTATCCCAACCTGCCGGAAAAGCTGACCTTCCTGCACGCGGAAGAGATTCTTGAAATGTTTCCCGACCTGCCGCGCAAGCAGCGTGAGACCCAGGTGCTGCAGAAATATCCGGCGATTTTCATCATCGGCATCGGGTGGCCGCTCGACGACGGACTGCCGCACGAGAACCGCGCCGCCGATTACGACGACTGGGTTACCGACACGCGCCATGAAACCGGCAAGAACACGCACGGGCTCAACGGCGACATCCTGGTGTGGAACCACGTGACCAAGCGGCGTCACGAACTGACGTCCATGGGAATCCGGGTGAACGCCGAGACGCTGAAGAAGCAGCTCGAGTTGTCGAACCTGACCGATTTCCTGAAGTTCCCTTATCACCAGGCGATCGTCAGGAACGAGATACCGCTGTCCATCGGCGGCGGCATCGGGCAGGCGCGCACCCTGATGACGCTGCTCCGCAAGGCGCACCTGGGCGAGGTCAGCGTGACCGTGTGGCCGAAGATCCTGAAAGACATGTGCGCGAAGAAGAACATCTTCGTGCTGGAGTAAGAAAAGTGGTCAGTGATCAGTGGCCGGTACAAGGGTCCTGCTACTGACCACTGGTCACTGACCACTGCCTTTCCGGCGCGTATAATTCATGCTTCCCGCGAGCCAAAGTACAGGAGACGTGTGTCATGAGGAACTGGCTGTGCTGTGCATTCATACTGTCCTTCGCAATCCTGGCCCAGGCGCAGAAGCCGTTGCTGCTGCACAAACCGGCGGCCGGCGCGTCGCAACTGGTATTCAGCTACGGCGACGATCTTTGGAGCGCGCCTCGCGACGGCGGCCCGGCTCACCCGCTCACCACTGGCGCCGGAACCAAGACCGACGCGGCGATTTCTCCCGACGGCAAATGGATCGCTTACACCGGCGCCTATGACGGCAATGCGGACGTCTACGTGATGTCGGCGAGCGGCGGAGTGCCGGCGCGGCTGACATTTCATCCCGTGGCCGACGTGGTGGTTGGGTGGACGCCCGACAGCAAGCAGGTCCTGTTCCGCTCCTCGCGCGACAGTTACGCCGGATTCGACCGCCTGTTCACGGTCTCTTTGGAGGGCGGGCTGCCGCATGAAATTCCGCTGCCGGAAGGCGTGATGGGATCGTTCTCGCCCGACGGCAAGCGGCTGGCGTACGTGCCGGTGTGGAACTGGCAGCCGGGCCGCGCGTGGAAGAACTATCGCGGCGGGCGCACGGCGCGCGTCTGGATCGCGGAATTGTCCGATTCCAGCGTCATCGAAATTCCTCGCGAGAACAATTCCAACGACTTCAATCCTCTCTGGATCGGCGAAAAGATTTACTTCCTCTCCGACCGCGACGGTCCGGTCACGATGTTTGCGTACGACACGCGCAGCAAGAAGGTGGAGCAGGTGCTGCCGCCGACCTCCGACATCAAGTGCGCCTCGGCCGCGCCGGGGGAAATCGTGTATGAGCAGCTCGGTTCGTTGCACCGGCTTGACCTGCGCAGCGGGAAATCAGCGGCGATCAACGTCGAGGTGGCCGGCGACCTGCCCAGCTTGCGGCCGCATTATGTGAAAGCCGGCGACCACATTCAAAATTACGCCATTTCGCCGACCGGGGTGCGCGCCGTCTTCGAAGCGCACGGGGAAATCTTCAGCGTTCCGGCGGACAAAGGCGATATTCGCAACCTGACCAATACCACTGCCGCGGCCGAGCGCGACCCGGCGTGGTCGCCCGACGGCAAGTGGATTGCCTACTTTTCCGACGAGAGCGGCGAGTACGCGCTGCACCTGCGCTCGCAGGACGGCACGGAACTGAAGAAGATCGGATTGGGCGAGCCGCCGTCGTTTTACTACGAGCCCAAGTGGTCGCCCGACAGCAAGAAGATCGCTTACACCGACAAGCGGCTCAACCTCTGGTACGTGGACCTGGCGAAGGGCTCGCCGGTGAAGCTGGACACGGACTACTACGAGGCGCCGTCCCACTACTTGGACCCGACATGGGCGCCCGACAGCAAGTGGATCGCCTACACCAGGCAGCTTCCCAGCCACATGCGCGCCGTCTTCGTGTACTCGCTGGAGAGCGGCAAAGCGCAGCAGATCACCGACGGCATGAGCGATGCGCGCTACGCCGCCTTCGACCGCGACGGCAAGTATCTGTACTTCACCGCCAGCACCAATGTCGGGCCGACCAATGGATGGCTCGATCTGTCCAGCTTCGCGCGCCCGGTGACGCGCAGCGTGTACGTCGTCGTACTGCGCAAAGACCTGCCGTCGCCGATTGCGCCGCAGAGCGATGAAGAGAAGGCGGCGGTTGAGGAAAATCCCCACCCTACGTCGCCAAACCCGGGCGACGTAAGGGTGGGCCAACCGCTCGCCATGCAGGCATCCGGCGGCGAAGAAAAGGGCGCCGCGAGCGACGAGAAAACCGCCGACAAGAAGCCCAAGCAGCCGGTGAACGTCAAGATTGACTTCGAGAACATTGACCAGCGCATCCAGGCTCTGCCCATCCCGGCGCGCAACTATGTCGGGCTGGAGGCGGGCGCCAGCGGCATGATTTATCTGGGCGAGCGGCCCGTGGTGCCGGCCGCCGGCCCGGGAGGCGGAAGCGCGACGGTGTACCGCTTTGAACTGGAGCCGCGCAAGACCACCAAGCTGCTCGACGGCGTGACCGCCTTCACGCTTTCTTTCGACGGCAAAAAGATGTTGTACCGGCAGGGCGCAGGGGCGCACGCCAGGTGGCTGATCGCCGGCGTGCCGCCGCCCAGCAAGTCGGGCGAGCCGCCGCCATCGGGTGCCGCAGCCGAGCAGGGCCCGCGTATCGCCGGCATGCCGCTGAAGCTCGATGACATGGAGGTCTACGTTGATCCGCGCGCCGAGTGGCAGCAGGAGTATCGCGAAGTGTGGCGCATCGAGCGCGACTTCTTCTATGACCCCAACCTGCACGGCGTGAACTGGCGCTCGGCGGAGAAGTATTACGCGCCCTTCATCGAGGCGGTGGCCAGCCGCGCCGATCTGGACTATGTCTTCACCGATATGCTCGGCGAAATGTCGGTCGGGCACATGAACGTGCGCCCGCCGCAGGCGCCTCGTTCCACGCAGCCCAAGACGGGGCTGCTCGGCGCCGATTACAAGATCGAGAATGGCCGTTACCGTTTTGCGAAAATCTACCAGGGCGAGAACTGGAACCCCGAACTGCGCGCGCCGCTCACCGAGCCGGGCGTCAACGTCAAGCAAGGTGATTACCTGCTGGAGGTGGCGGGACGCGAGCTGAAGGGATCGGACAACCTTTTCAGTTTCTTCCAGGCGACGGCGGGCAAGTCGGTGGTGATCAAGGTCGGCGGCGATCCCGGCGGCAAGGGCGCGCGCACCGCCACCGTGGTGCCCATCGATAACGAAACCAACCTGCGCAATCGCGCTTGGATTGACGCCAACCGCCGCAAGGTCGAGGAATTGGGCGGCGGGCGCGTGGCCTACGTCTATCTGCCGGACACGGCGGTGGGCGGCTACACATATTTCAACCGCTACTTCTACGCGCAGATTAACGCCCAGGGCGCGGTGTTGGACGAGCGCTTCAATCGCGGCGGCCAGGCGGCGGACTACATCATCGACAATTTGCGCAAGCCGCTGATGAACTACTGGTTCACGCGCGAGGGGCACACGTTCACTACTCCGGTGGGTTCGATCTTCGGCCCCAAGGTGATGGTGACCAATATGTACGCCGGTTCCGGCGGCGACGCCCTGCCGTGGTACTTCCGCCACGAAAAGATCGGGCCGCTGGTGGGCACGCGCACCTGGGGCGGGCTGGTCGGGATTTACGATTACCCGCCGCTGATGGATGGCGGCTCGGTCACGGCGCCGCGGGTGGCGTTTTACAACCCGCAAGGCGAGTGGGACGTGGAGAACGTCGGTGTGCCACCCGATTACGAGGTCCCGTTCGATCCCGCGGCATGGCGCCTGGGCCGCGATCCGCAACTGGAGAAGGCGGTGGACCTGGTGCTGGACCAGTTAAAGAAATCGCCGCGCAAATCGGTTGATCACCAGCCCTTCCCCAACTATCACCCGACCAAGGGAACGGCGACCGGCGGCGGGCGCTGACAAGACGAAGGCTCAACCTGCTAACATCATGGGCAGGTGAAACTTTCCTTGCTTCGCGGTGTTTGCAAGCTCATTAGCCCGGCCACTGGGCTAGCTTGCGCACCACAACACGGAGCGAGTCTCCGCATTTCCCATTTGTGAAGGTGTCATGCGACGCAGATTGACGGGCTTTTTCATTCTCCTGCTTTTGTCACTGGCAACTTTGTTATTTCCGGCATCGCTGCCCGCGCAGGTCCACGACCGCATCGCTCAGCCGATCCAGGTCAGCGAGAGCCAGCCGGTGCGCGGCAACGTTCATCCCTTCGCCCGAACCGAAAACGATCAGGGCGAAGCCGCCGGCTCCATGATGCTGAACCGCATGGTGATGACGTTCAGTCGCAGTGCGGCGCAGCAGGCCGACCTGGCCGCAATCCTCAGCGAGCAGCAGAATCCGCTTTCACCTTATTACCACCAGTGGTTGTCGCCGGAGCAGTTCGCCGACCGCTTCGGGCTGAGCGCGAGCGATATCGGCAAAGTCGTTGACTGGCTCCAGGGCCAGGGATTTTCCGTGGATGAAACCGCGCGCAGCCGCTCCTACGTGGCTTTCAGCGGCACGGCGGCGCAGGTGGAAGCGGCCTTCGGCACGCCCATCCATCACTACCTGGTGAACGGCGAGTTACATTACGCCAATGTTTCCGACCCGAAGTTGCCGTGGCCGCTGGCCAACGTGGTCGCCGGCATTCGCGGCTTGAACGACTTTCGTCCCAAGCCGCGCGGCGGCGTGGCGAAGTTCACCTCCAACATCAGCGGCAGCCATTTCCTTGCTCCCGACGACTTCGCCACCATCTACAACCTGAAGCCGTTGTACAACTCCGGTCTTGACGGCACCGGGCAGAAAATCGCCGTCATGGGCCAGACCGACCTGATTCTGTCGGACATTGCGACCTTCCGCAGCGTTTCCGGGCTGCCGGCGAGCGCGCCCACCGTGGTTCTGGTGCCGGGTTCGGCCGACCCCGGCGTGGTGAATGGCGATATCGGCGAAGCGGACCTGGATGTGGAGTGGTCGGGAGCGGTCGCGCCCAAAGCCACCATCGTCTACGTCAATTCCAACAACGGCGCATTCGACTCGCTGAATTACGCCATCTCGCAGAACCTGGCGCCGGTGATCAGCATCAGCTACGGCGATTGCGAGCCGAATTTCAGCACTTCGGACATCAACACGCTGGTTGCCTGGGGCCAGCAGGCGAACGCGCAGGGCCAGACCATCGTGGGGCCATCCGGCGACAGCGGCGCCGCCGATTGCGACTACCCGCTCACTGCCACTTCGGTCGTAACGTCGGCAATCTTCGGCCTGCAAGTGGACGTTCCCGCGGCGCTGCCCTACGTCACCGGCGTCGGCGGCACCACCTTCAACGAGGGCTCGGGGACATTCTGGAGCTCGACCAACAACGCCAACAACGGCTCGGCATTGTCGTACATCCCGGAGACGGCTTGGAACGACACCGCTTTTGAAATCGCGAATGGCGGATCGCTAGCCGCCACCGGCGGCGGTGTGAGCAAGCTGTTCGCTAAGCCGATCTGGCAAACCGGCATGGGCGTTCCCAACGACGGCCAGCGCGACGTTCCCGACATTTCGTTTGCCGCTTCCTTCGATCACGATGGCTACCTGATCTGCTCGCAGGGGAGCTGCGTCAATGGTTTTCGCACAGCGAACAACAGTCTGTTCGTCGTTGGCGGCACATCGGCGGGAGTGCCGACATTTGCAGGAATTGTGGCGCTCATTAACCAGAAGCTGAGCGCGGCACAAGGCAACGTCAACCCGCGGCTGTACCAGTTGGCCGGCACTTCCACCGACGCATTTCACGACATTACCACCGGCGACAACAAGGTACCGTGCACCCCGGGAACGACCAATTGTCCCTCGGGAACCACTTCGATCGGATACAGCGCCGGCGTCGGCTATGACCCGGTCACCGGGCTGGGTTCCGTGAATGCGTTCAACCTGGTCATGGAATGGAGCAGTTCGACCCCGGATTTCCAGGCCGGCGTTTCGCCCGCCAGCTTGACGTTGACCGCCGGCGCCACCGCCAATGTCGGCACATCGACGCTGACGATTACCGCGCTGAACGGGTTTACCGGAAGCGTCAACCTGAGTTGCAGCGTGTCCTCATCGCTGCCCGGAACCACGTGCTCGGTTTTGCCGGCTTCGGTGACCAACTCGGGGACCGCCACCGTCACCGTCACCGCTCCCACAACGCGCTCCAGCCTGCGCCCGCCACGCCTGTTTCCGCGCTTCTTCCCCTGGACTGACGGTTCCTTCGCCATCGCCATGGGATTGATGATTGCCGGCAAGCGGCAGCGCACGTCGAAGAAAACGAAGATGGCAATCCTGGCCGTGATGCTGATCATCGCAATCGCGATCATGATCGGCTGCGGTGGCGGAAGCAGTTCAACCACCCCATCCGCGTCCAGCGGCAGTACGGTCACGGGAACCGGCACGGTGACGGTGACTGCGATCAGCGGCTCTCTGACCCACTCGGCGACCATTACCGTAACCGTTAATTAGAGCAGTTCCATACCTCACATACCTTACTGTCATCCCGAGCGAGGGAGGGCTCCCGCGCGCTTTTGTAACCGGGGTCCCCGGCACGCCTGCTTTTGGCGTGCTGGGGTGGTCGTGCGCGGGAAACCCGAGTCGAGGGATCTCGGGTTTGTGTTGGCGGGCACACCGACTCTGGAAACGCTCTAGCTGACGGGTGCCGTATCGCGCGATAGGTTTCAGCCATCAGGGTTTGGCCAGGGTGATGGGTGCGGTCAGCGTGCCCAGGTATCCGGTGCGGTTGTCGCGGACCGCGAGGCGCAACTTGTAGCTGCCCGGCGGCAGGGCGACTTCCACCGGCAGCATCAGGCCGCGCTGTTTCACCTGCGCGAACTGGGCTGGATCGAGGCTGGCATTCACCGTCTTCGCTTCTCTCGCCGCCAGGCGGCCATCCGCCGTGATCGCCGCCACCACAAAATCCAGGTCCACCTTGACGCCGCCCTTCTCCTCGTCGGCGATAAAACTGTCCGGTCTCACCAGGAATCTCACCGGCAACTGCACCTTGGCGGCGGGTGCCGGGGCCACCACTTGGGCGTCGAACAGCACCATGGTCTCCTGCACATTTACGTTGAATAACATGGCCGTCAGTTCGGCATCCTTGTCTTTGGCGCTGCTCTTGCCGGGTTCGACGGCGAAATAGCCACGCCGATAGCGAAGCTGCACTCCCGGCCGGTTCACCGATACGTTGAACTTGTGGAAGGCATTGTCGGCTTTCTTTCTGCCGGGGTAGTAGCCGAGCGTGTAGCAGGTCCCACCATCGTTGCTGGCAACCGCGACCGAATTGTCAATGTCGTTGCGATTCTTAAACACGCGCCCGCCGGTTTCGGCGGCAATGTCCACCATGCTCGCCTGCGAATCCACCATGCCGCCGCCGGCGCTTGAGACCGAGGAGCCGTAATCGTTTCCTATTTTTAACAGACCCGCGCTATTCACGCCTTGGCTGGTCGCGTCCGAAATGCCGGAAGCGCCGATCAGGCCGCGCGCGTCCACCGGGTAAATTGCGATCTGCGCATCGGAAAGCAGGGCAGCGGTACGGCGCACGCCTTCGCTGCTCTCTTGCCGTACCTGCTGATTGAATGCCCCGTAGGTCTGCTCCTGCGGCAGCGGCTCGCCACCCTTGCTATCTCTTCCCATGGGGACAAACGTCACTTCATTGGTGGAGGGAACCAGGCTAACGGGAAAGCCCGCCGTCACCCACACCAGGTTTTTTCTTCCCGGCTTCCCCCCGAGTTCGCGCGCGATCAACGTCATCGCCGCCAGTGTGGTGCCGATTCGCGCCTGCAACATCGGGGTTCCCTGTTCGGCCTGGAATTGCTGCATGATGCCCAAGGTGGAGGCGGTCGCTCCCGACGGTGCGGTGCCTGTACGAGTGTTTCCGCCCGACGCAATGACGGGCGAAGGTGCAATCGGCGCCATGGCCTGCCCGTGCTGAGGAAGATTCATCGGCTGGAACGACTCCAGCGCTTGTTTCAAAACTTGGGGATCGCTGGTGAAATCCAGCATCTTGTACAGATTGTTGCCCAGCGCATAGACGGCGGTTTGCTGGCCGGGTTTCACCTGCTCGGCGGCATAGCGGATTAGCTCTGTGCGCGCCCGCGCCTGGTCGGCGAAGGGAGTGTTCAAGCCATCGATCAGCAACACCGTCACCGGGCCGCTCGGCATGGTGTACTCCGGCCGGTTGCTGAAGACGTTGGGCGGGAGCGATTGACGGACCGGCTGTGCGGGTGCGTGCTGCAAGTCGAAAATCGCGATTTTCTGTTTCTTGCCGCTGTCCTCGACCGTGAAGTCTTCCGCCTTCAGATCCGTAATCGGCTTGCCGTCTTTGCCGGTTGCCACCACATCGAGGACCACCAGCCTGGTTGTGACACGCACCACCGGCGTGGCCGTCTGGTCCTGCGCCGACTGCGAAAAAACAAAGTAGGTTGCGGCTAGAGTCAGCAGAAGGATGGCGGCTTGCTTGGGATGGCGATGGCGGTTCATGCAGGCACCTGCGACGTGGAGTGCTCCGTGGAGACCCGGATAGTACACCCGCCAGGCGGCAACTCGCAGCCATTTTCAATTTCGCCACAGAGGCCACAGAGGGAAGAGGAACAAAACTTCTGCCGATTGCTGATTGCCAATTGCGCTAGCCGCTCTGGGAAATGGGCAATCAGCAATCGGCAACTGGTAACTGCATCCCCGTTTTTCCTCTGTGTCCTCTGTGGCTAAAAGGAAGTTACGGGTCTTTGGCGGAAGCGTGTCGGAGTCGAACCGACCCTCGGCAGCGCAAAGCTGTCGAGCGCTGGTTTTGAAGACCAGGAGGATCACCGGACCCCATGCGCTTCCGTTTGGCTCCAGGCGCCGGTTGGCGGGCTGTCGGCGGGAGAGTGATCGGCTCATCGTGAGTGTAACGCGCGCGGGCGCGCCCGACAAAATCGGGTCACGTCCGCGCGCCTTCTGCCGGGATGGTCAGAACGTGAACTTCGCCGCCAGTTGAATGCCGCGCGGGCCGCCGCCTCCCAGGAACGGATTGCCGACGCCAACGTCGCCGGTGGCGCCCAGCACAAACCCGCCCGTCGTTACCTCGCGATTGCCTTTCAAACCGTAGGTGCCGGTCTGGCCGGCGTCGGCAATGAAATTCGGCAGGAACGGGCTGGCGAAGTTCGGATGATTGAGCGCGTTGAAGATCTCGGCGCGAAGCTGCACGACTGCGTGTTCGGTGACGTTGATGTTCTTGGACACGGCCAGGTCCCATTGCTGGAACGCGGGGCCGCGCAGCGAATTGCGTCCCATGTTTCCGAAGTGCCGCGTGCCCGGGACGCAGTCGGCCGCCGTGCCCGTCGGCGCCGCCGCCGCCACCACGCTCGGGAGAATGGTGCAGGGAATCGCAAAGGCGCTCATGTCCAGGAAGTTGAACGGGTTGTGCTTGTGGAACACGATGGGGCCCACCACGTCAGGCCGGTCAAATCCTTCGCCGCTGCCGCTGAAATCGTCCTGGAAGTTGTAATTGAGCTGGAACGGCTGGCCGCTTTGCACCGTCAGCGTGCTGTTGATTCCCCACCCGTTCTTCAGCCACTGCGCGCTGCCGCCCTGCTTCGGCAATTCGTATCCGAAGATCCAGGTAAAGCGCTGGGGAACGTCAAAGTTGGAAGGTCCGTATTCCAGGTTGGGCCGCGTGCTGTCGTTCGGTTGCGCCGCATTGGGCTCGAAGTCCTCGCCGTCGCTCGCATTGTCGAAGGAACGCGACCAGACGTAATTCAGGATCGAAGTGATCCCGTGCCACCCGTTCACCCGCAGGCTGGCCTGCAGAGCGTTGTAGTTGGAATGTGCCGTCGTCTCCTGCTGCAGGATGTAAAACGCCCCGTAGGTATTGTTGCCAAAGGGGCGCGGCACGCCGTAGCTGCTGACCCCGTTGGCCAGGTCCGCCGCGGTGATGTCCGCCTGGCTCGGCTGGTTGATGTCGCGGAAGCGGAACAGCCGGTGGCCTTGCGAGCCCACATAGCCGACCTGCATCATCACTTTGTTGCCGAGCTGCTGCTGGATGTTGACGTTGTAATTCTCCATGTATGGCGTGCGGACGTTGCGCGCCACGGAGAAAATGTCGCACTCGAAATTGCATGCATTGGTCGGCCCATATACCGGCACTCCCTTGACGATGCTGGCGGCGGCCCCGGCGGAATAGATCGGCGCCGGCCCGATCGGGTTATACGCCGGACCCGGATCGAAGTACGGCGGGTAGGGCAGGTGGCCGAGGAAGAAGTCCTGCGAGAACGCGTCGTAGAACATGCCGATACCGCCGCGCACCACCGTCTTGCCCTTGCCGGTGACGTCCCAGGCGAAGCTGGCGCGGGGCGCAAAATTCCTGTAATCGGGGCGGTACAGTTGCTTCAGCCCCGGCGCTCCCACCTGCGTTAGCGTCACCGTTCCCGCCGCCAGGTCGGTGCTGGTGATGTTGCTGAGCAGGTTGTTCTTTTCCCCGACAACGCCAAAATAATCCCAGCGCAATCCGTAATTGATCGTCAAGTGCGGTGTGGCGCGCCATCCGTCCTGGATGAAGAAGCCGAAGCCGTTTTGATACGTGTTGCGCCGGGTGTTGCCGAGATACTGGAACCCGCCGTCAATCGTGCCGCTGAGGAAATCGGAAAGATTGTCGAACGTGAGCTTGCCGCGCGAGTAGCGGTCGAAAAACTGCGACACGGTGGTGCGCCGAACTTCGACGCCGAACTTGATATCGTGGCTGTTGTGTTTCCAGGAGAAGTTGTCGAGCAGTTGGTAATTCTGGTCGACTCGGCCGCGCGGGTCGCCCTGGTTGGCGCCGACTTGCGAGAATCCGCTGACCAGCAATAACGGCAGGCCCTGGTCGGGAATGCCCGTACCCACGTTCAGCCCGATCGAGCTCGGCTTGAAGGCGCGGTCCTGCGCCAAGAAGTCCTCTACGAAACGGTTCCAGCCGAAGCGCAACTCGTTCACTTTCGTCGGCGAGACCACCCGCACATACGAGAGCGACACCAACTGCACCCGCGTCGGCGTGTCGGTGTTGAAGCCGGGAAGCTGGCCTCCGCCCGCGGTCAGCGCCAGCGGGAACGACTGGTCGCTGTCGCCGAAATAATAGCGGCCGGTCAGAACGTTGGACGCGTTGAAGTTGTGGTCAATCTTGGCGATCAGGCTGTCAATGCGGTTGCTCGAGGGAGAGGTCAGGGAAGCGTTGGGATTGCCGTGGCAGCCCGTGTCATCCGCTACCGCGCCGGGAATGTTGGGCTTCGGCCACGGATTCCGCGCCAGCAGGGCCGCAATCACCGGGTTGCTCGCGCCGCCGTCGGCCGCAATCTGCGCCGGATCGGGCACGCACGCCAGGGTCACGACGCCTACCTTTTCGCGCTGCCCTTCATAGTTCACGAAGAAAAATGTCTTGTTCTTGACGATCGGCCCGCCCAGCGAGCCGCCAAACTGGTTGTTTTGAAATTGCGCTTGCGGCTGGCCCCTGAAGTTAAAGAAATTGCGGGCGTCCAGCGCATTGTTGCGGAAGTATTCGATCAGCGAGCCGTGCAGGTTGTTGGTCCCGCTCTTGGTGACGATATTGATCACCGCGCCGGCGTTGCGGCCGTACTCGGGCTCGAAGTTGGAGAGCACACGCAATTCCGCAACCGCATCCACCGGAAGGATGGTGGCGGGCGTACCAAACACGCCGGCTTCATTGATCGCCGGGTCATTGCGGTAGCCGTCGTTCATGTCGGTGCCGTCGAGAAGGAAGTTATTGGAGCGGCCCCGGGCGCCGTTCATGGAAAAGATTCCGAACGATCCCGGCGAGTCGGTGATCTGGTCCGGCGAACCGGAAATGCCGGGTGTCAGAAAAATCAGTTTTTGATAGTCCCGCCCGTTCACCGGCAGGTCCTTGATCGCGCTGGCGATGTAGGTGGTGCCGAGCGTATCGCTGGTGGTTTCCACCTGGGGAAGCGACTCGGCGGAGACCTCGACTTTTTCCGTGACCGAGCCCGGTTTAAGCTGGGCATCCACTCTGCGTTCGCTGGCGACCGTGACATCCACCCGCGTCACCCAGGTCTGAAATCCGGCCTGCGAAGCCGTCACTTCATACGTGCCGATCGGCAGTTCCGGGATGCTGTAGCTGCCGTCGCCGCTGGTCTGGGTGGTGCGTTGCAGTCCGGTCGCCGTATTGCGCGCGGCCACGCTCGCGCCGGTGAGCACGGCGCCCGTGCTATCGGTCACGGTCCCCAGAATGGTCCCGCGGAATGTCTGCGCAGCCAGCGACACGGCTCCGCACAGTAGGAATACCAGCGTGAGTCGCAACCTCATGTTTGCTTCTCCTTAATGATGATTGAGGAAGACAAGGTGCCCGGTGCCGGGACAATCCCACCTCTTGGGTGACTGACGCACGTCCGGCCGCTGCTCCATGACAGCCGCACATCAGGTACTCGTTTCGGGTGCGCGGGATTATTGACGACCTGATTCCCACGGTCAAGCCGCAAATGCGTCGTCTTGCGATGTCACTGCGAGTGCCCGGCATGGCGCGGGAGTCCGCCGGGAACCAGCCGAGCGGACGCGCCCATGCACCCGCGCGAATAACCTCGGTCGCCGCGCCAACTCGCATATAATTCTGCCTCAAAGCGGCTATGCAAACTCCGCGATGGCCCCGCCTGCTTGGCAGCGACGCGCTGCTGCGCTTCAGTTTGATGGCCGTCATTGCCGCCTACGCTCAAACCGTAAATTTCGGCTTTGTGTATGACGACTTCGGGCTGATCACGGCCAACCCCTGGCTGCAGTCCTGGTCGGGCCTCAAGCTGATCTTCACTCAGCACTCCTCCGCCTACCTGGACACTGCCATGCCCGCCCGCCATTACCGCCCGATGTACCTGGCGTGGTTGTGGATGGTGCAACATCTGTTGGGCAGCGCGCCCGGCTGGTTTCATGTGGCGGCGGTTTTGACCCACATGGCCGCCGTCTGCCTCGCCTACCAGCTTGCCAGGATGCTGCTGCAGGACGCTTCTGCGGCGGCGATTGCCGCGCTGCTGTTTGCGGTTCATCCGACAAAAGTCGAGAGCGTAGCCTGGATTGCAGGCGCGACCGAGCCGCTGCAAGCCGTATTCGTGTTCGCCACGCTCATCGCGTACATCCACGCGCGCAACCGGCCCCGCCGGCAGTGGCCGTGGCTGGCGGCTTCGGCAGCGTGCTTGGCCGCCGCGCTGCTCACCAAGGAAACCTCGGTCGTGGTCCCGGCGATCGTCATCGCGTTCGAAGTGATGATCCCGCGCAGCCATGAGCAAAACGCCGGCTGGCGACAGGTGCTCCTTTGCCTGGCGCCGCTGTTCTCCGTCGCGGCCGCTTTCGTCGTCGTGCGCACGGCGGTATTGCACGGATTCGGAGATACCGCCGTCCCCAGATCCCTGGAACACGTGTTCTTGAACGCGCCCCTCGCCTTCTGGTTACTGGTCAGGCAGATGGTGCGGCCCTGGGGACTGAGCGCGTTCTATCCGCTGGTCAATATTGCGCAGTTTTCCGCCGCTTACGTTTTGTTGCCCGCCGTGGCGCTGGCAATTGCGGCGCTGCTGTATTGGCGCTGGACGCGGAAGCTTCCGGTGCTGAAGTTTGCTGCCGCCTGGTTCCTGCTTACGCTGCTGCCGGTCATCGGTGAATTCAGTTGGGTGCAACTGCACGACCGGCATCTCTACCTGCCATCGTTCGGGATTGCGCTGATGCTGGCCGTGTTGTTGCAGCGTGCGGCGGGGTGGGTGCATTGCCGCTCGGAGCACGCGCCTGCCATCGCGGCCCTGGTCCTGTCGGCGGTTCTGGCGGGCATCAGTGCCCGCGAGGCGCGGTTCTGGGACAGCGACCTCGACGTCTGCGAACGCGCGGTTGCGGTGGCGCCCGCCAATCCCGACGCGCTCAGCCTGCTGGCCGACACCTATGACGCTGCCGGAGCGCCGGACAAGGCCGCGGCCACCCTGCAGTCCGCGTTGCAGTACTACCCGCGGTCGGCGAAGTTCAACTTCGCCCTGGCGCACCACTATTACACCCTTCGCCGCTACGACGCCGCCCGGCCCTACCTGGAACGCGTGCTGGCCATCGGCGGCGACAACGACACGCGATCCACCGCGCTCTACGAACTCGCCGTGCTGGAGCAAACCGAAGGGAAGCGCGACGCGGCCGAGCGGCACCTGCGCGAAGCCATCCGCCTCGCGCCGCACATCGCCGGGTACGAACGCGCTCTCACCACGCTGCTGCGGGCGCCCTCCACTGCGCACCGAATCGACCGGCCCGGCGCTCCGCTGGTCCCAAGCCGTGATCCCCCGCAAGAGCGCCATTCCGCGCCATTCTTGAGAAAAGAATCGTACGACGATACAAAACCTTGACATCTGTCTGAAGTCAGATATTTAATCCGCAGCTGCTTCGCAGGAAGAGTAAGGGTGCTCTTCCTGGTTAGTGGCTGTTGTTCTGAAACTTTTCTGGCCACCGGTCTTCGTGTCGCTATTTTTGGCTACACGTTGTGGGCCCAAGTTTCTCTAATCCTTTCTCGGAGAGAAGAACAAATGCGACACTCACTGATCAGTTCCCTCGTCGTCGTTGTGTGCCTCGTCGTGTTGGGCTTGCCCAGTTTCGCCGAAGAACCAGCAACCCCCGCCGACAAATCCGCTAAACCTTATTCGTCATCTTCAACCGGCGCAAGCAAGGAGGACGTTCAGCAGTTGCGCGGCGAGTTGGCGTCACAACAGAAAACAATGGAGTCACAACAGAAAACCATTGAAGAGCTGAAAACGATGGTCTCTGACCTGGCCCAGCGGCTGGGAACGATCGATGCTCGCGTCCTGCCCACGGCCGGAACGCAAGGCGCGCACGTGCAGACGCTCGGCTACACCGCGCCATCGCTGGAGGAAGCTCTCTACGGCGCGGCCGCCTCGGGGCAAACCGCACAAGCCAACCTTGTGCACCAGAAAGCGCCCGAGAAAAAACCCTCCAACAACCTGGAGTGGACCGTCGGTGGCACCAGGGTCCAGATCTACGGCCATTCTGACGTCTCGTACGACTACGTCGACAACGGCATCTCTGCAGCCATGGAAGCGACCAACCCGCTGCTGGGGCCCACGGGCGCCTTCCGCGGCAACAACGGCTGGTTGGGCCAGGTTTCCAGCAACCTGTCGTACTTCGGCGTTCGGGGCTCGCACAAGATCAACGATTATCTGACCGGCGTGTTCCAGTTCGAGACCGAGGTCATGATGTCCGACACCCCAGGACCCACCTCCGACCTGCAGTGCAAGTACTGTCTCGGGTCGCGCGACACCTATGTGGGGGTCTCGGGTCCGTGGGGCGCGGTCAAGCTGGGCAAGGAGGACGCGCCGTACAAGAAAACGACGACTGGCGCCTTCGATCCTTTCATTAACACCATCGGCGACCAAAGGAGCATCATCGGCAACAGCGGTGGTGACAACCGCGCCGAGTTCATGGGCCGCGTATCCCACGCCATCTGGTACGAGAGTCCCACCTATAAGGGGCTCTATGCCAGCATCCTCTTCGCTCCCGGGCAAAACCGCTCCAGCGACAACGGCGGCTACCCCCGCGGCGAGCCCAATTGCGCCGGCGGCAATGGTGCCTTCACCCTCAGCTGGGCAAACAAAGGGAACGTCCCCGAAGGAGCAGACCTCTACTCGGTAGTTGCGCCGAATATCAATCCCTGCAACGACGGCGCTTTTGGCAACGTGGTGAGCGCGTCGGTCACTTACCGCGGTTACGGACTGTACGCGTTCACTGGGTACGAGCATCACGGCCAGATCAACCGTACGGGCGACCTTATTGGGGTCGCCGACGAATCCGCGTGGAAAGTCGGTCTGGAGTACACCTTCAAGAAGACGGGAACCACGCCGAGCTTCGTCTATGAGAAGCTGAAGCGCTACGGTGCCACTGCGGTCTCCGCCGCGGATGGACAGCCCATTGTTGATCCAACCCTCAACGAGCGCTCGCGGCCGAACGCCACTTGGCTGGCGATAAGGCAAAAGCTGACCAAGAAGGACACCTTGAATTTCTCATGGATTTACGCTGGCAAAACACCCGGTGATCCGGGCAACTGCTCTCCAGAGGCGCTGGGCAACTGTCCAACCGGGGGGCCGCCCTTTACGCCGGTCAACACAATTAACAACAGCAGCAACATGTACGCCGTCGGCGTGAAGCATACGCTCAGCCGGAACATGTCAACCTACTTCGTATATGCTCGTCAGGCTAACCACCCCGATGCGCATTACGATTTAGGCGCCGTCGGACACGGCATCGTGGTGGACAAGAAAGACTTCACGGGATTTAGCTTCAACGGCACGCGACTCCAGGGGCTGTCGGCCGGGCTGACGTTCGATTTCTAATTGCTAATTGTTGTTCCCTCTCTACGGCTCCTTCTGCCAAGGAAGGAGCCTTTTTTGTTGCCCGTTGGACCCTGGCGATGAATCGGTTCGCTTCGAGGCCGTGCGGCTCGATGCAGAGCCTCACCTTTCTGCGTCTTTTCTAATGTGCGCGAGTCTAATGGAGCGTTGGTCCTGCCTTGCAAACTGGCTTCTCAGGCGTGCACAGCTTTTTCGTGCGCGTTGCCATGTCGAGTTACGGGGCCGTCAAGATTGAAGGAGGCGTGCAATGAGTCTGAAGATTGGTGATGTAGCTCCGGATTTTGAAGCCCAAACCACCGAGGGCCGCATTCGATTTCATGAATGGATCGGCGATTCCTGGGCGGTCTTTTTCTCTCACCCCAAGGATTTCACCCCGATTTGCACAACCGAGCTTGGCTACATGGCCAGGATCAAGCCCGAATTCGACCGGCGCAACACCAAGATCATCGGGTTGAGCGTGGACCCCGTGGACAACCACAAGAAGTGGGCCAACGACATCAAGGAAACCCAGGGCTACGCGCCCAACTATCCCATGATCGGCGATACCGACCTGAAAATTTCCAAGCTCTACGGCATGCTGCCCGCCACCGTCGAGGGCTCGTGCGAGGGCAGGACGGCCACCGACAATATGACGGTGCGCAATGTATTCGTGGTCGGCCCCGACAAGAAAGTCAAGCTGATCCTCATCTATCCCATGACCACCGGGCGCAACTTCGACGAAGTGTTGCGCGTCCTCGATTCCTTGCAACTGACGGCCAGACACAAAGTGGCGACTCCGGCCAATTGGCAGCAGGGCGAAGACGTAATCATTGCCGGCTCCGTCTCCAACGACGATGCCAAGAAGATTTTCGGCACGTGGAAGGAGCCGCGGCCCTACATCCGCATCGTGCCGCAACCGATGGAAGAGGACACGGCTGAGAAGAAGTCGGCTTAATGGTTCAACTCTTGGCTCGTCAGTCGTCGGTCTTTAGCTGTGTGAGAACTCACTTTCGGGAAGCGCAGTGGTCCAAGCGCACCCACGATCCAGCCGCGGAGCGGCGGAATTCGTTAGCCCAGCGCGGCAGCGCTGGGGAAAGTGGAACAGAATTATCGAGCGCCAGCGGCGCGGCACAGTTCTCACACACACTCTTCAGGCCTGACGACTGACGACTGGAGACTGACGACGATTCCATGTCCACGACCACACGCCGGTTCCCGTTTGTGCAGGTGGACGTCTTTACCTCGCGTCCGCTCGAGGGCAACGCGCTCGCCGTGTTCACCGACGCGCGCGGACTCAGCGACGCGGAGATGCAGGCGCTGGCGCGGGAGACCAATTTTTCCGAGACCACGTTTGTTCTCCCACGGGACGCGGCCACCGAACGCGAGCGCGGGCGCCGCGTCCGCATCTTCACCACCCAGGAGGAACTCCCGTTCGCCGGACATCCCACCCTGGGTACCGCGACGGTGTTGCGCGGCACGGGTGGCGCCGGCTTGGTCGAGCTGGACCTCAACGTCGGCAAAATTCCCGTCCGCTTCACCACCGGCGCTGATGGCCTGGTCTTCGGCGAAATGCAGCAGCGCGATCCCGAGTTCGGCCCCCGCCACGCTCGCGAGGACGTTGCCCGGGCCTCGGGCCTGAAGCTGGACGACATCGCCGACGACCTCCCCATCCAGACCGTTTCCACTGGCATGGCCTTCACCATCGTGCCAGTGCGCACGCTCGCGGGCATGCGCGCGCTGCACCCCGACTTGAAGGTCGCTGCCGAGTACCTGGAACGCAGCGCCGGCAAATTCTTTTATTTCGTGAGCCGCGAAACCGTGGACAAGTCCGCCCGCCTGCACGCGCGCATGATCTTCTATAACGGCGAGGACCCCGCCACCGGGTCCGCGGCAGGCTGCACCGCGGCGTGGATGGTCGCGCACGGCGTCACCAAGCCGGAGGAGAGCGCAGCCATCGAGCAGGGGATCGAAATCATGCGGCCGAGCCGCATCGTCGTCCGCGCCGGACGCGACGGTGACCGGATTGTCACTGTGCGTGTCGGTGGAAATTCTGTGGAGGTCATGCGCGGCGAAGTGTTTCTCTGACGCGCATGAGCGCGCGATGCCATCCAGCGCGGCAATTCGCAACCGGCAAAAATAAAATTCTTTTCAATAGCCCAGATGCCTATTATCTTTCGCGCCACTTTACAGCGCGTTCGTCTGCCCGTAGGATGCGCGCAGTTTTTTTCGCCCTATTGATACAAAAATTCTGGAAGTTCCGCGCCTCGGCGCCGGCGCAAGTTGCCGCCCTGGGTGCGGCTCCCATAGCCTCTTCGGAAGGGCCATGAAGCCGAAACGGACGATTCTCTGCGTCGATGACAACGAACAATCCCTCTCCATCCGCAAGGTCATGCTGGAAACCCGCGGCTATCGCGTCGTCGCCTGCCACAACAGCCTCGACGCGCTGGAGCAATTCAAGCAAGGCGGCATCGACCTGGTCCTGTCGGACCTGATCATGCCCGGGCTCGACGGCCACCGCTTGATCGAGGAGATCAAGAAGCTTTCGCCGCACACTCCGGCCATCTTGTTTTCCGGGAAAGTCAAAATCTACGAGCGGAACCTGCAGGCCGATGTCTTTCTTCCCAAGGGCATGTACGCGCCGGTCGAGCTTTTGGAACGCATTCGCTTGCTGCTCGTTCGCAAGCGCGGCCCCAAACGCATCCTGCCCTTCAGCATGACCTCCGGGGGCCGGGCCGGCGTGGCCGCCTCCTAGGCCAACCGGTCTCTCGGTCTCTCGGTCTCTCGGTCGATCGCATTTGCCATGACCGACCGGCCGACCGATAGACTGACCGACCGACACCTTCCGGCACACTTGCCGCGCCTGCCCTCTCGCCGCTAACATCTCTAGGCGTTTATGCGCCGCGTCTCGCTGGAAAATCCCGCGTTTTACATCAACCCCGAGGTCTCCTGGCTGGCCTTCAACCGCCGTGTCCTGGAGGAGGCCGAGGATGAGCGCAACCCGCCGCTGGAGCGGGTGAAATTCCTCGCCATCACCGCCAACAATCTGGACGAATTTTTCGAGGTCCGCATTGCCGGCCTGGTACAGCGCATTGAAGATGGTTACACCGAGGCCGGCGCCGACGGCCTGGAGCCCAGCGAGGAACGCGACCTGCTCGCGCGCGAGGCCCACGAATTCGTGGACGCCCAGTACCGCTGCTGGAACCGGCAGTTGCTGCCCGCTCTGTCCGGGCACGGCGTCCGCGTGCTCTCCCTGCACGATCTCAACCCCGAGCAGGAATCGTTTATCGCCGAATATAACGAGCGCGAGCTCGACCCGCTGCTCACGCCCGTGACGGTGGACCCGGCGCATCCTTTTCCGCGCGTCATCAACAAGGCGCTGTGCGTCGCCTTCCTGCTCAAGCGCCGGCGCCGCGCTGCCACCACCTTCATGGGCGTGGTCACCGTCCCGCGCTCGCTGCCGCGCCTGGTCCGCCTGCCGTCGGACGAGGGCGCCGACAACTACATTTTTCTGGCCGATCTCGTCGCCTATCATGCCGCCAGCGTGTATCGCGGCTACGACATCCTGAGTTCGGCCGCCTTTCGCGTCACCCGCAACAGCAATCTTTATTTGCAGGAAGAGGAATCGCGGAACCTGCTGGAGTCGGTGCGCACCGAGTTGCACAACCGCCGCCGCGGGGACGCCGTGCGCCTGGAAATCGAGGCCGGCGCCGACCCCGAGATCATCGAGCGCCTGCGCACCACCTTCGAGTTGGAAAACTGGCAGGTCTTCCAGACCGATGGGCCCGTCAACCTGTCGCGCCTGTTCACCCTCCACCAGCAATCCGACCGCCCCGACCTCAAGTTCCGCCCCTTCGTTCCGCGCCAGCTCCACCTCACCGCCAAGTCGCGCGACCTCTTCGAGGAACTGCGCCGCCACGACCTGCTCCTGCACCACCCCTTCGACTCCTACGACACGGTGGTGGGATTCATCGAGGCCGCCGCCGCCGATCCGCGCGTGCTCTCCATCAAGCAAACGCTCTATCGCACCAGCGAGGATTCCCCCATCATGCGCGCGCTGGTGGAAGCCGCGGCCCGCAAGGAAGTCACCGTCGTGGTGGAACTCAAGGCGCGCTTCGATGAAGCTTCCAACATCACCTGGGCGCGGCACCTGGAAGATGCCGGCGTGCAGGTGTTCCACGGCCTGGTCGGGCTCAAAACGCACTGCAAGCTCGCCCTGCTGGTCCGCCGCGACCCCGATGGCGCCACGCGCAGCTACGCCCACCTCGGCACCGGCAACTACAACCACGTCACCTCGCGGCTCTACACCGACCTGAGCCTGCTCACCGCCGATGCGCGCATGACCTCGTCGGTGCACGCGGTGTTCAACTTCCTCACCGCCTACGCCGAGCAGAGCGACTACGATCCTCTGCTGGTGTCGCCGCTCGACATCGCGCAGAAGACCATCAACTTCATCGACCGCGAGGCCGACCACGCCCGCCACAAGCGTCCCGCGCGGATTGTCGCCAAGATGAACGCGCTCACCGACAACCAGGTCATCCAGGCGCTCTATCGCGCCTCGCAGGCCGGCGTGCACATTGACCTGATCGTGCGCGGCATGTGCTCGCTGGTTCCCGGAGTGCGCGGCGTCAGCGACCGCATTCGCGTGCGCAGCATCGTCGGGCGGTTCCTGGAGCATTCGCGCATTTTTTATTTCCTCAACGGCGGCGAAGAAAGTGTCTGGATCGGCAGCGCCGACTGGATGCCGCGGAATTTGTATGATCGCGTGGAAGTCCTGTTCCCCGTCCCCGACGCGCTCCTTTGCCAGCGCCTCAAGCAGGAGGTCCTCGGCGCCTACCTCGCCGATACCGTGAAGGCGCGGTTCCTGCAGCCCGATCGATCCTATGTTCACGCCGGCCAGTTGCCCCAGGCCGCGCGCAGCGCGCTGCAATTGCCGAAACTCGAATTCTCCGCCCAGGATTTCCTCATGGGGCTGGCGGAAGGACGGCAGACGGTGGACAATATTCCCACGCGAACTGCCAGGCGGCGCGCGCCTCAAGCCCGCAAGGTGCGATAATCCTCATCGCTGAAACCTAAACTGAAACTGGAACTGAAACTCATTCATGCTCGTCTATTTTCTTCGCCACGCCTCCGCCGGTGTCAGCAAGAACGATCCCGTCAAGGATGATAAGCGTGCCCTCGACCGCGAAGGCGTCGAGCAATGCGGCTACGTCGGCCGTGCGCTCGCCGTCCTGGAAACGCACGTCGATGTCATCATCTCCAGCCCGCTGAAGCGCGCCACCCAGACTGCCGCGCTGGTCGCCAACGAACTCGCCTGCGAGGGCAAGATTGATCTCGATCCCGCGCTGCGTCCCGGCGCCACTTTTCCTCAGTTCCGCGACCTGTTGACCAAGTACGGCAACCAGGAAGCGATCATGGTGGTCGGGCACAACCCCAACCTCAGCGAATTTCTCGGACGCTTGATTGGCGGGGGAAGCCGCACCGGCATTGATCTGAAGAAGGCGGGCGCGGCGCGCGTCGAGGTCAACCACCACCGCGGCGTGCTCATCTGGTGTCTGACGCCCAAGCTGGTGCGGACCTTGACCGAAGCGTCGCCGCCGCCTTCAAAGTCCGCGAGAAAGTAGGAGCGGTTTACTGGTTTCTGGTTTCAAAAATCGGTTCTTGGGAAGGGCACGGCTTTATACCGGATGCTTTATACGGGATTCTCAATTACCGTATCCGGTTGTCATCCCGAGCGAGGGAGGGTTCCCGCGCGCTGTCTTACCGGGGTCCCGCAAGAACACCTGGCTTTAGCGCCTGAGGGATTAACCGTCCGCGCCAGACCCGAGTTGAGGCAGCTCTAGCAACCGCTCAGATTCTCAGCACCATGCCCAACTGAAACTGAAACTGAAACTGAAACTCTTACACGATCTCCATTTCCAGGTCCCGCCCAAACACCGCGCGAAAATACCCGCGCTCTTTCTTGATCGCCCATAACTCCAGGTCGGCGCCGGTGGCGCGGCGGGCGGAGATCCGCAGCACAACCTGGCTGTCTCGCGCCCGCGACCGGATGGAGGTGACGGCGCGCCGCCGTCCCTGGTTGAGCGCCCGCGCCACCCGCAGCAACGCCACCGCCTTCGGCACATGGTCGCGGTCCTCGGGTTCAAGCGTTTTCACCAGCTTGTCCTCCGACGATGGCAGCGCGCTGCCCAGGTAGCGCGTGATCGCCGCGATCACCCGCCGCTGCGCCGGGGTGTAGCCCAGGATTTCCGAATTGGCGATCAGGTAATAAGCATGGCGATGCCAGCCGGTGCGGTTCACATACGCGCCCATCTCGTGCAGGATCGCCGCCGCCGACACCCATTCCTCGTAATCCGCGGGCAACCGGTGCACCGGCTTGAGTCCGGCGAACAACTGCAACACCAGGCCGCGCACATGCTGGGCCTGCTCCATGTCCACGCGGTAGCGTTTTGCCATGGCGACCAGTGCGTCCCATCGTTCCGATTCCAACTGCTGCGTGCCCTTCGCGGTGCGCGTGTAGTCGGCGGCCATCTGGGCCAGCAGCCCGTCGCGCAGCCCGAGCTCGGAATAACGGAACCCGCCCAGGTCGCAGCGCTGCATCAGCTCGGTGAACACCGCCGCCCCCGCCAGGATGATTTCTCCCCGCCGCGTGCCGATGCCGGGAATCTTGATGCGCTGCGCGTAGCTCATCCGGCTGAGCTTGGCGGCCAGCCGGACCAGGGCGCGCGTCGGCACCATGTTTTCTTTTCCGGGATTCTTCAACAGCGACTGCGCGCTGGTCGCCAGGGCCGCGGCCGTGCCGGAGGTCGCGATCACCGCCTGCGGCCGCGCCGCCACGATCTTGCGCGCCACCCGCTGCACCTCCTCGGCGATGTAGCTGTGCAGCCGTTGCAGCTCGTAGTCCTGCGGCGGATCGTGGTGCAGGAATTCCTGCGTCAGCCGCACCGCTCCCACCGGCAGGCTCACCGTCTCGCGGATATGCCGGCGCGCCGACACCGTCAATTCGCAACTGCCGCCGCCCAGGTCGATCAGCAGCAGCGGCGACGCCGTCACTCGCAGGTTGGTGATGATGCCCAGGTGGATGAGCCGCGCCTCTTCCGTTCCGGAGATCACCTCCACCCGCCAGCCGGTGCGCATGTGCACCCAGTCAATGAAAGCCTGCGCGTTGCGCGCATCGCGCAGCGCGCTGGTCGCGACCACCCGCACCTGCCCGTCCCCGTGTTGCTGCACCGACTTGTGAAAGCGGCGCAGTACCTTGACCGTCTGCGCCATCGCCGGCGGCGCCAGCATCCCCGCCCGGAACACCGATTCGCCCAGGCGTACCACCTCGCGGTCTTCGTGCACCGTCCGCAAGCGCTGGCGTACCAGGCGCGCGACCTTCAGCCGTACCGAGTTGGCTCCGATATCAACCGCGGCGAACGTGGGCATGAGGGGTTCAGCGCTTCTAAGGTTTTTCCGCGATGCGCTTGATGATCTTGGTGCGCAGTTCTTTCCCATTTTCGCGCAAGATGTACATCTCAGTCTTGGTGAGGCGCACCTTGATCTCGGAATTGACGATCAGGTCGGTAGGTTCGTAACTCCACCTCGCGCGCGGCCAGTAAGAGCCGACGAAGATCATGTTGCCCACTCTGACCGAGATTTCGTATTCGCGGTCAGTGACAGACGTGACGGAGCCAGTGTTTCCTATGACGCGCGATGAATCATGGTGCGTGATGTCTACCAGCGTACCAACCTTGTACTTCTCCGGCTCTTTGGCGATAGCGGAAAGGGAAAGCAGCCCGAGCCACAAACCAACACACAAGTAAAACCGGGTTCTCACGGCGGCATGGTAACAGGTTTCGCGCTCGAACTCCGACACATACCCTAGGTAACGCGCGCCCAGCTTTTCCTCTTGCGGCGGCGGGATAAAGCGTTCGATGATGGGGTGAAGTCATCGAGAAAAAGGGAGGAATTGCCCACAATGGCAGCACCACGATTTTGGCTTCCTGATTTCCTTCGCCGAAGAGCTGAGTGGCTAAAACAAAAAGCCGCGGAGCTTCGAATGAAAGGAAACACGCTCGCGGAAAAGCTTGCTATCCGCTGCGAACGACAAGCTCAAACATTGCAGAGGGTCGCAAAATCAAAAAACGAACGAGATATGCGGAGGGCATACAACAATCTGCGTAGCGCACGGGTTCCGGGAGCACGAGAGCTAATGGCTAATAGCTAAAAGCTAAGAGCCCTTCACGCAACTTCCGCCCGGCTCACACCCGCCGCCACTGCCGCCTTGCTCGGAATCGCCGGTGGTAGCGGCATTTCTGTCTGGCGCTTCGGCGCCGGAACGCGCTGTACCCGTCGCTCCGCCAGCATCGCCCGGTATTCTGCCAGCAGCGCGCGGCGCGCCTCCTGGCAGACGCCGCGTGCCTGCACGAACTTGGCATTGGTCACGTTGCGCAAGGCGGCGACCAGGCCGCTTGCCAGCGCGCGCGAAAACAGCGACTCCGCCGTCTGGGTGAGCGTCTGCCAATCGTGCCAGTCCCCGGCCGCATCCTGCATGCGCTTCAACTGGTTCACGATGCGCTTTGCCTCGGAAACGTTTCCCGCCATCTCGGCCACGTAACGGATACGCTTGCAGCGCGTGCGGTAGGCGTGCAGGTTCTCCGGCGTCAGCGCTCGCACCTGGCGCGCCAGCGAGGCGAACATGCGCAGCGCCGCCGCCACCGCGTCATCTTCACGCGTCACCGCCGCGCTCGCCGCCGGCTCCGGCTTCGTGGTGGAGCTGATGCCCGCCGACCAGCGCTGAAGCGCCTTTCGCACCTTCTGCACGTCCTTGTCTGCGAGCGCCTTCGCCAGCCCCTGCTCGCGTTTGTTGCGCTCCTCGTTCAGCGCCTGCATCAGCCGTGCCTTGCGCTCCTGCTCGCGCCCGATCTTCAGCTTGCGCAGTGCTGCAATCTGGACGTCAATGTCGCGCACGCCGCCGGCCTTCCGCCGTAACCGCTTAAGGCGCTTGCGCAGCTTGCGCTCCTTGCCGTCAGCACCACTGCCCAGCGTCTCCGGCAGTGCCTCCAGCCGGCGCGCGGTGGTGCGGATCAGGTGGACGCGCTCCGGCGGCAGCGGAGTCCTCACCGCGCGCCGCTTTTGCCCGTGATGCGGCGCCAGGGGCTGGGCGTGCGTCTCCCGCAGCAACTGGTCCAGTTTTCGTAGGAGCGCTTGCGACCTGGCGTTATCCACTACCACGATCTTTCCTGACGTAGCTGAGCAGCTTTACCGCGGATTCAACAGATGTCCACGGGTCGACGCGGATCAAGAATATTTTGGATTCCGATCCGTGCTCATCCGCGGCAATCCGCGGTTAATTCAGCCTCTTCTCGATCGCATCCGCAATCGTCTTCACCACTTTCACGCGCGCGAAGTACTTGTTCTCCGCCTCCACCACCGTCCACGGTGCGTACGATGTGCTGGTGTGCAGCAGCATGTCTTCCACCGCTTCCAGGTAGCGGTCCCACTTGGCGCGGTTGCGCCAATCCTCTTCCGTCAACTTGTAGGACCGGAACGGGTCCACCTCGCGGCTTTTGAAGCGGCGCAATTGCTCTTCCTTGGAGATGTGCAGCCAGAACTTGCAGATCACCATGCCGTACGATGCCTGGTGCGCCTCGAATTCATTGATCTCGCGGAAAGCGCGCCGCCATTCGTCCTCGTTGCAGAAGCCTTCCACGCGTTCCACCAGCACCCGCCCGTAATAGCTGCGGTCCCAGATGCTGATGTGCCCGGCGCGCGGCAGGTGATTCCAGAAGCGCCAGAGATAATGGTGCGTCTTTTCCTCGCCGCGCGGCGCCGCGAATGCCGATACCGTGAACCCGCGCGGATCCAGCATTTCCGTCACGCGCTTGATCGCCCCGCCCTTGCCCGCGGCGTCCCAGCCCTCGAACAGGCACAGCACCGGCGCCTGCTGCCTGAAAAGATCGAATTCCAGGTCGCGCATCCGCACCTGCGCTTTTCCAATCTGCACGCGGTACTGCGGCGCCGACATTTTCTTGTTGGCGTTCAGCTTCTCAAGCATGGGCCGCCTCCGCCTTCCGCCGCGCCGCCGGTCGGGCTCGTTTCGTCCCGGCGCCCTCCATGGCGGCTGCATCCTTGTCCTTGATCTCGGTGCGCAGCGCCTGCATGAGCGGTTGCGCCACCGCCGAGCGCGACACGGCGCCCGGCGCCGCCTTGCGTTTCGCCAGCGCTTCTTCGATCTTCTCCACCAGGGTTCGGAACACCTTGACGCGCGCCCAGCGCATGTCGGTGGCCTCCACCAGCGTCCACGGCGCGTGCGGAGAGTCGGTCTTCGCCAGCATTTCTTCCACTGCGGCCGTCCACTTGCTGTACTGCCGGTGATGCCGCTTGTATTCCTTGGTGATCTTCCACTTCAGCGCGGGGTCGCTCAGGCAGGCGCGGAATCTCTTCTTCTGTTCCGCCTTGGAGATGTGCATCCAGAACTTCAGCAGGATCTGTCCATCATCGGCCAGCCAGCGCTCGAACTGGTTAATCTCTTCGTATGCCTGCTGCCAGTCTTTCTTGTTGCAGAGCTTGTCGCAGCGCTCCACCAGGACCCGCCCGTACCAGGAGTGATCGAACACCACCATCTCGCCGTCATTGGGCAGCGCCGTTTGGTATCGCCACAGAAAATGGTAACGCTTCTCCAGCGACGTGGGCGGCGTTCCGGGTTGCACCCGGAACAGCCGCGGGTCCAGCTTCTCGGTGAGCTTTTTGACAATCATTCCTTTCCCCGCCGTGTCCCAGCCCTCCAGGCAGATGATGACCGGGACCTCCGCCTCTTTCGCCGCATACTGCAAGCCGCGCAGCCTATCCTGCAATGCGCCCATGGTCTTGGTGTAGGCGGGCTTCGACAGCTTTTTCTTGAGATCGACAGTTTCCAGCATGACGCCTCCTGGCGGGGCGCAAAGCACAAGGGGCCGATGTATGGGGGTGCTGAGAATACTATCCGAAACTCCGCGCTTTTTCACTGCTCAGCAACCCGTCGCGCGTTATCGGACGTTTCAGAACGGGAGACGCAATGTGGGAGCGCGTTCGCCCTCGAACGCGTTGCTCGCCACTCGGGACTCGGGACTCCTTGCCGCGACGTAACTCCTCTCCGTCCAGCGCATCTTATGAGCGTGACCCGATTTCTTCGCATAGTCACCGGCGCCGCCCAAGCGGGTTGGAAATAGCCGCTTGCTGTGGCACACGCGCAGTTTTGTGGCACACGCGCCCTCGCGTGTGCACCGAAAACCGGCGACCGCTAACCGAAAACCGCCAACCAAGAACTAACCCGACTCGCTGCTTGAAATATTTCCCCAACTCGCCTTTAATGCCAATCTGTGTCCGGCGTTGAGCCCCACATCGTCGCTAAACCGCCTTTGTCCGGGGCTGTGAAGGAACGCCTTTTCGTCGCCGCCCGCGAAGTCCTTGCCCGCGCCTATGCGCCTTATTCCAAGTTCCATGTCGGCGCCGCCGTGCTCGCCGCCTCCGGCGCTATCTATGCCGGCTGTAACGTCGAGAATGCTTCCTACGGCCTGACCATCTGTGCCGAGCGCTCGGCCATCTCCGCCGGGGTCGCCGCCGAAGGTGCTTCCTTCAGGATTCGCGCCGTCGCCGTGTTCAACGGTAACGACGCCCCCTGCTCTCCCTGCGGCGCCTGTCGCCAGGTGATCTTCGAATTCGGTCCGGATGCGGATGTGATCTTCCAGGGCCGCCAGGGTCTGGAGCACTCCACCGCGCGCGCCCTGCTCCCGGCGGGTTTCACGCTGTGAGCGCTGGCGCATACCGCCCCGGAGCCGCGGGACGCGCGCGCAGCGTGCGCGTGGTTGACGTCATTCGCCGCAAACGCGACGGCGGTGAACTCACCCGCGACGAAATCAACTATCTGGTCTCCGCCTACACCACCGGCGCCATTCCCGACTATCAAATCTCCGCCTGGCTGATGGCCGTCGTTCTGAAAGGCATGACCGACGCCGAATTGGCCGCGCTCACCGAGGCCATGCTCCACTCCGGCCAGGTGCTCGACCTCTCCGACATTCCCGGGCGCAAGGTGGACAAGCATTCCACCGGCGGCGTCGGCGACAAGACCTCGCTGGTGATTGCGCCCATCGTCGCCGCGGCGGGCGTGGCCGTACCCATGATCAGCGGCCGCGGCCTCGGCCACACCGGCGGCACTCTCGACAAGCTTGAGTCCATCCCCGGTTTCAACGTCAACCTCTCGCTCGACGAGTTCCGCCGCGTGCTCCACGAGTGCGGCTGCGGTCTGATCGGCCAGACCGCTGAAATTGCTCCCGCCGACAAGAAGCTCTATGCCCTGCGCGACGTCACCGGCACCGTCGAGAGCCCTTACCTGATCTGCGCCTCCATCATGAGCAAGAAACTCGCCGAAGGTCTCGATGCCCTGGTCCTCGACGTCAAGACCGGTTCCGGCGCATTCATGAAGAAGGAACAGGACGCCGTCTATCTCGCCGAATTGATGGTCGAAACCGGCCGCCGCATGGGCAAGCGCGTGGTTGCACTCATCACCGACATGGATCAACCCCTTGGACGGAAGGTGGGCAACGCGCTTGAAATCGAGGAATGTATCGAGATCATGCGCGGCGGCGGGCCGGCCGATTTGCGTGAGCTGTGCCTGGAACTGGCCGCGTGGATGCTCTATCTGGCCGGCCGCACGACGACTTTGCCGCTCGGCCGCGAACTGGCTGCTGATATTATCCGCAGCGAGGCTGCCCTCGAAAAATTCCGCGAAATCATCTGGCTCCAGGGCGGCAACCGCGCCGTCATTGACGACTTCGAGCGGCTGCCGCGCGCCCGCAACCGCATGCCGGTTGTCAGTCCGGCGAGCGGCTTCGTGGGTTCGATTCAATGCGAGCAGGTGGGCACCGCGGTCGTGGTTCTTGGCGGCGGTCGCGAAAAGAAAGAAGATTCGGTCGATCCTGCCGTTGGTCTGGTCCTCCACAAGAAAGTGGGGGACCCGGTGCGCGCAGGCGAACCGCTCTTGACCTTGCATTACAACTCGGACGCGCGGCTTGCCGAAGCGCGCGGTTTGCTCGAAGGCGCGTACACGATTGCGGCGCAGCCTCCGTTGTCGTCGCCGCCGCTGCTGCATTGTGTGATTGGGGAATAGCGATTTGATGAAGTGGGGAAGGGCACGACTTTAGTCGTGCCGGCACGTTGCTCTTCGTGATGGTTATTCCGAGCGGGCTTTAGCCCGCGAGGAATCTCGGTTTTCGCTGAAACTGAAACTGAAACTGAAACTGAAACTGAAACTGAAACTATGTACAGATTCGTCGGCATTCTCGGCTTGTTCTCCATGCTCGGCCTCGCCTTCGCGTTTTCCACGGCGCGCCGTGCCATCCGCCTCAAGACCCTGGCCTGGGGCATAGGACTGCAATTTGCCTTCGCTTTTCTGGTGCTGCGCTTTGACGTCGGACGCCTCGCGCTCGCCAAGGCTGGCGCTGGCGTCACCCGCCTGCTCGATTTCTCCTTCGCCGGATCGCAATTCATCTTCGGCGAACTCGGCAGGAAGATGTCGCCCCAGGGGTTCATCTTTGCCTTCCAGGTGTTGCCGACCATCATCTTCATTTCGGCGTTTTTCGCCGTGCTCTACCACTTCGGCATCATGCAGTTCGTCATCAAGCAGTTCGCCAAGGTGATGAAGCTGATGGGCGCCAGCGGCGCCGAATCCCTCGACGTTGCCGCCAGCATTTTCATGGGGCAGACCGAAGCCCCACTCAGCATCCGCCCGTTCCTGCCCTCGCTCACCCGCTCCGAACTGATGACCGTCATGACGGCCGGCATGGCGCACGTTTCCGGCGGCATCATGGGCGCCTACATTCTCTATGGCATCGAGGCCAAGCATCTGCTCAGCGCCGTCATCATGACCGCCCCCGGCACCATCCTCATGGCCAAGATGCTGGTGCCGGAAACGGAAGTCCCGCTCACCGGCGACCGCAAAGCTTCCGGTGCCGACGCCGCCTCAGCCGAAGCTGCCGCCGTCCCCGTGAAACTTGAAGACGTGAACCACAAGGATGAGAACGTTCTCGGCGCCATCGCCCGCGGTACCATTGACGGCTTGCACCTGGCGCTCAACGTCGCCGCCATGCTCATCTCCTTCCTCGCGCTCATCGCGCTGGTCAATGGCATCTTCGGCGGCATTCACAACCACTGGGCGAGCTGGTTTCCCTCCAGCCTGGAGAAGATTTTCGGCGTCATCTTCGCGCCCGTCGCCTTTGTCATCGGCATTCCCTGGCGCGACTGCCTCGCCGTCGGCAATCTCCTGGGCACGCGCATGGTGATCAACGAACTGGTCGCCTTCGCCAACCTCGGCCAGATGAAGGCCGCACTCGATCCGCGTTCCTTCACCATCGCCACCTTTGCGCTCTGCGGATTTGCCAATTTCAGCTCGATTGGTATACAGATTGGCGGAATCAGTGCGCTGGCGCCCAACCGCCGATCGGACCTGGCCAGGCTCGGCTTCCGCGCCATGCTGGCCGGCACCATGGCCAACTTGATGTCCGCCTCGATTGTCGGAATCTTGATGAAATGAGAATTCGTCGATCGTCGATGGTCGATGGCCGGTTGCGAATGCTTCTTAGCCATCGACCGTCGACCGTCGACCGTCGACCCTTATGAAACCTGCCCCCGAACCTGCCCGCCCGCCCGCCGACGACTTCACCCGCGCCGGAGAAGCCGCTGATTTTCTCCGTGCACTCACCAAGCTGCATCCCAAGGTCGCGCTTGTCCTCGGCTCCGGACTCGGCTCCTTCGCCGATCAACTCGCCGCCGCCGTCTCCATCCCCTACGCCGACATCCCACACTTTCCCAAGCCCACGGCCGAAGGTCACGCCGGCAAGTTGGTGATCGGCAATCTGGGACATGTTCCCGTGGCCTGCATGCAAGGCCGCGTTCATTTGTACGAAGGCCACAGCGCGCGCGACGTCGTTTTCCCCGTGCGCGCGCTCGCCCGCTTGGGAATCAAAGGCTTGATTCTCACTAACGCCGCCGGCGGTGTGAACGCAGCGTTTTCCCAGGGCTGCCTGGTCGTACTCAAGGACCACATCAACTTGCAGGGCGTCAATCCGCTCATCGGCGCCAACGACGAGCGTTTCGGCCCGCGTTTCCTCGATATGACCCAGGCCTACTTCCGCCCCTATCGCCAGATCACGCTCGAGCAAGGCAAACGCCTCGGCATCGAAATCTTCGAAGGTGTGTACGCCGCCTGTTACGGCCCGATGTACGAGACCCCGGCCGAAATTCGCTTTCTGCGCACCATCGGCGCCGATGTCGTGGGCATGTCCACGGTGGCCGAAGTCATCGCCGCTCGCCACCTCGGAATGCGCGTGCTCGCCATCTCCTGTGTGACCAACATGGCCGCCGGCATGCTCGACCGGCCGATCGACCACCAGGAAGTGCTCGAAACCGGGGAGCGCGTCAAAGGGAAGTTCATGCAGTTGCTGGAAGCCATCATGCCGCAAGTGGAGGATCTCGCGGGCAGCTGATGAGCATGACCGGGCCGTCGGCGGTCGGCCGTCGGCTGTCGGAAAAACTTCCGACCCGATCGCCGATGGCCGATGGCCGATGGCGAAACTCACGAAGAATGAGCGCTACTCACATCGTCGCGATCGCCGGCCCTTCCTGTGCCGGTAAAACCGAACTGGCGAAGCGCCTCGCGCGCTCCCTCTCCGCGATCATCCTGCCCATGGACGCCTACTACCGCGACCTCGCCTTCCTCCCCCTGGAATCGCGGTATAAGTTCAACTTCGACATTCCCGACTCCCTCGATCACACCCTGCTGCGCGAACACCTCACCGCCCTGGCCGCCGGCTTGCCTATCCAGCGCCCGGTCTATGACTTTACCGTTCACACTCGCTCCTCGGTCTGGGAAACCGTCACTCCCGGTCCCTACTTGATCCTCGAGGGCCTCTTCGCGCTCTATTGGGACGACCTGCGTCCCCTGCTGACCACCAAGGTCTACGTGGACGCGCCCGATGACGTCTGCCTGGCGCGCCGCCAGGTCCGCGACGTCCTCGAGCGCGGGCGCACCGCCGAATCCGTGCACAAGCAGTACGTCGAAACAGTCCGCCCCATGGCCGACCTTTACGTCCGTCCCACCCGCCGTTTTGCCGATATCGTGGTCTCCGGGCAAGCGCCGCTCGAGCAATCAACCGCCGAGGTGATGGCGCGAATCACAGCCGCCCGTCCCGCTGTGGCCCCGGCCTCCGGCGCGAACTCGTAGTCACCACGCCTCATTCGACTGCCTCTTTTTGCCCCAATACGCTGCTCGGTTTCCGTGCGTGAGCCGACGCCCCACCCTTGGCATTCACAGACAATTAATTCTCCGCGCGGTTCACACATGATATGTTTTCCGCTCCGCGTTGGCAGTTTGGGGTCAATCGACCGGCGGCATGATGCATCAGGTCAATCCGCCAAACACCGCCGCTGTCACCCAAACCAGTGACGCCCCGCACATCGCGATGGCAAGAACAAACCTAAGATTCGTGTGCGCATCGTCCGCCCTCGGGGCAGCAAACCTCTTACCGTTTCCGCAGGAGAACAGCGATGAATAAACTCTGGCGTGTTTTTTCACGAGGAGAAATGAGAAAAGTTTTTGTGTACTCACTCTTGGCGTTTCTAGTTCTTTGCTGTGTTGCTGCATTTGGACAAACCGCCAGCGGCGTCGCTGCTATCTCCGGCGTTGTCCGAGATCCATCGGGCGCGTCGGTACCCAAAGCTAACGTAGTCATTTCCAGTGAGGGACGCGGCGTTATCCGTACCCTCTCCACGAACCAGGCCGGCGTGTTCACGGCGCCTTCCCTGGTTCCCGCTCCCGGGTACAAGGTGACCGTCACAGCCCAGGGCTTTTCGGGTTACGAAGTGAAGGACCTGGAACTGAAGGTGGGACAGAACCTCGACCTCGACATTAGCCTGAAAGTGGCGGGGAAGCTGGAGACGGTTGAGGTCACCGCCGAAGCGCCGCTGGTGGAAGCCACGAAGACAGACACTTCCACCGTCGTCAACCTCGGGCAAATCCAGGGGCTGCCAATCAACGGACGGCGGGTGGACTCCTTCGCTTTGCTCACGCCGGGCGTGAGCAACGACGGCAACTATGGGTTGCTGACGTTCCGGGGCGTCGCCGGGCAAAACTCGTTCCTGGTGGACGGCGTGGACACGACCGAGCAGTTCTACGGCGAGAATGCCGGACGCACGCGCATTCAGTCGCAAATCTCAGCGGATGCCGTCGACCAGTTTCAGGTGTTGACCTCCAATCCGACCGCGGAATACGGCCGCGCGATGGGCGGCATCATTAATACGGTCACCAAGAGCGGCACCAACGACGTGCATGGCTCGGCATTCTGGTTCTACCGCAGCACGGGATTCAATGCGCTGGACGCGCTCTCCACGATTACCCCGTCGGAAAAGCGAAACCAGGCTGGGGGCGAATATTGGGGGGGCGATCATCAAGGACAAGCTGTTTTATTTCTTGAGCACCGAAATATCGCGGCGCGCCTACCCGATCATCAGCAGCATGAACACCACCGCGGTCGATGGCACCACCCAGTCGTGGAAGTTGTGTGGTGTGGCCAGTGGGGGCAACCCCGCCGCCACGCCGGCCCAATGCGCCGCCATCAATTCGCTCCTGCCACGCTTCTACGGCGTGATCCCCCGCAGGCTGGACCAGGAGCTGTATTTGGCCAAACTCGACTATCGCCTTTCCGACCGCAATACCTTGAGCGCCAGCTTCAACTTCCTGCACGAGACGTCGCCGAACGGGATCCAGAGTGCCGCCGTGTTGACCACCGGCACCGCCATCACCAGCAACGCCAACGACTTCGTGACGCTCAAGAATGGACGAATTCAGTGGACCGCGGTGCCCACGTCCACCTTTTCGAACGAGTTCCGCTTTGGCCTGGCCGCCGACCGGCAGGCCGATGATCTAAACCCTGACCTGACGGGCCCCGGCCTCGGGATGCTGAATCTGACTGTCAACAGCACCGTCATTGGCACGATCAACTATGTGCCCCGTGTCGAACCCAACGAACGGCGCTTCCAGTGGGCCGACAACGCCACCTGGGTGAAGGGCACCCACACCATCAAGTGGGGGGCCGATATTGCCACCACCAGGGACTACGTCTACTACGCCAGCAACTATAACGGCAGCTACACCTACCAGACGGTGAACGCCTTCGCCCTCGATTATTCCGGCAACACGACGGGCGCGAAGCACTGGCAGTACTTTAACCAGACCTTTGGGAATCCGGCGATCACTTACACGATCAACGACTTGGGCTTTTACCTGCAAGACCAGTGGCGCATGACCCGGAAGCTCACGCTCAACTACGGGGCGCGCTACGAATATGCCCAGATTTCGCAGCCAACGGTCTGCAACCAGGATTACCCGCTCACCTGCCACGTTCCTTCGTCGAACCTGAACCTGGCGCCGCGGATTGGCATTTCCTACGCGCTGAACGACAAGACGGTTCTGCAAGCCGGCTTCGGCATCTACCACGCGCGGTTCCAAGGCGGCGCTCTCGACGACCTGTACACCACCGGCAACGGCATCTACCAGCCCACCATCTCGCTGAATTCCACCCAGGCAGCGCAAAAGGCCGCCGGCCCGGTCTTCCCCACCATCCTTCCTGGGCTTCCCGCCGGCGGCACCGGGGCGTCAGTGCCCAGCATCCAGATGGTGGCGCCGAATCTGAAAACGCCCTATTCGGAGCAGGGCAATTTCGGCATCCAGCGCCAGCTCACGAAAGACATGGTCTTGAACGTCTCCTATCTCTGGAGCCGCGGCGTGCAGCTCTACGGGATTCGGGACTTGAACCTGCCGACGACGTTCACGAATTTCACTTACAAGATCGCCGACGCAAATGGGAATGCCGTGGGCAGTTACACCACTCCCGTGTACATCGGAAAGCGTCCGGACACACGTTACGGCACCGTCGCCTATGCGGAGAACGGCATAAACAGCTACTACAACGGCCTCTCCGTGCAGCTAAACAAACGCTTCTCGCACGGGTTTCAGGTGGCGGCCTCGTATACCTGGTCGCACGAAATTGACGATGGCCAAACCTACGCCCAATCCAACAACACCCTGTGGTTGAGTTCACCGACGTACTGGCTCAACAACGGAAACTACCTGGCCGATAAGGGTACTGGCGCCCTCGATCAGCGTCATCGCTTCGTGTTCGCCTGGGTCGCGTCGCCCACGTTCACGCACCGCAGCGGCGCGTTCTTCAAGTACGTGGTGAATAACTGGGAACTCTCGAACATCACCACGCTGGCGAGTGGTCACCCATACGGCAGCCCACAGATCTACGTGACTGACACCCCCGTTACCGGCATGTATTCCACATCCACGGTGAACGGGTCGGGGTTAAGCTTCCGCGTACCGTGGCTGCCGGTGAATAGCTACATGCTGCCAGCGCTCTACCGGGCGGATGCACGGCTCAGCAAAGTGATTCCGATTAGCGAACGCTACAAGGTGACTCTGGGCTTCGACGTGTTCAACCTTACCAACTCGTGGTCGGCCACTGGCTACAACAGCAGCCGGGCTTACCAGGAGGCCAAGGGCGTGATCACGGCGAGTCCAAACTTGCTGTATATCCCCTCCGGCGATGCCATACCGCCCGACGGCACCTTGGCGCGCCGCATGCAAGTGGGCATCCGCTTCACCTTCTGAGGAGGCTTTTCACTGGCGTAGCAGCAGCATCGAGCGGGCGGTGTGCACCAGCCGCCGCCCGCCAATGCCTCAACCAACTTACTCCACGGCGGCGGGTTCCATCCCACCGCCTTTAATTACGTGTCTGCCGGTTCTGGTGTTTGCGCCGGCCACGCCAACCCGTGCTTTTCCCCGAGCCCGAGCTACCTGCAGCGGACCTCGACCTCGGGTAGCATCATCGGTGCCCGCCAGATGCAGTTCTCGGCCCGCATTCAGTTCTGAGTTTCGCGCGCTTGGATTTGGCTGGCAGCGTGCACGAATATATGCTTTCGAATCAGTTGCAGATGGCGGCGCGCCTTGCCTGCGCGCTGAGGAGCAACAGGCTATCGATCCGGAGTGCCAGATCCGTTGGCGTATTCCTGCACCGTCTGCCTTGCCTGTGGTGCAACGGCAAGGATTTCTTCAATTATTCATCCCCGTGGTGTTCACAAGCCGGAATCGTCGTGATATGGTTCCCGGCGCTCACAGCTTTGTAAGAAACCGTTTCTCGCTGGAACACACCGTTTCTCGCTGTAACACAATGTTGCTTGAGGGGGGTTAGTCGATGTCCAAGCTGAATGTAACAAGATTCGTCGTTTGCCTGCTCATCCTGGTGATGGGGTTGTTTGCCACCCAAGCGTTAGCTCAGTCGCAAGCCAGCGGCGGCCAGATTGCCGGTGTCGTCAAGGATTCCGCCGGCGCAGTCATTGTCGGCGCCACCGTCACCGCCGCGAATCCGGAAACCGGATTCAGCCAAACTGTGACCTCCGGTGAGACTGGTTTCTACCGCATCGTGCTCCTGCCGCCTGGCAATTACAAAGTCACGGTCTCGCACCCGGGCTTTGCCGATGTCACCGCGCAGGTGGGTGTCGGCGTTGGGCGCACCACCGATCTCAATGTTGCTCTTACGGTCGGCGGCCGCAAGGAAGAGGTCACCGTCACCGCCGAGATGATTGAAGCCCAGCGCCATGAGGCGGCCGCCTTCGTTGGCGCCGACATTGTCACCAACATCCCTCTCAACGGGCGACGCTTCCAGGACATCGTGACCACCACGCCGACCGCCGCCATTGACCCCACCCGCGGCGGCATCACCCTCACCGGCCAGCGCATGGTCAATACCGGAAGCATCAACGTGGATGGCACCGACTATGGCCAGGCCTTTTTCGGCGGTATTCGCGGCGGTGAGCGCGCCGGCTTCGCACCCACCATTCCCCTGGATTCCATCCAGGAGTTCCAGATCATCCGCGCCGGCTACACCGCCGAGTTCGGACGCTCCACCGGCGGCGCCATCACCGCCGTCACCAAGTCCGGCACCAATGCTTTCCATGGCGACGCCGTATACAGCATCCGCCCTGACTCGGCCGCCAGGAGCAACGAGTTTTACAACACCATTCAGGCAGGCCTGCTGGCACAGGGATGCACCACTTGCGTGGTCAATCCCAATCCCACACTGCAACAGTGGGGCGGCAGCATCGGCGGCCCGGTGAAGAAGGACAAATTCTTCTTCTTCGGCAGCTACGAGCAGCAGCGCCAGCGCATTCCGCACCAGATCTTCTTCGCCAACGTCGCCACCTTCACTCCCAACGCCTTCACCACGAGGGGTATGACGTATTTAAAGGCGGAACCTACCTCGGAACCACCTACCCGGATCTTGAAACGCCCTTCCAGCAGACCAATGACGCCTATCTGTTTCTGATTAAGGGCGACTATCAATTCAGCAACAAGCATCGCCTCAGCGTTCGCTACAACCACAGCAATTACAACGGCGTCAATGCGGTCTCCGTCGGCGCCGCCTTGTCGCCTACCGTCACTTCGGCGCTCTCCAACAACGGAACCGAATTTGACAGCACGCGCACCGTGTCGGGTACCCTGAGCAGTTTCTTTGGCCATTTCGCCAATGAGCTTCGCGGCGAGTACGCGCGCGAAACCCGGCCGCGCATCGCCAATGCTTCTCAGCCGACTTTTAACGTTGCCAGCGGCATCGGTACCTTCGGAACCACCAGTTTCCTCTCCACCACCGAGTACGACTACCGCATCCAGTTCGCCGACAGCTTGACCTGGATCACGGGCAAGCACAACTTTAAGTTCGGCGGTGAGTTTAGCCAGCTCTATACTTACCAGAGCTTTGGCTTCAACCAGTTCGGCGCGTATGGCTATTCCAACAGCAGCCCTGCCACCACCGCGGCCGTAATCTCCAACGTGGTGAGCGCCAACGGTGTCGGCGGCGCAAACGGCCCGTGCGGTGCCACGACTTGCAATCCCACCGGCAACCGTTTTGACAACACCTCAGCCTTCTACAGCCGCCAGATCGGCAACCTGGTGGTTCACTATCCGGCGAAACAACTGGCCGGATTTTTCCAGGACTCCTGGCGCGCGCTTCCGAATTTCACCATCAATTACGGGGTGCGCTGGGAAGCCGCCTTCAATCCGCAGGCCGCAGCCGACAACTCTGCCGCCGCGATCGTAAGAACCTTCACCTTCCCCAATGGCCGCACCCTGAATCCCTCGATCTCCGATAACATGCCTGCCCAGTTCGCTCCCCGCCTGGGCTTTGCCTGGAATCCCAAGGGGGATGGCAAGACCGTGGTTCGCGGCTTCGGCGGCGTCTATTTCGCTCCTACTCCGCAGCTTCTCTATGCCGGTATCGCCGGCGCTTACCGGGAGCCGCCGGGGGATGTCTCTGTTAGCCTGCCGATCACGGTTCCGAATGCTCTCGTCGTTACCGGAGCAGGCGGCACATGCCCCGCGCCCTGCAACACGGTTTACAAGCAGCTCCGCTACCTGGCCGGCGTAAACCTGAACACCTTCGCTCTCAACGCCTTCCCGGTGTTGACCTCGGCTCAGATCCTATCGGTCGGCCAGGCCATTGCCACTGCTCAGGGTGCGGCGTTTAACAAATACTCGGGCGCGGATTTTTATACCCTCGCCAACAACTACCACAATCCACGTGCTTATCAGGCCGGGTTCGGTATTGAGCGTGAGGTTGCCCACAATTGGACCGTCGGTCTGGAAGGAATCTGGATCAAGACGGTGTATTTGCAGCGCGATTCTGATCTGAATATTCCCTTGCAAGTCAGCACCGATGCTGCCGGCCGCCCGGGTTACGGGCTCAACAGCGGTACTGTCCGGCCGTTGCAGACTCTCGCTCCTCCGTTTAACGTCGGCAGAATCGTGGTGCGCGATCCTACCGCCAAGGCGCTCTATCGCGGTCTCACTCTGCGCTCCTCCATGAATCGAAGCTGGGGCCAGGTCAACGTGTTCTACACCTTGTCGGAGAACCTCACCGACGACGATAACGAGCGCGATGCCTCCGGCTCCCGCGCCATCGACCCGTACCTCCGGGCGTCGGATTACGGTCTCTCCGACCAGAACCGCAGACACCAGCTCGTCGCTAACCCGGTGTTCTTCCTGCCCTGGAGACTTGAGGTCTCCAGCGCACTTCGTGTCCTCTCGGGCAACCCCGTTAGCGCCACTATGGGCTCTACCGATCTCAACCAGGACAAGTTCAACAATGACCGTCCTTACTGGGCTTACGGCGTTCCGGCCCGGCGCAACTCCTTCACCAACCGCGCCTTGAGCTTCGTCGACATGCGTGTCCAGAAGGGCATCAAGATTACCGAGTCCAAAGAGGTCAAGCTCTCGGCGGAGATGTTCAACATCTACAATTTCATGAACATCACTTACGGCAGCAACCAGCAGGTCTATTGCACCTCGACCTCGGTTGTCACCTGCGGGATCCCGTCGTTCCAGGGCGCCGCTGTCAACGGCTGGTCGCCCAACCCGAACTTCCTGCAGTTGCGCGAGTCCACCCCTGGAAAAGCGACCCTTAATCAACTGCTCACCAACAACAACACCAACGGCACCCCCTTCGAGGCTCAGTTCTCGGTGAAGTTCATCTTCTAGCTCGATCTTTCGCTGCAGGGCGGCGGATCCATCCGCCGCCTTTCTTTTTGCCTAACAGCCGCGTGTCCTAAAGCCCAAAGCCTAAAGCCCAAAACCTGTTATTCTTCTCCGTCCTCCTCATGCTCAAACTGCTCATGCCCCGAAAACTGCGCGCTTGTCTTGTCCTCGTTCTCCTGCTGCTCGCCCACAACGTCTTCGCTGCCGATGCCCGCGACCTGAAGCCCACCGTCATCCTGATTTCCATTGACGGCTTCCGCTACGACTATTTCGGCAAGGCCCCGACCCCCAACCTCGACTCCCTCATCGCCCGCGGCGTGCGCGCCCGCTACATGGTCCCGTCGTTCCCCACCAAGACCTTCCCCAATCACTACACTCTCGTGACCGGCCTGTACCCGGCCCATCACGGCATCGTTGCCAACAACATGTGGGACGACCACCTCCGCGCCACCTTCAAGATGTCCGACCGCGAGCAGGTGCGTGACCCCCGCTGGTGGGGCGGCGAACCCATCTGGGTGACGGCGCAAAAGGCCGGGCAAAAGGCTGCCCCCATGTACTGGCCTGGCAGCGAAGCGGCCATTGAAGGCCTCATGCCTACCTACTGGGAGGCCTTTGACGACAAAACCACCTTTGAATACCGTGTCAATAAGGTGCTCTCGTGGCTCGATCTGCCCGCGCCCGAGCGGCCCACGTTTCTCACTCTCTACTTCGAAAACGTGGACCAGGCTGGCCACGATTACGGCCCGGACTCACCCCAACTCCGCGCCGCCGTCGAGCGCGTTGACCACGTGATCGGACTCCTGCTGCAAGGCCTGAGCGCTCGCGGTATCGCAGACCAGGTCAACATCGTCGTCGTTTCCGATCACGGCATGGCTGCCTGTTCCCGCCAGCGCCTCATCATGCTCGACGACTACGTGGACCCCTCGAATGTCATCGTGGTGGACACCACGCCCGTGTTGGCCGCCAAGGCGAAGGACGGCAACAATGCGGCGCTGGTCGCGAAACTCAAACTCGTGCCCCATCTCACCGTCTACACCCCGGGTACCGTGCCCCAGCGGCTGCACTTCAGCGGCAATCCGCGTATCACTCCCGTGATTGCGGTCGCCGATATCGGCTGGACAATCACCTCGCACGATTACGTCGCCAGGCATCCCGACCGCAAGTACGGCGGCGATCACGGTTATGACAATGCGGCCCCTGAGATGCGCGCCATTTTTGTCGCCGCCGGTCCCGCCTTCAAGCCGCACCGCACTCTGCCGGGTTTCCCCAATGTCGACGTTTACCCCCTGCTGGCATATCTGCTCAACGTCGTCCCCGCCCGCAACGATGGAGACATAAGGGTCTTCAAGCCCGTTTTGCGCCCGGCACCGAAAACCGGTCGCCGCGTCCCCAGCGGCATGCTGTATCAGTTCAATCCCCCAAACACCGCGCCCGCCGCCGCTCCCTAAAATTTTTTCATCCCTCGCCTCGCCCGCGCATCTCAAACTGGGTTGGAGGAAAAATTATGGCTAATCCCGTCGCCGAGAACACCGCTCACGAACTGCCCCCTCTCCCCTACGACTTCGCTGCGCTTGAGCCCCACATTGACGCGCAGACCATGCAGATCCACCACGACAAGCACCACGGCGCGTATGTCACCAACCTCAACGCCGCCCTCGACAAGCATCCCGACCTCAAGTCCAAGTCGGTCGAAGACCTGCTGCGCAACCTCAGCTCCATTCCTGAGGACATCCGCACCGCGGTCCGCAACAACGGCGGTGGCCACGCCAACCATTCCATGTTCTGGAAGATCATGAAACCCAATGGCGGCGGCAATCCCACCGGCGACATCGCCGGCGTGATCGGCCAGTTTGGCGGCTTCGAGCCATTCAAGGAAAAGTTCAACGACAACGGCGTCAAGCGCTTTGGCAGCGGCTGGACCTGGCTCGTGCGCACCAGCGCCGGCAAATTCGATCTGCTCAGCACCGCCAACCAGGACAGCCCGTTCATGGACGGAAATTTCCCCGTCTTCGGCAACGACGTCTGGGAGCACGCCTACTATTTGAAATATCAGAACCGCCGCGCCGACTACCTCAAGGCCTGGTGGAACGTCGTCAACTGGGACGAAATCAACCGCCGCCTCAAGCAAGGCCGCTAAGGAAGCCCGCTAAGGTTGGTGGAGACAAGCCGCTTTGGTGGAGAAAAGCCGCTAAGGTTGGTGAGAAGAATTGTTGAGTTGTGTTGGAGCGCGTTCGCCCTCGAGCGCGGCTTTGAAGCGCAGCAACCGATAACCGACAACAGTTTTTGCGTGGGGAAGAAAACGCCCGGCCGCCATTGGCCGGGCGTTTTCGCCTTGAACTCACTACAAGCTTTGGTCGAGGTTAGCAGGCTCCGGCGCCCCCCCAATAAAAGTTTGTAGGCCCCGGCGCCTCGCCGGGGCCGCCGGTAAACGCACCGAAATCGCGGCTGCGGCGGGCGCCCTCGAACCGGGGTCCCCGGCACGCGCGGTTTTCGCGTGCTGGGGTGGTCGCCCGCCGCAACTGAAACTGAAACTGAAACTGAAACTGAAACTACTGCTCTCCTCCCGCTTTCTCGACGATGGGCTTGCCTTCCGTGTCCTGCGCCTCCACCGTGCCCAGGTCCAGTTTCTTCAGATCGGGCTCGATCTTGGCGCGGTCTCCGGCCACCACCACCACCATTGTGTCCGGCGACACGTACTTTTCTGCCATCCGGTGCACATCCGCTGCCGTCACTCCCTCGATCTTGGCCGGCAGCGTGCGGTAGTAGTCCGGCGGCAGGCTGTAGACGAACAGGTTCGACATGGTGCGCGCCGTCTGGCTCGTAGTCTCGAAATCCGCGGTCAGCCCGCGCACGTTCGACTCCTTCGCCATCGCCAGCTCTTCCGGCGTCACCTGCCCCGCGCGCATCTTGTCCACTTCATTGAACACTTCCTTCACCGCCGGCGCCGTCACGTCCGTCCTGATCATGCTTCCGATGACGAACGGCCCGGTTCCGCGCCGGAACTGAAAGAACGAAAACGCGCCATACGTGTACCCGTGCGCCTCGCGCAAGTTCAGGTTGATCCGGCTGGAGAACAGTCCGCCCAGGATGTCGTTCATCACCAGCACCGGCGCGTAGTCCGGGCTGTTGCGTTGCAATCCGACCTGCCCGATCCGCAGCGCGCTCTGCGGCGAGTTTGGTTTGTCCACGATCACGATCCGCCGCTTCAGCGTGTTTTCCACCTGCGGCGCCCGCGATGCCGTGGCTTGGCCCGTCCATCCGCCGAAATATTTCTCCGCCAGCGCCTTCAGGTGCGCTTCCGTGACGTCCCCGGCCACTACCAGCGCCGAGTCCTGCGGTGCGAAGCCACTTTTGTAAAACTTCACCATGTCCTCGCGCGTCGTCTCTTTCGTGGACTCCGGCGTCCCCGTTTCCAGGTACCCGTACGGGCTCTTGCCTCCGTACACCTCGTGTAGCAGGACCCGCTGTGCCACCGCTTGCGGCTGGTCGTTCTGCTGGATCAGCGTGGTCAGCCGACGCTTCCGCACCCGCTCGATCTCTTCCTCGCGAAACGCCGGATGGATCGCCACGTCCGCCAGCAGGTCGAACAGCTTGTCCGCGTTCTTGGTCAGCGCACCGCCGCTGACCTGGGTCGCGTCCGCCGTCGAATTCGCGGCGAGCGTTGCCCCGATCTGCGCGATGTCATCCGCCAGTTGCGGCGACGTCCGTTTTTCCGTCCCCTCGTTCAGCATCATGGCTGCGAACGACGCCAGCCCCGCCTTGTCCGGCGGATTGGCCTCGCTCCCGCGCAGCACCGTCAATTGCGCCGTCAACACCGGCAGCGCGTGCTGCTCCACCAGGTACACCGGCATTCCATTGGGAAGCTTGAACTCGGTTGGCACCGGCAGCAGCGGTGCCGACATCTTCCCCGGCGCCGGAGGCGTCGCCCGCCACGCATCGTTCCCCGGCCCGCCCGGCATCGCTGCCGCCGATTGCGGTACTGGGCGCTTCGGCACGTCATCCACCACCTTCTCGCCCGGCACGCCGTACACCACCACCCGCGAATTCGCCGTCAGCGTCTCCGCCTGCTTCTTGAGCGACGTCGTGGTCGCGTTTTCATAACGCGCCAAGTCTTTCGGCAGGTATCCCGGATCGCCCAGGTAGTGGTTGTACAGGTCGAGCATGTCGGCCTTGCCGCCGAACCCGCCCAGCCTCTGCAGACCCTGGATCTTGCGCGTCTCGATGGTGTTGCGCGCCCGCTCCAGCTCCACTTGCGTGATCCCGTCCTTCTGTACCGTAGCCAACTCTTCCTCGATTGCCTTCTCCAGCTCTTCCGGCTTTACGCCCGGCTTGGCCGTCGCCGTGATCTGGAAAATGGAGCCCAGCATCAGCGATTGCTGCTCCGCCCTCACGTCCTGCGCGATCTGCTTTTCGTACACCAGCTTCTTGTACAGGCGGCTCGATTTCCCTCCGCCCAGCGTCAGCGCCAGCAGATCGAGGTCGGCATCGCCCGGCTTGAAGTACGGCGCCGTAATCCACGCCAGGTACACCCGCGGCAACTGCACCTTGTCGGTGATCACCGCCCGCCGTTCTTTCGTGATCGGCGGCGTCACCGCGTCAATCTTCGGCACCGGGGGTCCCGCCGGGATCGGAGCAAAATATTTCTCCACCAGCGCCCGGATCGTCTTCGGATCGAAGTCCCCGACAATCGCCACGCTCGCGTTATTGGGCGCGTAGTAGGTCTTGAAAAAGTCGCGCACGTCGTTCAACTCCGCACTCTCGATGTCCGCGTGCGACCCGATCACCTCGCCATAATAGGGATGGGTCTTGGGGAAGAGCTGGTGGTACATGCCTTCCTCCACCAGGTCGTACGGCTGGCTCTCGCCCTCGCGCCGCTCGTTGCGCACCACGTCGCGCTGGTTCGCCAGGTTTCGCCCGGTCAGGTTGTCCAGCAGCCATCCCATGCGGTCGCTCTCCAGCCACAATCCCAGTTCCATCTGGTTGGCCGGCAGCGTCTCGAAGTAATTCGTGCGGTCGAAATCCGTCGTCCCGTTGATGTCGGTCGCGCCCGCCCCTTCCAGCAGCCGGAAGTGCTCGTTCGCCTTCACGTGCTTCGACCCCTGGAACATCATGTGCTCGAACAGGTGCGCGAATCCCGTCCGCCCCGGCCGCTCGTTCGCCGGCCCGACGTGGTACCACAGGTCCACCGCCACCAGCGGCAGCCGGTGATCTTCGCTCAGGATCACTTCCAGCCCGTTCGCCAGCTTGTATTGCTCATACTTGATGGTAGGAAACTGCTGGCTCGCGGCTTGAAGGTGCCCCGCACTTTTCGCTGGTTGCCCCACCCTTGTCGCTGCCGCTTTTGCAGCGACAGGGTGGGTCTTTTCCTGACTCCACACCGACGCGCCCATCGCCACGAGCATCACGACTGCCAGAACGAACTTCCACGCCCGTCCCGCTTCTCTCATGAGAAATCTCCTTTGTAGGTTTGCTGTCTGCACTGCTTACGTTTTGTCATTCCGAGCGGAGCGAGGAATCTGCTTTTCCTGACCACCAGCCACTGCGCTTCAGACGAATCCTCAGTATACAAGCGCCGTGCGCGACGTTGGCGGCCTCCGCCGGTCACACACGCGCCCCGGGCACACGTACCCTGTCCCCCTCACATACGCATTCTTAGACCGTGCCGGTTCCATTTCGTCACCAGCCATCACAATTTTCTTCATCCGCGTCAAATCTGGGATGAACCGCGCCCTGCCACCTGAGGTACATACATGATTTAAGCGGATGTCATCCTGAGCGAGGTGTCGCCTGCCTTTGGCGACACCGAGTTAGGGCCGGCGTCGCTATTTTGATGTAAAAACGCCGCTATTTTGAAGTAAGACGTAATTAAATTGGAGTAAACCGAGGCCGATTTGTGCGGACACACCACTGCGCCGACTTCCGAGCCGTGCCCAGAAACCAGCCACTCAGGAGCGCGAGGGGCAGGTGGCACTCAGCGTGCTACCGCCTCGCGCCGGCTATTCGAGTACCACGATGATCCGCGAGCGGCTCCGCGCCGCCCGAGGAACCGGATCACCGCGAGTCCCAAGAGAAAGAACGCATCACAAAAAGCTTGGGAAACGAGGGCAGCCGCCGCGCTGAAAAAAGCCAGCGCCGAAACAGCGGATTGCCCATCGGTACTCGAATAGCCGGCGCGCGATGCGCGCGCGTCTTGCTCGAAACAAAACCACATCCTAGCCTCATTGCACCTTCGCAGGCGGGGCGGCCGCGGCGTTGGGATCGATCCCCGGAGTCTTCTTGTTTCCGCCCTGGTCCTGATTCAGCAGGTCGAAGGCGAGCGAACGCTGCGGAACGAACTGGTTGATCTGCCGCGCCAGGCGCTGCTCCATCTCGATCTGCGCCGCCTCGAATTCAGCCTTGCTGTCCACCGTGACACCGATCTGCGAGAGCACGACGTGGAACGCGCGCGCGGCCGTCTCCGAGGTTACCCATCCATTCTGCTCGGCGATCGACAGCGAGTTAGTGAGCGCGCCCATGGTGGTCGCCGCCTGCGCGATGTCTTTGACCATCAGGTCCGGCACCTGCAGCTCGAAGCTAAGATCGGCATTCGCGCCGAGCACGCCGTGCTGCTGCGCCTGGTCGAGCACGAAGGCGATGACCATCGTCACCAGCGATTTGACCTCGTTCTGCCGGTCGGTGAACTTCTTCCCGGTGGGGCCCGTCATCTCGCTAGCGGTCGCTCGGTTCGTGTCGCTCCCATCGGCGAAGAACCACGTCGGCAAGCCCGCGCCGCCCAGTCCGTAATTACGCACCAGCGTGGCGGCCTGCGCCATGTCCGCGCCCTTCAGGTCGGGCGTGATCGCCTCGATCTTCACCTGCTCGTTGTGCACCTGCACGCCGCCCTGCTTCGGCGGCGATTTCGTCACGCGGTCGCGCCATTTGTTCACCAGCTCCTCGTCGGCGCCGGTGAGCGTGTAATCCCACACGTAGGCGTTGAGGAAGCGGGCACGATCGGCGAAGTCGAAGACCATGGCATCGAAGACATCGGCCCAGTCGGCCAGCGCAAACAGGTCGCTGAAGCCGCGCGTGCCGCCCTTCGCTTTGTTGACCGTGAAGTAGAAGCAGTCGCCGGCAAGACGGCCAAACATCGGCGAGTTGGGATCTTCGTCGGGGCGGATGATCGCCAGGCGGCGTTCGTCGCTTTCGCCGACGCGCTTCTTCAGGCGCACGGCGATCGGCATGGACATGAACTGCATATCCCCGCTGGCGTCGAGCGCGCCGTACTCGATGGCGGCGATGTCGAGCGGGTCCACATAGCCGAGCCGGACCGAGCCGTCCACTTCGTTTACTGCAACCGGCAGGCACAACTCGCCAAAGCGCGACAGCTCTTCCGACCAGGAGCGGAGGTTGAGATCGAGATTGTTGGCCGCATCGTTCCAGAAATCGTCGACCACTTCCTGCGTATTTTTGTCCTTGGCGGCGGCGGTGAAGCCTTCGCCCACCACATAGCTGGTGATCACTTCGACGATGCGCTTGGCGAACGGATTCGTAACCGAGAGGTAGTAGCAGACCGCCTGCATCCGCTCCTGCATCAGCGGGTTCAGGTCGCGCCGCGCATTCGGCGCCGTGATGCGATGAAAGGTCGCATCCTCGGGATCGTTGGTCGCCACCATTCCCCACAGCGCCGGCAGCAACGACTGCTTCGCCTTGGCGAGGATCTCCGGTTTGGCGTTGGCGCGGTCGATCGCGTTGGCGATCTCCGCCGCGCCGCCGAGATTTAGCAGTGTGAGTTCTTCCATTTTCAAAAGCTCCTTCCTTCCAGCCGCCGGCCGCGCGCGTACTGCGTTTTCATATCGCGCTCTTCCCCTCCATCCGCGCTCTCCGGATTGCTTGGGTGATCTGCACCGCGCCGCCGTTGCGCAGCCACGCCTCGTCTATACGATTCGCCTGAATCAGCGGCCCATGGACGTGGAGATCTCCACCGCTCATTGGGACGCTGGCGCCGCTGTTGATCGCCTTCAGCAGCGGGCGATTCCTGGCCGACGCCGCCGGGTTGATGATCTCTTCGCCCGCGTGCGCGATGATGCCGATGCCGCCGCCGCCGTAGCCCATCACCGTGCCGCCGGAAGCGAATTGCGGCGGCGCGATGGCCAACGTCGAGCGCCGATCGCGCTCGTCCTGGTAGCCCTTCAGCTCGGTTTCGATCTTGTCGATGTAGGGTGCCAGGTCGCGGTTGTAATAGCGCGTGCCCTCGCTCTTCAGCTTGCGCATCTGCTCGTAGGCGTTGGTCTTGATCTGTTCCAGGTCGGTGAGCGCGGTGGGATAATCGAGTTGGAAGGCTTTGAACTGCGCCTCGATCTGGTCCGCCGCCGCCTTCTGCTGATCGGTGAATTGCTGCGCCGCCTTGGTGCGCGCGGCGCCGCCGCCCAGCCCGCCGAACAGCCCGCCGAGCAATCCCAGAATGCCGCCGATGATCGCCCCGATCGGACCGTCGAGCATCAATCCCATAAGCGCGCCGCTGCCAGCGCCGCTGCCGATGCCGGCCACCGTGCCATATTGTTGCCCGACGCCGTAACCGAGCAATCCTCCGCCTGCTCCGGCCAGCAATCCGCCGCCCAGGCCACCGGTAGCCCATCCCATCCACGCCGGGAGAGTGCCCTTCAGCGCCAGCGACGCTATCAGTCCCAGCATGCCGCCGCCGATCGCGCCGGGCGTGCCACCCACCAAGTTGCCTAGCAGGCCGCCGCCAATCGGCAGCATCGAAGCCAGGCCACCGATCGAACTGAACATCCCCTTGCCGCCGCCCGCCAGCGCCGCGCCGCTGAGCTGTGGCACACCCAAGAGTTGATTCACGCCGCCCTGGGCGGCGATCTGTTGGTCCAACGTCATGCCCGGGGCGCCGCTGCCGTTGAGCAACCCGCCGCCGCCCGCGCCGGCACCGAGGAACGGAGTGATGCCGGTGCCCATCGCCGCGCTGCCCGTCCCGCCCGCGGCGAGCCATGGAGCGAGGGCAGCCCCCGCGCTTGCGGTCGAGCCGCCGCCGAGGTAGGTGGTGCCGGCTGCGGTCCCGCCCATGCCAAGCACGCCCGGCATCAGCGAGGCGGCGCTCATGCCGAAGCCGCCGAGACCCATGCCCCCGCCCACCGCGCCTGGAATGTTGATTCCCAGTAGCGGCCCGAGCAGCGAGCTGTACTGCTGCATGGTGCCGGTGGTGATCAGCCACTGCGCCGCGATCTGGAAGAAAAACTTTTCGAAGTTCTTCAGGATGGTTTGCCCGATGTTGCCGCTGGTGATGTCGTCGAACACCGACTGAAGCTGCGTCGCCAGGTCGTTGGCCATCTTGGTGTTGGCCAGGACAGCCTCATCGCGGATCCGCTGGTCATACTGCGCCGCGAGCTCGGGCGTGCTTTTCAGTTCCTCCTGGAGCTTGCGCTGCGCGTCCTGGAAGTCGGCAACGATCTGCGCGTCGGCCTGCTGCCACGGCGGGAGCATCGCGATCGCCGCCTTCTCGTTGAGCTGCTGGGTTTCGAGCGACGCCTTCTCCAATATGGCGGCCACCTTTTGGGTCGTCTCTATCTTCACCGCGGCCTCGCGCGTGTCCTCGTCCATCGTCAGCTTCTTGCGGATGGAATCGTTGTCGGCGGCCTTTTGCATTTCCGTCTGGTATTCCTGCTGATAGTGGTCGAGGAGTTGCTTCTCTTCGGCGTAGATCCTGGCCGTGCCCTCCAGTTCCTGCGTCTGCGCCCGATTCACCGCCTCCAGGGTCTGCGCGTGGAACTGATCGCTGATCTCAACCTCGGCGTGGATTCGTTTTCTCAGCGCATCGAGAAGCTCCTGCTGCTCCTTGTCGTGGTTTGCGACATCGAAGTCGTAGAGCGCTTGCGCGCTCATGGCCCCGCGCTGCCACAACGCAAGCTTCTCGGCGTAGGTCTGCTCCGCTTTCGCGACGATCTTGTCGTCGCCCTCCAGGTAGCCGAGCACCACTTCGTTCTGCAGCTTCACCGTCTCGTCGTGCTCTTTCCGCACCAGCTCCAGGCGCTCTGCCGACGCCTTCGCGGCCGCCTGTGTGACCGCCGTGGCGAGCTGGGCGGCGTCCGGCGTCGAACCGCCGGTCCCGTAAGCCGCCTGGGCCTCCTTGAGCGCGTTCGCCTGCTCCTGCGCGATCTTGCTGAAACCCTCTTTGCCGATCAGTGCGATCGAGTCGGCCGCTTTCAGGTTCTCTTCGTTGATCTTCAACTGCAGCTTGCCCTGCGCCTCGATGAGCTTTTGGCGGTCTGCGGTGGCCTGGTCAATCTTCTTTTCGGCTTCCCATTGCTGTCCAATCAGGGCGACGACGGACTCCTCTCCCGCAGCCACTTTGTCGTTGAGGCCGCCCTCCTCCCGCATCCCGGCTATCAGCTTTTCCTGCGCCGCGATCTGGTCGTTGGTGAACTTCACCCGGTCGATTGCCTGGGCCACCGTCTTCGGATCGAGCCATGCGGCCGCGTTCGCCTTGACGTTCTCCTCGTTGATTTTCTTGACGGCCTCGGTGAAGCCGCCGGCTGCGCTCGTCATGTCGTTGAGCTTGGCGTACATCTGCTCCAGGATAGGGAGAAAGGCGGCGAACACCGCGACCGGCAGCGCCGCCTTCAACGCCGGGCCCAGGATCTGGCTGCGTGCAATGACGCTTTCCAGGGCACGCGGCATGTTGACGCCGGTTTCGCGCACGAACAACTGCGCGGCGGCGTGCGAATCGTGGATGTTTTTCGTCATGCTCGTGAAGACGACGTTGCCCTGCTGCCCGGTCTTTTGCAGGCCGGAATTCAGGTCATTGAACGAGCCGCGGATGTTCTGCACGCCGGTGACGACGCCCTGGTCGTCGATCCCCACCTCGATTTGGACGGTTTGCGCCATTTGGTCTTCTACGGATACAGTGGAATCGCGGGCTCTCCGATGCATACCAGCGACACTGCCTGGTGCGCACGCTTCAGTGCTGCGCGGTCGGCCTCGTTCGGCAGACCACTGGCCTCAACACAGGCCGTCTTGGCGATGCCATTCGCTATCAAGGTCGCGCTGCTCTCTGCAGCTTCCGCGAGCGCGAACACCGAGACGCCGCTGAGAACCACGGTCCCGCTCGCACCGCATGTCTTGCAGGTCCATGGCAGCGCGCACGGCTGCGCATTGTCCGGGACCATCGCCGTGATTTGAATCTCCTGCATAGAAGTAATTGCCTCCGCTGGGCACGAGGGGAATGCCCTTTCGCACTCTTGTGCTCGATCGAACCCGGTGAGGAACCGGGGCACTGACCGGCCCGTAGTGGAGGGCCTGCCGGCGGGGCGCGTAGTGGAGCGCCCCGCTACTGCAACATTCTACGCGACGATGTTCTTGCCGACGCCGCGGAAATCCGTGACGTTGCCGCCGTACTCGTGGCGGATTTTGTAAGTGATCCGGTCGTTCGTGAACACCGCGCCGACCGTTTCCACGTTCTGCAGGATGATCTCCGGCTCGCGCCGGCCCTGCACAAAACCGACCTCGACGCATGGCGCCTTCGATGCCAGCGTGCCGTAATACCAGTCGTTCACGTCGCTGGCATCGAGCAACTCGTTGAGGATGATCCGCTCGCCTTTGTCGCCGAACCGCAGCCAGAACGGATTCGGCACCTGGATCATCGGGCCGGGATTGTAAAACTGAGCATTGTTGATCTGGTACGCCTTCGCCCGCAGAGAGATCGGCACCATCAGCCAATCGAGCGTGAGGCCAAGCGGCTTAAGCGAGTCCTTCTCCGTCTGCAGCCCAAGCGCGGCCTCGCGCTGGATCAGCTCGTCGATCGTCAACGCGGCCGAGCCTAAATTGCCGTGGTTGGCATGAAACCATGCGAGCGTGTCGGGGCCGAAGACCTGATTGTTGACGAAGAAATTCGTGACAAACTGCTTCAGCGTCCGGTGCGCCGCGCGCGCAGCTCGAGTGGGGAATGCCTGGATCTTATTGAGGTCGTCGTTGAGGATAGTCTCGCGCGAAATCGCGAGGATGTTGCCCCGCTTCGTCGGAGTGTACTGGATCACCTCGTCGGTGGGTTTTGCAAAGTCGGTGTACGGGTCGTCTTCCGCAACGGTCGAGAGGTCCGAGAGGTAGCCCATGCGGACGCGGTCCTGCCTCTTGTAATCACGAGTGTCGGTGTAAATGACCACCTGATCGAGACCACCCATGCCGAGTTCCGCGTAGTCTGCCAGCAGCTTCTTGGTCATGCTATTGAGCAGGATGTTGGGGAAGTCGGACGTGATAACAGTAGCCGCCGCCGCCGCGACCCGCATCATGCCGCAACGCCCGCGGTCGTCGAGCAGGCCGTCTGCGCCGAATTTCAGATCGCAGTCGCCACTGATGAACACGTAGGCGTCCCTGATGCCCGGAAACGGCCGGATGCCGGATTGCATGGCTTCACGGACGCACAGCGTGCGATCCATGGCAAGCTGGATTTTGTCTTGGGTGTCGAGACCGACCGAAACTCGCATTTTTCGTTCCTCTTCTCTGGCGCCGCGCGCGGCGCCCTTGAATCTCTGGTATTCCAGCTCCCTAGCCCATGCTGGCCGCTTGTCAGGAGACGGCGGCCAACGGTCCAAGAAATTCACAAATGCGCTCCTGCGCGTTCGTCGCCATCGCGCTCGATCCAGGCGAGGGAGCGCGCCAGCTCCGCGATGCTTTCCGGAAACACGCGCCACCAGCCGCGCGGCGTCAGACGCCACGCGCGCAACAGCCCGCACTCCAGGAGCCTCAGAACAACGGCTCGCGAGCACCCGAGAATTGCGGCTGCCTGCCTGACCAAAATTCTGCGCGAGTCGAAGCCGGAGAGCGGAAGCTGCGAAAGGTCAGGCCGTAGGACAAAAATCGCGGCGCGGCGGCCTACCAGGCGATTTGCTGACCCCTCGAAAACGACCCCGCGCGACACGTCGCGCAGCCCCGTGGAGACGTTGCCGGAAAAGTCAGGACATATGGGATCGGTGCGGCATTCTTGGCGCACGTTGCGCACTTTTTCACTTTTTGCTTGCTTTCACGCGCGGGAGGTGGGCCGCAATTCGCGTGCCTCTCTCCCGCTCTAACTCCTTGGCCAGCTCCTGCGCAACGGCAACCGCTTTCTCGAAACTGGAGATACCGATGAGCCTGCCGCGTACGGTGATCGACGCCTTGCGACGCTCGCGCAGATCGGCGCGACGTTCGGCCTTGACGAGCAGTCGGCAGCGGCATCCGCGCAGTTGCAGAAGCGCGGCCATTGCCCGTTTTTCGTTGGGTGAACCAAGTGACCGCAGCTCGCCCGCTGGCACACTAATGGCATTCGCTCTCTCTTTCGAGCGGCCCGAGGGAAAAAGTAAGCTGGAAGAGTCGCAGATCCCCAGGGAGAAAGCCTCGGGCCGCCGAGCACGAGGCGCCGGTTAGCGCGAGGTGCACGACTCTGAAAGTTCACGGAGTTTTCGGGGTTTTCGGCCCGCGCGGCGTGTACGGGGTTTGTGCGCTGTGCGGCGTGTTCAATTGCGCCTGCATATTCGCGATCAGGTCCAAGATCGATTGCCGCGAGACGTGGACGTGCGCGCCTGGGCGCTCTTCGTGGCGGTGAGATCTTCCTCGCGTATCCAGTTGCGAATGGTCTGGTTGCAGACACCGAGCATTTCGCGGCGTTCCACGTGCTGATCTCGCGATCGTGTTTTCGTATTTTGGAGGTGCGCATTGGTGGTTTCCACGCCGACGAGTTCCGCCTCCGAGGCCGTCGTCGCTATTTCGGGAAGGGGGGGAATCTGAATGGCAATGGGCGCGCTCTGCATTGGCCTCTAGCCCTCGATCCCCGCGCGCGCGCTGATCTCAGCTCCACATATGGAGCTTAGCCGTGGATCGACTACATGACAGCTCCGACGATTCCCCACCCACTATCACCGATCACGTCCGGCGCTGCTTCCATTTGATGACTTTTTCTGGTACCGCAGCCACGGTCCTGATGTGACTTCGAGCTCCGGCTGTCTCCATCTGCTGCAGCATTGCGCTGTCGATCGCTGCGACTGAATACGAAGCCAGCCGACGTGAATGCCGCGCGCCACCGGCCCCGTTCGGTCGTGGTAGGCGACGACCAATTTCCTTCGAGCCGATCTATCCGCGAAGCGTCAACGACGACCACATCGCCCTCTCCAAACATCGGATACATGCGCGAATCGGGGGCTTGGACGGCGAAGACTCTCGCTGGCGCGGGAACTAGGAATGTGGGCACCGGGAGCAGCATCTGCGCCGACGGCCCCTCGAAGAGCGAACTGCTGCTGATGACCGAGGGAACGTCCCTTCAGCTATGAGAGGGATCGGCTTCACTGGCTGACCCGCGTCGCCGACGTTCGCCGAGCGCTCGATTAGCTCCCTCGAGTTCTTGCGAAGGGCTGGAACGAGGTGCTGAGCGGCGGGTCATTTCGCCTGCTCGAGAAACCGATACGCGCTTGACGGTGCAATGTCCTTCGCGAGCCTAGCGAGCTGAATGTAGGTCTCGGCCGAGGGACTATAGTCTTTCTGCCCCTTTTCCCAGGCCGACACTGTTGGCTGCGTCACCCTCATCGCCTTGGCGAATCGCACTTGGTTCATCCCAAGTTTGGTGCGGAGCGAGTGAATCTTGCCGCTCCACGGGAACTCGTCTTTTTTCCGTGATGCCATTTTTCCCTTGACTGGCGGCGCCTATAGGCTCACCATTACTCAAGTTTATCTGGTATACATATAGATGGAAGTCCAAAGATGATGCAAAGTTTTGGACATCGCACTCCC
>CAVXCR010000037.1:0-77741 GCA_963760265.1 Terriglobia bacterium
TGACACCGGCCGAGGCGATCGCGGCGGCGACCATCAATGGCGCGCACGCGCTCCGGCTGGCGGACCGCAAGGGAAGCGTGGAGGCCGGTAAAGATGCGGACCTGGCGGTGTTCGGAGTCCGGGATTATCGCGAGATCGCGTACTGGTTCGGGTCGAACTTGTGTGGGATGACGGTGATGCAGGGGCGCATCGGGGAACTTTAACCGGGGTACATCGTATAAACAATCATGCGCAGCTAACGCCCGCGCAGCGGGGCCGTCTATTCCTGTTTACAGCACTCTTTTGAGGTGGGTCTTCCCTGGAGGCGAAATGAAGCGGTTGCTGAGTGTGGTTGCGGTGTTGCTGTTTATCGCGGGGTTGGGAAACGCGCAAAGGCTGCCCGGCGACGTGGTTCCGAGCCATTACCAGATCACGCTGGCGCCGGACCTGAAGGGCGCGACGTTCGAGGGCGAGGAGACGATTGAGGTCCGGGTGCTGAAGCCGACGTCGAACATCGTGCTGAATGCGGCCGAGATCAAGTTCGGAGACGTGACCGTCACCTCGGGCTCGGCGACGCAGACGGCGAAGGTGACCGCCGATGCAAAGTCGGAGATGGCAACGCTGGCGCTGGGCAATGCGGTTCCGGCCGGTCCGGCGACGATTCATATCAAGTTCGCCGGCACACTGAACAATGATCTCAGAGGCTTTTACCTGAGCAAGACCAAGCAGCGCAACTACGCCGTCACGCAGTTTGAAGCCACGGATGCGCGGCGGGCGTTTCCGTCCTTTGATGAACCGGCGATGAAGGCGACATTCGACCTCAGCGTCGTGGTGGACAAGGGCGATACGGCGATTTCCAACAGCAAGATTGTTGCCGATACGCCGGGTCCGGGCGAGGGCAAGCACACGCTGAAATTCGCCACCACTCCGAAGATGTCCACCTACCTGGTGGCGCTCGAAGTGGGCGACTTCCAGTGCCTGGAAGGCGGCGCCGACGGGGTCCCGATTCGCGTCTGCGCCACGCCTGACAAGAAGGAGCTGGGCAAGTTCGCGCTCGAATCGGCGGAGCACATCCTGAAGTTCTACAACCAGTACTACGGGATCAAGTATCCGTTCCAGAAGCTCGACCTGGTCGCGCTGCCCGATTTCGGCGCGGGCGCGATGGAAAACACCGGCGACATCACGTATCGCGAGGAGGCGCTGCTGGCCGATGACCGCACCGCCAGCATCGGCCAGCTCAAGGGAATCGGGGCCGTGACCGCGCACGAGATCGCGCACCAGTGGTTCGGCGACCTGGTGACCATGCAATGGTGGGACGACATCTGGCTCAACGAAGGCTTTGCGACGTGGATGACGAACAAGCCGCTGGCCGCGTGGAAGCCGGAATGGAATATCTGGCCGGCACAGGGGCCGCTAGCGGTGGACGCGCTGAAATCCACGCGGCCGATTCACGCCTCCGCGAAGGAAGTCAATACGCCGGCGCAGATCGGGACGCTGTTCGACGGCATCGCGTACGGAAAAACCGCGGCGGTGCTGCGCATGCTGGAAAGCTGGCTGGGCGAGGAACCGTTCCGCAAAGGCGTGAATTCGTATCTTGAGAAGCATGCTTACGGCAACACAACCGCCGCCGATTTCTGGAATGCGATGGCGAAGGCTTCCGGCAAGCCGGTGGACAAGGTGATGCCGACGTGGGTGGAACAGGCGGGCGCGCCCATGCTGAGCGTGCAGGCGCAATGCACGGGGAACCAGACTACGGTCGAACTCTCGCAGACGCGGTTCTTCAACGATCCGGAGCTGCTGAAAGCCGGGAGTCCCGAGTTATGGCAGATCCCGGTGTGCATCAAGACGGCCGCAGGCGGCAAACGCGCACTGCGAGTTGATGACGCAGAAGCAGCAGGCGTTCAAAGTGAATGGGTGCTCGCCTTGGGCATTCGTGAATGCGGGTGGCCGCGGATACTACTGGTCGGCATACAGCCCGGAATTGACGTCCAAGCTGGCGGAAGTTGCCGAGCAGGCGCTGACGCCGCAGGAGCGCGTGTCGCTGCTGAACGATGAATGGGCGCTGGCACGCGCCGGGCAGCATCCGATCGCACAATACCTGAGTCTTGCGCAGGGCATGCGCAGCGACCACACGCGACAGGTGGTGCAACAGATCGCGGACCGCGTGGCGTTCATGTCTGACAACCTGGTGGAGTCCGCCGACCGAAACGCATTCCGCGCGTGGGTCCGAAATCAGTTCCGGCCGATGCTCAATGAGATCGGCTGGAATGCGAAGCCGGGCGAGAGCGACGACGTCAAAAGCGTGCGCGCCACCATCATCGGCGCGCTCGGCGACTACGGCCGTGACCCGGAAGTCCTGCGCCACGTATCCGAGCTGGCGCGGCAGTACGGGAAGGACCCGGCTACGGTGGATCCCAACCTCGGGGGACTTGCGGTGGAATTGGCCGCACTGAACGGCGATGCGAAGCTCTATGACGAGTACGCGCAACGCATGTCGCAGGCCAAGACGCCGCAGGAGTTGTACACGTATATGGAAGCGCTCGCGCGTTTTCCGCAACCGGAGCTGGCGCAACGGACGCTGGACATGATGATGTCGCCGGAGATCAAGGCGCAGGACATGTTCCGCGGATTCTTCGGACTGTTCGAAAATCCGGAGACACGCGATCTGGCGTGGACCTACTACAAAACGCACTGGCCGGAGATTCAGAAAAAGGTTGGCGCCTCGCTGGGTTTCGGATTCGGCGGTCTGGCAGGCGTGTTCTGCAGCGAGCAAGCCAAGCAGGACGTGCAGCAATGGTTCGCGCAACATCCCGATCCGGGCGGGCCACGGGCGCTGCGGCAGGGACTGGAACGGCTGGACACGTGCGTGCGCATCCGCAACACACAGGGTCCGAACCTCGCATCGTGGCTGAAGGGGCACGCCGGCGCGGCGGCGCAATAAGAAATCTGGATTTGATTGCGAACCGCAGATGGCGCGCGGAAGCGTCGTGGCGCCAGTTTGCGATTCTTGTTGTTGGGATGGATTTGAGGGATTCGGGCGCAGATTGTTACAATAAGAATTCCGGACGCTAACCTGTCGCGGCCTGAGCGCCGCCTCTCCTGTGAACTCCGGATACGAGCGTGGCCAGGTAGCTCAGATGGTAGAGCGCAGCCCTGAAAAGGCTGGCGTCGGCGGTTCGATTCCGTCCCTGGCCACCATCATTCCCAAGAGCTTGGCGGCACAGCGCCGAAATTTCCCACCCACGATCCCACCCATGATTCTCACTGAACTCGCTCCGTGAGCAGGTGGATCTTGTCTCGTACGGTGCCACGGATGAACGAACTCTGTAGCGTGAAAATATCGCACGGACGAGGTTGCGCGACCACCCGGCGACGGCGCGAGAAATATCGCGCGATGGACCCTGTCCCGAAATGGACGGCGTCCCAGCGAGGGAACGAGGAGATCAGTTGAGGAGGCTTTGCCATTGACCTTGCCGGGCGCTCGCACCTAAGCTGCATTCATGTCCGGTGTAAAAGTAAGCGCTTGCTTTGTGACCCCTTCCGCTCAGGCCCGCGGCACGAGCAACGGCCGCGCGCACGCGACGCCACCAGGCAAGATGGGAAGGTCCCGACAATTCCAACCCGGGCACATTCGAGTCGGCGGCCTGGACCCGTTCTGACAGTTTCAACTGGTAATTAGAGCTGTTGAAAAGCACGTCCTAAGTGGCGGAGGCGAAGCCATGTCCATTGTTCCGGCAGTAACGCCGCTGGCCAGCATCGAACCCCGTCTTTGCGGCGATCCATCCCGTTGGTTTGCGGTGTACACGACCCCGAACCACGAGAAACGGGTGACTGCCCATTTCGGGCTACGAGGGATCGAATCGTATCTGCCCCTGTACCGTGCGAAACGGCGCTGGAAGAACGGGTGCACGGTTACGCTCGAACTGCCGTTGTTTCCCGGCTACGTGTTTGTCCACATTGCTCCTGGCGAGCGGGTGCGAGTGCTGGAGGTTCCCAGCGTGCTGTGGATCGTGGGGAACGGCCGGGAGCCATTGCCGTTGCCGGATGTGGATATCGAATCGCTACGCGCCGGGCTGGGTGCTCGAGGGGCGCAACCGCACCCCTATCTCACCCAAGGGCACCGGGCGCGGATCTGCTGCGGCCCGCTGCTGGGATGGGAGGGCGTGGTGCTGTGGACGAAAGGCGATTCGCGCAGTGTGCGAGTGGTGCTGGCGCTGGACGCGATCATGAAGAGCGTGGCGGTCGAGGTCGGCGCCGACGAACTGGAACTGCTCGGCGCGGCGGCTTAGCCAAGCTCAGGTGCACTCTGTCGTACTCCGGTGCAAAAGGCGCGACCACGGAAGGACGCATCCTGGATGCCGCCGTCGATATCTTCGCCAAGCTCGGGTTCAGCGGCGCCAGCACGCGCGCGATCGCGCGGCGCGCCGGGGTCAATGAAGCCACCCTCTATCGCTGCTTCGGCCGCAAGCGCGACTTGTTCACGGCCGCGCTGGAGAGAGAACTGGGGCGGTTGCGCAGCCAACTCGATGGCGTGCGCGCTGCCGCGGCCGAAAATCCGCAGCAGGCAATCAGCCTCCTGTTCCAAGGATTAGCGCGAGTCGTGGCAGGCGAGCCTGAGTTGATGCGCTTGCTGCAATTCGGTGTGCTGGAATTGGGACCGGCCTTGAAGCCGCTCTTTCGCAAGCACGTGGGAACAGCGATCCAGGAGACAGCTCAATCGCTACTGCACGGGTCAGAACAGGCAATGCTGCCTTGTCTTCATGCCGAATTGACGGTGCTGTCTTTCCTGGCCACGATCCTGGTGGTGCAGAACTTTTATGCCCTGTTTGCCGTCATACCGCCGACTTCTGCTTCCACGGAAGCAATCACGGCAGACTGCGCGGATGTGTGGGGCTCCGTCCTGGTCCATGGCGGACGCGCGCGCAACATTAATCCCACCGAGAGTTCCATGCGTAACGCATCATGAGACGACAGGTTGCCATAGTTCTGCTGCTCCTCGTGGCTCTAACCGTCGGGTTGCAGGGGCAGGCGCCAGTGGGCAGCCCGCCACCGGTCAGCGCGCCGAAGCCGACTGGCAGCGATAAAGCGCGATCGGAACAGCCGCCTCCAGCGTCGCGTGTGAATCCGTACCCCGACCTTCAGGCGCTGCGCGACTTGTACCAGCAAGTCATTCCCCCACGCATTCCTCTGGCGCGCTTCGGCGCGGATGTGTTTCACACCGGGACCGGCAATGTGGACAACCTTCCCATGGACCTTCCGGTCGGACCTGACTACGTGCTCGGCACCGGGGATAACCTGAACATAGAAATATGGGGTGGTGTTTCGCAGACGCTGGTGCGGGTGGTAGACCGGCAGGGGCGCATCGCTCTACCCGAAGCCGGTACGGTAGCTGTCTCCGGTAAGACCTTGGCTGAGGCCAAGGAACTGATCCAACAAACCTTGGCGCCGCAGTTTCACCAGGCTCGAGTGGACATTTCGTTAGCGCGGGTGCGCACGGTACGGGTCTATGTGGTCGGCGACGTCGAGCGCCCGGGGGCCTACGACCTGAGCGCACTGTCAACGCCGCTGAACGGCCTGTACGCGGCCGGTGGTCCCACGGCGCAGGGATCGCTGCGCGTCCTGCAGCACCGTCGCGGCAGCCGCTTGATCAGCGAATTAGACCTCTATGATTTCCTGCTGCATGGCATCCGTGGCGACGTGGAGCGGTTGCAGCCTGGAGACACGCTTCTGGTGCCGCCCGCCGGAGCGGAGATCACCGTTGCGGGCATGGTTCGCCGGCCCGCGGTTTACGAACTGAAAAACGAAACGAAGATCTCCGAGGCACTCGAGTTGGCCGGCGGAGCGCTGGTATCCGCCAGCTTCCGCCAGGTCAGTGTGGAGCGGATCGTGGCCCACGAACGCCGCGTTCTGCTTAGTGTTACGCTGTCCGACACGAGCGTGACGGTGGAAGAGTTGCGTTCGCTGCTCGACCATTTTGCGGTGCAGGACGGCGATCGCATCCTGATTTCCCCCATCCTGCCTTACAGCGAACAAACGGTATACCTGGAGGGACACGTATTTCGTCCCGGCAAAATTCCTTATCGGGACGGAATGCAGTTGTTGGACGTGATTCGCTCCCCGCAGGATTTGCTGCCCGAACCGGCCAAGCAGGGCGAGATCATCCGATTGGTTCCCCCCGACTTCCATCCCGAGGCAGTACCGTTCCAACTTCGCGAGGTGCTGGCGGCGGACGACCCGATCCCGTTGCAGCCGTTCGACACCATACGCATCTTTGGCCGTTACGAGGCCGACCCGCCCAAAGTCACGATCACCGGCGAAATCCTGCGCCCGGGCGAGTTCCCGTTGGCGGCCAACATGACCGCAGCATCCCTCCTGCGTTTGGCCGGCGGTTTCAAGCGAAGCGCGTATAAGGACGAGGCGGACATTGCCAGCTACGTAGTCGAAAACGGCAAACAAGTGCTGACCAAGCACACGACGGTGGCCATGGCCAAGGCCCTGGCGGACCCGTCGGCGGATGTGTCGCTCAAACCGGGCGATGTGGTGAGCGTCCGGCAACTGACGCGCTGGAAAGATGTCGGTTCGGCGGTCACGATTGACGGGGAGGTACAGCATCCCGGCGGCTACGGGATTGAGTCAGGCGAACGGCTCAGCTCCGTCCTCCGGCGCGCCGGCGGATTTCTGGACACGGCCTATGCGCCGGCGGTGGTCTTGCAACGGCTCGAGGTTCGGCAATTGGAAGAGAAGAGCCGGGCGGAACTGATTCAGAGAATCGAGTTGGCCGGCGCCACCACGCAGCTGTCGGCTACCGCCCCGCGCGAGGAGCAGCAAGCATTACAACAAGCTGCGCTGCAGCAGCAGCAGTACGTATTGAAAGCGTTGCGCGAGCAACCCACCACGGGACGGCTGCTGGTACGGATCAGCACCGACATCGCCCAGTGGGAGCGCACTCCTGCCGATGTTGAGCTGCGAGCCGGCGACTTGATCACCATTCCCAAACGGCCGACCTCGGTGCTGGTCAGCGGCCAGGTGTACAACGCGGCGGCGATCAGCTATGCCCCGCGCAAAACGGCGGCATGGTACCTGGAGCAGGCCGGTGGCACGACCGAACTGGCGAACCAACGAGACATCTTTGTTGTGCGGGCCAACGGTTCCGTGGTGGCAACCGGGGGCGGGTCGCACTGGTGGAAGGGTAACGTGATGAGCGCGCGCATCGAGCCCGGCGATGTGATCGTGGTCCCCAACAAAATGATCGGCGGCAGCAGTACCTGGCGCAACCTGCTCAACACCGCTCAGGTGGTTTCGTCGCTGGCCATCGCCGCGCGCGTGGCCACCAGCTTCTAATGCATCGCTTGGCGAGCACACTGCTGTTGTGGACGTTGTTGGCCGGCCACACCACCGCGCAGAACGCGGCAGGGCCCAACCACGACGCCGGGCGGATGGCGGCTGCGCCGCGCAGCGCGGAGCTCGATCGCGGAGGCGTGCCGGAGCACATGGGATCGCCGTACGTCCCGCTCGACAGCTGGGTCTACGGGGCATTCGAGCGGTTGGCTGCCCTCGGCCATGTGCAGACTGCTTTCCTGGGCCTGCGTCCCTGGACGCGTTTGGAGTGCGCACGTCTGCTGCAAGAAGCTGCCGACAGCCTGGAAAAAGAGGGTGTGCCGCCCACGGATGACGCTGGAGCCCTGTATCGGTCGTTAAGCGGGGAATTTGCGGCCGAATCACGCAAGCTGCTGGGCGGCCGGAACCGGGATGTGGAATTGGAGTCGCTGTACGCGCGCTGGCTGCAAATCAGCGGGCCGCCGCTGGCCGACAGCTATCATTTTGGGCAGACGGTGATCAACGATTACGGCCGGCCGTATGGTCGATCGGCGAACTTGCAGGGCGGATTCAGCGGCCACGGCGAAGCTGGACCGGTCACGGTTTATGTACGCGGCGAGTACCAACAAGCACCGCGTACGCCGCCCTTGTCGGCGGCGGTACGGCAGTTGATCGCGAACCTGGACGCTGCCGAACCGCTGCCGGCAATGGCGATTCCCGCCCGGCAGCAGTTTCGCTTGCTGGAGGCCTATGTCGCCCTGAACCTTGGGGACACCCAGATCGTGTTCGGCAAGCAGTCCCTATGGTGGAGTTCCGACCGCGGTGGACCGCTCATGTTCAGCAACAACGCAGAACCTTTTTATATGCTGCGCCTCAGCCGGGTCTCCCCGATGTTGCTGCCCGGCCCACTGCGTCGCCTGGGGCCGGTTCGTTGGGAGAGTTTTCTCGGTCGCCTGCAGGGCCACCGCTACCCCGCACACCCGTATATCGCCGGACAAAAGATCAGCCTCAAGCCGACGCCGAACCTGGAGCTTGGGTTCTCCAAAATCACCATCTTCGGCGGCGGAAATGTGCCCATCAGCTGGCGGGGTTACTACCGCAGCGTGTTCAGTGCCGGCGATTATCCGGGACAAACGCAGGACCCGGGCGACCGGCGCGGCGGCTTCGACTTCAGCTACCGGCTGCCGAAGCTCCGCAACTGGCTGGTTCTGTACAGCGATTCCTTAGTCGACGACGATCCTTCTCCGCTGGCAGCTCCGCGCCGGGCAGCGATGAACCCCGGTATCTACCTGGTACGCGTGCCGGGACTGCGCCGCTTGGACTTCCGCATCGAAGCGCCGTACACCGATGTGCCCACCGGCCGCAGCTTGGGTGGCAGGTTTATCTATTGGAACGGCGCGTTTCGCGACTCCCACCAAAACAAAGGAAACCTCATGGGCAACTGGGTTGGCCGCGAGGGACGAGGTCTGCAGGTGTGGAGCACATACTGGATTTCCGGGGAAAGTACGGTTCAGTTCGGCTACCGGCGCGGGCGGGTGGCGAGCGATTTTGTGCCCGGTGGCGGGAAGCTGCAGGATTTATCCATGCGCGCGACGATTTCCCGCGGCCGCAATCTTCTCCTCGATGCGTGGCTGCAACACGAGACTTGGACCTATCCGGCGCTGGCCCCGGGCCGGCAAACCAACATCGCATTCTCTTTGCAGCTGACTTACCGGCCCCACTGGCGACTCAGCCGGTAAACGACCTTGTATCTTCCTGACGAAACCGTGACGCGGCATTCATGTTGAGCGCTGCGGTGTCACCGCCGGCCGTGGAGACCGAGGCGCTGGCGCCCTCCGCCGCGGCGCCGGCGCGCCTGGCGGCGTGGCTGCGGATCCTGTGGCAGGACCGGCGATACCTGTGGCGTGGCGCCGTGGCTGGCGTAGTCGCCGGAGTCTCGTTGGCATTCCTGGTGCCGGTGCGCTATCGAGCCGAGGTGAGGTTCGTCCCGGAACAGGGAGGCGTACTGGCGAAATCCACGCTCGCCGGCCTGGCGGCGAGCCGCGAGCTGCCCGGCAATAGTGTCTCCGATCTGGTTGGCATCGCCACCGCCGCGGGATATTTCGTGGGCCTGGCGCGCAGCCACACCATCGAAAACCGCATTATCAACCGCTTCGATTTGCGGCGTGTTTACCGCCAGCGCTTCTGGGCAGGAGCGCGCCGCGTGCTGGAGAAAAACACCGACCTGGCGGAGGAAAAGAAAAGCGGCATCGTCACCCTCAGCGTGGTGGACGGCGACCGGCGGCGCGCCGCCGATATCGCCACCGCCTACGCCGAGGAACTCAACCGGAGGTCCTCGGAGCTGAACGTTGGGGCGGCGCACCGGGAGCGGGTTTTCATCGAGGGACGTCTGCGGGAAGTGCGCGTGGAACTGGCGGCGGCGGAGCTATCCCTCAGCCAGTTCTCCAGTAGCAACGTGACCCTCGACATCTCCGAGCAGGCCAAGGCGATGCTCACTGCGACCGCAGCCGTGCAGGGACAACTGATTGTGGCGGAATCCGAACTGCAGGCCCTCAAGCAGATCTATGGCGCGGAAAACAGTCGCGTGCTGGCCGCCACTGCCAAAGTCACGGAATATCGCCGGCAACTCGGGCGCCTGGAAAACGCCGGCCGCAGCCATACGCATGAGCTCCCTTCGCTGCGGCAACTGCCGCTGATCGGATTGCGGTACGCCGAGCTTTACCGTCAGGCCAAGACTCAGCAAACGGTTTTCGAGCTGCTCACGCACCAGTACGAGCTGGCCAAGATCGAAGAGGCGAGGGAGACGGTCAGCCTGCGGATGGTGGACCCGGCGGAGACGCCGGAAAGCAAATCGTTCCCACCGCGAGCGGTCATCGGTGTCCTCACTTTCGCTCTCACGGTCATGGCCGTCCTGAGCTGGCGCCTGGCACGCCGGGCTTGGGCGGCACGGGTAGCCACCGATCCTTACAAATTGCTCGCTGACGAGGTGTGGCGCAGCGTGCAGCCGAGGCGAGCTCCTGCGCCATAAGCGCTGTCCAGTTGCCGGAAAGAGGAACGCATGATCATCACGCAGACACCATTTCGCCTGACGCTGGGCGGCGGCGGCACCGATCTTCCCAGCTACTACAGCAAGTACGGCGGTTTCATTCTCAGCATGGCCATTGACAAGTACATGTACATCAGCCTGAACACGCCGCTGCTGAGCGACTGCATTCAGGTTCGGTACTCCCAGAATGAGGTCTGCCGAGGGCCCTCGGAAGTGCGCCACACGCTGGCCCGCGCCGCCCTGGAATTTCTGGGCGTCGCGCAGCAGATCGAGATTGTGTCCATCGCCGACATCCCCTCCGGCACGGGCCTGGGTTCCTCGGGCTGTTATCTCATCGGTTTGCTCAACGGCCTGCACACGCTGCTCGGGCGCCCCGTCGGGCCCGACCAACTGGCCGAAGAGGCATGCCACATTGAACTGGACCTGCTGCGCAAGCCGGTCGGCAAGCAGGACCAGTACATGGCGGCGTTCGGCGGGTTGACGACGCTCAACATTGACGCGAGCGGGAAGGTGCAGGTGGACGCTCTCCGCGTGCATCCAGAAACTTTGGAGGCGCTCGAGTCCAACACTTTGCTCTTCTACACCGGGGTTTCGCGTGACGCTCTCGCCATCCTCGGCCAGCAGAGCCGTGAAGTTCGGCGGGACAATGCGGTGGTGGTCGAGAGCCTGCACCGGATCAAGGCGATCGGGCTGGAAATCCAGAGCGCGCTGGTGCGCGGCGACGTGCACCGCTTCGGGGAGTTGCTCGACGTTCACTGGCAATCGAAGAAGCACCTGTCGAACGGCATCTCCAACCCGCAAATCGACACCTGGTACGAATTGGCGCGAAAGAACGGGGCTGTCGGCGGGAAGATTTCCGGCGCTGGCGGCGGCGGCTTTCTCATGGTCTATTGCGACAACGGCAAGGCGCGACTGCGTGAGGCGATGAGCGCTGCCGGCCTCGTCGAGCTGCGCTTCCGTCTCGACTACGAGGGTAGCAAGGTGCTGGTGAACTGCATGCCCATCGACAAGTGCTGGCAGCACGTCATGCGGCTGAAGGAAGTCATCGTTCGCGTACCGGTAAAAGTCGACCTGCCCGTCGCCACGCCCGAGGTTGCGGCAGCTCCCTTGGGATTGCCGGCAGCGGGCGCTAACCAGCCCTACGTGCGGCCATGAGCGTGCTGGCGAAAGCCGTGTTTCTCGACCGAGACGGCGTCATCAACGAGATTGTCTATTACCGCGAGCTCGGCCTGATTGACTCACCCCGTTGCGCACGCCAATTCCGCCTGTTGCCGCGCGCCGCCGAAGGCATCCGCCTGCTCAACCAGGCTGGGTTCAAAGTCATTGTGGTGACCAACCAGCCTGGAATCGCGAAGAAAAGCCTCACCCGCCGGGCGTTGCGCGAAATCCATGGCCGCATGACGCGAATGTTGCGAGCCCGCGGGGCTCGCCTGGACGCGATCTATTGTTGCCTGCACCATCCCGAAGCGAAGATCCAAGCTCTGCGCCAGGTGTGCGAGTGCCGCAAGCCCGGTTGCGGCCTGCTTCGCGCGGCGGCGCGCGACTGGTCGCTGGATTTGCCCAGATCGTTCATGGTCGGCGACAGCTTTACCGACATCGAGGCCGGGCATGCGGCGGGCTGCCGCACCATCTTCGTCGGGCGATGGAAGTGCGAAGCCTGCCAGCTGATGGCCAAGGATGGTGCCCGTCCTGACATTCAGGTTCGCGACCTGTCGGAAGCTGCGCAATTGATTCTCCGGGGGGCAGCATGAGCAGTCGACTGCACCCGGTCGCCGGCGTCGAGCCAGCGCCGGCACTGGTACGGGCACACCCCTGGCGCAGCGTCGCGCTGGACGGCAAAGCGCACCGACGACTCGGCTCACTGGTGGCGAGTGCCAGGCTCAAGACGGCACTGATGATCGCCATCGATGCCGCCGCGGTACTGGCGGTGATGCTGATGTTGAACCGGGGACGATGGAGTTGGCTGGCGGCAGTGTTTCAGGTCAGCATCCTGGCCGGTGGAGGGTATAAGCCGTTGGATCGGCTGCGCCCGGAGCGGGAGTTCGAAATCCTGTTCAAGTCTCTGCTGATAACTCTGTTGCTGGGTAGCGCAATCGTTGTCATCGGATTTCCCGTACGTACTTTGCTAGCGCTGGCGGTCGCCATGCTGGCGGCGGCAACCTGCCGCGCACTCCTGCGCGGCGGATTCCAATACCTGTGGAAACACGATCGGGGACGGCAACGCGCGATTGTGGTCGGTGGCCGCGCCGCCCTCGAGGTGCAAAACCTGCTGCGGACGCAGCGCCATTTCGGTCTGCACCTGCTCGGGTATGTCGACAGCTCCCGCGCCCCAGCGACGGCGGGCGCGCTGCCCTGCCTGGGCAGCGTTTCCGATCTGCCCAGGTTGGTGCGGCGCCTCCGCCCGGACGTGGCGATCGTTCCCGCAGGGCGACTCGACGAGGAAGTTGCGGCCGAGCTTGCCCGCGGCGTGGAATTGATCACCTACGGCAAGCCACTTCCATCGTTTTGGCGAAGCCGCGGTCAACATGATTTTCTGGGCCCGCGGCCCGCTTGTGCCTCGCCGAGAGTTGCCGCCCTGCAGGGCGTGAGCAAGCGGCTGATGGACATCGCGCTGGGCTCGATGGGCTGTCTGGTGACCCTGCTGCTGTGGCCGCTGATCGCCTTGGCCATCAAACTCGATGATGGCGGGCCGGTGCACTATTGCCAGCAGTACCTGGCGGCTCCGGGAAAAGTGGCCACGTACTGGAAATTCCGCAGCATGCAGATCGATGCCGCCGCACAGCTGGAGCGCGACGCCGCGCTACGCCGGGCATTCGAACGAAATTTCAAGCTGATGAACGACCCTCGCATCACGCGCGTCGGCAGGTTTCTGCGCCGCTACAGTCTGGACGAGTTGCCGGAAATGGCGAGCGTGGTACGCGGCACGCTGAGCCTGGTTGGCCCGCGGACGTTGTCGCCCGTGGAAGCTGCGCGCTACGGTCCGGCCTTGGAGAAAGTTCTGTCCGTCAAGCCCGGAGTCAGCGGTTTGTGGCAGGTGATGGGACGTCAAACCACGACGCGGGAGGAGCGCATTGCCATGGATCTGTTCTATGTCAACCATCGCTCGCCCGGGATGGACTGGTGGATTGTCGCGCGTACGGTTTGGAAGGTCATCGCCGCTGAAGGAGCCTACTAGCAGTGCAAGCTGCGATCCTGGCGGGAGGGTTGGCGATGCGGCTGCGGCCGCTGACGGCGAACCTGGCCAAAGCGATGCTGCCCATCGCCGGCAAACCGTTTCTCGAGCACCAGCTAGGTTTGCTCCGGGGCTGCGGTATCCGCGACATCGTGGTGTGCGTCGGCTACCTGGGCGGCCAGCTCGAAAGTTACTTCGGCGATGGCGCCAACTTCGGTGTGCACCTCGCCTACAGCCGCGAGGGCGACACCTTGCGGGGAACCGGCGGTGCGCTCCGCCAGGCCGAACCGCTGCTGGCGGAGGACTTCGTCGTGCTGTACGGCGATTCCTACCTGCCGCTGGATTACGCCGATCTCTTCCGCCATGCCCGCCGCTCGAGCCTGCCGGCGACCATGGTGGTCTACCGCAACCAGGATCGCTGGGACCGCAGCAACGTGCTCGTCATCCACGACCGCGTCGCCGCCTACAGCAAGACCGCGCGTTGTCCCGGCATGGCGTACATCGATGCCGGCGCGACCGTGCTGCGCAAATCGACGCTGGCGATGCTTCCCGAGCAGAGCCCGGTTGGGCTCAACGTGCTCCAGCAAGAGCTGGCGACGAAGGGCCTGCTGGGCGCCTATCAAAGTCCCGAGCGGTTCTATGAGATCGGATCGTTCTCCGGTCTGGCGGAACTCGAACAGATGCTCGCCCGGCGATGGAAAGCGGTTGTCGCCCATGCCGGCTAGCTTGCTTGAGCCGGCTGAGATCGCCATGTCAGAGCGCAAGTATCGCCACGTCATTACCGGCGGCGCCGGCTTCATCGGAAGCCATTTGACGGAGACCCTGCTGGCCCGCGGCGAGCATGTCGCCATCGTCGACAACCTGCGCCACAGCCAGACCGAATGGCTGCGCCGGATTCGGTCGCACCCGCACCTGCAGTTCCATGAACTCGATGTGCGTCGCAGCGCTCGGCTGCGGCGGATTCTCGCGGAAGACGACATTGTCTGGCACCTGGCGGCCAACACCGACATGGAAATCGGCGCGCAATCGACGCGCGTCGACGTGCAACACGGCCTGTTGGCGACGCACGGCGTCCTGGAAGCCATGCTCGCCAGCGGCGCCCGGAAACTGCTGTTTGCCTCCAGCGGCGCTGTCTATGGCGACATCGCCCGGCCGCCGGCCGGCGAGCACTACGGTCCGCTGCTTCCGGTTTCTCTTTACGGCGCCTGCAAAGTCGCGGCCGAAGCCCTGATCAGCGCCTATTGCCAAACGTTCGAACTGCAGGCGTGGATGTTTCGCTTCGGCAACGTACTGGGCGCGCGCATGAGCCACGGCGTGATTTACGACTTCATCCACAAGCTGCAGCGCGACGCCACGGAGCTGGAAATCCTGGGCGATGGCACGGCGGAGAAGAACTACATTCTGGTGGAAGAAGTCATCGACGGCATGCTCTTCGCCTGGCAACACTGCACGCCGTGCTGCGAGGTGTTCAACTTGGGGACCGGCAGCACCACACGCGTCACCGACATCGCCAACATTGTCTGCCAGGAGATGCAACTGCCGCACGTGCGCCGGCGCTTCACCGGCGGAAGGCGCGGCTGGCCGGGGGATCAGCCCCAGGTTTTCATGGACGTCGCGAAGATGCGCCGCCTCGGCTGGAGCGCCCGCCATACGGCCACCGAAGCGGTGCGGATTGCCACCCGCCGCTACTTGGGCAAAGCGGACCAACAAGAAATCATCCATGAGGAGGCCGCCAGCCGCCATGCCTAACCGCGTATGCGTTATCGGTTTGTGGCATCTGGGGACCGTCTCGGCGGTCGGATTCGCTGAGTTGGGTCTCGAGGTTATCGGGGTCGACGACGATGCCCAGCGCATCGAGCGCCTGCGGGCCGGGAACCCGCCGCTGTTCGAGCCCGGGCTGGACGATGCGCTCCGGGAGCAGTTGGCCGCCGGACACCTGCACTTCACCACCGATTATGCGGAGGCCCTGCACGGCGCCCGCTACGTCGTGCTCGCTTTCGACACCCCGGTGAACGATCAGGACGAGGTGGATCTGACTACCGTATTCCGGGCAGCCGAAACCATGGCGGCTTGGCTAAAACCCGAGGCGGTCGTCATCGTCAGCAGCCAGGTGCCGGTGGGCACTTGCGAGCGGCTGGACCGCATGATCGGGGCCGCCGACCCGGCGCGCCCCTTCGGACTGGCCTGCGTCCCGGAAAATCTTCGCCTGGGAAGCGCGCTGGACTGCTTTCGGCACCCCAGCATGGTGGTGATCGGCGCGGAGCAGCGGCGCACCCAGGATCGCGTCGAGGCTCTCTACGAGCCGCTGCCGGCGCCGAAGATCCGGATGAGCTTGCGCAGCGCCGAGATGACCAAGCACGCGATCAACGCCTATCTCGCCACCTGCGTGAGCTACATCAACGAGCTGGCGAACCTGTGCGATGCAGCCGGCGCCAATGCCGAGCAGGTCGCGGCGGCGCTGCAACTGGACGGGCGTGTCAGCCCGCGTGCTCCGCTGCGTCCCGGCGGTGTCGGTTTCGCGGGAGCAACCTTGGCGCGCGATCTGCGCGTCCTGCAGGCAGTCGGCCGGTCCGCCCGGCATCCGACCCATTTGGTGGACGCGGTGCTGGCGGTGAACCAGGAGCAGCGGCGGCTGGTGGCGCGGCGGCTGGGAAGCATCTTCGGCTCGCTCGCCGGCTTGACGATCGGCATCTTGGGACTGACCTACAAGCCCGGCACCAGCACGCTGCGGCGTTCCGCCGCGCTGGAGATCGCGCAGGCCCTGCATGCCGGCGGCGCCCGCGTGAAAGGCTACGATCCCAAGGCTGACGCCGAAGAACTGCGCGGCGAAGAGGCCATCGAGGTCTGCGCCCGGCCGGAAGACGCGGCCAGCCATAGCGACGCGCTGGTGATCGTCACCGGCTGGCCCGAGTTCCGGCAACTGGATTTCAGCGGCATGGGAAAGCTGATGCGGAACCGGATCGTGATTGATGCCAGCAACCTGCTGGATGGAGAGCAGATGCGCGCGCTGGGATTTGCCTATTGCGATGTGGGGCGCGGATCCAAGTTGCCGCCAGCGATTGGCGGCCGTGCCCAGAAGGAGGTGGCGCTATGCGAGTAGCCATCATCGGCGCCGGCTTGCAGGGCACACGGCGAGCCCAGGCGCTGCAAGCCGTGCGCGGTGCGGAGCTGGCCGTCATTACGGCGCGGGAGTTGCCCGCCGCCGAGCCGCTGGCGGCGCGCATGGGATGCGCTGCGGGCGCCGGCTGGGACCAGGCAGTGCGCCGGCGGGACGTTGATGTCGTGGTCATCTGCACGCCGCCGGACCTGCATGCGCCGATCGCCCTGGCCGCTCTCGGCGAAGGCAAGCACGTGCTCTGCGAAAAGCCGCTGGCGCGCACGGTAGCGGAAGGCGAGGCGATGGTCGCGGCGGCCGCGCAACGCGGCCTGATGCTGAAGTGCGGATTCAATCACCGGCACCATCCCGCCGTCGCCGCGGCCAAGCAACATCTCGACCAGGGCACGATTGGCCGGCCGGTGTTTCTGCGGGCCGCTTACGGCATCTGCGGACGGCCGGGGTACGAGAAGGAATGGCGCGCCGATCCCGCCGTCGTCAGCGGCGGCCACTTGATGGAGCAGGGAATCCACGTCATCGATCTCTTTCGCTGGTTCCTCGGTGAACTGCAGGACGTCACCGCGGTGGTCCAAACCCGCTACTGGCCGATCGCGCCGCTGGAAGACAACGCTTTTGTGACCTGCCGAGGCGCCGACGGCACTCCCGCCAGCCTGCACTCCAGCCTGACGCAGTGGAAGAACTTGTTCAGGTTTGAAGTCTATGGAGAAGACGGTTACGTTGCGGTCGAAGGACTCGGCGGCGGCTACGGAACCGAGAAGTTGATGGCCGGGCAAACTGCCTTCCACCGCCCCTTCGCCTGCAACGTAACGGAATTTCGCGGTGGCGACGTGTCCTGGCAGGAAGAGTGGAAGGTATTCACGGAAGCCATCATGACCGGCAAGGCACCCATCGGCGACGGACGCGATGGAGTCCAAGCCTTGCGCGTTGTGTTTGCGGCCTACGAGTCGGCGCAGCGCGGGGAGCGCGTCTCGCTCGCCTGCGAATTAGCGGAGACGGTGGGCGGATGAAGTCGCTGATCACGGGCTGCAGCGGCCTCATCGGTCCGCACCTTGCCGAGCACCTGCTGGCTCGCGGCGATCAGGTCCACGGCACCTACGCGTGCTCGGCGGAAAACCTGCGGCCTCTGCACGGCAGGATGAGTGTATCGCATTGCGATATTAGTGAGGCTGCCGCCGTGAGCACGACGGTCGAGGCGGCACGCCCGGAGCGGATCTTCCATCTGGCCGCACAGAGCCTGCCGCTCCGGTCCTGGGAAGATCCGGAAAGCGCTTTCCGCGTCAATGTCCTGGGCACGCTTCACCTGCTCGAAGCCGTGCGCCGTCGATGTCCCGAGGCGCTGGTTGTGGTCTTCGGCTCCAGTGCCGAGTACGGGCAATCTCTGGATCGGCCGCTGGACGAAGCCAGCCCGCTGCGGCCCGACAGCCCTTACGGGGCGAGCAAGGCCGCCGCCGAAATGCTCGCCGACGTTTATGGCCGTGCCTACAAGATCAAGGTGATTCGCCTGCGGCCGTTCTTTGTCGTGGGTCCGGGCCGCGCGCACAACGTTTTTGTAGATTTTGCGCAGCGCATCGTGGCGGCGGAGAACGGCCTTGCCGATGGCCTCGATGTGGGGCGGCAGTCCACGGTGCGCGACATCCTGGACGTGCGCGACGCCGCTTCGGCCATCGCGCTCATCGCGGAGCGCGGCAGCCCGGGCGAGGTCTACAACGTGTGCACCGGGAAAGGCGTTGGCATCGCTGCCGCCCTGATGGGCATGGCCAAGCTTTCGTCCAAGCCGTTGCGCCTCCGTTTCGAAGCCACCGGCGCACGGCCGCTGGACGCTGCCGTGCTGGTGGGCGACAACACGCGGCTGCGCCAGCTGGGCTGGGAACCGCGCATCGCTCTGGAACAGACGCTGGCGGATATTCTGGACTTCTGGCGCGCCGAGTTTCTCCAGCGGCAGAGCCACCACCGCAACCAGCCGGTTGTCGTCCCTGACGATCGCTCCCGACGAGCATCGGATTCATGAAAGCAGCTGGGCTGAGTGGTGATGAATCAATCCTCCAGGAGGCAGACATGAAAGCACTGGTGACCGGCGGCGCCGGATTCATTGCGTCGCACATCGTCGACGCTTACGTCGAGCTTGGCATGGAAGTCGTGGTGGTGGATAACCTGTCGCGCGGATGCAGGGCGAACCTGAACCCGCGAGCGCGATTCTACGAGGCGGACATCCGCGACTCCGCCGCCATGCGCTCCATCTTCCAGGCGGAAGAGCCGGACTACATCAATCACCATGCCGCCCAGATGGACCTGCGCCGCGCGGTCCATGAGCCGGTGTTCGACGCCGAGGTCAACATCCTGGGCTCGCTCCACCTGCTGAACCTGGCGGTGGAGTTCGGCATCCGCCGCTTCATCTACGCCTCGACCGGCGGCGCGGCCTACGGCGAGCCGCTCTCGGTGCCGATCGCGGAGGAGCACCCGATCCGGCCCATCACTCCGTACGGCATCAGCAAGCACACGGTGGAGCACTACCTCTTCAATTACCGGGTCCTCTACGGATTGGACTATGTCGTACTGCGATACGGCAATGTCTATGGCCCGCGGCAGAGTTCGCAAGGGGAAGCGGGCGTGGCGGCGATCTTCTGCGAGCAGATGCTGGCGGGCGAGACGCCCAGGATTTTCGGCAATGGCGCCAAGACGCGGGATTACATCTACGTGAGCGATGTGGCGAGGGCCAACGTGCAGGCGTTGCGGCTCGGCAATGGCGAGATGTTCAACATCGCCACCGGAGTGCCGACCACGGACGAGGAGGTCTTCCAGGCCGTGCGCGCGGCGATCGGGATCTCTCCATTCACGCCGCGCTACCTGGACAAGCGCCCGGGAGAGATCGATCACTGCTACCTGAACGTCGACAAGGCGGCGCGCCAACTGCAGTGGCATTCCGAGGTCAAGCTGGCGGACGGGCTGCGGGAAACCGCCGCCTATTTTCAGGAGCGCCACGCCGGCGCGGCGGCGCGGTGAGGATGATGAAAGCGATGTTGCTGGCTGCCGGATGCGGTGAGCGACTGCGGCCCCTGACCCGCCGGACGCCGAAATGCATGTTGAAATTTGCCGGCAAGCCCTTGCTGGAACATTGGATCGACAAACTCAGCGCCCGCGGAATCCGGGACGTGGTGATCAACGTGTCGCATCTGGCGGAGAAGGTGACCGGCTATTTCGGCTCGGGCGACCGCTGGGGCGTCCGCATCGAGTACGCGCGCGAGCCGGCCCTGCTGGGGACTGCCGGCGCGGTGCGGCAAATGCGCCCCGTGCTGGGCGATGCTCGCTTCCTGGTGATCTATGCCGACAACCAGAGCGACTGCGGGCTGCGGGAGATCGTGGACTTCCACGCGGCGCGCCGGGCCGTGGCCACCATGGCGGTGTGCCGCATTGAGGATCCCAGCTCGTGCGGAATTGTCGGCCTGGCCGAAGACGGACGCGTCACCCGCTTCTTGGAGAAGCCCACGCCGGAGCAAACCTTCAGCCACTACATCAATGCCGGGATCTACGTCTTGGAGCCGGACATCTTCGAACACATTCCCGCCGGCGGGACGCCGGATTTCAGCCGCGACGTGTTTCCCCGCATGCTGCGGACGGAGGCGCCGCTGTACGCATTCTGCTACGGCGGTCATGTGCTGAAGTTCGACACCTTCGCCGACTGGCAACAGTCGGAGATGTGGGCGCGGCAAAGGCAAGCCGCCTCGGCATCGAATTCGGCGGTGCATTCCTGAACGGAACCGGTGGTCACAGCAGCCACAGCCATCGGCGATGAGGTTGGTTTCGGCGCCGAACCCCTCGCCGTGTCGGTGATCATTGCCACCTACCGCCGCCGCGAACTCCTGTGCGATACACTCCGGCACATCCTGAACCAGGGCTACCCCAACCTGGAAGTAATCGTGGTGGACCAGACGGAGCCCGGCTGGGGCGAGGGGATTGACCACGAGTTGCTGGCGTGCGTGCAGTATGTGCGGGCGGCGCAGCCCAATCTTTCTTCCGCCCGCAACCTCGGCCTCGACCGCAGTCATGGCGCCATGATTCTGTTCTGCGACGATGACATCGTTCCCTGCCAGGACTGGATCGCCGCGCACGCGCGCCGCTACTGCGATCCCCAGGTGATGGCCGTCGCCGGCGGAGAACGCGTGTGCGGTTCCAGCCTGGCAGATAAAAGCGTGCAGCGCGCCCGGTGGAAGAGGCTGATTTTTCGCTTGCTGGTGCTCGGTCAGAACCTGAAAACCAGGTTGACAGGCCGGGCCGTGAGCGGTCGCGTCGGCAACCGCATTGTCGCCCAGTTCAGCGCCAGCGGGGCGATCTGGCACGACTGGACGGTGGAGGGGACCGGCTATGTGGACTTTGCCAAGGGCTGCAACATGTCGTTCCGCCGGCAGGTTTTTGAAGTCGTCGGCCGATTCGACCCGCGTTGCACCGGGCGCGAGGAGACGGACCTCTTCCTGCGCATGAAGCGTGCCGGGCTGCGCGTCCTGTACGACTCTTCCGCCGCCGTCGTGCACCTGAAATCCGAGGCGGGCGGAACGCGCGTGTCGGACCCGGCGGCGCATTACCGGTGGCTCTTCTATTACGAGGCCTACTTCTTCCTGAAGAATTTTCCGTGGCGGTACTTTCCCCTGTTTCTCGCGCGACTGTTGCCGGAAATTGCCGGTTGCGGCAAAGCGGTCGGGCTGCGCGGGGCGAAACTCTTGTGGACGAGTCTCAGGCAGGCTGGGGCAGCGGCGCGACAGGCGAGAACGAACCCCGAGCTTGCTGCGACCGATCCAATCTGCCGGAGGAGCTCGCTGGCGCCTCACTCCAGGCAGCATCGGTGAACCCGGCATTGAGCAGCGCCACTGAAACCGTTCCCGCCAGCTCGGTTCTTCTGCTGCTGGCCGTTACCGTATGGATGGCGGTCGTGCTGGCCTCGATCGTGATCTCCCCCGTGGTTCTGATCTCCAGCGTGCTGGTGGTGCCTGCGATCTGCTTTCTCCGGCCGGCCGCTCTGCCCTATCTTCTATTGCTTGCGATCTGCGCCACCGGCCTGTTGGTAGTCAGCCACTCCGAACTGGGAGCAGGCCTGGCCAGCGCAGGCTGGTTTCACGTCACCTTTGCCGACGCCGTATTCGTAGCGGCGCTGGTTGCCGAGGTCGCGCGCAAGCTGTTGTGGCGTTCGCCGTGGCTGCCGTGGTCGCGCATCGACACCGGCCTGTGCGTTGTAACTGCGGCCACCCTGATCAGTGCGGTCTTCGCGCTCGACCGCGGCACCGGCTTCGTCGCGGTCGTGCAGACGCTAGAATTCTGGATCCTTGCCCGCATTGTCGCCCAAGGCCTGGAGCGGCTGGAGAGCGCGCTCGCCTTTTACCGCTTCTTCGTCGCCGTGGCGCTGGGCGAGCTGGCGCTGGGCCTGGTGCAATACCTTGTCGCCGATGCCGCCGCCAGACGTGAGCCGCTGATGGCAGGAACCCTGAGCAGTCCGTATCTGTTCGGCCTGTTGCTCGGATGGGCAGCGATGATTGCCTATACGCAGCTCCTCGCCAAACCCCGCCCCCTGCACCAGTCGGCGTGGTTGGCTGCCTTCATTGGCCTGATTGCCGGCTTGCTACTTTCCGGCAAGCGGAGCCAATGGCTGGCGCTGACGGCGACCATCCTGGTTCTGACGGCGACACGCTGGAGCCGGCGAGCGGCGGCTGCGGTCCTGTTGTTTATCGCGATCGCCGCTGCGTCCCTCAGCCTTCCGCCAGTGCGGGAGATCGCCGCCGGCAAGATTGAGCAGGCGCTGCGCTACGAGGAGCTCGGTACGCAGGGCTACGCGCGGTACCGGCTGGTGCAGACCTGCTGGCAGCTGTTCGTTGCTAATCCATGGTTGGGGATCGGCCCCAAGAACTTCCGCGCCGTGTCGGAACGCTACATTGCCAGCCGGGAAACCGGAGGCTACAGCGCACTGGCGACGGAGCAGTGGCCGCTCGGCAAGCTGGCGGAGCAGGGCGTGGTTGGCTACGCCGCCTTCCTCTATCTCATGTACGTCCTGCTGCAACAATCGTTCCAGGTCATGCGCCGGCAGCCGCTGGACCGCGTCACCGTCACGCTGTTTGCCTTCTTCGTATACATCACGGCCGAACTGGGCGAGTGGTTCGCCACCGAACGCGGGCACATCAACTTCATTTTCATCGGACTCCTGATGGCAGCGACCTATCGAGGCTCGCCCAGCGCACGGCCGCAAGCGGTTGACGGTGATCTGGCGTGAGCGACGATCGCGCCCCGGCCGCGGCGGCGCTCGAGCCCGGCAGGCCCTGGCCAACCTTTGCCAGCGTGGCGCGCCAGAGCGTGGCGCTGATGCCTGTCCTGCTGCTGGCGCGCGTGGCGGACCTGGCGAAATTCATGGTGATTGCCCGCGCCTTTGGCGCCTCTGCCGTCATGGATGCCTTCTTTGTGGCGTCGAGCATCCCCTTCGGCCTCAGCAGTCTGGTAGAAAACACCGCGGAGCAGGGCTTCGTGGCCCTGGGCACGGGTGCGCGCGCGGAGAAGGAGGGCAGCGATTGGACGCTGCAAGCGGTTCTGCTGCAACTCGCCGTGCTGACGTTCTGCCTGATCGCGGCCCTTTACCTGTTGTGCGCCGACTCCGTCGTTGCCCTGGTCGGGCGCGGCCTCTCCCCGGCGGCGCGCGTGGCGGCGGCGCGGCTGACGCAACTGCTGGCGCCAATCCTGCTGCTCAGCCCGGTCTTCGGATTGCTCACCGGCTTCCACTACGCGCGCGGCCATTATGTTTGCCGCACGCTGACGCCGGCGATCGGCGCGGTGGTTTTGGCGCTCTGCCTGTGGTGGCTGCGCGGCCGGATGGGCATCCACGGCCTCGCCATCGCTTACAGCGCCGCCTACGTGGTGCAGGTGGGCCTGTTGCTGCCGCTGTTCTGGAATTTGCGGCGACACCGGACCCCTCTGCCGCACCCTCTTTCCTACTACGGCGGGACGGCGATCCGCTTCCTGCTTCCGATGTTGGCGGTTTCGTCGATTACCAGCTTGAACCCGATTGTGGACCGCGCTGTCGCCTCTTATCTTCCGCCGGGCGCGATCTCCTATGTCGATTACGCGAACCGGCTGGGAAACATGTTCTGCAACCTGGTGGTGGGCGCCTTCGTGATGGTGTTCTACCCGTTCCTGGCGCGCCAGGCGGCGGTGTTCGATGCGACGGTGGTCGCCGGAGGAACGGAAAAGGCCTTGCGCGCGGTGTCGCTGGTGATGGTTCCCACACTCGCCATCGCCGCCTGGATGCGTGTTCCCACGGTGCGGCTTCTGTTCGAGCGCGGCGCGTTTACCCACGCCGATTCGCTGGCGACCGGCGCCGCCTTTGCCGCGCTCGCGCCCGGCCTGCTGTTCCTGTCTTTAAACACGGTGCTGATTCGAGGCTTCTACAGCCTGCACGACTCTCACATGCCGATGCTGGCCGCCACCGCCAGCGTGGTGCCCAACTTTCTCTTGGACGTCCTGCTGGCCCGCTATTGGAGCTTCGTGGGAATTGCCGCGGCGACGTCGGCCGTGCAGGCGCTCATGTTCCTGATGCTGGCGTGGTTGTTTCAGCGGCAGCACGCGCCTCTGCGGCTGCGACCGCTGGCGTGCGGCGGAGCGAGGATGATGCTGGCCGCTGCCGTCTCCATCGCGTCGGTGCAGGGCTTGTTGTGGTGCGTGCGCGACTCGGCTGCGGCTGAGGAAGCCGGACTGGCGACCGTCGCAGCCGTCCTGCTCGCGGCCCTCATCTATGTCACGGCCTCGAGTGCGCTGGGCGTGCGCGAGTGCCGGCGCCTGCTGGCGTGGTGCATGGCGCTGGCCACCGGGCCGGCCATGGGCACAACCCGCCAATGACGCATCTCGTGCAACAAACGGTCCACGAGCCGGCGTAAGAGAATCATCATGCGTGCCGGGCAATGGCTGGGCTGCTCAGCACCCGCTTAACTCCACGGTCTGGTTGGTGCGCATCGCCATCGTTCATCCCGATCTGAGCAGCGGCAAGGGCGTGGAAAGTTACACGCTGGAGCTGGCGCGATCGCTGGCCACCGAGCACGAGGTGCACGTGTTCGCCAACCGCTGGGAGGCCCTGCCCGCCAACGTGCGGCTGCACAAGGTGTGGGCGATGCCCGGCCCATATTTTCTCCGCCTGCTCACCTTCGCGGTGAACGTCACGCGCCAACTGCGCCGGCAATCCTTCGACCTGGTCAACGTGCAGGGCTGTTGCGCGCTGGCGGGCGACGTGGTGACCGCGCACAGCTGCCATCGTTCTTACTGGCAGTTGCCCAGGAAACTGCCGGCTCGCCTGCGGAAGTGGCTGAACCCGTTTCATTATGTCGCCCTCGGCCTCTCGGACCGGCTGTTCACCAGCCGCCATACGCGCTGGGTGATTGCGCTTTCCCAGGGCAACGAGCAGGATATCTGCGACGTTTACGGTTTTCCGCCCCGGCGCATCCTGGTGAGAACCCCGGGAGTGGATCGCGACAAATTTCATCCTGCCAACCGCGTCCGCTACCGCCATGAGGTTCGTGCGGAATTTGCTCTCCGCGAGGACGACTTCGTCCTGCTGTTCGCCGGCAACGAGTTTCACCGCAAGGGGCTCGATCTGGTGCTGCAAGCGATGGCCCGCATCAGCCAGCCTCGGTTGAAGCTGCTGGTCGCGGGCGCGACGCAGCCGGCAGTCCAGTGGCAGTACCGGCGCCTGGCACGGAAGCTGGGAGTGCAGGTACGTTTTGCCGGCCGGCAGCGGAACATGGATCGAATCTACGCCGCCGCCGACGTTTTCGTTTTGCCGTCGCGGTACGAAGCTTTTCCTGCCGTAGTACTGGAGGCGGCAGCCTCCGGCCTGCCGCTGCTCGTCTCGCGTACCGACGGCATCCGCGATGTCCTGATCCACGATCGCAACGGCTGGTACGTCGAACGCGATCCTGCCGACATTGCGGCCCGGATCACCGCGCTGATGGACCACCCGCAGCAGTTGTTGCGCGTGGGCATGGCGGCGCGCGCCAGCACAGAAGACTTTGACGCTAAGCGGGCCAGGGCCTCGCTGCTCGCCACCTACACCAGCCTGGCGAAGAACGGTTTGCCTTCGACGGCGCAGACCAGCCAGGAATACGAACCGCAGCAGCCGGAGCAGCCGCATGCGCTCTTCTGACCTGCCAACCGGACTGAGGCTGGCGGACAACACCGTCCACCTCGGCGACTTGCGTGTTGCCATTGTTCATTACTGGTTGCTGAACCGGCGCGGTGGAGAGCGCGTCGTCGATGCTCTGCTCGACATTTTTCCCCAGGCTGATTTGTTCACGCTGGTGCTGGATCGGCGCTCGCTGCCTCCGGCCTACTCGTCGCATCGCGTGTACGCTTCCTGGCTGCAGCACCTTCCCGGTATCCGTCGCCACTACCAGAAACTGGTATTTCTCGCGCCGCACGCGCTGGAGCAGTTCAACCTCGGAGCCTACGACCTGGTGATCAGTTCGGAGGCGGGGCCAGCCAAGGGCGTCCTGACACGCTCCGACGCCTGCCATATCTGCTACTGCCTCTCACCCATGCGGTACATCTGGGACCTGTACCACGATTACCTTCACGAGGCGCCATTTGGGGCAGTAGGGCGCGTATTCTATTCGGCCGTTGCCCACTACCTGCGCCAGTGGGACTACGCCACGGCGGCGCGCGTCGACTACTTCGTCGCCATTTCGCAGGCCGTGGCCGCCCGCATTCGCAAGGCTTATCGCCGTGGGGCGACGGTCATTCCTCCGCCGGTCGATATCGCAGCTTTCCCGTTGGCGAACGGGCCCGGCGAGTTCTACCTGGTGATCGGCGCTTTATCTCCGTACAAGCGAGTCGACCTCGCGGTCAGCGCCTGCACCCGCCTGAATCGCAAGCTGGTCGTCATTGGCGAAGGCAAGGAGTTCAAAGCTCTCCGCCGGCTCGCGGGCAGCTCGGTAACATTCCTCGGCTACCAACCGGATGCTGTCGTCCGCGATCATTACCGGCGTTGCCGCGCGTTGCTGTTCCCCGGGGAAGAGGATTTCGGCATTACCGTGGTCGAAGCGCAGGCGTGCGGCCGGCCGGTCATCGCCTACGGCCGTGGTGGCGCGCTCGACACCGTCCAGGGTGTCTTTCCTGGGGAGGCGTGGCGGCCGGGCACGACCGGCGTGTTTTTCCCGCGGCAGGAGGTGCACGACCTGATGGAAGCACTGCTCAGGTTTGAGCAATCGGAGCCGCAATTTGATGCCTTCGGCATCCGCCGCCATGCAGAGCAGTTCGATGTGCAGCGTTTCAAGCAGCGACTCGCCGCGTTTGTCGCCAGCAGGCTCGCTGAATTTCGGGCGCAGTTGCACTCGCATCCGGCGGCGGGCAGCACCATCGCCGAAGCTGCGCGAGCGCCGATGGCGGGCACACCGGTCGAACTGCTTCCGACAGGGGAGAATGGCCGTTGACGGACCATGATCGGAGTCTGCGCCCAGCCTGAACATCCCATGCAGTCCCAAGCACAGCGGCAGCGAGCCGCAGTGGAGGAATCATGCCCAAAAACTACACCTCGCAATACGTGAAGGAAGCGGCCGAGATCCTGCAGGCGCTGGATCAAGCCTCGGTGGAAGAAATGGTTCGCCTGCTGGTGCAGGTGCGCCGCGGTGGAGGCCGTCTCTTCTTTGTCGGCGTCGGCGGCGGCGCCGGCCATGCCTCGCACGCGGTGTGCGACTTTCGCAAGATCGCCGGCATGGAGGCTTACAGCGTCACCGACAACGTTTCGGAGCTGACGGCGCGCATCAACGACGACGGCTGGGACAGCGCTTATGAACAGTGGCTGCGCGGCAGCCGCTTGCGTGCCGGCGACATGGTGTTTGTCTTTTCCGTGGGGGGTGGAGACCTGGAGCGCCGCATCAGTTCCAACCTGGTGCACGCCGTGCGCTACGCCAAGCAGGTGGGCGCCTTGGTCTGCGCCATCGTCGGCCGCGACGGCGGATACGCGGCCAGGGCGGCCGACGTCGCCATCGTCGTGCGCACCGTCAATCCGGACACGGTCACGCCGCATACGGAGTCGTTCCAGGCGTTGCTGTGGCACCTGCTGGTATCGCATCCCGAATTGAAGTGCAACCCGATGAAGTGGGAATCCGTCCGCTGACCGAACTCGACCCAGTTTGCCCATCTCGTGGAGCGGACCATCGTTGCGGGTAGCCAACCGGCCCGCCGGTGGCCTGCTGCCATCCCCAATCACCGAACAACTTGCTTGCGCGTGCGCGGGCCTGCGCTGCCGGCTTGGCGCATGCGGAATGGAGGTCTACCTTGCATCCCAACTTAGAAAAACTGCAGGTGCAAATCTTTGCCGACGGCGCTGATCTTGCCGGCGCACTGGAGCTGTACAAGAACCCCCTGATCCGCGGCTTCACCACCAATCCGACGCTCATGCGCGCCGCCGGCCTCACCGACTATGAGCAGTTTGCCCGCACCTTGCTGTGCGCCATCCCCGATCGGCCGATTTCGTTCGAAGTGATTGCCGATGACTTCGAAGAAATGGAGTGGCAGGCGATGGAAATCGCGTCGTGGGGTGGACAGGTCAACGTCAAGATTCCCGTCACCAATACGCGCGGAGAGAGTTCCGTGCACCTGATTCGGCGCCTGGCCCGTGCCCGGGTGCGGCTGAACGTGACCGCACTCCTGACTCTGGACCAGGTGCGCGAAGTGGCGGAGTCCCTGGGGGATGGTCCGTCGTACGTATCGGTGTTTGCCGGCCGCATCGCCGACACCGGCCGCGACCCGGTGCCGCTCATGACCGAGGCGGTCAAGATTTTGGAACCCTATCAGCGCCTGCAACTGATCTGGGCCAGCCCGCGCGAACTCCTCAACATCTTCCAAGCCGACGCCATCGGGTGCCACGTCATTACCGTCACTCACGACGTCTTAAGGAAACTGGCACTGGTGGGCAAAAACCTCGACGAATATTCACTGGCGACGGTGAAAATGTTCCACGACGATGCGCAGAAGGCAGGATTCCGCCTGGCAAAGCCGGGTCTGGAACAAGTCGCCTGACCGCGCCGAGGCGTTTCAGTCAAGCAACACGGGAAATGGGGTGTAATGATCCGGCGGGTTTTCAGGTTCCTGGGAATTTCCCGCATTCCTGATTAACACGCTGCTCCGGCCTCTTGCAGCCGCTCGGACCCAGGTAGTGGGTCGAGCGGCTTTCTTGTCTGGCTCAGCACCGCGTGTCCAACCGGGTCTGTTTTTCTTAGCTTCTCGAAGATGGGGAACGCGACGGGTACCAGTTGGTTTAATTGTCTTGCACTGTATCGCGCGATCTAGACCTGCACACACTTTGGCGCGCTCTTGCTCACGGTCGTGATCGTCCTCGGCATCGCCGTTGTTTTATACTCGGGAGCAGTCAGGCGATGAACAGCAAAGGTAGCGATGGCACGCTGTTTGTGTAAGACATCATGAAGACCGTCAACGAGAGGGCCATGCAGAAAGCTGTGGGGCAGTAAGTCTGTTCAATTAACCGAGGAGACCACGAACCATGAGTCAATACGCGTTACGTATCACTGCCGTAGTGCTGGTACTGATGGTGGTTGCAATCACGCCCGCGCTGGCCGCTGATGCCGCTGCCGGGCACGCCGTCTACGACAAAAAGTGCAAGATGTGCCACGGCGCCACCGGCGAAGGGAACCCGGGTATGGCCAAGGCGCTCAATACGACCATTCAACCGCTGGGTTCGCCTGAGGTCCAGAAAATGGGCGACGCCGACCTGAAAAAGATCATCACCCAGGGCAAGGGCAAGATGAAACCGCCCGCGGGTCTGAGCGACGCCGATGTTGACAACGTGATCGCGTTCGTTCGCACGCTGAAGAAGTAGGTTTGATGTCCGTTGTTTTATGTGGAAGCAGTGTAATCTCCGGCTGCCAATTGGGTCGCCCCGCGACCCAATTCACCGGAGAGGAATTCCACATAGCCTGATTGACGCAGTCCACGTGGGGTCGGCTGCGTCGCTACAATCAGTGGCCGCGTAGGGAACGTGTGGGGACCATGCGCACTGAGGATAAACGCGTTTTGGTTTTGGGCGGTGGCTTCGGCGGCGTCTAGTTCTTTAGCCATTTTTCTGTAGGGGAAGTATGGCAAATGTAGCCGTCACTGCCGTTAACGTTGACGAGTTGTGCGTCAATACCATCCGCACGCTGGCGATTGATGCCATCCAGCAAGCCAACTCGGGTCATCCCGGCACGCCCATGGGGATGGCGCCCACCGTCTACACATTGTGGCAACGCGTGCTGCGCTTCGATCCCGAAGACCCCATCTGGCCCAACCGCGACCGCTTTGTGCTCTCCGCCGGCCATGCCTCCATGCTGCTGTATGCGGTCCTCCACCTGACGGGTACCAAGGCGGTCGATCCTGATTACGAAATCCTCGGCGGGCCCAGCGTGTCGCTGGACGACATACGGAACTTCCGCCAGTTTGGCAGCCGGGCCGCCGGCCATCCGGAATACCGCTGGACCTCGGGCGTGGAAACGACCACCGGCCCGCTCGGCCAGGGCGTGGCGACCAGCGTCGGCATGGCGATCGCGGCCAAGTGGCTGGCCGCCCGCTACAACCGCCCGGGCTTCGACATCTTTGACTACTCCATTTACAGCCTGTGCGGAGACGGCTGCATGATGGAAGGCGTCTCCAGCGAGGCCGCTTCGCTCGCCGGCCACCTGAAGCTGAACAATCTTTGCTGGATTTACGACAACAACCACATCACCATCGAAGGCCCGACCAGCATTACCTTCACCGAAGACGTGGGCGCGCGCTTTGCCGCCTACGGCTGGAATGTGCTGCGGGTCGGCGATGCCAACAACCTCGCGGCCATCGAGGGTGCTTTCCAGGCGGCCAAGACCACCAAAGACCGGCCCACGCTGATCATTGTGGATAGCCACATCGGATACGGTTCTCCCAACCGGCAGGACACGCCGGCGGCGCACGGGGAACCGCTGGGGGAAGAGGAAATCAAGCTCACCAAGCGCGCCTACGGATGGCCGGAGGACGCCAAGTTCCTGGTTCCCGACGGCGTTTATGACCACTTCCATCAAGGCATCGGGAAGCGCGGACGTGAACTGCGCCAGAAGTGGGAAGGCGAGTGCAAGGAATACGAAAGCGCTCATCCCCAGCTTGCCGAGGAAGTCCAGCAGATGCAGCGGCGCGACTTGCCCGCGGACTGGGAGAAGAGCGTACCGGCGTTTCCTGCCGATGCGAAGGGACTAGCCGGGCGCGATTCCTCGGCCAAGGTGCTCAATGCGGTCGCGCAGAAGATTCCGTGGCTGATCGGCGGATCTGCCGATCTGTCGCCGTCCACCAAGACTCGCCTCACCTTCGAAGGCGCGGCGGACTTTCAGGCCGGCAGCTACGCGGGCCGCAACCTGCACTTCGGAGTGCGCGAGCATGCCATGGCGGCCATTCTCAACGGCCTGGCGCTTTCGAAATTGCGTCCCTTCGGATCCGGTTTCCTGATCTTCAGCGACTACGGGCGCGGCGCCATCCGGCTCAGCGCTCTGATGGAAATTCCGGTCACGCACATCTTCACCCACGATTCCATCGGCGTCGGCGAAGACGGGCCGACGCACCAGCCGATTGAGCAACTGATCTCGTTGCGCGCCATTCCGCACCTGGTCGTGCTTCGACCCTGCGACGCCAACGAGGTTGCCGAGGCATGGAAGGTAATCCTGCGCATGAAGCGTCAGCCGGTGGCGCTGATTCTTTCGCGCCAGGCTCCGCCCACGCTGGACCGCACGAAATATGCGCCGGCTTCGGGCTTGGCCAAGGGCGCATACGTACTGGCCGATGCGGACGGCGGCAAGCCGGAAGTGATCCTCATGGGCACCGGCACCGAGGTCTCGCTTTGCGTATCGGCTTTTGAGCAGCTCAAGGCGGAAGGCATTCGCGCCCGCGTGGTGAGCATGCCTTCGTGGGAGTTGTTTGAGCAGCAGGCGCAGGCGTACCGCGACAGCGTTCTGCCGCCATCGATAACGGCGCGCGTCGCGGTCGAGCTGGCGTCTACCCTGGGCTGGGCGCGCTACACGGGTACCACCGGAGAAATCCTCGGCATGAAGACCTTCGGTGCGTCGGCCCCGTTGAAGGTCTTGCAGCAGGAGTTTGGATTCACCAAAGAGCACGTCGTCGCGGCCGCCAAGGCGCAACTGGGAAAGAGGAGCTAACCAATGCGCATCTGCGTCGGATCGGACCATGCCGGCTTTCTCCTGAAGGAAATCGTCCGCAAGTTCCTGGCCGAACTCGGCCATGAAGTGGAGGACCTCGGAACGCACAGCACCGATCCGGTAGATTATCCGGACTATGCCGAGAAGGTCGTGAACTCGGTGCTGCAAGGCAAGAGCGAGCGTGGCGTCCTGATTTGCGGCAGTGGCGTCGGCGCAGCGGTGGCCGCCAACAAGATTCCCGGCGCTCGTGCCGGTTTGTGTCATGACACCTACTCCGCTCATCAGGGCGTGGAGCACGATCACATGAACGTGCTCGTCCTGGGAGCCAGAGTGATCGGCGAAGAAATGGCCCGCGAATTGGTCCGCGCTTTCGTGAATGCGAAATGCAGCCACGAGGAGCGTCACCTTCGGCGCCTCGACAAAGTCGCCGCCATCGAGAGGCGGTATAGCGGCCAGCCATCCGGGTTGGCGGGAAAGAGCAAAGCATCATGACAAGCGCAGCAAGCGCAAAAGAGTTTTCCACCAATCCGCTTAAAGGACTGCTGGGCTACGGCCAGTCGGTGTGGTTGGACTTCATCCGCCGCAGCCTGATTACCAGCGGCGAGTTGGGGCGCCGGTGAAGATCAACCGCCAGACTTTCAAGATGCCGGCCGACCTCACCAACGCCGTCCGCGCCACCCTCGATGACTGGAAAAAGCAGGAGAAGGCGCGGCGGCTGTGGCGAGGTGACGCCTCGCTGTGGACCGGCGCCGACGAAGCCAACTGGCTGGGGTGGATGAGCATCAGCGACGACCAACTGGCGCAGATCCAGCACCTGAAGGGAATCGCCGAAGAGGTAAAGGCCGCCGGATTCAAACATGCGCTGCTGTTGGGGATGGGCGGATCCAGCCTTTGTCCCGAAGTCATGCGTCTGACCTTCGGCAAGATCGTGGGCTACCCGGAGCTGCACGTACTCGATTCCACCGATCCGGCGCAGATCAAGGCCATCGAAAGCCGGATTGATTACAAGAGCGCGGTCTTCATCGTGTCGAGCAAGTCCGGCAGCACCCTGGAACCCAACATCTTCAAGCAGTACTTCTTCGAGCGCGCCAAGCAGGAATTGGGCGCCGCCGAAGCCGGCAATCGGTTCATCGCCATTACCGATCCGGGATCCAACATGCAGCACGTGGCCGAGAGCGACCGCTTCCGCCACATTTTCTACGGACTGAAGAGCATCGGCGGGCGCTACTCGGCGCTTTCCGACTTCGGCATGGTTCCGGCGGCGGTGATGGGCGTTGATCTGCCCCGTTTCCTCAGCGCGACCAAGGAGATGGTGCACGCCTGCGGTGCGACCGTGCCGGTGGAAGAGAATCCCGGCGTCGTGCTGGGCGCGATCCTGGGCACGCTCGGTGTTCGCGGCCGCGACAAGGTCACCATCATCACCTCGCCGGGCATTTTCGATCTCGGCGCGTGGCTCGAGCAGTTGATTGCCGAGTCCACCGGCAAAATCGGCAAAGGCCTGGTCCCGGTGGATCGCGAACATCTCGGCAAGCCCGAGGTGTACGGCAATGACCGTGTGTTCGCCTACTTGCGGCTTGACTCGGCGCCGGACAAGGCACAAGACACGGCCATCGAAGCGCTGGAAAAGGCCGGGCAGCCGGTGGTTCGCATCGCGGTCGCACAGGAGTACAGCCTGGGAGAGGAATTGTTTCGCTGGGAGATTGCGACGACGGTGGCGGGCTCCGTCATCGGGATCAATCCGTTCGATCAGCCCGACGTCGAAGCCGCCAAGATCGCGACCCGGAAGCTGACGTCGGAATACGAGCAGCAAGGCAGCCTGCCGGCGGAGACTCCGCTGTTTGAGGCGGACGGCATTCGCCTGTTTACCGACCCGAAGAATGCGGAAGCGCTGAAGAAATCCGCCAAGCAGCCATCGCTGGCGGGATATCTCAAGGCGCATCTCGACCGCGCAAAAGCCGGGGATTACTTCGCGGTGCTGGCGTTCATCGAGATGAACGACGCGCACGAATCCGCCCTCCAGGGCATCCGGCACGAGGTTCGCGATGCCAAGCGGGTTGCCACCTGCTTTGGTTTCGGACCGCGATTCCTGCATTCCACCGGCCAGGCTTACAAAGGCGGTCCCAACAGCGGCGTGTTCCTGCAGATCACCTGTGACGACGCCCAGGACCTGCCCGTTCCCGGACAGAAGTACACCTTCGGGGTGGTGAAGGCGGCGCAAGCGCGCGGCGACTTCCAGGTGCTGGCCGATCGCGGCCGGCGCGCGCTGCGCGTCCATCTCGGCCCCAATGTCGGCGCCGGGCTTGCCACTCTGGCGGCGGCGGTGAAGCAGGCGCTCCAGTAAGCGCAACCTAGCGAAATTTCAAGAAGGGGGCAACGGGACCTTTGCCAACAAGCTGCTCTCCGCCATGCGATTCCAGTTTGGCGGGCACCTGGAGAAGGAAAAGGACAAGACGGCGGTCGCGTAGCCAATTGAGTTGTGCACCTGTGGTTGGAAGGAAATCACTAACATGGACCAGAATCTTTCGCAACACGGGCGGTGTGCTGATCCCTGCGTCATGGTGATCTTTGGCGCCAGCGGCGATCTCACCAAGCGCATGCTGTTGCCCGCACTCTGCAACCTGGCGGCAGTGAACCTGCTGCCGCGCCAGTTTGCCATCGTCGGCTACGCGCACGCCAACCACACCGACGATAGCTTTCGCGATCAGCTCACCCAGGACGTGAAAGCGCTCGCCACCAATCCCATTGACCCGCACGTCTGGGATTGGTTCCGGGAGCGCATTCACTATGTGCAGGGCGATTTCCAGGATGCTGCGGGCTACCAGCGGCTGGCGGCGAAACTGGCGGAAGTGGAGAAGGACCACGGCACCCAGGGGAGTCGTTTTTTCTACCTTGCCGTGGGCCCGAAGTTCTTCGGGGAAGTGGTCCGGCAGTTGGGCGCCGCCGGGTTGGCAAAAGAAGACAAGGGCCGCTACGCCCGCGTGGTGATTGAAAAACCATTCGGCCGCGATCTGCAATCGGCCCGCCAGCTCAATCACGATATCAAAGAGGTCCTGGAGGAAAAACAGATCTATCGCATTGACCACTACCTCGGCAAGGAAACGGTCCAGAACTTGTTGGTATTCCGCTTCAGCAACAGCATTGCCGAGCCGCTGTGGAACCGCAACCTGATCGACCATGTTCAGATCACCGCGGCGGAAACCGTCGGTGTCGAGCGCCGCGGCGGGTATTACGAAACCTCCGGCGCGCTGCGCGACATGGTCCCCAACCATCTTTTCCAGCTCCTGTCCCTGGTCGCGATGGAACCCCCGATCTCCTTTGAAGCGGACGCCGTCCGCGACAAGCAGGCGGAGGTGCTTCGCGCCATCCAGCCGCCAACGCCGGAGGAAGTGCTGACCAAGATGGTCCGAGGGCAATACGGCCCCTCCGTCCGCGGACCGCAGATGCCCGGGTATCACGAAGAGCCCGACGTTGCTCCCGATTCCAACGTGGAAACATTTGTCGCGCTCAAGTTCATGATCGATAACTGGCGATGGGCCGACGTTCCGTTTTACCTGCGGACCGGCAAACGCATGCCCCGGCGCGTCACCGAAATCGCCATCCATTTCCGGCGCCCGCCGTTTGTGTTGTTCCGCAACACCGCGGTGAAGGACCTGCAGGCCAACAATCTGGTCGTCCATATCCAACCCAGGGAAGCGATTACCATTCAGATAGGCGCCAAGATTCCCGGCCCGATCATGAACATCGGCCAGGTCAACATGGACTTTGACTACGCGCGCGAGTTCCACAGTGCGCCGGCGACGGGCTATGAACGGCTTCTCCACGATTGCATGCTGGGCGACCAGACGCTGTTCCAGCGCGCCGACATGGTCGAAACCGGATGGGGAGTCATTGAACCGATCCAGGAAGTTTGGGGAGCATTGCCGGGGCATTTCCCCAACTATGCCGCCGGCACGTGGGGTCCCGATGCAGCCGATGTGCTGATTGGCCGCGATGGACGTGAATGGAGGCAGATTGAAGAATCCACCGCAGCGGCCGCATGAGGATGGGTTGGCGGAATCCTTGCGCCTGGCGCAGGACCACCGGACCAGAAGATTTGGCAGGTAAGGTATGAAAATCCTCGTGATTGATATCGGCGGTACCCACGTCAAGATCTATGCCACCGGGCATCTGGAGGCGATCAAGGTTCCATCCGGTTCCACGCTCACTCCCAATAAAATGGTGAAGGCGGTGCGCGCAGCGACGGCCGGCTGGAATTATTCGGCCATCTCCATTGGCTATCCCGGCCCGGTGGTGCACGGAAAACCGCTGCACGACCCCGCCAATCTCGGCAAGGGCTGGGTCGGTTTCGATTTCGCGAAAGCCTTCGGCTATCCGGTCAAGATCATCAACGACGCTGCCATGCAGGCGCTCGGCAGCTACCGCGGCGGCCGTATGCTGTTTCTCGGCCTAGGCACCGGCCTGGGCTCCGCGCTGATTGTGGACGGCGTCCTCGAACCCATGGAACTCGCCCACCTGCCCTTCAAGCACGGGCGCACGTTCGAGGAGTACGTTGGAGCTGCGGCCCTGAAGCGCCGGGGAGAAAAGAAATGGATCAAGGCCGTGTATGAGGTTGTTGCCGAGTTGAAGAACGCGTTGCAGGCTGACTACGTCGTGCTGGGCGGAGGGAACGCCAAACGGCTCACGAGCCTGCCACCGGGCACATTCGCCGGTGATAACGAAAATGCGTGCCAGGGCGGGTTCCGCCTCTGGCATTCGGAGAGGCAGCGCAAGGCGCTGGCTGCCGCCGCCGATTAACAGGACACCAATCGTGGAACGCAAAGTACAAATCGTTTCCGACGCGGCCGCCCTTTCCCGGGCCGCGGCCGACGTGTTCATCGCCGCCGCCAATCACGCCGTCGAAAAGCAAGGTGCGTTCGCCGTAGCCCTGTCGGGAGGTTCCACTCCGAAGGCGCTCTACTCGCTGCTCACCACCGACCGCGATCTGAACGCGCGCGTCCCCTGGCAGAAGATCGATTTCTTTTTCGGCGACGAACGCCACGTCCCCCCGGACCACGCGGACAGCAACTACCGCGCGGCACACGAGGCCATGCTATCCAAGGCGCCGGTCAATCCGGCCCGGGTGTTTCGCATGCGTGGCGAATACCAGGAAACCGAAAAAGCAGCCGCTGAATACGAACAGGCGCTGCGCGAATTCTTCCATCTCTCGGCAGGCCAGCTTCCCCGGTTTGACCTGGTCATGCTCGGCATGGGGCCGGACGGCCACACCGCCTCGCTGTTTCCCGGCACCAAGGCCCTTGAAGAACACAAACGGCTGGTCACCTCCAATTGGGTGGGGAAGTTCTACACCCACCGAATCACCATGACCGCACCGGTGCTGAACAACGCCGCCTGCGTGATGTTCATGGCGCATGGCCAGGACAAGGCCCAAGCTCTGAAGGCAGTTCTGGAAGGGCCCCATGAACCAGCGCAACTGCCGTCGCAGTTGATCCGCCCGGCGCATGGAACGCTATGGTGGCTGGTGGACCAATCCGCCGCCGCCTTGCTGGACCCCAGCACAATCATTCCCACAAAGATTGCAGCCACAGGATAGGAGTTGCGCGGACAGCGGAATGCAAAAGAGTGTGGTTTTCCTGTTCGATGTGGACAACACGCTGCTCGACAACGACCGTGTTTGCGCCGACCTCCAGCGCCATCTCGAACGCGAGGTCGGGCATGAGCGGCAACAGCGCTATTGGGCGATCTTCGAGCAGTTGCGCGCCGAACTCGGCTATGCCGATTACCTCGGCGCCCTGCAGCACTACCGCGGAACCTATCCTCGCGATCCCCATCTGTTGACCGTGTCGCAGTTTCTTATCGACTATCCGTTCGCCAACCGCCTGTACCCGAACTCGCTCGATGCCGTGGAGTACGTCAAGCAGTTCGGCAAGCCGGTCATCCTTTCCGACGGTGACGTCGTCTTCCAGCCGCAGAAGATCAGGCGCTCCGGCCTGTTCGACGCCTTTGACGGCGCCGTCCTGATTTATGTTCACAAGGAGTACGAACTGGACGACGTCGCGCAGCGCTATCCCGCCGACCACTATGTCCTGGTGGACGACAAGCTGCGCATTCTTACGGCCGTCAAGACAATCTGGGGCGACCGCGTCACCACCGTCTTCCCACGGCAAGGCCACTACGCGCTCGACGAAAAACTGGTCGGCTCATTCCCTCCGGCTGACCGTACCATCAACCGCATCGGAGAGCTTGTGGACCTCGATTTCCAGGCCCTTGCAGAAGGCGGCGCCATGCAGGCGGGCGCCGCGGATTGAGGCATTGCCTTCGGCCACTCCTGCGCGCCCTGCAGCAACTGCAAGGGCCAGCTCCGCGACATGCTGGCGTACTACAAGCTGGGGGAACAGAACCGGATTCTCTACGGCGGTCTGGTGGAGCTGATCGTGAATGCGATGGTGGAAGTGAAGGCCGGCTTCATCGAGTGGGAGTGGCGCTGAGCTGCGAGCTCAGCGGCCGGCGGGGGTCGTGCCAGCCTTCTCCGCAGCGACCGCGCGGCGGCGAACAAAATCCTCGTACGCTTCGCGGCTTGCAATCTGCTCCAGCAGCTCGCGACGGTGGGCCTCCGGCAGGCCGCGAGCCATGATCTCGCGGCGGCGCCGGCCGACTTCCTCGACCCACGCTTCGTATTCCGGACCAAACTGCTGTTCCAGTTCCACGCGCAGCCGGTGCGCCAGGGCGGGGCTGTGCGCGCCGGTGGAAATGGCGATCTGCAATGCTCCGCGGTGCACGACAGCGGGATAATAAAAATCGCAGTGCTCGGGATCATCCACCACGTTGCACAGCACTCCGCGTTCCTTGCCGGCGCGAAAAACTTCTTCGTTGACCGCCGGGGAATTGGCGGCGGCAATCGCGAGGAACGCGCCCTCGAGGTCGGCAGGAACAAATTCGCGACAGCGCCAGGTCAATGTTCCCGCGCGCGCCTGCTGCTGGATCGAGTCCGTGGCGTCAGGAGCGATCACCGTGACTTGCGCGCCGCAACCGAGGAGCGTGGCCGTTTTTGCCGCTGCGATCTCGCCGGCGCCGACAACGATGCATCTCCTTGATTCCAGCCTGACCATAATGGGAAACAGGTCCATCGCATTCCTCGGCGCGAATCATCGTGCCGGCACCATGGTACCCGAGTGGGAGCCGCATCAACAGCGGTTTTGGCGGTGTCTTGGACCCGACCGCGGCAGCGCCGGAATGGGCCGCCGGAATGCTGCGAGCCGCGCGGCAATTCGATTCCCGGCGATCACCGCTAGGTTGATTTCGGTCAGCAATGCGGGCGTGCGCATCGGCACAGGGATCTCGACGGCGCGCCGAATCCTGCGGGCAGCAACGGTTCTGAATCGCGACGGATACGACCTAAGAAAGATCGCTTGTCATGATGAAGAGGGGCTTCATCTCGAAGCTCTTGTAGTGCGGCCGCAGTCGTTCGGTGTTGTAGTGTTCTTTCACGTTTACGACTTTTTTCGAGGCGGTCACAGCGTCGATCGGCATGTTGTCGTATCGGCCGTTTTTGAGGACAACAAGCCTACCGTGAACCTTGTTCAGAATCAGGTCGAGGGCAAGATTGCCGTAGGCCATGGGGACGATCGAGTCGATCGCGTCGGGATCGCCACCGCGGACCAAATAGCCCAGCTTTTGGTTGATGACGTGGATGAGCTCGCCGTTGTTGTATTTCGGGGAGAGTTCCTGCAGCTTTTCCGAGACCAGATCACCGATTCCGCCCAGTTTCTTATGCCCGAAAGCGTCCGTCGTCTCACGCTCAAAGACCATTTCCCCACCTTCGAACATCGCTCCTTCGGACAGCAGCAGGACGGAATACCGGCTTGGGTTCTTGCGGCGGTCGGCCACCAGCAATTCCGTCAACCGCTCGATATTGAACTTATGCTCCGGGATGACGCACCGGTTGGCTGCCCCCGCCATGGTCGGCAGCATGGCGGTGAAGCCGGCATAACGGCCGAACACCTCGACCACCAGGAAACGTTCATGCGAACCGGCGGAAGTCCGCAGGCTGTTGATCATCTGAATCGTGCGCGTCACGCAGGTGCTGAACCCGATGCAGTAATCGGTTCCCGGAACATCGTTATCCATGGTCTTGGGAATCCCTACCACCTTCACGCCTTCCTGATACAGGCACACCCCATAGCTCAGCGTGTCATCGCCGCCGATCGGGATCAAATAGTCGATCCCGAGCCAGTCAAGATTCTTGAGCACTTCCGGCGTCAAGTCGTTCCTCTCGGCTTGGTACGTGCCCTGCAAGTGAACGGGGATATGGGATTTCTTTATCTGACTCGGATTCGTACGGGACGTATGCAGGAAGGTCCCGCCGGTGCGGCCTGCCCGATTGACGAGCTCTTCGGAGAGGGTCTGGAAATTGTCGCGATTGTCGTAGTCCTTTTCGCGGATGATGTCGATCAGGCCCGCCCATCCGCGCCGCAGCCCGATCACCTGGTAGCCCTCCCGCAGAGCCCTGATGGTGACCGCACGGATCGCCGGGTTCAAACCCGGCACGTCGCCGCCGCCGGTGAGGATTCCGATCACGCCTTTGGTTGTATTGATATTGGACATGGTGCGTCGTGTAGTCTCCTCATACACTACACCACGTAATCAACCCAAGCGTGTTATTCGCCTGAGTCAGTCTGGGGTGGGTAGAAACACGTTCCCCCGTGTCACCACGCAGAGAATCGCGGTTAAGACGGGCGCAATCGCAAAGGCAGCCTTACTGCGGTGGCTACTATTTTGGTAGTAGACATTTCGCCCGCTGTAAGGTGTTGCGCGTCAATAGATAACGCTTCCGCCGGGGTGTGGAATGTCTCGCTTAGCCGTTTGCTCCCTGATGACACTGTTGTTGTTTGCCGCCGCGTCCCACGCTCAAACGCCAGATACTGCGACCCTTCGAGGCCAAGTGCTGGATCAGAGCCGCGCCGCCGTTGTCGGAGTCGAAGTCAAGGTCAAGGACGCGAGGACCGCGACCAAGCGCAGCGCCGTGACCGATGCCTCTGGAAACTTTGTAATCTCGGGGCTGCCAGTCGGAACCTATACGACGACGGCACACAAAGAAGGTTTTGCGGACGCCAGCCGCGAGCTCACGCTGGTTGGTGGAAGCACGGCAGACCTCAGGCTGCAATTAAGCGTTTCGCAGGTGCAAGAACAAGTCATTGTGACCGGAGTGGCAGGAGAGGTGCGCAGCGACGAGCCCCAGCTCGGCGACCGCCTCGGCTCGATGCAGCTGGAAGAGACTCCTTTGTTGAACCACCGGATTACATATTTGCCGCTGCTGAATGCGGCGAATCGGCCGGCTCTGAACCAGGGCGATGTATTCATGAACCAGAATCTTTTTACGACGAACGGGTCTGGGCGTCGCCAGACCGCTTGGGTGGTGGACGGCAGCTCCGGAAACGACAGTTGGGGCCGGCAGACGATCTTCACGAATGTGCCGCTGGTGGCGATTCAAGAAATGACGGTCCTGGAGAATGCCTTCTCCGCGGCGTACGGCGCCACTACCGGTGGCGTCGTTAATATGGTGACGAGAAGCGGCGGCAACCAATACCACGGCGATCTGTTGGGACTTTGGCGGCCGAGCGATACGGCAGCAAAGCTATCGGGGTTCACGGCCAACACGGCCACCAGCGGCAACCAGGTTGTGACGGATTCCCTGGGACAACTTGGCGCATCATTCTCCGGGCCAATCCCGGGCAGCGATCGGACGCACTTCTTCTTCGCCGGCGAGTACAGCCGGCAGAACCGCGGCTCGCCGGTTACGTCGCCGATTGCTCCCGGTGTATTCGTCGGGCACTACGCAGACTGGATGACGTTTCTGCGTCTCGATCACACCTTGAATCAAAGCAACACTGTGTTTGTTCGTGCGAATACAGACAGTTTTCACGATACGAATCCGAATGGCGCAGTGGGAGGCAACAGCCTGCCCACGGTGGATCGTATTTTCCGGAGACGGACTTACTCGCTGGAAGCAGGCGAAACTGCGGTCTTAACGCCACCGCTTCTGAACAATGTGCGGGCGCAATTCCAGTTGGCTTCGCCGATTACGCAGTTCGATCCCGTGATTCTCGGAACACAATTCGTGGTTCCCATCTCCACCGGCGGAACGTTTACCACGGGCACATCACAATCCGCGCTTCTTCTGAACCGGCAATATGGATTCAGCGACACGCTCGCGGCAGCCTGGGGCCGGCACCAGGTGATATTTGGGGTCGATGTGCTCCACGCGCACAATGGAGGCAACAGCAAGGAGTTCGGGGGCCCGATATTTCTCGGGCAACTCCAATACAACACCTGCACGCAGCCGCTTACGGTGTGCGAAGGTCCAACGTTCCTCAACAATATCGCCAACGTTCGCAGCTATACGCAGAGTTACGGCAGCGCCAATTACACGGTCGACGACACGCTATGGTCGTTATTCGTGCAGGACGACTTCCGGGTTCGCCCCGACCTTACCCTGAACCTGGGGCTGAGGTATGAGCAGCAGACTTTTACCGACGCGCGCAAGAACTTCGCTCCCCGTGTGGGCTTCGCCTATGACTGGCGTGGCGCAGGCAGGACAGTGGTCCGCGGTGGATTCGGCCTCTATTACTCTCAGGTTGTCGACAACTCCGAGGCCAACTACGTGCTCGGTGGGCCGACCGGAGTATTCAATTTCAGCGCCACTCCGGGACAGGTCGGATTCCCGAGCAGTGTTTCCGCCGTGCCTTTACCTGCATTCCCGGCCGGCGCCGTCGCTCCGGTTCGAAGCCTGTATATCCGGCCCGGACGGAGAGCATTCTACGATCAGTTCTTTCCCACGTCAGTTCTTAAGGGCTACCCCGATGCGCTTCTGAACCCATACTCGGAGCAATGGACACTCGGATTCGAGCACCAATTCGGCCAAGGATGGGTGCTCAGCGCGGACTATCTCGGGTCACACACGGTACATGTCGTTCGCCCGTTGGATGTTGATCCGCCGACACCGTTCCTACGAACTGCGCAGGGACAGACGCGAAGCGCACAGGCTGCCAATTGCACGCGCCCACTCTGGGTGAAGTTCTATTCTGATGCCGGGCGCACCTGCAATCCGGCAACGGCAAATCCGCCGCAGCCTGCTTATGCCGTCATTCAGACGGACGTCAACAACGGCTTTGTGCAATACCAGGCGTTGAACGTCAACCTCAATCATCATTTCAGCCGTCGTTTCGTCATGCTGGCCAGCTATGTGTACTCGCACGCGATTGACAACGTTGATCCCGACGCTCCGGGCGGCAACCCGAACGATCCGAACTTCACCGGCCAAGCGGAAAAAGGCAACGCGATCTACGATCAGCGCCACCGGTTCGTGCTCAGTGGAACTTACGGTGCGCCCTTGGGATTCAATCTTGGTGGAGTCGCGACGGTGGCCTCAGGCCTGCCGTTCAATTTTGTGACGGGCACCAATAACAGCGGCGACACCGGGGCCACGACTGACCGGCCGGTGATCGACGGCGCGGTCGTGCCCCGCAATGCCGGCCGTGGCCGGGCAATCTACGATCTCGCGCCCTTCGTGGAGAAGGACATTCCGATCGGTGAACGGTTCCACGTAAGAGCTCGCGCCGAGGCATTCAATGTCTTCAATCACCCGAACTTTGTCGGCTACAGCGGGACGTACGGAAACGGAGCGACGGCCGGGACCGGCTTTGGCCTGCCCCTGACCGGCATCACGAACCAGTTGCCGGCGCGTTCGCTGCAATTTTCGCTGCGCTTGATGTATTGAAGACACACGCTCCAGTGCGGGCCGCTGTTCTTGCGTCTCCCCAGTCAAGCCGTGCGTCCGCGGCCGTCGAGGGGCGCAGCGATTGATGAACTCAGGAATTGATCGTAAGCTAGTCAGCCGGGAAGAACGGGTCAAATGTTGCGCAGGCTCAAATCGTCGATCGCCCGTGGCCACGCGTTGGGTCCTCTCGAAAGGGAGCTGCTGGAGGCATTACGGAGACGCGGTGATGCCACGGTACGAGAGCTGCTCGACGGGGCTGCGGTTCAGGCGGCCTACACGACCGTCATGACGACTCTTGATCGGCTGTATAAGAAGGGGCTGCTCGACCGCGCCCTTGACGGCCGCGCCTTCCGCTACCGTTCCAGGGAGACAGAGGAGGAATACAACCGCAACACAGTTGCAGCCAGCCTGCAGAATCTGCTCCGTTCTGGCGACCCAGCGTTGCCAGTCTCTTTCCTTGTCGACACCGTCACCGAGCACGATGCCGCATTGCTCGATGAACTGGCGCGCGCTGTCGGCCGCAAGCGACGCGCGCTGAGGAAGAGGGAGGCGCGCTGATGTATTTGCTTCGTGGCGCCGTGGTCTCGCTGGGTGTTTTCTTCCTCGTGTACGTCGCTTTGTCTGTAATCATTGCCTGCGTTTGGACGTTAGTCGGGAGGAAATACCCGCCGCGGAGCGACGCTGCTCTTTATGGAATGCGGGTCGCTCCGTTGTTCGGCGCCTGCGCCCTCGTCGCACTTTTCACCGTGCCCTCCTTTCTGTACCTGGAGCCTCGATTCACCGACGAGACAATTGGCGTCGGCGCTTTTGCTCTTGCTGCTGGCGGGGCTGGAGTGCTTGTCGCTGGGTGCATCAATGCCGCCAGAGCCTGGTGGAAGACGACGCGGTTCGTCGCTTCGTGCCTGGCACAAGCGCGGTGGCCGGAGATGCCCGCCGGGATTCCCGCCTATGAGGTATTGGGCGGGGCTCCGATGTTCTGTGTCAGCGGTGTATGGCGTCCTAAGCTATTGGTTTCCAGCGCCGTCGTTGCGCTCCTGGATTCAGTTGAGATCGAGGCTGCGATTCGACACGAGGTGGCCCACGTCCATCGCAAAGACAATCTCAAGAAGCTGGTGCTCCGCTTCTGCCCCTTCCCGGCGCTCGCTTCCCTTGAGCGAGAGTGGTCGAGAGCGGCTGAATTTGCCGCTGACGATGATGCAGTCTGCCACGAACGCACAGCGCTCGATCTGGCTTCCGCGTTGCTCAAGATGGCTCGCGTATCGGTACAAGCGCGAACGCCAGAAATAGGAATGACCCTGATTCCAGAGAATGGCGCTCCGGTAAGCACCCGAGTCGAGAGATTGTTGGCCTGGAAGCATTCTCAGAGGCAGGGAAGGCGTCATCTCCAGTGGGCTTTGCTGGTTGGCGCTCTCGTCGGCGTCGGACTCAACTACGCTTGGGCACTGGCCCAGATGCACGAGTTTACTGAGTTCCTCGTCCGCTAGTTGGCGTGGCTGCAGTTTGCGCCATGGCGCTTGACGTGTCCGCGTTACTCAGTCAACCGGATTATGGGGTCAGCCAACAGTGCTCCGGCCCGCTCATCATAATCGTCAGGGTTCTCCGTGTGCTTCTGTCTCACGCCGGCGCGCGAACCGGCGAATCAATCTTACGAGATGCTGCCAGCTCTTTCCTGCCGGCGTTGGCCTCTTGCGCCTCGTGATGCGCCTCCGAAGTCAGGTCTCGCGTTCCCAGTTGCACCCCAATTTTCTTCAGGAAATCATTAGGCGGAGTGCCGCCGGCAAAAACCCAGACAAAATCATTGGGGAGTTCCTGGCGCTGGCCTTTGACGTCCATCACCACCGCGTCCTGCCGGATCTCGACGGGACTGGAACTGAAAAGTACCTTGAGCTTGCCCGAGCGGATGCACTCTTCCACGCGCTGTTCGTTGCGCGCCTTGATGCGGCTGAAGCGCTCCTGGCGATAGGAAAGCGTGACCTGGTTTCCGATCTGGTGCGCCAGTCCCATGGCCGCCTCCACCGCGCTGTCGCCGCCCCCGACTACCAGAATTTTCTTGTTCACGTAGTGATCTGCCTCGATCAGCCGGTACATGACTTTGGGCAAGTTCTCCCCGGGGACGCCGAGTTTGCGGGGAGTGCCGGTGCGACCGAGCGCCAGCACCACGGCTCGCGAACGATACTGGGCTTTTGAGGTCGTGACCGTGAACAGGCCGTCAGGGCCCTTCTTGATGTCATCCACTTTCTCGCCGCTGCGGACCTGGAAATCGGAGCGCTTCATTACCTTCTGCCAAAAGGCAAGCAGGTCTTCCTTGGAGAGTTCCATCTTCCTGAACTTCCCGTACATGGGAAATTCCACCGGCGTGGTCATGACCAGTTTTTGGCGAGGATACTTGGATACAGTGCCTCCGACCTCGTCCTGCTCGATGGTGATGTACTTCAACTTCTTTTCGATGGCCCGGAGCGAGGCGCTGATGCCGGCGGGACCAGCTCCGACGATCAGAACATCGGAGACCTCGGGCGGCCCCCAGCTTTTGGTGAAGCGGGCGGCTATGGCATCGATGCAAGCGCGGCCCTGGTTCACCGCGTTCTTGATTAACGCCAGCCCGCCCAGTTCTCCAATAATGAAAAGATTCGGGATATTGGTCTCATATTCCGGAGTCAAGCTGGGCATTTCGGCGCCCATGCTCGGGGTGGCCATGACCATGGTGATGGCGCCCACGGGACAGACTTCGGCGCACAAGCTGTGACCGATGCACTTGTATCCGTTGATGATGGCGGCCTTGCCCCCAACCATCCCCAGCACGTCACCCTCGGGACAGACCGTAGTGCAACTCTGACAGCCAATGCAATAGGTGGTGTCGATGTGCGGATGCTGGGCCTTGGGCCCCTCGGAAAATAACTTTCCTTTTTCCGCCGAGGCGCGCCACGCCTCCTCCTTCTTCTTTATGCCCCCAAGGTAAAGGCGCACGAAAATCAGGAGGAGCACAGCCGCAATTCCATAGGAAATCAGAGAATCCAAGCCAGGCCCCTCAGATATATCCCAACACCCACACTACCGCGATGTGAATGATGGCAAGTACGGCAAATGTGTAGCTGAACGGCCGGTGCACGACGTGCCATAGATGGAACGCCTTTTGCACGCGCGAGAAAAACGTCAGACGCTTGGACAGGGCAGCCTGGGCACGGGCAATGTCCACGGCTTGCTCGAGTTCTATGTTCGTGGTGCGCAACAGGCCGCCCAGGCTGTTCACCGATTGCCACTTGGTCAAAGTGCGGCGCCGCAGGCGAGCGATGCGCCACGGCCGCAGTAAATCCAGGGCTACCATGTATGCCAGCATCACCACGATGGGCATCCGCGCCACCTGCTCTTCGGTGGGGACGCTGAACAGCGACCGCAAATAGGATTCACGGAACAGGCGCTGCGAGGAAAGCTGAGCCGTGTACTTCTCCTGCAGATCGCGCGCTTCCTTAAACGACAGCTCAGCCGCAGTCACGCGGCGCGGTATCTGGCTGTACAGGTAGCGGCCGATCACGCCGCTGAGCGCGACCGCGCTCATGATCCAAAACGCCGTGCCGGCCAAACCGCGAAACTTGAACGAGGCGTGGAAGGCGATCACGAACGGGGCCGCCAGGCCGAGCAGGACGTGATAATCCATCCAGTGCTTGGTGAGTCCCTGCTGCGACAGCCACTTCCACCGCTTCCTCAGCGGATACAGGAAGATGACGCAAAACATGCCCAAGCCGAGTATGCCTAGCTTGATGCCGATGACGCCGCTGGGCTTCAACAGCGCGTGCTTGGGGGAGTACGGGCGCAGGGTCTCGTCCAGCGTGTAGTAATCGGCGCCGTAGATCGCGAGGAACACGATCAGGGCCACGGCAGCGCCGTAACCCGTGAGCAGCCGCAGCCGGTGGCCGTTGAGCGACGCCGGGGTTTGCGCGACGGGTTGTGCAATCGTTGTCGAACTCATTTTTGGGCCTTCACAGTCTCCTCGACGCTGACGTCGAAATGCTGGTAGCCGCTGAAGCGGTGTATGTTGCGCCAGTGCTGGCGCGCGGTTTCGACCTCCACCGTGGCCACCGATGGCAAGCGCAGGCTCGCATCCACGCCGCGCAGTGTGACCGGAGCGTACTCCACATCGGTGCGCAGCACGCGCAGCCCGATGTCGTCCATGCTCTGGGCCAGTTCGGCCTCGATGCGGACAATGCTGCCGGACTCGGGATCAATCCATGCCGTGCCGGTCAAGTCGAGGGGATATTCCCGGCCGCGGAGAACAAGCTCCGTGGTTGACGGCTTGTTCGGGCGATGGCGGAACCGGACCTTGGCGAGGGTCTGCCCGTTCGTGACTTCCATCTCGGGCGGTGAAAAATCAAAGCTGTCCTGGTAGGACGGATGAAATATGAGCAGCAGGGTGGCGAAACCGTTGGTTACCAGCATCGGGACATTGGTTTTCTTCACCGCACCCTTCTGTTCGAGGCGCGATTCCTGCAAGCTCAGGTCCGATCCTGATTCCTGCGCGATGACCAGATAGTCGTAGACCGATTTTTCCTGGCGCTCGACTTTGCCGCGTTTCGTGAGCTTGATTTGCGAGACCTCTTCGGTGCAACGCACTTCGGAAAACAGCTTGAGGAAGTTGGCGACTTGGGCGCGCGTCCTGGCCAGGACGTCTGCGCCAACTGTGTCGGCCGCAGGCGCCGAAAGCGCAATGAGCAGCAGCGGGCACAGAATGAGGCGGGTGGCTCTCATTTCGCGCCTCCCATTTTCGACCGGTTATCGAAGCGGTAGCCGAAGGTCATAATCCACTGGTCGTAGTCAAACACAGCGCCGCGCTGCGCGGTGAAATCGCCCTGGAGGAAGTAGTGGCGCGCGAAGGTGCCGTCGACCGACGCATTCAAGAAGCGGGATGCACCCTGGCTGGTGAACGTGGACACCAAGGTTTGCCGGCCTGCCTGCACCTGCCAGTGCAGGCGCTCGCCGAAGTTTCGCGACAACGCCAGCGAACGATAGGTGCCCGAGCCGAAGGAGCTGTCGAACTTGGAAAAACGCACGTCGGCCCGGAGTCCGGTTTTCCACATGCGGTCCCAAGTGACGCCGTAGAGCTGGTTCCACGAATTCCGCTGATCGCCGCTGCGGCTGCTGCGCCCCAGATCGGTGTACAGGGTGATGTGCCGCACCGTTTCCACGCGCACGCCCGCGCTCAGTCCCTGGAACAGGTACTTGTCCACCAGCCCGGTGCTGATCAGTTGCTGCGAAAACGTGGGAATGTCGCGGAAGTAGTTGTGGTTGAGGTCGAAAGCGATCCGCTTGTGCGGCTGGAAACGCAGCGTGGTGTAGCTGCGGCTGAGGCCGGCGCCCGCTGGGGGGACTCCGGGCGCAGGACGCGGATCATCAGCCTGGGCCGATTGATAGATGGAGAAGTAACGCTTGAAAAAGATTCCGTTCTCGAAAAAAATGAAGGGGCGATCGAGTACCCAGCCCAAGCTGCTCAGCGCCACGCCCGACGTGCTGGTGTAATGCACCGAGTCGAAGCTGCCACCCTCGAAATTGACGAACAGGCCCGCAATGCGGCGGTCGGGGTTGTAGTCCCATGAAGTCGGATCGGGAGTGGACCCGGCAAACATGCCGGCGGTCGCTCCGTGCCCGAGTTTGCGGCCGACGTAGCCGCCATCGATCGTGTCGAGGCTGCTGGCCCACGGCAGGTACAGGCGGCCGAAACCTGCCACCCAATTTGATTTCGGGTTGTCGTAGCTGACGCTGAGGTGATAAGTGCGGTTGATCAGGTCTTGCAGCGTTTGCTGGCCGGCATACGAGCTGCTGGTGAGACGGCCACGCCAGTATCCGCTCATGTTCCAGTACGTGCCGCCGATGCGCGTAACATCCGCCCGAAGCACCCCGCCGATCTGATAGCTGCTGGATGCGACCGAGCCGTGGCTGCTGATGCCGCTGTAATCGAACCCGACCCGCCCGCGCGCCCGGTTCACCTCCGGCAACGGCGGACGTGGGATTTCCTCGCGCGCCTCTTCGTCCAGCGGGTCGCCTTCGGTGAACGTCACCACTTGCGGATACTTGCGCTGACCACCGGTAGCGCGCGCTTGCGCGAGGGTTTCCGCGTCAAGTGCCGAAAGGTAAGCGATGTCGCCGGCGCGGATTTCGCCGGAAACGCTTTTCACGTCACACACTGCGGAGGTCGCCGCAACCGAGGCGACTTCCAGCTCGGCAACTACCACCATGTCGTTCGCCGCCCCGGCATCTGCGCGCCGCTTAATGGTGAGCTTAGTTCCCTGTGTTAATCCGGCAGCGCGGCCGCCGATGAGGTAGACGGCATCCTGGCCGACGTACTTCACTTTAAAGTCGGTCTGGATATTGAGCGCGGGCGGCGGCAGCAGTGTGGCATCAACCTGGACCGGTTGCGCGGGTTGCGCTGGGGAAACCGGCGACGGCTGCGGCTGTACCTGCGGTTTAGGCGCTGGCTGTGGCCCTGCATTTGCCTCGGGCGCCGGCTGCGACGGTTGAAGCGGCAGCAGCACGGCATCAACCTGCACCGGTTGCGCGGGTTGCGCCGCAGGAGCTTGCGCCGGCGGCTTCGGAACTGGCTTTGCCTCGGGCGCCGGCTGTGCCGCTGGCGTCGGCTGCTGGTTTGATATTGTTGCTGGTTCCAATGGCGGTGGCGGCGCTACCATTGGCGGCTCTTTTGCAACAGGTGAGGTTTTCGGCAGCGGCTCCTCTGCGGGCGCCTGCGCGGCGCGTGGATGAAGGATCTGCGACAACGAGAATTGCTGGCTGGCGGGTTTTGCCCCCCGTGACGGGCGTGCAACCGGAGCGGCCTGCGCTATCGTTTGCCCGGACCGCTGCGCTGGAGCTTGCACCGTGAGTTCCAGGTGAAACGGCGGTCGTCGCGGCAATGCGCGCAGCGCGCGCAGCAGGTTGCGCTCCTGAACGATTCGCCTGGCCTGCTCGCCCAAGGAGTTGCTGTCGGCGTCGGTGGTCCGCGGTTGGTCCGTTGGCTGCGGCTGCAGCGCTTTCCGTGCTTGCTCCGCCAACGATTCCTGGCCCGACGCCTGCGATTGGTTTTGCACTTGTTTTGCCTGCAGCACCTTCCTGGCCTGTTCCGCTAAGGACTGTTCCTGTTGGGCGGCAGCCACTCCGGCACTCGCAAGCAGAACACACATCACTTGTGCCAGCTTCGCGGCATCGTGACGCGCCCGCAACACTTGCTTCCCAGATCGAATTCTTGTCCACATGTTTCGCCGTACCTGCCCCATTAGCCGCCGCCGCCGTTTTTATGGCAGGAGTAGCAATTTGTACTGTTCCAGACGAAGCCTTTGACGCCTGAGTGTTGCGAAGTGGTCGACGCCTGCGTATGGCATTGGGTGCATAGGAACACGGTGTAGTCAGAAGGATTGGTGTGACAGTCGCTGCACAGCTGCGCCGTGTGGTGCGGGATCGGGAACCAGGTGTGATTGAAGGTTGCGCCGGCCCACGAGGTGGTGGTGTGACACGTCAGGCAGGTGGTGGGGAATCCCGCGGCGACGTGGTTCGGGTTGGTGACACCCGTGTAGTCGGCCTTGTGACACGAATAGCAGTCGGTGGGCGTGGTGGTGTAGTTCCCGCCAATGTGGCAAAGGGCGCAGGCCACGCTGGTATGCGCGCCGGTCAGCGGAAACACCGTCTTGCTGTGGTCAAACGTGGCCGACAGCCAGTCGGTGGTGCTGTGGCACAACGAGCAGTCCGTCGGGAAGCCGACCGACGCGTGGTTCGGAGTCGTTGTCGCGTTGTATTTCGCCAGGTGGCAAGACACGCACGTCGTGTTGGCTGCCGTTAATGGGGTGCTTCCGTGGCACGCCGAGCAAGCGAGGGTGGCGTGCGCGCCGGTGAGCGCAAAGCCCGTGGTCGCGTGGTTGAACGTCGCCCCCAGCCAATTGGTGGTGCTGTGGCACAACGAGCAGTCCGTCGGGAAGCCGACCGCGGCGTGGGCCGGATTCGTCGTACCCTGATAATCCTTCAGGTGGCAGGATGCGCACGCCGCGTTGGCCGCCGCTAATGGGGTGCTTGAGTGGCACGTCGAGCAAGCGAGGGTCGCGTGCGTGCCGGTGAGCGCAAAGCCCGTGGTCGCGTGGTTGAACGTCGCTCCCGACCAGTTGGTGGTGCTGTGACATTGCGAGCAGTCCGTCGGGAAGGCGACTGCCACGTGACTCGGATTCGTCGTGCCCTGATAGTCCTTCAGGTGGCAGGATGCGCACGCCGCGTTGGCCGCCGCTAATGGGGCGCTTCCGTGGCACGCCGAGCAAGCCAGGGTGGCGTGCGTGCCGGTGAGCGCAAAGCCCGTGGTCGCGTGGTTGAACGTCGCCCCCAGCCAGTTGGTCGTGTTGTGGCACTGCGAGCAATCGGTCGGGAAGCCCACCGACGCGTGATTCGGGTTCGTGGTCTTCTGGAAATCCGCCAAGTGGCATGTCGCGCAGGCCGCCGACGTGATGTTGTAATTTCCGTTGGTGTGGCACTGCGTGCAGGTGGTGGTGGCGTGCGTGCCGGTCAGCGGGAAGCCCGTCGTGCTGTGGTTAAACGTGGCGGGCTGCCACGCCGTAGTCGAGTGGCAGGTATTGCACTGCTGCGGGAACGCTAACGTCACGTGATTCGGATTCGTAGCGCCCTGGAAATCCTTCAGGTGACAGGACACGCAGTTCGTGTTGGCCGCCGATAATGAGCCGCCCGTGTGGCACGACGAGCAAGCGAGGCTCGCGTGCGCGCCCGTGAGCGCGAAGCCGGTTGTCGCGTGGTTGAACGTCGCGCCCAACCAATTCGTGGTGCTATGGCAGACCGAGCAGTCCGTCGGGAAGCCCACCGACGCGTGATTCGGATTCGTAGTTTTCTGGAAATCCGTCAGGTGGCACGTCGCACAGGCCGCCGACGTGATGTTGTAGTTTCCGTTCACGTGGCAAGTGGCGCAGGCGACGGTGGCATGCGCGCCGGTGAGCGGGAAGCCCGACTTGCCGTGGTCAAACGTGGCGGGCTGCCAGGCGGTCGTCGTGTGGCAGACGTTGCACTGCTGCGAAAATCCGCCCGCCACATGGTTCGGATTCGTAGCGCCCTGGAAATCCTTCAGGTGGCAGGACACGCAGTTCGTGTTGGCTGCCGCTAATGAGCCGCCCGTGTGGCACGACGAGCAAGTCAGGCTGGCATGCGCGCCGGTGAGCGGGAAGCCCGTCGTCGAATGGTCGAAATTCGCCCCCAGCCAATTGGTAGTGCTGTGGCAAGACGAGCAGGTCGTCGGGAAGCCGACCGCCGCGTGATTTGGATTCGCGGTTTTCTGGAAATCTGTCAGGTGGCAGGATACGCAGGTCGTGTTGGCTGCCGTGAGCGTTCCGCCGGTATGGCATGACGAGCAATTCAGGGTGGCGTGGGCGCCGGTGAGGACGAAACCGGTGCTCGCATGATCAAATTTCGCGCCCAGCCAGGTGGTCGTGCTGTGGCACTGCGAGCACGCCTGCGGGAAGCCGAGGCTCACGTGATTCGGGTCCTTGGCGCCGTTGAAGTCCTTGGCGTGGCAACCGATGCAGCTGGCTGGCGTGCCTTGGAACTGCCCCCCGACATGGCACGCACTGCAGTCCAGGGTGGCATGTGCGCCGGTGAGGGCAAAGCCGGTGAGCGCCAGGTGATCGAAGGTCGCTCCTGCCCATGAGTCCATCGAGCGGTGGCATTGCTGGCAGTTGGTAGGGAAGTTCAACGCCACGTGGCTGGGCGACTTCGTGCTCAGGTACGAATTCATGTGGCAGCTGACGCAGTCGGTAGACAGTCCCTGGAACTGTCCGACCGCGGCGCCCTTGTGGCATGACTCGCAATCGGTGACCGCGTGCGCCCCGATCAGCGGGAAGCGGTTCTGGTGCTCGCGGATGCTCTTCAGCGAGACCATCCATCCGTTGACGCTGTGGCATTGCTCGCACTGCGCTCCCATCTGGCGGCGGTGAATGTCGGCATGGCAGTCGGCGCACTTGTTCCCCACGTTGGTAAACACCGCGTTGGTGTGGCACTGCTGGCAGGCGACGTTTTTGTGCAGGCCCCGCAGCGGGTACCGCGTCTTGTTGTGATCGAACTCCGGCACGCTGCGGATCGGCTTCCAGCCGGTAAACGTGTGGCAGTTCTGGCAGGGGACATCGAGCTTGCCGTGGGGACTGCGCGTGGTTTCAGGCACACGCGGTGGTTGCGCTTGTGCGCCACCAAGCGTGGTCAGCAGCAACAGAACAAATTGAATTGCGAGTGTCGAAATCAAGCGCGTTCCACTTTCCCGGTGGAATCGACTTACCAGGTTCGGTCCCTTGGTCGGCTGTGAACCCCACGACAGCGGCTGCGGAAGACTTCTCCGCGGCTCGCTGGCATCCTTGGCGCGCTCATCCCCAAGCGCGCGATAGGAGAGGGTGTTGTTGAAGCTTTACGAGCAATTCCCTCGCCGTTGACGGTACCGTTTTGGTATGGGGCGGGGAAGATTACGAAATCCCGTGTACCAGCGGGCTATCGCGAATTCCAGAGGGTAACCGTCCTGCCGCACGATTTGTGGAGGCCGGATAAGAGAAGCGTGAAAAAATCACCTCATCCCAGCAAAACTTGCGTGCTGTTGAAAACATTCAACTGCGGCTCGCGGCATGGCAAAACTTGCATGCTGTTGAAAACATTCAACCGCGGCTCGCGGCATGACACGATTGCCGGGTGGTTACTAGCTGCCGGCGCGAGGCGCGGCCGGCGAGGTTACCGCCGGCCCGTGACAAGCCTCGCATCGCACGGGAGTGGGCTTGTAGTACAACACGTCGCTTCCGTTCACCGTTTTGATATTGCTGTGGCAACGGACGCAGCGCACGTTCTTGTGTACGCCCTCGAGCGGAAATCGGGTGCGGCTGTGGTCAAAAAGGGAAGGCTTCCACTTGTTGCTGTTGTGGCAGGGTGCGCATTTTGTCACCGCTGCGGCGGTGGCAAACTGGGCGCCGTGGATATCCCGGTGGCAATCCTCACATTCATTCGGCGCGGCTCGAAAATCAACGTTGGCCAGCGTGGTCTCCAGATTCGGTGGCCGGTGGCAATCCGCACAGGCGACGGCGCGGTGAGAGCCGATCAGGACGAATTTTGTGGAAGAGTGGTCGAAGCGCGACAACTCCTTCCACGATGATTGCGAATGGCATGTTTCGCAGCCGCCTGGCTTACCCGCGCTGGTCTTCAGCATGCGTTCCGCGAATTGGCCCCGATGCGGGTCGCGGTGGCAAGCGGTGCAGGAGCGGTCCTCGAACCGGTAACGTGCCACTTTTTCGAATCTGCCTTCTCCGGTTGGTTTATGACAATCGCCGCAAGCGACCGCCAAATGACTGCCGGCGAGCGTGAAACGCGAGGTCTTGTGCCGCTCCAGGGTGAAGGTTGAGGGCCGGAATCTCTGCACCGTGTGGCAGCCTTCGCAACGATTCAGGTTGGGAGCCGCCGCGAACTGGCCGGCGTGCGCGTCCTTATGGCAATCGGTGCATTGGGCAAACTTGATGCGATAGAGAGTCGCCTTGCCCGCGGGAAGGTGGCATTTTTCGCAACCGACTGAGGCGTGCTTGCCCTCGAGCGGGTACGAAGTCGCCTTGTGCTCGACCAGCCCGAACTTCGCCGGTTTGAAGCCCTCGACGGTGTGGCATGAAGAACACTCGCCGGCGTCGGCGCGCTTGAGGAATTGCCCGCCGTGCGGATCGGGCCGGTGGCAATCGGAGCACTTCTGGAACGCGACCGGCTTCTTGAAGTCACCGCCCGCGTGACATTGCTCGCAGCGCAGCAGCGCGTGTTTGCCCAGCAAGGGGTATTTCGTTGTCGCGTGATCGAACTTGCCCGCCAGTGCTGCCGGCGCCACCGACTTCCAGGTTACGGTACTGTGGCACGACTGGCAGGAGTTGGCAAACGTGCCACGGTGCGGGTCGGCGTGACATCCGGTGCAGCGGTCGAAGATCAGTCCGGTCCAGCGCGGCGGTCCGCCGGGTGCGGCAGGCGTGTGGCACTTCTCACAACCGACTTTGATGTGCGCGCCGGTCAGCGCGTAGCGGGTACGCGAGTGGTCGAAAAGGGGAACCGTCTTCCAGTCGTTGGTGCTGTGGCACTGCTCGCAGGTGCGTCCCAGTTGCCCGCGATGCGGATCCTTGTGGCAGGCGACACATTCGCGGGAAAGTCCAAGATAGGTCCGGTTCAGATCTTTGACGCGAATTTGCTGCTTCTCGCCGGCGACCACATTCGCCGCGGTGTGGCACTTATTGCAGGCCAGCGGGGCATGCTTGCCCGTCAGCGGCCACCCGGTCTTGGCATGATCGAACTGCGCCAGCGACGGTTCCCACTTGATCAGCGCGAATTGTTCCCCATTGTGCTCGGAGTGGCAGCGGGCGCAGGTTTGACTGCCGGCGCCCTGGGCCACGATGCGGGCGTGGAAGCCGCGCCCGGCGGCGATCCTGCCGGCGATTTCGCTGTGACAGTCCAGGCACTTGAACGTGGCCTGCCCGCCGAGGCGATGACAGCTGGTGCAGTTCGTCGCGCCTTCCAGGAAACGGTGAGGGCTGGAGAGGGGGCCGGGAGAGATTTGTGCCAAAGCGGACGCGGCGCACAGCAGGAGGGCAGGCATACCGGCCAGGCGCAGCACGGCCAGGATGCGATGGAACGAGCAGCGCAGGACGGAAGTGGCGCTCCAATCTTCGTGTCGCTGTGGCAATCGATCGCCTCGCGATGGAAATCCGCCTGTTGACTGCGTTTTGGGGAAACTACTATATCAGCCCGCCGGGCGCATCTTGAATGTGTGGCACCGATGGCCATGGCCAGACGGTAAAAGGACTCACTGTGTTCGAGGTGCAGCGGAGCTCGCCGGTGGCAAGAGATTGCCGCGAGCCGATCAGCGGATCGATTCCCCGCCGAGGTGGTGGCGGACGTCGGCCCCGCGGACCCAAAAGATCACGTCTTCGGCGATATTGGTGGCGTGGTCGCCGACGCGCTCCAGGTTGCGGGCGATGATGATCGCATCCAGCGCCTGCTCGGTCACCTCCGGCGATTTCTTGATCAGCTCGATCATCACGTCGGCGATCTCGTGGTTCATGCGGTCCACGGTGTCATCCATGGTGAGCACCCGCCCGGCAAGATTGGCATCGCCGAGCACGAACGCCTCCAGGGCCATCCGGATCATCTTCCCGGCGGTTGAGGCCATCAGCGGGATGTCAATCGGCAGGTCCACCGCGGGCACGGTCAGCAATCGTTCGACCCGTTCGGCGATGTTGACTGCCTGGTCGCCCACGCGCTCCAGATCGGCGTTGATCTTGATCACGGCGACGATAAAGCGCAGGTCCACCGCCATCGGTTGCTGCATGGCGAGCAGGTCAAGCGCCAGTTCGTCAATTTCGCGCTCGTCGGCGTTGATGGCGGCTTCGCTTTCGAACACCAGCCGGCACTGGGCCCCGTCGCGCTCGCGGAAAGCATTGACCGCGCGCGTAATCGACTGCTCCGCCAGGCCTGCCATGCGCAGCAGCCGGTCCTTCAGTTCGTCCAGGCCTTCATGAAAGCGGGTGCGCGTCATCCGAACCTGCCCGTAATGTAGTCCTCCGTCCGCTTGTCCCCGGGCGTGGTAAAGATCTTCTGGGTTTTGTCGAACTCGATCAGATCGCCGAGGAGGAAAAACCCGGTCCACTCCGCCACCCGGGCCGCCTGCTGCATGTTGTGGGTGACGATCACGACCGTGAACCGCTCCTTCAATTGGTAGATCAGGTCTTCAATTTTCGCGGTGGAGATCGGATCCAGCGCCGATGCCGGCTCATCCATCAGCAGCACTTCCGGCTGTACCGCCAAAGCGCGCGCGATGCACAACCGCTGCTGCTGCCCGCCGGAAAGGCTCGCCCCCGATTGCTTCTTGAGCCCGTCCTTGACCTCGTCCCACAGCGCGGCCATGCGCAGCGACCGCTCCACGGTTTCATCCAGCTCGCGACGGTTGCGAAATCCGTTGAGCTTGAGTCCCGCGGCCACGTTGTCATAGATCGTCATGGTCGGAAAAGGATTCGGCTTTTGAAAAACCATTCCCACGCGCCGGCGCACTTCTACAGCCGGGGTTCCGTTCCCGTACACGTCGGTGTTGGCGATCAGCACCGTGCCCTCGACTCGGGCTCCCGGAATGGTCTCGTGCATGCGGTTAATGCAGCGGACGAAGGTGGACTTTCCGCAACCGGACGGCCCGATGATCGCCGTGACCGTGTTCGGCCGCATCTGCACGCTGATTCCGTGCAGCGCCTCGATGGCGCCGAACCAGGCGCGCAGCCCGCGGACTTCAATGGCCACGCCCACGTTAAGCCGTTCCCTTCAGCAGGCCGCGGCTGGCGATAATGCGCACCACCGAAATCGTCCCGATGATCATCACGATCAACACCAGCGCCCCCGCCCACGCCATCCGGTGCCAGTCGTCGTACGGCGAGATCGCGTAGGTGTAAACCTGCAGGGACAAGGCGGCGGTCGGCTGGTTGAGTTTGAGGTTCCAGAACTGGTTGCCAAAGGCCGTGAACAGCAGCGGCGCCGTCTCGCCCGCCACCCGTGCAAACGCCAGCATGATGCCGGTAATCACTCCCGAAGTAGCCGTGCGCAGGGTTACGGACAACGTGGTCCGCCACTGCGGAATGCCCAGGCCGAGCGCCGCCTCGCGGATGGTCTGCGGCACCATGAGCAGCATTTCTTCGGTCGCCCGCACGATGATCGGGATCATCATGATGCCCAGGGCGATGCCCCCGGCCAGCGCGGAAAAATGCTTTTGCGTGACCACCACAAGCCCATACACTGCGATGCCGGTAACGATCGACGGCACGCCGTTGAGCACGTCGGCGGTAAAGCGGATGACATTGCCGAATGCATTGCGGCCGTATTCGGACAGGTAGATTCCGCCGGCAATGCCCCACGGAATGCCGATCAGGCTGGCAATGCCGAGGATCATAAACGTGCCCACGATGGCATTCGCCATTCCGCCGCCCAGTTCCCCTACCGGCACCGGCGTGTGGGTCAGAAACGCCCAGTTCAACGAGCCGATTCCCTTGGCACCCAGGAATCCGAGAATCAGGAACAGCGGCACCAACACCAACAAGGCAGCCACGCCGGTGGCGGCCATCACGGCGCGATTCACCAGCCGCCGGCGCAAGCTCAACCGGACCGGCATCCCGGATTGCAGTTCCTCAGCCATACACCCTCGAAGGCGAGCCCCGCGTCGTCATCCACACCAGCAGCCGGGCCAAGGCGTTGACCACCAGCGTCAGCAGGAACAGCGCCAGCCCGATCTCAATAATCGCGCTGAGATAAAGACGGCCGGTGGCTTCGGTGAATTCGTTGGCGATCATGCTGGCCATGGTGTATCCGGGCGCGAACAGCGATTTCGCGATTTCCGGGCGATTTCCGATCACCATCGTCACCGCCATGGTTTCGCCCAGCGCCCGGCCGAGGCCCAACATGATGCCGCCGACGATGCCCACCCGCGCGTTGCGCAGGATTCCGATGCGAATCATCTCCCACTGCGTGGCGCCCAGGGCAAGAACGCCTTCCCGCTGGTGCTGCGGAACGGTGAGCATCACCTCGCGCGTGATCGACGAGATGAACGGCACCACCATGATTGCCAGGATCACCCCCGCGGCCAGCATCCCAATTCCGTAGATCGGGCCGGTGAACAGGCCCGTCCACCCGAAGTACTTTTTGAGGAACGGGTCAATGTGTACGCGCAGGAAAGGCACCAGGATGAAAATGCTCCACAAACCGTAAATCACGCTCGGAATCGCGGCCAGCAGCTCCACGGTGAACGACAAAGGCGCGCGCAGCCGGCGCGGGCACATTTCATTGATAAAGATCGCCACCCCGATTCCGAGCGGCACGGCGATGATCAACGCAATCAGCGAGGAAACCAAGGTACCGTAGATGAATGGAAACGCTCCAAACTCGCCGCTTACCGGGTCCCAGTTGCTGCCAGCGAAGAAACCGAATCCGAACTTCGAGATCGCTAGCCGGGAGTGCCAGACCAGTTCGAAAACGATGAGCAGCACGACTGCGACAACCGACAACGCTGCTGCCACCGTCAGGTACTTGAAAATCTTGTCGGGGGCGGTACGCGCAGGCGGACGCCGAAGCTGCGGCGCCGGCCCAGAAGCCGCGCTCGCCACAACCTCCAGCTTGGTGAGATTCGGCTGCGGGTCGGGCAAGTTAAACTCCGGCTTGGGATGCGTGGTCAAATCCGCAAGAATTACGCTAACAGAGATTTGTTACAGGATTGTTAAACCCGATCCGATCGGTGGACGCGATGATGCACGTCCAAGGAATGCCCCGCAGCCGCGTTGGAATAAAACAAAAGGCGCCGGCTGGTTGACCGTCGCCCTCGCGTTCTTACATCACCGCCAATTCGACTAGCGGATCTCCTTGATCTTTGCCCGTTCCATCTCCGCCACCTGCTTGGGCAGGGGAGCGTAATCGAGCGCGGTCACCATCGGCTCACCGTGATCGAGCATCCAGGTGAGGAACTTCACCATGGCAGCTTTCTTGCCTTGGTCCTGCCACTGCGTCGGCACCAACAGGTAAGTGAAGGTCGCAATTGGATACGCGTCCTTGCCGGAAGCATTGGTGATGGATACGCGGAAATCCGGGGGTACTTTCGTGCCCGCGGCTGCCTTGGTCGTGGAATCAAGGCTGGCTTTCATGAAGATTCCGGACGCGTTCTTCACGGAACCATAAAGGATCTTGTTCTGGAGCGCGTAAATCAGTTCCACGTACCCGAGTGCGCCCGGCTGCTGCGAGATGACTCCGGCCACGCCTTCGTTTCCCTTGCCCCCGAGTCCCACCGGCCACTTCACCGAGGTGTTGGAGCCAACCTTCGATTTCCATTCCGGGCTGATCTTGCAGAGATAGTCGGTCCAAACAAATGTCGTTCCGCTGCCGTCCGATCTGTGGACTACGACGATGTCCGTATCCGGGAACTTGACGCCCGGATTCACGCTCGTCAGCGCTTTGTCGTTCCACTTGGTGATGTGCCCCAGATAAATTCCCGCCAGCGCCTCGGGAGTGAATTTGATCTCCCCTGAGACCCCCGGCACGTTGTACGCCGGCACCACGCTGCCGAGCACGGTGGGAAACTGAATGATCGACTTGCCCAGGTCCTTGAGCTGTTGGTCATTCAGCGGCATGTCGCTGGCGCCGAAATCCACCGTGCCGGAGTGCAGCTGTTGGATGCCGCCGCCACTGCCGATGGACTGGTAGTTGATCTGCACGCCATTCGTTTTAGCGAACTCGTTGAACCACTTCGAATAGATGGGATACGGGAAGGTCGCGCCCGCAGCGTTCAGGTTTGTTTGCGCCATGGCCGCAGTTGCGAGCATGACCAGCACCGCGCAAATCAGCATTCGTCGAATCAAGGTTAAGTCCCTCCTGTTGTTCCACTTTCTAATCGCGAACTGTTACAGCCGTGTTACAGCCCGATGAATTCTCAGTGAAACAACCGAGCAGGATGGAATCGCATGCACCTGCCCGGCTACACTAGGGCAAGTGAAACAGCAGATTTTTCTGGTCGAAGACGACGCCGACATCACGCGCCTGGTGCGCCATCATCTCGAGGCTGCCGGTTACATGGTGCGCTCTTACCCCGCGATCGGAGGCGTGCTGTCCGACGCCCTCAAGCATCGCCCCGCTCTGTTTCTCCTCGACATCATGGTTCCCGGCGGCAGCGGCCTGGCCCTGTGCGAGCAGGTGCGCGCCTCGGAGATTCTGGCCCCCACGCCTATCATCTTTCTTACCGCCAAAACCGCCGAAACCGACCGCGTCCTCGGCTTCGAAGTTGGCGCCGACGATTACATCTCCAAACCCTTCAGCCCGCGCGAGTTGGTGGCGCGCATCAAGGCCGTGCTGCGCCGCTTCGAACCCCCGCTGCCGTCCGCCGTCCGCGAACTCGGCGACCTCCGCATCGATACCGGCGCCATGACGCTCACCGTCCGCGGCAACAACGTCTCGACCACCGCTACCGAGTTTCGCCTGCTCGACTATTTCGCGCGCCACACCGGCCGCGTCTTCACCCGCGACCAATTGCTCGACGCGGTCTGGCGCGACACTGCCTTTGTCACGCCGCGTTCGGTGGATGTCTATGTCCGCCGCCTGCGCGAGAAGATCGAAAGCAATCCCGAAGAACCGCGTTATTTAAAGACCGTCCGCGGCACCGGCTACCGTTTCGAGGTGCCGCGATGACGAATCGCATCTTCTTTAAGCTGCTCGGCGCCTTCCTGCTGGTGATCGCGGTCGCCACCCTCACTCTCGACTTTTCCGTCCGCAAGGCGTGGGAAGAGTCTCTCTACAGCGAAATCCGCACCTCGCTGGAGCAGAAGGCGACGCTGTTCGCCCAGGAGGTGCAGCAGGACGGTGAACGCCGAAGCCTGCAAGCCATTGCCGACGATGTCTCCCGCGCCGCCGACGCCCGCGCCACCATCATTACTGCTGACGGCCTTGTGCTCGCCGACACTCGCGCCAATCCCGCCGAGATGGAAAACCACGCTACCCGGCCGGAGTTTATCGCCGCGCTTCACGGCAGCATCGGCAGCGCCACGCGCACCAGCCATACCGTCGGTATTCCATTTCTTTACGTCGCCGCGCCCATCCAGGGCGGCGCCGTGCGCCTCGCCTATCCGCTCTCCTTCATCCAGCAGACGACCCGCCACATTCGCCTGCACCTGCTGTGGGCATCGCTGGCGGCATTGTTGCTTGCGACCATCATCTCTGCCGTGGTGGCGCGCCTTATCTCAGGTCGCCTCCAGCGCATCGTCACTTTCGCCGATCGCATCGCTGCCGGTGACCTCAGTGCGCGAATCGAGGAATCCTCCGGCGACGAGATCGCCCACGTCGCCTCCGCCCTTGACCGTACGGCGCGGCAGTTGGAGGGGAGCTTTGCGGCCGTCGAAACCGGCCGCAAGCAGCTTGAAGCGCTGCTCAACAGCATGCAGGACGCCGTGCTCGCCATCTCCCACGACCGCCGCATCCAGTGGTCGAACGGTCCGATGAACGCCATCGCGCGCGTCTCCATCGGCTCGCCGCTGGTCGGCGCGGTCCGCGACCCCGACGTCCTCGCCGCGGTCGAGGGCGCGCTGGAGAAAAACGAACCTCGAACCGCACGCGCCACCGCCCTGGTTCCCGGCCGCACGTTCGGCGTGACCGCCGCCCCCCTGCCGGGCGGCGGAGCGGTCGCCGTGCTGCACGACCATACCAACATCGAGCGCGTGGAAAAAACCCGCCGCGATTTCATCGCCAACGTCTCGCACGAACTCCGCACACCGCTGACCTCGATCCAGGGATTCGCCGAAACTCTGCTCGATCTGGAATCCTCCGGCAACGCCGATGCGGCGACCAAGCAAGACTTCCTCGAGGTGATCCGCAAGAACGCCGCCCGCATGGCCCGGCTGACCGAAGATCTGCTGGTGCTGGCGCGCGTCGAATCGGGCGAGCGCGCCTTCAGTCTCCGCCCCACGTCGCCCGCCGCGCTGCTCGACGACGCCGTCGAAACCTTTCTTGCCGCCGCCAAGACCGGAGGCATCGAAATCGAAGTCGAGAACACGGCCACGCAGATGGTGCAGGCCGACAAGGATGCCATCCACCAGGTGTTCACCAACCTGATTGACAACGCGATCAAGTACGCAGGGTCGGGTGCGCGCGTCGAGGTCGGTGCGCAGGATGACGAGAACGGGGTGGAGTTCTACGTGCGCGACTACGGTCCCGGCATCGCCTCCGAACATCTGCCGCGCCTGTTCGAGCGCTTCTACCGGGTGGACAAAGCGCGCTCGCGCGAATCCGGCGGCACCGGCCTCGGTCTTGCCATTGCCAAGCACATCGTGCGCGCCCACGGCGGAAACATTCGCGTGGCCAGCCAGCTCAACCACGGTTGTACCTTCGCGTTTGTCCTGCAACAAGCGGCCGGAACATCCAGCAGCGTACCGACGGTTCAGGGTCACTAAATCACCAGCTCAGCGGATCACCCCATACTCCGCATCGTATAATCAAGGATTAGTCCTAACCACGAGGTTTTCCCTTGAGTCACATGCACGCACAACCCCCAGTGGGGCCGCAGCCGTTGCCGGGAGTGGACGCGATCGTCGCCGTAGGATCGGGCAAGGGCGGTGTCGGCAAAACCACGCTCGCCGTCAACCTGGCGCTGGCGCTCTCCAAGCTCGGTCACAAGGTTGGCCTGCTCGATGCCGACGTGTACGGTCCCAACGTGCCGCTGATGATGAACGCCAGCTCGACGCCGCGCATCGTCGGCGACAACCGCATCGAGCCGCTGGAGCGCTACGGCGTCAAGGTGATCTCGGTGGGCTTTCTCAATCCCGGCGACAAGCCGCTGATCTGGCGCGGGCCCATGCTGCACCAGATGATCCGCGAATTCGTGCAGCGCGTGGAGTGGGGCACGCTCGACTACCTGATCGTGGACCTGCCGCCGGGCACGGGCGACGTCGCCATCTCGCTGATTCAGACGGTGCCGGTTACAGGTTCGATCGTGGTCTCCACCCCGTCCGATGTTTCGCTGCAGGACGCGCGCAAGGCGATCGAGATGTTTCGCCAGGTGAAGGTGGATATTCTCGGGCTGGTGGAGAACATGAGCTACTTTCTGTGTCCGCATTGCCACCAGGAAATTGACATTTTCTCGAAAGGCGGTGGTGCGCGTACGGCGGAGCAGTTCGGGCTCGCGTTCCTCGGGCATATCGAAATTGATCCCGATATCCGCAAGGGCGGTGATAGCGGCCATCCGGTTGCGCTCGAGGGTCCCGGTTCGCCGCACGCGAAATCCATCTACGCCTTCACGCAGCGGGTGAAGGAGCGCGTGCAGGAAATCCGCGCCGCCAGTCCGCAGGACGTGATCCAGATCATGTAAGTTTCAGTTTCAGTTTCCGTTTCAGCACTGAACTCGCGATCTGGGGCTGAAACTGAAACTTGAAACTGAAACTGCCGTTTGGCACTCCGCCAATGTGACTGCCAACCTTGACTTCCCACCCCTCTGTTCCTACAATCAGAGAAGACGCGAATCGAATCCTAAGTTTTTGCATCTAAAGGTACTTAGGGCTAGACCCTTAGCAATACTATGCCGCCCAGTGGACAAATCGGCCCGCGCGAACACGAGATCCTGACGGCCATCGTGGAGAGCTACATTGCGACCGGGGAGCCGATCGGCTCGCGCACTCTGGCACGCATGAACCGCGAGGGGCTCAGTCCGGCCACCATCCGCAACGTCATGTCCGACCTCTCCGAGGCCGGATTGCTGGAGCAGCCCCACACCTCCGCGGGACGCATTCCTACCGCCGACGCTTACCGCTACTACGTGGACCAGATCAGCGGCCGGGCGCAGCTTTCGCCCGAGGACAAGGGCGTGATCGAGAGCACGCTGCACGGCGCCAGCGACGTGCAGGAATTCATGGAGCGCACCTCGCACGTGCTGTCGCTGATTTCGCATGGCGTGGGTGTCACCATGTCGAGCGGCGGGCCGAAGAACGCTCTCGACCACATCTACTTCTCGCGCCTGGGCGACAAGAAGATCCTGGCGGTGGTGGTCATGAAGTCGGGGGTGGTGCGCGACCGCGTGCTGCGCATGGGCGCCGACCTGCCGCAGTCCGACCTGGAAATCGCCGCGCGCTACATCAACGACAATTTCCGGGGTTGGACGTTGACGGCGATCCAGTCTGAGCTGGAGCAGCGCATCCAGCGCGAGCGCAGCGAGTATGACCGGCTGATGCAGTCTCTCGAGCAACTCTGCCGCCAGGGGGCGCTTGGAGCCGAGGAGGCCGCGCCCGGCATCTATCTGGATGGCGCCTCCAACCTGGTCGCCAGCGAGGAAGACAAGGAGCGCCTGCAGCAGCTTCTGCATACGCTGGAGGAAAAGCAGCGTGTCGTGCAGTTGCTGAATGCCTACCTGGATGCCAAGCAGGAGGCGGTGCGGGTGGTGATCGGGCTGGAGGAAGCGGCGCCGTACCTGCGGAATTTTGTGCTCATCGGCGCGCCGGCACGTGTCGGAGGAGAAGTGATGGGATCGCTGGCGGTGATTGGCCCAACGCGGATTGACTATCAGCACACCATCACCGCGGTTTCGTACATCGCGCGGTTGTTCGACAAGATTTTGAACGAATCGGAATAGGAGTTATGGCACCAGGAAACGGAAAGGCCGACGGCGATCCTCAGGCCCTCGATCTGGAGCACGAGCTGCCGGCGGCGGATGAAAACGAACCCGAAGCGGCCAGCACCGCCACGGCGCAGCAGGAAGCGCTGGAACGGCTGTGCCAGGAGCGCGACACGCTGCTCGACCGGCTGGCGCGCCTGCAGGCGGAATTCGATAACTTCCGCAAGCGCAACGCGCGCGAGCAGCAGGATTTCCGCGATTACGCGCTCGCCGACGCCATCCAGTCGCTGCTGCCGATCGTGGACAGCTTCGATCGTGCGCTGCACAGCCCGGCGCGCGACAGTGATGAATTTCACGCCGGGATTGAGCTGATCAACCGGCAATTTCATGACGCGCTCGCCAAGCTCGGCGTGCAACCCATCGCAGCGCGCGGCGAACCGTTCGATCCCAACCTGCACCAGGCGGTGCAGATGGTGGAGACCGACGAGGCCGAACATCACCATGTGCTCGACGAACTCCAGCGCGGCTACAAGCTGAAGAACCGGCTGCTGCGGCCCGCGATGGTGCGCGTCGCTACCAAACCCAACAAATAAAGTTTCAGTTTCAGTTTCAGTCAAAATGGGCTGACTCTGAAACCGAAACTGAAACTGAAACTTACTGTGGCTAACAACGGCAAACGCGATTATTACGAAGTCCTGGGTGTGACCCGCTCCGCGACCGAGCAGGAGATCAAGAGCGCCTACCGCAAGCTCGCGCTGCAGTATCATCCCGACCGCAATCCCAACAATCCCGATTCCGAGGAGCGCTTCAAGGAGTGCACCGAGGCCTACACCGTGCTCGCCGACACCGATAAGCGCGCCAATTACGACCGCTTCGGGCACGCCGGCGTCAACGCGATGGGCGCCGGCGGATTCGATCCCTCCATCTTCCAGGACTTCGGCGATCTCGGCGACATTCTCGGCAGCATCTTCGGCATGGGCGACATGTTCGGCGGCATGGGCGGCCGGCGCCGCAGTTGGGCGCAGCGCGGCGGCGACCTGCGCCACGACCTGACCCTGGAATTCGAGCAGGCGGTGTTCGGGACGGAAAAGAAGGTTAAGGTCCGGCGTCACGAATCGTGCGAAACCTGCGACGGTTCGGGGATTGCGCCCGGCCACGAGCCGGACAACTGTCGCACCTGCGGCGGCCGCGGACAAGTCCGGTACCAGCAGGGGTTTTTCAGCATTGCGCGCACCTGCTCCGCCTGCCAGGGACGCGGGACCGTGATCACCTATCCCTGCAGATCCTGCCGCGGCGAAGGCCGCCAGGTGGGCGAGCGTACCATCGAGGTCAAAGTCCCCGCCGGGGTCGAAGACGGAACCCGCATCCGCTACGCGTCGCAGGGCGAGGCGGGAGTGCACGGCGGGCCCGCGGGCGACCTCTACATCGTGCTCCACGTCAAAGAGCACGCCATGTTCGAGCGCGATGGCCACGACCTGCATTGCGCCGTCCCGGTTTCCTTCGCCCAGGCGGCGCTGGGCGCGGAACTGGAAATCCCAACCTTGGAAGGTCCGGAGAAGCTCAAGGTTCCGGAAGGCACCCAGAGCGGCGCGGTATTCAAGATCCGCAATCGCGGCGTGCCGGTGCTGAACGGACGCGGCAAGGGCGACCTCTACGTCGAGGTGAAGGTGCACACGCCCGCGAAACTCAGCAAGCGCCAGCGCGAGTTGCTGGAAGAATTCGCCATGACCGACGGAGTTGAAAACAGGCCGGTGCGCAGTACTATTCTCAGCAAGGTCAAGGACATCTTTGGATAAGTTCGCTCGCTATTACGCGTGGTTCTTGTTGATTGCGACGGCGCTCCCGGCGTTCGTCAGGCTCACGCAGGCGGATAAGTTCGCGCACCTGACCAGCGCGCGAATTGCCGCAGCCAGGACGCGCGCCCGGCACCGGATGTGGGGATGGGTCTCGCTGATCGGAACCTTCGTTCTGGTCCCCGTATATTTCTTTTATTCGCACCAGCGGTGGATGATCATCGCCTTTTTCATCGGCGTCCTCACCGGCGTTGAAATGATCGGCAACGCCAACGCGCCGGAAGAACCCAGCCTAGCTCGCCAGAACCGCCGCTTCGGCGTGGCGTACGCCGTCGCCGCCGCAGCCACCTGGTTTTTCCTCATCCGCATATGACCCGCCGCCGCTGGATCGCCGACGAAGTCTCGGGCGCGCGCGCGTCCCTGCTGGGCCGCAACGCCGCGCACCTGGCCCGCTCGCTTCGCGTTCGTGTCGGGCAGGAGTTCGAAGTCTCCTGCGGCGACGCGGTGCGCCTGGGCCGCGTGGTCCACGTCGCCGACGACCGGGTGGAGTTCGAACTTGGCGAGTTCGTGCCGCAGAAGGAACCGGCGCGCATCACGCTGCTGCTGGCGATTTTCAAGTTCGATCGCATGGAGTGGGCGATCGAAAAAGCGACCGAGCTTGGCACGGCCGCCATCGTGCCCGTGATCGCGCGCCGCACCGAGCCGCACCTTGCATCGGCGGCAGGGAAGCGGGTGGAACGCTGGCGGCGCATCGCGCATGAGGCGGCGCAGCAGTCGCGGCGCGTGTCGCCGCCCGAGATCGCCGCGCCGCAGCCGCTGAAATCCGCCCTCGCAGTCCCGTCGGAACTCAAGATCCTGCTCTCCGAAAGCGAGCGCGGCCTCACCCTGAAACAAGCGATTGACGGCAACTGGAAGCTTGAATTTGGCAGATCCATCATCCTCGGGATCGGCCCCGAGGGTGGCTGGACGGCCGACGAACTCGCCGCTTTCGATGCCGAGGGCTGGACATCGGCCTCGCTCGGCAACACTATCCTGCGCGCGGAGACGGCGGCGATTGCCGCGCTCGCCATCGCCATCTCCGAGGTGAGTTAGCGCCATCAATGCCGCCTAAGGCAAATTCAGAGTTGCTGACCTTCCCTTACTCACACATAATGGCCCGCTCCCCAAAATCAGGCCATGAGCGAGTTCGTTCCCAATCCTCGGCAGAAGGAAGCGATTGAGCACGTCCACGGACCGATGCTGGTCATCGCCGGCGCGGGCACCGGAAAAACCAAGGTGTTGGTGGAGCGCGTGGCACGCCTGGTTGCCACCGGCGAAGCCCGTCCGGAAGAAATCCTTGCGGTCACGTACACCGACAAAGCCGCCACCGAACTCGTGGAGAGACTCGTAGCGCGCGTCGGCGAGCGACTGCACGCGTGCACGTTTCATTCCTTGTGTTACGGCATTCTGCAGCGGGCGGGGCAGGAATTCCGCCTGCTCGAAGAAAAGGACCTCTGGATTCTGCTGAAGCGCCGCCTCCACGAACTCGGCCTCCAGTACTACATCAAGGCAGCGAAACCGCACGAGTTTCTCGACGCGCTGCTGGATTTCTTCAGCCGCTGCCAGGACGAACTGGTGGACGCCGCGCGCTTCAGCCGGTACGTGGAAGAGCTGCGTGCCGGCGAGCACATGCCGCCGCGGGTGACGAAGTCAAAGAAGTCCGCCGGCATCACGCCCGCCGAGCACCTGGAGCGCTGCGAGGAGATTGCGCGCGTCTTTGCCCGTGTCGAAACCATGCTGCGCGAACGGAATCTTGGCACCTATGGTGACATGATCACGGGCGCGGTCCGCCTGTTGAGCGCCGATCCAAGCGTGTTGCGCCGCGAACAGCAACGCGCGCGATTCCTGCTGATTGACGAATTCCAGGACGCCAACGTGGCACAAATCGAAGTGGCGCACTTGCTTGCGGGCACGGAACGCAACGTTTTCGCGGTCGGCGACCCCGACCAGGCCATCTTCCGCTTCCGCGGCGCCTCCAGCGCCGCCTTCCAGGAATTCCAGCGCCGCTTCCCGGGTACGAAGGCGGTTGTGCTCGACGAAAACCAGCGCTCGACCTCCAACATTCTCGCATGCGCCTTTTCGTCATCGACGCAACCCGGCGGTGGATTGCCGTCTGCCGGACGGTACTGAGTACAAGCGCCAGGCACTGCGTTCCGCCCGTGAAGAGCGCGCGGAGGCGGAAGGAAAGCCGCTGAGCTCCGGCACAGGTCGAAATCGTTCTGCATGGCGGGAAGGAGCAGGAGGCCGCCGATATTGCCGCCGAGATCGAAGAACTGCGCAGCGCGGAGCAAGGCGGCGACATCGCGATCATTTACCGCTCGCACCTGCATCGCGAGGAGATGGCCAGGGCCCTGGCGGAACGCGGCATACCGTTCGTGGTGAAGGGTCTCGACGTGTTCGAGACCGCCGTCATTCGCGATCTGGTCGCATGCCTTGCCGCGGTAGCGTCGCTGTCGGATTCGGAAGCGCTCTTCCGCGTCGCCGCCCTGCCCATGTTCGGCGTGGATGGCGATGCCATGCGTACGGCGCTCGCCGCCGCGTCCCGCGAAGCCTCGTTCGCCTCGCTGCTGCCGAGAATTCCCGGCGGCGGGCGCGTGCTGGCGGCGGTGGAGAAGGCGCGGGGCTACGCCGCGTCGGTGAACTGGGAAGCGGCGCAGGTGTGCGCGTTCGTGGTCCGCGCCTTCGGCTTTAGCGAGTCCGACGACCCGGTGCGCATCTTGCGCGAGTTCGTCGAGAAATGGCATACCAAGCCCGATCACCGAATCCGGCTCGCTCGAGGAATTCATCGCCTACGTTGATCTGTTCCGGGAGGCCGGCGGCACGCTCGAACTTCCCGTGCCCGCCGCTGAGGGCGCGGTGCAACTCATGACCGCGCACTCCGCCAAGGGCCTGGAATTCGAAACCGTGTTCGTCCTGCGCGCCAACCCCCCGTCGTTCCCCACGGGCTACCGCGAAGCCGTCTTCGAATTCCCGCAGGCGCTGCGCGAAATGCCGCTGCCGGACGACAGCAAGCAGATTCACGCCGAAGAAGAGCGGCGCCTGTTCTACGTTGCGCTGACGCGCGCGCGCGATTCGCTCCGCGTCTATGCGCGTCCGGGAAGAGGCAAGGACACCACGCCCGCCGGCCTGCTCCGCAACATCATGAGCAGCGCCCTGGCCGAGGACTGCTGGCGGCAGCGCCCGGCGCGCCCGTTCACCGCCACGATCGAGGCAGGCGCGGCCCCGGCCTCGGGGGTCGCGACGTGGCTGCTGATGAAGCCGCGGCCCGAGATCGCGCAGCAGGGTTTAAGCGCCACCTCCATCGACGCCTACGACACCTGCCCGATGAAATACAAGCTGATGCAGGACTGGCACATTCCCGGCCCAGCCTCCGCTTCGATGCTGTACGGCAAGATCGTGCACGACGTGCTGCGCGACATTCATCAGGCAATCCTTGCCGGTCGCCCGCGCAGCGAAGGCGAGGTGCTGCAGAGCTTCCGCGACATGATGGCCGCCGCCGCTTTCGATGACGACTACCAGCGCACGCTCTTCGAACAGCTCGGCGCGCGACAGCTCGGCGCCTACCTCAGCGCTCTCACCCGGCAGCCCGCGCCGCCCGTCCTGCACGCGGAAAGAAGTTTTCAGATGAAAGTGGACGGCGTCCCGGTTCGCGGGCGCATGGATCGCGTGGACCGGCTCGAAGGCGGCGGCGTGCGCGTCATCGATTTCAAGACCGGCTCGGTGTTCGACCAGGACAAGGCCGATAAGAGCCTGCAACTTTCTATCTATGCCATCGCCGCGCGCGAGACCCTGAGCGCCGAACCGGCCGAGCTGGTTATCCACAACCTGGAAGACAACTCCGAGGTGCGCACCGCGCGCGATGAAGAAGCGCTGCTAGAGACGCGCGCCAAGATCGCGGAAGTCGCGGAAGGAATCGCCGCGGAACGGTTCGACCCGAGAGCGGGCTTCTGGTGCCGCTGGTGCGAGTATCGCAACCTGTGTCCGGCGACCGAGCAGAAGTTGTACGGGATTGCGACTGCGGCGGGAGCGGGTTAAGAAATCATCCCCCCAAAAACTTAGGGGACGCTTTCCGCGTCCCCCTTGCTTTCAACGTGAAGGCTTAGTGCTTCTTCGTTTTCTTTGCAGCCTTCTTGCCACCCTTTTTCGTTGCCATGGTTCTATTCTCCCTTCCATTGTTCATGGTTCGCAACGATGTTCCGTTGCAATTGCTTGAATGTATAGAGTCATTCAAAATCGAAGTCAAGCAAAAAATCCACGGAACCAGAGAACACACGCACGCGGGTGAAGAAATTTCGCGCGCCCTCGCAAAAAAATCGCGAGCACACTCACTTCAGTAACCGGAACGCGATGCCGCTGAAGGAATCCTGCATGGCATGACCGATCATTCCCGGCCGCAGGCTCTTGCGCCATGCCGCCAGCATGCCGAAAAGCGCGCCGTAGACGGCGATCAGGATGATGCGCCGTCCGCCCTGGTAGGCGTGCGCGATGCCGAATATCACCGCCTGGAGCACGATGGCCGCCGCGGTGCTGCGCGTCGCCGCCCGGAATTGTCGCTGCAGATATCCGCGGAACATGATCTCTTCGCAGAAGCCGGCGCTTGCGCTGAGCACCAGCCAGAGCGCCAACTCCAATCCGCTCTTCGGCAGCAGCGGCCCGAGGTGCTTCTTCGCTTCCGCCACTTGCGATGGCGACGCCAGCCCGAGGGCGAACGACAGCGCCGCCAGCGTGCCCGCGGCGACCATCCAGAACGCGAAGGCGATGGCGACGTCGATCAGCAAGTTTTCCGGAGACTTCCATCTCCCGCCAACAATTTCCCGCAGCGTGACACCCCTCTTGCGTGCACCCCACAGGATGAATCCCACCAGCAGGTACTCCCATGCCAGCGTGAGCAGATAGACGGTGGCGCGCCCGCGATGCGCGATCATCTGCCCTTGCGTTCGGGCCGACAGCGCCGCAAAGCAGACAATCACGACCACGAACAGCGCCGTGTGCCAGGCGGGCGCCACCGGCGCCGGCGAGGTCGCTGTGGGCGCCTCGGTCGGCGAAGTTTCTGGTGCGACAGGCGGGTTGGTGGACAATGCGATCCTCCCGGAATTGTTGCGGGCCGGTTGCTGCCGCATCTTATAATGAAGAGTTTGGAATTCACACAGGAGCACTTTTATGCCTAGCGGAGACGATGTGGTCATCATCGCCGGAGTTCGCACTCCGATCGGAAAATTCCAGGGCTCGCTCTCCGATTTGTCAGCCCCCAAGCTGGGCGCGATCGTGGTACGCGAAGTGGTCAAGCGCGCCAATCTCGATCCTGCCTCAGTGGACGAATGCATCATGGGCAACGTCGTCTCCGCCGGGCTGGGACAGAACCCGGCGCGCCAGGCGGCGATTTATGGCGGACTGGCGCCCTCGGTCAGCGCCATGACCGTCAACAAGGTTTGCGGATCGGGACTGAAGTCGGTCGCGCTCGGGGCGCAGGCCATCCAGACCGGCAACAGCGACATCGTCGTGGCCGGCGGCATGGAGTCCATGACCAACGCGCCCTACCTGCTGCCCAACGCGCGCAAGGGCTTCCGCCTCGGCAACGTCACCATGCTCGACTCCATGATCAGCGACGGCCTGTGGGACGCCTTCAACGACTACCACATGGGCAACACCGGCGAGAACGTGGCCGAGAAATATCACATCTCGCGCGAGGAGCAGGACGAGTACGCCGCGAACTCGCATCGCAAGGCGATGTCGGCGATCAAGGAGTGCCGCTTCGAGTCGCAGATCGTGCCCGTCGAAGTGCCCGGCAAGAAGAAAGGCGAGACCGTTCTGTTCGAGAAGGACGAAGGCCCGCGCGAGGACACCTCGGTCGAAGCGCTGCGGGCGCTCAAGCCCGCCTTCAAGAAGGATGGCACCGTGACCGCCGGCAACGCGCCCAGCGTCAACGACGGAGCGGCGGCCGTGGTGGTCACCAGCGCGAAAACGGCGGAACGGCTCGGGGCCAAGCCGATGGCGCGCATCGTGGCGCAGGCCACCAGCGGCCTCGACCCCAAGTGGGTGATGATGGCGCCGGTGGATGCCGTCCGCCTGCTTTGGAAAAAGACCGGCTGGGACAAGGACGAAGTTGGCCTGTACGAGATCAACGAAGCGTTCTCCGTGGCTGCCATCGCGGTCACCCGCGAACTCGGCCTGAACCTGGACAAGGTGAACGTGAACGGCGGCGCGGTCGCGCTCGGGCATCCCATCGGCGCCAGCGGCGCGCGCATCCTGGTCACGTTGCTTTACGAGATGATCCGCCGCGACGTGAAGAAGGGAATCGCCGCGCTCTGTCTGGGCGGCGGCAACGCCGTCGGCGTGGCGATCGAGCGGTAACACCAACGCAAGGCGACCACATTGCCGATGAAGAATCCGCCACATCCCGGAGGCGTTGTGTTTCGCCAGTGCATCGAGCCTTTGGGCTTGACCATCACCGACGCCGCCGCCGCCCTTGGAGTGACCCGGACAACCCTGTCAGAACTGGTGAACGGGAAGCGCGGGATTTCTCCCGAAATGGCCGTGAGACTGTCGCAGGTCTTCGGCGGCAGCGCCGAAAGCTGGCTCACGCAGCAGGCGCATTACGAGCTTACGCATGTGCGCGCCGACCGGATCAAGCTGAAGCGGCTGGAACCAGTTTAAAGCTGGTTTCTTTTTTGTTCTCTGCGAGCCCAACGAAGTGCGTTGGTGTGATCGTCTCGATCTTAATCGCAGGGGAGCAGGGGAACTAGCGCTCGGCCCGTACTGCGGTCGCGACGGGCTTCGCATTCGAGGTCTTCACCGCCGGCAAAGTGACCGTGAACACCGAGCCTCCGCCGGGCGCGGACTGCGCCTCGATCGAGCCATCGTACTTTTTCAGGATCGCCATGGCCACGCTGAGTCCGAGTCCGGTGCCGCGGCCCGGCCGTTTGGTGGTGAAGAACGGATCGAAAATTTTCGGCAGCGAATCGGCGCTGATGCCGGGACCGTCGTCCTGGAAGCTGGCCCACACGCGGTCGCCGTTTCTTCCCAGCCGCACGCGCAAGGTGCCGCGCGGCCGGATTTCACGCACCGCCTGCTCCGCGTTGATGATCAAGTTCAGGAACACCTGCATGATTTGATGGGGATCTCCGACCACGTCCGGCAGTCCCGCGTCGCCGATGAAGTCCACCGCGATGTTATTGACCCGCAGCGAATGCTCGTGCAGTTGCAGCGAGCGATGCACCATGTCGGTGAGATTGAGCGGCGCCTTGCCCGGCGCGGGCGGGCGCGCGAAGAACAGCAGGTTCTGCACCACCTCCGCCGCGCGCTTGGCCTGCTGCTTCAGCAGTTCGAACTTGCGGGCGGAGGCCGGGTCGGGCGTGGTTGCCTCCAGCAATTCGATCGCACCCAGGATAGCGGTGAGCGGGTTGTTCAGTTCGTGCGCGAACCCGTCAATCATCTGCCCCATGGCCGCCAGGCGCTCGGTCTGGATCAACTGCTGCTCCATCTGCTTCACCGTGGTCACATCGCGCACCGACGCCACCACTCCCGTCAGCTTTCCCTTCGCATCGAACAGCGGGCTGGCGGTCGCGCGCAGCGCGCGCCAGGTGCCATCGCGATGTTGCACCCCGTACTCGGCCGTCTGGAAGATTTCCTTGCCGGTGATCAGTTCGCGGAACAACGCTTGCAGCTCCATGGCCGCCACCGGCGCCTGGTCGCTGATCATGCTGCGCCCAAGGAACATCTCCGGCTCGTAGCCCAGGATTTCGCGCACCCGCGGGCTGACGAACGTGTACCGTCCTTCCTTATCGAGCGCCAGGATCAGGTCAGGGAAGCTCTCCACCAGCCGCCGTCCGAATTCCTCCTGCTGCTGCAGCCGGTCTTCCACCTTGCGCCGCTCCGTGATGTCGAAAAACGCGCCCTGCAGCCGCACCAACTTCCCGCTGTCGTCGCAGATGGCGCGCGCCGTGTCGAGGCAGATCACGACGCTGCCGTCCTTGCGCCTCAGCCGCACTTCCTGGCAGCGAACGGCCGCGCTCTGTTGCAGGTTTCTCACCTGTTCGCGGCGTTCCGCCGAATCCACGAACAACTGCGACACCGCGATTTGCAGCAACTCTTCCTTGCTCTCGTACCCCAGCATGCGCACCAGCGCGATGTTGCAATCCATCAACCGGCCGTCCGGCGTGGTGAAATACACGCCCTCCTGCAAGGTCTCGAACAACTCGGTAAACCGCGCCTCGCGTTCCCGCGCCGCGGTAATGTCCTTGGCCAGCACCCCGATTCCGACCACCTCGCCGGCGGCGACGATGGGATGCAGCACGGTGTCGAAGTAGCGCACCCCGGCTTCGTGCTGGAAGCGCACGCGCAGCACGCCCGACCACTGCCGCTGCTGCAGGAATCGCGCTATCTGTTGTTCCCCCTGCTCGCGCGTCGGCTCGGCCAGGAACTCCTCCAGGTTATGCCCGGCGATATCCGCGAACGCCTTACCCATCAGATCGGTGAACGCGCGGTTGGTGGTGCGGATGGTCCCTTGCAGCGACAATCCGAGCACCACCTCCTCCATGCTGTCGATCAGTTCGCGGTAATTGCGCTGCGAGTTGCTGACCGCCTCCAGCAGCTTGTTGAGTTGTTGCTCGCTGGGCGGCGTTTTTTCGCGCTCCTGCATGCCCCTGAACACGCCCTGGAGTTCGGCGATTTCCTTGCGCTTCAGCGCGACGTAGATGGCGAACAATACCCCCACCACCACCGTGCCCAGCGGGATGGCTTCCAAGTGGCGTGGGATGCCGGCCAGGTTCTGCCAGGAAGTTGCTCCCACACCTGCCGCCAGGATGGTCAGGAAAAACAGCGCCGTACGCCACAGCCGGCTCTCTTCTTTCTGTAGCCGCTGCAGCTTTTTCGACTGCTCTTCCGCCGGGTTTTGCTTGACGTCTTCCGTGCTCGTCATCGGGTCGTATGTGATCGTATGTTGCCGGGTTGCCACCCGCAATAGGGGGGAACTGATATGTGACCCCTCGCGCGCAGTCTCGGGAACGTGGCCCAAATCCGTTTTTGGGCTAAATTTCCTCTCGCGGTGACGGTCCGACGCGGGAAATCACCGCTTTTGCCGGCCCCCTTTGCTATACTTCGCCCTTGATTTTGCAGGACTTGGGCGTTCTCTGCGCCTTACGGAATGCTTTACAAGACCCTCAGCGCCGCGGTCTACGGCATTGACGCCAGCATCATCGAGGTCGAGGTTGACGTTTCCGGCATCCGCTGTGACAAAGATAATTTCATGACCGTCGGCCTGCCCGACGCGGCCGTGCGCGAGAGCCGCGAGCGCATCCGCTCCGCGCTGCGCAACTGCGGTTACGACATCCCGCCCACCCACATCACGGTCAACCTCGCCCCCGCCGACATAAAGAAGGAGGGTTCGGGCTACGATCTCCCCATGGCGCTCGGCATCCTGGGCGCCTATGGCGGAATCTCGCGCAAGGAAGTGCCGGACTATGTTTTTGTCGGCGAACTCTCGCTCGATGGCGGGGTTCGCGGCATCCGCGGCGCGCTGCCCATTGCCGTCGCCGCCCGCGCCGGCAAGATCTCCAACCTGATCGTCCCGGTCATCAACGCCAAGGAAGCCGCCGTGGTCAGCGGCGTTAATGTCTACCCGGTCACCTCGCTGGTGGAAGTGGTCCACATGCTGAACGGCGGCAACAGTATCGCCCCCATCCAGGTGGACGCCGACGCACTGTTAAGCGAAGCCCAGCAGTTCACCGTGGACTTCAAGGACGTCCGCGGCCAGTACACCGCCAAGCGCGCCCTCGAGGTCGCCTGCGCCGGCGGTCACAACATTTTGATGATTGGCCCGCCCGGATCGGGCAAGACCATGCTCGCCAAGCGCATGCCGACCATCCTGCCGCCGCTGACCTTCGAAGAAGCGCTGGAGACTACGAAAATTCATAGCGTCGCCGGCGTACTCGACGCCAAGGCGGGCCTGGTCGGCACACGCCCCTTTCGCGCGCCCCACCACACCATCTCTGACGCCGGCCTGATCGGCGGCGGGGTGGTGCCGCGCCCCGGCGAAGTCTCCCTTGCCCACCACGGTGTCCTGTTCCTGGACGAGCTGCCGGAGTTCCCGCGCAACGTGCTGGAGGTCATGCGCCAGCCGCTGGAAGACGGCACCGTCTGCATCGCGCGCGCCTCCATGTCGCTCACCTTTCCGGCGCGCTTCATGCTCGCCGCCGCCATGA
>CAVXCR010000038.1:0-94731 GCA_963760265.1 Terriglobia bacterium
GGGCAGATGTGGGGCACCTGCATCGTAAAAGGCTGCGGGCTTCAGGCTCCAGGCTTCAGGACAACTACACCACATCCCCGCCGGTGGTGGCGCGTTTGACTTCGTTGAGCTTGCGGCGGAGGAATTCGGTGTGGTCGGCCTCGAAATTCGCCAATTCGGCGTAGGTGGAGCGGAGATTGCGGTCGTTGGTCCTTTCCACCAGTTGCGAGTAGTAACGCATCGCGGTCTCCTCCGCCTCGAGCGCGACCTGTAGGGCGGCCTTGCTGGGCGCCACGGTGGCGTGGCCGCGGCCGACGGTGAACAGTTCGCCGCTCTCCAGTTTCGGCATTTCCAGCAGCTCGCAGATGTCTTCCTCGGTCACCACACAAGCCTGGGTTCCGTAACGGTCGAAATAGCGCTCCTGCAACATGGTGCCGTGACTGCGCTCCTCGGTGGCCATGTCCCAGAAAACCTGCGCGATCTCCAGCGAATCGGGGTCCTTGAATTCGGCGAACAGCTCGGCAAACTGCTGGTAGAGTTCGGCATTTCTCTCTTCAATGAAGATGGCGACGTGCAGGGCTTCTTGCGGAGTCAGCGAAGTGAATTCGCGTTTCATGAGCATGCTCCCGGGAGATGAAGAAGAAGGGTAAGTCTATAACGCACGCACGGCGGGGGGAGCGCGGAAATCTAGCGAGTTCCCAAAATGAAACCTGGGGCGGCACGGATCAAGCGCTGCGCGCCTGCCGTTCCTTTTCCATGCGCGCGATGACGGCGCGCAGCCAGGTAATCACCGCCTGTTCCAATTTTTGCTGGTGATCGCGCGATTCCAGGGTTGCGACCGTTTCTCCCGCGGGAGAAAGAGGAATGTGGTGGCAGGGAACGTCTTCATGCCGGCATGACTCCGGAACGAAATCGATGAGCATGCACTCGGAGCAGGGATGGGGCCGCTGGGGGTCACTGAAGTTGAGGCAACTGATGGAATCCTGGAAGATGGAGGTGGGCGTGCGCGGGGCGTGCACGGACCGGCCGTAGCCACCCTGCTCCAGGAAGTTCAGTTCGAATTTCAGGACTTCAAGGACATCGCGCTCATCGGCCATGCGGCACCTCCTCACCTGGGGCGATTGTCGCGCGCCTTGTACCTTCCGGCTGTGACCTAAGACACGAGAACCTGTGACGGATGGCCATTTTGGACCAAGGCTATGTGATTTGAATCACATGCGGGTGTAACAAGAGTCTCAGGCCCCGGCCTTGCCGAGCGCGCCGCTCTTGCTGACCAGTTGGTGCTCGATGGCAAACAGCGCCAGCTCCAGGCGGGTGGAGACCTCCAGCTTGCTGAAGATGCTGGTGAGGTGGTGCTTGACGGTGTCCTCGCGCACGTTGAATTTCTGGGCGATCTCGCGGTTGCTGGAGCCTTCGACGATGGCGGCCACCATCTGCATCTCGCGGCGGGTGAGGCCGTAGCGTCTGCCGGGCTGTTCCAGGGCGGCGCCGTCCAGGATCAGTTCCTTGAGGTCGGGCACGCTCTCGCGGCCGACCCAGTAGCTCCCGGCCATGACGGCGGCGATGCTCTTGAGCAACACCTGGGTGGCCGATTCCTTGAGCACGACGCCGCGAGCGCCGAGCTTCATCGCCTCCAGGATCTGCGGCCGTTCCACCGAGGCGGTGAGCAGGATGGTGCGCACCGGGTGCTGGCCGGCGGCCAGTTCGCGCAATGCGTCCATGCCGGGCACGCGCGGCATGGCGAGGTCGAGCAGCAGGATGTCGGGCCGGAGTTGTGCCACCAAAGCGACGGCTTCGGCGCCGTCGGCAGCCTCACCGGCGACGCACAGATTGGGTTCGGCTTCCAGCAGGCGGCGCAGGCCGTCACGGAAAATTCCATGATCGTCGGCGATCAGAATACGGATGGGAGCGCTAGACATAGGTGGCTTGTGCCTTTTGCGGGAAAGTGACCTCGAGCCGAGTGCCCTTACCGGGGAGCGATTCTATCTCCAAATTGCCGCCGTGAATACGGACGCGCTCCTTGATGACGGCCGGTCCTTTTCGGGCGGCGTCCAATTCGGCCAGGGATTTCTTGCCGCGGAACTCGAAACCGCGCCCATCGTCTTCCACCTCCAGCGTCCACCGGCCCTGGCGGACTCCGAAGCGGACGAGCACATGCTGGGCGCCGCTGTGCTTGCGCACGTTGGCGAGCGCTTCCTGGGTGATGCGGACCAGTTCGCGGCAGAGGCGCGGCGAGAGGTCAACGTCGTCCAGGACGGAAACAAACTCCGCGGTGATGCCGGTGTCGTGGCGGAAACGCTCGACGATGTCGGCCAAGTGGTCAAGCAGTTGCGCGGGACTGAACTCCACGGGGCGCATCTGCTGCATCAGCGTGCGCAGATCGAACACCTGTTCCCGCAGCATCTCCTGGATGTGCTCCAGCCGGGGAGAGATTTCGGTGAGGTTCTCGGTGCGCGCGGCCTCGCGGCGCAGGACGTCGACTTCCATTTCCACGGCGATCAGCGACTGGATGGCGCCGTCGTGCAGTTCGCGGGCGACGCGCGCACGTTCCACCGCGCCGGCGCGTGAACGTAAGCGGCGCAGCAGGTAGACGTTGTAAATCGCCGGCCCGACCTGGCGAAACAGCTTCTGCGCGAAGCGAAGTTCCTGCAGCTTGTCGCCCATGCGGGCGCCGAAGAGCAGCAACCAGCCGTTCCATTCCTGGCCGATGTGTAACCCGACGGAAAGAACGGAGGCGGCGTCTCCCAGTTGTGGACAAGCCGCGGGTGACCAGGCAGGGTCGGTACGGGCGCGCTTGCCTTCGGCATTGATGGCCCATGTCTTCCAGCCGGCGCCGCGCCGTTGCGAATAGGAACTTTGCGACGGTATGGAGACCAGATACTGCGGCCGTTCCTCGGGGCTGACCTCCGAGCCGGCAACGCTATTGCCGCCATCGGGCAGCGCGTGCGACTCCCACAGGAAAACGCGTCCCGAACCCGTCTGCTGGACCATCGCAAGGGCACGAGGCGAGAGATACAGGCGCATGCATTCGCCCAGAACGGCCTGCATGCTGCCGCGCAAGCCGGCGTCCACCCGCGCCTTGCCGATCGTGCGTCCGGCGAAGATGTCCTCGGCGCGCAATTGCTTCTCTTGTTCGGCCAGATAGCCCAGCAGGAGGCCGAGCAAAATCAAGTACGTGGCCCGGATGACGAATCGATTCACTTCGTAGTCGCCTTCCAGCCAGGTCCCCAGGGGATGGCCGAAACTCAGCATCACCGCCTCAATGGTCATGAGGGTGACGATGGCAAGCGCCGTCGCGAAGGTCTCGACGAAGCCCCAGCGGAAAGCAGCGGCTGTCAGAACGAAAACGAAAAAAAGAAAAAACGCGCTGTTAGGACCCTCGGTGAACAGCGTGAACACGGCCGGAAAGAGAAGGTCGATAACGTGAATCCAGGGATAAGCCGGTGCGACGGCTTCGGAACGATTCAACACCGCCCACACAACGAAACTGTAGCCCACGTAGCCGATTAACAGGGCGTAGGCAAAACTGGCGTAGCGGGTGGGCTCCGTCGGATCCAGATAAATCGCCAGCAGACCCGAACCGGCAAGAAAGACCCGTGCGGAGGCGAGGACGCGCTCGATGCGGGTTTGTTCGTCGCGGTCGACCGGCGCACCCAGGCGCGTCAGAAATCGTGGAGTCTTCCCCAGCGAGAGCATGGAATGTGTGGCTAACTGTAACCGGGTCAGCGGCAGGCAGCAAGCCTCCAGGCGGTGACGGACGGGCTACATGGTGTGACGCAACTCACAGCACCCCGGTAGCGACAGGGGTAGCCTTGAAATGGATAGCTCCGAAGCAAGAGCGGCTGCCGGAGTGGCCGCGGGAAGGAGCAAGTCATGCTGGCTGCAAAGTCGGTTGCCGTGGTTTGTTTGGCCGCCATGTTCCTTCTGGCGCCACTGGTCATGGCGCAGAACGCCGCCGCCCAGGCTCCGAAGTACGATGTGGCCAAAGAGGTCACCGTCAAGGGGACGGTGGATGAGGTCAAGGAAGTGCCGAATCCCAAGGGGCAGGTCGGCATTTACCTGATGGTGAAGTCGGGTGCGGACACCCTCGAAGTGCGGCTCTGCCCCAACAGCTTTCTCAAGGAATTCGAGGTCGCGTTCAAGAAAGGCGACCAGTTGACGATCACCGGGTCCAAGGTGAAGGTGGACGAAAAAGATGTCATCCTGGCGCGGGAGATCGAGTTTGGAAACAACAAGATTGTTCTGCGCGATAAGGAAGGCGTGCCGGTCTGGACGTGGCTGACCAAGGGCGGCAACCACTAGGGAACTGCCGGCGAATTCCGATTGCGGCCACCAGCCGGGCTGCAACCAGGAACTGAACCGGCGAATTCCGATTTGCAGCCACCAGCCCGTGGCTGCAACCTTATATTCGGCGCGTTCCAGGGCGAAGATCGTCGGCGTTGACGGAGTTGCTGGCCGGCGGCCACGAAATTCGTACCGCGCTGCTGGTGCTTCAGGATGTGATCAGGAGGATGGCGTCGCTGCCTGGACAGCGCAGTGTGCTTCTGGTCTCGCCGGGCTTCCTGCTGGGCGACCGCCGACTTGATTCCGTGGAAGTGATGGACCGCGCCATCCGTTCGAATGTCGTCATCAACACTCTCGACGCGCGTGGGCTTTATGTCAACACGGCCTTCAAAGCGGATAACGACGTGCGGCCGCAATACTTCGCGTACCAGCAGGAGACTGACAGGCTGCGGGCTGACGTTTTGCAAGCTTTGGCTGACGGAACCGGGGGCACGTTCATCCACAACACCAACGACCTCGGTGGCGGAATGCGCCGGTTGGCATCCGCGCCGGAATACACCTACATTCTGGCCTTCTCGCCGAAGGGCCTGAAACACGACGGCAAATACCACCCGCTCAAGGTCACGGTCACGGAACCGAAGCTTACGGTGTTTGCGCGTCAAGGCTACTATGCTCCCAAGGAGATCACTCCCGAGCAGGCCGCCCGCCGCGACATAGAAGATGTACTCTTCTCGCAACAGGAAATTCGCGACATCCCCTTTGACTTGCACACCGAGTTCTTCGAGTCCGCCGCCGGCGGCGCGCGGCTTTCGGTGGTGAGCCGAGTCGAACGTCAGAAGCCTCGCCTTCCGTAAGGACGCCGGCCGAAATCGGGACAACGTGACCGTCGTATCCGCGCTGTTCGATCGCAACGGCAAACTCATGGGCGGCGTTGAGAAGATCATCGAGTTACGGTTGCGCGACCGGACGCTGGAAGAGCTTCATTCCGGCATTGCGGTCGAATCCAGCTTCGACGTAAAGCCGGGCCGATACCTGGTCAGGGTCGTGGTGCGCGATGCCGAAGGCCGCAAACTATCGGCAGCATCGACCGCAGTCGATATCCCCTAAGACAACGGTGCGAGCATGAAGCACGATTTGCCATAGGAGGCGCTTCCTCTCATCTATTTATGTCTTTAGGTCTCCCTGCTGTATTCTTCTCGCGTCGGAGTACGATCCAACAGCGGGTTCCCGGCGTTTACAATTAGCAACTGGGAACTGATCGTTGGGCTTGAATTGGGGCGGAAGCTATAACATCGAGGCCTGATGCGCTCCCCTGACACGGAACTTCCAATCTCGGCCGTGACCTACGACCTCTCTCTCCTGAGCGACTACGACCTCCACCTCTTCAATGAAGGAGCGCACAACCGCCTCTACGAAAAGATGGGCGCGCACGTGGCGGAATGGAAGGGGAAGCTGGGGGTGTACTTTGCGGTGTGGGCGCCGGACGCGGAAGAGGTCAACGTCTTGGGCGAGTTCAACGGCTGGAACAAGTACACCCACCACTTGCGGCCCCGCGGCGACTCCGGCATTTGGGAGGGCTTCGTTCCGGGTCTCAACGACGGCGCTCACTACAAGTACTACATCGCCTCGCGCTATCACGGGTACCGCGTGGACAAGGCCGACCCCTTCGCGTTTTTCGCCGAGGCGCCGCCGCGGACCGCCTCCATCGTGCGCGACCTCGATTACCAGTGGGGCGACCAGCAATGGATGCAGATCCGCCACGCGCGCAACTCGCTGCAGGCGCCGATGTCGGTTTACGAAGTGCACATCGGCTCCTGGATGCGGGTGCCGGAGGAGAACAACCGTCCGCTAAGCTACCGCGAGCTTGCTCCCAAACTGGCCGACTACGTGAAGCGCGTGGGCTTCACCCATGTGCAGTTCATGCCGGTGATGGAGCATCCATTCCATGGATCCTGGGGCTACCAGATCACCGGGTTCTTCGCGCCCACCAGCCGCTACGGCACGCCGCAAGATTTCATGTTCCTGGTGGACCACCTTCACCAGAACGGCATCGGGGTGATTCTCGACTGGGTGCCGTCGCATTTTCCGTCGGACGAACACGGGCTGGCTTATTTCGACGGCACGCACTTGTACGAGCACTCCGACATGCGGCTCGGTTTTCATCCCGACTGGAAGAGCTACATATTCAATTACGGGCGCAACGAGGTGCGCAGTTTCCTGCTCTCCAGCGCCATTTTCTGGCTCGACCGCTACCACGCGGACGGGCTGCGGGTGGACGCCGTCGCCTCCATGCTGTACCTGGATTACTCGCGCAAGGAAGGCGAGTGGATTCCGAACCGCTACGGCGGACGCGAGAACCTGGACGCCATCACCTTTCTGCAGCGGATGAATCATGACGTGTACCAGAACTTCCCGTCGGTGCAGACGATCGCGGAGGAGTCCACGGCGTGGCCGATGGTGTCGAAACCCACACATCTCGGGGGGCTCGGCTTCGGTCTCAAATGGGACATGGGATGGATGCACGACACGCTGGTCTACATGTCCAAGGAGCCGGTGCATCGCAAATTCCACCACGGCGTGCTCACCTTCCGCGGCCTGTACGCCTTCACGGAAAATTTCGTGCTGCCGCTCTCGCACGACGAGGTGGTGCACGGCAAGGGGTCGCTGCTGGGCAAAATGCCGGGCGACCTGTGGCAGAAATACGCCAACCTGCGGCTGCTGTTCGGCTACATGTGGGCGCAAAGCGGCAAGAAGCTGCTGTTCATGGGCGGGGAGTTAGGCCAGTGGCCGGAGTGGAACCACGACACCGGCCTGGAATGGGACGTGCTCCAGTATCCCGATCATGCCGGCGTTTTGAAGTGGGTCGAAGACCTCAACCGCACCATGCGCGACGAGCCGGCGCTGCACGTGCTCGATATCGATCCGCGCGGTTTCGAATGGATTGACGCCAATGATGGCGACAACAGCGTGCTGACCTTCCTGCGCCAGACCGAAGATCCGAACGACACCATCGTGGTGGCGCTCAATTTCACGCCGGTGCCGCGGAAGAGCTATCGCGTCGGCGTGCCGCAGGGTGGGTACTGGCGCGAGCTGCTGAACAGCGATGGCGAGATGTACGGCGGCTCGGGGATCGGCAATGGCGGCGGCTGCCAGTCCGACCCGATCGCATGGCACAACCAGTCCTGCTCCATCGCGCTCACCCTGCCGCCGCTGGCAGCGCTGTACATGAAGCGGCAACCATAACTGGACTCCATGCACGGCTGGGGTCGACCTAGCCAACCTTGCCTGGGGTCTGAACTTGTCTTAATACTGGAACAACAAGTTGAGAGGGGCTAGCACCTTAGGTACCTCCTAGTCTCCAATTTACTTGACCGCACGTAAGGATGGGCTAATGTTATGCCATCGATGCAAGCAATCGATGGCACACCAGCTCACGGATAGCCGAGATGCAATTTCAAACTGGCAAACCATTTGCGCTTTAGTTTTGGCTACACCGTGATCATGGCGTGCGAATTGTTGTGAGCGTCCTAGGGCCGGCGGTTGCCGGCGCAGCTTCTGCGACGCCGTTCCTGAAACGAATACGAACGGTTCATCGCCATGGCGATAATAGGTAACGAGGGACCTACAAGGTCTAGATCCTCTGCCGAAATAGCACCATCCACGGCCAGCGTTTCGCTGCATCCGATGCGGCGGAGCACGCGCATCCGCTGTCGGATTCCTGTGCTGCTAACCAGCCTGGACCCGAGGATGGCATTTGATGAGCGATGCGAAGCGTTGTTGGTCAACCTGCACGGTTGTGCGCTAAGAGCTCGCAGTAAGCTTTCCAACGGCACCCCGGTTCAACTTCAAGTCAGGGGAAATGTAATCACCGGCCTTGTAGTAGACGCCGTGTCGATGGGGCGCGAGAACGATTGGATGGTCGGCATTGCACTCGACCACCCCGGTAATTTCTGGGGTATTCAAAATCCGCCGAAGGACTGGGATGCGATTGGTGAGGCGGCGCCACCTCAAGCTTCCTCAGATCCAAGCGACGAACAGAGCGAGGCAAGCTCCAGTGTGGAGAAGCTCACAATTTGGCCATCGGCCTTTGGCCCAGAGGCTCATAGCGCCGCACCCTCACCCTGTGCATCGCAAGCCGCGTCTCACGACAGCGAAAAGGATGAACTTCGCGCGACTGAACCAACCGTCGGAACCATCGGCTACGGACAATCCCAGCCGCAGAGTAGCAAGGCCAGCGAGGCGGCACTCGTCCACCTGCAATCCGAAATCGAACAGCGTGCGGCAGCAGAGTGGATGCGCTTGCGCACCGAGGCGGAGCAGCACGTGCAGGAAGCACGAACGCAGCTTCGTTCTGAGCTAGAGCACGGGCTCATCGATTGGCGAGAAGAGCGCGGCGGTGTTGAAGGCAAAGTTCAAGAGCTTCTGCGAATTCGCGACCAAGTCGAGGGCCGGTTGAATGCGGTTGCCGACCTGCTCCGGGGCGAGATCGCGCCCGTGCGGGACCAAATCATTGACGAAGCCCGCCAGCACTTGGGAGCGCTCATTGGCGACTTCCAGGATAAAGCGGCAGCTGATTCGACTGCGCGCGAGAAGGTGGCGGCAGCGGCTTCGTTCAAATTGGAACAGATGCAGAACGCCTGCATGCAACTGGTGACGCAACTCCAGCGCAGGGTCGACGAGGACCAGACTGCGCGGGAGGCGATCAGTGCACAAGTGGCTCAAATCCTGGAAGCGCGCACCGAGGAAGAGTCACTGCTGCAGCAGCATCGGACCGAACAAGAAGCGGCACAGCAGGCGATCAGCGCCGAAGTCGATCGTGCGCGCCAAGCTCGAGAGTCGGTCGAGTCCCTGGTGCACTCGTTTCCTGACACCATTGGGACGCAGGTTGAAGAACAGGCGCAGGCGATACTGGCACAACTTCGCGACAGCCTGGAGCAAGACGTCTCGACCCGAGTTCGTTCTGCCTTCGCTGATCTCGAGAAGCGGCTTCAGGACATGGTTGCCGAGGGAAACGAACTTCAGAGGCAGGAAAAGCACATCCTGGACGCCACAGCGGCTCGGATGGCGGAATTGGAGCAGCTAGAAGCCAGCCTGCGAAATTCGGCACGCGAATCGGCCGCTAGCGTGGTCGTAAAGTCCGAATGGGCCGTGTCGCAAATGCGCGAGCAGTTGCAGAACGTGATCGCGGAGCAGCAGGAACGAGTCGAGCAGGGGAACAAGGATGCCGTGGCCGCCCTGCACGCTGTGGCAGGGAACCTGCTGACGTCAATACGTCACCAATTGCTGAACGACCTCGGATGCGAGCAGGAGCAAGTGCGACAACGGGTGCAGACGAAAATCGATGAACTGCTCCGGGATGGCCAGCAAACGGCGGAAGCAGCGCTTCAGGAACGAGCGAAGCAACTGCTGGGCAGCGTGCACGAGGAACTCCTGAAGACATTCGACGAGCGGCAGCAGAGGTTCGAGACAGCGCACGCGGCCGCAACGGCCCAATTGCAGCAGCTCGAAAAGCGAACGGACGAACTAACCGCGATCGTTGACGTGGAACTTCAGGCACACACCGAGGAAACCATTCACGACGCGGTAGCGCAAATCACCGAACAGTTGCAGCAGGCCGCGGCCAGCGTTCGAGAGGCTCACCTGGCAACGGCAAAGGCGGAACTGGATCGCGGTTTGGGTGTGCTTGTGGGTCGGGCCGGCGAAGCAGCCGCGGAGTTGCGTCTCACCTCTGAGTCGGTGCAACAGCAGACTAAGGCAGGCGAAGTGGCGAGTGCACAATTCCACCGGGAAGTGCAGGAAGCACAAAACTGGCTGGCGCGCGAGACGCAGCAATTCCAGCGAACGATCGCTGAGGCGTTCTTGAAGGCAGGGGGAGAGATCCGTGGGCGGATCCATCAGGCGGTCGAGATGGCGAGCGAGCCGCTCGAATGCCGCAGCCGCGAGATTCAGGCAGAGATAGCAGCGGTAGCGCGGCAGCAATCGGAGGAGTTACAAAAACAATTGGAGATAGCCCGGCAGCGCTTGCAATCTTTGTGCGAGGATACGCAGGCCGTCGCCGAAAGCGGGTTGCGAAAGCGCGCGACAGAAACGCTCGACAGTCTCAGACAAGACGCACGGCAGTTGGCACAGAACTCGCTCGACCGTTGGGAGGCAGCGCTCGCTGAGACTCTGGCGGCTATTCCTCAGATTCTTGCGACAAAACTTTCTGCTGGAAACGGCATGGCAGAGAGGCCACGCGACGAGGACTGCGTGGCTCAGGATCACCCGGGAGCAGGGGATGGGGGAACGCAAAGAAAATAGAGTAAAGATGATTTTGCCGGTCCACCTGACCGGCAAGGGCAGCGAGGGAGAGCCTTACTCGCTGCTTGTCCACACGCTCGACTTCAGCCGTTTAGGCGCTCGGCTGGGCGGTATTCGCCAACCGATGCGAGTGGGAGAAACGGTCACGCTGGAATACAAGCGCAGGCGAGCACATTTTGCGGTCCGCTGGGTTGGGAAGCCGGGCACGCGAAGCGAACAACAAGTCGGGGTGGAATCGCTAGAACGAGTAAATTTTCTTTGGCTGGATGTACCGGACCAGAAATACATAGACGACGTCGATCCGTCGAGCCGTCGCAGCAACACCAAAGACCCGGTTCCAGCGGCCGCGGCGGTAGGGACGCTGGTCCAGGAACTAGTTTCGACCGTAGATCGGATAAGCGGACAAGAGTCGGAGCCACAAGTTCTCGGCGGTGAGCAAGCCGGAAGCGACAGTTCGTTCGATACCTGCGATCAAGACAGCGCCATCGTCGCTCTCGAAGAACGCATCGCCGCAGAAACCCTTCCACTCGGTGCTGCCCTTGACTTGGTCGCGGAAAACGCACGGCGGCTGCTGAATGGCAGTGGGGCGGCCATTGCGCTCCCTGAGAACGATGAGATGGTCTGCCGCGCGAGTGCAGGACGAGCGCCGGGGATCGGCGTCCAGTTTCGCGCGGAAACCGGCTTGACCGGAGAAGCGGTGAGAAGCGGTCGCGTTGTCACCTGTCACAACACGCTTTGCGATCCCCGCGTCGATTCCGACGTGTGGCGCAAAGTGGGTATCCGGTCTGCAGTCAGCGCGCCAATTCCCTTGTCAAAAGGCGGCAGCGGGGTCCTGGAGGTATTTGCGGCCCAAGCGAACGCATTCACCAGCGCTCACGGAATTCTATTGGAAGCGCTGTCTGGATTGGTAGGTCGCCTGGTGGCAACTTCTACCAGTCCAGCTCCATCAAGCTGACGCTGCCGCCGCTCGGAGCGCTCTACCTGAAGCGGCAGAGAAAGCGGCTTACAAATCTCTTACATCCTTCAAGCCGACTGTTTACCACGGCGTTATACCCAATTGTTCCCATGCTTGCACGACGCCATCAAGAGCAACGGCAGCGGTGAGGCTCACCCCGGCAGCTTCGCGCCACCGCGTGCTTGACACCTCCGGAAACAAAAAGGCACGGCTGGGGCCGTGCCTTCCGCGTCTCTCCGGCGACCGCTGCTACTCGCTCATCAGCTGCCAGGATCCCTTGTCCGTCTTGACCAGGTTGACGGCGACTTTCTTGGCATCGCCGTGGTAGAAGTTGGCGCCGTATTTTTCGATCAGCGCCTGCGTGTCCCAGAGATTGAAAGACTTGATCAACTGGCCATTGGCGTCAAACAGGTCGCCCACCGGCGTCGGCTCCCACTTCCAGGTGTACTCCACGCGCGCCATGCTGGGGCCGTTCATGGTGACTTTGGTGACCTCCACCAGCTTGCGCCGCGCCAGCGGCACCGTGAGGGCGAGAGTCCCGTCCTTTTCCTTGGTCTTCTGGAATTCGGGGAAGGCGGTCAGCTCGGCTTCGCCTTTGGGCGTGAGCGCGATGTTGTAGACATCGCCCTTGCCCTTGACGGGGGCGAGTTTCACCATGCCGGCTTTTTCCAGCAGCTTGTAATGCGGGTCGCGCGGTTTCTCGTTGATGCTGGATTTCACCGTGCCGGTGTGGAAGCGCAGCACCGCCGGGCCCTGCGCCTTCAAGATCGAGGCGACCACGGTGGTCGCGTCCTGCTGCGTCAGGACCTTCCTCGACTGCATGAACCAGTAGCCGGCCGTGCCGACGATGACGGCCACCAGCGCCAGGATCAGCAAGAGCGGAACTACCGACGACGACCTCTGTTCCATTTCGATTTCTTGTTCAAACATGCTGCCTCCCCGTGCCGCGGGCGCGGGCGTCCGCTCCGAATCCGCCGCCGGTATGCGCTGCCACCGGTCGGCAGGGCGGGAAACAGATCAGTATTCCCCCGTCGGGAACGTCTTGCGGTGACTGCAATCACCTGCCGTTGTGAGCGCGCGTCGGCGCTGCCGGCGCGAGTGTAGCAAGGGATTCCGGCGCGCAATTTTTTGCGTTTCTTCGAAACCCGGCGGAGCAGCGGCTGGATATAATCGTCAAAGTCATTGCCACACTTGCCTTGGTTCACGGATGCCCATAGCAGCGCCGCGCGCAGAGACTGGCAGGAAGCCGGCGGAGCCGCGCCCGGCCGCCCGGGTGGTGCTGAGCCATCCCGGCAACGCGCCGTTCGTGCAACACGCCGCCCGCGCTCTGCATGAGTCCGGGTTGCTCTCCGCCTACGTCACGACCTTCGTTTACCAGCGCGATTCCGCATTGGGGCGGTCTTTGCGCGGCGCGCTCTCGCTGCTGATGCGCGATGCCGACCGCCAGCTCTCGCGGCGCGCCATCACCGAGGTTTCCCACGACCTGGTCCGATCGCATCCGCTGCCGGAGATCATCCGCATGGCATCGGTCAAGGGCGCCGGCCCGATCACCACCGACCGCGTGTGGGAGGTCACGGAGAAATGGTTCGACCGCCTGGTGGCGCGCCGGCACCTGCGCGGCGTAACCGCGGCGTACGCCTACGAACACGCGGCACTGGCCACGTTTACCGAGCAAAAACGGCGGGGAGGCCTTTGCATTTACGACATGCCGATCACCCACCACGCGACGACGGCGGCATGCGTGGACCCCGAGTTTGCCCGATTTCCGGCGGTGGAAAGCGCGCGCGACCGGCATCTCCGCCGGCTGGCCTTCCGGCGCAACGCCAGGAAGGATGCCGAGCTGGCGCTGGCCGACTTGGTCGTCGCCGCCTCCACCTTCACCAAGGACTCGCTGGTACGGGCCGGAACGCCGCCCGAACGCATCGTTGTAGTGCCGTACGGCGCGCCTCCGGCGTGGGACGGTCCTGCGGAGCGGCCGCGCCGGCCCTTTATCTTCCTCAGCGCCGGAACCCAATCGGTGCGCAAGGGCGTGCATTACTTGCTGGAGGCGTGGCGCAAGCTGGGTGCGCCCGCCGGCGCCGAACTGTGGCTGATCGGGGCCATGGCGCTGCCGCCGGAATCCCTGGCTCATCTGCCCGGCAAAGTCGTGATCCGCCCTTCGCTGCCGCGGCCGGAATTATTCGAACTGTTTCGCCGCGCCAGCGTTCTCGTGTTCCCATCGCTGTGCGAAGGCTTTGGCCAGGTGATTACGGAGGCCATGTCGCAGGGCCTGCCGGTGATTACGACTGCCAACACCGCGGGACCTGATTTCATCGAGCACGGCCGCAACGGCTTCCTGGTGCCCATCCGCGACAGCGAGCGCCTGGCCGAAACCATGCAATGGTGCCTGGATCACCCCGACGCCATGCCGGGGATTTCTCGCGCCGCCATGGAGCGAACGGCGCGCTGGCAGTGGAGCGACTACCGCGCGGCCTTGGGCGCGGCCGTGTCGCGATTCCTGCATGAGGCCGCCACTGGCCCGGGGGCGCTCCATCACCTGTCCACAGCGGCGGAAAAGGGGTGAGGACAGCGTGCGCGTCTGTCTGATTGGAGCGACTCACCCGTGTCACAATCCACGCCTGGTGCGGGAAGCCGACGCGCTCGCCGAACGCGGGCACGACGTGCGGGTGATTGCCGTCCGCGCGCTGCCCGGGCTCATCGCCGACGACGAGAAACTCGTGGCTGCGCGCCGGTGGCGGTTGCAATCGGCCAGCATCCTGCGTTCGCCGTGGCCCCATCGTCTGCGCGCCGTTCCTCATCGCCTCCGGCGTGCCATGGCGGCCGCGGTATTCCGGCGCACCGGCTCTTCGGGCGCGGCGGAGAATGCGCTCTGCGAAGCGGCGCCGCAACTGCTGCGGTTCGCGCTGGCAGAGCCGGCCGACTGGTTCGTGGCGCACACCCAGCCCGTCCTTGGCGTAGCGGCACGGGCGGCGCGCCAATGGAACGCGCGCCTGGGATTCGACTGCGAGGACCTGCTGGCTGAAGTGGATGATTCAGCGGCGGCGATGGTCCGCTCGGTCGAGCGTGCGTACCTGCCCGCCTGCGACTACGTCTCCACCGCATCGCGCGCCATGGCGGCGCAGCTTCAGCAGCAGTACCAGATCGCGCCCGCGGTCCTGTACAACGTTTTCCCGCGGGCGCAGGCCGGACGCCTGCTGCCGCCGCCACAGCGTCCCGCCAATACAGCGCTACGCCTGCACTGGGTCGGCCAGACTGCGGGGCCGGGCAAAGGCCTGGAGGAAGCAGTGGAGGCGGCGGCCTTGGCCGGAGGGGGCGTGGAATTGTGGGTGCGCTGCATGCCGGCCGGCGATTTCGGCGTAAAGTTTGAGCGCATGGCGCGCGCAAAGAATGTTCCACTCACCTTCCTTCCCCACGTTCACCACGACGAACTGGCCGGCGCCATGGGCTCCTTCGATGTCGGACTTGCGCTGGAGCGGCTGACCAACCCGAACGCCTCCATCACGGTGTCGAATAAACTTTTCCTCTACATGCTTGCGGGCCTGGCCTTGGCTGCCAGCGATACCCCCGGCCAGCGCGAGGTGATGGAGCAGGCCCCCGCTGCGGGATTCGTCTATCCGTGCGGTCGTCCCGAGCTGCTGGCGGCGCAGTTTCGGCGCTGGCGCGACGACCGGAACGGGCTGCGCGCCGCGCAATCCGCCGCCTGGCAGGCCGGGCATGACCGTTTTTGTTGGGATGTGGAAAAGTCGAGCTACCTGGAACTGCTGGAGAGACCGTTGGCACGACAGGCGCGGACACCTTCTTGGTGAAGGTTGCTGGCAGCGACGGCGAGAATTCCTCAGAAAAGAGTTTTGCTACTGTTTACGTCGTCGCTTTAGTTGATAGAATGGCGCTATCTTTCTTCGGACATTCAACCGCAAGCATCAGAGGTAGCGATGTCGCTGTTCATATCTGTTCTGGCGCGCCGTGTTTGGATTGCAGTTCTCGTGGTCGGCATTTTGCCCACGGCCACACAAGCCCAGTCGGATCGGTCTTCCGATTCGGGCCAACCCGGTGCGCAACAGGCGCAGCCGCCAAACGCCACCGATGCAAAGGCCCCTCCGGCCGCGACGGAGGGGGCCGCGGCGCCGTCCGGGCGCATGCAGATTTCGTCGCCGGCTTCCACCACCCCGGTTGACATGCTGATCGGCCCCGGCGACGAAGGTGATATGAAGGTCGATGGCGTTCCGGAACTGTTCACCCATTTCCGCGTGGAGAGCAGCGGAGACACATTTCTGCCGTTGATCGGGAAATTCCATATGGCGGGGCTCAGCGCCGACGAGGCGCGGTCGCAACTCGATGAGAAGTACGAAAGCGGCGGTTTCCTTCACAATCCCCACATCAACATCTACATCAAGGAGTACATGACCCAGGGCATCTCGGTGTTGGGGGAAGTGAGTCGTCCTGGGATTTACTCGGCGTTGAATGCGCGGCGCCTGTACGATGTTTTCCTGATCGCCGGCGGGCTCACGGCTCGTGCCGGCAAGACCGTGATCATCACCCATTCCAAGGAGCCGGACAAACCGGTTGAAGTCACCCTGGAAAATGGCATGGCCGCCAACCAGGCTAATGTGGAGATCCAGCCCGGGGACACCATCAACGTTTCGCGGGCGGGCACGGTGTACGTCATCGGTGAAGTGAACCGTCCGGGTGCGTTCGTCATGGAGACGACGCAGACCCCAAGCCTGCTGCAAATACTGGCAGCGGCCAATGGTCCCACCCGCATGGCGTCGCTCAGCCACACGCGCGTGATCCGGCGCACCCCCAAGGGCCTGGAGAGCAAGGACGTTGATCTGAAAAAGATCATGCAGGCCAAGGCGGGCGATGTCGAGGTGCAGGCGGACGACATCGTGTTCGTGCCGTCAAGCCGGGCCAAAGGGATGATGCCGGGCGGCGCCGGTTCGATGCTCGGCATGCTGGCCAACCTGGCGATCTACCGTTTCTGAGGAGGCCGCCGAACATTCCGCGCACCTCGCCAACCGCTTTCCGCCGTCCATGAAAACTGTCCTCGTCGTCGGGCCCGATTTCGTGCCCAGCAGCATGCCTCCGGCGCTGCGGATCCGCTTCCTGGTCCGTCACCTGCCCGAATTCGGCTGGAACCCGGTGGTCCTTTCCGTGGACCCGCGTTGCTACGAGCACGCCACCGACGCGGAGAATGAGCGCCTTCTGCCCGACGGCCTGGAGGTGATTCGCACCGCGGCCGCTTCACCGCAGTGGACGCGCAAGATCGGCATCGGCGATCTTGGACTGCGCTCGCTGCGCCAGCAGTGGAGGGCCATCCAGAAAATCTGCGGCCGCCGAACCGTTGACTTGCTGTTGCTGTCCGTTCCCCCGTATCCCACCATGGTGCTCGGCCGCCTCGCCTACCGGCGCTTCCGCATTCCCTACATCGTGGATTACCAGGATCCCTGGGTCACCGACTACTACTTGAGCAAGCCCAAAAGCCAGCGTCCTCCCAAGTGGAGGTGGTCTCATGCGATGGCGAAAATTCTGGAGCCGTTTGCGCTGCGGGACGTCGCCCACATCACCGGCGTGTCCGCCGGCACAACCGATTTCGTCGTCCGGCGCTATCCCTGGTTGAAGGATATCCCTACCACGGAGATTCCTTTGGGCGGCGAGCCCGCCGATTTCGAATACCTCAGCCGGCAGCGGCGCGCCAATCCCGTGTTCACCCCCGGCGATGGCCTCATTCACGTGTCCTACGTCGGCGTGTGCATCCCCAGCATGAACGCCACCCTTCGGGCTCTGTTCGAGGCAGTGCGCCTCGGCCTGCGCGATGACCCCACGCTGTTCGGCCGGCTGCGGCTGCATTTCGTGGGCACAACCTATTCACCGCAGGCCACCGAGCAAGTGATGCCCGTGGCGCGCGAGATGGGCGTGGAACAAGCCATAACCGAGCGGCCCGCCCGCGTGGCCTATCTGGACGCGCTGCAGGTCCTGCTCGACTCCGAGGGCGTGGTCATGATCGGCTCGGACGCGCCGCACTATACCGCCTCGAAGCTGTTTCCTTACGTCCTGGCGCAAAAGCCGCTGCTGGCCATCTTTCACCGGGAAAGCAGCGTCGTCCGCATCGCCGCGCAAACGCGCGCCGGTAAGGTGGTCACCTTTGACAACGCGGATGGTCCCCCGGCCAAGGGCGTGCCGGAAATCCGCGCCTGGTTGACGGCACTGCTGGCTTCGCCCGGCCCGCTGCAGCCGAAAACCGATTGGACTGCGTTCGAGCAGTACACCACGCGCGCCATGTCGCGGCGGCTGGCGGAAGCTTTTGACCGCGTGCTCGCGAGGCAGGGCACGCCGAGCGCCGCAGCACGCGAGTAGCTTCGGCCGAGGGCCACCGTGATATAGGTACACCAGGAGCATCGCAGCTTTGCCGTATCGCGTCGCCATCGTCACCACGCATCCCATCCAGTACCAGGCGCCATGGTTTCGCGCCCTGGCGGCACATCCGGAACTCGATCTGGAAGTTTTTTTCTGCCATCACGCCACTCCCAGCCAGCAGGCCGACGCGGGGTTTGGAGTCGAGTTCGATTGGGACCTCCCGCTGCTGGAAGGGTACCGCTTCTGTTTTCTGAAAAACGTTGCCGCCCACCCGTCCGCCAGCCATTTTTCCGGATTGGATACGCCCGAGATCGGCGACATCATTCGCGAGCAGCGCTTCGACGCGGTGGTGAATTGCGGATGGCACCGCAAGAGCTACTGGCAATCCATCCGCGCCTGCTGGAAAACCCGGACCCCGGTGATGGTGCGCAGCGATTCCCACCTGCATACCGGGCGCTCCGCGTTGAAGGAAGCGGTCAAGCTGCCGGCCTATCGGCTCTTCATTCCCCGCATGGACGCCTGTCTGGCGGTCGGCCGCTGGTCGCGCGAGTATTACCTGCACTACGGCGCCCGCCCCGACCGCATCTTCCTGGTACCGCACGTGATTGACGAACGCTGGTTTTCCGAGGGCGCCGCGCGTCAGGCGCCATGCCGCCCACAGCTTCGCGCGCAGTGGAAATTGCCGGACGCAGCCGTGGTATTTGTCTGGGCGGCAAAATTCATTCCGCTGAAGCGGCCCATGGATTTTCTGCGTGCCATCCATGCCGCCGCCCGCGCCGGTAGCAACGTCCACGGCCTCATGGTGGGAGATGGACCGCTGCGCGCCGAGTCGGAGGCTTTCGCGCGCCAGCAACAAGTGCCGGTCACCTTCACCGGGTTCTTGAATCAGAGCGAAATCGTGAAGGCGTACGTTGCCGCCGACGCGCTGGTCCTCCTCTCCACGGAGGAAACGTGGGGCATGGTGGTGAACGAGGCCATGGTGTGCGGCCGCCCGTGCATCGTGTCCGACAAGGTCGGCTGTGGCCCCGACCTGGTGACCCCTGAAACCGGCGCGGTTTTCCCCCTCGGCGATGTGGACCGGTTGGCGGCGCTGCTGTCGAAATTCGCCGCCGACCGCGATTGCCTGCGCACCATGGGGGAAGCGGCGGCGCACAAAATCAAGCAATACTCCACCGGCGTCGCGGTCCGGGGAGTGCTCGAGGCGGTGCATGCCGTCACCCGCTAGACAACCCCAGCAGGCCAACGGCGGGCCCGCCGGGGCCCCCGTCCGCCCGCCGCTGAAGATCGCCCACGTGGTGCCGTCGTTCTTTCCCGCTCACGTCTATGGCGGTCCCATCCGCTCGGTGTACGCGCTGTGCAATGCGCTGGCGCGGCTGGGATGCGAGGTCCGCGTTCTCACCACCAACAGCAACGGCCTGCACGCCGTGCTGCCCGTGGACACCTCCCGCGAACACCGCATGGGCGACGGCATCGCGGTCCGCTACTGCGCGCGCCGCCTGCGGCACTCGGTCTCGCCTCAACTGTTGCGCGTGCTGCCCGATTACGTGCGCTGGGCCGATGTCGTGCATCTGACCGCGGTGTACAACTTCACCACCTTCCCCACGCTGGCAAGCGCGCGCCGGCAGTCGAAGCCGGTGGTGTGGTCGCCGAGGGGCGCGCTCCAGCGCTGGAGCGGCTCCCGCCACCCCGGCGTCAAGTCCTTGTGGGAGACGATCACCCGCGGTCTCGCTCCCGAGCCCCTGGTTCTGCACGTCACCAGCGAACAGGAGCGGCTCGAGAGCCTGGAGAAATTCCCCGCCGCGCGCGCCGAGGTCATCCCGAACGGCATTGAGATTCCGGCCACTGTGTCTCGCCAGGAAAGCAGCGGCCCCTTGCGGCTGCTCTTTATCGGCCGCCTGGACCCGAAGAAGGGAATCGAAAACCTGCTGGACGCCTGTGCGCGCCTGGATTTTCCCTGGACTTTAATCATCGCGGGCGGCGGTGATGACGCTTATCTTCGCTCCATCGCCGGCCGCATCCGCGCCCTCGGCCTCGGCGAGAAGGCGTTCATGGCCGGCGAAGTGCTCGACGACGCCAAGGAGCGCGTCTTTCAACAGGCCGATGTGTGCGTGGCGCCGTCGTTCACGGAAAACTTCGCGATCGTGGTGGCCGAAGCGTTAGCGCGCGCGGTGCCGGTAATTGCCGGCCGCGGCACGCCCTGGCAGGGTGTCGAGCAGCACGGCTGCGGCCTGTGGATCGACAACAGCCCGGAGAGCATCGCCGCCGCCATCACCCGGTTTCGCTCGGCGCCCTTGCGCGATATGGGAATGCGCGGACGCGAATGGATGCAGCGGGAATTTTCCTGGGACACGATCGGCGCGCGCATGCTGGCCGTCTACACCGAATTGCTGGCGCCAATCGCGGGCGCCGCGGCTAGGTAGCGGAGTGGACTGCTCTCGCCGGCGATCGCGATGCCGTCGCGCGCAGGCGGCGGAGCTGGGCAAGATAATCGAACGCGACGGCAGCGGTCAGCTTCGACGTGCCCGCCAGGCGCGGACCAAACACGTACGGCACCTCGGCAATGCGTTGCGGCTGCAGCCGGGCCGCAATCTCGATCAGGATCTTGAATCCCTGCGCGCTGAGCTGCCGCTGGATTCGCAAGAAATCCTTGCGCCACATCAGGAAGTATCCCGACATCGGGTCGCGCAAGCGCAGCCCGAGATACGCCTGGGCCATGCGGGTTGCCAGCCACGACTGCTGGCGCCGCAGCCAGTTCCATTCCGTGGTGCCTCCGCCCGGCATGTAGCGGCAGCCGACCGCCAGCTCCGCACCCGCGCGCAACTCCGCCAGCATCTTCGGCAGGATGGAGGGATCATGTTGCAGGTCGGCGTCAATGCAGGCCACGGCCTCGCCCGCCGCCATCGCGAACCCCTCGATCACCGATCCGGCCAGGCTTGGCCGCGCCTGTCGCCGCAAGACACGCAACGTGGGGTAAGTTTTGCTGAGTTCCTGGGCGACACGCCAGGTCTGGTCCGGCGAATCGTCGTCCACGATCACGATCTCGTGCCGGATACCGCGCAACACCTCCGAAACGGCGCGCAGGAAGCGCTCGACATTGTCCGCCTCGTTGAACGTGGGGGTTACGACCGTGAGTTCCATCGGGATGCGCGAATTATATGTGCAATGCGGATCGACTTCCAACCGATTGCGGCGCCGTCGCCGGCTGTGGTACTAGTTACGAATCGCATCCCATCGGGGGTTTCTTGCACGCCAGCGATCTCAGGGCGCCGTCCGCGTTCGCCGATGACACGGCTGCGCTCCCGCGTGTTTCCGTCGTCGTCCTCGCCTACAACGAGGAAGTGAATCTCCCCGCCTGTCTGGCCAGCCTGCAGGGACTCGCCTGCGAAGTGTTCGTGGTGGACTCCGGCAGCACCGACCGCACCCGCGAAATCGCCGCCGCCGCGGGTGCCGCCGTGGTGGAACACCCCTTCGAAAACTATTCCGCGCAACGCAACTGGGCGCAGCAGAACCTGCCGCTGCACGCCGCGTGGGTGCTGCACCTGGATTCCGACGAGCGTCTCACGCCCCCGCTGGTCGCCGAGATCAACGCCGTTCTGCAAAGTCCTCCCGCCGCCCTGGACGGTTTCCTGTTTCGCAAACGAACCGTGTTCATGGGGCGCTGGATCCGCCATGGCGGCCACTATCCCGCGTATCACCTCCGGTTGTTTCGCAAGGACCGCGGCAGTTGCGAGACACGCCTCTACGACCAGCATTTCGTCGTTCCCGGAAAATCGCTCGCGCTCCGCAACGACTACATTGACGTGCTCACCTCCGACTTGAATCAGTGGACGCTTCGCCATCTGCGCTGGGCGGAACTGGAAGCGCGGGAGGCATTGGAAGGCGAGCGCGCTCCCGGCCGCGTGCGCGCCGATGCCTTTGGCGATCCTATTCAGCGGCGCCGCTGGCTGCGCGAAGGATTTTATGGGCGCTGGCCGCTGTTCGTGCGTCCCTTCCTGTACTGGATCTACCGTTATTTTTTCCGCCTGGGGTTCCTCGACGGACGCGAAGGACTGATCTTCCATTTTCTCCAGGGCTGCTGGTTTCGCCTGATGATCGACGCCAAGATCTACGAACTTCGCCGGCGCCGTTAATCCCAGATGCAGGGCCGACGACCGTTCGCGAATTCGTGGTATGCTCCCACTGACTCAGGTGGCGAGGGCACCTGGATCCGGCGTTACTCATCATGATTCCCGAACCGAGCGAAGACGCCCCTGCCTCCCCGGAACGCCACGAGCACGAGCACGGGCACAGTTCCCATCACCATCGGCGGCACCACCGGAAGCGCGCTTTCTACGATATCTGGATTTATCCGCATCGCCGCGAGCTGAAGAATTTTGTCCTCTTCTGTGGCGCCGTCATCCTGGGCTATCTGCTGTGGGCCGCGATTGCCAAGTGAGCGGGCCTCGCCTGAGCTGCTGTCCGGCTATTTACGGCGCGGCGCACCTTTCACTACAATATTCGTGCGATTCGCCCCGACATTGAGCCCCCAAACCACAATTCCAGGTAAGGAGAATCCTTGTACATTCTGGGGATAAACGCCTACCACGGTGATGCCGCCGCCGCCCTGATCCAAGACGGCCAATTGATCGCCGCCGTCGAAGAAGAACGTTTCAACCGCAAGAAGCACTGTGCCGGATTTCCCGCGATGGCGGTGCGGTATTGCCTGCAAGAGGCCGGCATCACGCCCGCCGATCTCGACCACATCGGCATCTCGCGCGACCCGTCCGCCAACCTGCACAAGAAAATCCTGTTCTCCATGTCGCGCCTGAGCAAGGTAGGAAACCTGATCGGCACCCGCTTGGCCAATGCCGCCAAGGTCCGCAACCTGAAAGATGAGCTGGCTCGCGCCCTGGAGATTCCCGCCGACCAGTTCCGCGCCCAGTTCCACAACGTGGAACACCACAAGGCGCACATGGCGAGCTGCTTCCTGGTCTCGGAATTCGAGCGCGCCGCCATTCTCTCCATTGACGGCTTCGGCGACTTTATCAGCACCATGTGGGGCCTCGGCGAAGGCGCGAAGATGCAGGTGCTGGGCGAGATCGAGTTTCCCCACTCCATGGGCTGCGTGTACACCGCCACCACCCAGTATCTCGGCTTCCCGCACTACGGCGACGAAGGCAAGGTGATGGGCCTGGCGCCCTACGGCAAGCCGCGCTTCCTGGACCAGTTCCGCGAAATCGTCACCACCGAGAAAGACGGGCGCTTCAAGCTGAACCTCGACTATTTCCTCCATCACTCCGAGGGCGTCGAGATGACCTGGGACGAGGGCTCGCCCACCGTCGGCCGCATCTTCTCCGACCGATTCATCGAGACCTTCGGTCCGGCACGCGAAAAAGGCGGCCCCATGTCTTCCCGCCAGGAAGATGTCGCGGCGTCCTTGCAGGCCCGCCTGGAAGAAGTCAGCTTCCACATCCTCCAGCACCTGCATCAGCAGACCGGCAGCGATCGCCTGTGCCTTTCCGGCGGCGTGGCCTTCAATTCCGTGATGAACGGAAAAATCCTGCTGCACACCCCCTTCAAGCAGATCTACGCACAACCCGCGGCGGGCGATGCCGGCACCGCGGTCGGGGTCTGCTATTACCTGCACAATATCGAGCTCAAGCAGCCGCGCGCCTTCGTCATGGAACACGCCTACACCGGTCCGGGTTACGAGAACGGACAAATCGAAGCGGCAGTGCTCGGCTCCGGCATGCGGCACACCCGCCTCCAGCCGGAGGGCGTGACGCCGGCGGCGGCGCGGGCCATTGCCGACGGCCAGATTGTCGGCTGGTTCCAGGGGCGGATGGAATTCGGCCCCCGCGCGCTGGGCAATCGCAGCATCGTGGTGGACCCGCGCCGCGCCGAAATGAAGGACATCCTCAATGCGCGGATCAAGAAGCGCGAGCCCTTCCGGCCGTTCGCGCCCTCCATCCTGGAAGACCGCGTCGAGGAATATTTCGAGCAGACTCACCCCGCACCCAGCATGCTCATGGTGTACCAGGTGAAGGCCGACAAGCGCGCGCAGGTCCCCGCCATCACCCACGTGGACGGCTCCGGGCGACTGCAGACCGTCTCGCGCAGCACCAACGCGCGCTACTACGATTTGATCCGCGATTTCGACAAGATCACCGGCGTTCCCGTGGTGCTCAACACTTCGTTCAATGAGGACGAGCCCATCGTTTGCACGCCGCAGGACGCGCTCAACTGCTTCCAGCGCACCCGCATGGACAAACTGTTCGTCGGCGATTACCTGGTCGAGCACTAATTAAACAGTTTCGAGTTTCAGTTTCAGTTTGATCGGAGCAGGGTCAAACTCACCTGAAACTGAAACTGAAACTGAAACTCGCGAACGGAGTCATCGGTTGTCAGCTCAGCATCAGGCAGCACCAGCCCAGCCCGCCGCGGCGCCCTTCGCGGTGTTGTTCCTGCCGGATTTGCTTGCCGGAGCGGTCGAGCCTGCCGACCTTTTCCTGCCGTTTACCTTCGTCTACCTGCTGTCCTTGCACATCCGCTTCTGTCTGCCGGTCAGTGAAGCGGCGCTGCCGCTGGTGGAAAAAATCTTTGACCAGGTGCTCGACGGGCACACCCTGCTCAGCAAGGGAATCGCCTACGTCGTGGCCGGCGCGGAGCACCTGGCGCAGATGATGAAGTCTCTGCTGCTGGTCGTCACCACCGAAGGTGGCGCCGCGCAGCATCCCGAACTCGAGTCCCTGCCGCAGGCGCTCATGTGCCGCGCCGCCTCGAACGCGCAGATGGTTCGCCTGCGCAACATGGAAAAGCTGGCGGACGAGGAGCTCAAGGGCAAGCTGGTCGGCTGCGCTCAGCTCATCAATATCCAGTCCGGCGGTTTCATCACCGAAGGACATTTCTCGCTTTCCTGGTGACATGCCCCCGAACGCGCCATCATCCGCGAGGCAGGCCGAGGCCGCCGTCATGAGCGGGCCGCGCCGCCGCATTGTGATCCTGAACCAGGCCTTTTATCCTGACGTCGTTTCCACGGCGCAGCACGCCACCGACCTCGCCCTCGCCCTGGGCGATGCCGGGTACCAGGTGACGGTCGTCACCGGCGCCCGCGCTTACGACAATCCATCGCGGCGCTTTGCCGCGCGCGAATCCTACCGTGGCATTGAGATCATCCGGGTTGCTTCCACCGCCTTGGGGAAAGCGGCGCGCTGGCGCCGCGCCGCCGATTTCGCCACCTACATGGCCGCTTGCACGCTACGCCTGGCGCTGGTGCGGCATTGCGACCTGGTGATCGCGCTCACTTCGCCGCCGCTGATCTCCTGGCTGGGTTCGCTCATGGTGCCGCTGAAGGCGCGTGCCCTGCTTTTTTGGGCGATGGACCTGAACCCCGACGAAGCCATCGCCGCCCGTTGGTTGCGCGAGCGCTCCTTGTCCGGCCGCATTCTCGCTGCCTTGCAGATGCAGAGCATGCGCCGTGCCGCCGGCATTATCGCCCTGGACCGCTTCATGAAGGACAGGCTGGTCGGCAAGGGTCTCCCGCCGGACAAGATCGCAGTGATCTCTCCCTGGACCCATGATTCCGCCCATTTCGACGCCGCCGGCCGCGAACGCTTCCGCGCTCAGCACGGGCTCGGCGGAAAATTCGTCGTCATGTATTCCGGCAATCACAGCCCGTGTCACCCGCTGGACACCGCCATGGAAGCCGCGCAGCGCCTCGCCGCCGATCCGCGCATTGTCTTCTGCTTCGTCGGCGGCGGCAGCGAGTACAGAAATCTTCAATCGCTGGCCCGCGAGCGCAACCTGGCCAACCTGGTTTTTCTCCCCTACCAGCCTCTGGACCAACTCGGAGCCTCGCTGTCGGCCGCCGACCTGCACCTGGTTGTCATGGGCGATCCTTTCGTCGGCATCATTCATCCGTGCAAGATCTACAACGTCCTTCGCGTCGGCGCTCCGGTGCTGTACATCGGGCCCCGGGAAAGCCACGTCGGAGATATTTTCGACGAAATCAATTCCCAGCAAATGCACGCCGTCCGCCACGGCGACGTTGACGGAGTCGTGTCCCATATCACGGCCGTCGCTGCCCGTGAGCATCAGCCTGACCCGCGGGAAATCGCCTTCGCCGCCCGCTTTGCCCAGGAAGTGCTGGTCCAGCAAATTCTCCGTCGGGTTAATGAAATCCTCCGCAGTGTCCATTTGGCCGAACACGGCAGGAATTTTCCTGACTGAGGGGATCACTTTAGTAACTTGGTTCCTCCGGGATAAATCCTCTTGTCCTCCGCTTTATCCACAGTCACTTCGGATACGATTGACGAAAGTCAGTCTGTTTTTTGGTCCACGTAATTGAATCAGGTAATTGCAAAAGGAGCCCATTAGGTGTTTGCAATCAGCCTGAGCAGTTTTGTTCTTTCTCTACTGCTCTCATTCGTGCTGACCCGGCTGGTGCGGAATCATGCTGTCAAGCATGGTTGGGTATCTCTTCCGGAGTCCGACCGTCACATCCACACCGCTGCCTTGCCGCGCATCGGCGGCGTTGCCATCTACGCCGCGCTGGTCGTCTCTCTCTCGTTGGTGCTGTTTTATATGTCGCGGCATCTTGTGGGCCAAAAATTCCACATGCGCACCATGGCTTTCCTGCTGGTGCCAGGAACGCTGGTCTTCCTGCTCGGCCTTTATGACGATATCCGCCGCATCGGCCCGTATTGGAAGTTCTTCTTCGAGACGGTCGCGGCCGTCATCGTCTTTGCCGGCGGGTTAAGGATCGTGAATCTGCCGCTGCTGTTCGGATCGAAGCACTTCGGATTGGCGGCCTCGCTGATCGCCACCGTCTTCTGGATCCTCTGGATCACCAACGCTTTCAACCTGATTGACGGCATTGACGGCCTGGCCACCGGCTCGGCGCTATTTTCCACCTTCGTGGTTTTCATCATTTCCGCGATCAATGGCAATCAATTCGGGTTGCTGCTCACGGCGACCTTGTCCGGCGCGCTCCTCGGCTTCCTGCGTTTTAATTTCAATCCCGCGACCATTTTCCTGGGAGATTGCGGCAGCCTGTTTGTCGGGTTCATGCTCGGCTCGCTGGCCCTGTATGGGCAGAAATCGCCCACCATGGTGGCCGTCGCCATTCCCGTCGTTTCCTTCGGTCTGCCCATTCTGGAGACGGTCATCTCCGTGATTCGCCGCTTCATGAACGGCAAGCCGCTGTTTGAAGGCGACCGCGAGCACATCCATCACAAGCTGCTGAAGCGCGGCCTCACCGCCCGCCAGACGACGCTTGTCCTCTACGGCGTCTGCGCCGTCTTCGGTCTTCTCAGCCTCTTCCTGCTGCTGCCCGGCGGCGGGCCGGTGGTGCTGGTTCTGGTCGTGCTGGGCGGCATTGTCTGGATCGGAGTTCAGCACCTCGGTTATCACGAGCTGATCGAGCTGCGCCGCGTGGCCCAGCGAACCCTCGATCAGAAGCAGGTCATCGTCAACAATCTCTCCGTGCGCCGCGCGGTTGCCGATCTTACCGACTGCGCCAAGCTCGATCAGATCCAGCACTTGCTGGAGAGTACGTTCGGGAATAACGACTTTGACGGTTACGAACTCGAGTACATTCCGGCCACCGCGGACGGCCTCCGGGCGAAGGGTGTCCGGCTTGCCTGGTGCAAGCCCGAAGCGATCGGCATCCTCGGCAAGTCCGGCGTCTGGCGCATGGAACTGCCGCTGGCCAGTCGTGGCAAGGGCCGCGGGCACTTCCGCTTGTACCGCGAATACTCCGAGAAGCCGCTGATGTTCGACATCAACCTGCTGACGCGCTATTTTCCCGGCGAACTGGCGAACGCGCTCGACCGCGCCGGACGCGAGCAGCTCGCGGCGGACAAGACGCTGGCCGCCGCCGCTGCTGCCGGCCGGTCAGCGTTGCTGCCGTTTGAATCCCAGGCGTGACCGGCTTCGTTTTCCCGGCTGCTTCCTGGCGGTATTCAGCGCCATAGCTGATTGACCGTGCAGCCGTGTTTTGCTGTCGAGATGGAGGAGAGACTTGGAAATCGTTGATCGACGTGTACTGGTAACGGGCGCCGGTGGCTTCATCGGCCATCACCTGGTCAAGCGGCTGAAGGACCAGGGCTGCTGGGTGCGCGGCGTGGATATCAAGCTGCCGGAATATGAGCCCTCGCTGGCCGACGAATTCGATCTCCTCGACCTGCGCGCCTGGGACAACTGCCTGCTCGCCACCCGCGGCAACATCGGCCAGGTGTACAACCTGGCGGCCGACATGGGCGGCATCGGCTACATCACCGCCTCGCTCGCCGATATCGCGCGCAACAACACCTTGATTAATACCCACATGCTCGAAGCCGCGCGGGCCAATGGCGTGCGACGGTTCCTGTTTTCTTCCTCCGCCTGCGTGTACGCCGGCTCCAAGCAAAAGCAGGCCGACGTCACGCCGCTCAAGGAAGAAGACGCCTATCCCGCCGAACCCGAGCCGGGCTACGGCTGGGAGAAGCTGTTCGCGGAACAGCTCTGCCAGTACTACTGGCACGATTTCAAGTTTGAAACCCGCATCGTCCGCTTCCACAACGTCTACGGTCCACTCGGCACCTACGACGGCGGCAAGGAAAAAGCGCCGGCGGCAATCTCGCGCAAGGTCGCGCTCGCCAAGAACGGCAGCGAGATTGACATCTGGGGCGACGGCCTGCAGACACGCTCGTTCATGTACATAGACGATTGCGTGGAAGGCCTGGTCCGGCTGATGGCATCCGACTTCCGCGACCCGCTGAACCTCGGCACCGATGAGCTGATCTCGGTGGATGGGCTGGTGAAGATGATCGCCGGCATCGCCGGCAAGAACCTGCGCATTCGCCACGACCTCGGCAAACCCCAGGGCGTCCGCGGCCGCAACAGCGACAACACGCTGCTCCGCAGGGTGCTGAGTTGGGAACCGACGATCACGCTGGCGCAAGGGCTGGCGGTGACCTATCGCTGGATTGAGGGCGAACTCGCCAAGGCAGGGCGCATCCCGGCGAAGGCCACCGCGGCGGCGCAGTAGATTTCCACAATTTCCACAGCTTGCACAATTGTTCTACGTAGAACAATTGTGTCTCTGCGCGTCTGCCTGATCTATTTCCTTTCCTTGCTATTGGATGGAGCCGGCGCGATGGGAACGCGGCGCACCGGGATGAGCGCCCCCTTGGAGGCGTCGGCCTGGGTCATGTGCGCCAGCATCTCCTGCTGGAAGTGGGTGAGGAACTCATGCATCTGGCGCTGCATTTCCTCCATGCGCGCCCGCATGTCGAGGATGATGCTGATCCCGCTGATGTTGACGCCGAGATCGCGAGCGAGAGAAAGGATGATCTCCAGGCGCTGCAGGTCGTCGTCGGTGTAGAGGCGGGTGTTGCCCTCGGTGCGCGAGGGCTTCAGCAGCCCCTCGCGCTCGTACAGGCGCAAGGTCTGCGGATGAATGCCGTACATCTCCGCGACGGCAGAGATCATGTACGCTCCTTTGCCTCGTCGCTTAGCCATGAGTTCCCTCGCTCCGCTCGGGATTTCGCCTGCGGGCTCCCGCTCCGTTGACGCCCGCAAAGCGGCTCAACCTGTACGCGCCTTTGACTCTACGCCTTGCCATAGAATGCCTGTTTTGCCTCTCTCGCGAGCGCTTTCGCCGCACGACGAGCTCTGAGCGCGAGACCGTAATGAACACTGTCTATTAATTCTCGAATAGCGAGCAGAAAGGCCCCCAGGTTCTCATCGGACGCGTGCATGATAAACGTCCAATCCTCCCGCAGAAGTCGGCCTGGGTGGATGGCATCCCTAAGGCCTCTGACCATCGTGCCTAGTATGGAACCGATATGCCGCGTTGCGGCTTCTCTCAAGAAGAATTTGTCAATTTCCGAGAGGGTACCCTTCTTCTTCGTGCGTTCCCGCACCAGAACACTACCAACATACGTCTTCAACTCAGAGATTACCGCTGGTGAATGAAACCAGTTCAGCTCCGATCCGAGAGAAAGAAGTTCCTTCAGGCTCAGTGCATACGCTAGCTGCGGGGATGAAAGCCGTCTCGTTTTCGGTGGTAAACAACGGTAGGCTCGGCTCTTTCGCACTCGCTGGTCGTCAGAAATACAGGCAAGAATCAGCCAACTCTCAAGAGCAGCTGTTGCAAACACACAAGCCGGAAAAAGCGCCTTGGCCTGGACACAGGAGTCAGCCAGATTTGAATGGAACAGAATAACCTCAAGAACGCTGCCCACCGTTGGGTCCACCTCCTTGATGGCGGCAAAATCGCTCGTATCCCCGCCAAACGCTGTTTTGAAAGGCGACCACCGCTCCAAGGTTCTCCTCGCGTCTTTTTCAATCCGGCGCAGCCGCGCTGCAGCTGCAGGGTTCACACTTGCCTCCACAATTCCGCCCGCGGGTCTTCCGGGTTCAGGCAATCAGTTACCAGCCGTCAGGCCGTTTTGCTCCCCAGCCACAGCACCACGAAGAAGGTCAGCCCGATGGCGGCGAAAAACGCACCCAAATAGAAGAGCGTGCCCACCAATTCTGCCTTGAGCATGAAGCCAAGACCGACCAGGGTCACGAACACGGCCGCGAACAGCCGCAGAATCACCAGGGGACTGAACAGCGACTGCTTTTCCATCGCTTGCCTCATGGAAGCGTGCGAGTTTACACCTGTTTCCACAACTCAGCCCGCGCCTTTGCCTCTGCGTTTAGCCATATTACTTCGACGGAAATGCCTTATGGCGTTTTGTAAGACCTAGTTGTTTCACACGCCGCAACGCGCCCGTAAAGCTGATCGATTCATAGAAATTTTCTAGCGGGACATAGACCCCGACTTGGTCCGCCCATTCTCGTAATGCCTTACGGCAGCTGTGGGTCCATGACAACACTTCGATTCCCCAGCCTTTCTTTTGCATACGCTCAAGATCGGCGTGAAAGCCGACACCATCTTCGTATCCAGCGCCGTCCCCGGTGAGTAGCACCGCAATTCCCGGTTCGTCCTCATCGGCTAAAGCCCTGAGCATATGAACTTGCAAGCACTGATCGGCCCCCTGTTCTTTTCCAGACTGCTTGCCTCGTTCGTATTTCTCGACAGCAATTCCAGTTCTTTCCAATTCATCCCACAACTCTTGCAGACCGGGTGGTATTGAACCTACACAGATTGCAGTCCCTACGGGTCGTCCAACCACGGCGAGCTCGAATAGATTCCGGAAATGAATTCGGAAATCAGCAGCAACGGTTGCGCTCTCGACGCTGGCACAATGCTTCTGGCCCGCAATGAAAATGTTGCTGTCGTCCCAGAATACGTGTACCCGGCGGTTGCCGCTGAGCGGATTACTCATACAACATTTCTCCACAACTCTGCGCGCGGGTCTTCCGGGTTCAGCTTTGCCAGCTCGCGCAGCAATTCTTTTGTCTTTTCGTCGCGCGGCATGGGCACGGCGATCTTGACTTCGACGATCTCGTCGCCGCGTACGCCGTCCTTCATCGCCGACGGCACGCCCTTCTCGCGCAGGCGCAGCTTCTGGCCGCTCTGCGTGCCGGGCGGGATGCGCAGCAGCGCTCGGCCGTCAATGGTCGGGCACTTCGATCTTGGCGCCCATGGCGGCTTCGGTCACGGTGACGGGCACGGCGACGTTGATATTGTCGCCGTCGCGATGGAAGACGGGATGATCGCCGGCGCGCACGATGATGTAGAGATCGCCCGGAGGGCCGCCGTGCGGTCCGGCGTTGCCCTTGCCGGCCAGGCGGACGCGCTGTCCGTCGCGCGTGCCCGCCTTGATGCGGACCTCGAGCGGTTCGGTGCGCTGCACCACGCCCTCGCCGCCGCAGACGTTGCACACCGTGCGCAGCTTTCCGGTGCCGCCGCAGCGCGGGCAAACGCTGTTGAATTTCATGCGCCCGCTGGTCTGCTGGATATGGCCTGAGCCCTTGCATTCCGGGCAGACGCCGGGCGACTCGATGTAGCCGCGGCCGCGGCAGTTGCCGCAGGTATCGAGGCGGGTGATGTTGAGGCGCATCACCGCGCCGCGGATGGCCTGCCAGAAGCCGACGCTGATCTGGTATTCCAGGTCGGTGCCCGGCTCGGGCTGCTCCTCGACGGCCGCGCCACCGCGCCCGCCGCTGAACATGCTGGAAAAAATGTCGCGGAACCCGCCGCCGCGCCGCTGCTGCGGTGGCGCGCCGCCGCCTTCGAACAGGTCGGAAAAATCGAAGCCGCTGAAATCGAAGGGAACTTCCTGGGCGCCGCGCTGGCCTCCACCGGGGAATCCGCCGCCAAAACCGCCGCCGCCTCCGGCGCGCGCGTAAGCCTCGGCCGCCGCCGGATCGATGTTGTCCGAGTAGTAGCCGAGCTGGTCGTAGATCTTGCGCTTCTTGGGATCGCTGAGGACGTCGTTGGCTTCCGAGAGCAGCTTGAATTTTTCTTCCGCTGCCTTGTCGCCGGGATTGACGTCGGGATGGTACTTGCGCGCCAGCTTGCGAAACGCCTTACGAATCTCTTCGGTCGAGGCGCTTTTCTTCACCCCAAGCGTTTCGTAATAGTTCTTGGTCGCGGTCGCCATAGTCTGGTTACTTGCCCGTTGCGGATTGTTTCTCTTCCGGCACCTTGGTTGCCTGCCACGCCACTACCTGCCACTGGCCGTTGCGCTTGAGAAAGGTCGCCGTGTTGCGATAGTACGTCGTTTCCGTGCGGCCGCCTTTCTCTTTCTCCATGCGCGCGGTCAGGCGAAAGTTCACGACCGCGGTGGTGCCGTAGTCGTGGATGGTCACGTCGTCGGCGGAGTAGGAGTTCTTCGCGCCGGCCTCCTCGCGGCGGTCAACGTTCTTCATGATCTCGGCTTTGTCCACGGTCGCGCCCGCCGAGCGGGTGTAGATGACGTCGTCGGCGAAGAAGCGGTCGAAGACAGCGCGGTCGCCGCGGCCCGCCGCGTCGAGGAACTCGTTCAGCAGGGTTGTCAACTGGCGCGCCGTCGGCGACGCCTTGGCGCCCTGCGCGGTCGCGGTGAGCGCCAGCGCCAACAACACGATTGCGACTGAAATTCCGGAGCGCATGGTCGGACGCAGGTCCAGATATTTCACTAGTTCACGACCTCCGGGTCGGAATCGACTTCGATCTTGTCGGGGAACAGCGCGGTGTCGTCGTCATTGACGACCGGCACCGTCTCGATCCCCGAGCGCGTTGCCTTGAACAGAATCCAGCGGCCTTCCTCGGGGATGAAATCCAGGAAATAGGGTTGTTGGTTGACTTCGAATTGCACTGTGTACCTCGCGTCTACGGTCTACGGTCGACGGTCGCCGGCAAATGCGCCGTAGACCGTCGACCGTCAGCCGTCGACTTGTTTATTTCTTCTCGTCCACGTCCACGTACTCGGCATCAATGACGCCCTCGTCCTTCTTGCCGTCGGGAGGAGGTGCGGCGCCGTCGCCGCCGGGTGGCGGACCGCCGGGCTGCGGGCCTGCGCCCGCCGCGCCGCCCTGCGGCTGCGCCTGGCGATACATCGCCTCCGCCAGCTTGTGCGACGCCTGGGTGAGGCGATCCTTGGCCGCGTTCATGGCCTTGGCGTCGGTGCCTTCCAGCGCCTTCTTGGCGTCGGCGACGGCGCTTTCGACATCGCCGCGCTCGCTGCCGGAGATCTTGTCGCCGTGCTCGCGCAGCATCTTGTCGACGTTGTAAACCAGCGAGTCGAGCTGGTTGCGCGCCTCGATCTCCTCGCGCTTGGATTTGTCCTCGGCGGAGTGCGCGTCGGCTTCCTTGGCCATGCGGTCGACTTCTTCCTTGCTCAGGCCGGAAGACGACGTGATGGTGATCTTCTGGTCCTTCTGCGTGGCCATGTCCTTGGCGGTGACGTTGAGAATGCCGTTGGCGTCAATGTCGAACGTCACTTCGATCTGCGGCACGCCGCGCGGCGCCGGCGGAATGCCGGTCAGGTGGAACTTGCCGAGGGTGCGATCGTCACGCGCCAGCGGCCGTTCGCCCTGGAGCACATGCACCTCGACCGACGTCTGGCTGTCGGCCGCGGTGGAGAAAGTCTCCGTCTTGCGCGTCGGGATGGTGGTGTTGCGCGGGATCATTCCCGTCGCTACGCCGCCCAGCGTCTCGATGGCCAGGGTCAGCGGAGTGACGTCGAGCAGCAGCAGGTCCTTGACCTCGCCGCCGAGCACGCCGCCCTGGATGGCCGCGCCCACCGCAACCACTTCATCCGGGTTGACGCCCTTGTGCGGCTCTCTGCCGAACAGCTCCTTCACCAGCGCCTGGATGCGCGGCATGCGCGTCTGGCCGCCGACCAGCACCACCTCGTTGATCTTGCTGGGGTCAATGCCGGCGTCTTTCAGGCAGGCGCGGCAGGGGCCGGCAGAGCGCTGAATGATGTCTTCCACCATGGATTCCAGTTTGGCGCGCGTCAGCCGCTCGACCAGGTGCTTGGGTCCGCTGGCGTCGGCGGTAATGAAGGGCAGGTTGATCTCGGTCTCCATGGTGGTGGAGAGTTCGATCTTGGCGCGCTCGGCGGCGTCGCGCAGACGCTGCAGCGCCATCTCGTTGCCCTTGTCGCGCAGGTTGAGGCCTTCTTTCTTGCGGAACTCGTCAATCAGCCATTCCACGATGCGCTGGTCGATGTTGTCGCCGCCGAGGTGCGTGTCGCCGTTGGTGGCCTTCACCTCGATCACGCCTTCGCCGACCTCGAGAATGGAAATATCGAAGGTGCCGCCGCCAAAGTCGTAGACCGCGATGGTCTCGTCCTTCTTCTTGTCCAAACCGTAGGCGAGCGCCGCCGCGGTGGGCTCGTTGATGATGCGCTTGACCTCAAGGCCGGCGACGCGGCCCGCGTCCTTGGTCGCCTGGCGCTGCGCGTCATTGAAGTACGCCGGCACGGTAATGACCGCATCGGTGACGGCGCCGCCCAGGTAGTCCTCGGCCGCCTTCCTGAGCTTGCCGAGAATCATGGCCGAGATCTCGGGCGGAGTGTATTCCTTGCCCTGCGCCACCACGGCCACGTGATCGCCGGCGCGGACGACCTTGTAGGGAACCATCTTCATTTCTTCGTTGACTTCGTCATAGCGGCGCCCCATGAACCGCTTGATCGAATAAATCGTGTTTTCCGGGTTGGTGATCGCCTGGCGCTTGGCGACCTGGCCGACCAACCGCTCGCCGGTCTTGTTAAAGCCGACGACCGAGGGCGTGGTGCGACCGCCTTCCTCGTTGGCGATAACCTTGGGCTCGCCGCCCTCTATGACCGCCACCACGGAGTTGGTGGTGCCCAAGTCAATGCCGATAATTTTTCCCATGGGAGCCTGCCTCCTACTGCCTAAGTCATTTAAAACATTGCACTTCAGCCTGCAAAATCGATTTATAACCGGAGCAATATAATACTTGAGTGTAACGTTGTCAAGGTGTTAGATGAGGTGGGAAGGAAGGAGGTTGCATTTAGTCGCGAATGCTGGGGGGATGGGGGCTAGTAGGCTGCGAACTCGCAATTCGGGACCCAGGACTCAGTACTCCAAAAAACGACTGGCATCGCGAGCGCAAGCAGTACTAAACTCGCGCCGACCCCGGGGAGGGAAAGGCATGACTAGGTCAGCGGAAGCGCGTTTGTGGCAGGCGTTGGGCGTGTTCGTGGGTGTTCTGGGCGGGCTGTTGCTGGCGTACACATACGGGCGCTACGGATTGGCCTCGCTCGACCACGTGGCGCTGAAATACGGCATGGCTTCCTCGTTCCTCATGATGGCGGGGGCAGCGGCATTCCTGGCCGGGCGCGCGCTGCACGTGGAAGAGACGCACTTGACGCGCAAGGAGTCGTGGTTGTGGAATCTGCTGGCAGCGGTGTGCCTGATCGGCGGGGCGGCGATCGTGATCTTTACCAAAGTGCAGCACAGCGCATCCATCGTGGACCGGCTCGCCATGGGGATCGCGGGCGCGTTCTTCCTGATGATCGGCGTGCTCTGCCTGGTGGGACAGCGCGTCATGAGTCGCATGCACGACGCGTGGGTACTGAGCAAGGAAGAGCGGGAGAAAATTGATCGAGAAGAGCGGGCGAAAGTTGATAGGGCCTATAATTTTCGTGATGATCGGTGATCGATAGGCAAAGGCGAAGAGACATTAACTACCCAAGAAGACTCAATCAAATCTTTCGTAAAGAATTGACTTCCTGTCCCACCCCAATTGCTTGAGCAGATCGCGATTGGCCAGCACCATGTCCTTGAGGCCGCAGATGTAGGCGTCCATGCCGGTGCGGCCCTGGGCGAGGCGGCGGACGTGCTCCTGCACGTAACCGCGCGCGCCTGGCCACGCCGGGTTATCGCGGCTCAGCGTGGGAATGTAGTGGAAGTTGGGGTGCTCGCGCGCCAGTTGCAGGAATTCGTCGTTGTAGTAAAGGTCGGCCTGGTAGCGCACGCCGAACACCAGCCAGAACTCGCGGCCGCGATGCCGCGATTCATCGGCAAACAGCCACTGCAGCATGCCACGCAGCGGCGCAATGCCGGTGCCGGTGCCGATGAATAGGGAATCGCGCACCGGGTTCTTGAGCACGAAATAGCCGTGCGGGCCGTGGAAGGGAACGGCTTCTCCCTCGGGAAGATCGCACAGGAAGTTGGAGAAGAATCCCTCGGGCACGCGGTTGAGGCAGAGGTCGAAGGTGTTGTTGCCGCGCGGCGGCGAGGCGATGGAGTAGGCGCGCGTGATCTCGCGGCCGTCGTGCGGCTCCTTCATGGAAACGAATTGCCCGGCGGTGAAGTCGAAGCGGGGAACATCTTCGACCGCGAACTCCAGGTGCCTGGTCTCGCCGGAGAGCGGGACGGAGCGAACCAGTCGGGCTGTCAGCAATGGTCGTTCCATGCTCATCTAACTGATTTGATTATCGCGCATCGGCTGGCGGTGCACGAACAACAGCTATTAGCGATTAGCGATTAGCAATTAGCAAAACCGGAGGCGCGGGCGTGGGCGCCCGCGCCGGCGCGGATCTCGTGGCGCACAAACGAAAGCCCCGGCGAGGGCGCCGGGGCCTACGGTCCAGTAACTTATGTCCTGGTACAGCACAGCTAAGAGCTAAGAGCTACTCTACCGTCACCGACTTCGCCAAGTTCCTCGGCTGGTCGACGTCGCAGCCGCGGCGCACGGCGATGTGGTACGCCAGCAACTGGCAAGGCACGACTTCGAGAATCGGCGAAAGCAGCTCCGGGGCCGGCGGCACATACACCACATGGTCGGCGGCCTCGCGGATGTCCTCGTCGCCTTCGGTGGCGATAGCGATCACGCGCCCACTGCGCGCCTTCACTTCCTTCAGGTTCGAGAGCGTCTTTTCGTAGCGCATCTGCGAGCCCGGATCCTTGGGATCGCAGGTGGCCATGATGACCACGGGAAGGTCTTCGTCAATCAGCGCGTTGGGGCCGTGCTTCATCTCGCCGGCGGGGTAGCCTTCGGCGTGGATGTAGGAAATTTCCTTCAGCTTGAGCGCGCCTTCCAGCGCAATGGGGTAGTGAATGCCGCGTCCGAGGAAGAGGAAATCCTGCGCGCGATGGTATTCCTTGGCCAGGTCTTCGGACTCTTCTTCCTTGGCCAGCACCGACTCCAGCTTGCCCGGAATCTTGCCGAGCTCTCCGATATACATGCGCGCTTCATCCTTGCTGATGGTGTTGCGCAGGTTGGCAAGGTAGAGCGAGAACAGGAACAGCGCCGTCAATTGCGCGGTGAACGCCTTGGTGGAGGCGACGCCGATCTCCGGCCCGGCATGGGTGTAGATGGTGCCGTTGGCCTCGCGCGTAACCATGGAACCGACGACGTTGCAGATGCCGACCGTCTTGGAGCCCTTGGCCCTGGCCTCGCGCTGGGCGGCGATGGTGTCGGCGGTCTCCCCCGATTGCGTGATCAGCATGGTCAGCGCATTGGCCGCGACGATGGGATCGCGATAGCGCCACTCGCTGGCGTAGTCCACTTCGACCGGGACGCGCGCCAGGCGCTCGATCATGAATTTGCCGGCCTGGGCGGCGTGCCAACTGGTGCCGCAGGCGGCGATGTTGATCTTTTCAAGCTTGGTGAATTCGGCCTCGGTGATCTCCATCTCCTCGAGGAAAATCTTGCCGCTGTCGAGGGAAACGCGGCCCAGGGTGGTGTCGCGGACGGCGCGCGGCTGCTCATAAATTTCCTTGAGCATGAAATGCTTGAAGCCGCCCTTTTCCGCCATGATCGGGTCCCAGGTGACGTGCTGCACCTGGCGCACGATGGGGTTGCCGTCAAAGTCGCTGAGCTGGACGCCGTCCGGCGTAATCACCGCGAGGTCGCCGTCGGCGAGGAAGAACAGGTCGCGCGTGTGATACAGGATGGCGGGGACGTCGGAGGCGACAAAGTATTCGTCCTTGCCCAGCCCGATGACCGCCGGCGGGCCATTGCGCGCGGCGACAATCTTGTCTTTCTCATCAACGGAGATCACGGCGAGCGCCCACACGCCGTGCAGTTCCTTCACCGTCTTGCGAACCGCCTCTTCCAAGGAGGGGCGCGCGCCGCCGTTGTGCGGCTTGAGGTGCTTTTCGACCAGGTGCGCGATGACCTCGGTATCGGTCTCGGTGGAGAACTTGTGGCCTTCTTCGGCGAGCTTCTTCTTCAGCGTGAGGTAATTTTCGATGATGCCGTTGTGCACGACGACGACGCGCCCGGTGCAGTCACGATGCGGGTGGGCATTTTCCTCGGTGGGACGCCCGTGCGTGGCCCAGCGGGTGTGGCCGATGCCATAGGTGCCGTCGAGCGGCTTGAGGCGGATGACCTCTTCCAGGTTACGCAGCTTGCCCTCGGCGCGGCGGATCTGGAGACCTTCGCCGTTGCCGGCGACCGCAATGCCGGCGGAATCGTAGCCGCGGTACTCGAGCCGGCGCAGTCCGTCAATGATGACCGGCACCACGCGCTTCTTACCGACGTATCCAACAATGCCACACACGTGATTACCCCCGTGAAAGGCTGCAGCCGTCAGGTTCCGGACTTCAGACACGGAGCTTCCGCGACAACTCTATCCTAATTTGATTCTCCCGCGAGGCCAGATGATTCCGCCACGTTACGGACGTAACTATTGCGGCTCCAGGGAGTACCGGAACTCCTCGATCACCGGGTTGGTGAGCACCTCGCGCGCCATGCGCTCCACCTCCTGGCGGGCTTGCGCTTCGTCGAGGCCGTCAAGGGTCACCTCGAAATACTTGCCCTGGCGGACGTCGGACACGCCCTGATAGCCCATTTTCCGCAGCGCGCCGTGGATCGTCTTTCCCTGCGGATCGAGCACACTCTTCTTGAACGATACGTACACGTAGGCTTTCATGGGTATTTGGATTATACAGGGGCTTGGGCGCGCTCTCGATGGCTCTGTGATGGTGATATGGAGGTCCAATCATCGGACCGCAGAAGATTATCTCCAGACCGAATACTTGCCGTCGCATTGTCCGGCAATCTGAAGAACATACTTGCGCCATGGCATCAGGCAGACTTCGCCCACGACAGGAGAGCCTTGAGGAGCGGGCGGAACAAAGGGGACGATGATAATTGTGCGTCGATACTGGTAGGTACCCGGCACGTAGCTGGGCAACCAATGAGGGTCATAAGAACCCGCTAATGGAAATTGGCCCACTTTCCTGCAGGTAATCCACTCTTTGAAAACAAGGCGGCGAACAATTCGCTCTTTCTCCAGGTACTTCACCATATCGTCTGTCGCCACGTCAGGACGCGCGACACAGTTGGCAGGGAGGGGAATTGGTGCGTAACTCGCCGAGCGCACTAGTAATGCCGCGCACGCGGGAATCTCCCGCAAGGGAGGAAACGAGATGAGCAGGACTACGCCTAAGATGAGAAGCCCGCCCAAAAGACGCAAGAGCTTTGCCTTACCTGTCATTCTGAGTCACGTGGGCATTCCGAGGGCATTGTTGAGAAAACGACGAGCCTCAAACCTTGAAACTCGAAACTGAAACTGTCCTACAGGCGGAACAGTTCGCGGAGGCGCTTGGTTTGGGCGCGGCTGACGGGAATTTCCGACTGCTTTTTATCGTCCATCCTGAGCTGGTAGGAGCTCTTGAACCAGGGCACGACCTCGCGGATGCGATTGATGTTCACCAGGAAGGAGCGGTGCGCGCGCCAGAAAAGATTGGGGTCGAGCGAGGACAGCAACTCCTCCAGGGTGCGGCAGTTTGACTGGCCTTCGATCTGGGCGGTGACCACGGTGATTACGCCGTCTTCGATCGAGGCGAAGCAGATGTCCTTCTGATCCACCAGGAAGAGGCGGCCGGCGGCCTTGATCAGGATCTTCGCGGGCTGCTGCGGCTTGGCTTCCAGGCTGCGGATCAGGGTTTCCAGGCGCTCGGCCGGAACCCCGGCGGAGGCGACCTTGGCTTTCGCCTTCTTGACCGATTGCGCCACCCGCGCCTTGTCGAACGGCTTCAGCAGGTAATCCACGGCGTTCACTTCGAAGGCTTTGACCGCGTACTGATCGTAAGCGGTGGCGAAGACGATCTGCGGCAGCCTGACCTTCTTGTCCATCAGCTTCTTGATGACCGCGAAGCCGTCGAGGCCGGGCATTTGCACATCGAGGAAGACGAGGTCGGGCGAGTGTTCCTTGATCAGGTTGACGGCTTCGACGCCGTTCTTGCCCTGGGCGACGACGTTAACGTCGTCCACGGATTTCAGCAGGAAGGCAAGCTCGTCGCGCGCGAGCTGCTCGTCATCAACAATGACCGCGGATAAAGGCATCAGTCCCCCACAGAACCTGAGCTCCAACCATTCAGTATAGCCACGAAATGAAGAATGAAGAAGTCAGGAAATTAAGAATGAAGAAGTCAGAATGAAGAATGAAAACCCCCGTACTTGCATAGGGCGCGACTTCCACATTCTTCATTCTGCATTCTTAATTCTTCATTCTGCATTTTCCAGCGCCAGCGCCATGCCCATGCCGCCGCTGACGCACAGCGTCGCGATGCCGCGCTTCGCGTCTTCGTTTCAGCATCTCGTGCAGGAGCGTTACCGTGATGCGCGCGCCGGTACAGCCGATGGGGTGGCCGAGCGCGATGGCGCCGCCGTTGACGTTGAGGCGGTCGCGGTCGAAGTGGATTTCGCGATCGCACGCCAGCACCTGCGCGGCGAACGCTTCGTTGAGCTCGATGACACTGACATCGGCAGGCGCGATACCGAACTTGTCGCGCAATTTGTGCAGCGCGGGCACCGGACCGATGCCCATGTAACGCGGGTCCACGCCCGCCGAGGTGGCGCCGATGATTCGCGCCAGCGGCTTCAGGTTGTGCTGCTTCACGAATCGCTCGGAAGCGAGCACCACGGCGGCGGCGCCATCGGTGATCCCGGAAGCGTTGGCGGCGGTGATGGTTCCGCTCTTGCCGAAGGCCGGCGGCAGCTTGGCCATCTTCTCCAGGGTGGCGCCGAGGAAGGGGTGCTCGTCGCGGGTGACGACCTGCGTACCCTTTTTGCTCTCGATGGTCACCGGCACAATCTCGTCGTTGAAGCGCCCGGCGTTGAGCGCGCGCTCGGCGCGCTGCTGCGAGCACAGCGCGAACTGGTCCTGCTCCTCGCGCGTGATCTGGTACTTCTGCGCCAGAAGCTCGGCGGTCTCGCCCATCACCATCTTGGCCATGGGACAGAGGAAGCCGTCGCGATACATGCCGTCCACCAGTTCGGTGTTGCCCATGCGCAGGCCCCAACGGGCTCCGTCGAGGTAATAGGGCAGGCGCGACATGGACTCGGTGCCGCCGGCGAGCACGCACTCCAGGTTGCCGTGGGAGATCTCCTGCCAGCCGAGCACGATGCTCTTCATGCCGGAAGCGCATGCCTGGTTGACGGTGTAAGCGGGGACAGAGTCCGGCACGCCGCTGCGAATGCAAATCTGGCGCGCGGGATTGGGGCCGCCTCCGGCCTGGCGCGCGTTGCCGAAAATCGTCTCGTCCACCTGATCGGGGCTGACCCCGGCGCGGTCGAGCGCGGCCTTGGCAGCGATCACGCCCATGTCGACAGCGGTCAGAGAGGCCAGCGAGCCGCCGAATTTGCCGATCGGCGTGCGCACGGCGGAAAGAATGAATACGTCGTTCACAACTCCAGTCTAGCAGCGGGGATTGAGTAACCGCTACCTGGTAGCTGGGACCGGCGGCCACGAGCTGCCAGCTACCAGCTACGAGCTACCGCCCTGCTAGACTCTACCGATGGCCGTCATCTACGGCATCAATGCGGTGACCGAGGCGCTGAAGGCACGCGGGCGCGCCTTCGAGTACGTGGCGGTGGCGCGCGAGAGGCACGATCAGCGCGTGCAGCGCATCATTGCCGAATGTCGCGCGCAAGGAATCGCGGTTCGTTCCACGCCGCGGCAGGATTTGGACCGGTTGGCCGGGGAGCCGTCGCACCAGGGCGTGGTGGCGGTCACGTCGGAAAAAGACTACTCGGATGTGGACGACCTGCTGGCGCAGCGCCGTGGCAAGTATGCGTTCATCGTCGTGCTCGACGGCGTGGAGGACCCGCACAACCTGGGCGCGATCATCCGCACTGCCGATGCCGCGGGCGCGGACGGCATCGTGATTCCCGAACGCCGCGCCGTGGGTGTGACCGGCACAGTGGCCAAGGCGTCGGCGGGGGCCACGGAACATTTGCCCATCGCCAAGGTCACCAACGTGAGCCGCACGGTGGAGGAACTGAAGCGCAAGAGCGTGTGGACCGTCGGCCTCGACGAGCGCGGCGACCGGTTGTACGACGAGATCGACTACAACATGGATTGCGCGCTGGTGCTCGGCGCCGAAGGCAAGGGCCTGCACGAGCACGTGCGCCAACACTGCGATTTCGTGGTCAAGATACCGATGCTCGGGCAGGTGCCGTCGCTGAATGTCTCGGTGGCCGCGGGAGTGGTGATGTATGAAGTCGCGCGCCAGCGACGACGGAAATTGGTCGCAGGGGACGCGGAGGACGCAGAGGAAACGAAGAAATGAAATGGTTGAAATTCCTCTGTGTCCTCTGTGTCCTCTGCGTCAAGTCGTTCGGCGTCGATCGCACGGCGTTCACGTTTATCCACTACGACCTGGAAGTCCGCATTGATCCTGAGGGGCACGCCATCGCCGCCCGCGGCAAGGTGCGACTGCGCAACGACTCGCAGGCTGCGCAGCGAAACCTGACGCTGCAGATTTCCTCGTCACTCACCTGGCGGCTGATCGAGTTGAATGGCAAGCCGTTGCAGTATGTCGCGGAGCCGTACACCACCGATATCGATCACACGGGCGCGGTCACCGAAGCCGTGGTGACGCTGCCATCCGCCGTGCCTTCCAAGGGAACGCTGGAACTCGAAGTCGGCTATGCGGGCGAGATTGCGCAGGACACCACCCGGCTGACGCGCATCGGAGTGCCCGCCGAAACCGCGGCGCACAGCGACTGGGACCAGGTAGCGGAGCCGGTCACGGCAGTGCGCGGCATCGGCTACGTCGCGTGGTATCCGGTCTCGCTGCCGGCGGCGAGCGTGTCCGACAACTCGCTGTTTGCGGCGCTCGATGATTGGAAAAGGTCGCAGCACGATACAAATATGCGCGTGAACCTCTGCTGGGTGGGCGAAAGCGAGTTGACCACAGTCGCGAACGGCAGCGCTGAAGGAGTCAGCCGGCACGCCATGGGTGCGGGCGAGGAGGCGGCGACCGCCATGGGCTGTTCGGCGTACACCTTCTCGCCGGTTGCGACGACGGTGCCGGCCTTTGCCGTCGCCGAGTACACAGCGCTCACGCGGCCCGATACCAACGTGTACCACCTGCCGCCGCAAGCTCCGGCGGCGCAGGAATATGCGCTGGCGGCGGAAAAAGTTTTGCCCTTTGCCACCGAGTGGTTCGGCGCGCCCAAGACGAAGGTCCAGGTGGTGCAACTTCCCAACATCGGCGACTTGCCGTTTGAAAGCGGCCCGATACTGTTTACCCCGCTGGAGTTGACCGACCGCAACGCTATCCAGCTCCGCATGATGCACCAGTTGGTGCACGCATCGTTCAGTTCGCCGCGGCCGTGGATCGAAGAGGGCCTGGCGCACTTCGCGCAGGCGCTGGAGCGGGAGCGACAGGGCGGCCGCGCCGCCGCGCTGGCGTACATGCAAAACTTCCTGCCGGCGCTGCAGGCCGCGGAAGCCGGGGAGGCACAAGTCTCCGAGCCGCAAACCCTAGAGACCCGGGCCACACGAACTGCGCCTGGTCTGATCAACTCCACTGACGAGGTCATGTACCGCGTCAAGGCAATGTATGTCTGGTGGATGCTGCGCGACATGGTAGGCGAGGCCGCGCTGCAGCAGGCGTTGAAGAAGTATCGCCCGCTCGAAGACAAGGATACCGCGTACATGCCGCGCCTGATCGAGCAGGCGGCGAAGCGCGACCTGGAATGGTTCTTCGACGATTGGCTTTATCGCGATCGCGGGCTTCCGGATTTTCGCGTGGACTCCGTTTTCCCGCGTACCACGCTGAACGGGACGTATGTGGTCACGGTGACCCTCGCCAATGATGGCGACGCAGCGGCCGAAGTGCCGGTGTTCGTGCGCGCCGAGGGCGGCGAGCGCACCAAACGCATGCTGGTGAAAGGGAAGAGCAAGGCGGTGGAGCGGGTCGAAGTGCCGACCATGCCGACCGAGGCCGTGGTCAATGACGGCAGCGTGCCGGAATCGAACATGAACAATAATGCGATGGCGGTTGCGCCGAAGTAGCATTAGCGATTACCAAGTAGCGATTACCAAGCACCTGGTTCCGGGTTGTCCGCAGATGCTCGATTCACCAGGCTAATTGCGTAACTGCTAATTGCTAGGTAGCTTCCGTTAAAATCTCGCTTTCCTCGGAGGACTCTCTTGGCCTACATCCAGTTTCTCGGCGCTGCCGGCGTGGTCACCGGCTCCAAACACCTGATCAACACTTCCTCAAACGGCAGCGACGGTGACGGTCTTCAAGTGCTGATTGATTGCGGGCTCTTCCAGGGCCAGAAGGAATGGCGCGAGCGCAATTGGCAGGACCTTCCGATTCCGGTGCGCGATCTCGATGCCGTGATCCTTACGCACGCGCACCTCGACCACTCCGGCTGGATTCCCAGGCTGGTGAAGGAGGGCTTCCAGGGACCGATCTACGGCACGCCGGCGACGATTGACTTGTGCTCCATCCTGCTTCCCGATTCCGGACACCTCCAGGAAGAAGATGCGGCGTTTCACAACAAGCGCAAATCCTCCAAGCACTCGCCCGCGCTGCCGTTGTACACCTCGCAGGAGGCGGAGGACTGCATGAAGTTCTTCCGACCGGTGGACTTCGGGCAAACCCAGCAGTTGCAGCCCGACTTCGCGTTCCGCTTCGTCCGCGCGGCGCACATTGTGGGATCGTCCATGGTGGAGATCACGCTGGGCGCGCGGCGGCTGTTGTTCACCGGCGACATCGGCCGCGTGCACGATTCGCAAATCGCTCCCGGCCGCGTGGTGCACTCCGGTCCGACGGAGGGCGAGAGCGCCGACCTGCTGGTGATGGAATCGACGTACGGCAACCGGCTGCATCCCACGACCGATCCTCGCCCGGAACTGGCGCGGCGGGTGCGTGAGACGGTGCAGCGCGGCGGCTGCGTGATCGTGCCCGCGTTCGCGGTCGAGCGCACGCAGAAGCTGCTGTTCATGCTGAAGGAGCTGATGGAGTCAGGCCAGATTCCGCGCGTGCCGGTGCACACCGACAGCCCCATGGCCATTCAGGCGGTCAACATTTTCCTGAAGCACACGGAGGAGTTCGGCGACGAAACCAAGCAGCTCATCGCGCGTTACGGCTCGCCGCTGACCTGGGACGGATTCTATTTCGATACCACGCCGGCGGAATCGAAGAAGATCAACGACAGCCACTACCCGATGATCATCGTCTCCTCCAGCGGCATGTGCACCGGCGGCCGAATTCTGCACCACCTGACGCAGCGCCTGCCGGACCCGCGGAACCTGGTGGTGTTCATCGGCTTCCAGTCGCCCGGCACGCGCGGATTCAGCATCAAGAACGGCGCCCGGGAAGTGAAGATGTACGGCGAGATCGTCCCGGTGCGGGCGCAAGTAGCGGCGCTGGAGCAGTTCAGCGATCATGCCGACACGCCGGAACTGCTGGAATGGCTGCGCACGTTTCACGAAAGCGCCGTCGCAAACCTACCTGGTGCACGGCGAACCGGCGGCTGCGGCCGCGCTGCAAACCAGCATGACGCAGGAATTGCGCTGGCAAGTCCAGGTGGCGCAGTACATGCAGAAGGTGCCGGTGAGCATCGTCGAGAGCGCGGGAAGTTAGCCCGGCTAATACGGGTTGCGAATTCGCAATCCTCGTAGGCGCAACCACCATCGGTACAGCCGGTAATGCGGGTAAAACGGAGCTTCAAAGAAATCGGAGGGCACCATGCTGCTGCTTCGTTTTCGATACGCCTGGATGGAACCCCAGACCTGATTCGCCGGGTTCCACCGGTAGGTCGCCTTGAACCACGGATGCATGGTGCTGAGCGTGGCCGGCCCGCCCAGGAAGTCGTAGGGTTTGTGTGTCTCCAGGAACCAGCACACGTGGCGAATGGGAGGCATGCAAACGTCGTCGAAGACCAGGATTCCGCCGTCGTTCAGGAGTAGATCGGAATAGTAATAATCCACGAAGGCGTAATCGAACGAATGCCATCCATCGATGAAGATGAAATCGAACTTGCGGCCGTCCGCCAGCAGCACAGGAAGTCCGAGATGGCTCGGTTTTTCGATCAGCGTGAAACGCTGCTGCAGCCCCGCCCGGCGGACCATTTCGACGCCAATGCCTGAGTAGCCCGACTCGTATCCGGTTTGATTGGGGTCGATGGCGATGTGTGTCCTGTCACCGCCAAGTTGCTCGAGCTTGGAGAGGATCGCCAGCGTCGAGACACCCGTCGCGCAGCCGACTTCGAGCGTTCGCCGCGCATCCACCAACCCGACAAGTTCCTGCAGCTTGACGCAGGAGGCGGAGCTGATTTCGCCGCGCACCTTTTCCGGGTCGCCACGGCTGTTCCAGACGTTGCGTGAGGTCAGGACCTGCTGTAACACCTCTCCGACAATCTCCACCGTCACTCCTCCGGGACTGGTGACTGCACTACTCTTGTGGGCGAATGTTGATTCCGTTGCGTTGCGATCATTCTATACAAAGTTCTGAAGGCCAAACTGTTCTGCCCGAGGGCGATTGGCCGCCTACGTCCCGGCCGCGGAGCCAGGGGCGCGGGCATGGAGCCGCACAAGTCGAACAGCTTCAGCGTCAGTCGGGAGGACATGATGATCTGCTGGTGAAGCGCACCAGCGCGTCGAGCTTGGCGCGAGCGGCGCCGGAATCGAGAGCGAACGCGGCCCGCGGAATGCCGTCCTGGATGGTTACCACGCGTCCGGCGGCGACTAGCGCCGCGGCGGCATTCAGCAGCACGACATCGCGCCGCGCGGACTCCTTCCCGTCGAGGATCTGGTGGATGATGGAGGCGTTTTCCCGCACGTCGCCGCCGGAAATGGCTTCCAGCGGCGCGCGCTTCAGCCCAAACTCCTCCGGCGTGACTTCGTAAGCACGCACGATGCCGTCCCGCATTTCCGCCACTCGTGTGGGGCCGGTAATAGTGATCTCGTCGAGACCGTCGTTGCCGTGCACCACCAGGGCGCGGCGCAATCCCAACATCGCCAGGGCCTCCGCGAGTTTCTCAACCAGGTCCGCGGAATACACGCCAACCACCTGGGCCGAAGCATTGGCGGGATTGGTGAGCGGGCCGAGCAGGTTGAAGACCGTGGGCAGGCGCAGCTCGCGCCGCGCCGCTTGCACGTGTTTCATCGCCGAATGCATGGCGGGCGCGAACAGGAATGCGATCCCGACCTGCTCCAGGCAGGCGGCGATCCGCGCCGGCGGCAGCGTGATGTCCACGCCGAGAGCTTCGACGACATCGGCGGAGCCGCACTTCGAACTTGCGCTGCGGTTGCCATGTTTCGCCACGCGCACGCCCGCTCCGGCCACACAGAGCGCGGTGGCGGTAGAGATGTTAAAGGTGCCGCTGGCATCGCCGCCGGTGCCGCAGGTGTCCACCAGCGCGTCGCGCTCGGTGCCGCTGACGTCGAGCGCGGAATCCCTGGTGAGCGGAAGCGGCGTGGCGGCGGCGCGGATGGCCTCGGCGAAACCGACGATCTCATCCACCGTCTCGCCTTTCATGTGCAGCCCCACCAGCAGCGCGGCAATCTGGACGTCGGTGGCGCCGCCGGCCAGGATTTCGCTCATCACCGCGCGCGCATCCTGGCGCGAGAGCGACTCGCGATGGTTGGCGATGCGGTGAATGGCGTCCAGGATCATTGCCGGACCTGGATTCGGGCTCTCACTTGGCTCCGATCGCCGCGGCGCGTTCTGCCTTAGCTGCCAGCTTGCCGTTGAACTTGGCGGCGTCAATCACGAAGCGCTCATGCGTGCCTTCTGAAATCTTGTCAATGCCGTCGTCGGCGGTGACGGAGAAGGTGAGCTTGCGGCCTTCCACACTTTCCAGTTTCACGCGAACGGTTACGTACATGCCGGGCGGGGTGGCGGCAGTGTGGCTGAAATTCACGAGGGTGCCGACCGACTGTTCATTGGGCCAATCGAGGTGCGGGTTGATGGCCTGTATGCACGCCCATTCCAGCAGCCCAACCATGAAGCCGGTGGCCAGCACTTGCGGCATCACCTGGAATTCCGGTGCTTCCGGGTAGAGATGCGGCACGGTCTTGGTCTCCGGCACGCGGAAGCGGAACTCATGCGTGAGTCCCGGCCGCAGCGTATCTTTCATCCTCCGCCTCCTTGGTTATGCGACAGTCAGCGATTATCGCATCCTGGCGGCGGGATTCAACTGCTGCGCGCTCTGCGACCGCTCCGCGTATAATTCGCCGTCTTGGTGGAGGCCGTTGTGCACCGATGCATCGTAGCGATCCTGGTGCTGTCCACGACCATGGCAGTCGCCCAGGAATTGCCGAAAGACCGTTGGGCAGACTGGCAGCCCTTCCTGGGCGCCTGGGAGAGCGCCGGCGGCGGAGGACCGGGGCAGGGCAGCGGCGGTTTCACGTTTACTCCGGAACTGCAAGGCGCGGTGCTGGTGCGGCACAACTACGCGCAGTATCCCGCCACCAAGGACAAGCCGGCGTACCGCCATGACGACCTGATGGTGATCTATCCGGATCCGTCGGGCAAGATGACGCGCGCCGACTATTGGGACAATGAAGGGCACGTCATCCATTACGTCGTCCAGTTCACCGACGGCGCGCGCAAGCTGGTGATGGTCAGCGAAGCCGGGCAGCCCGGGCCACGCTACCGCCTGACCTACGTCAAAACCGGCGACAACGATCTGAAGCTGACGTTCGAAATCGCGCCGCCGGACGCGCCGGAAAAGTTCAAAACGTACATCGAGGCGTCGGCGAAGCGGGCGAAGAAGTAGCCGCTACCGAAGTCGCGAGTCGCGAGTCGCGGCCGCATCTCGCCGAAGATGGTCGCGCGCATGCAATACCTCCGATCACATTAGGCTGTGACAATGACCAGCGCCGTTATTCGATTTACGCATCGCGCCGGGTTTTATACAATCACAAGTTTCGCGTCGGTTTCATGCACTCGATGTACAGCGGATTCCTACCATGAAAATTCACGAGTACCAGGCAAAAGCAATTCTGGCGAAGTATGGCGTCGCGGTGCCGCGTGGCGAGATGGCCGCCACCGTTCAGGAGGCCGAGGGCATCGCGCGCCGGCTGATGGACAACGGCTCGCAGGTGGTGGTGGTGAAGGCGCAGATCCATGCCGGCGGCCGCGGCAAGGGCGGCGGCGTCAAGATCGCCAAGTCGGTGGAAGAGGCCGGCGAACTGGCAGGGAAGATGCTCGGCATGACGCTGGTCACCCACCAGACGGGGCCGGAAGGGCGCGTGGTGCGCCGCCTGCTGATCGAGGAAGGTCTGCCCATCGAGCGCGAGCTCTACCTGAGCATGTTGCTCGATCGCCGGAGGCCAAGCTGCTGGTGATGGCGTCGCAGGCGGGCGGCATGGAAATCGAGCAGGTCGCCGCCGAGCACCCCGAGCTGATTCTCAAGGAGCACATCGAGCCCGCGGTCGGCCTGGCGCAGTACCAGTCGCGCAAGATCGCCTTTGGCCTCGGCCTGAATGGCAAGCTGGTCAACCAGGCCGTCGCCTTCCTGAGCGGGCTGTACAAGGCATATCTCGACACCGACGCGTCCATGGTGGAAATCAATCCGCTGATCACCACCAAGGACGGCCGCCTGTTCGCGCTCGACGCCAAGGTCAACTTCGACGACAACGCGCTCTTCCGCCACCAGGACATTCGCGATCTGCGCGACATCACCGAAGAGGACCCGCTGGAGGTCGAGGCCAGCAAGTACGGGCTGAACTACATCAAGCTCGACGGCAACGTCGGCTGCATGGTGAACGGCGCCGGGCTGGCGATGTCGACCATGGACATCATCAAGTACGCGGGCGGCATGCCGGCGAACTTCCTCGACGTCGGCGGCGGCGCCAACGAGGAGCAGGTGACGCACGCCTTCGAAATCCTGCTCAGCGACAAGAATGTGCGCGCCGTGCTGATCAACATTTTCGGCGGCATCCTGCGCGTGGACACCCTGGCCAACGGCGTGGTCGAGGCGGCGCGGAAGATGAACATCCAGCTCCCGATCGTGTTGCGGCTGGAAGGCACCAACGTCGAGCAGGGACGCGAGATTTTGAAGAATTCCGGACTGAACTTCATCGTCGCGGAAACCATGAAAGACGCGGCGGAAAAAGTGGTTGCGGCAGCAGGACGGGCATAGCACCAATCGCTGATTGCTGAAAGCTGAGAGCTGAGAGCTGAGAGCTAATCCATGAGCGTACTGATCAACAAAAATACGAAAGTTCTGGTCCAGGGCCTGACCGGCAAGGAAGGCACGTTCCACGCCAAGACCTGCGCCGAGTACGGCACGAAAATCGTCGGCGGGGTCACGCCCGGCAAAGGCGGCAGCACGCACGAGGGCTGGCCGGTATTCAACACGGTGCAGGAAGCGGTGGACAAAACCGGCGCGGACGCCTCGGTCATCTTTGTTCCGCCGCCATTTGCCGCCGACGCGATCATGGAAGCCGCCGACGCCGAGATTGAGCTGATCGTCTGCATCACCGAGGGCGTGCCGACCACCGACATGGTGCGCGTCTGGGAATTCCTGCAGACGCGGCGCTCGCGCCTGATCGGGCCGAATTGCCCAGGCATCATCTCGCCCGGCAAATGCAAGATCGGCATCATGCCGGGACACATCCATCGCGAAGGGCCCGTCGGCATCGTCTCGCGCTCCGGGACGCTGACCTACGAGGCGGTCTACCAGTTGACCCAGCGCGGCGTGGGCCAGTCGACGGCAATCGGCATCGGCGGCGACCCGATCATCGGTACGAATTTCGTGGATTGCCTTGAGCTGTTCAACCGCGACCCGCAGACCGAGGCCATCGTCATGATCGGCGAAATCGGCGGCAATGCCGAGGAAACTGCCGCGGAGTACATCAAGGCGCACGTCAGGAAGCCGGTAGTGTCGTTCATCGCCGGGCAGACCGCGCCTCCGGGACGGCGCATGGGCCACGCCGGCGCCATCATCTCCGGCGGACACGGCACGGCGGCGGAAAAGATTCGCGCGCTCGAAGCGGCGGGCATCAAGGTTGCCAATTCACCGGCCGACATCGGCGATACCGTGCTGTCGGTGATCGGGGCGGCGGCAAGAGCATAGCTGCGAATGCGAGTTGTGAGCGCCCCGAATTTCCGGGCGCAGCTCGCCGTTTCGTTGCGAAACGCTGACTTTTGACTCCTGACTAGAGCTGGTTTCAAAAGTCGGTCAGGGCGTCGGAGGTTCAACCCTCAGGGGCTAAAGCCCAGGATTCTGCGACCTCGGCGGCACGGCTCCTCGGCTTCGCTCGGGACAGGTTCTCCGTGCCCTTCCCAAGAACGACTTTTGAAACCAGTTCTACTAACTACTGGACAGAATGAAGACACTGCAACGTACTCTTGCCATCGTTAAGCCGGACGCGGTCGCCAAGAACGCCACCGGCGATATTCTCGCCACCATCGAATCCAAAGGTTTCCGCGTTCTCGGGATGAAGATGCTGCACATCTCGAAAGAGGAAGCGGAAGGTTTCTACGCCGTGCACGCCGGCAAGCCGTTCTTTAATTCGCTTACCACTTTTATGTCGAGCGGGCAGATCGTGGTGATCGCGCTGGAGAAGGAAGAAGCCATTCAAGCGTGGCGCGACCTGATGGGTCCCACCAATCCGGCGAACGCGTCGGAAGGCACCATCCGCAAGAAGTGGGGATCCAGCATCGAGCGCAATGCCACCCACGGCTCCGACGCCGACGACACCGCCCGCTTCGAATTGTCGTATTTCTTTGCGGGATACCAATTAGTGCACTAAGGGCGTTCGGCGCTCGGCTCTCAGCTATCGGCTAAACCGGCCTGGCTGAGAGCGGATAGCTGAAAGCTGAGGGCTGCTATGCCTCTGGTTCAAATCACGCTCCTGAAGGGCCGCTCCACCGAGCAGAAACGCAAGATTGCCGAGCGCATCACCGACGTCATGGTGGAAGAGGCCAAAACTCCGCGCGACGGCATCGTCGTGACCTTCGTGGACGTCGAGCGCGACAGCTACGCGCGCGGCGGCGTGCTCATGCTGGACAGAAGTAGCTAGGAGTTAGCAGGCGGCACGCTGCGGACCGCAGCATTCGCTCGAACACCAACTCCCAGTATTCGCTCGACACCAACTCCCAACCGCTAACTCCTAACTCTTAACCACTAACTCCTATTGTCCCGCGTGCGCGAATGCCGACTTCGCGCGCTCCTCGATCTCCGCTTGTGTGAGGTCCTCGATGTGCGTCGCCAGCGCCCACATGTGCCCGAACGGGTCCTGGACCATGCCGTATCGGTCGCCCCAGAACTGGTTGCGTCAGCGGGAACATCGGTTTCGCCCCGGCGTCTGTCGCCTTCTTCCAGGTGGCATCCACGTCAGGCACGTAGAGCGTGAGCACCACCGGAGTTCCGCCCAGCGATTTCGGCGAGCCCATGCACTCCTTGGGAAATGCGTCGGCCATCATCAGGTGGGAATCGCCGATCTTCAGGTGCGCGTGCATGACCTTGCCGTCGGGCGTGGTGCTGATCGGCCGCACTACTTCCGCGCCGAATACGTTTCTGTAAAATTCGATTGCCTTGGCCGCTCCGTCCACCAACAGGTGCGGCGTGATGCTGTGCATTCCATACGGAATTGGTTTCACCATTTGCCATCCTCCGTTGATGTTCCTTGCAATTGCCCGGTTTGCATCTGGCTGGTACAGTTCGCGAGTGACGGCCTCCATCAGTTTTTCCAGGCCGTTGGTGACGTAGTCGCGGAAGTACGGCGCCGTCGCGATGCGTGTCGAGCGCCTCCGCACTGTCGTACTGCTCGTAAAAGCAAAAATGGCGTGGATCTCTCGATGATTGGTGGCCGACGTACATCCGGCAGCCCGGCTCGCGCCGGGAGTGTTCCTGCATTTTCTGGATGAAGTGTCGCGCCTGTTCTTCCGAGCCTTGCCTGACGGTGAATTGCACGAGCAAAACGAGCATGATCGGCTCCGGGTCAGTGATTTTAAATTGCGGCGTGGCGGTCGGCAAATCGGCCGCGGTGGCTGTAGCAACGAGCCCGCGAACGCGGGCGGAATTCGTTAGCCCACCGCGGCAGCGGTGGGAAAGGTGAAATTAAACTCGCGAGCGCCAGCGGCGCGGCACGGTTGCGACAAAACTCTTCAGCCTGCACCACTGCGCTGAATGCTAACAGCTAACAGCTAAGGGCTATGAGCTAAGAGCCTGCTTTCGCCTTTCCCCGAAGCTTGTCCAGTTCCGCCGCGAAATCCGGGGTGATGATGGTCTGCTCGCGGCCGGGACCGGTGGAGATCATGCCCACCTTCGCGCCGCTCTCTTTTTCGATGAACGCCATGTAGGCGCGCGCTTTCGCGGGAAGCTTGCCGAATTCGGTGACGCCCTCGGTGGACTGGCGCCAGCCCGGCAGCGTCTCGTACACGCACTCAATCTTTTCGTACCCGGCAGCTTGCGCCGGAATCTCCGAGGTCTTCTTGCCGTTGATCTTGTACGCAACGCACACCGGAATTTCGGCGAGTTCGTCCAGCACATCCAGCTTCGTGACCACCAGCCACGCAATGCCGTTGACCATCGCCGAGTAGCGCAGCAGCGGCAGGTCGATCCATCCGCAGCGCCGCGGACGTCCCGTGACCGCCCCGTATTCGTTGCCTCTCTTGCGGATCGCTTCGCCCGTGGCATCGTGCAGCTCGGTGGGAAAGGGCCCCTCGCCCACCCGCGTGCAGTACGCCTTGCTCACGCCGATGACCGTGCCGATGGAGGTGGGGCCGACGCCGGTGCCGATCACCGCGCCGCCGGAGGTTGCGCTGGAAGAGGTGACAAACGGGTAGGTGCCGTGATCGATGTCGAGCATCGTGCCCTGCGCGCCTTCAAACATCACCGCTTCGCCGCGCGCGATGGCCTGGTTCAGCAGCGCTGCCGTGTCGCAAACGAAGGGCGCGATCTGCTTCGATGCCCCGGCATACTCGCGGAACATCTCCTCCGCATCGAGCGGCTCGGAATTGAACAGCGCGTGCGCGATCATGTTTTTCTCGCGGCACGCGTTCTCGATGTGCTTCTGCAACAGCTCGAGATCGAGCAAGTCGGCGATGCGCAGACCGCGCCGTCCCATCTTGTCTTCGTACGCCGGGCCGATGCCGCGTGACGTGGTGCCGATTTTGACGCGTCCGGGCGCATTCTCCGCCGCCAGCTCGATCATGCGGTGGTAGGGCAGGATGACCTGCGCGCGGTTGCTGATGAACAGGTTGCCGTCCACCCGCACGCCGGCGGCGCGCAGAGCGTCCACTTCCTTGAGCAGCGCGAACGGGTCGAGCACCACGCCGTTGCCGATTACCGCGCGACAGCCCTCGCGCAGGATGCCGCACGGCACCAGTTGCAGCACGAAACGCTTGCCGTTGATGGTGACCGTGTGGCCGGCATTGTGCCCACCGGCATAGCGCGCCACCACGCTGAAGCGCGACGACAGCACGTCCACGATCTTACCCTTGCCTTCGTCGCCCCACTGGGCGCCGACCACGACCGCTGTGTTGGGATGGTTCAAACTTCGGCCTCGCGCGCGAGCGGAATGCGCACACTGACGGCGGCGCGATCTTGCAGGCCTGAATTACAGGAATTCGCCAGCCGAAGGAGTGTACGTGGAATCTTACATTGAGGCGCGCAGTAGGGCAATGCAGCAGTTCAATGAGCTAGCTTTCGAATCAGATAGAACGCCCCGACAAGGACGACTAAGCACATGGTCGAAGCCACCCCAAGTGACAGTACCAATGCTGCCCTCAGTCCGAATCTAGTTACAAGCCACGCAGGAACCTCTACCCCTACACCTAAGAATAAGTTGGCGAAGAGCGGCACAACAAACCTGAGCACGACCATGCCAGCGATCGCAACTATCAACAGAACAATGGCGGCTCTTGAAACAGTGTTCATGATTGGGATTTCCACCAGTTTATCGTGTGATTCGACCACTCGGGCATGCAATAAACTGTTTCTGTGCCCGAGCTGCCCGAGGTCGAAACCGTTGTCCGCGGACTGCGCAACAGCGTCGTCGGCGACGTGATCGAGGACGTCTGGCTCAGCGGCCGGCGACAGCCGCTGAAATCGCCACCGGAAGAGATCGCCGCGATCCTGGCCGGCGCGCGCATTGCCGGCGTGCGGAGGATGGGCAAGCACATCGTCATTGATCTGGATGTGGCGCGGGCGCCCTCGCCCGCGAGGCGTCATCGCAAATCAGCCGCGGCCGAGGGCGGCCGCGCCACACGTGCTCACTTTATCGTGCACCTGGGCATGACCGGCCGGCTCACGGTGGGTCCACCCGACGCCCCCGTGGCCAAACACACGCACCTGGTGGCGCGGCTGCAGTCGGGCAGGGAACTGCGCTTCGTTGATCCGCGCATGTTCGGCAAACTCTCCGTTGTCCGCGAGCCCTTCGAAACCGCCGGGACCGAACCGCTGGACATCGGCTTCGAATTGTTCGCCGGCCTCTTCCGCAAACGCAAGACGCCGATCAAGAGCGCGCTGCTCAATCAAAAGCTGCTGCGCGGCATCGGCAACATCTACGCCGACGAGTCGCTGGCCCGCGCCGGCATTCGTCCTCGCCGCCGCGCCGCCACGCTCACCCGCGCCGATCTTCACCGCCTGTTTCAATCCGTGCAGCAGGTGCTGAACCAAGCCATCGCCGCCGGCGGCTCCTCGGTTTCCGATTATGTGGACGCTGCCGGCGAACCCGGGTTCTTCCAGTTTCAACATCGCGTTTACGGGCGGGAAGGCGAGCCCTGCCTCTCCTGCGGCACCGCCATCAAGCGCGTCGTGATCGCAGGGCGCAGCAGCCACTACTGCCCGAAGTGCCAAGAATAGCTATCAGCTATTAGCTCTTAGCTTTCAGCAAAAACGGCTGAGAGCTGATAGCTGACAGCTCTTACACAACCGTTTCTCGCTCGCGACGTTCTAAAATGCCAGCCATGCCATCCTTCGCGATTGGAGTGGATCTCGGCGGCACCAACTTGCGCATCGCTGCCGTGGACGATCAAGGCACGCTGCTGGAGAAGGTGACCCTGGGCACGCACGTAGCGCGCGGACGCGATTACGTGATTTCCGAAATGTGCGATGCCATCCGCGAGCTCGCGGCGAGATTCAGCCGCAGCGGGCGCATGATCGGCGCCGGCATCGGCATTCCCGGGATCATTGACAGGCGTACCGGCATGCTGCGCGAGTCGCCCAACCTGCCCGGCTGGCACAACTACCCGGTGCGCAACGAGATCGAACAACGGCTGGGCGCGCCCGTCCTGCTGGAAAACGACGCTAACGCCGCCGCCTTCGGCGAAGCCTGGCTGGGCGCCGCTCGCGGCAAGGAATCCATGTGCATGATTACGCTCGGCACCGGCGTCGGAGGCGGCCTGGTGCTCGGCGGCAAGATCTGGCGCGGCATGACCGGCATGGCGGGCGAGGTCGGCCACATGACCATCGATCCCGGCGGCCCGCGCTGCAAGTGCGGCAACATCGGCTGCGTCGAGCAATTTGCCTCCGCCACCGCGGTGGTGCGCATGGCGCGGGAGGCGATCGCCAACGGAAGCGCTCCGGAACTGTCCCGTGCCGCCAGCGCGCCGGATGTCGAGTTCAGCGCCAAAATCGTGTACAACCTCGCCATCCAGGGCGACCAGCCCGCGCGCGATATCTTTCACCGCGTCGGCTGGGCACTGGGCATCCTGGTAGCCGACCTGGTCAACATGCTGAACCTGAACATGTACGTGATCGGCGGCGGCGCGGCGGCGGCGTGGAGCGTTTTCAGCCCGGCCATGTTCGAGGAAGTGAGGAAGCGCTCGATGGTGTACGCCGCCACCGCGCCCGTCGAACGCGTTACGCCGCCGGCCGGCGCATCCGGGGAGGTCGTATCCCCTTCCATGGGCCAGCCGACCATCATTACGCGCGCGCTGCTGGGCAGCGATGCCGGCCTATACGGCGCCGCGCGTCTGCCCATGGTCGAGGGCGAACGGCGGGAGGACGCGGGCGAGGGCAAGCGAAAATTCGCCTGATTTACATCCACCGCAACGGGGAAGTCCTATGGCAAAGCTCAGCGGCTGGCAACGCCGACCTTGTCCGTCACTTTTTTCAGGGTCGCGACGCATTGGCGGTTCTGTTCCGGCGTTCCCACGGTGATGCGGATGGCCTGCGGCGCACCCCATTTGCCGGTCAGCGGACGGATGATGATGCCCTCGTCCTGCATGCGCTTTCCCAGCGCGGCCGCGTCTTCGCCCACCTCGACGTAGAGGAAGTTCGTCCAGGTCGGGACCACGCGCAATCCCATCTCGCCGATCTTGTTCGACAAGTACTCGATGCCGGCGGCGTTGTTCTCCAGCGTCTTGCGGATGTGCTGTTCATCTTCGAGGGCGGCCAGCGCGGCCGCTTCGGCAACATGAGTGACCGAAAAGACGGTTCGCATGCGCGAAAAATACGAAATCTGCTCGGCCGGCGCGATGCCATAGCCGATGCGCGCTCCCGCCAGGCCGTGCGCCTTGGAAAACGTGCGCAGCACGACGATGTTCCGGCCGGCGTGCACATACTGCATGGAATGTGAGTACTCGACCCCGCGCTGCCGCGCGCAATACTGCGCGAAGTCGCAATACGCTTCGTCCAGCACCACGCAGACCTGCTCCGGGACCTGGCTCATGAAACGGTCGAGCTCGGCCGGCGCCAGCAGCGTTCCGGTGGGATTGTTGGGATTGGCGATGAACACGATGCGCGTCTCGGGGTTGATGGCCGCCAGGATGCGGTCCAGATCGAAGGTGTCCCCGCGCATCGCAACCGTGATCAGGCGTCCGCCCGGCGCCTCGGTCGCGATCGGGTAGATGATGAACGAGCGCTCGCTGGTCACCGCGTTCAGCCCCGGCGCCAGCAGCGTCCGGCCGATGATGGTGAGAAACGAGGTCGAGCCCGCGGTCACCAGGATGTTTTCCGTTCCGACGCCGTGCAGCTTGGCCAGGCGCTGCCGCAGCGACGTGACCTCATTGTCGGGATACAGATTCGCGTCCTCCGCCGCCCGCCGCATGGCTTCCATTGCCAGGGGCGAGGGACCGAACGGATTCTCGTTCGACGCCATCTTGATGCAACGCACGCCGCTTTCCCTCTCTGCGTCCCTGATGGGTTTGCCGGGAACGTAGCCGCCCAGGGCCCGTACGTGTTGCGGAACCACCTTCTCGAAATTGCTCATGTCTCTCCGATTCTTACCACGCAACCGCCCCGGCAGTGATTGGCGAGCCGGTTACCGTGCCGCTTGCCCAGTGTTCCCGGGGCGACCCGATTTTGGGTGCCGCAGGGTGCCGGCATTCGGCGCCTTTCCGGGTGCTGGGGTGCGCTGTCGGACCGCCGCCTTCAGCCGCCCGACCTCCTCCACCGTCAGCGGCCGGAATCTTCCGCTCTCCACATCCAGCTCCAGTGGCCCGTAGCGCACCCGCTTGATCTTCTCCACGTGGTGTCCGACCTGCTCGAACATGCGCCGGATCTGCCGGTTCCGCCCTTCGATCAGCGTCACCTCGTACCACGGATTGGCAGCTTCTTTCAGCAAGCGGATCTTTGCCGGCGCAGTCTTCACCGCCTTGCCGCCGCGTTGCCTTTGAGGTTGCCCCACCCTTGTCGCGCCCGGTTTTGGCGAGACAGGGTGGGAGTCTTGCTCTCGCGTGCGCCTCGAAACCGGCGGCAGCACGATCCCCCTCCGCAGCTTCTCGATCGCTTCCTCCGGCGGAGTGCCGCTGACCTTTACCCAGTACGTCTTGGGCACCTTCGACGAGGCGTGCATCAGCCGTTCAACCAGCGCGCCGTCGTTGGTCATCAGCAGCAGGCCCTCGCTCAGATAATCGAGCCGCCCGACCGGGTAAACGCGAGCGCCCACGCCGCGAACCAGACTCATTACCGTAGGACGGCCTTCCGGGTCGGTGACCGTCGTCACGTAACCCTTGGGCTTGTTCAGGACCAGGTAAACGTGGCGCTCGGGACCGCGCAGCAGTTTGCCGTCCACCCGGATGTGGTCGCGCTCGGGGTCGGCCTTGCTGCCCAGTTCGGAGACAATCTGGCCATTCACCGAGACGCGCCCCGACGAGATCAGTTCTTCGGCACGGCGGCGCGACGCGATCCCGGCGGCGGCAATGATCTTCTGCAGTCGTTCAGCAGCCATGGTGACCATTAGATGAGTTTTCCGGGCACGGGTCCAGCAAAAGCTTCGGTGCGGGGGAGTCGACGGTCGACGGCAAAAAAGTCGATGGTCGTTGGTCGATGGTCGATGGCAAAAAGGGGCGGTCGGTCACCGGGTGGTTTTGGGGCAGGGGCAGAGAGACCCACATCTGCCAAAAGCGGGCAGATGTGGGGCACCAGGCGGGGAGTCGACGGTCGACGGCAAAAAAGTCGATGGTCGTTGGTCGATGGTCGATGGCAAAAAGGGGCGGTCGGTCACCGGGTGGTTTTGGGGCATGGGGCAGAGAGACCCACATCTGCCAAAGGCGGGCAGATGTGGGGCACCAGGCAGTCGGGATTTGTCGGCCAGGCGCTTACCGGGAACGGGCAATGATCATAGTTAGATCGTCGTGGCGCTCGCCTGACCGAAACTCTTCCACAATTTGTTCCACCTTCCCCAAGAGGGCCGCAGCCTCCAGATGATGGTTCTTGCGCAGAGCGCTGAGGAGCCGGGCTTCGCCAAACTCCTCTCCATTCTTGCCTCTCGCCTCTGTAATCCCGTCAGTGTACATACTCAGAATATCTCCTGGTTCGATCTGGGTTTCGACGACCGAACCTTCCCACTCGGGGAACAAACCCAGCACCGTCGCGGTCGCGTCCAGCCGCTCAAGGGCTCCTTCACGGCGCAACAGCAGAGGCGGATTATGTCCACAATTGACGTAACGCAGTTTTCGCGTGTGGTCGTTGTAGCAACCGAAGAAAACGGTGACGTAACGTTCGATCTCGGTGTGCTTGTGCAAGTGGCAGTTCACCGAAGCGAGCAGCCGGGGAAGATCCCTGGAGCCGAGAGCACACTGCGCTTGCAGGCTCCCGTGCAGATTGGCCATCAGCAGCGCGGCCGCTATCCCCTTACCGGATACATCCGCCAGCACGAACCCAACTTCTCCTGGCGCCATCGGCAAAAAATCGTAGTAATCCCCTCCCACGGTTCTTGCCTGAGTACAATGTCCGCTGTAGTCGAGAGTCCTTAAGGGAGGCATCTCCTGGGGAAAAAGCCTGCTCTGCACCGTACGAGCACGGTCGACTTCCCGCCGAAGCCGTTCATCTTCAGTTAGTTCGGATAAGTCCAGTTTCCAGATGTTTACCTCTGGCGCCAAGCACTCCACACCGGCCTGGTCTTCTGTTGTTCCCGAACCAACCCAGACTACCTGGAAGGGCGCTTGCCGCTCGGCACAATGAAGGCTAAAGACCTCCCCTGGATTCAGCTTTGACTTAAGGCTGCCAAGGCGCGCGCCCGAGACTGACACATCGATAGTACGGGCAAGCTGCAAAGTGTGGTCAGTCCCCGACTGGCAGAGGCGCACGGGGTATTCAACTTTGAGTCGCTTGTCTTGCCCCTTCCGTCTTTTGCGCAGCTCGAAACTGGAGTTACTGAACCTGCGTATTCGTTTCACGCTGTCGAGAAAAGCACCACACTCATCCTCAGTAGTGAATGGGCCAAACCGCGTTGCGGGGTGCGCAAGAGGGGATAAGCGCGAGCGGGGTCTCTCGATTATGTACCACTCAAACTGGTCGGACGCCTGCCGCTCCGTGCCGCGTCCGGTCACATCCAGATTCATAACAGCTCCACAGAATGGCTCCGACACAGGAATAGCGGCGGTCCCTGGAGCCCGTCTGGTTGGGCATTTTTCGCCTACGCAGTGAACGAAGGCTGTACTGCAATACGAGAGGTACCACGCATTGGATGAAAGGTGGTCGATTAACCGCGCCCAATAAAAAGCCGTGCAACCATATTGGGCCTCGTTCCAAAGCAGGCACCGCGGAAGGGGCTCGAATTATGTCAGGATTCGACTTCAGGTGCGGCCGGCGCTGCGGATGGGTTCCGTCGGCGCTTCCGACGACTCCGCCTGCAATTCCACGACGGCGTCTTCCTCCGGGCTACGCGCATCGACCGGCGCCTCGCCTGCAACAGGAGTTGGCGGCTGGAAGAGGTCAGCCTGGTCGCTCGCCAGCTTTTCGAATTCTTCCAGGCTGGGAAGCTCAGTCATGTCCTTCAATCCGAAACGCAGCAGAAAATCTTTGCTCGTTTTGTACAAAATCGGCCGCCCGACCACCTGCTTGCGTCCCGCGGTCGTGATCAGCTTGCGGTCGAGCAGCGTGGCCAGCACCCCGCTGCAGTCCACGCCGCGGATCTCGGAAATTTCCGGCGCTGTCACCGGCTGCTTGTAGGCAATCACTGCCAGTGTTTCCAACGCCGGCATCGACAACCGTACCGGCGGCTTCAGGTTCTTGGCGAAATGCCGCACTACGTCGTGATGCTCGGGCTTGGTGCCCATGCGATATCCGCCGGCCACCTGGCGCACTTCCATGCCCCGATCCGAGTTCGCGTAGTCAGCGGAGAGTTCCTCAACCGCCGTGCGCACCCGCTTCTTGACCTCGGCGTCCAGCGCGGATCCTTCCAGCCCGGCGTCGGCCAGGACATGTTCCGCGATGACGGAGTCCTTGAGCACGAGCGCGATCTGCTCCAGCGTCACCGGCTCTTCGGCGGCGTAGATGATGGCTTCGATTTGTCCCTTAATAGCCATTAGCGATTAGCGGGTTTTCGGTTTTCGGTTATCGGTTTTCGGAAACCGCAGCCGACACGATGCAGAACCGAAAACCGACAACCGAGAACCGACGACCTTCACTTCCAGTCATCCCGCACCGCGTGCTCGCCGCCCTCCCCGAATACCGCATCAAACATTGTATTTTTTTTCAGGATGATGTCGGAGAAAACTCTGTCCTGGCGCAGCAGCACCGCCTGCAGGCGCACCATTTCCAGCAGCGCAAGGAACGCGCTGATCAGCGCCTGGCGAGATTTCAGGGCACCCAGCAATTGTTTCAGCCGCACCGGACGCTCTTCCAGCGACAACCTGCGCCGGAAAAATTCGATCATCTGCGCCACCGTGACCCGGTCTTCGTCCACGTCAATCACCGGCCGCGCTTTAGCGCGCTCCACGATCTGCTGAAACACCCGCACCAGGTCCACCACATCGGCGGCCAGTTCCGGCTCGGCGCCCGCATCATCTTTAAAGTCCTTGAGCGTGGGGTTCGACCACACCGCGTCCTCAATCTGCGACTTCTGCAGCAGCATCTGCGCCGCGGTCTTGAAGCGCTCATGCTCCAGCAGCCGGTTCACCAGCTCCATGCGCGGGTCTTCCTGCTGGTCTTCCGGCAGCGACGGGTCCCGCGGCAACAGCATGCGCGACTTGATCTGGATGAGCACCGATGCCATGTAAATGAACTCGGCGGCCACGTTCACGTCGAGTTGCTTGATCCGCTCCACGTAGGCCAGGTACTGCGCCGTGATCTGCGCGATCGGAATGTCGTAGATGTCAATGTCCTGCTTGCGGATCAGGTCGAGCAGCAGGTCCAGCGGCCCGTTGTACACCTCCGCCACCCACACCGCGAAGGGGAACTCGGTGTCTTTCTCTTGCTAACGGGTTGTGGCAAATCTGGCATTGTTTTCTTAGCCACAGAGGGCACGGAGGAACACCAGGGAAGTGGATAAAGAATAGATTGGACTAGCCTTCCGTCCGTGTTTTCCTTCTATTTTCCTCTGTGTCCTCTGTGGCTAAACGGTTCTATTTCACACTCGCGGCAGTCGGCGGCTCGAATTCCCTCGTCAACCCCATCGATTGCCGCACCAGGTTCATGGTTGCGTCACAGATCTTTCGTGCCTTCGCTCCCCCGGCTTCGATCACGTCCCACGCCAGCTTCGGGTTCTCCTCGTACTTGCGGCGCCGCTCCTGCATCGGCGTCAGCACGCTGACCAGCGCATTCGCCGCCCACGTTTTGCACTCGATGCATCCGATCCCAGCGCTGCGGCACCCCGAGTCCACTTTCGCCAGCGTCGCCGAATCGCTGAAGATCTTGTGCAGATCGCCGACCGGACACACATCAGGATTGCCCGGATCGCTGCGCCGTACCCGCGCCGGATCGGTCACCATGGTCTTCAGTTTCGCCCGCACTTCGGCTTCCGGATCGGTGAGCATGACGGTGTTCCCGTACGACTTCGACATCTTCCGCCCGTCGGTGCCCGGCAGCTTTGGGGTCGGCGTCAGCAGCGGCTGCGGCTCCGGGAAGACGTACGCCCGCTTGCCGCCATAAAACATGTTGAAGCGCCGCGCGATCTCCCTGGTCAACTCCACGTGCGGCACCTGGTCCTCGCCCACCGGAACGTAATCCGCCTTGTAGATCAGGATGTCGGCCGACTGCAGCACCGGGTAGCCGAGAAACCCGTAGGTCCCCAGGTCCTTCTCCTTGATGTTCTCGCGCTGTTCCTTGTACGTCGGCACACGTTCCAGCCAGCCCAGCGGCGTGATCATGGACAGCAGCAGGTGCAATTCCGCGTGCTGCGGAACGTGCGACTGGATGAACATGGTGCAGCGCTCGGGATCGAGCCCGGCGGCCAGCCAGTCCAGCAGCACCTCCATCGAATTTTCTTTGATATGGGAGGTGTCGGCGTAGTCGGTGGTCAGCGCGTGCCAATCGGCGACAAAAAAGAAGCAATCGTAGCGCTCCTGCAGCTTGACCCAGTTATCCAGCGCGCCCACGAAGTTTCCCAGGTGGAGCTTGCCGGTGGAGCGCATGCCGCTCAGGACCCGCGGTTTTTGGGGAGTGCGGTCGGCCATCAGATTCCCGAGAGAAGATAACCGAAGAACTTGACGAAGGGATACTCAAAAGCGCGGATCAGCGGCCCGCCCGCAAAAAACAGCAGCAGGATGCCGACATACCCGATCATGTCGTACACGCGCCTGCCCGACTCGGGCAGCATATGCCGGACGACGTGGCTGCCGTCCAGAGGCGGAATGGGAATCAGGTTGAACGCCGCCAGCAGGATGTTGACCTGCAGAAATGCCCAGAACAGCAGCGTGATCGGCTGCAGGATCGAGGCCGGCCCCTGGCTCGGCACTCGCGACACCACGAACAATCCCACCACCGCAAGGATTCCCAGCAGGATGTTGCTGGCCGGGCCGGCCACCGAAACAAGAATGTCGTCGCGTACGGGGTGGCGCAGGTTGTGCGGGTCCACCGGCGTTGGCTTCGCCCAGCCGATGAAGCCGATTCCAGAAAGCATCCCCAGCAGTGGCACCAACACGGTGCCGATCGGGTCCACGTGCTTGATCGGGTTCAGCGAGATTCGTCCCAGCATGCGCGCAGTCGGATCGCCGCACCGGTTTGCCGTCCAGGCGTGCGCCGATTCGTGCACGCAAATTGCGAACACAAACGCAATGATCTGATACAGGATTTCTAGGTGCGAACGATTCATGCGGATACTGCGTTGATGGTAACACGCTGGAAGACTGACGACTACGTCCCCGACTTCCTTTCCGCTCCCTGCAATTCCGCCGGCGCAATCGTCTTCACTTTCACCGGCTTCGCCGGAATGCCCACGACGATGTGGTAAGGCTCCACGTTCTTTGGCACCACCGCCATCGAACCCACCATGCCATGCTCGCCGACTTTGACTCCGCTGAGCACGGTCGCGTGATAGGTGATGCGCGCCTTGGGGCCGATCTCGGTGGTGACGTTGCTCACCAGCATGGCGTCGTTGAGGTCGTGCGAGTGGGAATAGACGTTGGCGTAATCGGAAACCGACGAGCCCTCGTGAATGATGATCTCGCCCCGGTCGTCCAGCAGCACGTACTTGTGGATGACGCAGTTGTCCTCGATGGTCAGGTTGTACCCGAACGAGATCTCCACCCCGTGGAAAATCTTGACGTTTTTGCCCAGGTGCTTGAGCACATGCGAGGCAATCATGGAGCGCATGCGGAAGCCGAGCCAGTGGTTCAGCCCCAGCGGCGAGCGGTCGAACATCATCCACAACCAGATCAGCGGCTTGCGCTCGTTATATTTTGCGGCATCCAGGTCGCCGTAGTATTCGGGCTCGAGCGTGGCATTCCGCGGGTCAAAGGAGTGCAATTGCGCCAGCAGCACGGGCGAGTGCTTCTCTGGATCCGGCGCCTCATACTTCCGCCCGGTGTAGATCTCGTGCAGCGTGTCGCGCACGATCACGCTGCGGCGCTCGGCATCGCGGTCGGCGAATTCACGGTGCAGGCGCTCGATCCAGCCGAGATATGCCTTCTCGGCGTCGGGCGTGGGCATCAGGTTGCGGTACTCGAAACGCTGCATAGCGATTGGATGTCCTTGGCGCATGAAAGCCGCAGGCTAATCCAGAGAGTGTAAACGCGACCGGCCTCCGACCGCTACTTCTGCGTGATGATGAGCTGGTGATCGCCGATGGTGGCGGTATCGATCCGGTCCGGCAGCGCGAATACGCTGTCCATGCCGACCTCGGGATGCTTGGGACGGATGTAGCGGTCGAGGAAGTACTGCAACGCCATGCGCGGGACGTTCACGCCGTCAATGTCGATGGAATCAATGTGCACGCGTCCCCGGTGGCCGCTGCCCGAAGCATGCGCCACCGCGTGCACGTCGTGCATGCCGCTGAATAGCGACAGCAGGGGATTCGACGATCTGGAATGCGCTGTGATGGCGTCGAAATCCACGCGCGCCGTGGTGTTGGCCACGCCGTTTTGCCCGGTGAAGCGCACCGCGCGCACGCCGGTGGGAAGCTGCACGCGGCCGGACGCCAGATAGGCATTGATCTCACGCTCCGTGAGCACGGTCGGGCGCTGGTCGGGTGGATTGCGGCGCGCGTTCTCCTCGATGTGCCGAAACTTGGCCTCGGCGCTGGCGTTTGCGGCGTTGTACATCGCCTGCGTGGAGGAAGCGGCGGGTTGTTGACCCACATCTGCCAAAACCGGGCAGATATGGGACACCAGTGCCGAGAGCAAGAGGATGAGAACCGCGAGATTCATGGCTTCATGACGGCCGCTTGCGTTGCCGGCAGCGCGGCGGGCGCCACCTGCGGGTTTTCGACGGTGCCGGTGATGTCAAAGCCTTCCGTCTTGCCGCGCATCAGCCTGAGGCCGAGTTGCCGGTCGAAAGAAGCGGTTCCGCTCAGTACATAGATGCCGCCGGGAGTCTCCATTCTGCTTGGCTTAAACGTGAGTTGGCCGGCGGCAACGGCCAGTTCGCCATGAAACTGGCGGATCTGCAGCGGCGCCGGCAAGCCATTCAGCGCGACATGCGCCAGGCTGCCATCGCGCCAATCGAATAGCAGGGAGCCCTTGGCCGAAACGCGAAGCTGCGCCGCGTCCCACCCCGAGGCGGTAATCCGGTAGGTTGCATTGGCTTTGCCGGTCGCCCAGGCGTCGCGCATGAGCGCCGCGACGGCTGCCATGGATGCCTGCTGCAGCGAGCCATGGATCGCGTACGCCGGCTCCGCGCCGGTGAAGTCGCCGCGGAACTCGCCCATCGTCGAACCGCCAAGCACCTCGGCCCGCAGGTGGGTGACGGTCAGCACGCCGGCCTCGAGCCGGACGTTGCCGCTGGCGCGCTTTGCCACCAGGCTCTTCACCTCCAGGCGTGCCGCCGAAACGGTGCCGGCGGCGCTCAGTTTCGGGAGCATGGATGGCTGCGGGCTCGCGCTCAGGATGTCGTACCACGGCCGCTTGTGCGCGCGCGGGTTCATCACGGAATTAAGCTCGGCGGTGGACAACCGGTCGGCGCGCAACTGGAACGCGATGGGACAGGGATTCGCCGGACAAACTCGCGGCACCTGCACCGATCCGGTGAAACTCAGGTGAGTGCCGGAGAAGCTGGCCGCCAGGTCGTAAACCGCGGCCGCATCGGGCGCGAGATGCAGCGCCGCAGTCGTAACCTGCAACGGCGCTGCAATGCCGGGAATCTTCGCCGTCACCGAATGCAAGTGCAGCTCGCCGGTCACCTCCGGTGCGGCGAATCCCGTCCAATTGCCGGCGACGTGGAGGTCGGTCGTGGCCAGGCCGGTAATGGCCGCTTGCGGCGCGCGAACACCAAAGGCATGCGCCAGCTCCAGCACCCGGTTGATGCGCGTGTCGCCCAGCAGATCAATGCTGTAGGCATCGCGGCTCAACCATGCCTGCACCTTGGCCGGCGTGGCGCCGCCAAGATCCAGCGGAAACTGGCTGACGCGGAGCATGGCAATGGGCGGCAGACTTGGCGCACTGCGCCTGCCGTGCGGCGGGGGCGGAACGCCCAGCACCAATTCAACCCGGCCCAGTTCCAACGGCGCGCTCATCAACTTTGAACTCAAGCGCACGCCCGAGGTCGTACCGCTTCCCGTCCAGGCATTGGGCTGCAGATCAAACACTGTGTTCACCGAACCGCTGGCCTGCAAGTCGTCGGGCAGGTCTTTTTTCATGCGCCGGGACAGGGCGAGCAAGCTCGCGGCAGGCACGTCCTTGGCGGTCACCGACAACGCATAACCCCGCACCGGCAGAATGCCATCCACCGTACCGAGCACAACCACCGCCCCGCCACCGACCGGCGCCTGACAGAGGACGCCGGTGAATCGCTGCGTGCTGGTGCTGAATGCTCCGGTGCAGTGCGCCGCCAGCCGCAGCGAGCCGCGGGTAGCGATGTCATAACGGCGAAAATCATCCACCGCGGCATCGCCGGCGATGTTCAACGCGGCCGGCGTGCCGCGCAGCGTGGCGGACACTTTCACGCTTCCGCGCCAGCCGCGATCACGGCCATAGAGCAGCGTTGTAAGCTGGCCCAGTTGCGCGCCATCGAGCACCACCCGCAGGTCCAGCGGCGTATCGGTCAAGGTCGAGCCGCGCTGGATGCTTCCGGAAATCCTGACGCTGCCGGTGTCGCCGAGGTTGGCGTCGGTCCGCATGGGACGCGCCGTCAAACGAAGCTGCCACAGATTTTCCGATGGCAGCGAGAGCGCGAAATTCGCCTCGCTGAGCGCATACACCGTTTTTTCCTGCCCGATTTTCAGGTTAATCCGCCCGCCCTTGGCTTCCAGGTAGGGAAATCGCGGTCGCGCCTCCGCGCTGCGCAGGGGAGTGGGCGCGGTCGGAATCTGGCGCGCGCGTTCCAGCAGCGGCTCCAGGTTCCAGTGGCCATTCGGCGCGCGTACCAGGTTCAGGCTTGGATACGACAGGCTGAGGCTGGCGATCTCCAGCCGCCCACGCCATAACGAGGTCAGGCGCAGCGCGGCTGTGACCTGGTCGGCGCGCAGCAGCGGCTCCGCGCTGAATGCCGGATCATCTTGCACCACCAGCTTCTCGATATCGAGCCCCGGACGCGGGAACAGCCGCAGGTGCACCGCGCCGACGCTCACGCTCCGTCCCAGGGCGCTGCCAAGCGCATCGGCGACACGAAAACGAAAGCGGCTGAAGTTGATCAGCGGCGGCACGAACGTGCCGAGCAGGAGCAGCAGCACGACGCCCAGGATGGTTCGCCGGTTGATGTAGCGCGACATTCAGCGCACCAGGTGCAGCATGCGCCGCCAGCGGGTCATGCCGAAGAAGTGGATAACCACCCGCCCCATGAATGCCAGCCGGTCGCCGATGCTGGTTTTCAAGTACTGGCCCGGCGGCGTCTCGAACGACCAGTAGATGAACATCGGGCGCCCGATGATGTTCGCCCGCGGGATGAACCCCCAGTAGCGGCTGTCGTAGCTGACGTCACGATTGTCGCCCATCGCGAAGTAGCTGTCCGGCGGCACCACCAGGTCGCCATTCTGGATGTAGTTGTTCATCGTCAGGTGCCACTCGGGCGTGACGCTGTTGCCCTCGCCGGGAGGGATCGCCGGGAAGTAGTCGCGATACGGGTTGTAACTCCCGTTGTGCAAAACGTAAGGCTCGTTCAGCTTCTCGCCGTTGCGGTAGACCGCGCCGTCCTTCAGGTGAATGCGGTCGCCCGGTTGGCCGATAATGCGCTTCACCACGTACAGGCCGGGCTCGGCGGGCGAGAGAAAGACGACGATGTCCTGGTCACGAACCTGGTGGTAGGGAATGAGCGGCATCCAGCTCGTTTTCGGGCCCATGGTGTCGCGGTCGACGAAAACGTGATCGCCGATCAGCAGCGTGTCTTCCATCGAGCTGGAGGGAATCTCGAACGCCTGCAGGCAGAAGGTGATGATAAACAGCCCGACGGCCAGCACCAGCGCCATGGACTGGATGAATTCCGCCTTGGTCTCGCCCTTTTTCTCCGGCACCGGCGGTTCTTCGATTTCGACGGCAGCTCTTGCGTGCTTTGCCACGTGCCTCCGGCCAGTTTCAGCTTCGTGCCCCGCATCTGCCGGTTGGCGGATGCGAGTTCTTCGGTTCAACGCACCACGCGAAAAGCGCGGTCCCAGCGCGTCTCCTGCATCAGATGCGTGATCATGTATGCCAGGCGACTGAGTTTACCATCCTCGGCGCGCGGCCCCGCCGACGGCTCCGGATTCCGGAACGACCAGTAGATGAGCAGCGGGCGGCCGATGATGTTCTGGCGCGGCACCAATCCCCAATAGCGGCTGTCGAGGCTCTCATCGCGGTTATCGCCGAGCACGAAGTACTGGCCGGGCGGGACCACCAGTTCGCCGCCGTGGACCAGCGCGCGCAACTTCAGCCACCAGCGCGCCTCCACGTTCGCCGAGAGGTAGTTCAGATCGGGAAAGTCGTCGCGATAGTAATCGCGCACCGGCGAGCGGAACACGACATACTTCTCCGCCACCGCTTTGCCGTTGACCCAGACCTGCTTGTTGACCATGCGAACGTGGTCGCCGGGCAGGGCAATGACGCGCTTCACGAAGTGCTGCGACGGGTGCACGGGGTAGCGGAAGACGATGATCTCTCCGCGCCGGATATCGGAGTAGGGCAGCAATTTGGCCCAGCCGCCGGGGCTGGCGTAGTGCACCTTGTCCACCAGCAGGTAGTCGCCGATGAGCAGCGTGTCCTCCATCGACTCGGAGGGAATCTGGAACGCCTGCACGATGAACGTGATGACGAAAACCGCGATCACTACCGTGCCGGCCAGGGACTGCGCCGACGACAGCCACCCGCCGCGAAGATACGGCGCGCGCTGCTGCCGGGCAGAGCTTTCCGCCGCCACGGACGCGGCTGAATCCGGCGCCGCCGGTTCCGTGCTGCCAGGCGCCGCTGCCGCGGGGCTCAATGGCTCCGAGTGCGCGATTTCGGGTTGGGGCTGTCCAGATTCCGTAAGTACTCCAATGCTTTCCTGGCCGCGACTTGTTCGGCCTGTTTCTTGGTCTGACCCTCACCGCGGGCGGCGTATTCCGGGTTGGAGTCGCTCCCCTGGGTGCGGACACGCGCTTCCACCGTGAAGGTCTTCTGATGTTCCGGCCCGCGCTCCTTCACCAGCACGTACGCGGGTTGGGTCCAGCCCAGCGAATGTGCCGTCTCCTGCAGCGCCGACTTGAAATCGGTAACCGGCAGGACGTCGCCATCGCCGCTGCCCTCCGTCATCCGCCGCAGTTCCGGGTCCAGCACCTTGTCCAGGATGAGGGCGCGGGTTTTTTCCAAACCGGCGTCCAGGTACAGGGCCGCCACCAGCGCCTCCAGCGCATCCACCAGCAGCGCAGTCTTGGTGCGCCCGCCGCTCTTTTCCTCCCCGCGTCCGAGCCGGAGATAGCGGCCGATTTGCAACAGCTTCGCCGGGCGCACCAGGTGCTTCTCGCTCACCAGGTAGGCGCGCAGCTTCGAGAGCTCGCCTTCGCTGAACTCGGGAAAACGCTGGAACAGCTCCTGGCTGGTGACGAATCCGAGTACGGCGTCCCCCAAAAACTCAAGCTGCTCATTATCCGGCACGAAATTCGGTTCGCCACCGTTCCTGGATTCCGCCTCGCGGGCGTGCGAACTGTGGGTCAGCGCCTGCTGCAGAAGTTCCGGACGCAAAAAATGGTGACCCAGAACTTCTTCCAGTGCGCTGATGTCTCGCGCTTTCATCATTCTTTCATCGGTTATCGGTTATCGGTTTTCGGTTGTCGGTATGTCCAGGAATCGCCATCCCTAAGTACCGAGAACCGTAAACCGACAACCGGGAACCGAACACTCCTACTGCGGCGGTTTGGAAGCTGGCGGCGCTGTAGGCGCCGGCGAAATCGGCGCCGCAGTGCCGCCCGCGTTCGCCAGTTTCTGCAGCCGGTCCCGCTCCATCTTCGCCAGGTTGTTGGCCTGTGGCGAATCGGCCGAATACTGCACGGCTTTGTTGGCGGCATCGAGCGCCTGCGCGTACTTCCCCTGGTGGTCGAGAGCGATGGAAAGGCGCAGCCACGTCACCGGGTCGGGCTGCGGATTTAGTTCCGCCGATTTCCTGAAGTTCGTTTCCGCCGTGGAGTCGTCTTTCTTTAGCATGGCCACCGTGCCCAGCGCGTCATAGGCCATGGAGCGCAGAGAATTTTTGGCGGTCTGCACGCGCTCCGCCGGCAAATTGGCCGGGACGAGCATATCGGTATCAACCGTCTGCAGCGCCTTCGACGCATTGGCCGACGCCTGGTTCAAGCGCTCGTCCCGGTCCAGGTCGGTTTCCCGCGTGCTCTGGGCAGTGATCACGGCGGCCAACACCAGCGCCTCGGGACTATCCGGATCGAGGGCCAGCACCTTCTTGCTCATGGCGATGGTCTTCTCCCCGTTGTTGGCGCTCTGGTAGTCGAACATCGCCTTGCGATAGAGCAGCAGCTTCAAATCGCTGTCCGGGTACTGGGTGGCGAAGGCGTCAGCGGCGGCTTCAACCTCCGCCGGGGTCGCCTTGTTGGCGGCTTCCTGGTAGGCCTTGAATTCCTCCTGCGTCTTGGCCGCCGGCATGGGACGGCGGTCCGTTGGCGCCGGCGGCTGAGCAGCGGGCGCGGCCTGGGCCGGCTGGTTACCGGTTTGCGCAGGTTGACCCTGCTGTGCTTTCGGCGTGTTGGGCCCAGTCGTGTCGGCCCGCTGTGCCTCGGCAGTGGTGATCGCCGCAGCCATGATTACCATTAGAACGAACAAGCGCTTCATCGTTTCCTTCTCCTAAACGGGCGCGCGGGAAATCGCTTCCGCCACCCGTGATCTTATGGACGTTGCGGCTCGTACGGCTGTTGCAGACCGCGCTCCGCCGCCGCCCGCGTGTCCGCCGGAATGCCTGCCACTGCCAGCGCCGCCTTGTAGTGCTCCAGCGCCGCCGAGCGGTTTTCCTGGATGTCGGAAATCCGCCCCAAATAAATGTGCGCCCAGGCACGCAGGCGCGGGTCGCGCGCCACCTGTACCGTGCGCTCGAAGTAATCGCGCGCGCCGGGCATGTCTTTGTTCAAGCTGGCCGCCCGCGCCAGGATGAACAGCGCGCGCCCGGCATCTTCCGTCTTCTGATCGAGCGCCTGCTCCGCCAGCTTGTGTGCGCCGTCGTAATCGCCGGCATCCAACCGCTGCTCGGCCAGGTCCAGCAACCCGGACTTGGGAATCGATGCCGGCAGCACGTCCGGCGCCGCCACCGGGGCAAAGCGGACATTCTCGGCGCGCTTGGTCTCGCGGCTCACGTCCAGGTAGTACAGCCAGTCCGGCAGCGCGTCGCGCAGGCCGGTGGGCTCGTTTTCGAACTTCACCAATTGGTCGTAGAAATAGCGGGTCAGGACGTAGCCTTCCGACATCGCCTTGTCGGCTTCGCGCTGCCGCACCGGCTCGGCGTTGCGTCCGCCGGCCATCATGCGCGCTTCCACCGCCCGGATCAGCGATTCGGTCAGCAGCAGCGACACGTCTTTCTTGTGAATTTCGTCCAGCGGCGCGTTCTGCACCGTCTTGAGAATCGGCGCCACGCGCAGCATCGCGTTGGCGCGCTTCAGCAGCAGCGGGTCGAGGATGAAGTGCAGATAGGTGTGGCGGATCTGGTCCATGCGCAGGCTGTTACCCGCCGGAGCGGCCACCATGAAGTAGTCCGAGCCGTAATTGCGCGCGTTCACCTGGCCGGACGCCGCCAGCGGCTCCAGGTACAGGGTGAAGGCGCGTCCCACGTACCCGCTGAGCGGCAGGCGCAGGTAAACGTCGGTGGCGAGGATCATCTTCGAAACCGGTTCGTGGAAGCGCTCGATCAGCTCCTCGTACTGGTAGCGATGCTCCTGCCAGATGCGATGAAGATTGGCAGCTTGCGCGAAGCGCGCCAGCAACGGCACGAACCCCAGGACGTAACCGGCGTCCGGCGGGAGATCGGCCTCCTTCGCCTTCAAGGTGAATTTCGGGGGCTCACCGAGGAACAGCGCCAGCGAGACGTATTGCGCCAGGTCGCGCGCCGAGTCCGCCTGCTGGTGATCGCGATAAAACGCGCACATTTCCGCGCTGGCCGCCTGCGCTGCCCGCGACGCGCCCACCGCCTTCGCGATTTCGCCGCTGACCTGCACCCGGAACGGATCCGTGGACCCGGCGTCGTAGCCGCAATTTCGCATCGCGGCCACCACGCTGAAGATGGCCTCGCTGGAGTCCAGGCTGATCTTGGACGTGGTCTGCGCCACGGCGGGAAGAGCCAGCAGGCACAGGGACGCAAGCACCAGTTGACGGGAAAATCGCGTTAACACAAAGCTCCTGAAGCTCTCCGGGGTCCAAGGCGCACCAACGCCGCGCCTCGAGCTGGCCTAGGGCGGGGGCTGAAGTCTAAGTTTACGGGCTACGCGCCGGGCGGGTCAAACGCTGTGCGGGATAGGAGACAGAGCGCTCTGAAAGTGCACCCCCCCCCACATCTTGTGCTCGCGCAGTCCTGCTCCGCAACGCACCATTTCATGTGCAAATGGCGAACAGATCGCGGGGTGACCGCCAACTGGCTAACCGACGGGAGCGAGAGCGGCACGGGAAGCGACGGGAGTGTCGCGGGCGGGTTTTGGGGGCTGATGCGCGAAGGCGGGCGGCGCGGGGCAGGGCGGGCGCGGGCGTGCGGCTTGCGTTCGGAAAAAACAGGGGTATTCTTTACTAAATCGAGATCATGCTGTCTGAGTTACAGCGAACGTCGGTATGGGAGAATTGGCTCGCTGCCGAGATTCGGGCCAATTACTTCGCGGACATGTGTGCCCGCTACCAGCTCTTTCAGAAATTACTTACGTGGGCGATCCTCGTTTTCTCGTCCGGCGCAGCTGCGACGGTGATTTCCGATTGGGTTCCTCCGAAATGGAATTGGGTCAAAGCAGCACTGACAATTATCACAGCTGCATTGAGCTTATTTGCTGTTGTCCAGCAGAACCAAAAACTGTCAATGGACTGTTCGGACCTGCATTTTCGTTGGAACAAGCTTGCACAGGAGTACGAATCACTGTGGAATGATATGTATTCCGCTGACGCCGCCACGCAGCTGCGTAGGTTACTGGAGAAAACCGCCGAGCTTTCGAAGAGCAGCACGGGTATCACCTACAAAAAACGAAAAATGCTCAAGTGGCAAATCTATGTCGAGCAACACCACGGAGCAACATAACTCACGAGGCAATTAATATGAATGACAAGAACAGAGAAAACTTGGTTGAGAAGCGCGATTGGCCCCCTATTCCCAAAAAGATGCCACCGCCACCACCTCCTCCTCCGCCTCCAGAACAACCTGGGAAGAAGTGAAGCATGTGCAACTGAGAACTTGCCGATGCCACTCAGTCAAAAGGCACAGGAATATTGCGAGGCGGTTTGGGCAGGCAACCTCGATAAATTGAATTGCCAGCGTGTCGAAAAGCTGGAACGTCTGCGCGCCGGATTGGTGCACCCTGGCGACATCTACAATCAAAAGGGTTTTTGGAATTATCTTGAGCCTGACTGTGATTACGTGATGGCGACCGGCACGGCCCGAAACGATTGCTTGCGGGAAGCTTATGCTCTCGACCGCCAACCTCTGTCAGAAGCCGTTGTCGATGAAATTCTAACGGATGTGGGATACCGCGTTGAATCGGTAGCGACAAGAATGATAAGCGAAAAAGAGGAGGAGATGAAAGAAGCCCGTGCCCATCCGACACTCCAAATGGTGAACCTCCCCACAATTGCGGATGTGAGCATGAGACTCGTTGAAGCGCAGCGGGCAACAATGGTCGAGTTGAAAAGACTTCTCACAATCCAGAGACTCCGAGAGGAACACAATTTCCGTCCCACAGAACAGACCGGGGCTCGCAGCGGCGGAGTAGGCAGATTTGGTCGGGGAGACAATGATGACCGCATATTTGCGAGGCTTGCGATTGGCGAAGCGCGCAAGAGTGTTCCGGAGACGGACGGCAGAGCGCATCCGCTCGTGGGAGCCGTTATCGTTAAGGATGGACAAGTCTTAGCGACTGCGCATCGTGGTGAGTCAGAGGGAAACCACGCGGAATACATCGCATTGGAGAAGAGACTCCCTGATGCCGCTGTAGCTGGAGCAACGGTCTTTACAACCTTGGAGCCGTGCACGACCCGCAACCATCCCAAGGTTCCGTGTGCCGAAAGACTTATCGAGCGCAAGGTCGCCCGCGTCGTAATAGGAATGCTCGATCCTGACCCCCGAATCTCAGGTAAAGGACAGCGGAGGTTGAGAACTGCAAACATCATCACCGATTTTTTCCCTCACGACCTAATGACTGAGGTTGAGGAGCTGAATCGCGACTTTAGCCGAGCTTGCGAATTGACAGCCAGAGTCGCGGACACGACCCCACCAACAGATCAATTTAAGGCAGGCATTGGCAAGCATCGCAGTTTCGTGTTGGAAAAGCTGGAAGACACAGAGCGTTTTGGTCTTGTGAGCATTTATTGTTATCCACCGTACCCCGTCGAAATACCTGTCGTCAGCCTGGAGCAGTTTGTGCAGGAGAGCCGCTTCAAGTTCTCGGAATCCATGAGCCACTTCCCGGCGGTCGAAGTGTTCCAATACAGTGTTTCAGTTGGCTATTTTCCTCGTGCAATTCGACCTGACGTAAAGAGCGCTGTCCGGATTACTTTGTACAGAGATGGATTGCTGACATTCGACGCCCTGGCGGACACTTTCATGCGCGGCGAAGGACTTCACGCGGGATGGCTTGCGTATGAACTTCAACGGCATTTGCAACTCGCAAGGGCTTTTGTGAAGAGGTCCGGTTTCTCGAAATTCACCGTGCTTCTCGACCTGAAGCACATTGAAAAGCTAGCACTCAACTCCCCGTCTCTGGCCGGGCCGTGGCTTGAACCTAAGCGTTACGCGGGTCCGCACGATACGATTTCGCGCGTGGTGAATGTATCAGACGTTCACGATCACGACGGCGAAAAGAGAAACATCGTAATGCCTGCAGTTTCCGACATCATCGCCGAAGTGTACCGAATTTACGGACAGTCAAAGGTGTGGGGCGTGTGGGACGGAGATAGTAAGCTTACGTTTGTAAAGGGTTTCGAAAATCAGCGGTGATATTGCATTTGTCTCACGCAGTTGCGGCCCTCCTGTTTGGCTTGATACAAAGCCGCATCAGCAAGCTTCACAAGTTCGGCGCTGTTCCGTCCCACGTGGGGTGCGACAGCGATACCGAGACTAACCGTGATCCTCAAATCGGGCTGACTGTTGAGACGAAATTGCTCGACACCTGCACGAATCGACTCAGCGAGTTCAGCTGGTTTCGCCGCTGAGTCTCCCGTGAGAATAATGGACAGTTCCTCACCGCCATAGCGATACGGAACGCGACTGCGACTGTCACACGTCCTCGCTAGAATGTTCGCAACAGCACGAAGAGCATCATCACCCGTAGGATGCCCGAAAGTGTCATTCACTTGCTTGAAGTGGTCAATGTCCACCATGACTAGAGCCACAGGGAACTTTCGGTTCAAAGCGTGGATTAAATCAGCCTCGAAGCTGCCACGGTCGAATATTCCTAATAGGCCATCGCGCCTTCGTGTGACAAGCTGGTCTGCGCGGTTTTGAATGCGTTCTATGGCTGCGTCAACAAAGTGGATCGCTTCCTGAATCTCCAAATCCTCGGTGATGATGATATCGTAGTGTAGGAATATGTAGTCGCCGTCGTCTTGGAAATCCGTCTCAGCCGCGTCACCGTATTCATCAATGGCTTGTCGTAGCGCAGCGACATAAGGTGATAGGCCTGTTTCACCATCCCAGAACTTGCGCCGGAACATCTCTTCGACGGCTGCTAAAGCAGACCCGCTGCTAAAGTGCGACAGAGCCACGTCGTTGTTGATGTGGATAGTATGTTCCTCAATCTTGTCAACTGGCTTGATGCGGATGTCATCGGGAATGTCTGACAGCCGGAAGTCTTTGAGAAATTCTTCTGGCACTGTCACGTTCCCCGTTTCATCTTCGCATGCAAACTCCTGCTCGCCGATACGGACTGCGACGGGCTCTCCGTCGATCTTTTTAACTTCCAGCATATTGGTCGACCAATAGTGTAGGCGAGTCAGGTAAGCGTGGTCGATGCGTTCGGTGTGCACATGCCGAAACAAAGGGCTTGCATCAAATCGAACGAATTGCCGAGCCCGCCGCGACTGACCGCCCTCAATGAACCTTGATTGGCGGGGGCCCGTAATTTATGAGCTGCGGGCGGGCGGGAGCGCCGCACGCGGCGTGCCGCCGCGACCCAGGAGTTGCTGTTCGAGCGGTATGCCTCTCTTGCCGACCTGCCACGTTTCTACCGAGACATGCCCCCCGCGAATGGCCTGGAAGATGCTTTTCTGGGCAGGCGACTCTTTTGAGGTCCCACACTTCACCTCAACAAACACGATGCGGTCAACGCGCCGATTGATTGTGAGGCCATCGAATACCACGTAAATCAATAGGGTTCATCATCGGCCTTACGTCTCTTGGATCGTGGTCGAACCGCTGGAAAAACGGAGCGAGGCGCTCAAATAAATGGCCGAGTAAGGTGGAGCGCGATCGTTGTATGGCCTGCCGCCTCGCGTCGGTAAGCAGTGCCTTAACGGTCTTATCGTCCTTGATCATTCCCTTCGCCATTTCACGCGCTGTTTTCTCCAGGTTTCTTTCCCTCAGGGTCAGTTCGCTCTGCCGATTTTCAAGCTCGCTCTCGTGCGCGTCTAGTGCCCCCTGCCAACTCGCAAGTTCGGACTGCTTCTCGTCTGCCTTCTCCCGCTGCCGCTGGAGCCCACGCAACCAGTCTGCCGGTGCCTCGTTGCCGAAGGAGATCGCGGCTTCAGACAGGCGAAACAGATCGCCACAGCGTGGACACCTGCCCCAAAGGTGGCGGGCGGCCTTGAAAAATCGCGTCAGTTCTACCATCAGGCCATTGTCGAGCATCGAAGTGTCTCCAGAGATGCGAAGGTCAGTGTAGGACTCAGCCGGGTTGCCTTTCGATCCACTCAACTGTTTTGTAACGTTGAGGCCTGATTCTGCTACTCGGGATACCGGGAATCAAGATGAAATGTTGCGTAAACACGTTTTGTAGGAAATAAGCAACAGCCGATTATTCGGGGCTGATGCCCGAGGACCTATTGATCCGGTTGGGAGTTCGCATCCGCAAGCTGCGCCAACATCGCGGATGGACCCAGATTGACATGGCCGAGCGCGTCGGAATAGATCGCAGCTTCTTGGCGGATGTCGAAAGAGGGAGGCGGAACATCTCAATTCTCAACCTGGACTTGATTGCGAAGGGCTTTCGAATTCCCCTGTCTCGACTGTTCTTGCGACTATAGCCCCCTGCCCTGTTTTACCTGCCGGGCTCGACACCAGTAAGTCCCGCCAGCGCGCGCCAATGCCGTGGATGGGGGCGGCGCTCGCCCCGTCGAATATCAGCCGCGTACACCCGTGACACTCCAAGCGCCGACGCGATTGCCCGATTCGTAAGGTTTGCAAGGACAGGCTGAATTCTGTTCGCGTACGTTTCTGCGGTCAGCCAAGTGGGCTGGTCAGACGCTCTCCACGCATACCGAGCCGTGGCTTGCCGTCGCTGTGTTTCGGAACGCCGAGCCTCAGCGTCAGGCGTATGCGCAATCTCACGACCTGCTCGCGCGGCAACCACAAGGCGTTCGGTCGCCACACTGACGGCACACTGAGCGCAATGCGTCCGCCCAGACTCGATTTCTTTCCCACAACCGCGACAAAGCGCCTGCGGTCGTGGCGTGCGCTCCGCAGTTGGAAATGACGGTGTGCCTTTCGACTCTCGCTTATGACGCTGCGTCAACCGCGTGGGCGGCGCAATGTCATTCGCGGGCTTCCGCTGCCGTGACCACAATTCGCGAGCGACCCACTCTGCCATTGGCGCAACCGCCCGCGCCCACATCGGTGCGGTTTCCGAGAGTCGTGCAGCGAACGTCGCCATGAGTCGGCAATTACCGTCCCGCTGCTCGAAAAACCATTCCCGCTTCAACGGTTGCTGCATGATCCAACCAAGAACGTGACGGTCTACCGCAGCGCGGCAAGCTTCCATCAGGTCGCAAGCTAGAGAGTCGCGAGCTGGCGTGTCCACGTGGATAAAGCCGAGGCCCACGTCCAAGCCCATTGCGGCGGCTGCCAAACGCGCCTCAGCTTCCAAGAGCGAATAGAGATAATTCAGCATCGCATTCGGCGGGTTAACGGCAAGCCGGGGCGAACCGGACAGCGGAGACTTGCGCGTGCCGAACGCGCGCCAGTGCTCAGGGACACGGGGCATGTCAGTCTTCGGAAACACGACCGGCACATCGCGCCATGCGGACCAGTACGCGGCTGCTGCTTGCGATTCGATCTGCCGGACGGCAGAGATGTTCTGCGCTGTTGGGATTTCCGAACGAAATCGGCGAATGATATCTGCCGTTGCCGAATCCCGTAATTTCTCGCGCGCGACCTGCTCCTGACCCGCGAGTTTGCGGCTTATCAATTCTCGCGAGATGCGCAAGGCTGCCCCGGTCTGATCCGCGAGAGCTTGCGCCCGTCGCAGCCGCGCGTCGGATGGGCGGACCGGCCCGGTTATGGCCAACACCGACCCGTCGCGCTCCAGCATTACAAACGCAGCATCCTGGTCCGCAAGCCAGCGGAGTGCTGCGAAGGAAACGCATCCATCAGAGCCGATCACAACGAGACGGCGAAGTCCGTGTCCAATTCGGGGGAGGCAAGCTTCGCGGCGGGCAGGACCAATTCCGTCGTGCAAGATCAGGTGACCGCGATCAATGCGAACGGTGATCCCATAGCCGAAGAGTGTGATGACGCCGTGCCGGGGTTGTAGTGATTCGGGGGCTTGAGGTAGGGTTTGGATAGCTGCCACTGGAGACATACCTCCTTTGGTGGTTAGGGCTTGTCGTCTGCTCGTAACAGGCGGCAGGCCCGCTTACACATTATCTTATCATCATATGTACGGCTAACCTACTTATTTTTGTTTAACTTCCAGCTTTCCCTCTGCCCAAATGCGTTTGATCGTGGTAGGACTAACTTCGTGTTTACGCGCCAAGCGTTTGAATAAGTCATGGAGGTTGATACCAGGCCCGCGCAGCTTCTTGATCGTATCCCGAATCTGCCGGCGCAGCGCTGGATCGGGCAATTCCTTGTGCCGTCCGCCGTGCCTGTGGCGCGGTCCGGCCTTAGCCGACTGAGACAATTGCTGACGAAGATTCGGCAAGGCGTTCTTGATGCTAACTAGCAACTCAGCTAATTTTTGGGGCTCCGGTTCAGGTTGACTTAGAAGCCACTCTTCGGACTGAATACGAGCAAGCTCCTGCTCAAAATTCTCAAGTTTCACAGGCACGTTAGTGCTCAACGGGATGGCGGTCGCAGCACAATCGGCCAACATCTTTGCCAATAGCCCATTCTCCCGGATTGCCGACCGATAAAGTGGGATGACCTCAGCCTCAGACAAGCCCAGCTGCTTCAGCCAACCATGCAGGTCCGCCAACATCTGATTCAGGGCTTTGGAGATTTTTTGTGCCGTTTCTGGGGTCAAGTTACTCCGCCAATCGGTTCTAACCAGAGCCTATCACCTAAAAGCCAGAGTTTTGATCTTTCTTGGACCAAAACAGCCAGCTAGCTGTTTTGATCCCATCTGGGTCTTTTCGGGCCAGGGACTTGTAGAGGCCCAGAGCCTCCGGCACTCTTCGCCGTATGACTAAATCTAAAGCGACAACTCGAAAGTCACAGCCGAAGCGCACAGGCCAATCGCACAAATCTGTCGTGCGCGCAAACAGGCGAAAGCAACGGAGCGCCCCCGAGATCCAAAAGCGTAAAACGAGCAGACCTATCAGGAAGGGGAAAAAGAAAATTGTGCGGATACCGACATCTGAAGGCACACGCCAGGTTGCCATACGAGTTTACCGACGCAGCCGCCAGGCCAGCACTCTCGGCAAGTATTGGAATGCAGTTCATCACTACCTTCAGACAGGAGAGGCATCTCGACTCAAGAAATTTAGAGGCGAATACATCACAGATGTAAAACGGGTCCGCTTTCCACTACTAACCGACACTGACGAATTGGACCGGCTAGGTTCCGCCGGAGTTCTTTCCTTTGAATCCCTTTATGCGAGGTCTGCCTAGAATGAACAGGAAACTACCCCCTAACGATCCCATCGGCGCATACCAGCGTAAAGACACGGCTGCAAGGCGTATTGGTAGAGGTAAGCAATGCGCTTGTGGCGAGTCGCGACCCGAAGCGCTTATCGAAAACAGCGATCCCGTCACGTGCGCCGCTTGCGACCGGGAGAGACGAGGACGAACGACAATGGACGACCATCACCCTTTTGGAAGATCAAATAGTCCCATCACTATCCCGGTGCCGGTGAATGACCATCGGGCGGAACTCAGCACCGCACAAGCTGACTGGCCAAAAGAAACGTTACAGAATCCGGATGGCAGCCCGTTGCTTGCCGCTGCTGCGTGCATTCGCGGTTTCGGCGATTGGGTCGTTTACCTCATCAAGAAAGGACTGCTCTGCGTCGCAGAATTGCTTGAGGCGCTGAACAAGTTTCTGGTCGAACAGCGCGGGCGGAAGTGGTGGGTAGGCACACCACTCGAACGTTTTGCGCCGGAGCGGTCAGCATGACCCAAAGACAACCCTATCCGTCAGCGATTGCTGTTCGGGTCTACCCCGAACCCCCGGCAAAGGAGAAACGTGCGCGCTCGTACAAGCTCTGGGTTCGCCCCAAAGTGATGCTCGTTGTTGATACCGAGACGCGCACTGACGCGACACAGAGCCTCACGTTTGGCAGCTATCAGTTCATGGAGGAGGGACTGTGCTCGGAAGAGGGGCTGTTCTACGCAGATGATCTGCCCGAACGGGACCGTAGGGTGCTCAAAGGCTACACGGCGACACACGCGTCGAGAGCAGTCAACGGAAAACTGTTGTTCCTGACGCGGCGGCAGTTCCTCGACAAATTCTACCAGGCTGTTTACAAGGGGCACTGCCTTCTGGTCGCGTTCAACCTCCCGTTCGACATGTCACGGATTGCGTACGACTTCACCAAAGCACGAGGCCGCTTCGCAGGCGGTTTTTCGCTTGGACTGTGGTCGTACACGGATAAGGATGGTCGTGAAGGCAGGCATCAATATCGGCCCAGAATCGGAATCAAGCATATTGATAGCAAGCGCGCGCTGAAGGGTTTTACCGCACGAAACGAACCCGACCGAACGGACCTGATTCCCGACGATTCCGTGACGGGCAAACCAGAAAAAGGATACAAGTTCCGTGGTCACTTTCTCGACCTACGCACTCTCGCGTTTGCGCTAACCGACAGAGGCTATTCGCTGGAAACAGCGTGCGAAGCGTTCGGCGTCGAACATCCCAAGCGACCTGCGGCACGGCACGGGATCGTTACGCCTGAATACATCGACTATAACCGGCGTGACGTACTGGCAACGTGGGAACTAGCCGTTAAGCTGCTTGAAGAATATGACCGGCATCCAATCGCACTCCAGGTCACAAAGGCATACTCGCCAGCTTCCATCGGTAAGGCTTACCTGCACGCAATGGGAATCCCGCCGATCCTTGAGCGTCAGCCGGATTTCCCGAAAGAGTATCTGGGGTACGCAGCGTCAGCATTTTATGGCGGGCGGACCAGCGCGCATATCCGCAAGGCTGCGGTCCCGGTTGTGTATACCGATTTCCTTTCCATGTATCCGACCGTCAACAGTCTCATAGACCTGTGGCGGTTTGTCACCGCTCGCGAGATCAAGGTCATTCCGCATTGCCAGGCGGAGATTCAGGAATTCCTCAGCCGATTGCGACTTACCGGAGATGCTCTGTTCGGCCCCGACACGTGGAAACATCTGACCGCATTTGTGAAGATCATCCCGACCGGCGATATCCTGCCCTGCCGCGCCAAATACAGCCGGGAAAGCAACGACTGGCAAGTCGGGGTCAATCACCTCTACGCCGATGCGAGTAACGCGTTGTGGTTTTCTCTTCCCGATGTAGTCGCCTCCGTGCTCTTGACCGGGCACGTTCCTGAAATCGTTGACGCATTTCGGATCGAGCCGCGCGGCATGTTGCCCGGGCTCACGCCTGTCAAGTTACGCGGCAGGATTGAGGTTGATCCCAAGAGCCAGGATTTCTTCAAGGTGGTCATCGAAGAGCGCAAACGGCTGTCATCGCGGACCGACTTGGCCGAGGCCGAAAAGCGACGGCTCGACAAAGCTCTCAAAGTCCTTGCGAATGCCACGAGCTACGGAATTTATGCGGAAATGATCCGCCAAGAGCTTGACCGTAAGACCCACGTCACATGCCACGGGATCGACCCGGAACCATTCACTTGCCGTGTTGCACATCCCGATGTACCGGGCGAATTTTGTTTTCCGCCGCTCGCATCCCTGATTACAGGCGCGGCCCGCCTCATGCTCGCGCTGCTCGAACATAGCGTTTCCGAATTGGGCGGGACCTACGCGATGGAAGACACGGATTCGATGGCGATTGTCGCGACCGAAAAAGGCAGGAGGATCACGTGTGAGGGGCAGACCTTCGACTCATTGTCATGGAAACAGGTGGAAGCAATATCGCAGCGCTTTGTGGCGCTCAATCCCTACGACCGCACGGCGATACCCGGCTCGATTCTCAAGATCGAAGATGAGAATCGCGACCCGACAACAGGCAAACAGCGGCAGGTCTCCTGTCTGGCAATCTCAGCGAAACGTTATGCGCTATTTCTCCTGGATGAGCGCGGCAATCCCATTCTGCTTCGCAGGGGCGTAAACAATAAGGACGACCGCTGGTCCGAACATGGCCTCGGCCATTTGCTTAATCCGACCGACCCCCAGAGCGGCGACCGCGAGTGGATTGCGCAGGCATGGCTGACCATCATCCGAAGAGCATTGAGATTGCGGCACCGAACTCTAGACTTCGCAAGATCACCCGCTATCAGCCGAACGACCGTGAGTAGCCCGGCAGTGATCCGGCCATTGGCAACGCTCAATGAGGGCAAGCGGTACGCCGACCAGATCAAGCCATTCAATTTTCTGCTGACGTGTCATGTGAAACCATTCGGACATCCCAACGGCACTGACCCAGAACGCTTTCACCTGATTGCCCCATACGAAAATGACCCGACTCGATGGTTCAAGCTCGGCTGGATTGACCAATATTCGGGGAAAACGTACCGCATCACCACAGCGGGCCACCACGGAAATCGAAGCACGGCGCGGGTGAAGACGTGCGGCGGGCTCTTAACCGAGTATGAGTTCCATCCCGAATCGAAGTGCGCGGACGAGAACGGAAGCGTCTGCCGAAAACAAACGGTCGGACCGCTGCAACGGCGCCACATCCGCGTCGGGCAGGTCAAATACATCGGCAAAGAATCGAACAGTCTGGAAGAGGTTGAATCAGGGCTGATTCATGCTCAAGACAGTGTCTACACCGAGTACCCCGACCCGCGACGGGACGAATGGGAAACAGAGGTCAGGCCAGCGCTCCACAAAATACCACTATCCCGCCTTGTGCGTGAAACTGGATTATCAAGGAGAATGCTAATCGATGCGAGGACTGGGCGGAGACGCCCGCACCCTGAGAACAGAAGATTGATTAGATTGTGCCTTAAGAAGCTGAAGCAACCTTAAGTTCGAGGAGGGTAACCGGCGTCCGACCCGGTCTGCACGATGGTGATTTGAGTCGAACTGTAACCCTCAACGTCCTTATCGACTGCCATGATGAGACACCAGAGCCACACAACGCCAGTCCATCCGAGAAGCAAGTTGAGGGTTCCGATCTTGAGGCGGTTACGGTGTTTGCGAACGTATGCTACGAATGTCGGCGTAAAGTACAGTGCCAAGAGGATCGTCGAAAGCATGTTCATTCTCCTGTGGCTGGTAACGGCTTCGACGCCAGATGGGCAACAAGCTTCTTCGCTAGGTTGTCGGCGAAGCTGGACGACAAGCTCCTGGCAAACCTGGAGCTATACACCGTATCGGACCATATGACCTTTCCGTCATTGGCTACCAGTCTCATTGCCCCCTGCATCGATGTCCCACAGTTCCAGCATGGCGTATCGAAGTGGTACGACCCATATAGCATTACGTCAACTTTCACCTCGTCGGCTGGTTCGACTACTACGCAAGTATTGCCGCATTGTCTCGATAGCGAACTGATGAGTTTTGAGCGCACAAGGTCAAGCAATTGACCGTTGAAACTTTGATCGTCTTGATTAATGGTGGCAACCATAATCCTGTACGGGTGTTTGACAGCGGGTGGCTGTTCGTTCTGTGCTGACGATTGCAGCGCTGTGCCCAAAACCAAGATCATCAAAACGATTTTCATTTTCTTGCTCCGGGTCGCTAGTGGGCGACATTGGATACCAACGAATTGTGATCCCAGCCGAGGCCGAAGGGAAGATTACCTTAGTGTTGCGTAAACACGATTTGTAGGAAATACGCGACGCGCGATCATTCGGGCTTATGCCCGAGGACTTGCTCACTCGGCTGGGGTCTCGCATCCGCCAACTACGGTTGCGGCGCGGCTGGACTCAGGTCGTAATGGCGGAGAAGGTCGGGCTGGACCGCAGTTTCATTGCTGACGTTGAGCGGGGCAAGCGGAACATCTCTATTCTGAATCTGGACCTCATCGCCAAGGGCTTCAAGCTTTCACTATCGCGGCTGCTGTCAAAGCTGTAGCAGAACAGTACGCTCGCATTACGATCTGCTCGACTCATTTTGGCTCCAAGCGATCCTTGAGAAGCAAGCAGGGTTGGCAGAGTGGAGCAGTCCAGTCGATGGACGGCACTGACAAGCAAACTCGCAATCGAAGAACTTTGTGCCTATCTTTTGCGCTCTCTCCAATCCCGTTCGTTCCCGCCGAGATCAGGCCCCAGCTCTTCTCCCGTCTCCTCGTGTTTCGTCAGGCTGCCCTCTTCCTGCTTTTGGCTGATGATGTCGGCCATCGGGTCCGGATTTTCAAAACTTATCTTCGCGTTTTCCAATCTCTGGCACTCCTCGCAAGTGGGATGCTCCGGAACGATGTCCGATGATTTGATACCGCACTGCGTCTCCCCAAGATCGCCCGCCAAATGTGTCGTCTTCATCGCTTGTTTTCTCCTCTTCTCCGTTCTTTGATCTCCACCACAAGCTTGCAAAGGTCCGCAATAGCTGATTTCTCTAACGTACAATCCGTAGGTGACTCCTCGCGGCCCGCCCGCTCGCGCCGTCACGCCAGGCAGTGCAGCCGGGTGCGTGATCCCGCGTGTGGTTCCCAAAATTGTGGACGACAATCCGCGCGAGCACAAGATGTGGGGGTGCAACTTTGGAGCGCGGAGTATTGCCTGGTCGCGCTGGCGACAGTGCACAACCAGTTCGCCACCAGGCATTAATTCGACGATGCGTTATCGGGCGGGGGCGGCCAGCGCGCCTGGTTTTTCGTTCCCACATCTGCCAACGGCGGGCAGATGTGGGGCACAGTCGAGTCCAACGCCGCGCTGGAGACGTGGGACACCAGCCCGGGGAAGGGTTTTCCTCTGAAGTCTATAGGTTGTCCCACAATCATGTATATTGACGATGTAGGATACCGCCGCGATCCCCCGTACCTCACGCACGCTAAGGAGCATCAGTGATGGCAATCGATTGGGTTCTCGGGTGGCTCAAGGCGATGTGCCAGGGGGAACTGATTCCCCCATTCTGTGTTGAACTTGTTCTCAGGGATGCCACGCGCTACTACCTTCACTCAATAGTCGCGTTCGAGGAAGAGACCCGAAGCCTTTGCGCGAGGATTTGGGACCTGCGGGCACTTCAACCGAACGAGATCGACGAGCTGAAACTGCGGCTCAATCAGATCCGCAGCCGAACGGAGCTCGCACCTGCTGAAGCTGTACATCCCAAGCTCGACTGGGCCAATTTGCATCTTCACTTTGAAGATGTTGCCTACTGTGTCGAATGGCACGACCGCCTTTGGCCCGAGGATGCCCGACCGAAAATGGGGTTCAAGTGACAGGGATACTTCGTTCCCCCACCGTTGCCTCGTACGTAAAAATCAACGCCAGAGACGCTGCCCGTTGCGGTAGCAAACAAGTAATGAAACTTTACGGATGAGTCGCAGAACATTCGGCGCAGACGGATTCCAATTAGGACTTCGAGCAGTTCGGCCCGATAATGCCCTGACTGACCGGTCAGTGCAGGCGTGCGCATGGAGACATCCTCGCAATATGAAACGCCTAAGTCTTACCGTTTCGGAAGATTTTGGGCCTACCTACTGCTGATTGTCGGGATCTTGGCTACGCTAGCGGGTCTCACGGGTGGGAGTGGAGTCCAAGCACGTGTCGACGTAGTCCTAGGTCTAATGTCTGCGATCTTGGGGTGGGGCTTGTTGAGGAAGAAGGCCTGGGCACTGTATGCGATGGCTCTCGGAATCAGCGTCGAGTTAGTAATTCTGACATGGGGCTTGACAGTAGGCGCTAACGATACGGCTGAAGCGGCTTCTGGATTGCTGGTTGTTAAATTGCCAGTGTTGATTTACTACTGGAGGCGTCGAAAAGAGTTCACATGGGGCCGAAGTGGAGACTTAAATTTGCGTGGCCTGGCAGATGGCGAACAGAAAATCCAAATCTTGTCGGCGAGGATTACAAGCGGAAGGTGCGCCGAATGCGGAAGGCTATTGAGACCATGGGACCACCTACGCCGCGAATTTCCCGCGCACGTGCCGTTTACATGTAATCCGTGTGCGAGAAGCATTGCACGAGGGCAGCCCTTGCATGAAGGGCAGCTCTTGCGGAATGTTAAAGACCCCGCAGAATTCACCCGAATCAGATTCGCAAGAATGGCAGCAGGGCGGTGTGTGGAATGCGGCCGGACGACTTTGAGATTGTGGAACAAACCGCACGGTCTTGAAGCGAGATTGTTTCCTTGGACTTGTAGTGCTTGCGTACGCGAGCCTCGCGTACGCTGAGAATTACCGCCTGCCTCTTTTTCAAGGTCAAGTGCCTCCTGCGTCTCAGCCCGCGCACGCGTTTTGTGTTCACGGATTCGCTAACAACTATATGTAGGGGGTGCAACTTTGGAGCTCTCTGTCTCCTATCCCGTCAAACGCTGTGCTTAAGTAGCATGGGCCTTATGAAGATGTAGACGTTTCACAATCAAATTGGATTTCAGGCGCGGGGGAATAGTTGTATCGCGATCTAGGTTGCATGCGTGAAGTCGTGCCTCACGTGTGCAACTTCTTCCTTCAACTCCCGGAACTCCTGCAGCGTGAGGGCATCGTGCGAGCCAAACCATCGGACCACGGCATCCTCAAGCTGGCCGACCGCAGGGCTGGCAGGTGGCGATGCGGGCGGCGCTTGCGCTTCTGCGGGGACCGCGCCGCTCACTTCGCCGATGACGCTTTGCAACTTCTCTGCTTCCGCCGCCGCGATCTTTATGAACTCGATGCCCATGCCGTAGTTCGGCTGGGAATTGCGCACCATGCCTTCCAGGCTGATGCTGCGGTGGTTGATGGAAAGCTCCAGGCGGACGCAGGTGGCCAGGCGCAGGGGCGACATGGTTTCGATATAGCAGCCGCCAAGGCTGATCTCATTGACGCGTGCGCTGCTGGCGAGCTCATGCCCCTGCTCCCAAATACTGGCCGTGCCGGAACAGTTGAAGCGGGGATGGCGCCGCCGCTCCTCCTGCCGTCGATCGCCCTTGCAGCGATCCGCGACACCGGGGCTCACGCTGAATGTCACGTCACCCGGAACCACACAGCTATCGGCGCTCGGAACCACATAGCTATCGGCGTGAGGATCGATTCCGCAAGCAAAGTCGGGCGGGAGATGATCGGCAAACAGGTAGTTCGCGTCCAGGCCTTCAAGGCCAATCAGTCCCTGGAAAGATGTTCCGTTCTCCCCAATCCAGGCGACGAGGTAGCGGGCGCTGTGATGCTTGTACTTGACCTGCACCGGCTGGCCGCGTTGGCCGCGTAGGCAGGAGATGTAACGGACACACAGACCGCGCGCGCTGATGTCGACCGTCGTCGCGCTTTGGGTGAAAAAATTGCCGTTCATATCGAGTCCGGAGACTGTCACCGGGACCTCGATGCGGAGCCGCTTGTAACTGCGTCTACCCATCGCCTAACATCCTGTCGTTCACGCCCACCTTAACCAGCCGCACACAATCACCGCTAGTGACGCGAGCGCACCAATGCACCACACCCACAACCAGAAAGTTCGCTTTTGGTACTCGTCGCGCCATTTCACCATGCTCGATTACTCACTCATCATGTCTCTCCGACATAATGCCGGGCTGTGATATGCATCACATGGGACCCACGACGGTACCGCCACTTTAGTGCTCACCAAGGTCGAAAATGCACGCTGGCCAGGAGAGTGATCCGCCGCCGCACCCAATCCCGCACGCTACGCTTCAGACGGCGCCGCTTTGCGTGAATGATGGGCGGGGCATGGCGCTCCCGGTGGACCCAGGGGGCTGGCCCATCCTTTCAGGTGGCGGAGTTGTCGAGGTTGCCCCAACCTTGTCTCGCCCGGGGAGAGCCTACCCTGAGCGAAGCCGAAGGGGTGGGAAGTTCCACGCGCCCGTGCCGGAGGCGAGGCGGAGAAAACAGGACGTCCGCGTGCGAGTCGAACGTATTCTGCAAAACCAATGCCCGACACCACTGGCAGAGAAAAAGTCGAAGCCGGCTTGATCCGTCCGTAACCCTACTCGATTACCAATTACTGGTCCATCGGGATACAAATCCGCTCCTATCGCCGTATGCTACGGCCATGACAGTGCCTGCCATTTCGATTCACGACTTGACTCTGGCAGGACGACGGTCGATGGACTGTGAAGTTAGCCGGCGGCGGAATCGCCGCTCCTAAAGGACCATAAACTGTATGAAGCTTAATTGCCACGTCGTCCTCGTTCTTGCTCTGGCCGCTCTTGTCCTGATTCTGGCGCCCAGGTCAGAATCCGCCACCGTCGCCAAGAAATCCAAGCCCACAGTTGCCTACTATCAGGACAACCCCTACCAGTACCTGTACGGGAACGTGGTCAATGCCACGCTGTTTCGCCGCGGAGACCAACAGTTCACCAACGTTGAAGTCAAGCCGGTGCAGACGTACCCCATGTTTTCCCAGTACGTCACGTTTTGTGACAATCAAGAAGATAAGCTCGACCTCACCACCTCGGAACCTGTGGTGCTGGTCTACAGCCGCATCATGCACCGCCGTGACTGCTTCGACCTGTTGCGGGTAGATGTAGTGCAGAAAGCACGTCGGGCAGGCTTAAGCGGTTTACTAGACTACAAATAAAAAAAACCACACGATAGATACCTTGCCCAATCAAAGCGATTAACGGGGGCTGGCCCAGCCTTTCGGATGGCGGAGTTGTCGAGGTTGCCCCACCCTTGTCTCGCCCGGGGGGAGCCTGCCCTGAGCGCAACCGATGGGGCGAGACAGAGCCTGCCCCTGAGCGAAGCCGAAGGGGTGGGGAAGTCCCCCACGCTGGGTGCCCCAAAAACCTGGCAGCGCGGGCGCGCGGCGAGGCAGGCGTGCACTTGGGCGAGTTCAGGTGCGTCCCACGGCACCGTTCAGGTAATATGTTCGCGCATTCATATCTGACGGAGGTATTCATGCGCGGAAATGAGAAGGTCATCGAGGAACTAAACGCCGCCCTGAGCGCGGAACTGACGGCCATTGTCCAGTACATGACGCAGTCCGAGATGTGCAACAACTGGGGATACAAGCAACTTGGCGAGCGTACCAAGACGCGGGCAATTGAGGAGATGAAACATGCCGAGGGACTTATCGAGCGCATCATTTTCCTCGATGGCATGCCTCGCATCGAGGTCGGGCTGAAACCGCAACTCGGCAGCAACGTCCAGCAGCAGATGGAGATCAATCTCAAGGACGAGCTCGACGCCGTCGGCCAATACAATCACGCCGTGCAGGTCTGCACAGAGGCCCGCGACGATGGCTCGCGCACGCTGTTCGAACACATGATTCAGGACGAGGAGCGGCATGTCGACTATCTGGAAGCACAGGTCCACGCCATCAAGGAAATGGGCATCGCCAACTACCTCTCGCAGCAGATAGCCGGGTAGGTTGCCCCACCCTTGTCTCGCCCGGGGTTGGCGAGACAGGGTGGGGAAGTCCCACGCGCCCGCGCCACTTCAAACCTCACACTCCGGAATGCGAACCACCGACTACGGACTACCGACAACCGCACCGACAACCGCATTTCGACCAGTTCACCCGCGCCCCGCGGAAAAACAAAGCCGCCGGTTTAACCCGACGGCTGAAAGCCGATAGCTGAGAGCTGAAAGCTAGCCCCTCACATTGATCTTGGAGAACGACAGCACCGCGCGCCCGCTGGTCGGTTGCCCGAAGGCCGTCGCCGGACGGAACGTGGTGAAGATCAGCATGTTTTCCAGTTGCGGCTTGATCTCGTCCGTCTCGTTGGGCGCCGACAGGATTCGGTAGTCCTGCACCCGGCCGTTGGCGTCAATGTAAGCTTCGACGACGATGGACTCGGCGTTGATCCGCTCCATGCCGTTGGAGAACGGCGACTGCGCCAGCACCGGCGGCGTGTACAGCATCGTCGGCACGTCATTGTTGGCGTGGACAGGCAGCGCGAACAGGCCGATCAGCAGCCCGAAGAACACGATCGCGCTGAGCACGCCCGCGGTCGCCGGTACCATGAACGCGTTGAGCGCGTCTTCCAGGCGCACCTGCAGACCGGCAAAGGAACGCGCACGGGAGCGAGCCACCTCATGCGAGAGCGCGACGCGCAGCTTCAGCGCCAACTCGGGCGGCGCCGGACGCCGCCCCAGCGAGCACACCGCGCGCTGCGTGTCGGCGAGCAGCGCGGATTCATGGCTGCACGCGGCACACTGCGCAAGATGTTTGCCGAGGTCCCGCATCTGGCGGCCGTTCAAAACGCCATCCAGATACGGCGAGAACAGCGACCTGGCCTGCGAGCAATTCATGACGTAACCTCAACCTTCTGGCCGGCATGCGGCCTGAAGTCCGACCGTGCCATTTCCGGGCCCAGTTCGCGGAGGTACGGGAACAGGCGTTTCTTGAGCGCTTCGCGCCCGCGCGTGATTCGCGACTTCACCGTCCCCAAGGACGTTTGCATGACTTCCGCAATTTCCTCGTACGAAAGCTCTTCAATCTCGCGCAGGATGATGGCGGTGCGGAAGGGCTCATCGAGCCGCCGCAATTCGCTTTCCACCCGCGCCTTGAGCTGCTGCTGGGCAATGTTCTCCAGCGGCGACTCGCCGCGGTCCACCAGCAGGTTCGCTAATCCACTGCCGCCTTCCGCGGTTTCTCCCGGCTCGATCGACACCTCGCGCGCCTTATGGCGGAACCACCAGCGCTTCCGGTTCGACGCCTCGTGCACCGCGATGCGGTACACCCAGGTTTTCAAGCTGGAACCGCCGTTGAAACGCTTCATGCCGCGGAACACTTTCAGGAATACTTCCTGGGTAGTGTCGGCGGCATCGGCAGGATCGGAGACAATCCGATAAACCAGGCTGTAGACGGGTTGTTGAAATTGCGCGATCAGCCAGGCATAGGCCTCTTCCGAGCCGGCTTTCAGTTCAGCGACAATGGTCGCTTCTTCTGCCGGAACGCCGAACGCGCCTGCAAAGTTGCCCAAGGTGGTAGCTCCCGCCATGGCTCTCATGGCGTCACCTCCACATTAGCATCATCTTTCGCCGGCAACAACATACCGAGGTACCAGCCTGGCGACCGTACCGTAGTGGCCCTACAGGTACATAGACCCCGCCTGGGACGAATAAGTTCCTGGAATTCGCCAGCCACTGGGACCCGCGGCGGTGCATCCATTGGGGTTGCGAGTCCCGAGCCGCGAGTCGCGAGTTCGGATGCCTTGAGTCTCGATCAGGCGCTACAATCTGCACTGCCACTCGCGACTCAGGACTCGGGACTCCAACAAACCAAAGCACCGGTTGCCACATCTGAACTTAAGTACAGTTCCAGAGCACATCTATGAGAAATGCGGTGGTTCCCCTGCTGGCGATTGCAATTTCCTTGGGCGCGGCGGCCCAGGTCAGTTCGCCTCCGCCACGCAGCACAAATCGAACGCCCGTCGCGGCTCCGCCCACCAACCCGCAACCGGCCACGGCTCCGGACGCGATCGCCAGTCTCGGACAGTTAAACCAGGTCACTGAAAACACGCGCGTGGACCTGGCACGACTGCGGGTCGACAAGTGGAAGGCCGACGCGGCCAGCAAACGACAGGCGGAGGCCAACGCCGAGTCGGTTCAGCGCAACCTGGCTGCCGCGCTGCCGGCGATCATGCAACAGGTGCGCGCCAATCCGGGCAGCGTCGGCGCGACCTTCAAGCTTTACCGGAACCTGAACGCGCTGTACGACGTGATGTCGTCGCTGACCGAATCGGCGGGAGCATTCGGCTCGAAGGAGGAATACCAGGCGCTGGCCAGCGACACCTCGAACCTGGACACGCTGCGCCGTTCGCTTGCCGACCGGGTTGAAACCATGGCGACCTTCCGCGACAACGAAGTGGCGCAGTTGCAGGCGCGGGCGCGTCAGGCCGCTGCCGCCGCACCCGCTGCGCCGCCGAAGAAGATCGTGGTGGACGACAACGAGCCGGTCAAGAAATCCACCAAGAAGAAGCCCGCGGCCAAGAAGAAGACGACAACCGCGAGCGAGCAGAATCTGCCGAAGTAGGTCGATCGGTCTATCAGTCTCTCGGTCTGGCGGGAATGAAAGACTGATCGACCGAGCGACCGATAGACCGACAGACCTCTCCGGTTTGACTATCGTGCTTACGCTGCGCGAGAATAGTTGGGTCCCGCAGTGGCGGGATTCCTTCCTCGAGTGGGCCTGTGGCGCAGCTGGGAGCGCGCTTCCATGGCATGGAAGAGGTCGTCGGTTCGATCCCGACCAGGTCCACCAATTTCCCTGAATAACTCGCCTCGGTTTGGGGGGTCCTTCCGCCTGCGTCCCTTGGGCCTTGGGGAAAATCGGAACAGGAAGCGTGGAAGAAACGGAACGGCGCGAAGAAATAGCTGGTC
>CAVXCR010000039.1:0-62752 GCA_963760265.1 Terriglobia bacterium
CGAGATGGGCGGCGAACTTGGCGTAGAGGCGCCGGCTGAAGTCGGCGGGGAGGGCGAAGGCGCGGTTGTCGCCGATGAGGACGAGGACGTTGTGGGTGCTGTCGAGCAGCGCGGCGCAGTGGCGGCAGTGGGCGAAGTGCCGCTCCATCCGCTCGCGGAGCGTGGGATCAACATCGTTATCGAGGTAGTTCGAGATCTCGCGCCAGATCTCGTGACAGCTCACTTCCATTTATTTTCCTTTCCGTTTGAGATGCCAGCCACTGAGTTCGGTAACAAGACGGTCGCGCATTTGCAGCCGCGCCCGTAACAGGCGGACTTTCACGTTGCCGGGAGTAATGGCCAGGATTTCGGCGGTTTCGGCGACGCTGAGGAGCTGGACATCGCGCAGCACCAGCACCTCGCGGTACTTGTCGCTCAGTGCCGCCAGCGCCCGGGTCAGCGCCTCACGCAGTTCCTGCCGCTCCAGCGTCTGGGAGGGAATTTCGCGCCAGTCGCGGAGCTGGATCGGAACATAATCGGAATCGTCGGGAGCGTCCAGCGATTCCAGGCGCGCGCGCTGCCGCGAGCGCAGGCGCATGCGCGACTCGTTGATGGCGATGGTCACCAGCCAGGTGCCGAACCGGGCGTCGCCGCGGAACTGGTGCAGGTTGCGGAAAGCCTTGAGGACGGTTTCCTGGGCGACGTCCTCGGCTTCGGATGGATCCTGGAGAATGGAGTAGGCGGTGACGTAGATGGCGCGTTCGTGCGGCCGGACCAGGTCATAGAAGGCCTCGGAGTCGCCGGCGCGGATGCGCTCGATGAGCGCATGCTCGTCGGGGCGAGGCTGAGGCTGCGTGGCCAATTCTAGTGATGCCAGCCGGGATAGATGCTGGGATGGAGCACGAGTTCGGATAGGACCATGAACAACGTCAGCACGGAGGCGGAGAACACGATGCCGTTGCGCAGCTTGTCGCGGAAGCGCAGCGGCTTGATGCGCCATTGCGCCTCGGGCTTGCGGCGAAGCCGGCGCGCGTTCCTGAGCACGAACAGGTTGAACACCGAGCCGATGGCCGCCAGTGCGAGCAGCGGCAGACGCACCCGCTCGGAATGAAGCCAGGAAGCTCGCAACACCAGTCCGGTGGCTGCGCCGGTGGTCAGAATGGAAATGCGGTTGGCGAAGACAAAGATCGCGCACCCGGTCTCGAACAGCAGAATGGGAAGCGAACCCAGGACGATGGAAATGCGCGGCGCCTTGGTTTCCAGTTTCGGTTCCGGGATGGGCAGGGCAGAAGCCGAGGGCGAAGCCGTGACCGACATGAGAACACCTCAACTGATGGGATGGCCGGTCGAAGGGGAAGTCGGCAAAGAATTTTTCTCATGCCCGGCCTGCGCCAGCATCTTGCGCACCGCCGGTTGATAGCCGCGGCTCAGGGGCACGCGCGCTCCGTCGCGCAGCACCACGCTCATGCTGCCGCGCGCGGGCATGTGGAACTGCTGCACCCGCGACAGGTTGACGATGGCATTGCGGTGCACGCGCATGAACTGGCGCGGATCGAGCGACGCTTCCACGGTCGCCATGGTGGCGCGTAGCAGGTGGGTGCTGAGGCCGACGTGCAAGCGGACGTAGTTGGCCGCCGACTCGATCCAGTCCACCTGCTCGACCGGAACGGCAAAGACGCGCGTGTCGAGCTTGACGACAAACCGCTGCAGGAACTTCGGCCGAGTATCAGCGGGCGGAACAGATGGCCGATCCATGGGGAACCTCGGCGCTGTATTCAGATTGTTCATGGTGAACCCCCGCCGCGGAACCATCCTCAGGATCCGCGGGACACAGTAAGCCTGTGGTAGTAGACCACGGCAATCGCAAAAGGTTACAGGCGGGAATTTGTAAAATATTGTAACGATCGGCCGGCGGCGGGCGGCGATCGGCAATCGGCCGTCAGGAAAAACGGGTTAAGAGTCCTCAGCGCGCGAGGACGCCCTCGGCGGCGGCCACGGCGGGTTTGCTGAGCACGTCCATCGCGGCCGGCACGCCACCGGACTTGTGCGGGACGCCGGCGGCGCGCAACCCCATCTCAACCCCGGAGAGCGTGCCCATCAGCATCAGGTCGTTGAAGTCGCCGAGGTGGCCGATGCGGAAGACCTTGCCCTTCACCTTGCCGAGGCCGGTGCCGAGCGACATGTCGTATTTCTCGAGCGTGATCTTGCGGAAGGCGTCGGCGTCGTGGCCTTGCGGCATGAGCACGGCGGTGACGGAACTGGAATATTCTCGCGGATCGAGGGCGAGATTTTCCAGTCCCCATCCTTCGACCGCGGCACGAGTGGCGGCGCCGTGCCGGTTGTGGCGCGCGAAGACGTTGTCGAGTCCTTCCTCGTGCAGCATGGCGATGGCTTCTCTTAATCCGTAAAGCAGAGTGGTGGCGGGCGTGTAGGGGAAGTAGCCGGCGGCGTTGTCCTTGAGCATCTGCTGCCAGTCCCAGTAGGAGCGGCTGAGGCGCGCGGCCTGGTTGGCGGCGAGCGCTTTTTCGGATACGGAGTTGAAGGCCAATCCCGGTGGAAGCATCAGGCCCTTCTGCGAGCCGGAGACGACGACGTCCACTTGCCATTCGTCCTGGTTGAGTTCGCAGGAGGCGAGCGAAGACACGCCGTCAATCATGAACAGTGCGGGATGTTTGGCGGCGTTGATGGCCTTGCGGATTTCGGGAATGCGGCTGGTGACGCCGGTGGAGGTTTCGTTGTGCACGATCATCACCGCTTTGAAGGCGTGATTGCGGTCGTCGGTGAGACGGCGCTCGACGTCGGCGGGATCAACGCCATGACGCCAGTCGCCGGGAACGAATTCCACATCGAGCCCGTGACGGCGCGCGACCTGCTGCCACAGGGTGGCGAACTGGCCGGTTTCGTACATCAGGACCTTGTCGCCAGGAGAAAGGGTGTTGACAATGGCAGCTTCCCATCCACCGCTGCCGGAAGACGGAAAGATGATGACCGGGCCGGAGGTGCGGAAGATGGATTTGATGCCCTCGAGGACTTCGTGGCCGAGGCGGGCGAAGTCGGGACCGCGATGGTCCATGACGGCGGCGTGCATGGCGCGCTGGATGCGGTCGGGAACGTTGGTGGGGCCGGGAATTTGCAGGAAGTGGCGGCCGGGGCGATAGGGCATGATGCGTGCCTCACTGGCGATGATTTAGATGATGGCGAAGCTGCTATTGCGACATAGGGAACGGAAAATGCAAGCGGATGATCGCTTTTTCGTGCTGGAGTGCTGTGGCAACGCAGGGGTCCTTCGACTCGAACGCGCATCAGCAACCCGCGTCGCGAAAAGCACGCGCACGGGCTTGCTGGCGCGTTCTCGCTCAGGATGACACTCGTTAAGAGTGGAGCGAGATCACGAGGTCACGTATGAGCGCGGATTCCAGGACACGGGCGACATGGATGGCGGCGCGCTGAGCGCCGGCTTCGATCTGGTGGCGGCAACTGGCGCCGTCGGCGACGATGAGCGCGTCGCAGGCGCCTGGCGCACGGCGGGCAAGAGACTGCGCTCGGCCATCTTCATGGAGACTTCGTAATGCTCTCTCTCGTAGCCGAAGGCGCCGGCCATGCCGCAGCAGCTTGAATCAATCACTTTGACCGAAAGGTTGGGAACAAGCTGGAGCGCGCTGACCACGGCGGGCATGGCGCCGAAGGCTTTCTGGTGGCAATGGCCGTGGAGGAAGGCCGTCCGGGGGCCGTGGTCGCGGAAGGTCGAGCTTGAGATTGCCCTGTGCATTTTCTTGCGAGACGAATTCCTCAAACAGAAGCGACTGCGCGGCGATGGCGTCCACGGCGTCGCCCTTGAGGATGGCTTTCAGTTCGTCGCGAAAGGTAAGAAGGCACGAGGGCTCAATGCCGATGATGGGGACGCCGCGCTGGGCATGTGGGCCAAGTGTGGCGACGACGCGGGAGAGTTCCTGGCGCGCGGGTTCGACCAGGCCGGCGCTGAGAAATGTGCGGCCGCAACAGAGGGGACGGCCGCGGTTGGGTTCGATGACGTTGTAGCCGGCGGATTCGAGAACGGCGCGGGCGGCGCGGGCGTTTTCGGGCTCGAAGTAGCGGCTGAAGCAGTCAACGAAGAGGACGACTTCCCTGCTCTGTTTGCGGTCGGGAACTTCCCCACCCTGTCGCGGCCCCTCGCTGCGCTTCGGGGCAGGCTCCCCCGGCCGCGACAAGGGTGGGGCAACCTCGGGTCTGTAAATGTCACCGCGCCACGCGGGCAACTTGCGGCGGGCGCTCAGGCCGGTGAATTTTTCCGAGAGAGCGGCCAGGCCGGGGATCGAGTTGCGCAGGTTCATCAGGGGCGCGAACCGGCTGGCAATCGGCGCGTAACGCGGCAGGTAGGCGGTGATTTTCGTGCGGCGCGAGACGCCCTTGCGCTGGTGCCACTGGTGCAGGAACTCGAGCTTCATGCGCGCCATGTCCACGCCGGTAGGACACTCGCGGCGGCAGGCCTTGCAACCGACGCACAAGTCCATCGTCTCCTTCATGGCGTCGGAGGCGAACGCATCGGGGCCGAGCTGGCCGCTGATGGCGAGGCGAAGGGTGTTGGCGCGGCCGCGGGTCACGTCCTTTTCGTCGCGGGTGGCGATGTAGGACGGGCACATGACGCCGGCGTCGAGCTTGCGGCAGGCGCCGTTGTTGTTGCACATCTCGGCGGCGCCCAGCAGGCCGCCCCAGTCGGACCAGTCGAGGACGGTCTCGATGGGCTTGGGGCCGTAGCCGGGCTTGTAGCGGAAGAGGCTGCGGTCGTCCATGCGCGGCGCGCGCACGATCTTGCCGGGATTGAACAGGCCGCCGGGATCGAAGGCGTCCTTGACCGCTTCGAAGGCGCGCACCAGGCGCTCACCGAACATCTGCTCGTGGAATTCGGAGCGGCTGATGCCGTCGCCGTGCTCGCTGGAGTGCGAGCCCTTGTACTCGCGGACCATGGCGAAGGCTTCCTCGGCGATGGCGCGCATCTTCTTTATGTCCGCCGGGTCCTTCATGTTGAGCACGGGACGAATATGGAGGCAGCCGACGGAGGCGTGCGCGTAAAGCGTGCCGCTGGTGCCGTGCTTGCGGAAGACGTTGGTCAGGCGATCGGTGTATGCGGCGAGATCGTCGAGGGGAACGGCGCAATCCTCGATGAAGGAGACCGGTTTGCCGGCGCCCTTCATGGACATCATGATGTTGAGCCCGGCCTTGCGGACGTCGGCAAGCTCGGCCTGGGATTTGTTGTCCACGGCGCGCACCACGGAGTTGGGGAAACCGTGGTCGGCGAGCAATTCTTCCAGCTTGCCGATGGAATCGATGAGCGGCGCCTGCTCCTCGCCCGCGAACTCGACGAACAGCAGCGCGGCGGGCCGGCCGCGGACGAGGCGATCAATGGTTGGACGGAAAGTAGCGATGGCGTGCGCCAGCTCCAGCATGGTGCGGTCGAGCAGTTCGACGGCGGAGGGATTGAGCTGAACGATGTGGCGCACCATGTCCATGGAATCGTAGAAGCGGTCGAAGTGGCAGACGGCCTGGACCTTGTGCTTGGGAATGCGGTGCAGTTGAAGTTTGATCCTGGTGAAAAAGCCGAGCGTGCCTTCGGAACCGACCAGGATTTTCGCCAGGTTCAGGGGCGCGGCGTCCATCATGTAAAGGTTGTAGCCGCCGACCTTGCGCATCAGTTTCGGCACGCGCTCGGCGATGTCCTGAGCGTGGTTGCGATAGAGCGAGCGCATGGAGTCGGCGAGCTGGCGCACGCGGGCCGGCGTTCCATTGGGTGATTCCGGGACTTCGCCAAATGTGCAGCGGGCGCCGTCGGCGAGGACGGTTTCGATCTCCAGGACGTTGTGCACCATGATGCCGTACTTGATGGAGCGTGCGCCGGCGGAGTTATTGCCGGTCATGCCGCCGATGGTGGCGCAGTTGGAGGTGGAAACATCCACCGGGAAATACCAGCCGGTGGACTTGAGCTGGTTGTTCAGGTGGTCGAGGACGATGCCGGGCTGGACGACCACGGTGCCGCGCTCAGTGTCGAGGTCTTTACTGAGCACCTGGTTCATGTGGCGCGAGGTGTCCAGGACGAGAGCTTGGTTGACCGTCTGGCCGTTCTGCGAGCTTCCGGCGCCGCGCGGGAGAACGGGAAATCCTTCCTCGCGCGCGATGGCGATGGCGGTCTCGACGTCGGCGGTGTCGTGCGGCAGGGCGACACCGATGGGCTCGATCTGGTAGATGGAGGCGTCGGTGGAATAACGGCCGCGGGTGAAGGGATCGAACCGAACTTCTCCGCGGATCGCCTGGCGCAAGCGAGCGGCGAGGGCGGGATCACCAATTCTGTTGCGCACGGGTTTACCTCACACGAAATGCGCCTGAAGGTTCTTACCACGGAGGCACGGAGACACGGAGGATTGGCAATTTGTCATCATTCTCTTCCGCACTTGGTTCGCTCTGTGACTCCGTGTCTCCATGGTGAATTGATCGGAACGGACTAACGCGGAGTGGCTAGAACTGGTTTCAAAAATACATTTTCGCCTCAGGAAAAATGTCCCTCAGGGGCTAAAGCCCACTATTTTTGCTGCCCCGAGAGGCACGGCTGAAGCCGTGCCCTACCCAAAAACCGATCTCTCAAACCGTTACTAGTCCGCTGCAAACCGCAGCGATAACGGCGCAGCATAACAAAAAACCGCTTGCCTGCCGCGAAAAACAGGCACATCATACTCGGCCCGCAGGATCAGGTGATGCGGGTTTTTCGCACGTAATTCGCGGCTCATCTTAATTACCAGGAGAGATCCAACATGCGTCCACGTGTCTTCCGAGCCAGCAACATCGTGCTCGGCCTGCTCTGCATGATGTACTTCCTGACCTACGTTGACCGGGTCAATATCAGCACCGTGGTTGCGTCCAACCAATTCCTGAAGGAAATTCCACTGAGCAAGGTGCAGATCGGGCTGGTGTTCTCCGCCTTCGCCTATCCGTACCTGCTGTTCCAGGTGATCGGCGGCTGGGTGGCGGACAAGTTCGGGCCGCGCAAGGCACTGACCATCTGCGGCCTGATCTGGGCCGGCGCAACCATCGTCACCGGCCTGGTCCACGGGATCGTGGCGCTGTTTGTGGCCCGCGTGTTCCTGGGATTCGGCGAAGGCGCGACCTTCCCTACCGCGACGCGCGCCATGTCGTACTGGGTAGCGAAGGAACGGCGCGGGTTTGCGCAGGGCTTCACGCACGCCTTCTCGCGGCTGGGGAATTCGCTTACGCCGTGGGTGGTGGCGACGCTGATCGTGGCGATTTCGTGGCGCGCTTCGTTCATCATCATCGGCTGTGTCAGCACGTTCTGGGCGCTGGCGTGGGGCCTCTACTTCCGCGACAAACCCGGCGACCACCCCGGCATCACGCAGGAAGAACTCGCCACATTGCCCACGCCTGCGACCAAGGCGAAAGTACAGGTTCCGTGGGGACCGCTGGTCAAGCGCATGGTGCCGGTCACCATCGTTTATTTCTGTTACGGGTGGATCCTGTGGCTGTTCCTGAGCTGGATCCCGTCGTTCTTCAAAGGTCAGTACCACCTCGACCTGAAGAAGACGGCGATCTTCGCTTCGGGCGTGTTCTTCGCCGGCGTGGTTGGCGACACGCTGGGCGGACTGGTTAGCGACAAGCTGTTCAAGATGACGCGCAGTCCGCGGTTCGCGCGCTGCAACATGGTGGCGGTGATGATGTTCCTATGCGGCGTCGCGATGGTGCCGATCATGTACACGCGCAACATCAATGTGGTGGCCTGGGCGCTGACGTTTGGCTTCTTCTTCGCCGAGATGACGATCGGCCCGATGTGGGCGATCCCGATGGACATCGCGCCGAAATTCGCGGGCACGGCGAGCGGGCTGATGAACACCGGGTCGGCGCTGGCGGCAATCGTGTCGCCGGTGGTGGGCGGCTACCTGATCCAGAGAACGGGAAACTGGACGCTGCCGTTCAAGGTGTCCATCGGCGTGATCCTGGTGGGTGCGGTTTTGTCGTTCACCATGCATCCGGAACGGCAGTTCACGGACGATGCGACTCCGGCCGCTGCGGGAACCGGCAGGTAATCGTGTGCGTGAAAGTCAGTGTCCATCATTGAAAACCCCCACCCTGTCGCTCCAAACCCGGGAGCGACAAGGGTGGGGCAACCAATTGTGAGCAATCTCCTGACTTCACGATTTGGCATCGGGGCGTGATTGTTTTCGGCTTGTTGATGGCAACGGCGTCGTTAGGCGGGAACATGCAACAGGCAACCTCCAACAACGCGGCGGAAAAAACCGGCGCGCGTGCGTTGAGCTACGAAGGCGCGACCACCATCGGGACGAAGATCATGCCGGAGGCGGCCAAGCTGTTCGCGGCGCGCACGGGCGTGACCTTCAGCCAGATCGGCGGCGCCGGCGCCGATGCCGGATTCCGGGCGGCGGAGGAACGTCGGGTGGATCTGGGCGGCGTGGCGCGCGAATTGACGCCGGCAGAAAAGAGCAAGGTCGCGGGCGCGGTGGTGATCGGGTATGACGCCATGGGAGTGTTCGTCAACGCCGGCAACCCGGTGAAGTCGCTGACGCGCGCGCAATTGAAGGAGATTTTTACCGGACGGGCGACCAACTGGAAAGCGTTCGGCGGACGCGATGCGCCCATCACCATCTACAGCGAAAAACTCGCCGGCGGCCGCGCCACGGTGAAGGCGTTCAAAGACATGGTGCTCGGCAGCGAGCCTTACGGCCCGGTGAAGGAACTGGAAGACGCGACCGATTGCATCAAGGACGTGGCCGGGGATGAGAGCGGGATTGCCGCGTCCTCCATGTCGTTTGCGGTGCCGGGAGTGAAGGCGATCGCGGTGGACGGCGCGCCTCCGACGGCGGCGGCGGTGCAGGACGGTTCGTATCCGCTGAAGCGCCCGCTGATCCTGGTCACGAAGGACCTGCCCGCCGGCGACGTGAAGGCCTTCCTGGACTTCATGCTCACCAAGGACGCGCAGGCGATCGTGGGGAAAAACTTCGTCGCCGCGAAGTGAGCGCCGGACAGATCACACCTACGCGGAACCTCCCCGGCAGTGCCGCGGCAGATGTTAAGCCGCCTTGCGGTGCTCCGCATTCTGGTGGCGCCGCCGCGGCTTTGGTTCGCGGCGTCGCAACGACAGCCCACCACCCCACAGGATGACATAAACAGCGCTGACCAGCAGGGCGCCGAAAAGCAGCAATGTAAGCGTCATGGCCGAAGCTTCGGACATCGCAGCACCCTCCACTACTTATGATGCACGCAACGCCGTTTACGCGCAGTGCCGACAATCACGCTGCGGAAGTGAGGAACCCGTCTTGGGAATGGCAACGGGACAGATCGAGACCCTAAACTCACAAGGACTCCGAGAGAGGTATGCACTCGACATGACTCCCTTCACCGCCCCCATCGCTCTGCGCGGACGGCACGCGTCCCTGGAACCGCTTTCCACGGCTCATCACGACGATCTGGTGGAAGCCACGCGTGACGGCGAACTCTGGAAACTCTGGTATACCGCGGTTCCATCGCCGGAAGGGATGCGCGCCGAAATCGAGCGCCGGCTGGAGCTGCAGCAGGCCGGCTCGATGCTGCCGTGGACGGTGCGCAGCCTGGCCACCGGCAAGATCGTCGGCATGACGACGTACATGAATATCGACGCCAAGTACCGGCGTGTCGAGATCGGTTCCACTTGGTACGCAAAATCGGCCCATCGCACGCCGCTCAATACAGAATGCAAACTGATGCTGCTGACCCATGCGTTCGAGAACCTGGCGTGTATTGCGGTCGAATTCCGCACCGGGTTCTTCAACCATGCCAGCCGGCGCGCGATCGAGCGCCTGGGCGCGAAACAGGACGGCATCTTACGGAGCCACCAGCTGTATGCCGACGGCAGTTTGAGAGATACCGTGGTTTTCTCGATTGTCGCTGCCGAATGGCCGGCCGTGAAACAACACCTGGAGTTCAAGCTGGCGTGAACGGTTGGAGCAGGCGGCCCAAGTGGCTAATCGTATTCACTGGCGAAGTCGATCTTCCAAAAATCCTCATCCGCCAGGAACTCGACCCCCACCTCCACCAAACCGCCCGTGGCCCACACATGCTGAAAGACAACGCGCGCGCGAGCACCGCATTTCTGCTCCGGCGACCAGAGATAGACCTCCTGCCCCACGTTGTACGCCGCGCGACAGACAAGCAAGCCGCCATTTCTGCTTACGAGCACAGAATCCGCGGATTCCTCCTGGTGCGGGCCGGCGCCCTCCGAGGGCCGGATGGTGAGGTGCGTACGATAGGGCACACGGCTACTGCGACGGGCATAACCGAGCATTTTCTGGGTGAATTCTTCCAGATGCAGCCGGGCATCATGATCCAATTCAATGAATGCCACCCCAAAATGTCTTTCCGGCACGACGTAGATGACCCGGCCGAAAGCGTGGATCCGAAAACCAGTCGGAAGCTGGAACAGCATTGCCAATTCGGTCTGCAGGTCGAATCTCTCGCGGCAGGATGTGAGAACTCCTCCCACACTCAGGTTGTCGATCCGGCCGACGAGCGGCGGACCGACTGTGTCCTTGGTGTAAATGTCCACGGGAGCAAGGATTGGAACCCGGGCATAGCGTCGTCGCGCACGCCACTGACGTTCGCTGCTGGAAGAAACGCTCTGGCTCATAATCGGAACAGCTCTCTATCCGCCAAGAGTCTGTAACAAACCCCGTCAGACTCGCACCCGGCCCCATGTCCCACCGGGCATCCTCTGGCGAACTATATCAGCCCCGGGAACCATGCCAAGTCCCGAGTGACAGCCCCCCGAAAGTAACCTACATGGCCTCATAACGGGCTGGGAAGCCTCAAAACGAGGTATTTATAGGACGGGCGGGGGCTGTCCCGACGCAGTTCCGAAATAGGACAGAGACAACGCTGGCGTGAGGTTCGTCACCGCGAATTCACCGAGAAGCGCTTAGCATTTCAGGTAGCAGAACGGGTGCCTCTCGCACCATGCCGGAGGAGGTGTCCCATGGCAGTCGTAAGCTCGCCACCCCTCGTATCGCTCCAAAACATCCTGGTCGCAACCGATTTTTCGCCGTGTTCGCAGATGGCGCTGCACTGCGCAGCCGTACTGGCGCGGCAGGCCAAGGGGAACGTATTCCTGGCGCACGTACTCCCCTTCGCCCCCGTGTCTCCCATCCCCATGGATGCCGGGCCGGTGTTCCCCGTCACGATCGCCAAGGATCCACGCTATCGGATGAAGGAACTGGTGTCCGCACCGGAAATGGCCGGCATCGCACGCGAAACCCTGCTCGGCCAGGGAGACCTGTGGCTTGTACTGAAGGACATGATTGAGCAACATGACATCGATTTGGTGGTCATCGGGACTCACGGGCGCGAAGGCCTGAAGAAGCTGGTGCTCGGTTCCGTAGCCGAAGAGGTCTTCCGGCGTGCGCCTTGCCCGGTGGTGACCGTCGGCCCGCACGTTGCGGCCGAGTGTTTCGAGCAGGGCCGGCTGCGTCGCGTCCTGTTCGCCAGCGATCTTTCGCCCTCGTCCATGCACGCGCTGCCCTATGTCACCATGCTCGCGCAGCAGCACCAGGCGTCGCTGACCTTCCTTCACGTCCTGGCCAGCGCCGTTCCGGACGCGGACTTCGACACGACCGCCTCCGTCGAGCGCGAACGCGAGGAAGCGCGGGCGGATCTGCGGCAGGTGGTGCCCACCGGCAGCAACGCCGACGTGGTAGTGGAGGCCGGCGTCCCGGACGAGATCATCGTGCGGGTGGCGCGCGCCCAGAATGCCAGCCTCATCGTCATGGGCCTGCATTCGCAATCCATGTTCGCGGCCACGCATTTGCCCTGGTCGACAGCTCATCGCGTGGTTTGCGACGCGGATTGCCCGGTGATGACTGTGAGGTAGGACCCGAGAGGGACGCGCACCCTCCGCGTCCCTCCGGGCTTAATTCGGATTGTTCTCGGGCTGGTGAACTATGATCGCCGCTCATCGCCATGACTTGCATCGCGCTCCCCTGGGCTCGACCTCGGCCATGAACCTGTTCAGCCTGATGTTCGCACTGCTGCTGGCGCTGGCGATTATCGTGCTGCTGCTGTTGTGTTTCTACCTGATGCAGCGCCAGGCGCCGCCGGCACAGGCGGAGCCGGCACATACAGCGGCGCGGCAGGACCGCACGGTGGAGATAAGGATGTGGTGATGACCTCCGGAATCAGCTAGTATCCACAACCACCGGGTCTCCCGGTGACCGTTGATTTCCGGCTACGTAGAGCTCCGAGGTCGCCCGGATGCAGGTTCGAACTGCAATCGCTGCGGTGCTGCTGGCATTGTTGGTTTGCCTCCTGGCCCTGGCCCTGGCGCAGACCGCGTTCTGGAAGGGCATCGAACTGCAGGGTTACGACTTCCTGATTGCGATGCGAGGGCCGGCCCCGCCATCCGACAGGGTTGTCATCGTTGATTTCGACGAGCAATCCGTATTGGCCCTGAACGCCTTTCCCATTCCGCGGCCGCTGTTGGCGGAAGTGGTCAGCAGGATCGGCGCCGTGAGTCCCGCCGTGATTGGCCTGGACATCATCCTGGACCGCCCGCGCGATTCCGCTGTCGACCAACATTTGGCTGCGACCATGGCACAGGCGGGCAACGTCATCCTGGTCAGCGAACGTGGGTTCGGGAGCCTGTCGCGCAATGAGCCGCTGCCTGAATTTGAGTCGGCGGCGGCGGGCGTCGGCTTCGGCGATCTGCCGCAGGATGACGATGGCACAGTCCGGCGGATGCACTTGCTGCTGCGCGAGCCAGGCTACGAACGGCTTGCCTTTTCAGTGGCGGTCGCTTCCTATGCCACGGAACAGTCTCTGCGCCCCGGACGAAGCGGCTTTCTTCGCTTCGGCACAGCCGATATTCCGCTCGCTACAGAACACCCCTATTCCGCGCTGATCGATTTTCATAACTCGTTTCCGGCAACAGTTGTGCCCGTCAGCCGTCTGCTGGCATCGGGGTTCGATGCGAACATCTTCCGGGGAAAAATCGTAGTAATCGGGCAGAGCAGCGAGATGGGCAAAGACCTATTCTCCACGCCGGCATTCCGATTTCGAGCTTCGCACAATGGTCGCAGCCTTCTCTCCGGCGCGGAAATTCACGCCGCGGCCATCGCCAGCCTGCTCGACGGGCGTTTCCCACGCCGTACGGCAGTCCCGCTGCGATGGACGCTCAATTTCCTGCTCGCGGCCATGCTGATTCTCCTCCTGATGCGGGTGCGGTGGTGGCTTGGGGTGGCAGCCTTCCTGGCTGCAACGGCTGGGGTTCTTGCCGCCGCAGGATGGCTGTTTTCACATCAGCAGCTCTGGACGCCATTTGTCACCACTGAGGCATGCCTGGTGTTCGGCCTGCCCATGGCGTTCGGGTATCGCTACCTGGAAGAGCAGCGACTCAAAGTTCGCAGTGAAGCCGAGCGACGCCAATTGATGAACCTGTTCGAAAGGTACGTGTCCGCCGATGTGGCGGCTGAAATCTGGAAGCGCCGAGGCGAAATCGTACTGGCCGGCGAGGAGCGGGTGGCGACTGTCCTGTTCTCCGACATTCGCAACTTCACTGCCCTGACGGCCGGGCGGCCCTCCGCCGAGGTGCTGGCGTGGTTAAACCGGTATCTCACCGCCATGACTGAAGTCGTCAAGGCCAATGGAGGGTTTCTCAACAAGTTCATTGGCGACGGGATCATGGTGATCTTTGGCGTCCCCTTGAGCCAGGACGAGAAGGGGGATGCCTGCCGCGCTGTACAGTGCGCCTTGCAGATGCTGGAGCAAGTGGACGTGCTGAACTCCAACATGGGGGCGGTAGAACCCCGGCTGAAGATTGGAATCGGCATTCATACCGGCATACTGACCGCCGGAAACGTCGGTTCGCCGGAACGGCTGGAGTACTCGGTGATTGGAGAAACCGTCAACCTCGCTTCACGCCTGGAGTCACTGACGAAGGAGTTCAAGACGGCGATCGTGATGAGTCCGAGCACATGGGAACGAATCCGCGAGAGCTTTTCCGCCGTGCCCCTCGGCGAAGCCGAGGTGCGAGGGTTCAGCGGCAAATTGATGCTCTACGGGGTGAAGAGCGAGAGAGCTGTCGGGGTGCCATCATGAAATTCTTCAGGCTGCTATTTCTCACCAGTGTGCTGTTGGCCGCCAACCTTGCAATCGGACAAGGGCAGCCGCCCTCCCCACCGCCGCCGCCCAAGCCGCCCGAGTCCACCGCAAAAGATGCGCCCAAGACGCCTCCGCGCAAGCGGCTGGTGGCGGATCTTTCCGGCTTTGAGATGAGCGATCCCAACCGGACCCGCAAGCAGCGCGCAATGCTGGGTGCCACGCGAGGCGGACCCGCGCGCCTGCCCCTCCTGCTGGCGCCTGACCTGGCGAAGTTCCATGGCAGCTCGCCGCTGTTTGCCTGGCTGTACCCGGGCCGCACCGAGGGCTTCGAAATCGTGCTTCGGGACGACGACGACAATGAGATCCTGCGCCAGCAAGTGAGCACAGCGGAGTTCCGCCTGAAGGACGCTTCCCTGCGCTTGCAGCCAGAAAAAACTTACTACTGGAGCGTGCGGTCTTTTCCGCCCTTGGTGGAGTCCAGATTCTCGCAAGCAGCCGGTTTCGTGGTTGTTCCCGACCCCGAACGGCAGCAGATTGAAAAGGAGCTGGCGGCCATCTCGCAAGGGGACAGCCTACCAGGCAGGAACAGCACGCGCCCGCGTGTTGGTGAATCACCGTCTCTGGTACGACGCGATCGGCGCGTATGGCGATCTGATCAAGCAGTTCCCTGACCGAGCCGAACTGTACGAGGAACGGGGAACGGTCTACGCACAGATCGAGGTGACCAAGGCACAGGCGGACGCCGACTTCGCCCGCGCCGATGAACTGCAGGCGAAGAAACCTGGAAAATAATTCACTTCCACTCACCTTGCAGAACGAAGGCAGCCCAGAGAAACGGAGCGCGCCACTTTTCCTGCTTCCACATTTCGATCTGCGCCTCGCGTAATGCTGCCGCCGGGCGCAAGTGGCGGCTCCCCAGCATGCCCTGGTAGAAACGCTCCATTTCTTCCGCGGTCGCTTGATCATTGACGCTCCACAAGCTCACGACCACGCGGGGTGCTCCAGCGTACATAAACCCGCGCGCCAGGCCGATCAAGCCTTCGCCCCGCACTTCCTTGCCCAGGGCGGTCCGGCAAGCGCTGAGCACCACCAGGTCGGCATTGAGCTTCAGATTGAAGAGATCGTTTAAGCGGAGAAACCCGTCCTGGGGAGCGCCTTTATCGTCGAACAACGACAACACAATGCCCGACAATTCCGGATGCGCGTCGTTCACGACTCCGTGAGTGGCGAAGTGGACGATCTGGTACTGACTGAGATCCTTGGAGATTGCGGTTGACCGGTTGGCGGCGAAGTCCAGCGCGGCAAATCGCGATTGGGGCGGGGTCAGGCGGAGAATGGCTTCTGCTTCCTGGCGAGTGAAGGGGAGTCGCTCCAGACCGAGAAGGCTCACGGTGTCGGTGGCGACTGGTCCGGCGGGGGTAGCCGGGGGGACTTGATCTTGCGGGACAGTCTGCACAAAGCCGCGGGTCCCGCTACTTGCTTGCGCGACGCCTCCGGGAACGCGACCGTCCTCGCGTTCAAAAACAGGATCGGCAAACACGGCAAGACTCCTGGGAGCTGAAGGCCGGCCGGCCACATCTCGCCGAAGCAAGGCCAGAGTCGAGGCAGAGGGCACGCTGACAATCTCATGGCGTACGATCAGCGGCTCGTAAGGCTCGGTGGCGCCAGCATCCCGAATGGGCGAGGGCAGCGCCGCAAAGGGCACGATCTGCAAAGCGCCGTCGCCCGCAATCAGCAGGCGCTTGCTTCCCAGCTCGTCTTGCACGGGTCCCAGAAGGATTTTGCTCAACGCCCAGGCAGTCTTCTGGTAGTCGTCGGGCGCGGAAGGCCGCCGGCCGATGATGGTTCGATATAAACGCACCGCCAAGGTTTCGATCTCACCGCGTCCCGCCAGCTCAAAGCTGGTCAGGCGCGAGGCGGTGACTGCCCACAGGTAGCTGCGCTGCTGGCCCATGGCGTATTCCAGGAGCACAGTGTCGGGATCCAGGACTTGTTTCTGGATGGCAGCAGCGCCCAGCGGCTGAGGCTGGGTGAGGGCTGCATAACGAGGGCTGCCGGCGCGGATTTGCGCTTCCACCTGCTGATACTCGGTACGCAGCGCTTCCAGCTCCTTCTGAAGTTCGCGCGCCGGTTCGCCGCCGTCGCCGCTTGCCAGCAGGCGAATTTCCGCGCTCTGCTTCTGTTCCAGGAGCTGCCGGAGGCGAGTCTCGCGCTGCAACAACTCGGGATTCACGCCCTGGCGTAGATCGACCTTGGCTTCGCTGAGAAGATCGAGCAACCCGCGCGCCTGGGCGCGTTCATGTGCTTCCAACGCCTGGGCGTTGTAACCCTTGTCGGGGTTCAGACGGTGCTGTTGCATCAGCAGGTCGACATAGAACTCGTAGGCGTGCTGTGCGGTGGCGAGATAGGTGGTGCGCAGTTCACGGCTGGCGATGTTGGCCCGCCGTAACTCGGTGATTGCCAGGGAAGCTTCGATGTGATGGCGAGCGGAGGTGAGATCGCCCAAGGCCTGTTCGGATTTAGCGGTCCAGAAGAGAGCTTGGGATTCTCCGAGCTGGTCGTGCACCGCCTGGTAAAGTCCCACGGCTTGCCGGTAGTAGCCGAGCGCGGTTTCGGGCTGCGACAGTGCAGCGTACGCGGTGCCGACAGCGTTCAGCGCCTGGGCTTTGGAGCGGCGATCTCCCACCGCCTGCCGTATTTCCAGGGACTGCTGGTAAAAGTTGAGTGCCTGCTTGGGCTGCCCTTGCACGTCGTAAGCTCCGGCCAGCGCGTAGAGCGCGCGAGCCTCTCCCAGGCGATCGCCTCGGGCACGGTGGAGCGGAACTTCGCGAGCAAAACAGTCGAGCGCCTTCTCGTTCTGGCCGAGAGACTGATAAGAAACGCCGAGGTGATAGAGCGACTCGGGCTCGAGTTGTCCGCTGTCGGCGGACGGCATCAGCTTGAAAGCTTGATCGGCGTAGCTCAAGGCCCTGCTGTCGTCCCCCAAAGCAACGTACACGCTGCCGATTCCAGTCAAGGCGGCAGCTTCGAGTCCGGGTTCGTGCAGCGCCCGCGCCAGTTGCAGCGCCTGCCGATCGAACTCCAGAGATTTCTCCAGTTCTCCTGCTTCGTACTGAACGATGCCCAGACGAAGCAGCACCGTGGCCTCCATGAGCCGGTCCGCGAGCGAGCGAAACAGGTTCAAAGCGGCGGTGAGGTCGGCGAGGGATTGCTTCATCTCACCCCGGTCTTCGTAGAGCAGGCCGCGGCCGAGCAGAGCCATCGCTTCCTTGGGCTGGTCTGCGATGGCATGAAGAGCGGGAATTGCCTGATCGTAATAGGTGCTGGCCCGCGCATCGTCCCCCACAGCCGCGTACGCCTCCGCCAGGTTGTAGAGCGTGCGCGCTTCCCAAGGACGATCGCCCAGATCCCGGTACAGCGGGAGCGCCTGCAGGTAGTAAGGGATTGCGGCCTGCTTCTGATTCAGCAGGTCGTTCAAGATGCCCAGCATGTAGAGAGTCGAGGCCTGGTTTCTCCGGTCACCAGCGGCACGCCAAAGCGGAAGCGCCTGGCCGAAGTAGTCCAACGCTTGCTGCTTCTCACCGGTTGCGAACGAAACCCGGCCGAGTCCCATGAGCACCGAAACTTCACACTGGCTGTTCTTCAACTCGCGGCAAAGCGGCAGCGCCTGCAGATACGTATCCTGTGCCGGTTTGTACTCGCGGTTTGATTCGTAAGCGCCGCCAAGGATGACCAGCACACCGGCTTCATCGGCGCGATTCCCAAGGCGTCGAACCAGAACCAGTGCCTTGCGCAGGTATTCTGCCGCGCTCGCCTTTTCTCCCAAGGTGAGACTGGCGGTGCCGAGACCGGCAAGCAACTCCGCTTGTTTGCCGGCGTCCCCTAGTTGCTCGTACAAAGCGAGCGCTTCCTGGCCTTTCACGATGGCCTGGCGCATGGATTCCGGCGTTTTCTGCGCGAATAACTGCATTGCCTGGGCATAGGCCTGGTCTGCCGCGGCGCGGGTGTCCGGTTTCGACTCCGAGTCGAGCTGTACTGGTCTGAAGGGTTGGCGAGGGTGCTGCGGCAGGCAGTATCGCACCCAGCAAGGCAAGCAACGCGAGGCGGAAGATCATCATCGCCCCATCCCTCTCGGGCACAACATAGCAGCCGGCGAGCTAACAAGGAACCGTTTTATCACCCCTTCCACAGTAATATGCTCGCTGAGATTGCCAGGCGCAAGGTTGCAGACCCAGGAGTACAAGTATGTACCGTAGGGACGTGAGTTGGCGCAGTGCCGCGGTGCTGATCTTTGTTTTGACAGTCGCACTTGGAACTAGCGCGCAAGACAAGGGTGGCCGGTCTGATCGTGGGAAAATGGATGCGAGCGCCGGGGAGACGCTTGAACGCTCACAAGTAACGCTGCGCGCTCTGATCCGAGCAGGGCGGCTTGCCGATCTCCGATGGCCAGATTTTTCCGACTACCGCACCGACGTGATGAAGTTTTATTCGCGCTCCGACTACGCGTCAGCCTGGCTGCGCGACGGACGACCCACGCCCCAAGCCTTGCAGATGATCGACATTCTGCAGCAAGCAGATGGCGAAGGCCTCCGTGCCGAAGATTACGACTCCTCTCGCTGGGCTGCACGGTTGGCGCTTCTGCAAAAGCAACATTCGCCTTCCGACGAGGCGCGTTTCGACGTGGCGCTGACCGTTTGCGCCATGCGCTACGCTTCGGGCCTTCACGTTGGAAGAATCAACCCACGGTATTTCAAATTCGCACTCGACGAAGATCGGACGGAGCTGGACCTCCCCGCCTTTGTTCAACAGCGCCTTGCAGACGGCAAGGACTTGAATTCCGTACTGGCGGCCATCGAGCCGCCGTTTGCTGGTTACCGAGAATTGCGCAAGGCGCTTTTGCGATACGAGCAGCTGGCAAAAGAGGACGACGGGGAAAAGTTGCCGATGCCGAAAGACATCGGGTATCCCGGGCCACCCTATCCTGGGTTTATCCGTCTGACGCGATTGCTTCGCCTGCTCGGCGATCTCCCCGACGACTATTCCGTCGCTTTCGCGAGCTCTCAACGCTACGATCCTTCTTTGCTGCAGGCCGTTCGACGCTTTCAGGAACGTCACGGCCTCCCCGCAACCGGATATCTGGATGCCGGAACGATAGAGGAGTTGAATGTTCCGCTGAGCCATCGCGTCGAGCAAATACAGCTTGCTCTGGAACGCTACCGCTGGTTGACCGGCGCCTTCCCGCAACCGTCCATTCTGGTGAACATACCAGGATTTCATCTGTACGCGTTCAACGAAGAAGGAAAGATCGTGCTTGCCATGAGGGTGGACGTCGGCGAGGATTTCGACCGAACCCGGACGCCGGTCATGGAAGATCGCATCGAATACCTGGTGTTCCGTCCCTATTGGAACGTGCCGCTTGATATTCAGCGCAACGAAATCCCGCCCATCGTCACCGAACATCCCGACTACCTGTCGAAGTTTCATTTTGAGGTCACAGGTCCAGCGGGAAACCTGACCATCCGCGGCCAGGCCACGAAAAAGTTGTTGCAGGAGATCCAGGCAGGCACAATTCGTTTGCGACAGGCCCCCGGTTCCGAAAACCCCATGGGATTGGTGAAGTTCGTCTTCCCGAATCGCTATGACGTTTATCTCCACGGCACTCCCGCACAGGACCTTCGTTTCGTCTTTGCGCAACGAGTCGTCAGCCACGGGTGCATTCACTTGGAAAAGCCTGCCGAATTGGCGGCGTGGGTCTTGCGTGACAAACCGGAGTGGAATCTGGAACGAGTACAACAGGCGATGCACAACGGAAAAGACGACCTGAAAGTGAGCCTTTCGAAACCGCTGCCCGTACTTATTATTTACACAACAGTTTCCACTTGGCAGCACGGACATATTCATTTCTATCGCGATATTTACGGGTACGACGCCGCCCTGGCGCAGGCCCTCGCCAGAGGCTACCCCTATCCGAAGCGACCCTAAAGTGAAAGGTCGAAGGTAGTGCGGCAGTAACTTGCCGGGGTTTATTTCGGTTATATACTTCGGCCTGTGATCGCGGACCGAAAAATTCTCCGCCTGCTGCTGTTCCTATCGCTGATCACGGCAGTCTCTGCTCAATCCAGGATTGACCACGTCGTGGTGCTCAAGAGGCAACATAAACTACTCCTGCTGAGTGGCGACCAGGTCGTCAAGTCGTATGACGTTGCGCTGGGAAGTGGCGGCCTGGCACCGAAGCGGCGTCAAGGCGATCACCGAACACCGGAAGGAACTTATACGATCGACTACCGCAATCCCGCCAGCCGGTTTCATCTGGCGTTGCACATCTCGTATCCTCAACCAGCCGACATGCAACGCGCCCGGCAACTGGGCGTAAACCCCGGCGGCGACATCATGATCCACGGACTAGGTCCTGGCTTCTCCTGGGCGGGCGCGCTCCAGAGTCATTATGACTGGACTGACGGTTGTATCGCCGTGACCGACCAGGAAATCGAGGAGATCTGGCGGGTGGTTCCAGATGGAACCCCGGTGGAGATAGAACCATAGCCGACATGCCGGCAGTTGTCGACGTTCTTCAGTGAGCAACCTTCTTCATGGCATAGGAGCTCAAGACGCGCATGTAATTGGCGCGTTCGAAAGCCGCGGGATCGGCAATCGACTTGCGCGCCATGCTGCCTTGCATCTGGCGGATGGATTCGTATTCGTGCTCTTCCATCCAGTGGCTGAGGTCATGCAAGACATGGCGGATGTGGCCAACGCCGTTCTCCAGCAGCGCCGAGGTCATCATCGCCACCCGCGCGCCCACCATCATGCTCTTCAGCACGTCTTCGGCGGTATGCACGCCCCCGGTGATGGCCAGGTCGGGGCGCACATGGCCGAAGAGGATGGCCACCCAGTTGAGCCGCAGCAGCAATTCGTAGGAATGGCTTAGCTCCAGGCGGGGCGCCACCTCGAGCTGTTCCAGATCGATATCCGGCTGATAAAAGCGGTTGAACAGCACCAGGCCGTCGGCTCCGGCCAAGTCCAGGCGGCGCATCATGTGCGGAATGGAGCTGAAGAAATGCCCCAGCTTCACTGCCAGCGGCACCCGCACCGCCGCCTTCACCTGGCTTACTACGTCGTAGTACATCTGCTCCACTTCCGCACCGGACAGTTCGGGGTTGGCGGCCACATAGTAGGTGTTCAGCTCGATGGCGTCGGCGCCGGCTTCTTCCATCATCTTGGCGTAGCGCGTCCACCCGCCGATCGAACTGCCGTTCAGGCTGGCGATGACGGGGATGTGGACCGCTTTCTTCACCCGCGCCAGGTGTTCCAGGTAGGCTTCGGGTCCGTGGTTGTAATTCTCCAAGTCGGGAAGGTAGTGCAGAGACTCAGCGAAGCTCTCGGTGCCCTGCTCGAGCCAGCGGTTCAGCTCTTCGCTTTCGATGTCGATCTGTTCCTCGAACAGCGAGTGCATCACGACGGCAGCCGCGCCGGCTTCTTCCATTTCGCGCACGGCCTCGACTTCCCGCTGCAACGGCCCGGCCGACACTACGATCGGGTTCTTCAAGTTCAACCCCAGATAGGTGGTAGAAAGATCGGTCATTGCTTGCCTCCTTTGGTCGCCAGGGCGGCCGCCGCCAGGTCTCCGCCGGCGGGAAGCGAAGCCAGCTTCTCGTAAAGATCCCAGCGGCTGCGCACGTCCTCCTCGGCCTCATGCAGCAGCTTCTTGGCGGCTTCGGCATCGGCATGGTTGAGGATGTTGAACCGGGTCTCGTTCAGCATGTACTTCTGCAAGGGCACGGTGGGCGGGCGGGAATCGAGTTGCAGCGGATTCTTGCCCTGCTTCACCAGCTCAGGGTTGTAGCGGAACAGCGGCCAGTAGCCGGACTGCACCGCCAGCTTCTGCTGATCCATGCCGTACATCAGGTCGTAGCCGTGGGCCACACAATGACTGAAGGCGACGATCAGGGACGGGCCGACGTAAGCGTCGGCCTCTTCGAACGCCTTCAGGGTTTGCATGTCGCTGCCGCCCATCGCGACCCGGGCAACATATACGTTGCCGTAGTTGACGGCCATCAGCGCCAAATCCTTCTTGGCGGTTTCCTTGCCGCCGAAGGCGAAGCGCGCCACCGCCCCACGCGGCGTGGCCTTGGATCGCTGGCCGCCGGTGTTGGAGTACACCTCGGTGTCCAGCACCAGCACGTTGACGTTCTGTCCGGAAGCGAGCACGTGGTCCAGCCCGCCATAGCCAATGTCATACGCCCAGCCGTCGCCACCGACGATCCACAAGGTCTTGCGCACCAGGGCATCGGCGACGGCGAGCAGATCGCGGGCCTCGAGGCTGTCCAAGCCCTTCAGCTTTTCGTTGAGCCGGCGCACGTGCTCGCGCTGCCGCTCGATGCCGGCGTGGGCCGACTGGTCGGTGGTCAGCAGGACCGTTACCAGTTCACCGCCGATCCTGGCTTCCAGCCGCTGCACCAGGCTGCGCGCGTACTCCTCCTGCTTGTTCATCGCCAGCCGCAGGCCGAGGCCAAATTCGGCGTTGTCCTCGAACAGCGAATTCGACCAGACAGGTCCGCGGCCCTGGGCGTTCACCGTATAGGGTGTGGTGGGCAGATTGCCGCCGTAGATGGAGGAGCAGCCGGTGGCGTTGGCGACCACGACGTGATCGCCGAAAAGCTGCGTCATCAGCTTGATGTAAGGCGTCTCGCCGCAACCGGCGCAGGCTCCGGAAAACTCGAACAGCGGCTGGAGCAACTGCACGTCCTTCACCTGGCCGGTCTTCAGTTGCTCGCGGTTGGCTTCCGGCAGCGAGAGGAAGAAGTTCCAGTTCTCGCGCTCGGGTACGCGCAACGGCGCCTGCGACGCCATGTTGATGGCTTTGTGCTTCACTTCGGTCTTGCTCTTGGCCGGGCATATCTGCACGCACAGAGTGCAGCCGGTACAGTCCTCCGGCGCCACCTGCAGCGTGTAGCGCAGGCTCTCGAACTCCTTCCATTTGGGCTTGGCGTACTTGAACCCGGAAGGCGCCTTGGCCAGCAGTTCGGGTTCGTAAATCTTGGCGCGGATCACCGAGTGCGGGCACACCAGCACGCATTTTCCGCACTGGATACACAGTTGCTCGTCCCAGACCGGAATCTCGAGGGCGATGTTGCGCTTCTCCCACTGCGCGGTGCCGGTGGGGAAGGTGCCGTCCACGGGCAGCGCGCTGACCGGCAGCAGGTCGCCTTCGCCGGCGATGATGCGCGCCGTGACCTTCTGCACGAAATCCGGCGCCGCCGCCGGCACCGGAGGTTCCAGGCGCAGCTTGCTGGTCGCCTGTGCCGGGAGCTTGACTTCGTGCAGGTGCGCCAGGGCGGCATCCACGGCCGCAAAGTTCTTCTGCACCACCGCATCGCCGCGCTTCTTGTAGGTCTTCTCGATGGCTTTCTTGATGGCGGCGATGGCTTCTTGGCGCGGCAGCACTCCGCTGATGGCGAAGAAACAGGTCTGCATGATGGTGTTGATCCGGCGCCCCATGCCGGCTTCTTCCGCCACCGGGTCGGCGTTGATGACGAACAGCCGCACCTTTTTGTCGAACAGATCCTGCTGCATCGTGACCGGCAAGTGGTCCCAGACTTCTTCCGGCCCGTAGGGGCTGTTGAGCAGGAAGGTGGCGCCGGGCTGCGCCAGCTTGAGCACGTCGAAGCGCTCCACGAACGCGAACTGGTGGCAGGCGACGAAACTCGCCTGGGTAATGAGATAGGTAGAACGAATGGGCCGCGGCCCGAAGCGCAGGTGCGACACCGTCAGTGCGCCCGCTTTCTTCGAGTCATAGACGAAGTAGCCCTGGGCGTAGAAGTCGGTGTCCTCGCCGATGATCTTGATGGAGTTCTTGTTGGCGCCGACGGTGCCGTCCGATCCCAGGCCGTAGAAGACGGCGCGCACGGTGTCAGGGCTCTCGGTGGAGAACTCGCAGTCGTAATCCAGGCTGGTGCGGGTGACGTCGTCGATGATTCCGACGGTGAAGTGGTTCTTGGGCTGCGGTTTCTTCAGCTCGTCGAAGACCGCCTTCACCATCGGGGGATTGAATTCCTTGGAAGACAGCCCGTAGCGGCCGCCGATCACACGCGGCATGGACTTAAACGGGCCCTTACCCGATGCCAGCGCCTCACTCAACACAGTGATCACGTCAACGTAGAGAGGCTCGCCGGTGGCGCCGGGTTCCTTGGTCCGGTCGAGTACCGCGAGCGACTTGGCGCTGGCCGGCAGCGCAGCCAGGAAATGCTCCTCCGAAAATGGCCGGTACAGGCGGACTTTGAGCAGCCCGACCTTTTCCCCGTGCGCGTTCAGGTATTGCACCGTTTCCTCGGCGGCTTCGGCGCCGGAGCCCATCATGATGATGACGCGCTCGGCATCGGGCGCGCCGACGTAGTCGAACAGGTGGTAGCGGCGGCCCACCAGATTGGCGAACTGGTCCATGGTCTTCTGCACGATGGCGGGACAGGCCAGGTAGAAAGGGTTGCCGGCCTCACGCGCCTGAAAGAAGACGTCGGGATTCTGGGCGCTGCCGCGCAGCACCGGACGGTCGGGAGAGAGCGAGCGCCGACGATGGGCGTGGACCAGTTCCGCGTCGATCATGGCGCGCATGTCGTCGCCGGACAGTTGCTCGATCTTCGCAACTTCGTGCGAGGTGCGAAAGCCGTCGAAGAAATGCAGGAAGGGGATGCGCGCCGCGAGCGTGGCCGCGTGCGCGATCAGTGCGTGGTCCATCGCCTCCTGCACCGAGTTGGAAGCCAGCATCGCGAACCCGGTCTGCCGGCAGGCCATGACGTCGCTGTGATCGCCGAAAATGGAGAGCGCGTGCGTGGCCACGGTGCGGGCGGCCACGTGAATGACCGCCGGCGTGAGCTCGCCCGCGATCTTGTACAGGTTGGGGATCATCAGCAGCAGGCCCTGCGAAGCGGTGAAGGTGGTGGCCAGCGCGCCCGCCTGGATGGCGCCGTGCAGCGATCCGGCGGCGCCGGCTTCACTCTGCAGTTCCACCACCGTGGGCACCACGCCCCAGATGTTGGCCTGGCCCTTGGCCGACCACTCGTCGGCGAATTCTCCCATGTTGGACGCCGGCGTGATCGGATAGATCGCAATTACCTCGCTGGTGTAGTAAGCGGAATGCGCCGCCGCTTCGTTGCCGTCGATTGTGACCATCGGCCTTTTCATGAGTGCTGGTCTCCCTGAATGATTCGTCATGTGGAGTCTGCCCCGGACTCCAGTCTTGCCGGCGGAACTGAAAAAGAAAGAGCCGCTATACAGCGAGTCCGCGGAGCTTTGGCCGGACTTTCCTGGGCGGAGATTCTGTTTTGATTAAGCGGCGTTGGCTCTTTTTTGCCTGCCGAGGATCATCTCCGCTTCGGCCTGTAGCCAGTCGTCGAGGTCGTGGCCGTCTTCGCCGCCACGGGATTCATAGAGTGCATAGGCGCGGAGCCGGATTTGTTTTTCCAGTTGAGTGGGATCGGGAATAGTGCCGGCTCGTGCGGAGCGCTTTGTGGTCCTCATGATCGCCTCCGATGAGTTTGTAATTAACATGCGAGTATATGCCGAGCAGAAATGAGGTTCAAAGGCCCTAAAATTGGTGCATTCTTGGGCAACGTTCCGGGCGGGAGATCAGCGGCGCGGCAGGGGAACCGGCTTCATTTACCACTACGGCGTTTCCGGGCCGCTACCAGAGGGGCAAGCACAGCAAAAGGGCTGCGACATTGGTTATGTTCTAGCCGCCAACTCCTGCGAGGGAGTCAGCAGCGTGGACGCATGCACCATCGCAGCCCCTGATGTGATTACTGCTTTTGCGGTCCCAAGCCCCGACGGCACCTCGCAGCGCTGTCGGTTTTTTCGGGTTCGGGCGTCCGCCGGGTCACCTCGGCGGGCAAATCACCCAGCCTACTTCGGGCTGGCAACGTATTAGGAGACCAACCCTTTCAGCCGTCGACAGCTGCAATGCTAGTTTTGCCGCGGAGCGATTGTCAATGCCGGAAATTGGTGCAATATCAGCAACCTCTTCAAAACACGAGGCTTCCCAATTCGGTCCGGCTGGTTCCGCGAACGTCGCGCCGCACACTGGCAAGTAAGTGAGGATCAAGCCCTTCCATCGAGCCGTGGCAGATTGTCTATCAGCTGTCCTGGCCTAGTCAGCGGACCTGAACAGACTGTGTTCGCCTTCGAGTTCACTGGCTTGTACGCGCCGGAGCACGGTCGGCATGGCGATTTCCAGCAGTCCCGCTTGCGTCTTGGCGATCGCTCCTCCCGGAAATACTTCCGCTGGCAGCGGGACCATGCACAGGATCTCATCCGGTGACCAATCGATGTAGATGGCTTTGGTTCCAGTGAACTCCGGAGTCGCCTGCTTCTTCCCGGCAATGAGTACGCGAAGAGGCTCAACCGCGACCTCAAGTTCATCGGCGCCAAAGCCGAGCACCTGGGCGATGACGGTGATCGCATCCTGCGATGGCGATACGTGCACCGCCACGGGACGCAGCAACTCGGCCTCAGCGCGGAGCCAATCACCCCAATCCTGACCATGCACGCAACCCCGGGCCTCGAACCTTTCGTAGGCACGAGCTGCGATTGCGTCGTACACCTGCTGCATGCGAGCAAGCAATCTTCCAGGCGCGACGATGCGCACCGTTTCCCATGCCACAGTCGGCTCAGCACGTGCTATTGGCGTCGTCATGGTGACCTCCTTTCCGCGGGCGAGCGAAAGCTTGTGCTGCCACGAGCAGCCGGCAGCGCAGGTTGTTGGGTCGCGGCGCGTCACGAGGATGTGATCTGATCCATCCTCCGCCCGCCCCAATCCATGCTAGCTCCGTTTGCCCAGCGGAAGTGCGTTAACAACCGTTCTGCTCTGGGTGGCGGTCCGAATTGGGAAGGCTTTCTGCATCCGGGTCGATGTAAATCGTCACGGCCAATAAGTTCACGTTCGGCCTGAATCCGCCTAAGGAAGCATAGCGAGCGAGTTACCGATACGGGTAGAAAATGAAGAACAGCAGCGAGAGTGCGGCCAGCACCCATAATCCGCCGCGAACTTCGCGCCAGCGCCCCGCGACTACCTTGCAGAGTGGATAAAGCACCAGGCCGGCGGTGATCCCGATGCCGATGTTGTAGGTGAAGCTCATCAGCGCCACCACGGCGAAGCCGGGAATCACCTCGGTGAAGTCGTCGAAGCGCATGCGAGTGATCGGGGCGAGCATCAGCAGGCCGACCACGATCAGCGACGGGCCGTAAGCCTGCGGCGGAATGGCAGCGACAAAGGGCGAGAAAAACAGAGTGAGCGCGAAACAGGCGGCCGTCACCAGGGCGGCAAAGCCAGTACGCCCGCCGGCTTCGATTCCGGTCGCCGACTCGATGTACGCGCCGGCGGTGGTCGTCCCGACCAAGGGCGCGAACATCGTGGCCAGCGCGTCCGTCAGCATGGGACGTTCGATCTGAGGCAATTCGCCTTTTTCGTCGAGAAAGCCGGCTCGGGCCGAAACCCCGATCAGCGTACCCATGGTGTCGACGAAGGCCATCACAAAGATGGTCAGCACCACCGGGAAGAAGCTCCAACTGAAGACGCTGGAGAAGTCGAGTTTGAAAAACACAGGCGCCAGGCTGGGCGGAGCGCTGATCCAGCCGTGCGGGCGCGGCGTTACGCCCGTCGCGAACCCGAGAATGGTGGTGCCGACGATACCGACCAGGATGGCGCCCGGGAAGCGGCGGATGAGCAACATGGCCATCAGTAGGAATCCGGCAATCGCGAGCAGCACCGGCGCCGAAATCAGGTATCCAGGCTTGACCGGAGCTCCGGGCGTGCCGAGCGTCACGATACCGCTCTCGTTCAATCCCACGAAAGCGAGAAACAGCCCGATTCCCACCGCGAAGCTGTAGCGCAGGCTCTCGGGCAAGGCACTCACCAGCCACTGCCGCAGGCGGAGCAGCGTCAACAACAAGAAGAGCACGCCGCCAAGAAAGACGGCCGCGAGCGCCGCCTGCCAGCGGTAGCCGAGCGCCTGCACCACGGTGTAGGCGATGAAGGCGTTTTCCCCCATGTAGGGGGCAACGGCGAAGGGCCGGTTGGCGTAGAGGGCCATGATCACGGTGCCGAAAATCGCCGTCACGATTGTCGCCACCATGGACGCTCCAGGGGGAATGCCGGCAGCGCGCAGCACGGCAGGATTGACCACGACGATGTAGGACATGGTGAGGAACGTGGTGAGGCCGGCGACCACTTCCCGCCGGAGATTGGTGCCATGCTGGGCGAAACCGAAACGAGCGAACAGGCGGGCGCTTGCGCGCCTGACCCGGGACTCCGCTGAAGCTGTGAAAGACTGGCTCTCTCCCATAGTTGGGTGACAGGTTGTGCTTCTCACGATTCAATTCCGGGCCTCGCGAGGAATGCCCGGAGAGCCGGCCGTGGCGTCCCAGAATATCAGTTCGTAGCTTTGTAGCATACGCGCCGACCGGTGTCCGCCGCTTTCGAGGCGAAGGATGCGGTGTCAGGTCTCAGGCGGCCGGAGCACTATCCACCGTCTCAAATGCAGGCACTTCTTTTTCTTCCTCGACGCGCGGCAAGCTGTGCAAAAGTCGCATGCACCGGTTCCATCGCAGAAGGGCTTCATCGTTGTCGGGCGGACGGATCTTCTCCGCCTGTTCGAAGCAGAGCATTGCATTTTCGATCAGGGGTGCGAGCGTACGGAGAGGCTGGCCCGCGCGCAGCTGCGCCTTCACTCGCCGTTCGTGGAGCAAGCCGGTGTAGTACAACCGCTCGTAAGGATCCGTCAACGACTGGAAAACGCTCTCTGCCTCCGACCAGCGATCCAAGCGCCCACCGGAAAGCTGGTCGGAAATTGCGAGTCCCAGCATGCGCAGAGCGGCTTGGTTATCGCCTTCGACTGCGAGGACGTCGCGGCAGATCGACTCCGTCTCCTCCGGCTCGGCAAGGTAGCGGTACAATTCGGCCTTCGCGATTGCCTGTGCGATACCATTCTTGGAGATCATCTTCAGTTTTGGTCCGGTCATAATCCCTCCTCCCGTCAGCGCGACTCCCATACCGAAGCTCCGCCATGACCCAAACACGGCAGCGTTCCTCTGTGCCCGGTGGCACAAAGCTCCTCCGGACCCTCCAATTAATTCTAGTCACCAGATTGCCCACCGGGCGGTCGAGTCGGGGAGTCGACAGGCGAGGTTCCCACAATAGGAAGACGCGCCCCGGCCAGGCGGCGTTCTCTATGAAATGAGCGTGATTCTTTGCAAATGCATATGATCGTTCGTCGGAATTCGTATGCACCTTCAGGCGGGCCAACCAAGAATGCCGACCGCAGAACTTTCCAGCGAAGGCGTCGCGGCTGAGATAAGGGCGGCACCGATCTGCATTGGCTTCAGTGCCGTCATCGCGCAGATCGTGCTCATGCGCGAACTACTTGTGGTTTTCGGCGGGAATGAAATTTCCTTTGGCCTGATGCTCGCGACCTGGCTCCTGTGGACCGCATTTGGCGGCGGCATTCTCGGTCAGTTGCGACTCCCGCTTTCCCCTCGGGCAGTGGTGGGAATGCTGCAGCTCGCAGTCGGATTATCCGTTCCCGCCACCATCGTCCTTGTGCGTTCGGCCAGGATTCCCTACCACGTCACTCCCGGAGAACTGCTTGGTCCCGGAGCCATGCTTCTCACCTCGGTGATTGCGCTGGCAGCGTTTTGCACGATGTCGGGGTGGCTGTTCGCAGCGGCCAGTCGTCTGTACTCATACGAATGCGGCGCATCGTCGGCTGCCGCGAGTGGAACTGTTTACCTGCTGGAAGCAACCGGATCCTGCGTTGGTGGGTTGCTTGCCAGCATTGCGTTGCTCCGGTACTGCAGCGCTCTGCAGATCGCACTCCTGGTCTTGGTGGTGAATTTTGTTTGCGCGGCTTGCCTCGTAGCCCAGCGCAGCCGGCCGCGGCTCATGATGATCGCCGGTGTAGCAGCCATGTCCCTGGCGTCGCTCGTATGGATCGTCCCCCGGTTGGAAACCGCATCGCAGGCGCAGCTGTGGCGCGGCTTCCGCCTGGTGTCGTCCGCCAACTCGGTTTATGGCCGCCTGGACATCGTGGACACGGAGGCGACCCGCAGCATTTATGAAAACGGACTTGTCGCCTTCCACGCTGAAGACCCTGCCAGCGCGGAAGAAGGTGTCCACTTCGCTCTCTTGCAGCATCCTCAGCCCAGGAGCTTGCTGCTGATCGGAGGGGGACTCAATGGCAGCCTTGGCCAAGCACTGCAACACCCGTCCTTGACTCGCATTGACTATGTCGAACTCGACCCCAAGATTGTTTCCCTGGCCGAGCGGTACTTTCCCGACCAATCAGTGTCCCTGCACTCGGCTCGGGTTCGCGTCCACAATCTCGATGGCCGCCTATTTGTGAAGACGACCACCTTACGTTTCGACGTTATCATCGTGAACTTGCCTGAGCCGCAAACGGCGCAGCTCAATCGTTTCTACACCCGTGAGTTCTTTGCCGAGGCAGCCGGCAAGCTGAATCCCGGGGGACTTCTCTCATTCCGGCTCCGTGGCGCGGAGGACTACATCAGTCCCGACTTGGGCGAGTTCCTGCGTTGCATCAATACCACGCTGCGAAGCGTGTTCACCGATATCGTGGTGATTCCAGGCGAGACGGTCCATTTTTCGGCTGCAAACCGGCCGGGGATGTTGACCGTGAACTCCGAAACGTTGCTGGCACGACTGCGTGAACGACACATCCAGGCGAGCTACGTGCGCGAGTACTACCTGCCGTTTCGGCTGATGCCGGATCGTATCCGCGAACTGGAGCGCGAACTCCAGTCGCACGAGGCCACGCCCGTCAATCGAGATTTGTCGCCGACTGCCTACTATTTCGGTGTGACTCTGTGGAGCACGAGCTTTGGGGGAGGATACCGGCAACTGTTTTCCTGGTTAGCGGGCGTAAAGTTCGCCAACCTGCTGCTGGTGACGGTGGTTCCGGTTGTGATGATCGCGTCCGGCGTGCGCTGGTTGGCGCGTGGCCGTCGCAGGCAGAAAGCAATCGCGGGACTCTGTGTCGGGGCAACGGCAACAGTTCTGATGGCGCTGGAGATCCTGCTGTTACTTGGGTTTCAGGCAATTTACGGCTATGTCTATTACCAACTCGCCATCGTGATTGCCGCGTTCATGGCAGGAATGGCAGCAGGCAGCTGGCTGATACTGCGAAGGTCGGCCCATCACCCGCAAGTGCGGGTGCACGGCTACGCTCTCGCTGTCTTGCAGGCGGCAGCGGCCATTTCACCGTTGCTTCTCTACGCGCTACTCCGAACGCTGACAACGATGACCAGCACCGGTGGCCTATTGCTGGCCAGTCAAATCCTGTTCCCGGCGATGGCGATTGCCTTCGGTGCGTTGGGCGGATGCCAGTTCCAGGTCGCAAGCCGCGTTTATTTTCCTGAACTGGATGACGAGCCTGCCAGCCTGGCCGCCCTTTACGCGATTGACCTGGTCGGAGCATTTCTCGGCGCGATCCTGGTGAGTGCGTACCTGGTTCCGGTTTTCGGGATGCTCAAGTCGGCATGCCTCATCTCCGCGGCGGCCCTAGGTCCGATCCTGGCGGCGCTGCCTTCTTCTCCAGCAGCGACTCGCCCGAGTTGCCAGGATTTCTGTGTTCTCCGAAAACCAGCGCCGTAAACATGAACAGATCGGTGTCTTCATCCTTCCAGGCGTTGGGCGGGAGGCCGGCCTTCAAGCAAACCTGCTCAAGAAAAGTCTGGCGATTCCAACCCTGCTCTACCGGCACCTGAGGAAGCAACACTCCCTCGCGATTGCCTTTCTTGACGAGGAGACCGTGGCGCCCGATCTGAATCTGCTTTGAATCCGTAACCCGGCGGAGCGGAGACAGGACTGAAATCTCGTATTCCAGGGCGCCGAGCTCCGCCGGCGCCACCGGCGGAAAACGGGGATCGCGCATGGCGGCGAACGTAGCCACGTCACGGACCGTCATGTAGAGCGGCTTGAGCGCGCTGACGTAACCGATGCAGCCGCGCACCTCGCCACGCTTGGTGAGGGTGACAAAGGCCCCTCGTTCGTCCAGCAGAAAATCGGATTTGGGCGGCGCAACCGGCTCCAGCAGCGTGTGCTGCCGTACGGCGGTTTCGACGGACTGGCGGACGATCTTCAGCAGCTCGGCCTGATCGCGCTTGCTGAGCGAGTAATCCGCGATTATCGCCGAACGATGTGCGGCCGGCTGAATCAGGGCCGCGGCTGCATAGCCCACCACTCGACTGTGGTCGCCGGTCACGTCGCCGGTGTTCGCGTATTTGAGTAGAGCTGCCTCGGTCGCGCCCAGGCGCTCAGCGGCAATCATGGCCGCAACAATCGGACCGCCTCCGCACGCCTCCCAAACGCCGGCCGCGAGGTTGCGTGAAAGGCTGAAGTAGTCCCAGGCTTGCACCGCCCTGAGCGACTTGCGATCGAGGGCGGTGGCCTCCTCATACTTGTGGAAGTGGGACAAGTCGGAGCTGGCAACGATCAGCGTGTCCGGCGCACGGATGAATTTGGCGAGCGCAACACCGAGCGCACGGCTCACTTCATAGCTCTGATCGCCCATAACAATCGGCACCAACTGAAAATCACCGAGGGCGCGTTGCAGAAATGGCAGTTGCACTTCCAGCGCGTGCTCGCTCCGATCGCCAGAAGGCGTATGGCCGCGGCTGGAAAGTTTTAGCAGCGGACTTGCCCCGGCCAGTTTGGCCGCGAAGCTCTTGTCCACCGCAACCTTCCCCAGTGGAGTAGCGTACGCATCACCGTCATAAATGGAAGCGAAGCCAAAACTCTCGTAGTGCGACGGTGAGATGACTACAACACGCCGAAACTTCTGCCCCTTCACCAGCGCATACGCGTGCGCGGCAACGGCCCCAGAATAAGGGTATCCGGCGTGGGGAGAGATGATTGCCCAGAGCTGGCCTTGCACCGGCTCTACCCGCGCGCCCGCGAGCAGACCGTCGACGGTTTTTTCCAGCTCACTTCGATCGGCGGGATAAAAAGTGCCAGCGACCGCCGCGGGCCTGACTTGGCCCACATCGTTCGCCGACACCACCAGCATCGTCAGCAGCACCACGCCCGATATGATCGGCGAAAGCGCAGACACCCACATAAGCACTTTCCTCTCGACTCAACGTCACTTCGTCACAACCACACTCCCGGTACCGGCTGCTGGCAAAACTCGCACTTGCCGTTCTTCAACTGCAGCCTGCGCACGGTGAAGCCGGCGCGCTCCACCACCATGTGGTGGCACCGCGGACAATACGTATGCTCGCCAGGATTGCCCGGCACATTGCCCACGTACACAAAATGAAGCCCTTCCCTGTCGGCGATTGCTTTCGCTCGCTCCAGCGTTTCGACGGGCGTCGGCGGAAGATTCTTCAGACGATACAGGGGATAAAAACGCGTGAAATGAACCGGAACGTCTGGCCCCAGTTCAGACTTGACCCACTTCGCCATAGCTTTTAACTCACTCTCACTGTCGTTCAACGTTGGCACCACCAGGTAGACGATTTCCAGCCACACACCTCGCTTGCGGATGGTCACAAGCGTGTCCAGCACCGGCCTGAGCTCCGCATTCACCACTTCCCTGTAGTACGTCTCGGAGAACGCCTTCAGGTCGATCTTGATCGCGTCCATACGATCGCAGAGCTTGTTCAACGGCTCGCCGCGAATGAACCCATTACTTACGAACACGCTTTTGATCCGCACCGCGTGGCCGGCCTCGGCACATTCCAGGTAATACTCGGAGGCGATGATGGGTTCGCTGTAGGTATAGGCGAGCGTGGGGCATCCGTTCTGTTTCGCCGCAGCGGCCAAATCCGACGGCGGCACGTACTGCCGGCGCAGTTGCTCCGGCACGATCTGCGAGATCTCCCAGTTCTGGCAAAACTTGCAATTCACGTTGCAGCCGCCCGTGGCCACTGAAAAGGCGAGCGTGCCGGGACGAAAATGGAAGAATGGTTTCTTCTCTATGGGGTCAATGTGTGCCGTACACAACCGCGAGTGGACGAGGCTGTAGTACGTTCCCCCGCGGTTTTCGCGGACATTGCAGTAGCCGCGTTGCCCGCTGGCGACGACACATTGCCGTGGACACAACCTGCACTGGACATTTTTCGATGCGAGCTTGTCATAGAACCGGGCCTCCATGGCATCGTCGCTCCGCGGAAGCAGCGAAGCATGCAGCGACACGGAGGAAACCGGCGGCAAACAAGCCGCCACCGCACACGCGGCGCAGGGGATGGCCGCTAATTCGAGGAAGCGCCGCCGATTGAGGCTTGCGGCTGCAGTTGCGATCGGCCAATCGCTGGCGTCGCCGGGTAACGCGTCGATACGATCGGCCCGGGAAGGATCAGAATCATGCTTCTCCCCGGTTGTGCTCCTCGGCTTGGTCGCACACTGCCGGACATCCGCAAACGATTGACCTCGGTTCATGCGGGTTCAGTGGCTGCCTACATCGACACTCGCACTTGCCAATCGCGAATCGGCAGCCCTACTCCAAACTACGATATTCCGCATTATGGCTGCCGGCTGAGGAATCGCCCGCCCGGCCGAGAATACGGACCAAAATGGAACGGCGCCCGCAAATACCCGAGTTGCTGGGCTGCGACTCGTGCACGAAATTGTGGGAAGCTTAGAACGCAATGGAAGCTCAGATCAAGCTCGGGCGGCTGTTCGGCATCCGCATCGGCCTCCACTATAGCTGGTTCATCATCGCCTTCCTGATCGCTTTCTCGTTGGTCGAACAGTTCGCCACGGTCCACCGCGACTGGAGCCCGGGCGTGATCTGGGGCACGGCGATCCTCACTGCGGTGCTCTTCTTCGTCTGCATCGTGCTCCACGAGTTGGGACACTCGGTAGTTGCGCAGAGCTGCGGCATCCGAGTTCCTTCCATTGTGCTGTTCGCATTGGGTGGCGTATCGCAGATGGAAAAAGAGAGCCCCGACGCCAAGACTGAGTTCTGGATGGCTCTCGCTGGACCGTTAGTGAGCATCGTGATCGGGTTGTCTTGCCTCGGACTTGCCCGGATGTTGGGCTGGGGCGGGATTTCCTCGCCGTCTACGCCGACGGCAGCGATGTTGGCTTGGTTGGGCTACATCAACTTCATGCTCGCTATCTTTAATCTGATTCCTGGCTACCCGCTGGACGGCGGGCGCGTGCTGCGCGCGGCGGCCTGGTGGATCACCGGAAACATGGAGCGCTCCACACGCATTGCCTCCGTCGTGGGGCAGGGGTTCGCGTTCCTCTTCATCCTCGTGGGGCTGTGGCGCTTCTTCACCGGAGACGGGTTGGCTGGGCTGTGGATCGCGTTCATCGGCTGGTTCCTGCTGGATGCCTCCCGTTCCAGCTACGCGCAGATAGAACTTCTGCATGCGCTGCGTGGGGTGAAGGTACGCGATGTGATGGACCGCGATTGCACCCAAGTGGACACGAATACTACGCTCCAGTCGCTGGTGTATGAACATTCGCTACCCACGGGAAAACGTTGTTTTGTCGTGCAGAAGAACGGTTACCTGGCGGGATTGATCACCACCGCAGACATCGCTCGGATCGGGCGCGACCAGTGGACTGTAACTACGGTGGAACAGGCCATGAAGCCTCTGCAAAAGCTGCATACGGTTTCGCCGGATGCCCCAGTCGCTCAAGCTCTGGAAACGATGGCACGCGAAAACATCAACCAACTACCCGTCGTGACCGACGGCCACTTGGAAGGCATCCTCTCCCGCGCGCACCTGCTGCAGGTTCTGCAGACTCGCGCTGAATTGAGAGTGTAATTTACCGCGTTCGAGCGCCTCGGCGGCGGAGCATGTTGCACTTCCTCCCGGCCAGCCACAGAGTACGCTGGCGCCTCACTGCGCATGGCGAAGCCACGCGAGTGGATCGCGCACCAGCCTGCGAGTGTTGGGGCGCCGGGACGCGGCCTCAGCTAATTCTGAGCGCTACTCCGGCAATCGGCGAAGAATCTGACGATCACACTCCGGCTCGAGTACCAATGTGGCACCAGGGCTGTCGTGCAATCCTGCTGGCGGTCCACACACCCGGGCAGCAGCGATAAGATTGAACTTGGGATTGGCAATGGAGGTAAATGCAGTGTCGACGATACATACAGTGTGGGGCCAGCGAGTTCTCCTTGTCGGCAGCAGAAAACCTGAACACGACATCCGGGCGGCCATATTGCGCGGGCGCGCGCTCACCGTTGACGTGGCATACGATCTCGCCGATGCGCTACGCCTCCGCGATGCGCGAGCATATTCCTGGATTCTGGTGGATGTGCGCGAGCGCCTTCCGGGCGAGGTGCTGGACTTCTGCACGCACCTGCGAGAGAAGCATCCGGAACAGCATGTCGCGTTCCTCGTCGGCCCTCCGCAATACGCGACATTAGACTGGCCTGAGGGATTCGTGCACACTGCCGCGGCCTAGAGCGATCCCCGTTTGCGAACCTGCTCGTCCTCAAATGTCCCAACGGGTACCGCGCCGAGGCCGAGTGCCGGCAAGGATCTGAAGGTGGAACCCACGACCGCTTCGTCCAGGAAGGAGGGACGATGGATGAGAAACTGAAACGGCTCATCGAGGAGTTCGGCGCGGCGATCAACGACTCGGTCACCGAGTCGGAACCGATTGCCGAAGTGATCGCCAAGATCAAGGCCGGCGGCCATGACGTGTTCCTGGTCCTCAACGCCACCATTGTGATCAAGAACCGGAAGGGAGAGCCGGTCAGTCTGGCGGCTCCGGCGAACGGCCGCACGGAGGAGTCCAGGTTCAACCGCCAGGACATCCAATTTCTCAAGACGCTGCACATCAGCGTGAATGGATGAAGAGCTGGCGGCATGTGCCCGTAGCGGGAGGCGATCGCGCGGGAGACTACCGCCTCGCCACCGCGGGTGCGCGCGCGCGCTTTCAAATCCTTCCACCTCCCCGGAGCTAGTTCTTGGTGCGCGCGCAGCGAACCAACGTGCTCCAGGCAACAGCGCATCAGCGCGGCCGTAAGCGAACAGGTTTGAACAGTCGCGACTGCGACCAAAGAAGACACGCGGGACAGCGGACCTGTTCATTGGTATTACTCAGCTTCCCGATCTCTTGAGCGGAGAATTCGTGCCGAGCAATGTATTCCCCGCAGATGAGGTGCAAATACCCTCGCGGCTCCGATTGTGTAGTTTTCACTTCCACAACCTTCAGCATACATCTGGTTTTTGTCCTGCCGTTGCCTCTGAAACATGACATCCGCGCGCTGGCCACCGATCCGCGGCGGATAAATTCCAGCGATCAAAGCGACGCGATCCGCCGCTATGCGCGCCCGTCGTCAAGACAAGCCTTGAGCTGGCGGGAGCGCGAGGGGTGGCGCAGCTTGCGCAATGCCTTAGCCTCAATCTGCCGGATGCGCTCGCGCGTCAAAGCGAAGGACCGTCCCACGTCCTGCAGCGTGTGCTCTCTGCCGTCTTCCAGCCCAAAGCGCATCTTGACCACCTTCTCCTCACGCGGGCTGAGCGTGTGCAGCACGCGTGCCATTTGCTCCGTGAGGTTCGTCTTCATGACAACCTTCGCGGGCGAGACTACGGTCCGGTCTTCGATGAAGTCGCCGAGGTGGGAATCGCCGCCATCACCAATGGGTGTTTCCAGCGAGATTGGCAACCGCGCGATCTTCCGCACGTTGCGCACCTTGGCCACCGGGATGTCCATGCGCTTGGCAATCTCTTCCGCGGTGGGTTCTCGACCCAACTCCTGCACGAGGCGCTGCGAAGCGCGTCTCAGCTTGTTCAGGGTTTCCAATCGATGCACGGGGAGGCGAATGGTACGCGCGTGGTCTGCGATGCCGCGGGTGATCGCTTGTCGAATCCACCAGGTGGCATACGTGGAAAACTTGTAGCCGCGACGGTACTCGAACTTGTCCACGGCCTTCATCAACCCGAGGTTGCCGTCCTGGATCAGGTCGAGTAACTGCAGCCCGCGATGGCTATACTTTTTGGCGTTGGAAACCACGAGGCGCAAGTTGGCCTCGACCAGCTCGCGCTTGGCCTGTTCCGCGGCCAGTTCCCCCCGAATGATTTCACGCTGGGTGCGCCTCAGCTCTTGGTAGCTGGCCCCTGACTCGGCCTCCAGCTCTTCCAGATTCCTGCGCCGACGACGCGCCTGCCGCCGGTATTCTTTCTTCTGATCTTCGTTTTGCGCGGCCTCGGCCTTTCCGTTGAGTCTGCCGACTTGGCGTACTATCGATCTCATCGAGTCCACCGTCTTATTCACCCGATCAACCAGGCGCGCCATCTCCCGCTGAGCAAGGCCGAGGTTCCGGATGATGCGCGAAATGCGAACGATCTCGCGGGCCAGCTTGCTCCTGCGTTCGCGGGCTCGCTGTTGATCTCGGATGGCGGATAGCTGCCTAGCGAGCCGCCTCGCCGTTTGGTAATGCTTCTGCATTTCCTCGATGCGGCGCGTGAGGTCCCCAGCGCGCTGCTGCAGGATGTCCTGGGTGATCTCTTCCAGGTCGAAGACCACAATTTCCGTGATTGAAGACACGTCGCGCTTCAGGCGCTTGCCGTAAGCCACGATATGACGGATGACCATGGGACAGCGCGAAAGGGCCTTCAGCACGTGCAGGTCTCCGCGCTCGATACGCTTGGCAATCGCAACCTCTCCTTCACGGGTAAGCAGAGGCACCGCGGCCATCTCGCGCAGGTAGATCCGCACTGGGTCGGTAGTCTTCTGAAGTTCGCCTGGAGCCAGGCCGCACTCGACGCGTTCGCTCGCGTCCAGTTCCTGCTCCGACCTCATTTCGAAAAACGAGGAATCTAGTCCAGACTGCCCCTCCAGTGCCTCGCTGCGCTTCGCGTCAAAACTGGCGAGCAGATCTTTCACGTCGTCCGGAGAATGGACGTCCGGCGGAACGAGCTCAATCACGACGTCGTCGGGCACGTGAAGATTATTCTTCTCGAAGTGAATGAGATTTGCATTGTGGTCAAGGGCCAAGGCGGAACTCCTCCTCAGCGTCGACCCGAAAGCCGAGAAGACGGCCAACTGCTCACTATTCTTTGCGCGACGAGTTGGTGTTTCCTGGCCGCCGGCCAGCGTTCCGGATGGCGACGCGAAGTAACGTAGTACCGGGATGAGGCAAGGAATGGCCGGTACCGCAGGTACAGCAATGGCTCGCGGGATCCCTACAGCGCGTTATCCTTCTACTTATAAATTGTACGCCTTGGGGGCGCCGCACCCGAGTTGGCCGGCAGGTATGACATCGGAATCCCTGGGATCGTGCTGGCAAAGATCTCCAACAGCGCGATGTAATTCGGCCCGGTGCGCAGAGCAAAGTGCTCGAGGCACATGCCGGCCGAGTATAGGCAATCGCGAGTGTATGTTCCTTCTCCCCATCCTTCCGAATGTGCGTTCCACTTTGGGAAAAGATGCGACCCAGATCAGCATCAAACGCGTATCCGCACGGCCGGCTGAGGCATCCAGGTAAATAGAGGCAGAGGTGAGTGGGTGCGGCCCAGCACGGACCGGCTCTCCCTCTAGCCTGTGTCGATCCCGGGAATACCTGCCCTGTGGGCGAGGGAGACACGCACCGCCTCTGCCCCGGTACATCGTTTCGACCCGAATGCGAAGAATCGCGTGAGTGATGGCCGCAGTAACTGACATCGGATGTGTCCCCAAGCCGCTCTTTCGCAGGGATGAACGGGTGGCGCTATCGCCGAGGTGTGCTCGGTGTCGAGCCTGGGGCAATGAGGGCTGGCACGAAGTTCGGATTTTCGATCACACCTTTAACGATGGCAAGTTCGCATACGAAGTACGCGACGCGTTGAATCACACCATCGAGGTTTGCGAAGAATGCCTGTGCACGGGCTTACTCGGCCACGAAGGTCCGATCGGCGGCCGATGCCGGTTCTGCGGTCAAGCAATACCCCGATAAGCCTGGTAGCAAATAAAGAAGCGCTGCCGCCTGTTTCGTGGATGGCGCCGTGCCCTTTGGGCAATCTCCGTCTACCGGATCCCTATGACGAAGCTCGGGAATGCAGCCTTCCCAGGACCCTCGACGAGAGAAGTAAATCAAGGGTGATATATGCGACGAATAATTTTCTTAGGATTTGTTTGTGTGCTGATGACGGTGCTCGCCGTAAGCGCGCAGGCGCCTCCCGGTCCTACCCACGCGCCCGGCCTCGCAGCCGCGATCCAACAAGGACCGCCTGAGCCGCCGCCGGCAGAGGACACCACCGCTCAACTCGAGGAAAAGGCCGACTTCCTCAGCGCGCGGAAGGCCTACGAGCAAGCCCTGATTTACTATGCGGCGGCGCTCCGCAAAGACCCCAACAACGCCGTGCTGTACAACAAGCGAGGCATTGCGGAACTTCAGCTTAGCAATCTGGCGGCGGCGCGGAAGGACTTCCAGCGGGCGGTCAAACGGAACCCGCACTATGCCGAGGCGTACAACAACCTGGGAGTCGTTTCCTACATGCAGCGCAACTACAAAAAAGCGGTCCGGCAGTACGAGAAGTCGCTCCGGCTGCGCGAGGACTCTGCTTCTGTGCACAGCAACTTGGGGACAGCGTGGTTTGCCCGGCGCCAGGTCGACAAAGCCATGGCAGAGTATGCGCGCGTCCTGGAGTTAGATCCCGACATCCTGCTGCGCAGTTCCAGCAGTGGCGTGGCGGCTCGTGTCCTCTCCCCGGAGGATCGGGCCTATTACTCCTACGTGCTCGCCAAGATGTACGCCAAACGCGGCGATGTTGAGCGGTGCCTGGAATGCCTCCGCAAGGCCAAGGATGAAGGCTACAGCCACATCAAGGATGTAAACCAGGACCCTGAGTTTGCGATCGTGCGTACCGATCCCCGGTTCGTCGAACTGATGGGCAAACCAGCTCCGGAGGAATAGCTGGCAAGCGCCACAGACGGAATCGAGGCGCGCGTCGCAGAAGCAACACACACTTTGACGCCGTGCCACTGCGGCGGCAGGAAGGTCATTTATGCTGGAAGCCGTTGTAATCATCATTGCACTTGGCGGGCTGGAAATCATCCTCTGGGCGTTGGATCACCGCCAACAGAAAAAGCAGATCGAGCTACTGGACTCCATCTGGGCTGAATTGGCCATCCGCAACTCGGCGGAGGAGGAGAGAGAAGGCGCAATAAAGGTCAGGGCTAATTCCGCATCTTTTCTGGCGTTAACCATCATCGGAGCTGTTGTGGCGGCCGTCTATCATTGGGGCGTGTCTTGAATGCCTCAGCCTCCCACAATTCTCTACATCACTGAGGAAGGAGGCGGCAATAGTAAACTCCTGCACGCACTCTTGACCGGAGGCTATCGTGTAATTAGTTTGCATTCTCTCGAACAGATACCTCCCCTGCCGGAACTCACGGAGGCCAGTGCGGTTGTGATCGACGGCAAGTTCACTCCCACAATTGGTGCTTGTTCCTGTTCCGAACGGTACAACTACTCTCCGGCTCAACGTTGCTGCAACAGGATCGATACGAGAGAGGGCCTCACTACGATGCGATTGCCGCTGTACTCGATGTGCCCAAGACGGCGAAACTTGTTCATGAACCCGCTGATTCTGGGACGGCTTGCACCGACGATTTCCGCCAGTACCTCCTGGGAGATTCCCTCGATCAGTTTGGGCCGGCCTCGTGTGTCGTCGTGTTTAGCGAGCCGCAGAAGCACCCGTGCCAATCGCCGCTCGGTATTATTGATGATCTGATGAGCCAGTGCGTCCTCGTACCCGGCCATCCGTACAATGGTGTCGCGCAGGACGAATTTCGCAAGCCGGGAATCGCGCTCCAAAAGTTGACTGATCGTCTGAAGCGGGACCATCACGAGTTCGCTTGCAGCCACGGCTTGCGCTGCGATGACGCGCGTCTTACGACCCAACATCAGGCACTGCTGGCCAAATAATTCGTTCGGCCCCAGCAGGCCCAGCGTCGCTTGTTTCCCGCCGAGATCCGTGACCGACAGGCGAATGCGTCCCGCCACGATGTAGTAAATGCTGTCGGCGGAATCACCTTGACGAAAAATAATCTCGCCGCGTCGAAACTTGAGCAGTTTCCGACCGGGCCCCTCCCGCTTGGAGAAGATTTCCGGAATCAACGAGGTCGGGGCCATGCCAAATCCTTCGCACAAAATTGTAATCCCCTGCGAGCCGGGTCTGTGTCCATTTGGAACCGCGAACAGGCCAATTCTTGCGCGTGCGCGAGTTCGGGTACCCTGTTCCCAATTCGGACCGGCAGCATCGCCAAAATCAGACCAGTTGTTACGTCCGGAACAGACAAGAGGACGAGAGTGAGAATAATTTGGATCTGCGTTTTTCGGGGACGTGGGCCGTCACGGTCACGGACAATCTGGAATGTCGTCGCCGTGGAGATGCGAGTTGCGGTCGGAAACTCCACAGGCAATCTCCTCTCGTCCAAACCTCAGAGACAGGAACCCAGGTAACGCAGCGCAGGAGGCACACCATGGTCAAGACCTGCGCGAACCCGAAGTGCGGGGCCGCATTCAGGTATCTCCACGAGGGCAAGCTCTTCGTTTTCAAAAGCCCCGAGCACCCACCGCCGAACGGAGGCGGATTTGGCCGGGCGCCGGGGTCAAGCCGGTTCTTCTGGTTGTGCAATGTTTGTTCGCACGCGATGACAATCGCCGTCGGCCCGAACCGCACCGCTACTCTCGTACAGATTGCGAAAGCCGCATGATGGCCAGGCCCGCTCGTTTCCGCGCTGCTGGCCTTAACCGCACGAAGACGGTTGCACCTCCAGGAAAAGGAGACATCGGTCATGAGCAACTTCGGAACGGTTCTGATCGTCGACAACGACGAATTCGCACTCATCGAGCTCGAAAGAGTATTGGAGGGCGCGGGCTTCAACACAACAACTACGTGGGACGTGAGCGAGGCAGTTCACCTGGCGAACACCACCGACTACGACTACATCCTCGTGGGCGAATGTTTCAGCGGACGAAATGCGGAAGAACTGTGGCACGGCAAGAGCTTAGGCGGAGGTGCGCAGCGACGCGTAATTTTGTCGGCGCGGAACATCGTTCTCGGGACCGATTTACCAACGGCCGGTCCAATCACGATCTGTAAGCGTCGCGCGAATGACGTACTGCGCGCCCTTTCCGGGGTGCCTAACCGTTCACTTGCACGCGCCGCGTGAGGCGGGCGGATCGACGGGGCATGAAGCCGATTCGGAGGGGAAAAATCGACCCCTTTATGCCGTATCTGTCGCGGATCACAATCCGCGCTCCCGGTGGTGTAGTACTGGCGCTGTCGTTTCAGAACCTGTGTTCCGCCCGGTCTCCCTTGAAGGCGAGGCGGTGAAGCACATGCTCTCCTGCCGTATTCACCGCGAACCCCATCTGACTCTGCTCAATAGGTTTCTCGACCGGAACAAGGGTGCACTTGACGCGTGCCTCAGCCGGTGTTTTGGCAAACATCCGCCGAAAGACCATGAGGTGCTCTTCGCCTTGCATGGTGTGTCGAACTTCGTACTCACCGGCTGGCAACCGAACACTACCGACCCACACGGGATCGTAGAACCGCACTGGCCGCTTATCTGCGACGCCATACTTGTTGGCGCCGGCCTGAGCGGTCCCGGTCAGGATGAGAACAGCGAGGATGACAAGGGCTGTGAGGAGTAACTTCCGTCGCATGGTGCGCCTCCCCGAAACTAGACTAGGAAGGCAGAAGCGCCGGGCCGTGGGCAGGCTGAGACGGTCGGCCAATACATCGCAGCCGACGCCCCGCCTCTATTTTGAATGATGCTCTTTGCCGGCACATTGAAGCTTGAAATCGGTGCAGCCGCTATCAGTGCTTTCCCGAAATGGAATACTTCAGCAAACCAAAAAACAGGAAGCAGATCGCATCTCAAACATCGCCTTCTTCGGGGGCGCGCATGCGACGCGCAATGAATGCCCCCCCAACCACGGCCTAGGCTGCTTCTGTCCGGACCCGATGTTTGGGCGCCGTGATTCGGCCCAACGCCATGCATATGTCCCTGGGATCGGCCGCATGATGCCGAATCAGATCGGAAATACCGACGATTCCCCGGACATTGTTGTCCCGATCGACCACCGGGACTCGGCGAACCTGACGTTTCGCCATCGCTGCCAAGACTTCTCGGATGTCTGTATCGGGAGCACAAGTGACCAGATCCGTCGCCATGCAGTCCTCAACCGTGGTCAAAGTTGGATCGTGCGGTTCCCCTAAAGCCGTCAAGCAGAGGTCACGGTCAGTAACAACGCCAATGAGCTTTCGTGTCCACAAGTCATCGATGACCGGCAAAACTCCTATCTCGAACTCTCGCAGCATGCCTGCAGCGTTCATTACGCTCGTCGTGCGAATGCAGCAGACTGGATCTTCAGTCATGACTTCGCTGACTCGCATCGCATCCACCTCCTTGTCAGCCGTGTTCGGCTTGCGCCGCGTGCCTACAATCGGCCAAATCCTCCCGTTCGATGTTGTCCCCCTATACCGCCATTGATTTCGCTGCCCGCTCTGCTGTTGCTGCTTTGCCGCGGTGGTAACCGACGGTGGCGTAATACAGGGCCTTGTCGAAGAACTGCTCCAACAAGCGCAGTAAGTCGAAGCCGCCCCGCAGATCCAGAGGACTCTCCGCAAAGCCCTCTTCCTGCAGGAACTCCCACAGGACTTCGCGCGTGGTTACGATCGCCCAGAAAAAATGGCCAAAGGGTACGCCTTGCGAGGCCCGCCGCATCCCCAGTTCGGTGTAGGTCTTTTCGATCTCCCTGTCGGTCTCGTAGAGCAACCAGTCGGTGAGGTGGCTGTAGACCTCATAGGCCCTGCGCTCCAGTTCGTGTCGCGGCACGTTGCACAGGACATCGTGTGTCCTGACCGAGCGCTCGAACCGCGCCAGCAGACGTTTCGCCAATTCGTCGGAGTGAGATTCAATGAGTCGGACAAGCTTAAGAGCGATCATGGTCCACCTCCACGCCCTTGTGATCAATGTCGTTGCCGCAGGTAATCTCTCGCGCCAGCGGCAGTTGCGCCGCTAACAGGCTCACGCTGCGCTCTGCGCCACCAATAATCTGTTGGCTGCGGATACGATCCCTTCCGGCCCTTGCAGCGCGTACACCCGCGCATCCGCAAGGATCTCCAGATCAGGCCCAGACCCGCACACCAGCACCACGGGGATCTTGGCCTGCTGCGCAAGCGTTGCCACCGCCTGTTTATTTGCCTTGGGAAAACGGTGGCCGAGGACGATCAAGTCGAATGGCTCGGCCCCCAGCAGTTCCATCGCTTCCTCGATCTTGATTGTTGCCGTGACAATGTACCCCGCTTCCTTCAACACCGCGCAGCGTGAATCAGAGACCAGCTTGTCGAAAGACACACAAAGGATTTTCTTTTCCGCCATGACACACCTCGCAACACCGGAGCCTCGCCATGGGGGCTTCTTGTGCACGGATCCCCAACTCCATGTTACGGCGGCGGAGAAAGATGGGGTCAGCACCTGACACGAAACACTCGCCTACCCTCCCAAAACGGGAGCCGAGCGAACCCCTGGTGCACAACGCCTACGTCAACCTGATGTCGCAGTACCATCCCGCCGGCCGCGTCGACTAAGATCATTACGGCAAGACCGCCCGTTGCGTCACGCGGCGGGAGATGGAGGATGCTTTCAGCTGTGCCACCGCTTGTGGCCTGAATCGGATCGAAGGCCGGTGTCTGCCCATGCAGTGGCAGAGCTAATTTCAGTTCCCTGCTTTATGCGTTCATACACGGAGATTGAACACACTGCCGATCGCGCCTTCCGGGTGTGCGGGCACGATCTGGCCGAGTTGTTCACCAACGCCGCATTGGCACTTATAGCGGTGCAAGCTGCGACTGGCGACGAAGCCAGTACCACGGCACGCGAGGTTGAAGTCGCCGGCATAGACCGCGAAGCTCTGTTGGTGAACTGGCTCAATGAAATTCTTTATTTACAGGAAAAATACCGAGAAACTTACTCCCGCTTTGAGGTGCTTTCGATTTCGGAACAGCAGTTTCGCGCCCGTCTGCACGGTGTGCCGCTCGTCACTGCGCGCACCCTCATTAAAGCGGTAACATTTCATGGTCTCGAGTTGAGGCATAGCGACCGGAGCTGGGAAGCAACCGTGGTGGTGGACGTTTAGAGGGTCGGCTGTATGCGGGCCCCGACCAAATCCGATTTCCGCCGCGTCGATGATATCGTCTGGGAGATCCCGCCCACTTTCCGCGAGGACATGCGCGTTCCCGCCCGTCTCTACGCCGATGAAACCCTGCTGGAGCAGGCGCTCACCGATAAATCAGTCGACCAATTGCTGAACACTGCCACCCTGCCTGGCATCGTGAAATACGCCGTTGCCATGCCCGACATACACCAGGGCTACGGCTTTCCTATCGGTGGCGTCGTCGCTACCCGCCTGCCCGACGGCATCATTTCGCCCGGGGGCGTTGGCTACGACATCAATTGTGGCGTGCGGCTCCTGGCTTCGCACCTGTCGGCACACGAAGTCCGACCATTCCTCGACGACCTTGCGCGGGCCATTAACCGCAACTGTCCATCGGGCGTGGGCGCGCGTGGAGCCATGCGACTGAGCAGCGCCGAACTGGATGAAGTGCTCGCCGAAGGCGCTCGCTCGACGCTCAGCCGTGGTTACGCGCGTCGCGAAGATCTCGATCATACCGAGGAGTTCGGGACGATGGCGGGCGCCGATGCCGCATACGTGTCCGATCGATCTCGCGAACGTGGCCGCGGCCAGCTTGGCAGCCTCGGCGCCGGGAACCATTTCATCGAGGTCGATCGCGTGGCCGACATTTACAACGATCATGTCGCGCACGCCCTCGGTCTCTTCCTGGACCAGGTGACAGTACAGATCCACTGCGGTTCACGCGGCTTCGGTCATCAGGTCTGCGAGGACTACGTCAGCCGCTTTCAAAAGACGGTACATGATTACGGCATTGAGTTGCCCGATCGCGAGTTGGTCTGCGCTCCGTTTGACTCGGCCGAAGGCCAGGAGTACTTCCATGCCATGGCTTGCGCGGCCAACTTCGCTTTTGCCAATCGCCAGGTGCTGACCCATCAGATACGTCTCGCTTTTGAGGAGACGCTCGCCGGCAAGGTGCGCGACTTTGACCTGCACCAGGTCTATGACATCGCGCACAACATGGCCAAAGTTGAAGACCACGAGATCGACGGCCATCGCTTGCGCCTGTGCGTCCACCGCAAGGGCGCCACGCGCGCGTTTGGTCCCGGCTCCCCCGGCCTTCCTCCCGATCTGACCGATCTCGGCCAGCCCGTGCTCATTCCGGGCTCGATGGGAACCGAGTCGTACGTGCTGATTGGAACGCAGGGTTCCATGCAACAAACCTTCGGATCGACGTGCCATGGCGCCGGCCGGCTCATGAGCCGAACCAAGGCGAAGAAATCCGTTCGCGGCGAAGAGCTGCGTGAGCAGTTACACGCTCGCGGCATCGTTGTGCAAGCCGGTTCGATGGCAGGGCTGGCGGAGGAGGCTCCGCAGGCTTATAAGGATGTTTCGCGCGTTGTCGACGTCGTCACGCGTGCGGGTATTGGGGCCAAGGTTGCTCGCCTGGAGCCGATCGCCGTCATCAAGGGATGAGATGGGAAGAACTTCGGCGGCCAGGCGCTAAACGACGGCGGAATGATTTTTCTGCCTGGTGGCATCCGATTCTGACCGGCTAGATTTGCCGATCAACTCGCCGGCGTGCCAATGAAAGATAGGATCCAACCCCTCCGATCTCAGCTTCGCCGAGTAGATTGGCGCGTCATACGAGTGAGTCGCAAACTGGCAGCCGCCGTGTTGCAATGAGTACCCACCCGGCGTCGTGGAGCAGTTGAGCGTAAACAGGCAGCCGCCGCCCCTTGCCAACTCGACGCACAGATCCCAGTCTTCCCGTGTGCTGACGAAGGCCGCCGTTGCCGGTGAAAAGACGTTGTGCAGAGCAACGCTTAGCAAGAATTCCTGCCGGGTGGGCGTGAAAGGCGATACTTGGAAAAGGGCCCCGGGAGCGGGCTTTAGCCGAGGAATGCCCAGGATGGCCGGCCCGCGTGAGTGTCGCCGGTGCAAGTACTCCTCATGCAGCATCAGCATGGCCCAGTCGCGCCTCCAATCAGCCAGGCCGGAGAGCACACCAATGCCGACATGTTCGACTCCGGCCGCAAGCATGCGTTCATAGGCGTCTAAGCGGTACGCAAAATTCGCCTTTTTCGTCTTGCCCGGATGAAGAACGGAGTATCGATCTCTGTCGTAGGTCTCCTGCCAGAGCACCGACAAGCACAGACCTGCATTGACCAAACGGCGATATTCGCTTTCGTCGAGCGCCTCCGCACTGATCCCGAGGAGGCCGCCCCCGTGCCGCTCCAGCAAGCGTCGCAGCAGTTCGACATGACGGCACATGGAGTCGACTCGCATCCGCGGATCTGTTGCGTACACCAGTTCGAGCGTTCTTAGCCCCTTCTCCTCGATCAGGTACAGTGCCTCTTTTTCAAGCTCTTCATCCGTCAATCGCCGGCGCTCGACGCCAACGCCTTTATTCGCCGCCCGGAAATTGCAGTAAAGACATTGTTCCTGGCAGATGCTCGTCACATAGATAGGGACGATGGCAAAGACGCGGCCTTGGTAGCGCTCGCGCTTGAGTTCGGCAGACCGGGAAACGATTGTCCGATCCAATTCACCGGCAGCCCCGAACCCGTCCGCCCAGAAATAAGGTGCGAAGTCGGAAGCAACCAGAGCGTGAAGCGAACCCAACGGTCCTGCGGGAGAGCGGGAGAATTCCGTCGCCTGTTCCCGGACGAGATCGTAGCGATCGGAGAACATGACAGTGCCTACGGGAATGGGTGTCTTAATGAAATGATACGCGCGACGGAGTGCATGTGGGCACGCACCGGGGGAGGCCGCGGTTCACGTCGGTGGCGCCGCACTCTTGCTGATATCCCAAAATGGGAGGAATGATCGTGCGGCGCGCTAGAATGCGGCCAATCATTCCCCGATTAGTGACACGATGATCGGTAGCTGGTAACGGATAGGGGGAAAGTAGCGGCGAGGGTTGGCGGAGGGAGGATCAATGCCCGAACGCGACTGGCTGCCAAAAGTGCTCATCGTGGACGACGATCGAATCGTCGCCGACAGTCTCGTGCTTGTGCTGCAAAACAACGGCTTTCAAGCTTCCGCAAGCTACAGCGCACAGCATGCGTTGAGCACTGCAGACCTGCAGCAGCCCGATGTTACCGTGATCGAGGTGGTTCTCCCTGATCTGGACGGCTTACGTCTTGCTCGGCGCATTCAGGTGCTTTCGCCCCGAACACATATTCTGCTGATGTCTGGCCACCCTGATGCTGCCGGCCTGGTGGAAACGTGCGAGTTTGAAGTGCTGGCCAAACCGATGGCGCCTGGCAAACTCATAGCGAAGCTGGGAGAGATGACCGCAAACAGACGCGAGCGCAATCACGAACGGGACGCTGCTCGGGAAGCTGTAGACCCGGTTAAAGGAGGCGCATGATGCTCGCACCCAACTTGCGACCCGGAGACGATATGGAGAAGTTAATACTTATGCTGGCAGCAAGGATCGCCGTCCTGATCATCGTCGTTGTGATCGTGGCTGTGATCTTCTAAGAAATGGAACCGACGCAACATCCACCTGCGGGCCAGCGTCGCGCGTGGCTCAGTCGACAGAAATGAGAGATCCCGAGTCACTCCACCTCGAAGGCGACAAAATCCATCCCATCGCCGCGTTCAGTCTGCAAGACGACGGCAGCGTCGGCATGGAAAGCGGTTAGCCCTCTGCGCAGGTCGGCGAGACTGAAAATCGGTTTTGTGTTGACCGCGTGGATCGATGTCCATTCCATGACGAAGCTTGCGATGGTCGTCCGGCCTTGAGAACGAGCTGCTCAGGGGACCGCAGTGTAACGATCCCGTAAACGACGGTAAAGTCTCGTAAATTCCGGAGCGCGCCCGAGTCGTGGACGCGATGGCGGGGTTTGCGATGGTGAGGTTCCCCAGCAAGGCGAGGTGTCGCCGTGATCCCGCCCCGAACGATTGTTGGTGTTGGCCGTAACCCAGCACGAATGGCAGCAGGGAATGAAACGTTGAAACGCCATGGTTTCAATGTGGTGACGGCAACCAGCGTCCCGGCTGCTTTAGCTGCTTGTGCCGGGATCCACGTGGATGCCGTGGTAATCGGCCGAAGCATTCCACAGTCTTCAGCGCAAACCCTGATCTGCCGATTGCGCCAGAACGGCGGTCCTCCGGTGATGTACCTCGCCGAAAGCGATAACGACAATCTCCGCGTCAGCGCCGACCAGCAGGAGTTCTTAAATCAACAATTCTTGCGCATGTTGCGGACAGTGCTGGTAAGCAATCGTATCGATGAGAACGCTGTGGACTCTATGGCCAGAACGGGGACTCTTCGAATGTTGCGGGCCTGGTGGCTGGCCTCACTGGGGACGCTGGGAATCGCGGGCATCATGGTTGTCGCCGATGGCGATGCCGGCTTAGGCGGCATAAAATTTCTTGTCGCACTTGCGGTCTGCATTCTATGCGCGGTCGGGTGTTTACGATCGCAGATGCGCGCCCTGGATGAGCTGCGCAAGTACGACGACATCAATGCAGAGTCCTGGTATCCCAGGATCGCTTTGGGAATCGCTTTCTTGCTTCCGGGGATCCTGGCGGAGGTTGGGTGTTTTCTGCTTGCGATGCGAAAGCGCCGTCCAATGGGGAGCACGCCGTGAGGAAGTATCCCTTCCTGATTGCTGTTTCGGTCTTATTGCTGGACCGTTTGTCCAAGTGGCTCATAGCGGTCAACCTTGACCTGTACGACAGCCGCCCCGTGCTGCCTGGACTCTTCCAACTGACGCATGTGCAAAACAGCGGCGCGGCCTTTGGCCTGTTCGATGGATCTTCTTCGCCATGGAAGGTCGCTGTCCTGATCCTGTTCTCCGTGCTGGCGCTCCTAGTGGTTGCGGCGATGTTGTGGAAAAACAACCATGGCGAGATGACCACCGGCGTGGGATTGGCGCTGGTCCTGGGAGGCGCGATCGGAAACCTCTGGGATCGCCTGCTCAGCGGCCAAGTAGTGGATTTTCTTGACTTCTATGTTGGCACGTATCACTGGCCCGAATTCAATTTTGCTGACAGCGCGATTGTCGTGGGCGCATTTCTAGTGGCAAGCAAAATCCTTTTCGCCAAGCACCCAGCAGACCAGAACGTGCCCGGCGCCCGGATCAATCAGGCGAGAGGCGGTGCGGACACGTATGTGAGCCGTCAATGACCTCCGCCTGTGTACACTTGCCCTTTGCGGAGATGCCAAGCGTATTCGGTTCGAACCCACTAGCGAGCGATGCTCAGAACTAAGTAAATGTTTGTAAAGCACGCAACCGAATCGGGCTTATGCGCATACGGTTAGTATCACTGCCTGCCGGCCCCGATCTCCGGATGCGGAGATATAGCCGAGAAACCGCCTGCAAGGAGACTTATGGACGAGCGCCCCACACCCACGGTTGCAGTGCAAGGCCCTCCCGACGACAGGCTAGGGACAGCCCACGAGCATCCGCGCCGGCGCTGGCTGTGGGTAGTGATGGTTGTGCTGGTGCTCGCAGCCGCATATTTCGCCTGGCATAAGCGAGCGGGCACCGCAGCCGGCGCCCGCTCGACCTCGGGTGGTCCGAACTCGAGGGGTCCGATGATAATTCCGGTCGTTGCAGCCAAAGCCCAGCGCGGAGACATCGGCGTGGAGCTTACCGGGCTGGGCGCTGTGACGCCGATCTATACCGTCGCGGTCAAGACTCGCGTTGACGGCGAGTTAACCAAAGTCCTGTACAAGGAAGGTCAGACCGTCCATCGGGGAGAACTGCTGGCGCAAATCGATCCTCGGCCCTTCGAAGTCCAGTTGATGCAGGCGCAAGGGCAACTGGCGAAGGATCAATCAGCACTGGACAACGCGCGTATCGATCTCACGCGCTACCAGACGCTGGCCCCACACAACGCCATCCCGGAACAGCAAGTCGCAACGCAAAAGGCGCTGGTGGAGCAGGATGAAGGGGCGGTGAAGATCGACCAGGGGCAAATCGCGAGTGCGAAGCTGAACATTACCTACTGCCACATCACCGCTCCCGTTACCGGCCGCGTCGGCTTGCGATTGGTTGACCCGGGAAACATGGTTCACGCCACCGACCAGAACGGACTGCTGGTGATCACACAAGTACAACCCATCAGCGTGATTTTCACCATTGCCGAAGACCAGGTCCCCGCCGTGCTCCACAAAATGGCGGCCGGACAGCGGCTGAGTGTTGCCGCGTATGACCGCGATAACAAGACCAAGCTCGCGGAAGGGTCGCTGACAAGCCTCGACAATCAAATTGATCCGACTACCGGCACGCTCAAGCTGCGCGCCACGTTCGATAATCGCGACAACGCACTTTTCCCCAACCAGTTCGTCAACGTGCGTTTGCTGGTGGAACGGAAGCAGGGTGTGACGAAGGTGTCCACGGCTGTCATCCAACGGAACTCCACGAGCACTTACGTGTATCTGGTGAAGCCCGACTCCACGGTGACGGTGCGCCAAGTCACGGTCGGCACAACGGAAGGCGACCAGAGCGAGATCACTGCCGGACTCGCCCCGGGCGACGTCGTCGTCATGACCGGCGTAGACAAATTGCAAGAGGGCAGCAAGGTTAGCGTCCATTTCGCGGGTGAGAAACCTCGGAAGGAAAGCTGAATGAACCCGTCGCGGATCTTCATTCTCCGGCCGGTTGCGACCTCGCTGCTGATGGTGGCCATTCTCCTGGTAGGTGCGGTCGCCTACATGCAATTGCCGGTATCCGCGCTGCCGGAGGTGGACTACCCCACCATCCAGGTCATGACGTTTTACCCGGGCGCGAGCCCGGATGTGGTGGCCTCCTCGGTCACCGCTCCCCTGGAACGTCAATTCGGCCAGGTGCCTGGCCTGCAGCAGATGACCTCCATCAGTTCCAACGGCCTCTCGCTGGTCACGCTGCAGTTCAACCTTAGCTTGAATATCGATGTGGCGGAACAGGAAGTACAGCAGTCGATCAACGCCTCGGGGACCTATTTGCCGCCGGATTTGCCCAGCCCGCCGGTCTACAGCAAGACCAATCCCGCTGATACGCCAATCTTGACGCTGGCGCTCACTTCGAAGGACCTGCCGCTCACCAAGGTGGAGGACCTCGCGGACACGCGATTGTTGCCCAAGATTTCCCAGTTACCGGGCGTCGGCCTGGTGAGCATCAGCGGCGGCCAGAAGCCGGCGGTGCGAATCCAAGTGAATCCTACGACCCTGGGTTCCTATGGGCTCAATTTGGAAGACCTGCGGAGCGTCATCGTCGCGGCCAACGTCAATCAAGCGAAGGGTAACTTCGACGGAGCGCACCAGTCCTATCAGATCGGGGCCAACGACCAGCTTCTGTCGAGCGCCGATTATGCGCCGCTGGTGATTGCGTACCGCAACGGCTCGCCTGTCCATTTGAGTGACGTGGCCACGGTGGTGGACGAGGCAGAGAATGTGCGGCAAGCGGCGTGGATGAATGACGTCCCGGCGGTCATTCTCAACATTCAGCGGCAACCGGGGGCCAACATCATCACCGTGGTGGATCGCATCAAGAAGCTGCTGCCGCTGCTGACCTCGACGCTTCCCTCCTCGGTGCAAGTCCGCATCCTTACCGATCGGACGAACACCATCCGGGCCTCGGTTCGAGACGTGGAATTCGCACTCCTGCTCACCATTGCCCTGGTCGTGATGGTGATCTTTCTGTTCTTGCGCAACTTGGCAGCCACGGCAATCCCGAGCGTAGCCGTCCCGCTTTCGCTGGTCGGCACTTTTGGGGTGATGTACGTGCTGGGTTACAGCTTGAACAACCTGTCCTTGATGGCGCTCACCATCTCCACCGGGTTCGTGGTCGATGACGCCATTGTGATGATTGAGAACATCAGCCGCTACATTGAAGAAGGCGAGACGCCCCTGAGAGCGGCCCTGCGGGGATCGGAGCAGATCGGTTTCACCATCGTGTCGCTGACGATTTCACTGATTGCGGTGCTGATACCGCTGCTGTTCATGGGCGACATCGTTGGCCGGCTGTTTCGCGAATTCGCCGTCACCCTCGCCGTCACGATCCTGTTCTCGGCGGTGGTATCGCTGACGCTCACTCCGATGATGTGCTCCAAGCTGTTGAAACACCGGACCGAGGAGCAGCAGAGTCACATCTACCGCGTAACCGAGAAGGCGTGGACCTCAACCCTACGGCTCTACGATCGGACTCTGCGATGGGTCCTTCGCCATCAGAACGCCACCCTGGTGGTGGCGGTCGCGACACTGGTTCTCACCGTATTGCTGTATTTCGTCGTCCCCAAGGGATTTTTCCCCATACAAGATACCGGCGTGATTCAAGGAGTGTCGGAAGCGGCGCAGTCAGTCTCGTTTCCAGAAATGGTGAGGGAGCAGCGCCAACTTGCGCAAATTGCCCTGAAAGATCCCGCGGTCGAGAGCCTCTCGTCCTTTATTGGCATTGACGGCACCAACACCACCCTGAACAGCGGGCGCATTCTCATCAACTTGAAGCCGCTGGAAGAACGCAAGGTGGGCGCCAGCGACGTGATCCGCCGCTTGCAGCCGCAGTTGGCCAAGGTTGCCGGGATCACATTGTTCATGCAGCCGGTGCAGGACCTTTCGGTCGAGGACCGGGTCAGCCGGACGCAATTCCAGTACACGCTGGAAGATCCGAATGTCGAGGAACTGAACACGTTTGCGCCCCGGATGCTCGCCGACCTGCAAAAGCAGCCGGAGCTGCGCGACGTAGCCAGCGATCAGCAGGACAAGGGACTGCAGGCAAGAGTGGTCTTCGACCGGGGGACGGCCTATCGGTTTGGCATTACTCCTTCCGCCATCGACCAAACTCTGTATGACGCCTTCGGGCAACGCCAAGTCTCGACCATTTTCACCCAACTCAACCAGTACCACGTGGTGCTGGAAGTGATGCCTCCCTTCCAGACGAACCGGCAGGATTTTCGCAACATTTTTATACGCACCGCGGTGGCGACCACAACCGGAAGCACAGGCCTGGTAACCGGCGGAACCGGGAATACGCAGTTGTTCGGCCCCTCGAGCTCGCTTTCGGCGGCCAATGCGAGCCTCTCCTCCACCTCGGCGGCTTCGTCGGGGAACACGTCCAGCAGCCCATTTGCGGCCGGGCCCATCGCCTCCTCGACAACCTTTCCCAACGGAGGCCAAGTGCCTCTGGCGGCATTCACCCGCCTCGAGGAGGTGAACGCGCCCCTTACGGTGAACCATCAGGGCCAGTTTCCGGCAGTAACCCTGTCGTTCAACCTGGCTGAGGGCGCTTCCTTAGGAGATGCCACCAAGGCCGTGGAGAGGGTGAAGGCACAGAGCGGAATGCCGGCGAGCATCCAGGCGGCATTCCAAGGCACCGCCCATGCTTTTCAGGCGTCGCTGTCGAACGAGCCCATCCTGATTCTTGCCGCGATCATTACGGTCTATATCGTGCTCGGGATCCTCTACGAAAGCTACATTCACCCGATCACCATCCTTTCCACCCTGCCGTCGGCCGGAGTGGGAGCGCTGCTCGCCTTGCTGCTCACCGGGAATGATTTCAACGTGGTCTCGCTGATCGGACTGGTCCTGCTGATCGGAATTGTTAAGAAGAACGGCATCATGATGATCGATTTCGCGCTGGAGGCGGAGCGCAAGGAAGGCATGACCCCGGTCAACGCCATCTACCAGGCATGCCTGTTGCGCTTCCGCCCCATCATGATGACCACCATGGCGGCCCTGCTGGGAGGGGTACCGCTGGCCTTGGGCACCGGCACGGGATCCGAGCTGCGCCGGCCGTTGGGCATCACCATGGTCGGCGGCCTGCTGTTGAGTCAATTGCTGACTCTCTATACGACCCCGGTCATTTACCTGTGGTTCGACCGTCTGGGGAGACGGTTCGCGCGCCACCGCGAGGAGGGCCCTGCTCCCGAGCCCATCCCGGCAGATTAGCCATGAATATTTCCGAGCCGTTCATCCGGAGGCCGATCGCTACCACGCTGCTCACCGTCGCCATCGTGTTGGTGGGGGCGGTCGCGTTTCGTTTGCTGCCGGTCTCGCCGCTGCCCCAGGTGGATTTCCCCACCATCTCGGTCTACGCCAGCCTGCCCGGCGCGAGTCCGGAAACCATGGCCTCCTCGGTCGCCACGCCGCTGGAGCGCCAGTTCAGCCGCATTGCGGGTGTCACCGAGATGACCTCTTCCAGTTCTCTCGGATCCACCGGCATCACGCTGCAGTTCGATCTCAACCGCAACATCGATGCCGCCGCGCGCGACGTGCAGGCCGCGATCAACGCCGCCCGCGGTAATCTGCCCTCCAATTTGCCCAACAACCCAACCTATCGCAAGGTGAATCCGGCCGATGCGCCGATCATGATCCTGGCGCTCACCTCGCCGGTGCTCAGCCGCGGACAGATGTACGACGCCGCTTCCTCGATCCTGGCGCAAAAGCTCTCGCAGGTGAGCGGCGTCGGCCAGGTGATCGTGGGAGGAAGTTCCCTTCCCGCCGTGCGAATCGAGCTGAACCCGCCGGCGCTGAACAAGTACGGGATCGGTCTGGAGCAAGTGCGCACCGTGCTCAACAGCGCGAATGCGAACACTCCGAAAGGACAACTTGCCGACGGCCGGCGCACCTGGCAGATTGGCGCCAACGATCAGATCTTCAAGAGTGTCGATTATCTTCCTCTCATCGTCGCCTACCACAATGGCACCGCGGTGCGCGTCTCCGACATCGCCCGGGCGGACGACTCCGTCGAGGACATTCGTGCCGCCGGATACTTCAACGGCAGCCCGTCGGTGATGTTGATCATCTTTCGCCAACCGGGCGCGAACATCATCGATACGGTCGATCGAATCCGCTCGGACCTGCCTCAGCTCCAAGCCGAAATTCCGCAATCGATTTCGCTGACGGTGGGCATGGATCAGACGGTCACCATTCGCGCCTCGGTGCGCGAGGTGGAAAAGACGCTCATCATCTCCGTCGTCCTGGTCATCGTGGTGGTCTTCCTGTTCTTGAGGAATCCGCGGACCACATTCATCCCGAGCATCGCCGTTCCCGCATCTCTGGTGGGCACCTTCGCCGTCATGTACCTGCTGGGCTACAGCCTCGACAATCTGTCGCTGATGGCGTTGACCATTTCCACCGGGTTTGTCGTCGACGATGCGATTGTGGTCATCGAGAACATCACCCGGTATCTGGAAAAAGGCATGCCGCCGTTCGAGGCGGCCCTCAAAGGGGCCAGAGAGATCGGGTTCACGGTTATCACCATGAGCGTTTCCCTGGTGGCGGTGTTCATCCCGCTGCTGCTTATGGGCGGGATTATCGGCCGGCTGTTTCGCGAATTCGCCATTACGCTGTCGACCGCGATTCTGGTTTCCATGGTGATTTCGCTTACGGCGACGCCGTCGATGTGCGCCCATTTGCTGCGGACGCATGAATCGCACGGCTGGTTTTACCGCAAGAGTGAACAGGTCTTTAACTGGGTGGTGGGCGTTTACGGAAGGACCTTGTCGACCGCACTCCGGCACTCAGCGATCACGCTTGCCATCCTGCTGGGCACGATCGCGCTGAATGTCTACCTCTATATTCACGTGCCGAAGGGCTTTTTCCCGCAGCAGGACAATGGGCGCATGATGGGCATGGTGCAGGCGGACCAAGACACGTCGTTCCAGGCGATGAATGGGACGCTGCTGCAGGTGGTGAACGGCGTCAAAGCCGACCCGGCGGTTGCCGCGGTGGTGGGCTTCACCGGCGGAGGAAGCGGGTACAGCACGGCCCGGATGTTCATCTCGCTGAAGCCGATCGCGGAGAGAAAAATCTCTGCCGACCGGGTGATCGCGCGCTTGCGCCCCAAGTTGTCGCGTCTGCCCGGCGGCTCTTTGTATATGCAGGCGGCACAGGACGTGCGCGTGGGCGGACGGCTGGGCGCCGCGCAGTACCAGTTCACCATGCAGGGGGACAACTTACAGGACCTGGTCGAGTATGGCCCGAAGATGCTGGCCGCGCTGAAGGCAATCCCGATCATCGCCGACGTCAACAGCGATCAACAGAATCGCGGGCTGCAGGCTTGGGTCGAATACGACCGGGAGACGGCGGCGCGCTTCGGCATCTCGTCGCAGTTGATCGACAGCACCCTCTATGACGCGTTCGGGCAGCGCCAGGTTTCGACCATGTATACGCCGCTGAACCAATATCACGTGGTCATGGAAGCGGCCCCGGAATATTGGCAGAACCCGTCGTTCCTGAACCAGATCTATGTGCGCTCGCCACGAGGGCAGCAGGTTCCACTCGGCGCCATCGCTCACTACGCCCCGAAGACGGCGCCGCTGCAGGTGAACCACCAGGGATTGTTCCCGGCGGTCACCATCTCCTTCAACCTGTTGCCGGGGGTTGCCCTCAGCAACGCCGTGAGCGCGATCAACCGCGCAGCCGCCCAGATCGGATTGCCTCCCACCATCCACACCGGGTTCGCCGGGACGGCGCAGGCCTACCAGGACTCCCTCTCCAGCGAGCCCCTGTTGATCGCGGCGGCGCTGATTGCCGTGTACCTGGTACTGGGCATCCTTTACGAGAGCTACGTCCACCCGGTCACCATACTTTCCACGCTTCCGTCGGCAGGGGTTGGCGCGCTGCTGGCGCTGATGCTGACGCGCACCGACCTGACCGTCATCGCCATCATCGGCATCATCCTGCTGATCGGACTGGTGAAGAAGAACGCCATTCTCATGATCGACTTCGCGCTGATGGCGGAACGAACAGAGGGCAAAAACTCCCGCGATTCCATTTATGAAGCATGCCTGCTTCGCTTCCGCCCCATCATGATGACCACCATGGCCGCCATCTTCGGCGCGATGCCGCTGGCATTCGGCACCGGCACCGGGGCCGAGCTGCGCCGGCCGCTGGGAATCGCCATCATTGGTGGATTGCTCGTAAGTCAGGCTTTAACGCTATATACGACCCCGGTGGTTTACCTCTACTTCGACAGACTGCGGAACTGGTGGGAGCGGGCCCATGGTCACCACGGCACATCGGAGATCCTGCCCTCCGAGACGCCGAGTTGGGATTGAGCACTGAGCATGAGATCGATAAGCAAGACAGCTAACAGCCCCGAGTACCGCGGCCAGGCGCGGATGTGCAACCCGCTTCTGCTCATTGTCCTAGGGCTGATCATTCCCGCGACCGCATGCCTGGTCGGCCCGAACTACCGCCGGCCCAGCGCTCCCGTGCCCTCCCTCTATAAAGAGTTGCCTCCTCCCAACCCGCAAGCGGCCAACCAGTGGAAGGAAGCTCAACCCAGCGACCAGGCGATCCGGGGAAAGTGGTGGGAGCTCTACAACGACGCGCAGCTCAGCACGCTGGCAGAACAGATCAACATATCGAACCAGAACATCCTGGCCGCAGAGGCGCAGTTCCGGGCAGCACGAGATGCGATGCGGATCGCGCGCTCCAACCTTTTTCCGGTCGTGGGGGCGGGCTTGTCGGTCACGAATTCGCGTACTCCCGCGGGAACGGCAGCGACGTCCACTTCCGCCAGCACGGCAGGTTCTGTCGCATCCCGCACCAGCTACGATCTGAACACGGATTTTTCCTACCAGGCAGACTTGTGGGGAAGTATCCGGCGCCAGGTTTCCGCCAGCGCGAGAACGGCGCAAGCAAGCTTCGCGCAACTGGAGAATGCACGCCTCACCTCTCAAGCCACGCTGGTACAAGCGTATTTCGAGCTGCATGGAGTCGACGCGGAACAGCAACTGCTCGAACGCACCGTTGCCTCCTACCAGGACTACCTGCAGCTGACCAAAGACCGGTTCGATGCCGGAGTCGCTTCCGGCGTGGACGTGGCGCAAGCAGAAACACAACTTAGTTCTACGCAGGCGCAGTTGATCGATCTCGGTGTGGCTCGCGCGCAGTTTGAACATGCCATCGCGGTTTTGACCGGGAAGCCACCCGCCGAGGTCACGATTCCACGCGGGCCCATTACCGCGCAGTTGCCCACGATTCCGGTTGCGGTGCCTTCCACTCTGCTGGAACGCCGTCCCGATATTGCCTCTGCCGAGCGTCTGATGGCCGCGGCCAATGAACAGATCGGCATTGCCAAGGCGGCTTATTACCCGAACGTAACGCTGAGCGCATCCGCGGGTTTGCAGAGCACCGATGCGACGCAGTGGTTCTCCTGGCCGAGCCGTTTCTGGTCGGTCGGCCCCCAGATGCTCGAGACCGTGTTTTCCGGCGGCAGACGGCGTGCCCAGGTCGACCAGGCGCGGGCACTGTATGAGGCCGATGTTGCCGGTTATCGGCAAACCGTGCTCACAGCATTTCAGCAAGTAGAAGACAATTTGGCCGCTTTGCGGCTCCTGTCCGACGAAGCCAACGCCGCGGATCAGACGGTCCGCGCGGCCCAGCAGTCGCTGGAGATTTCCACCTACCAGTACAAAGCCGGCACCGCCAGTTACCTCCAGGTGATCACCGCGCAAACCGCTGCGTTGCAGGCCCAGATCACGGCCATCAACATTCTTACGCGGCGCCTGACCACGAGCGCGCTTCTGATCGAGGCCCTGGGCGGAGGCTGGGACGCGTCTACCCTGCCGACGCCGAAACAACTCGTCACCGGCAAATGAGCCCACGCCGGCATTGTTCGCTCGTCGTGTACACGAAACACGATCCCCTTGCGTACGCTGGTTCGTTTTCTGGCGCAGACGCGCTTAGCGGTTCTTCCACTCCTGCGGGCGGCAGAAAACATGAATCGCGAGTGGCGTAGTGTAACGCACATTTGCGCACCGCGATTCGGCGTCTCACACCGCGCCGTGACCGCTCTCACATACGCGTCGTCGGGACCGCCGTAACGTTGGCGCGCCGCAAGGCGGTGGTCGTTCCGAGGAGTGAACACATGTCTGGTCGCGATCGGACTCGAAGCATTCTCCTGTTACTGGTTCTGGGTATAGGGCTGCGGGGCGAGATCGCCGCGCAAGTCCGTAAGGATCAGGCTCCTCCCGCGCGCACTCCGGCGAGTTCGCCACAGAAGCTTGGGGAAGCGCCCGCCCAGTTGCGCGCGATCATCGTTTCCGCCCGCTTGGAGGATCTCCGCTGGCCCAACTTCTCGGACTACCGCGTCCACCTGGACAACTTCTACCGTTGATGACGTCTTGCGTGCCCGCCGACACCGGCCCGGCAAACCAGATTGCCAACGTCAGCATGAGCACGCCGCCGATCGCCGCCGTAGCGCGCGTATGACTCATGGCAGGTTCTCCCGTCGCGCGCGCACAAACTGGAACACCTGCACTCGCCGATTGAGAGAATCCGCTACATAGACGCGGTCATGAGGATCAATCCAGACTCCTGCCGGCAACTGGAACTCGCCCGGTCCGCCGCCGGTGTTGCCGAAGTAGTAGAGAAAACGGCCCTCGCCGTCGAAGATCTGCATCGTTTCGAACAGCGACTCGGCGGTGTAGATGTTGCCTTCACTGTCCACCGCCAATCCTTTGGCACGGTTAAATGTCCCGGTGGCATTGCCAAGACTGCCGAAGACCCGCCGCAGCCTGCCGCTGGTGTCAAACGCCTGCACACGGAAATTCATGGAATCCAGGACCAGCAGTTCGCCGTCGCGCAAGGCGAGGTCGGTCGGGAAATTGAATTGCCCGGGCGCGGTGCCGCGCTCTCCGAAGTTGCCCAGCACGTTGCCGTCCAGGTCGAGGATGAAGATTTTGTGGTGCAGCGTGTCGCTGACGTACATGCGGCGCTGCGCCGCGTCGATCACGATCCCGGTCGGCCGCTTGAACATGCCCTCGCCGCCGCGCTCTCCGAGGAAGCGGCGGAAGTGGCGGTCCTTGTCGAAGACGTAAATTTTGCCGCGCACCGAGTCGGTGACGTAGATGTTGTCAGCGGCGTCGGTCGCGACGCCGATGGGGGATTCGAAGTGCTGGTGCCGCCCGCCCTCCAGGTGGTGGTACTTCTTCTGCGCGAAGTCAAAGATGTGCACCACTTGCGCGCCCGGGTCGCTGATGATGATTCGCCCGCGGGAATCGGTGGTGATCCCGTACGGGCGCGCCACGTGGCGGAACTTCGGCGCTCCCGCCACGATGTCCAGCAGTTTGTTCCAGAAAGACCGGTTGGGGTTGACGTCTTTTTCCGAGGCGATGGAACGCAGGTAATCGATGCGGCGGTCGCCGGCGATGCCCGCCAACGGCGAGGGCGCGACAGGACGACGGACAATCCGATCGGGTAGGCGCCTGGCACTCGCGATTTGCGTGTGCGTTGCGATGGCGCCGTACTGCGCGGCCGGCGAACTGCCGCCGGAAATCATTGCAACTGCAAGGGAACAGGTTGGTGAACGCGGAAGGAATCGAACCTTCAACCTACTGATATCGATCAATTGATGCTCGATTTGGTCAGCGTATGTAAGGCACTGAGCGAATTGGGGTTGGTGAGCGCGGAAGGAATCGAACCTTCAACCTACTGATTAAGAGTAGGCCGAGCTCACCGCGGCGATTTACCATCTTCGCCGTACAAAGTCAATTACTTACCCACAACCAAGCCCGCACGGAAGCGTTCTAGCTCGGTATTGAAAAGGCGCACTTTAGCGCATATGGGAGCGAAGCGTACGGCACAT
>CAVXCR010000040.1:0-265706 GCA_963760265.1 Terriglobia bacterium
ATGGCGTGACCGGCTTCCCGTAGTGTTCTCACCCCAATCCTCGTTGGACCCTGTTTTCCACCCGCCTGTAATATCGCTGCGAGGGTTTCAGTTTCAGTTTCAGAACGGCTGCCGCCCCGCGTCGCTCTGCATTCGTATTTCCAGCCTCATGCGCAACGCCGCCCCGCGCGCTCACAAATTGGTACACAGCAGGCGGACGGGGGTGCGCTGCACCTCACAGGCTATTGTGACGACGGTTACAGCCTCGGCGTACATCCCCGGCTAGGCTCAAGACGGGAACGGCGGAATCCCTGGGAGCTTGTGCTTCACCGGCTACTCTTGCTGGAAGCAGAAAAAGTGCAGAGATGAAGTCAATATGCGCGTGGTGTGGATCCGAGATCGCGCCCGGTGGAACGGAAGAGCCTGCCGATGGCCCCGTCAGTCACGGCATCTGCGCCTCCTGCCGGAATAATATCGACTGCCAGGAAGGCGTCGCACTGCAGAGTTACCTGGACAGCATTCCGCTTCCGATTCTGGTTCTCGACAGCAAGTTCCAGATCGCAGCTTTGAATCGCAAAGCCTGCGAAATCACCGGCAGCAACCCCAAAGATTCGGCAACCCGACTGCCGGGAGACGTGTTTGAGTGCGAGCAGGCACGCCTCCCAGGAGGCTGTGGCAGGGCGGTGTGCTGCTCCGGCTGCGCGATCCGCAAGGCCGTGCTCAAGACCTTCGAAACCGGCGAACCGGAAAGCGGCATTCCAGCGACTCTAACGCTGGAAGGCGATCATGCTTCCGTTGCCCTTACGATCACTGCCATCAAAGCCGGCGATGTCGTGATGCTGCGGATCGAGGGGCTTGGGGATTAGGCGAAAGCCCGCGAGACGCACCACGAAAGCTGCGAGGCCGATACCGACCGCCGCCACCGCCACTACAAATTCAACTGCATTCCCCGTCTCGCAATGAGACGCGACGCGGCGTCTCGCCAATTCCTTGTCTACTATTGAGACACATTTTGCTCCTGGACTTAGGCCGAAATGTCGCTGACGCCAAACATCATCAATGATTTCAATTAGTTACGATTTCTTATTACCAAAGTAACAAGTTGGAAGCCAACCTGCCCTTAACCGTGACAAGCCCCCCAGGGTGAATGAGGACACCAATGGACGTCACGGTTGCGGAAACCACGCCAGCGCCAGCCATTTCGGTCGATACCAAGGCTGTGATCCGCTGCAAGAAATGCCAGCTCAACCAGTTTATGACCCGGCAAGGAAACTGCCGGCGCTGTCGCCGGCCTTTGCTGTGCGAAGAACCCGCGGTGATTGTGCCCGAATTCCAGCCGGCCCAGTCCGCCGGCCGCAGCGCGTCCGTCGATCGACATGGCGACGGCGATCTGGCTGCTGCGCTCGGCGCGCGGAATGTCACAGCGCGCCATGGCAAAGAAAATGGGCATCGCGCGCACCTACATCAGCAAGCTGGAAGGCAATCGCTGCGTGCCGTCGCCGCCGCAAATTCGACGCATCGCGGGCATTCTGGAGGTCTCGGAGTATTGCCTGGTCGCGCTGGCGACGATGCACAACCAGTTGGCTCCAGGCTGTACTTCGAGCGCTGCTTAATCGGGCGGGTGCGCACGCGGCGCGCCTGGTTTTTCGTTCCCACATCTGCCAACGGCGGGCAGATGTGGGGCACCCCCGAGTCGAATGCTAGCGCTGAAGATGTGGGCCACCAGCCTGTCTCCTATCCCTTCCGCCGTTTGACCCTGTTTTCCACCCGCCTGTAATATCGAACTTCAGTTTCAGTTTCGGTTTCAGTTTCAGAAGAGCCCATGCCCCACGAATTGTCCAAGGCGTACGACCCGAGCGCCATCGAGCAGCGCTGGGCGGAATACTGGGTAAGCGAAAAGCTGTTTTCGGTGAAGACGCCATGGCGGTCGACGGTCGACGGTCGACGGTCACGGAGTCCGAGTTCACACCGGCCGGAGACTCGTATCACACAGGTGTTCACCTTGCTGCTGCCGCCGCCCAACGTCACCGGCGCGCTCCACATGGGACACATGCTGGAGCACACCGAGAGCGACATCGTGGTGCGCTGGCACCGCATGCGGGGCGACCTGACGCTGTGGATTCCCGGCACCGATCATGCCGGCATCGCCACGCAGATGCTGGTGGAGCGTCAACTGGCCAGCGAAAAGCTCGACCGGCGCCAGATGGGGCGCGAGAAATTCCTGGAACGCGTGTGGCAGTGGCGCGAGCACTACGGCGGAACCATCCTCAAGCAGATGAAGCGGCTGGGGACATCGGTGGACTGGGACCGCGAATACTTCACCATGGACGAGCGGCTGTCGCGCGCGGTGAAGGAAGTGTTCGTCCGCCTGTACGACGAAGGGCTGATCTACCGCGGGGTTTACATCGTGAACTGGTGCCCGCGCTGCGGGACCGCGATCAGCGACCTGGAAGTGGTGCACGAGGACACGCCGGGCAAGCTGTACCAGATCAAGTATCCGGTGAGCGGCTCGGAACGTCCGGAGTTCATTACGGTGGCGACCACGCGTCCGGAGACCATGCTGGGCGACACGGCGGTGGCGGTGAACCCAACCGATGCCCGCTACACGCATCTGCATGGGAAAAAAGTCATCCTGCCGCTGATGAACCGCGAGATTCCCATCATTCTGGATGAAGTGGCCAACCCGGAGTTTGGCACCGGCGCGGTGAAGGTGACGCCGGCGCACGATCCCAACGATTACCAGGCCGGCCTGCGCCACGATCTGCCGCAGATCACGGTGATGGACGAGCACGCGCGCATGAACGAAAACGCGGGCGCGTACGCCGGGCTCGATCGCTTCACCGCGCGCGAGCGCGTGGTGCACGACTTGCAAGCAGCAGGGGCTGCTCGCCGGAACGAAAGACTACATGGTGCCGCTGGGCAAATGCCAGCGTTGTCACACCATCGTGGAGCCGCGGCTTTCGACGCAGTGGTTCGTGGCGGTGAACAAAAGTCCCGAGTCCCGAGTCCCAAGTCCCGAGAGCAAAACGGGCGGACAAGATTCGAGGGGCACCAGAGATCCGCTTGAGCATGGCCGGGGCCGCGGTGGAGGTGGTGAGCTCGGGCGCGTTGCGCTTCACGCCGGAGAACAATGCGGCCATCTACCTGCAATGGATGGCGAACCTGCACGACTGGTGCATCTCGCGGCAGTTGTGGTGGGGACACCGCATTCCGGCGTGGCACTGCGGCAACTGTCACAAGATCACGGTGGCGCGCGAGGCGCCCAATACGTGCCCGCATTGCGGAAGCACCAGCCTGGAGCAGGATCCGGACGTGCTGGATACGTGGTTCTCGTCGGCGCTGCTGCCGTTCACGTCGCTGGGCTGGCCCGATGCAACGCGCGACCTGGAAGTGTTTTATCCCAACACGCTGTTGATTACCGGCTTCGACATCCTGTTCTTCTGGGTGGCGCGGATGGTGATGATGGGCTGCCACTTCATGGAACAGTCGCCAGTCGCCAGTCGTCAGTCGTCGGGAAAAACCGGAGAGCAGGCTTCAGGAGGACAGTTGACGGTCCCCTCGGCTGCGCTCGGGGCAGGCTCTGGTCGACGGTCGACGGCGAAGAACGAGTTGTCGGAGAGCGTGCCGTTTCGCGAGGTGTACATCCACGCGCTGGTGCGCGACGCCGAGCGGCAGAAGATGTCGAAGACCAAGGGCAACGTGCTCGATCCCATCCAGGTGATCGAGCAGTACGGCACCGATGCCACGCGCTTCACCCTCGCCGCGCAGGCCGCGCCCGGGACGGACATCGCCTTCAATCCGTCGCGCACCGAGGGCTATCGCGCGTTCGCCAACAAGATCTGGAACGCGGCGCGGTTCATGTTCATGAACATGGACCGGGCAGGGCAGTCGCCAGTCGCCAGTCTCCAGGAGTCAGGAAAGGCTGGCGTTGCGCGTTTCGAGGCTGCCGCGCTGGAGGACCGGTGGATCCTGTCGCGGTTCAATCGCGTGGCGCAGGAGATGAACGAGGCGATCCAGACCTATCGCTTCGACAATGCGTGCCACGTCATCTACCAATTTTTCTGGGGCGAGTTCTGCGACTGGTACCTGGAACTGATCAAGCCGCGGCTCGAATCGCGCGAGGCGCGCGCGGGACCGCAAAAGAGAACAGCGAGGACAAGCCGACGGTCGCGCGCGCGTGCGCGAACCTGGTGGCGCTGTTCGAGGCGGCGCTGCGCCTGCTGCATCCCATCATGCCGTTCATCACCGAGGAAATCTGGCACGCGCTCTACGATCAGAAGCCGCCGCTGAAATCCATCGCCCTGGCGCCATACCCGCAACCGGACGCCGCGCAGATGGACGAAGCGGCTGAAACCGAGATGGCGATCCTGCAGGACCTGATCGTCAGCGTGCGCAATTTGCGCGCCGAATTGAAGGTGGAGCCGCGGCTGAATATTCCCATCCAGGTGCACACGCAGGATGGCGTGCGGCAGATCTTCGAGGAAAATCGCGGTGCGGTGGAGCGCCTGGCGAATGTGGAGGAGATGGCGTTTGTGCCGCAGTCGCTGGCCAAGGAAGCCGGGGCGCGTTCGACGGCGCGGTTCGACGTGCGCGTGCTCTACGAGAAGAAAATTGACGTTGCGGCCGAACGCGAGCGGTTAGATAAGGAGCTGGCGAGGATCGAGAAACAGATCGAGAGCGCCGAGCGGCAGTTGGGCAACGAGCAGTTCCTGGCGAAGGCGCCTCCCAAGGTGGTGGAGGGACTGCGGAAGCAGTTGACGGAGTCGAAGGTGCTGCGGGACAAGACAAGGGTGGGGTTGAAGGAGCTGGGGTAATTTCGTCGAGTGGGATGGTCACGAAGCGCTGATGGCATGGGAGGCATAGGGGTCCCTTCGACTGCGCTCAGGGCAGGCTCTTCGACTCGGTCGCAACGCGCCCAAAAGCAGGGCGCGTTGGACCTCGCTCAGGATGACAGGCGTTAATATCATGTTGCTGAAGACTGACGACTGACGACCGAAGACCGACGACTGACGACTGGCCATGGACTGGCATTCACGAAGAATTACGGCGATTCTGGAGAACGCGCTGCTGGAAGACAAAGCGACCAGCGACGCGACTACCTATGCCTGCATCGAGCCGCAGCAGCAGGCGACCGCCACCATCATGACCAAGCAGGACTGCGTGCTCGCCGGGGTGGGCGCCATCCCGCGCATCTTCGACGTCTTCGCGCAGCTCGACGGCACGGTCAGCGGTTATCCCGACGTGCGCAGCCACCCGGAAGTTTTCGACGGCGTGCGGCTGAAGAAGGGCGACTTCGTTGCCGTGATCCAGCACAATGCGCGCGTCATTCTTTCCTGCGAGCGGGTGATCCTGAATCTTTTGCAGCGGCTCAGCGGCATCGCCACCATGACGCGCAAGTTTGTGGACGCCATCGAGGGCACGGGAGCGCACATCCTCGACACCCGCAAGACCGCCCCCGGCCTGCGCATGCTCGACAAGTACGGCGTGCGCTGCGGCGGCGGCCACAATCACCGGCTCGATTTGAGCGACGGCGTGCTCATCAAGAACAACCACATCGCGCTGGCGGGCGGCATCGCCCCGGCGCTGGAGCGGGCGCACCGCAACCGCCGCGGCGATCAGCCGATCGAGATCGAGGTGCGCAACCTCGAACAATTGGAACAGGCGCTGCTGCATGGCGCCGAAGCCATTCTGCTCGATAACATGCCGGTGGAGGACGTGAAGCGCGCGGTGGTGCGCGTGGCGCATCACACGCGCCGCGTGCCGCTGGAGGTTTCCGGCGGGGTGAACCTGGAAACCGTGCGCGCGTACGCGGAAACCGGCGTGGAGTTCATTTCCATCGGCTCGCTCACACATTCCCTGTCCGCGGTGGACATGAATTTGAGGACGAAGCCGGCGTGAAATAGCTATCAGAACTGGTTTCAAGATCATTTTCCTGAGCTGAGGAAGGAATACCTCAGCGGCTAAAGCCGCCAAAATTGGGGCTTCTTACGGCGCGGCTGAAGCCGCGCCCCTTCAAGTCAGAAAGACGCCAACACTCGCAACGGCGGATACGGAATGTTTTGCGTTCCCACTCGCTGGTCACGCATAATCTCCCCATACCACGCAACCGCACATCCCGGACACCGCGGCAGATGCGGCCCCCGGCGAAACTGCGCGCCCACGACGGCGGGCTGAGCGACGCGCGACTGGGCCGGATCGTGCGCCTGCTTGCCGACCACGCCATGGTCGTAGTGAGCGGCACCAAGCTGGCACAGGAGATTGCGGCCAGCCGGTCGGAAGTCTGGCGCCTGGTGCAGCAGTTACGGCGGCTGGGCGTGCGCATCGCCGGCCGTCCCGCGACGGGGTACCAGATCGAAAGCATCCCTGACCTGCTGCTGCCCGAATTTCTTGCGCCCGCACTCCAGGGCACCATCTTCGCCCAGCACATTCATCATTACTTCCGCATCGGCTCCACCAACGCGGAAGCGATGAACGCCGCCGCCGCCGCACCCGACCACCGTACCGCGCGAAAACCGCACGCGGCGGGGACCCCGGCGCCCGAGGGCAGCGTGTACGTGGCCGAGGAGCAGACGGCGGGCCGCGGCCGCGGAGGTCACGGGTGGCACTCGGCGCGCTCGGCGGGCATTTACTGCTCGGTCGTCTTGCGTCCGCAGGTTGCACCGGCTGATGTGCTCATGCTTTCCCTGGCGGCTGGACTCGCGGTGCGCCAAGCGGTTGAGCAGGTCACCGGCTTGCGCGCCGATTTGCGCTGGCCCAACGACCTGCTGCTCGGCGGCAAGAAATTCTGCGGCATCCTCATCGAGATGAATGCCGAGGCTACGCGCGTACGCTACGCGGTGGTGGGCATGGGCATCAACGTCAACCAGGAGACGTTTCCCGCCAGCATCGCAGCGACGTCGTTGCGGATGGAGAGCGGGAGAACGTGGTCGCGAGTGGAGCTGGCGGCCGCTTTGCTAAAATCGCTCGACCGCGAGTACCGCCGGCTTCCCGATGCTGCGGCGCGCAACGAGGTCCGGCTCCGCTTCGAACAGAATTCTTCGTCAGCCAGAGGCCGGCGCGTGCGTGTCGAGGAAGACGGCGGTTACGAGGGAGTGACGGAAGGGTTGGATGAGCGCGGTTTCTTGCGGGTGCGGACGGACGCGGGCGTGCGCACGGTGCTTTCCGGAGGCGTAAGGGTCATAGAGGCTCGCGATGAGTGAGCGACTCATCTTCGGCGGGGCACTGATACTTGGGTGCATCGCAGCGGCATACGGTGTATTCAGAGTCGCCGTGCCATATCGTGGCTATCCGGTGCAAGGGCGTATCGCGGGCATCATTATCGCGACCGTCGGCGTGATCTTCGTTTCGCTTGCGGTGCGAGCGTTCATCGGCGGTCACTGATCGTCAATTGCCATGCTTTTAGTTCTCGACGTCGGCAACACCAACACGGTGCTGGGCGTCTTCGAATCCACCGCCGGGTTCGAGCGCGACAGCGCGCCTGCGCGCCTGCTGGCGCACTGGCGCGTCGCTACCATCAAGACGCAGACGGTGGACGAGTACGGCGTGCTCTTCCGCAACCTGTTCGCCATGGCGCAACTGGAAGTCGAGCAGGTGAAGGGAATCGTGATCTCGTCGGTGGTTCCGCCCATGGATACCACCCTGCACGAGGTCTGCGAACAATATTTTCACACCAAGCCGCTGTTCATCGAGCCGGGCGTCAAAACCGGCATGCCGGTGCACTACGATAATCCGGCGGAGGTCGGCGCCGACCGCGTGGTGAACGGCGTCGCCGCGTTCCAGAAGTTCGGCGGACCGTGCATCGTGGTGGACTTCGGCACGGCCACCACCTTCGACGCGATTTCCGCCAGGGGCGAGTACCTGGGCGGCGTGATCGCGCCCGGCATCGGAATTTCCGCCGACGCGCTCTTCGAGCACACCGCGCGCCTGCCACGCGTGGACATTCGCAAGCCGGCGAAGATCATCGGCACCAATACCGTGAGCAGCCTGCAGGCGGGCCTGTTTTACGGGTACCTCGGGCTGGTGGACGGCATCCTGGAGCGGCTGATCGCGGAACTCGGCGAGAAAACGAAAGTCGTCGCCACCGGCGGGTTGGGCAGCATGATCGGGGCGCACTCGCGGTTCATCACCGAGGTGGACGACCTGCTGACGCTGGAAGGCTTGCGCATCATCTGGCAACGCAACCAGGCGACGCCGAGCGCGAAACGAAAGACGGCAAAATAATTTGCCGCAGATGAACGCGGATTAACGCGGATTTTTCGTTCTTCCAATCGAACCGAACACTTCGAGGCGCATCACGTCTGACCTTCCGATCGCGTGCATCTGCGTTAATCTGCGGCTGATCTCGTGGAAAACTACTTCAATTACTTCACCGAAATCGAGGAGCACTTCCAGCGGCGGCGGGGCACCATCCTGCTGCTGTCCACGCTCGATTGGGCGCTGATCGAAACCTGGAAGGATGCCGGCATTCCGCTGGAAGCCGCCCTGCGCGGGATTGATGCCGCCTTTGAACGCTGGGAGCGGCGTCCGTCGAAGACCCGCAAGGTGAACAGCCTGGCTTACTGCGCACAGGAGGTGCTGGCCGCGGCCGAGGAAATGAAAGAGGCGGAGGTGGGGACGGCGCGCGCCGAAAAACCGGATGCCGGATTCGCGCCGGAAGAAATTGCGGCGTACCTGGAGCACAATGCGTCGGCGATTGAATCGTCCCGCGCTGGGCTGCCGGAAATTTCGCAGCCGCTCGCCGCCGAGACGGCACAGTCGTTGCGCGGCCTGTCGGGCGAAATCAAGCCACGCGCCGGACTGGAGGACTTGGAGCGCCGGCTCACCGTGCTCGAAGACAAGCTGTTCGCCTCGCTGCTGGCAGCGACGCCCGACGAGCAACTCCTGGCCGTCCGCGCCGAGGCCGACCGCGAACTCGCGCCCTATCGCCGCAACATGGCGCGCCGCAAATCGAACAGCTCCAGAAGCAGTATGTCCACAAACGCCTGCTGGAGCGGTACGGCCTGCCGCGGCTTTCGCTGTTCTACATGCAATGAATTCACCACGGAGGCACGGAGACACGGAGGAATGAAGAACTAAGAAGTCAGAATGAAGAATGGCATTCGGTTTCGTCGCGCTCGGGGCGAGCGCGCTGCAACGTCCTCGCATCCGCTTACAAAATTCCCTCCGTGTCTCCGTGTCTCCGTGGTGGAGTCCGCGCCCCGTATAATCAGAACCTTGGAACTCACCATCGAAAAACTGATCTACGGCGGCGATGGCCTCGCGCATCTGCCTGCTGACGAACGACCACTCCGCGACGGCAAAGGCAAAGCCGTGTTCGTGCCGTTCGTCCTCCCCGGCGAGCGGGTGGACGCCACATTAAAAGACGAGAAGCCCGGATTTGCGCGCGCGCGGCTGAACCGCGTGCTGCAGCCTGCGCCGGAACGCGTCGAGCCCGGCTGCCCGCATTTCGGCCAGTGTGGCGGATGCCAGTACCAGCACGCGTCGTACGAACATCAACTGCAAATCAAAGCCGGCATCGTGCGCGAAACCCTGCGCCGGCTCGCCAAACTGGAGTTTGACAGCGACATCCACGTCCACCCCTCGCAGCCATGGAACTATCGCAACCGCACGCGCATGCGCGTCCGCACCGAACCCGAATTCGTTGTCGGCTACAACCGCTTCGCCTCGCACGCGCTGCTGCCGGTGCGCCAGTGCCCGATCAGCTCGCCCCTGATCAATCGCGCGCTGGCCGCGATATGGAATCTCGGCGAAGCGGGAAAAGTTCCGGCCGGGGTGACGGAAATCGAGTTCTTCGCCAACGCCGAAGATTCCGAGTTGCTGCTGGAGGTCACGCTTGCGCCGCAGCACTCGCCAGAGCTTCGCGCCGTGGCGGATTTTGCCCGCGAATTGCGCCAGGAATTTCCCGCGGTGGCGGGCGTTGTCCCCTTTCAGCCGGCGGCCAACGCCAGCGTGGTTCGGATTGATGTTCCGAAAGACATTGCCGCGGATTTTGGCAGCGACTTCCTGGTGTACCGCGCGCGCCATGCTAATTACCGGGTCAGCGCCGGATCGTTCTTTCAGACCAACCGTTTCCTGATCGACGAAATGGTGGCGCTGGTCACCGCGGATCGCACCGGAGGCTTTGCCCTCGACCTCTATGCGGGCGTGGGGCTGTTCTCGCTGCCGCTTTCACAGAATTTCCGGCAGGTGGCGGCAGTGGAGTCGGCACATTTCTCATTTCACGATTTGCAGGCGAACTCGCCCTCGAACGCGACCGGCTACCGGGTTGAGGTGCAGAAGTTTCTGGCGCAGGTGCCACCCGAAACCCGTTTCGACTACGCGATCGTGGATCCGCCGCGCGGCGGTCTGGGCGAAAAAGTCGCGCTGGTTCTCGCCGGGCTCAAGGCGCCGCAAATCACGTATGTCTCCTGCGACCCGGCAACGCTGGCGCGCGACCTGCGCGTGCTGACCCAAGCCGGGTATCAAATGCGCCAGATTCACCTCCTCGATCTCTTCCCCCAGACGTTCCATATCGAAACTGTTGTCCGGCTGGAGCGATAAGTTCTCGGCTGCGCGTAACTCGGCCATGTTCCGAAAGTAGAACAAAACCCAACTTTTGCGATCAGGCCACAAGACACCACGTAGCATCCGGCGAGCGAGTTCAACGAATCTCCGCAATCAGCGGTTCAGCCGATGCCGCCGCAACTTGCCAACCCGCCGCCGCACGAGCGAGTGCCCGCGCTGCTTGCCGCCACCGCATTTGCCGCCGGAATCCTGCTTGCCTCGCGCGTATGGCGTCCGCCGATGTGGTGGGCGGTTGCCTGCCTCCTCCTGGTTGCTGCCGCACTTGTGTTCCGCCGGAAGCACTCGACAACCGCCATGGGCGCGGCGTTGTGTGCCGTCGTGGCGCTCGGTTGCCTGGCCGGTGACGCGCGCAATGCCGAATTCTCCGATTCCATTCGCGGCCAGCAGATTGCGCCTTACCTCGACGGATCGGAAGTGACGATCACCGCGCACGTGGTTCGCGACGGCGTGGTTCGAGTCCTCGGAGGCGACCGGCGGCAGATCGTGGAGATCGAGACAGAGGAGGTCTCCGCCGTTGACGACGATGCACACGCGGGGGCGCGTGTGCCACAAGCGTATGTGCCACAAGCGCGTGGGCCAGATGTGCGTGGGCCACAAGCTGCCGTTCATGCCGGGATGCGCCTGACCATCTATTCGCGCGAAGAAAGCGAAAACGACGGAGCGCCCGAGACTGTGGCTCACCACCAATTTACTTATGGCGAGCGGCTGCGCTTCGCGGCCCGGCTGAGGGAGCCGCGCAATTTCGGCAATCCCGGCGCGTGGGATTACCGCGGGTATCTGGCGGGACGCGGCATCACCGCCCTGGCGGCCGTAAGGGCGGACCGTATTGAGCTGCTCTCCGGCTTCGGGGGTACGCGCTGGGGCGATTGGGCGAGCCGCGCCCACCGCACCATTCTCGCGCACGTGCATGCGCTATGGGACCCGCCGCGCGCGGCGCTGATTGACGCCATGCTCATCGGCGACACCGCCTCCATCCACCGCGACACGCGCATGGCGTTCCAGCGCACCGGCGTTTACCACATCCTGGTGGTGTCGGGCATGAACGTCAGCATCCTGGCGTTCGTGATTTTCTGGGTGCTGCGGCGGCTGCGCGTGAGTGAAGTGGTCTCGTCGGCAGCGACGGTCGTCATGTCGATCGGGTACGCGTACATCGCGGATCTCGGCGCGCCCATCCTTCGGGCCGTGTTCATGCTCACGATTTATCTCGGCGCCCGCCTGCTCTATCGCGACCGCGCGGCGCTGAATGCGGTGGGAACCGCGGCGCTGGTGCTGCTGGCGCTCGATCCACGTTCGCTGTTCGACGCCAGTTTCCAACTGACCTTCGGCGCGGTGCTGGCGATCGCGGGCGTCGGCGTGCCGCTGCTCCGCCGGACCTCCGAAGCATACCGGCGCGCTCTCAGCGGACTGGACGAAACCGGCCGCGACCTCGCCATGCCGCCGCGCGTCGCGCAGTTCCGGCTCGACCTGCGTCTGTTGCGCCAGCGGCTGGCGAAGCTCACCGGCGGCTGGGTCGCGCATGCGGTTGTGATCGGAATCCCGCAGACGCTGGTTGCGGCTTATGAAATCCTGCTGATTTCCATCGTCGCGCAGTTCGCGCTGACGCTGCCGATGATCGTCTATTTCCACCGCGCGACCGTTGTCGGCCTGCCGGCGAATGCGGTGGTGGTCCCACTCACCGGCGTGCTGATGCCGGCCGCGGTAGCGGCGCTGGGGCTATCGTACGTTACGCCCGCGCTGGCGAAACCTGCCGTCATCGTCACTGCGTGGGCGCTGGACGGCATCACCGGCTCAATCCGGGTCCTGGGCGGCTTGCGCGCCGCGGACTGGCGCGTGCCGCCGCCCACATGGTTTGCGGCCATGTTGGCCGCGTGCGCGTTCGTCTTCTGTGTGTGGTCACTGCGACAACATCGCCGCGCGCTCGCCGGCGCCGGCCTTGCCGCGCTCCTACTATCTGCACTCGTGCTCATCGTCGTTCCGCGCCAACCACAGCTCATGCCGGGCGTGCTGGAGATTACCGCCATTGACGTCGGCCAGGCCGATTGCACGCTGGTGGTGACGCCCGAGGGCAAGACGTTGGTGGTGGACGCCGCCGGAGCGCTCGGCCCTTCGCACTCGGAATTCGATTTCGGAGAAGACGTGATCGCGCCCTACTTGTGGTGGCGCGGCATCACGCGCCTGGACGCCGCCGTGCTCACGCACGCGCACTCCGACCATCTCGGCGGCATGGCGTCGATCATCAGTGGCTTTCACCCGCGGGAGCTCTGGATCGGACCGAACGCGCTGACCGCGGGATACACGCGTCTATTGCGGCATGCATCGGCGAACGGTACGGCGATCATCCGCCGCTACGGCGGCGATTCTTTCGCCTTCGGCGGCGCGACTTTCGAGGTGCTCTCGCCGCCGCGCGATTGGCAAGTCGCGGCGCGTGTGCGCAACAACGATTCGCTTGTGCTGAAGATCGTGTATCGAAATTCCGCGGCGCTGCTGCCCGCCGACGCGGAGCGCAAGATCGAGCGCGCGCTGGTGGAAAACGCGCCGCCGCCCCGGGCGGAGCTGCTCAAGGTCGGCCACAACGGCAGCCTGACCTCCAGCGCGCCCGAGTTCCTGGACACGGTGCGCCCGCGGTTCGCGTTCATATCGGTGGGCTACCGAAATTCCTTCCATCATCCGCGGCCGGAGGTGCTCGAGCGGCTGGCCGAGCGGCACATCGCTACCTTCCGCACGGACACGCTGGGCGCGGTTGGTTTTTACCTGGATGGCGAGCGCGTCAGGCCGGTTCTTCCTCTCCATCCTCCGAATTGACCTCCGTCGCCGCGCTGGCCCGGTACTCCTCGATAATGCGGCGCGCCTCGTCGGCCTCTTCCGCGGCAACCTTGACCACTGTGCCACCGACGCCGGGCAGCACGTCCTGGGGAGCAGCGATGGCGGTCACCAGGCAGTCGATGCCGGCGGTCTCGAGCAAGCCGCTCACCACCATCGCTTCCGATTCTTCGTTGGAGCCGAACACCTGCACCAGCTCTTCATTGGGCATAGGTTTGGTGGCCATAGATCCTCCCCGCGGCCGGATGCGCCGATCCGGTCACTCCGGCACGCCGGAATTCCGCTTGCATCCGCGGCGGGCCTCGGTATGATGCGCAACAGACCGCAGCAAATCGTAGCAGAATTCCGGCTGGAGGGGGCGCCAAGCGACACGGGCGACACCGAAACGTGTGCCGCTCCGGGAAAACGTGGACTACAAGGATTATCACTGAGGCGGACATGAGGATGTACAACCCACCCCATCCGGGAAGTGTATTGCGGGACTATCTGCAAGGCGTGTCGGTGACCAATGCGGCCAGGCACCTGGGTGTGACCCGGGTTGCGTTGTCGCGCATCCTGAACGGCAACGCGGGAATTTCGGCTGACATGGCTTTGCGACTGTCCGATGCACTTGGCACCAGTCCCGATCTGTGGTCCGGGATGCAGGCACAGTACGATCTGTGGCAGGCATCGAGAAAGAAGCGGAAGAAGGTTGGGCGGCTGGTCGCAGCATGAGCCGCGTTAGCCGAGCCTTCGCCGTCGGGGCTAATTGAAGACCGGCGTCCAGAGCCGCTTTCGATCGAAGCGCAACACGGTTGGGATGATTTTTATCCCATCAGGGGCCAAATGGGGGAATCCGAGGGAACGCGCAATCCGCAGTGGAGCCAGGCCGAACGGGAAGAATTGCGCATGATCCGGCGGCTGCAGGTGATGATGAACATGGTCATGTCCGTCATCAGCCAGGACGTGAACATGACCGTCGAGGAAGCTTCCGAGCTGGTGGCCGACGCCAAGCGCGCCGCCCTCGCCATGTTCCCCGACAAGGAACTCGCCTACGATCTCATCTACAAACCGCGGCTGCAACGCTTGATGAAGGAGCGTTTCCGCCTGCAATAGGGCTGTCGGCTAGCTGGTCCGCGCCAGCTCGTACAGGTACTCGACATAGGAGCGCGCCGCCCCGTCCATCCCCTGCACCTTGGGGTTCGCCGACTCGATCACGTAATACTCATCCGGCGCATGCGCGCCGTTTCCGTGTCCCAGGCCGAAATGTCCCGCCGGCAAGCGCAGCGGATCCCCGGTAAACACGTATCCCGGCCACGATCCTGCCAGGCGCGGCATCACCACCGGCTCGATGCCCGCCCGCCGGTAGACCGCCGTCTCCGCCCGAATCAGCGCCGAATTGGCCGGCGTGCTCGTCGGGTCGTAGCCGCCGCTCATGTTCACCTCGATGTCGCCGAACCCGTGTTTGGCCAGGTGTGCCTTCAACGCCGCCAGCGCGTCCGCCGCGGTCATGTCCGGCACCAGCCGCAAATCGAGTTTCGCCACCGCTTTGTGAGGCAGGATTGTCTTGCCGCCCGGCCCGGTGTACCCGCCGACCAGGCCCTCGATATTCACCGTCGGCTGCGAAACCAGCATCTCCAGCGACTGCTGGAAGCCGACGTCGCGCATCCAGTGCTGCACGCCAAGCTGCTTCTTGGCGCCATCTTCGTTCATCCGTCGCGCCGCCGCCGCGATCATCTGCTTTTCCTCTGCCGAGAGCGGGCGCGCCTTGGCCGCGAAGCCTTCAATCGCGGGCGTATTCCCGTCTGCCGACACCAGCGTCGTCAGCGCCTGAACCAGGTGCCACGCCGGGCTGTCCACCCGCGCCTTGTTGCTGGAGTGGATGTCCTGCTTCGGCCCGCGGCCCCAGCGCTCGCCGCTGGACACCAGTTCGCACTCGATGACTCCCTTCGCCCCCAGGTAAACGGTGACTTGTCCCTGCAGGTCCTGCGATGGAAATGGCATAAACACGCCCTCGCAGCGCTGCAATGCCGCGGCGACGTCGGGCCGGCGCACCACCTGAGGAAAGTGCGGCGATCCGATCTCCTCCTCGCCTTCCGCCACGAACACCAGGTTCACCGGCAGCTTCCGGCCGGCGCCCCGCATGGCGTGCAGCGCCGCCAGGAACGTCGCCTCCGGCCCCTTCTGGTTCACCGCGCCACGTCCGACGACAATCTTGCCCAGCCCGGGCTTATCCACCAGCCTCGCCTCAAACGGCGGCGACGACCACTCCGACGGGTCCACCTGCTTGACGTCGTACATGAAATACAGGCCGAGGGTGCGCGGCGCGCCGGCGTCGTAGACGGCGAAGATTCCCGGCTGGCCGTCGGTCGGGACTTTTGTCACCTTGTCGAATCCCGCCTCGCGCAGCATGCTCATGGTCAACTCGCAGCCCTCGTTCACGCCGCGGTTTTCCGCCGCGATGGAAGGCTGCCGGATCCACTGCTGCAGCCGCAGCAGCGACTCGTCGTGGCGCTTCTCGATTTCCGCCCAGATGGGCTTCAGATCGGCTTGTTCGGATTCGGCAAGACGCGGCCACGCGAATGCGGCGGCGCCCACGGCGGCGGTGGTAATGAAGTCTCGGCGGTTCATGGCGCGGCAGAATACGCCAGTGCTGGAACTGCTGTCTAGCTGGAACGGAGGATTGAAGAGTGAAGATTGAAGAATGCAGACTGAAGAATGAAACATGCCTGCTCGGCACAATCTGCAATCTGCAATCTGCAATCTTCAATCTGCAATACAATGTCCTCACCGGCAGGGGTGCGCATGTTCACCGAAATTCGACCCTCGAACCGCAGGTGGAACACCTCGTTGCTGGTGTCCTTCGTTCTGCACTGCGTGGTCATTTACTTTCTCGTACGGCCACCCCGCCCCATCTACGTCACGCCGTCCTCGGTCGCGTTCGGACACGGCGGCAGTTCCACCGAGCTGGTTTACCTGTCGCAGCATGGTTCGGCCGCCGCCCAGGGCCCCGAAGCCAGGCCGGAACAACGCCGCATCGCGCTGCGCGCGCCGGCGCGCCCGCGCCCCCAGCCCAGCCCGAAGCCCTCGGCTCTGAATAACGCGCAACAGATCGTTTCCGCCGACCAGCCCTCTCGCGCCGGATCTCCCTTCGGCTCGCTGGCGCAAGGACCCGCCACCGGCCACGACATCCGGCCGGCGCTGCCGCTGGTTTTCCCGAATCCTGCCATCCTGCCCTGGCAAGTTCCTTCCGGCGTGGAAGGCAATGTGATCGTCGAAGTCACCATTGACGAGCAGGGCAACGTCACCGAAACCAAGGTTCTTCAGGGTCTCGGTCACGGCATTGAGGAGAAGGTGGTCGCCGCCTTGCGCAACTGGCGTTTCCGCCCCGCGATCATGGACGGCCGCGCCATTCCTTCGCAGCAGGATGTGTACTTCCATTTTCCCAGCTAGCGTCGCCTCACGATTCTGTTCACCCGCTCGCCCAAGACACAGCCGGGCTTCGGTTCGCTTATAATCTCGGCCATGCGCTGCCTTGCCTCGCTCGTCGCCGCCCTGTTGACTACCGGCATCCTGGTCGCCCAGGAGAAGCCCCCAGCTCCGCCGGAGCAGAAGAACCCCGCGTATGTCAGCCCGTCAGCGCGCCTCGCCGCCGCCAAAACGGTGTTCGTGAAAAACAACGGCGGCAGCGACATTCCGTTTAACGTCATCAGCGGGGGACTGGAAGGCTGGGGCAGGTTCCTCCCAGTAGATTCGCCCGAGCAAGCCGACATCGTCATTGAGGTTACCTCTCCGGACGACGACCACACCTCGAAAGACGCAACCAAGACTAAGGTCGGTGCTAGTGGCCGCATGGAGGAGTCCGCCTCCGCCAGCCGGAACGTTTACGAGGGGCCCATCAAGATGGTCGTGTCCGACGCTCACACGCACCTCACCCTCTGGGCCGCGTCGGATCAGCCTAAGGGCGGGTTCCGCCAGCGCGCGCGCGATGAACACCTGGTGGAAGCCGCCGAGCGCCTGGTGGCAAAATTCCGCGAGCGCCTCGAGCCGCCGCCGCCCGCGGCAAAATAAGCGTAGATCGTAGTCCGGAGTTGGCAGGGAAAGAAAAGCGGGAGCTTACTGTGGGACAGTAGCTTTGGCCGCGCGCCGGTGGTCTTCTTCGAATGCGCGCCGCACCCAACGCTCGATCACTCCTCGCCGGTGGTGCGTCGGATCGAAGCGAACGCCGAACTGCTGGCCCCGCTGATGGCAAACCACGGCGGGAATTTCGATGGGAGTATTTTCCGGCAGGATGAAGGAAAGCTGTACCGGCTGCGCCACCTTGACCGGCGCCTCGGCTTTCAGCAGCATGCCGCCGCGGCTGATGTCCTGGCTGTCGGCCTGGTACTTCTCGCCGAACGATTCCACCTCCACCGGGATCACGAGTTTAATGCGCGCGTTGTTGCGGCGCGACTCCGGCGATTTCCCCTCTCCGGCCATGATCAGCCAGACGGTTACCGCCACCGCTACCAACGCGCATAGGATGACCAGGTACATTCGTGCAGAGTATATGCCACCTAGCAAGTATCGGCGGGCCGCCAAGAATCAGAATTTCAAATTGCAAATTACCCATCACCCATGGCAGCTCACGCCCTCGCCCGCTTCGCGCTCCGGGAAAGAATCGACAGGATCTCCTGCAAGCCCTGGCGCACACGCTTCAGCCCATCGCTCGGCGCCCGCCGCGGAAACGGCAAGCCCACCTGGTTCCTGGTCGCCTTTGCCTCGGTGCGCAGTTGCTGCCGCGCCCCGGCAATGGTGAAGCCCTGGTCGTAAAGCAGAGTCTTGATGCGCAGCACGTTTTCCAGATCGCGACGCCGGTACATGCGTTGCCCGGTGCTGCTTTTGTTCGGCTTCAGTTGCGGGAACTCGGTCTCCCAGAATCGCAGCACATATGCCGGCAGCCGGCACAGCCGCGACACCTCTCCGATGCGGAAATACAGTTTGTCGGGGATCAGCACTTCCTCCACCTTGCGTTTTGCGGATTTTCTCGCTGTCGCCATCGTGATACCCGGCATCGCGCTGCCTTGCCCTGCGTTTTCTAGCACGGAGGTGAGCCGCAGGACAACACCGATATTGTCCCCCGGCTCCAAATTCCACAAGAACGGCCATGCTGAGGTGACACCGTGTTCCGCGACTTGGGGCCCGGGCGGCTTATTTCCATTCTCGTCTTGGCCCCTGCCTTAATCCAGATGGCCTCATGCGGCGGTGCTTTTTCCCGAGCGCGCCGCATCGGAGTTCTCCCCGCGGCTTCGAACTCACCCGCAGCCAGGCATTCGTAGGTTTCCGAAATTGCAGCGTAACCACAACAATGTCAAGAACTTAAAGTAGTTACTCGCCGAATACTTTGCCCCAGTTTTCCACAGAAAATTCACAGCGAATGCTATCCTGACACCGGTTGGGTGCAATGAGCCTACGTTTTGACGAAGCAAAGGCCGCACAGACAGCAGCATACATTCTGTCTTTGCGCGGCGGGCGGATGCACTATTTCAAACTGATCAAGCTCCTCTACCTGGTTGACCGCGCCGCCCTTCTCCGATGGGGCGTCCCCGTAACGACTGACCGATACGCCTCAATGAATGACGGCCCCGTTGTAAGCAATATCTACAACCTCATCACAAAAGATGTTGCGAAACCAGTATGGTCGCGGCTGATTTCCCCGCCGTTCGGTGACAAAGAAGTCCGACTTGTCGCTGCCAGCCCACCAACTGACCGTCTCTCTCCAGCGGAAGAAAAACTGATTGAAGAAATCTTCAAAGATTACGGTCATATGAACCGGTGGAAGTTGAGAGACTACGTAATGCACAAACTGCCCGAGTGGAAACACCCACACGGTTCATCTATTCCCATCCGGATTTCCGCGATCTTAAAAGCGGGTGGAGAAGAGGACGAAGAGATCAGGGCCATCATTCGCGAACTGCGACTCATGGGTGCGGGCGAGGAAGCGTTTTCCGGTTAATGCATGGTCGCCTGCGGTGACACCTTCCTATCTGGCGACGATGAATACGAGGATTATGACCTCAACGTAGTTATCACTCCACCCAGCGCTGGAGAAGTTGTCACTGTAAGCATAACAACTCTCCGCAAGCGATCAGAAAAACTCGTCAGACTCAGTCCTGGAGAACACCCTTTTCTCACGCACGATTCTGTTGTTTCGTACATCTACGCACGCATCCGCAAAGTTGTTGATATTGAAGCAATGCTCAGAGCGGACAACGCAAAGGCGCGTGATCCAGTGACGGCAGAGCTGCTTGCCAAATTACGCAATGGCCTACTAGAGTCGGAATTCACGCCAAACGGTGTCAAACAGCTTTACAGAATCATCATGGGCGGAGATCAAGGACTCTCCACGAAAGCGTAATGAGTAACCAAGTTCAAACTGACCCACTACCAATTTTTCTGTTGACTTGCATGTTATCTGACCGCAATATCTTGGATCAGAGTAACGAGCCATACCATGTTTGGTTGGCTCATTGGTCTCCGGGCTCTGAACAAGGGAGAAACGTTCCAGGAGGAATCAATCACATGCCAGCAAAGAAAAAGGCAAAGAAGAAAGCCAAGAAGCACTAACACGAGTACGCATTCGCGTACCCAGGGCCCCTGAAGAAGTTCCAACGGGCTTCCGCCATCGGAAGCCCTTCTTGTTTGCGCGCACCTGTGATGCTGGAGCGCGACTCGCCAGCGGCCGGCTCCCAGCAACCAGCCCCCTCGCGCTCTCAACTCGCAACCGGCAACTCAGTACAATGTCCCCATGGACACTGCCGCCGCCTATCTCGATGAAGCCCGTCGCGCGCTGCGCGGCCACAAGCGCCTCGCCGAGGGCGCCATCTCCCAGCTTTCCGACCACGAGCTCTTCTTCCAGCTCGATCCCGAATCGAACAGCGTTGCCGTCATCATGAAGCACATCGCCGGCAACATCGGTTCGCGCCTCACCGATTTCCTCACCACCGACGGCGAAAAGCCCGACCGCCATCGCGACCAGGAATTCGAAATTTCGCCCGCCACCACGCGCGCCCAGCTCATGCAAATGTGGGAAGCCGCCTGGCAGATCGCCTTCGACACATTTGCCTCGCTGCAGCCCGCCGATCTGGAGCGCAGGGTGACCATTCGCGGCGAACCCTACACCGCGTTCCAGGCGCTGCACCGCGCCGTGGCTCATTACGCCTACCACGTCGGCCAGATCGTTTTTCTGGCCAAGCATTTTCGCGGCGCCGAATGGAAGACGCTCAGCATCGCGCGCGGCGAGTCCGAGCAATTCAATGCCGCCAAACTCGCCGGCAAAGCCGGCAGGTCCCACGTCCTCGACACCTCCCGCGCCGAGGACCTCGCAAGTAAAAAGTCAGAATTAAGAAGTCAGAATTAAGAAGTAAGCAAGATCCGTTTGAGTGACCTGAATCCGTATTCTTAGTTCTGACTTCTTACTTCTGACTTCTTAATTCTCACTTGTCCACGTCCCCCGAAACCGCCCTCGAGTTCAGCGCCTCCCCGCCGGTGCGCATTTCCCCGCGCGCCTACGTGCGCCTGTTGCAATCGAACCGCAACTTCCGGCGCCTGTGGCTGGCGCAGATGGTCAGCGAAATCGGCGACTGGTTCTACACCGTTACTCTCTACACGCTCCTGCTGCAATTCACCGGACGCGCGCAATCCGTCGGCCTCGCGCTCGTCCTGCAAGTCCTGCCGCAGACCTTCGCCGGACCCTCCGCCGGGGTGGTGAACGACCGCGTCCGCCGCAAGCGCGTCATGATCACCGCCGACATCCTCCGCGCCGGCATCGTGCTTGCGATGTTGCTGGTGCGCTCGCGCTCCACCGTCTGGCTGGTCTATCCGCTGCTGGTGATGGAAACGGTGATGGCTGCCTTCTTCGAGCCGGCGCGCAATTCCGCGATTCCCAACGTCGTCGGGCGCCAGGAAGTGATCGTCGCCAACACGCTTTCGTCCATCACCTGGTCCTTCGATCTGGCGATCGGTGCGTCGCTGGGCGGCATCGTCGCCGTCTTCCTCGGCCGCGAAGCCGTGTTCATTCTCAACGCGCTGTCCTTCGTCGCTTCCGCGCTGCTGATCGGCGGAATGAAATTCGACGAGCCCCACGCCGCCGGCCTGCCGCGCTTGCGTCCGCGCGATGTCGTGGATTTCTCGCCGATGATGGAAGGGTTGCGCTACCTGCAAGGCCGCCCGCGCCTGCTCGCCACCGTGCTGGTGAAAGGCGGCCTTGGCCTGATGATCGGGTCCACCTGGGTCATCTACACCATCCTCGGCGAACGCCACTTTGCCGTCCATCTCCCCGGTATCGCCGGGCAGCGCGGCGCGGTGCTCGGCATGAGCCTGCTCATCGGCGCGCGCGGCATCGGAGCGCTGCTCGGCCCGCTGCTCGGCGCCGACTGGGCCGGCCAGCGCGATTCCCGCCTCCGCCTCGGAATTTTGCTGGGCTTTCTCGCCGCCGCCTGCGGGGTGGGATCGATCTCCATCGCGCCCAGCGTCTGGCTCGCGATTCTTTCCGTCATCGTCGCCCATTTCGGCGGGTCGATCATCTGGACGTTTTCTACCACCCTGCTTCAGCTCAATTCCGACGACCAGTTCCGCGGCCGCGTCTTCTCCGCCGACCTCGGCATCTGCATGGCCGCCATCTCGCTCACGGCCTGGGCTGCTTCCGCCGCCATCGATGCCGCCGTCCCGGTGCGTTTGCTCGCCGCCTGCACCGGCGCCGCCATTCTCATTCCCGCCGCCGCCTGGGTCCTGGCGCAGCGCCTGTGGCGGAGTGCGTGACACCTGCCTCCCCAGGCGCCTCGCGTGCCCGCCCATACACCGCATTCACCTTCGGCGACACCGGCTCTCGCCCGGCTCACTTCATCACCGCCGCCCCCGCGGTCGCCTGCCGCAGCGCCGCCCGCGCCAGCAATCGCGTGGAATCCAGCATCGGCAGCGGCGAATTCCCATCATTCACCAGCAGCGGGATCTCGGTGCAACCCAGCACCACCGCATCGCACCCGCGCCGCTTCAGCCCTTCGATCACCTGCTGAAAATAACGGAGCGCTTCCGCCGAAAATTTGCCGCGCACCAGTTCGTCGAAAATGATCGCATTGATGCGCTCGCGCTCCTCCTCCGGCGGCCGCAACCATCCGACCCCGCGCTTCTCCAATTCCTGCGGATACACGCCGCTCTCCACCAGGTATTTCGTTCCCGTGATCCCCAACTGGCGAAACCCGCGTGCCGCAGCCTCATCGGCAACCGCGCCCGCGATATGGATCCACGGCAGCGGCGACCGCGGCCCGACCATCGGCATCGCCTGGTGAATGGTGTTATCGGGGCAGATCAAAAAGTCGGCGCCGCACTGCGCCAGCTTTTCCGCCGACGACAGCATCAGCTCCGCCACACCCTGCCAATCGTTCCGGTAAATGCAATTCATGTATTCGGCGAGCGGGTGGGTGTGCATCGAGACCTCGGGGTGCCCGTGTCTCCCCATCATCTGCTCGCCTTCCACGCACACCGTCCGATAGCACAACGCCGCTCCCTCCGCGCTGCACCCCACGATGCCGATATGCTTTGCCTCTGCCATAGCCCTCAAGAGCAGTTTCGAGTTTCAGTTTCAGTTTCAGAAAAAGCAGATTCCTTCCCTTCGACTCGCTGCGCTCGCTCAGGGTCGGAATGACAAGAGCAGTTTCAAGTTTCAGTTTCAGAAAAAGCAGATTCCTTCGTCACTGAAACTGAAACTGAAACTGAAACTTCCCTCACTCCAGCTCCGCTTCCATCCTCCACTCCTCGCCGTCATACTCCACCCTCAGCAGGTTCGGCTTGCAGCACACCTGACAATCCTCCACGTATTGCTGGCGCCGGCCCGCCGACACATCCACCGACGTCTCATTCCACGCGCCGCACGCTGCACACTGAAAGCCCGCCATGATCTCTATCTCTTCAGCACGGTATCGTACGGATCCAGCACCAAGTTCCTGGCGCCCGCGGGCGCGCTTAACCGGAAGCTGGTCTCCTTGCCGTCGGCGAACACGCGCCCCAACAGCACATTGCGGCCGCGAACGGAGGCATACACCGGCACCGAGGTCACCATTTCATCCGGCGCTTCCGTCTGCAGGATTTTTCCCGTGACCAACGCGCCCGCGCCCCGCCGCACCACCTTGACATCCTTTAGCTCCAGACGCGGGATCGCCGTCCCCTTCACCCAGCTTTCCAGAAACCACTCCAGCGATTGACTGTCTTCATAGCGCAGCGAATCCGGCATCCCCTCTTCCATCACGCGCATAAAATCCGACGTCGTCATCTCCCTTCCCTGGTACTGGTCGCGCAATTTCCTCAGCGCGCGCAGGAACGGCTCATCGCTGCCGCCTGCCGCATCCCGCATCATGGCGCGCAGCATATGAAGCAGCCACGCGCCGCGCCCGTAGCTCACCACGTCATAGCCGTCAGGGAAATGGGACGACGCCAGCCGCAGTCCCAGGGTTACCGGTCCCGCGCGCGCATACTCTTCGCCCTCGGCATTCTTCGACAGCAGCTGCGCCCGGTAGTTGCGCAGCGCCTGCTTGCAGTCCGCCGGACGATCTTTCTCGTACGCCAGAATCGCCGAGTAGCTGGCCAGCGCCTCCACCAGCCACTGGTCGCGATAGGTCTTCCATCCCACCAGGTCGCCCCACCACTGGTGCGCCGTCTCGTGCGCCTGCATGAAGCCGCTGTAGGTGAGCGTAGCCTCCGCGCCAACCCGCGCTGTCCGCAGTTCCTCCGGCGATAGAAACGCATAGCTCGACAGGAAGATCAATCCGGGCCAGCCCTGGCTGTTTCTGCCCGGCATCTGCGATAGCGTCAGCGAACTGTATGGATAGGGACCAAAAGTCCGGGCGAAGAAATCGATCGCGCGCGCCGATTGTTGCGCCACCACTTCCGCGTGGCTGGCGGCAGCGGGAGCGGGCCGCGGCATCACCACCAGCGGCGGCATCGCGCGCGGAGCGCGCGGCATCGGCGGAATCACCACCACCTGCTGCCGCTGCTGCGGGAATGTGCTCTCCATGCCCGCCGTCGCGTACGCCTCCACCAGCACATTGTTGGCGGCGGTTGCGCTCGCCACCGAGTAGCGGCCCAGGTTGAACCCCGCCACCGGCATCGGCCGCTCCGACACGTAGTGCGACACCTGCTCGGTTCCGGCGCGCTCCTGCGACACGCGTTTGCCCGTCGCCACCAGCGTCCATTCCTGCGGGTAGCGGAACTCCAGGTCGTAATCCGCCATCGTCAGCCCGCGGTTGGGATACCACACGCCGCGCGCCCCGACGTACACCAGGCCCCCGCCGGCCTCGGACAAAACGTTTCCCGCATAGGTGAATTTCATGCGCAGCGTTTGCCCGCTGCGCAGCGCTTCGGGGAACACCACCGCGATCACATCGTTGCCACGCCGCGCCAGCGCGCTGCCCTCGATGGCTTCGTTTTGCAGGAATTCGATGGCCTTGCCGTCCGCCTCCACCGCCGTCAGTTTCAGATAGCGCGAAAATTCGAAAAACTCGATCCGCTGCCCGCCGTGGCGCACGTCAATGTCGAGCGTCACATCCGCCCCCAGCACATGCGGCGGCTCGATTCGGGCCTTGATCGTGTACTTCGTGATCCGCAGCGCCGCTGCCTCATCCTGTTCGCCGCCCGTGGGCGTCCCACCCTTGTCCGATCCCGGGGTGGGAGGCGATAGGGCAGGGTTTTTCTCAATCCCACTCCTCGCCGACCTCATCGGAAACGAGCACAGAATGTCGTAGTATCCAGTTCCTCCCGCGTACGTCAGCTTCAGCACCGTGATCTGCTCCGCGATCAGCGTGTCGAAGTAAACGTCAAAGATCCCCAGCCTCTCTCCCTGCAGGCGCGCGCGGAACAGCCGGTCGTCGCGGTGCGTCGGCTGGTTCAGGTAGGTGGTCATCAGCCGCAGCGCATCGGCTTCGGCCAGGGTGCGCGCCGCTTTGTCGTATTTCTCGACGAACGCCTGCGCCTCTTCCTCCCGCCGCAGCGCGGGCTGGAGCTCCTCGGCAGTCCGGTCGTTGAAGCGGAAGTACGCGGTGGTGAATTTTTCCTCCAGGATCGCCGCCCCGGTGAACAGCGCCAGCGACCCGCGCTCCGCCTGGTCGGGCGGGAACAGCAGCACCTCGCCTTCGCCCTCGAAGAACGCGCCCGCGACGCGGCCGTCCACGCTGCGCACAAAGGCCAGAGTCCCGTCGTCGAGCGTGATATGCAGGTCTTCGCGCTGGATGGCGGCGTCGCGCACGTTGTACACCGCCGCCGGATCCAGCCCCACATCGCGGAGTTGGCGGTAGAGCGCCAGTCCCGGCCCGGGCACCGGCGCGGTTGCCGTCGGACCCGCCGTCGGCGCGGCCGGCGCCGAAGTCGCCGGCTGCGGTGCGTTGGTGCCGGTCTGCGCCCACGCCGCGCCCGCCAGCGCGCACCAAAGTCCCAGCACCGCAGTGATCACCTGCGCCATGCCGCGGCGGAAAAAACCAATGCTAGAATGCGCCAGCGTGCGACCTCCCTGGATCCTCGCCTTGCTCGCCTGTTCCGCGCTCATGTCGGCGGACACCATCTACCTGAAAAACGGCCGTACCATTTTCGCCGACAAGGTCACGGAGAACGGCCCGCGTGTCCATTATGAGGTCGGCGACGACGCCTATGCCATTCCCAAGACGCTGGTGGACCACATCGAAAGCGGCGGCGCGCCGCCGCCCCGCTCGGCTTCGCCCTCCTCCCCCAAGCCCGCCGATGTTCCCAACGTCTCCGGCAGCATCGTCGGCAGCGACGCCGTCGCGCTCAAGATCATCAAGGACGGGCGCGTCGATTCCGAGGCCCTCGCCGCTCTGGAGCGTGCCGGCAGCGCCGAGCAGGCCGCCGCCGGATTTTTTCTCGCCGGACGCCACGAATTCGAGCGCGGCGACCGCGAGCGCGCCCGCTTCTACCTTGACCGCGCCCTTTCCTTTGCGCCCCAGAACGATGTCATCCTGGTCAGTTACGCCGCCGTCCTCATTCAACTCGGGCGTCCTGCCGACGCCATTCCTTTCGCCGAGCGCGCCACCCGCGCTGCGCCGAACTCCGCCGACGCCTGGATGATCCTGGGCTTCGCCGACTACAGCGCCGACCGCCTTCCCCAGGCCGTCATCGCGTGGAAGCGTTCGCTCGCCCTCCGCCCCGATGACAACGTCCAGAAGTACCTTGCCCGCGCGCAACGCGAGCTCACCACCGAATCCGACTTCTCGCAGGCCGATTCCGGCCACTTCAGCTTTCATTACGAGGGCACGACGACCTCGGCCGACCTCCGCCAGCAGGTGCAGGCTTCCCTGGAGAACAGTTACTCCGACCTCGTCCACGACCTCGGCATCTCCCCGCGCGAAAACATCTCCGTCTCCCTCTACACCAACCAGGCATTCTTTGACGTCACCGAAGCCCCGTCCTGGATCGGCGCGCTCAACGACGGCAAGCTGCGCATTCCCATCCAGGGCCTCAGCGCCGTCACCCCCGACCTGGCGCGCGTCCTCAAGCATGAGCTGGCGCACTCTTTTATCAACCAGGCTTCCCGCGGGCGCTGCCCGCAGTGGCTCAACGAAGGCATCGCGCAACTGGTTGAGCCCAAGCAACTCGGCCCCACGCGCGGCCGTCGCCTCGCCGATCTCTACCGCGGCGGACATCAGATCCCGCTCGCCACGCTGGAGAGCTCCTTCCTCAGCTTCTCGCCGTTTGAGGCCGTCCTCGCCTACGACGAATCCCTCGCCGCCGCCGAATACATCCGCGACACTTACGGCATTGCCGAGCTGCGCTCCATCCTCGAGCGCCTCGGCGGCGGCTCCTCCACCGAAACCTCCCTCCGCGTCACCATCCACTCCGGCTACTCCGACCTGGAAGACCAGGTCGCCCGCCACCTCTACCTCAAGTACGGAAAATAGTCACCCGTCGAGTGCTCGCGACTCGCCGGCAACTGACAACTGGAAACTGACCACCAGCTGTGCTAACTTTTCCGCACCCTACGGTGTTCGAATGAAGATTCCTTTTCGCTCCCATGCTCCGGTGCGCGAACTGCGCAAACCGGCCCCGGCCAAGTTTCCCGAACTGCCCACCTTGCGCGTCGGCGCGCTCTATCGCGGCGCCCGCGTCGGCGGCGACTTTTTCGACTTCATCCAGGTCGGTTCCTCGCGCCTTCTGGTTCTGCTGCTCGACATCGCCGGCAAGCGCGAAGAAGCCCTGCACATTGCCGCCGCCGTCCAGGACGTCTTCCACGGCTCCGCCGACATCTTCTACAACGAAGCCGTTAACGAGCCCGTAGCCCTGATCAACGTTCTCCTCGACATTAACCGCGCCATCATGGAAGCCGCCGGGGGCGTGCGCTGTGCCCCGGCCTTTCTCGGCTGTTACAACGAAGTTCTCGGCACCTGCTGTTACGTCAACGCCGGCCACACCCCCGCGCTGCTCAAGTACGATGACGGCAACATCGTCACCTTCGACGCCAGCGGTCTTCCGCTCGGCCTCTTCTCCCACGCCACCCACGACGCCCAGATGTGCGTCATGGGCCCCGGCTCGGCGCTGGTACTGGTCTCCCGCGGCCTGGTCGAGGCCAAGGCGCACAAGGAGGAATTCGGTCTGGAACGCGTCAAGCAGGCGCTCCAAGACGCGCCCAGGCACGATGCGAAAGCCCTCTGCCATCTCGTCCTGGAACGGGTGCGCGAATTCCTCGAGAGCCAGCACAAGCATCGCCTGCTGTCGCGGGGCAATTACGAGATCGCCGAATCCGACCCCCTCGGCGAAAACGATACCACCACCCTCGCCCTGGTCCGCACCGCCGCCGCCGTCGCCATGGCGCCGTGAAACAGTGGATAGTGGCCAGTCAGAAGTGGCCAGTCGCGAAGCGGTGGGTGGGTGCATAATGATCCCGAGCGGCAGTGGCGCGGCACCAAATCGGAACCCAATCACAAATCACAAAGTAACCAGTTACTGACCACTAGTCACTAGCCACTGCGGAGCGGTAAGCTTCCACCGGCGGAGGCTGCCTATGAAGCGCGCGCTCATCATCGTCGCCATCGTCGTCGCGGTTCTGGTGGTTATCGGCATCGCGCTTCCGCTGATCTTCGACGCCGACGCTTTCCGCCCGCGTATCGAGGCGGAACTCCACACCGCCCTCGCCCGCGAGGTCAAAATCGGCCACCTCACGCTCTCCCTGATGGCCGGCGGCGTCTCCGCCGCGGACATCTCCATCGCCGACGACCCCGCCTTCAGTGCCACGCCCTTTCTCCGCGCCAAGTCGCTCGACGTCGGCGTGGACCTGCCCGCGCTCATCTTCTCCCGCACGCTCAATATCCACTCCATCACCGTGGTCGAGCCCGAGGTCGCGCTGGTTCACACCAACGCCGGCAAATGGAACTTCTCCACGCTCGGGGCGGCCAGGGAGGCTACCGCAACAACCCCGGGCAGCGCCGCCAGTTTTTCGGTGCAGAAACTGCGCATCGTCCGCGGACGGGTCTCCGTCGCCGTCGTCGGTAAGAAGCCGCTCACCTATGACGACGTCACGCTCGACGCCGGCAACATCTCCTATACGTCGCCCATTCCGTTCACCGTCGAGGCCACCACGCCCGGCGGCGGCAAGCTGAAGGTTGACGGCAACGCCGGGCCCCTCGATCGCACCGACGCGGCACGCACGCCACTGCAGGCCTCGGTCACCATCACCGGCATGGACCTCGCGAAGACCGGCTTCCTGCCTGCGGATTCCGGGATAGCGGGACTGATGGATTACACCGGCACGCTCTCCTCCGACGGGAAAATCCTGAAGAGCGCAGGGACCGCCAAGACCCACGATCTTCGCCTGGTGAAGACCGGCTCGCCGGCGCGCCAGCCGGTCGCGCTTACCTATACATCGGATTACGACATGCAGCGCCAGGCGGGCTCGCTCGCCAGCGGCGAAGTCCATACCGGCAATTCCGTCGTCCGCGTCAGCGGCAACTACGACGCCCACGGCGAAGACGCCGTCGTCCACATGAAGCTGAGAGGCCAAAACCTGCCGATCGCCGACATCGCCGGCCTCCTGCCCGCGTTCGGCGTCGCCCTGCCGGCAGGGTCGTCGCTGCAAGGCGGATCGGCGACTGCGAATCTCGCGCTCGACGGCGCCGTCGACAAGCTCGTTACCACCGGCACGCTCGATCTCGCCAACGTCAAGCTGGCCAACTTCAACCTGGGATCGAAGATGGCGGCCATTGCCATGCTCGCCGGCATCCGCACCAGCTCCGACACCACCATCCAGGCCATGAACTCACGCCTGCGCATCGCGCCCGAAGGTATTCGCGCCGATTCGCTGACGATCATCATCCCTGAGCTTGGCACCATTACCGGCGCGGGCACCATGTCGCCGGCCAACGCGCTCAACTTCAAGATGGCGGCCAAGCTCAACAGCAACGCCAGCCTGGTGGGCGGCCTGCAAAAAATCGCCGGACTCGGTCAGGTCAACAGGCCGATTCCGTTCCTCATCCAGGGCACCACGCAGAATCCCGTGTTCCTGCCCGACGTCGGCGGATTCATCGGCAACACCGTCACCGCGCCCGGGCAGGGCGTGGAACAAGGCATCGGCGGAATCCTCGGAATCTTCCAGAAGAAGAAGAAGCAATAACCATCAACCGCAAAGGACGCAAAGGGTCGCAAAGCATTTCTTCTGCTTTCCTTCGCGTTCCTCTGCGTCCTTTGAGGTTAGCTTTTTCTTTCTCAACCGTTCGCTAAACGCAGCATCGAAACAGCCATGGACCGCTGCGAAAAATCCCTCCGCCACTGGCTCGCCTGGCTGCTCTCGGGCGGCGGCGCCCATGCCTCATTTGACGATGCCGTCCGCGGACTTCCCGCCAAACTGCGCGGCGTCAAGCCGCCCAGCCTGCCGCACACCGCGTGGCAATTGCTGGAACACATGCGCCTGGCGCAGTGGGACATCCTCGACTTCAGCCGCAACCCGAAATACCAATCCATGGCCTGGCCCGAAGGCTACTGGCCGAAAACGGAAGCGCCGCCTACGGGCGGGTGGGAGAAAAGCGTCCGCCAGGTTCGTGCCGACCTCGCCGCCATGCGCAAGCTGGTGACCAATCCGAAGACCGACCTGCACGCGTCCATCCCCTGGGGCGACGGCCAAACCATCCTGCGCGAAGCCCTGCTGGCCGCCGACCATAACTCCTACCACCTTGGCCAGTTGATCCTGGTGCGCAAGGCGCTGAGGGCGTGGAAGGCTTGAATGTGGGAATCTTCTTGCACCGCGGCCGCGCCGGCTGCTATGCTAACTAACCAGTTAGTTAAATAGAGGCTCACTCATGGCGAGCAGGGCGAAAACGCTGGGAACCCGCGCGCGGCCGGAGCAGACCCGCGCCGCCATCCTCAAGGCGGCGATCACGGAGTTTGCCCATGAAGGCGCGGCGGGGGCGCGGACCGACGCCATCGCGCGCGCCGCCAAGGTCAACAAGGCGCTGCTCTATTACTACTTCAAGGACAAAGAGACGCTCTACGGCGCGGCGCTGGACGCGGTGTTTGAGGGGCTGACGCAACGGGTCCTGGAAGTGCTGGCGCGCGATCTGCCGCCGCGGGAAAAGATCCGCGAGTTCGTGGGCGCGCATTTCGATTTCATCGCCAGCCACCCGGCCTACCCGCGCATGGTGCAGCGGGAGATGATGCGGACGGGGCGCAAGGGATCGCCGCACATCAAGCGCATCGTCGAGCGCTACCTGCGGCCGACGTTCGCGCGCGTGCGCGAGGTGATGCAGGAGGGAATCGCGCGCGGGGAGATCCGCGACGTGGATCCGGTGCAGGTGGTGCCGTCGCTGATTGCGCTCAACATTTTTTACTTCAGCTCCGTGCCGATGATGCGGCTGCTGATGCCCGGGATTGATCCGCTGTCGCCTGAGCGGGTGGCGCGACGGCGTGCGGCGGTGCTGGATTTCGTCTCCGCCGCCATCTTTATCCGGCCTGAATCTCGCCCGGAGGGAAGCCGATGAAACGCGGGCGCTTTTTTGTTCTTCTCTTGATCATCCTCGCCGTTTCCATCGGCTACTACCTGGCGACCACGGAGCGCGACAAGGGCCTGGTGCTGATCGGAACGGTGGACGCCAACCAAGTGATCGTGAGCGCAAAAATTCAGGGGCGAATCGAGAAGCTGCTGGTGGATGAAGGCACGCCGGTGAAGGAAGGCGACCTGATTGCGGTGCTGGATTCCGCCGAACTGGAAGCGCAGAAGCGCGCCGCGCAAAACGTGATGGCCGGGCTGCGCGACCAGGTGACGGGCACGCGCGCGACCGAGATGATGACGCGCGGCTCGACCTCCAGCGATGTTCTGAATTCGCGCGCGCGCCTGCAATCCGTGAGGAGCCAGCTGATCATGGCAGAGGCCAACCTGGAACAGGTGTCCGCCGATACCGAGCGAACCGTGTCGCTCGCCGATCAGGGCGTCGCGTCCAAGCAGGACCGCGACCGCGCGGTGGCGGCGCTGAAGTCGGCCAAGGCGAACGTGCAGTCGCTGCGTGACCAGGTGCGGGCCGCCGAAGCCGACCTGGCCTCGACCGAGGCGCGCCTGCACAACACCCGCGCCGCCGAAAGCACCGTCGCCTCGACGCGCGCGCAGATGCTGAGCGCCGCGGCGCAACTGGCCGAGGCGGAAACGCGGCTGGGGTACACGCGGGTGACGGCGCCGATCACGGGCGTGGTTTCGCTGCGGGCCGCGCGCCAGGGCGAGGTGGTGAACCCGGGCGCACCGATTGTCACCCTGGTTGACCTGACCGACACCTGGGTGGTCGCCGCGGTGCCGGAGACCTACGCCGACAAGATCGCGCTCGGCGACACGCTGCAGGTGCGCATGCCCAGCGGCGCGGAGATTCCGGGCAAAGTCATTTTCAAGAACACGGAAGGGGATTTCGCGACGCAGCGCGACGTCAGCCGGACCAAGCGCGACATCAAGACGGTGGCGCTGAAGCTGCGGATTGACAACCAGGGGATGAAGTACGCCACCGGCATGACCGCCGAAGTGCTGGTGCCGCCGTCGAAATTGAATGCCACGGCGCAGACCGCCGCCACAGGACGGGGAAAATGACCAGCGAGCCGACCATGCGCGATGGAGCGCACTCGCCTGTAAACGCGGATGCGCCGCCGGCGATCGCGGTGGAACACATCACCAAGAAGTACGGCGAGTTCACGGCGGTGGACGATGTGTCGTTTTCGGTGGCGGAGGGCGAGATCTTCGGGCTGCTGGGGCCAAACGGAGCGGGCAAGTCCACGCTGATCCGCATGATGACCACGCTCATCCCGATCACCGGCGGAAAGGCGTTCATCGCCGGGCACGACGTGAGCCGGGAACCCAATGCGGCGCGGCGCACCATCGGCGTGATCCCGCAGGCGATGACCAGCGACCTGGACCTGACGGTGGAGGAAAACCTCAGCATTTACGCCAAGCTGTACGGCGTGCCGCGCGAGGAGCGCAAGCGCGCCATCAGCCGGATGCTGGAGGACGTGGAACTGACGAAGTGGCGCGGCGCGCAGACCAAGACGCTGTCGGGCGGCATGCGCCGGCGGCTGGAGGTGGCACGCGGCCTGGTGCATAGCCCGAAGATCTTCTTTCTCGATGAACCGACCACCGGGCTGGATCCGGTGTCGCGAGTCGCGGTCTGGGAGATGCTGACCAAGATCAAGCAAGAGCGGCAGCTGACCATGCTGATCACCACGCACTACATGGACGAAGCCGACCGGCTGTGCGACCGCATCGCCATCGTGGACCACGGAAAACTGGTGGCGCTGGATACGCCCCTGAAGCTGAAAGCGAGCGTGCCGGGCGCCAACGTCATTGAGGCGCAGTTCGTGAACGCGCCGCCGGATTGGGAACGCATGCTGCAGGCGCTGCCCAAGGTCAACTCGGTCCAGTCCGAGGGAGCGGGAATGTACCGCATCTTGTCGGCGGGCGCGGCCAGCGTGACCGCGCTGGTGGAGTGCGCGCTGTCCGCCGACGTCGAGATCAAGTCGTTGTCGGTGCAAAGCACCACGCTGGACGACGTGTTCGTGCACTACACCGGGCGGCAGTTGCGCGACGAGCAGGTGAAGGCCTACATGTTCGTCATGCCGGAACGGCCGGGAGATCGCGCATGAACCGCATGTTGGCGATCGTGGAACGCGAGCTGCGGAAATTCCTGCGCTCGCCGGCGCTGATGCTGGTGTCGCTGGTGTTCCCGCTGATCCAGCTCATCGTGTTGGGCAACGCCTTCGGAGGCAAGATCCGCGACGCGCGCCTGGGCGTGGTGGACCAGGACGGCGGCGTGCAGGCGTTGCGGATCAAGGAAGCGTTCAACTCCGTCGCCGCCAACGTCCGCACTTTCGTGCCGGTTTATTACGACAACGACCAGCAGGCGATGCGGGACGTGAAGGACGGCAAAATTGACGGCGCGCTCATTATCCCGCCGCAGTATTCGCGCCGCCTCTACGCCCAGGAGCAGTCCGCGCATCGCGCTGGTGGTGGACAACAGCGACAATTTCATGAGCTCGTCGCTGGAGCAGAAGCTGGCGGAGTTGACGCAGGCGCTCAACACGCCCGACGTCGAGCCGCGCGTGGTGCAGCAGGTTGCGCTCGAGATCGTCGAGCTGTACCCGTATATCGAATACATGAAGTACCTGCTGCCGGGGTCGATCACGCTGGCGATGTTCGTGTCGGTGATGATCGGCGGCGGCATGCTCTACATTGACGACAAGGCGCGCGGCATCCACGAGGGGTACCTGGTAACCCCGATCACCAAGCTGGAGCTGATCTTCGGGCTCAACACGGCCGGGGCGCTGAAGGCGATCGCGTCGGGGGTGGTGATCACCGTGGTGGGCTCGCTGATCTCGGGGGTGAGCAGCACGTTTCACGCGCAGCAGGCGGTCCTGCTGGCGCTGCTGATCCTGGCGACCTCGCTTGCCTTCAACGCCATGATGTTCCTGTTCATGGTGCGCGTGGAGGACCCGCTGGTGCCGCGCGCGACCTTCGGCGTGCTCAACACGCTGCTGTTCTTTCCCAGCGGCGCAATCTACCCGATCAACGCCTTTCCCAAGTGGCTGCAGGCAATCGCCATCGCCGACCCGTTTACCTACGCGGTGCACGGCTTCAAGGCGCTGCTGCTGAAAGAGGCGGGAGTGGCGGCGATGTGGCACGACCTGCTGTTCCTCACACTGTTTGCGGCGGTGATGCTCTCGATTGCGACGCCGCTGTTTAAGAGGACTCTGTAAGGCGTTAACATGCCACCCGTAGCTCTCAGCTCTCAGCTCTCAGCTTTCAGCTAAAACGACGTGGGGTGAGCGAGTACTGCTGTGGACAGGAGCAGACATGCAAAACTTCCGAAACCTGAAGGTCTGGGAAAAAGCACACAAACTCACACTCAGCGCCTATCAAGTCACTGCAACGTTTCCAAAATATGAACTTTATGGCCTCTCCAGCCAACTTCGGAGGGCCTGTGCTTCGATCGCGGCAAATATTGCCGAAGGATGTGGCAGGCAAAGCGATCCTGAGATGAGCCGCTTTTTGTATATGGCGATGGGCTCGGCCTGCGAGGCGGAGTATCATCTTCTCCTCGCGCGCGACCTGACATTCCTGCCCACGAGTCAATACCAAACGCTGAATGCGCAAGTTGTTGAAGTAAAGAAAATGCTGGCGTCATTCGTGTCCAGGCTGAAAGCTGATAGCTGACAGCTTAGTACTTGCTAGAATTGTCCCGTGGCGAACACCATCTTCACCGCTCCGGAATACGATCCGCGGCGCGAGCGGCGCAAGCTCGTCGTCATCGCAGCGGTGGCGGTGGCGGCCATCGTCGTCGGGGTTTTCGCCTACCTGTACCGCAACTGGCCGGAGGAGCGCGTGGTCGACCATTTCTTCACCGCGCTCGTCAATAAGGATTTCGAGACGGCGTACAGCATTTGGGAGCACGATCCCACCTGGAAGCAGCACCCGCAGAATTATCCCAACTACTCGTTCCGCGAGTTCTAGAACGACTGGGGCCCGGGCGGTGAGTGGGGAATCATCAAGAGCTTCCACATTGACGGCTCGGCCAATCCCAAGCAGGGAAGTGGCGTGGTGGTGGTGGTGACCATCAACGAACGCCAGGAGCCGGCGCGCATCTGGGTGGAAAAAAAGGATAAGACGCTGACCTTCTCGCCGTACTAGCTGTCAGCTATCAGCTCTCAGCTTGCGCCCCACGATTGATTTAAGCGAGTTGTGCTGCTCGTTCACGCCAACAAATCAACCGGGGCGCCATCCACCCCGTCTGTCGAAACTGAAACTGAAACTGAAACTGAAACTATTTCCCCGGCCCCGCGGCCATTTTCTTGACCATGGCAAGCACCAGCTTGCGGTCGCTGTCGTTGAGGCTGGAGGAATAGCGCCGGATCTGCGTCAGGAAGCGGATTTCGTCCTCGCTCAACTGGGGCAAGTTGCGGGCGCCGTTATCGTGCGGGCTATCGGCGAAAAACTGGGCCAGGGCAATTTCCATGGCGCCGGCGATCTTGGCCAGCGTGTCGAGCGATGGAATGGTGTGGCCATTCTCGACCCGCGAGAGATAGCAGCGCAGCAACCCCGTGCGCTTTTCGATGTCGCCTTGCGACATGCCTTTTTGGAGACGGAAACTGCGTATGGTTTCGCCGATATTCATGTTGGTTTGACGGCCTTGGGACTCTTCGGGGGTGCGTGCATAGTAACCAGAGTAGAACGGCGGCGCAAGCACATTTTTTGTCACCCGCACGGCGAATTTCGCCAGCCCAGTCAGGGCGCTGAATCCCGCCATGGTAACCATTGGGCACTTAACGTCAGTGACACTTAACCCATCAGCATGCCGCCGTTCACGCTGAGCACGTGGCCGGTGATATAGGAGGCCTCGTCGGAAGCGAGAAAGCGGACGGCGGCGGCGACATCCTGCGGCGTGCCGGCGCGGCCCAGCGGAATCATTTTCACCACGGTTTGCTTCAGCTCGGGGGCCAGCACCTCGGTCATCGCCGTCTCGATGAATCCGGGCGCGACCGCGTTCACCGTGATATTCCGCGAGGCCACCTCGCGGGCCAGCGCCATGGTGAGGCCGATCAGCCCCGCCTTCGAGGCCGCGTAGTTCGCCTGCCCCGCCTGCCCGATCTGCCCGAAGATGCTGGTGATATTGATGATCCTTCCCCAGCGCTGGCGGAGCATGGAACCGAGCGCCTGCTGGCTGCAGAGATAGGCGCCGGTCAGGTTGGTAGTGATGACGGCGTCCCAGTCGGCGCGCTTCATGCGCAAGGCGAGCTGGTCGCGGGTAATGCCGGCGTTGTTGACCAGGATATCGAGCTTGCCCAGCTGGGCGATCGCCGCCTTGATGCCGGACTTGATCTCGTCTTCGACGGCGAGATCAATCCTGAAGGTCTCGGCGCGGCCGCCGGCGGCGCGGATCTGATCGGCGGTTTCCGCCAGCTTGTGCTCGTTGCGCGCCGCCAGAGCGACGGCAGCGCCGGCTTCGGCCAGCGCCAGGGCGCAGGCGCGTCCGATGCCCTGCGACGCGCCGGTCACCAGCGCCACACGCCCGTCAAGCCGGATGCCGCGGTACTCGGGGCTTGCTTCCGCCATCGCTTGCTCCTGAAAGCGGGGATTATAGCAAGAGGGTTGTCGGTTGTCGGTTTACGGTTATCGGTGATCTGAATTCAAAGGCGCAGCGAGATTGAGGACCGAAAACCGAGAACCGATAACCGAGAACTATCCCAGCCGGCTCGCTCGCATTTCTGTTTCCAGTTGGTCGGGCGGAGCGGGTTCCGGCTCGACGTGGCGGAACAGGTAACGCAGCAAGGGCGGGGCCAGCACGGTGGTCACGCCCGCCATGAAGATCACCACCGCGTACCCCTGCTGCGAGACGACGTTCATCTGCAACCCGATGAGCGCGACGATGAGCGCGACTTCGCCGCGGGGCATCATGCCGACGCCGACCTTGAGCGCGGCGGAAAGGCCTTCGCCGAGCATCGGCAGGCCGCAGCCCAGCACCTTGGAAACGATCGCCAGCAGCGAAATGACAATGGCGGTTGCCCACACCGGGCCGGTGAACAGGTGAATGTCGAGCCGCGCTCCCATGACAAAAAAGAAAAACGGCGCCAGGAATTCGTTGATGGCGTGCACGCGGGGCTGGAGGTTCCACTCGGGTGAGTAGTCGGCGAACATCAGGCCGGCGAAAAAGGCGCCGATGATCGCCGCCATACCAATCTTGGTCGCCAGCACCGACAGGCCGAGGCAGATGGCCAGCGCCAGGATCAGGGGCGCGTTAGGGGTCGACATGCGTTGCAGGCCGGTCCGCATTCTGCCGACCACGCGCGGGCCGATGAAGATCATGAAGATGGCGAAGCCCAAGGCTTCGACGATGAGCACGGCCAGGTGGATCCAGCGGATGCTGCCGCCGGCGGCCAGCCCGGCGACGACGGTCAGCACGATCATGCCGAGGATGTCGTCGAAGACAGCCGCGCCGAGGATGACGCGGGCCTCGCGCGTGTGCAAAGCGTGAAGGTCGCTGAGCACACGCGCGGTGATGCCGACGCTGGTGGCCACCATGGCGGCGGCGACGAACACCGACTCGCGCACCGGTTCGCCGCGCAGGTGCAGGTAGCCAAAACCCAGCAGGAACGGGACCGCGACGCCGGCGATGGCGACTCGGATGGATTGCCGGCCGACACGGATCAGGTCTTGCGGCCGCGTCTCCAGGCCGACCGTGAACAGCAGAAAGATGGCGCCGATCTCGGCCATCGAACCGACGGTGTCGGACGGCGCAATCAGCCCGGCAGCGTGCGGGCCGAGAATGACGCCGGCGAGAAGCTCTCCCAGCACCGCCGGCAAAGACAATCGCTCGAAGATCTCGGCGAACACTTTCGCCCAGACAAAAATAGCGAACAATTCGAGCAGGAACGTGTCTGCGTGCTGGGGCATCTTGCAACTTCCATCCAATTGGTTCTGTCTAACGCAACCGCGTGCCGCTGGCTACAAAAATCGAGAGGAGCCGCTGGATTTCGAGCTGCCCGCGGCCCTCAATTTCTGCGGCGTGACCATCAATCCATGGCATTTTCTTTTACCGGCATCAGAACCGATTTCAAAAATGCAGGAAAAATGTCCCTCAGGGGCTAAAGCCCACTATTTTTGCGGCCTCGGCGGCACGGCTGAAGCCGTGCCCTACCCAAAAACCGATTCTTGAAACCAGTTAAACCAGTTCTAGCCAGTTCGCGTGCAAACGAACTTTTCCACAAAACAACAGGTCGCTGCCGAGCGCGCATCCTAGTGATTTCAGTGCAGCTTCCGAGCGTCCGCGCGTAACATCCCCGCTGAGGAGGAACCCCGATGGCGACTGTGAAGTCACCGTCCCTGGTGGACCGTTGGGCGCGTGCGCCCTTCTATTTCAATTCCGAGGCGCACCTGCTGCGCATCGGACGCGAGCGGGCCACCAATTTGACGGAACTGCTGGAAGGGCTGCGCGCGTGCCCGAACGATTCCATCTTCCAGCACACCTTCCAGACCCTGCAGGAGCACCATTTTATCCGCGAAGGTTTTTCCAATGACTTTGCCCACTGGGCCTTTGCTGCCTGCAACGAAGTCGGACTCGCGGAAAGGCTGGCCGTAATCGACGTGCGCGAGTACACCAGCATTCCCGACCTGCGTAACCGGCTGGTGGCGATCGTGGAGGAATACCTGAGGCGCAACCCGCGCGCCCGCGACCGCGCCGCACTGGAGCCGTTTTATTTTTGCGCGTCCGACACGGTGGTCATTCCGACGCCGTTCGTCGCGCGCAACCTGGTGGAGTTCATCGAGTCGCTGAAAAAGGTCAGCATCCACAGCATTCACCACCATTTCATCGAGGCCCGCCTGCGGATCAAGCTGAATTCGAACGATTTTTCCATGTGGCTGGAAGAGGAAATGGACCTTGGCCTGCTCGCCGACCGGCTGAACCGGATCGACATTTATACTTCCACCCTGCACGGCGTACGCGACCAAATCCTGCGCATCCTGGAACGCGCCGCGCAACCGGCCGGACGCCCGGCGTACTGAGAGAGAGAGAGACGGAATCCATGGACGAGCGGAAGAAGGCCAAGCGAGCGACCCTGCCCGGCCGGGACGCCAAAGACGACGGGAAGGGCGGTCCCGCTGCCGGCACCACCGCCGCGCCTCCGCCGGAGGCCCCGGCGAAAGAACGCCGCCAACGTCCGCGAATTTCGGAAACGCCGCCGCGCGCCGCCGCCTCCCCCGCGGCTGGATGATTACGAGCCCATCATCGGCCGTCCCGAGCTGGATGAGCTGCACTTCCTCGCCCGCCAGCTTCGCGGGAAGACGGTCAAGATGGTGAACTCGACTGCGGTCGGCGGCGGCGTGGCGGAAATCCTTAACCGCCTGGTCCCGCTGATGAACGAGCTGGAAGTGCACACCAAGTGGGAGGTCATCACCGGCGGCAACGACTTCTTCGAGGTCACCAAGGGCTTCCACAACGCTTTGCACGGCGGCGACTACAACCTGACGCAGCAGGGCAAAGACATCTTCATGCTCTACAACGAGCAGAACCGCGAGCGCATGGAGTTCGGCGAAGACCTGTTCGTCATCCACGATCCGCAGCCGGTGGGGCTGATCCGCTCGCGGGCGAGCAACCGCGGCCGCTGGATGTGGCGTTGCCACATTGACGTCAGCAACCCGCACCCCGAGGTGTGGGGATTCCTGCGCCCGCTGGTCGAGCAGTACGACGCCGCCATTTTTTCTTCGCCGGCGTTCTCGCGCCAACTGTCCATCCCGCAATACCTGATGTATCCCGCGATTGATCCGCTGTCGGAAAAGAACAAGGACCTCCCCGAAGAATTCATCGCCAAGGTGTGCGACGACTTTGGGATTGACCGCACCCGTCCCATCGTCACCCAGATTTCCCGCTTCGATCGCCTGAAGGACCCGGTGGGCGTGATCCAGGCCTACAAGCTGGCGAAGAAATATGTGGATTGCCAATTGGTGCTGGCCGGCGGCGGCGCCACCGACGATCCCGAGGGCGCGGCCGTGCTGCAGGAAGTGATGGACGAGGCGGGCGAGGATCCCGATGTCATCGTCCTCAACCTGCCGCCGTGGTCGGCGCTGGAGATCAATGCCCTGCAACGCGCCTCCACCATCGTGGTTCAGAAGTCCATCAAAGAAGGCTTCGGCCTTACGGTCACCGAGGCGCTGTGGAAGTCCAAGCCAGTGATCGCCGGGGCGGTGGGGGGCATTCCGACGCAGATCATCCACAAGCTCACGGGCGTGCTGGTGCACTCGGTGGAGGGCTGCGCCTACCAGCTCCGCTACCTGCTCACGCACCCGGAATTCGCGGCGCAACTGGGGCGCAACGGGCGCGAGCACGCCAAGGAAAATTTCCTGATGACCAGCAACCTGAAGCGCTACCTGCTGCTGTTCCAGATCATGCTGGGAATGGCGCGGCCGGAGAAGCAGCCGATCCAGGAGTAATCCGGCGTCTCCGGCAACTCGCGGCCGCGTCCGTGCATCTCTACCCGTTGTCGTTTCAGGTACTGAGCGCGGGCACCGTGGTGGTAAAGACCCCATTGCAGCTTGAGGTAACCCGTGCGGGCTTGGGGTTACAAGGAATGGCTATCATTCGCGGGCGCAGCGCGCGCCCAAGTCCGAACATTTTGACGAACGCCGAGCAGGCCCGGCAGTGGCTGGAGGCAATCGTGGAATCCTCCGACGATGCCATCATCGGCGAGGATGTGAACGGTATCATCACCAGTTGGAATGCGGCGGCCACCCGCATGTTCGGATATGCAGCCGGGGAAATCGCCGGCCGTTCCGTGCTCACGCTGATCCCTCCCGCATTGCACCACGAAGAGCCGGGAATTCTGCAAAAACTGCAGTCGGGCGAGCGCATTGAACACTACGAAACCCGGCGGCGGCGCAAAGACGGCGCCACTTTCGACGTGTCGCTGACCATCTCGCCGGTGAAGGACGCCAGCGAACGAGTCGTCGGCTTCTTGAAAATCGCGCGCGACATTTCCGATCGCAAGCGCGCCGAAGCCGCACTCGTCCAGTCGCAAAGACTCGCTGCCGTCGGCCGCGTGGCCGCCGCCATTGCCCACGAGGTCAACAATCCGCTGGAAGCGATCACCAACCTGGCCTACCTGCTGACCACCAATCCCTCGCTGGACGAAGAGGCGCGCGGCTTTGCCCGCATACTGCTCGATGAGGTCGGCCGCGCCAGCCGCATCACCAAGCAGACGCTGGCCTACTTCCGTGAGTCCACCGAGCCGGCGACGGTGCGATTGCCGGAGTTGTTGGACAGCGTCTTGCAACTGCACCGACAGGCCCTGATGAAAAAAAACATCCGCGTGCGCAAGCTGTATGACGTTCGCGACGGGACGGTGCGCGGTGTTGCCGCCGAACTACGGCAGGTATTCGCCAATCTGATCCTGAATGCCCTTGACGCCCTGCCGGTCGGAGGCGTGCTGTCGGTGAAGGTAGCTACCCATGGCTCCGAAAGGGTCCGCGTCGCGGTGGCGGACAATGGCTCCGGCATCACCCAGGAACGCCGGCGCCGGCTTTTCGAGCCCTTCTTCACCTCCAAGCCAGGCCGCGGAACCGGATTGGGGCTGTGGGTTAGCGAGGGCATCGTGCGCAAACACGGTGGCCGGATTCGCGTCACTTCTTCCACCCGCCCCGGTCACAGTGGGACGGTGTTCACCGTGCTCCTGCCGGCGGATTTTGCCGTAGCTGAAAAATCAAACGTGGCCTGAGGAATCAAAACAGCTCCCCGCCGTTGTAGACCAGCTCTCCATCCAGGATGCGCGCTCTATCCATCAATTTGTGCGGCCTCACTGGGCCGGTGGCGTCAATGTGCAAGACCGTATGGCCGTGCGCCACCAGGTAGTCGGACACCATCATGCGGTGGCAATGGAAGTACACCCGCTCCGCGCACATGCAGGCGGTCGGCTTTTCTTCGGCCATGCGCACCAGCTCAGCGGCGGCACGACGGAACTCCGGGGTGAGCATGTAATCGGCGTAGTTGCGGAAGGAATCGTTGCGCAGCGCGGTGTTGGGCGATTCGTCGCGGATCTTCTTGCGCCGGCCGCCCAACTCTTTCATCCAGAGGTATTCAAGGCCGCCTTTCGGCAGTTCGCATTCCAGGCTCTCGCGGTTGAACTGCGGCCAGCGCCGCGACATCGGGAAAGAACGTATGTCCACCAGCCGCTCGATCCCGTGCGCCCGCAGCGCGGCGACCAGTTCGTCCAGCGAGCGGGTGGAGTGGCCGATGGTGAAGAGCGTTGCCAATTTGTAATTTGCAATTGGTAATTTGTAATTTGAAATTGCCGTTGACGCTGTGCGACTGCCCGCGTTTGCAATTACAAATTACAAATTGCCAATTACAAATCAGAGAATCACCCGCTCGTCCCCCACTCTCCTCGTCACTCGCTCGCGGTCGAGGTACTCCAGCAGCGGTATCGCGTACTTGCGCGAGACGCCCGTCAGGTCCTTGAACTTGGCGACGTCAATCTTGGGCGAGCGCGCCTTCTCCCCGGCCATCAGCCGGCGGAGTTGGTCGAGGGCATCGCGGTGGAATACCAGATCGTCGGACAACTTCACCAGCACGCGATCGCGCAGCAGCAGGGTGACGATCTTCTGCGCCCGTACCCGGTCCACCTTCACGCCCGCGAGCACGTCCTTGAGCGCCGGTACTTTCAGCCCGGCGCCGGCGAAGGCGTTTTCGATGATCTGTTTCGATTCTGCTTCCTCGTCTTTCATCACCACGCCGCGGCCGGCGGCGCGCACGATCTCCGCCGAGGTTTCCAGTTTCTTGTCCCGGACCAGCGATTCCAGGACGGCGTCGAATACGGTGTCCTCAAGGCCGAGCTTCTCCGCCAGTTCGCCCTTGGCGATCCCCGGCACCAGCCGATTGGCGGAATGAAACGCGTTCACCGCCGCCACCGCCTCGTCGCGGGCCTGCTGAAATGCGGCGGCGGAGATCAGCACGTCGGCGATCCTCAGCACGGCCGTATGGGCAGCCGTTGCTCCGGGCGCCAGCGATGCAGCAATTTCATCCACGCGCTGAGTCGGCCACCAGCCGGTTTCGGCGAGCGCCGCCGACAATCCCAACCCGCGCTTGCCGCGCCGCGCTACTCTCGCCGCCAGTACTTCCGGCGGCGTGCCGCGCGAAACGGTCTCCAGGAATCGGACGGTCTGGTCGGCGGGCACGCCCTTCACCGGCGGCGCAGCGTCAATCACGGCGCCGCCGCCGATGGTCACCACCGGCGAAAACTGGCGGATGATGAAGCGGTCTCCGGGCAGCGCCAGCAGGGGATCGCGGAAGCGCAACTGCGCGAATCCCGACTGCCCCGGCGGCAGCGGCTTGCCGCCAAAGATCGCGACTTCGGCGATGGTTTCGCTGGTGTGCACGTGCAGGTGAACGCGCGCGCGGTCGCGCAGCGGCTTTGCCGAGGGCAGCAAGGAGAGCTGCACATTGGCGCGCAACGTGGTGTGAAACACCCCGGGATGCATCAGCGTCATGCCGCGCGCCAAGTCCTCGGTGGCGGTGCCGGCGAGGTTGAGCGCGGTCCGTTGTCCGGCGATGGCCTGCTCCGCCGCCGCACCGTGCACCTGCACGCCGCGCACGCGTACGCGCCATCCCCCCGGGAAGACCTCCAGTTCGGCATCCTTCCTGATCGTGCCCGACAGCAGCGTGCCGGTTACGACCGTGCCGAATCCCTTCATGGTGAAGACGCGGTCAATGGGCAGCCGCGGCACCGAAGTCGAATCCTTGGCCGGCGCTTCGCCCGCCACCCGCACCAGCGCCCGCTTCAGGTCCTCCAGGCCGGCGCCGGTTTTTGAGCTGACGGCAATGATCGGCGTGCGAGCGGGGTCGAGAAACGAAGTGCTCAGATACTCTTCCAACTCGAGTTTGACCACGCTGAGCGAGTCGCTGTCCACCAGGTCGGACTTGGTCAGCACGGTGATGCCGCGGGGGATGGCGAGCAAGCGGCAGATATCGAAGTGCTCGCGCGTCTGTGGCTTGATGCCTTCGTCGGCCGCGACCACCAGCAGCACCAGGTCAATACCGCCCACCCCGGCCAGCATGTTGCGCACGAAGCGCTCGTGGCCGGGCACGTCCACAAATCCCAGGCGCAGTGTCTCGCCGCGTTCGCCGGGCAGGTCAAGGTGCGCGAAGCCGATGTCAATGGTGATGCCGCGGCGCTTTTCTTCCTCCAGGCGGTCGGCATCAATCCCGGTCAGCGCCTTTACCAGCGCAGTTTTGCCGTGATCGATGTGTCCCGCGGTGCCGACAATGACGGATTTCATCGTTGAAAGTGTAAATCAGCAGACCTTAGGATCACCCGATCACCCGATGATCATGCGACAATGGTTACGAGCTCCCCCGATGCCGACTGCCAGCCAGATTACTCCCGAAGTTGTCCGCGAACACAACCTCACGCCCGAGGAATACCAGAAGATCGTAAAGCTGCTCGGCCGCGCGCCGACCCTGACCGAGCTTGGCATCTTCAGCGTGATGTGGAGCGAGCACTGTTCCTACAAATCCTCGCGCGTGCACCTGAAGCGCCTGCCGACGCGCAGCCGCCGCGTGGTGCAGGGCCCGGGCGAGAACGCCGGCATCATCGACATCGGCGACGGCTGGGCCTGCGCCTTCAAGATCGAGTCGCACAATCATCCTTCGTTCATCGAGCCCTTCCAGGGAGCGGCCACCGGCGTCGGCGGCATCCTGCGCGACATCTTCACCATGGGCGCGCGCCCGGTGGCGGTGATGGACTCGCTGTGCTTTGGCCCCATCCGTGTCCCCACCCTGTCTCGCCAAACCCAGGCGAGACAAGAGTGGGCCACCCACGGCGAAGCAGACCTGAAGACCGTTCACCGCAATCATTCCATTCTCGAAGGCGTGGTCAGCGGCATTGCCGGCTACGGCAATTGCTTCGGCGTGCCCAACCTGGGCGGCGAAACCAAGTTCGAGTCCTGCTACTCGCAGAATCCGCTGGTCAACGCCTTCGCGCTCGGCCTGGTCCGCCGCGACAAGATCTTCTACGCGCGCGCTTCCGGCGAGGGGAATCCCGTCATCTACGTCGGCTCCAAGACCGGGCGCGACGGTATCCACGGCTGCACCATGGCGAGCGAGGAGTTCAGCGAAACCAGCGAGCAGAAGCGTCCCAACGTGCAGGTCGGCGATCCGTTTCTGGAAAAGCTGCTGCTCGAGGCCTGCGTCGAAGCCATGGAAACCGGGGCGGTGGTCGGCATCCAGGACATGGGCGCCGCCGGGCTGACGTGCTCAACCTGCGAGATGGGCGCCCGCGGCCACGTCGGACTGGAGATCGAACTCGACCTCGTGCCCCAGCGCGAAACCGCCATGACCGCCTACGAGATCATGCTCAGCGAGTCGCAGGAACGCATGCTGCTGGTCGCCGAACACGGCCGCGAAGAAGAGGTTTTCGCCGTGTTCCGCAAGTGGGGACTCGATGCCTCCACCGTCGGCCGCGTCACCACCGACGGCCGCATGCGCGTGCTGCACCACGGACAGGTGGTCGCCGAGATTCCCAACGACGCGCTCACCGACGAAGCGCCGGTGTACCAGCGTCCGCTGGCGCGCTGGGATGCGCCCGTTCCGCGCGAAAAGCCGGAGCAGGTTCATCTTGGCGCCGAAGACGATCTCACGTCGAACTTCGAGCGCCTGCTGGCCTCGCCCAACCTCTGCTCCAAGCGCTGGATTACCGAGCAGTACGAAAGCTACGTTCAACTGGTGGGCACGCAACGTCCCGGCGGCGATGCCGGCGTGCTGCGCGTCAAGGGCACCGAACGCGGCCTGGCCATGGCGCTTGACGGCAATGGGCGCTGGTGCTGGCTCGATCCCCGTCTCGGCGCCATGCACGCGGTGGCGGAAGCGGCGCGCAACGTCGCCTGTGCCGGCGCGCGTCCCATCGGCGCCACCAATTGCCTGAACTTCGGCAATCCCGAGAAGCCGCACATCATGTGGCAGTTCTCGCAAGTGGTGGACGGCATGACCAAGGCGTGCGAGGAACTGGAAACGCCCATCACCGGCGGCAACGTCAGCTTCTACAACGAGACCCTGGGCGAAGGGATTTATCCCACGCCGGTGGTCGGCATCGTCGGCCTGATTGAACACGTGGACCGCGCCATGACCCACGACTTCCGCGAACCAGGCCGCGCCATCGTGCTGCTGCGCGGCTCCGAACCCGGCGATGCCGTGGACGCGGAAATCGAATTCGGTTCCTCCGAGTACGCCAGGGAAATTTTCGGCGAGGTTTGGGGCTTCCCGCCCGCGCTCGAACTGGAGAAGGAAAAAGCACTGCAGGACTGCATCATTGACCTCGTCGGCCTGGGGCTGATTGACAGCGCGCACGACTGCTCCACGGGCGGGCTGGCGGTCGCGGTGGCCGAATCCTGTTTCCCGCGCCAGACCGGCGCGCGCCTCGATCTGAATCGCGAGGAGCTCGGCAGCCCGGACCTGCTTCCCGAGTACCTGCTTTTCGGCGAAGACGCGAGCCGGATCGTAATCTCGTGCGTCCGTGAAAACGTCCCGAGAATCAAAGAAATAGCGGTAAAATACGGCGTGGCCGCGCTCCTCATCGGCGTCACGCAATCCGAAAAACTGGAATTTCTTGTGGACGATCGGGTAGTGGTGTCGGCGCCGGTGTCGGAACTGAAAGATTCATGGGAGCACGCCCTGGAACGCGCGCTGCACACCGAAACCGAAGAGCGCCTGGCGCCGGAGATTCTGCAGAAGAGCTGACGCCGCATGAAAGTTCGAGACGTTATCAGGTTCGTCGAGAACGATGGTTGGGTTCACATCAAAACGAAAGGTAGTCATCGGCAATACAAACATCCGGTCAAGAAGGGCCGAGTGACAATTGCAGGTCATCCATCAGACGAGGTGCATCCGAAGACCTTTAAGTCAATTTTGCAGCAGGCGGGTTTGAAATGAAGTACGCAGTTTTGTACGAAAAGACTGGAACGGGTTATAGCGCGCACGTGCCGGATCTTCCCGGATGCATCGCGACGGGCGCGACGTTGCAGGAAACTGAGCAGCGCATGCGTGAGGCTATCGAGATGCACCTGGAGGGTATGCGCGAAGACGGTGATTCCATTCCCGAGCCGAGTACGATTGCAAATTACATAACCGTTTTGGCTGGTGACTGAGAACCGACCGCCGCTTGGATAATGGCAATTCTCGATAAATTTCGCGAGGAGTGTGGCGTGGTCGCCATCTACGGCCATCCTCAGGCTTCGACCCTCGCCTACCTCGGCCTGCACGCCTTGCAGCACCGCGGGCAGGAATCCGCCGGCATCGCCGCTTCGAACGGCTCCAACATCCGCGTCCACAAATCCATGGGCTTGGTGGCTGAAATCTTTACCTTGCCGGTGCTTGCCTCCCTTACCGGCGCGCTCGCTATCGGCCACACGCGCTATTCCACCACCGGCGACTCCGCCCTGCTGAACGCGCAGCCCATTCGCGTGGACTGCAACAAGGGCATGATCGCGGTGGCGCACAACGGCAACCTGGTGAACGCCGGCGATATCCGTTCGCGGCTGGAGGCCGAGGGCTCGATTTTCCAGACCACCAGCGATACCGAGGTCATCGTCCACCTGATCGCGCACTCGCGCGAGCAGTTGCTGCCCGACGCCATCGCCGACGCGCTCCGCCGCATTGACGGCGCCTTCTCGCTGGTAGTCATCACCCGCGACCGCATCTACGCCGCCCGCGACCCGCGCGGCTTCCGCCCGCTCTCGCTCGGCCGCATTCCCGCCGCCGGCACGCGCGTCAACGACGCCTTTGCCTTGGCCTCCGAGAGCACCGCCTTCGATTTGCTGGGCGCCGACTTCGAGCGCGACGTCAAGCCGGGTGAACTGGTGGTGATCGGGCCGGAAGGCCTGCAATCGCGCTTCTACGCTCCGGCGGCGCCGCAGTCGGCGTGCATTTTCGAGCACGTGTACTTTTCGCGCCCCGACAGCTTCGTCTTCGGCCGCTCGGTCAACGACAGCCGCGAAGCCCTCGGCCGCCAGCTGGCGCGCGAGGCGCCGGTGGACGCCGACATCATCGTGGCCGTGCCCGACTCCGGCGTGCCCGCCGCCATCGGCTACGCCGCCGAAAGCGGGCTGCCGTTCCGCGTCGGATTGATCCGCAGCCACTACGTCGGCCGCACCTTCATCGAGCCGGAGCAGCGCGTGCGCGACTTCGGCGTCAAGCTCAAGCTCAACCCGGTGCGCAGCGTGCTCGACGGCAAGCGCGTCATCCTGATTGATGACTCGATCGTGCGCGGCACTACCAGCCGCAAGATCGTCCGCATGATCCGCAACGCCGGCGCCCGCCAAGTCCACATGCGGATTTCCTGCCCCCCCACCATCTCGCCCTGCTACTACGGCGTGGACACGCCCTCCAAGCGCCAGTTGATCGCCGCCAACAAGAGCGTGGAGGAGATCCGCCAGTTCATCGGCGCCGATTCGCTCGCCTACGTTTCACTCGAGGGATTGAAGAAGGCTTGCGCCGATGGCGACCAGACCACCTACTGCACCGCCTGCTATACCGGCGAGTACCCCACCGACTTCGTCGCGGTTGACGACATCCGCCCCGCGCTCTTCGAAAACGAAAACGTCAACGCGGATTAGGCTTCAGTCGCCGTCTCCAGTCTTCAGGCGTGCGGTTTCCAGCAGTGTGGTTAAAGGCGCGGTAATCACAAATCGCTAAATCACCAATCGCTAAAGCGGTTCCAGAGTCGGTGCAGCCGGTAAGATCCCTCGACTCGGGTTTCCCGCGCCGGAGACAGCGCGCGGGAGCCCTCCCTCGCTCGGGATGACATCGGGATACGGTAATTGAGAATCCGACATAAGTCACAAAACCCGTCGGCCATCGACCAGAGCCTGTCCCGAGCGCAGTCGAGGGGACCATCGACTCTTTTGTAACGCCCCGACTCCTGGCACATCGAATCCCCAGGGAAGGTAAAATAACAACTGATGTCCGGAACGCCTCTTCCGATTGCGGCTTTTGTTGCCGGGCTGCTCTCGTTCTTGTCGCCGTGCGTGTTGCCGCTGGTGCCGGGATACGTGTCGTTGATCTCGGGTACCAGCGTGGACAGCGTGGCGCACGAGCGCCGCGCGCTGCGCACCGTCATGCTGAACTCCATCACGTTCATCCTGGGCTTCAGCCTCGTCTTTATCCTGCTGGGCGCCGGCGCCACGGCGCTGGGCCAGGTGGTCGGTCGCTTCCGTCGCGACCTGACATTCGTCGCCGGCATCGTCATCATCGTTTTCGGCCTCCACCTGACCGGGCTGCTGAAGATCAAGGCGCTCTACGCCGACAAGCGCCTGCACGACGTCAAGGGCGGCAGCACCGCGCTCGGCGCTTTCTTCGTGGGATTCGCCTTCGCCTTCGGATGGACCCCGTGCATCGGTCCCATCCTTGCCGGAATTCTTACCCTCGCCGCCGCGGAAGAAACCGTGAACAAGGGCATGCTTTTGCTGGCCGTCTATTCCGCCGGGCTGGCCGTCCCGTTCCTGCTGACCTCGCTCGGGGTGGACCGGTTCCTGTCGTTCTACGGCCGCTTCCGCCGTCACCTGCATGCGGTCGAGGTGGCCAGCGGGGTGCTGCTGATCGCCATCGGCGTGCTGGTGCTGACCGGGCGCTTCACCGTGCTTTCGGGCTATTTGTCGTTTTTGAACCGATTTGCTTTGTAACGAGGTAAAGATTTGGAAGCGCAACAGACACCACCGGAAATTCCCGAACAGGGGCAACACGAACCTCAGGCTCAGCCCCAACCCCAGAAGCCACGCTTGAACCGTGACGCCACCGTGATCGTCGTCGTTGTCCTGGTGATCGCCGGCATGCTGATTGCGGGCAAGCGCCTGACCAAGCCGCCGACCCCGGGCGCCTCCATCTCCGGCAGCAATGCCGCTCTGAAAGGCAAACCCGCCCCCGACTTTCAGTTGACGGACCTCGACGGCAACAACGTCCGGCTCGCCGACCTGCGCGGCAAAGCCGTGCTGCTGAATTTCTGGGCCACCTGGTGCCCGCCGTGCAAGATCGAGATGCCGTGGTTCGTGGATCTCCAGAAGCAGTACGGGCCGCAGGGGTTGCAGATCGTCGGCGTCGCCATGGATGAAGGCAACGCCCACGACGCGGTCGCCAAGTTCGCCAAGGAAATGGGATTGAACTACACCGTGCTGCTCGGAGACGACAAGGTCGCCGACCAGTACGGCGGCGTGGATGCGCTACCGACCACGTTTTATATCGGACGCGACGGCAAGATCGTCACCCGCGTTTTCGGCCTGGTCAGCCACAGCGAGATCGAAGACAACGTCCGCGCCGCGCTCAAGCAGGGCCCGGCGTTCGCCCAGAATTCCCCGCCTGCCGCGGGAGCGGCCCGCTGATGAGGTCGCGCGATTTCCACCCGAGGTTGCCCCACCCGAGGTTGCCCCACCCTTGTCGCGCCCGCTGTTGGCGAGACAGGGTGGGGAAATTCGCTGTTGTGCTGCTGCTCATGTCCGCGCCGGCTCTGGCGCAGGTCGAAACCTCCAAGCCCGGCGCCACGCAGCGCGTCGCCTTTGCGCCGGTCACGACCGTAAGAGTTGCCGCGGGAAAGTCCATCAAGTTTGAGCTCCCGTTCCGCGTGACCCGCGGATATCACATCAATTCCAACAAGCCCACCTCCGAGCTGCTTGTCCCGACGGTGCTCAGCGTCAGCCCGCCCACCAACATCCTGATCGCCAAGCTGACCTATCCCGCCGGCGAAGACCGCTCGTTTCCGTTTTCACCCGGTGACAAACTGAACGTGTACACCGGCGACTTCGCCGTGACCGGGCTGGTGCGGGCTGCGCGCACGACTCCGCCGGGAACCTACCGCGTGAAGGGAATCCTCAAGTACCAGGCTTGCGATGACCGCGCCTGCTACCCGCCGGGCCAGCTTCCGGTCGCGTTTGACGTGAAGATTACGAAAGCGGCCAGTACCCGCAAACATCGCCGCAATCCGGCGCAAAGCCCGGACGTGCACCAGTGACACGGTGGCTAATGCCATAAAGCCATGAAAACTCTCGGCATCATCGGCGGCCTCGGGCCCGAGTCCACGATTGAGTATTACCGCTTCCTGTTGGCAGCCTACCGCGAGCGCCGGCCCGACGGCAGTTCTCCCTCCATCATCATCAACAGCCTTGACGTGCAGCGCGGGATCGCACTCCTTAATGCCAACCAACTCGACGAGCTTGAGGACTATCTTGTGGTCGGCAGTAGAACGCCTGGCGCGAGCCGGCGCCGACTTCGCGCTGATCGCCGCCAACACGCCGCACATCGTTTTCGACCCGGTGCAGCGCCGCTCGTCCATTCCACTGATCAGCATCGTCGAGGCCGCGCGCGACGAGGCGCAGCGATTGCGGCTGACCAGGCTCGCTCTTCTGGGTACCGGCTTCACCATGCAGGGGCGCTTCTATCCCCGACGTTTTCGCGCGCGCGGGCATCGAGCTGGTTGTTCCCAGCCAAGAAGAGCAGGCCTTCATTCACGCCAAGTACATAAACGAGCTTCTGGAGAACATTTTTCTTCCGGCAACGCGCGACGGATTACTGGCCATTGTGGAGAAGATGAAACAGCGGGATCGAATCCAGGGAGTGATTCTCGCCGGCACTGAGCTGCCACTGATCCTGCGCGAGGTCGCCGACCGCGCAGGCATTCCTTTTCTGGACACCACCCGAATTCATGTGGATCGTGCGATAGCAGAATTGCTCGCCTGACGCCTGACGCCTGAGCCTGAAGACTTGCGACGCCTACTGCGTTTCGATCTGCATCGTCTCGCCGATGCTCAGCGACTTGGGCGCGCCCGCCATCTCCGGCCCGGAATAGCTCGCGGTAATGCGGAAGCTTGTCCCGCTGACGTCGGCCGAATAGCTGTACTGTCCACGGCGATCCTGCGGCAACACCGTCCCCTTGGCGCGCAATTCATCCAGTGACAGGTACTTTCCCTCCAGCGCGAATTGCTGTTTTTCCGCGCTGGCAAACGCCAGCAGGTCGTTGCGCACGCCGGTCACGTCAATGACAGCTCTCGGGCTTGCCGCTCCCGCAGCCGACGCCGCCGTTTGCGCCGACTTGGTGTACAGGTAAAACCCAATCGCCATCGCGATGACCAATCCAATCAGTCCGAGAACACGCGTCATAATGGCTCCTGCCTAAAACCTAAAACCTAACGCCCAAAACCTCTTTTCCAATACAAATACCCCGGCAGCCCGATCGCCGAAAGTACCAGGCACGACACCGCTTCCTTCGGCCTTTCAAACGTGGTGTTCGCCAGCCATCCGGCGATGAATACCACGTACAGCGCCGGCATCCACGGATACCCCCAGCAGCGGTAGGGCCGCGGCGTGTCTGGACGCTTGCGGCGCAACACGAACAGCGCGCCCACCGTCGCCACGTACGACAGGATCATCCCGAACTCGGTGTAGGTGAACAACTGGTCGTAGGTGCCTGACAACGCGAACACGCACGCCAGCGCGCCCTGCGCCATCAGCGCGAACGCCGGCGTTCGGTGTTGCGGATGCACATTGCCCATGCGGCGGAAGAACAGCCCGTCATGCGCCATGGCGTAGGAAATCCGCGCCCCCGCCAGGACATTGCTCGAGGTCGCGCTGAAGCAGGCAATCGCGATCACCACCGTGATCCAGTACGCCGCCACCGGCGAGAACAACACCTGCGCGGCCGCCTGGCCGATGGCGTCCTGTTTCGCGATCGCCGTCACCGGCAGGGCGTACAGGTAAGCAGCGTTGATCGCGCAATAAATCAGGATGACGGCAAGCACGCCCAGGATCAGCGCGCGCGGCACGTTGCGCTCCGGATCGCGCACCTCGCCCGCCACCCAGGCCACGTAGACCCAGCCTTCGTAGGCCCAGAACACGGCGATAAACGCCACTCCCATCGCCGCCATGAACGGGCTGAGACCGGGGGCCAACGCTTCCCGCACGCCGCCCATGTTGAAATGCGACCAGGAGCCTCGACCCATCACAAACCCGAACACGATGAACGCCGCAATCGCCGCGTACTTCATCCACGTGGTCACGTTCTGCAACAGCACCGCGGGACGCAGGCCTCGCACATTGATGAAGGTCAGCAAGACAATCGCCGCCACCGCTACCACGTCGCCGCGGGTCAGGTTCCATGCCGTCTGCACCACGTGGCCGGACTTCCAGCCCAGTCCGGGCAGAGACAGCACCGCCACGCTCGCTTCCAGCGGCCGCACCACTTTTCCGAGATAGACCGCGAACGCCACCGCGATAGTGGCAATGCCACCGCCATTGCCGGCGACAAACATGAGCCAGCCATAGAGGAACGCCGCGAAATCGCCATAGGCTTCGCGCAGGTAGACGTATTGCCCACCGGCTTCGGGGAACATCGCGCCCAGCTCGGCGAAAACCAGCGCGCCCATCAGCGCCAGCACTCCGCCGGCCACCCACACGCCGAGAAACAGCGGGGCCGAGGGCAGCGCCGCGGCAATATCCTTCGGTACCAGGAAGATGGCGCTGCCGATCACGCCGCCGATCACCAGCAGCACGCCGTCCCACGCCGAAAGCCCGCGCACCAGGCCGGTGGATTCCTGCTTTGCGGGTTTAACTGAAGCCTCGGCGGGCATAACTCTTGGAAGTGAAATCGGCGTGCTTCCGACAACTGGACTAGAAACTGGAAACTATAATCAGTGCCCGGAGGTTATCCGCACATGGCCGACAGCGTCAAGGCGAAGGCGGCGGACGCGCCGGGCATCGAGCGCGCGCATACGCTTTCGTCCGCGTACTACGTCGATCCCGCCACCTATCGCCGCGAGTGCGAGCGCATCTTCTGGCGTGCGTGGCAGTGCGTCGGCTGGCGCGAACAGGTTGCCAACCCCGGCGACTACTTCACCTTCGACCTTTGCGGTGAGCCGCTGCTCGTCACCCGCGATGCCGGAGGCGCAGTGCGCGGCTTTTACAACGTTTGCCGCCATCGCGCCGGCCCGGTGGCGGAAAATTGCGGATCGCGCAAAGTCTTCCGTTGCGGCTATCACGGCTGGACCTACTCGCTCGACGGCCAACTGCTCAACGCGCCGGAGATGGAGGGCGTCTGCGATTTCTCCCCTGCCGACTTTGCTCTGCGCCCGGTGCAGGCCGCCGAGTGGCAAGGCCTGGTCTTCGTGAACCTCGATCCCGCCGCCGAGCCGCTGATGACCGCGCTCGGCGAACTCCCGGCGCAGGCCGCCAGGTTCGATTTCGCCCGCATGCGCTTCTACCGGCGCCACGACTACGTCATGGAGTGCAACTGGAAGGTCTACATCGACAATTTTCTGGAGGGCTACCATCTTCCCTCGGTGCACCCCAGCCTGAATCGCGAGCTCGACTACAGCCAGTACGTCACCACCACCTTCGCCCGCCATTCCATGCAGTCATCGCCGATCCGCGGCCCGGAGAATGAAGCCAATGTCGCCCGGCGCTACGCGCATTCGCGCGGCGATCTCTCCGCCGAGTATTACTGGATTTTTCCCAACTGGATGCTGAACTGCTATCCCGACAACATGTCGCTCAACATCGTCCTGCCGCTGGGCCCGGAGCGCTGCGTCGCCATCTTCGCCTGGTTCTTCCCGCCCGAGGTATTGAAGACCGAAGTTCCCGAGAGCACGTTTCGCTTCAGCGATGAAATCCAGCTCGAAGACGGCCACATCTGCGAGGTCGTTTACCGCAACCTGAAATCGCAAAGCTATTCCCGCGGCCGCTACAGCGTGAAGCAGGAGCAGGGCGTCTATCACTTCCATCAGCTCTATGCGGCAGCGATGAGTACCTAATAAACCGTGCCCTCCACTCTGGGTCGCGGACGGCGGCCCTGCGAAACTTCTCGATGGACTCCGCGACACCGCCATCCCGCAGGCGCGTCGGGGCCGAGATGGAGGCCGACCACCCCGACTGGGAGAACCTCTACTTCGACGGCGGCGGGGCCTCGGGCGTTGTGGTCGCTTCGGTCATGAACCCCGAGCTCAAGGAATTCGAGAGTAAGAACGGTAGCGGAAATCGCCCCATACACTATCCTTGAACTACTTCGTAGAACTTGGGCGTGGGTTCGCCATTAAACAGTGGTCTCACACGCTCGCCAGCTTCATCGTGGATAGAACTGCTATGCATCGCCTGGAACGCGACTCGAGATTCAAATTCAACTAAAGCCGCGTAGTTTCCTCCTTCCAGAGGCTTCAGAAGCTTTCTGCTGATGAAACCCTCAAAATTGGAGAATGCTTGGTTGGACCAGGCAAACCATTGTTGAAACTCAGCATCCTTGCCATTTTTGATGGGCGGAAAAGAAATAATCACTATAAACATAAATCACCTCCAAACCTTTGCTTCGAGTCCTCCGGGCGTTCTCAGCATGGTACCGAGTACCGAGTACGGAGTACGAAACAAATTTGAGAAATCGGCAATCGACAATCGGCAGTCGGAAATGTTTTTCCGGGGCGTCCCGGCGAGTCAACCCCACGCAACTAGTGCTGGGTATCAGGTACCCGGTACTAGAATCCCGGCATGAGCTCACCCATCACCCCTCACACCGATCGCCACCGTCCACAGCCCCGCCCGCGAGCCGCTCGACGAAGTCTTCGGCGGCCTCACCGCCCGCATCGAACTTGATCCCGCGCGCTTCACGCCCGATTCGCTCAAGGGCCTCGACGAGTTCTCCCACGTCGAAATCTTCTTCTACTTCCACCAGCTCGACACCTCGAAAATCGTTTATGACACGCGCCACCCGCGCAATCGTGCCGACTGGCCCGAGGTCGGCATCTTCGCCCAGCGCGCCCGCATGCGTCCCAGCCGTATCGGCTCGACCGTCTGCCGCCTGGTTGCTGTCGCGGGACTCACAGTCACGGTGGAAGACCTCGACGCCATTGACGGCACGCCAGTGCTCGACATCAAGCCCTACATGCTGACCTTCGGCCCACGCGGCCCGGTGCGCGAGCCGGCGTGGGCACGCGAACTGATGACCACTTACTGGCGCCCGGCAAAATAGGGCAACCCGGCCGAATGGTTCACATCGAATCCAACGAACATGCGCCGACACCTGCTTGTCCTCGCTGCCGTGCTGTGTCTCGGTCTCCCCGCGCTGGCGCAGGACAATTACGAAATCCAGGTGTACGCGTCCGACACCGTCGAGCCCGGCGCCACCATGTTCGAGTTCCACACCAATTTCACGCCCTCCGGCCACGCCGCGCAGGCAGGTCTCCGTCCCACCGACCATTCTCTGCACGAGACCTTCGAAATTACCCACGGCTGGAACGACTGGTTCGAAACCGGGTTCTACATTTTTACCTACGCCCATTCCGGCTACGGTTGGGAGTATGTCGGCTCGCACACCCGGCCGCGGGTGCGCGCGCCTGAAAAATGGCACTGGCCGGTCGGCGTCAGCCTCTCCGCCGAGTTCGGCTGGCAGCGCCGCATCATTTCGGTGGACACCTGGACGCTGGAACTGCGGCCTATTGTGGACAAAAAAGTCGGGCCTTGGTACCTTGCGTTCAATCCAACCGTGGGGAAGTCGCTGGTCGGCGCGAATGCTGATAAGGGGTTCGATTTCTCGCCCAACGTGAAGGTCAGTTATGACCTGACCAAGAAAGTTGCCGTTGGGGTGGAATACTATGGCTCGCTCGGCCCGATCGGAAATTTCGATCCCCTCGCCGAGCAGGAGCAGCAGATTTTTCCGGCGGTGGATCTGAATCTGTCGCCCAACTGGGAATTCAACGCCGGCGCCGGTGTGGGCACCACGCGCTCCACCGACCGCCTGATTCTGAAAGTGATCATCGGCTACCGGTTTGTGAAAAAGAAATAGGCCATCGGCTCTCGGCTTTCGGCTGCCGGGTTATCGAACCCGAAGGCCGACCGCCGATGGCCGACCGCCGATAGCGAGAAAAAAATGAAAGGCTTCATTCTCGGCATCATCTTCACGCTGGTCTGTATCGCCGCCGGCGCGTACGTCTACTTTTCGCGCGGCTACGCGCCCGTTGCCACCTCCGCCCAGCCCATGCCATTCGAGAAGAGGCTGGCCAAGATGGCGCTGGATGCGCAAATCGAGAAGCAGGCGCCGAAGAGCGTCCCCATCCAGGCCGACTCGGCCGCCTTCACTGCCGGCGCTGCGATCTACAAGATGAATTGCGCCATCTGCCATGGCCTGCCCGGCGCGCCCGAAACCCCAATCGCCAAGGGCGAGTTCCCGCGCCCGCCGCAGCTCTTCAAACACGGCGTCACCGACGATCCCGCAGGCGAGACTTACTGGAAGGTCGCCAACGGCATTCGTCTCACCGGCATGCCCGCCTTCAGCCCATCGCTGTCGGAAACTCAGATGTGGCAGGTCAGTCTCCTGCTGAAAAACGCCGACAAGCTGCCCGCCTCCGTACAACAGGACCTCGGTGGAACCACGCCGATGCCGGCGCCAGCCGGCGGCAGCGCACACCAGCACGAACGCTAACTTAAACAAGCCACGGATTGGCACGGATTCACACGGATAAGAAATTCCGATCCGCGAAAGTCCGTGGCAATCCGTGGCCTGTCTTTTCCTGGAACATTGCGTAAAACGCCGCCACTAACCTGACTCCCCCTCTATAATCGAGGTTTCACCATGCCCGCGACCCTGGACCAGATCTTAGCCGCAGTACGCCGGCGCGTGGCCTCCAATACGCCGCTGGCCAATCGCGCCGAACTCGCCAAGCGCGCCGCGGCGCATGTCCCGCGCGGATTTGCCGCCGCCCTGCGTCGCGTCTCCGCCGCAGGGCCCGCCGTCATTGCCGAGCTGAAAAGAGCGTCGCCCTCGCGCGGCGTCATCCGCGGCAGCTTTCATGTCGCCGCCCTCGCCTCGCAACTCGAGGCCGCCGGCGCCGCCGCACTTTCCGTCTTGACCGACGAGGAATATTTCCAGGGCTCCATCGCCAACCTGTGCGAGGCCTCGGCCGCCGCTGAATTGCCATGCCTGCGCAAGGACTTCATCGTTGACGAGTTCCAGTTGCTGGAATCGCGCGCCAATCGCGCCGACGCCGTTCTCCTGATTGTGGCCGCGCTCACCCCTGCCGAACTCCGCCGCCTGCACGCCGTCGCCCGCGAGTTCTCCCTCGATGTGCTCTGCGAAGTGCACGACGAAAACGAACTCGGACGCGCCCTGGATCTCGGCTGCGACATCATCGGCGTCAACAATCGCGACCTGCGCACCTTCCAGGTGGATCTGAATACCGCCGTGCGCCTGGGTCGCAACATTCCTCCCGGCGTGCTCAAGGTGGCGGAAAGCGGCCTGCAGTCCGGCGCCGACATTCGCCGCCTGCGCGAAGCCGGCTATGAAGCCTTTCTGATTGGCGAGTCGCTCATGCGCGCAGAATTTCCCGGCGAGGCCCTGAAGGAGCTCCTGGCCGCTGCTAAACCGGCAAGTGTTTAGTTCAGTCGCTGAAAAACGACCTGAGCGCGTCACCCACTGACCAAGAGCAGCACATTAAGAAAGCGGCGCTCCACGCGGAGCGGTTTGTCAGGTGGGTTTTCGGGACCTTTCCTGATCTTGCGCGGGCCTCGAAATTGGAGGAACCTGAGAAACGACAGACGACACGCCAGCCAGCGCGGATTTCCGGTCGAAGGATGGAGTTGCGGGCACGAGATGCCGTCGCGCGCCTTATGCTACACCGGCTCGTTGTACCCAACATCTACTTCGACGCGCCCTGGCCGTCTCACCCTAATAGAGTAGATATGCTCGCCATCGATCGGGCGGGTGCGGGTGACGTACACGTATTCGAGTTCAAGAGTGCGGCGGGTGCAACGCGGACACATTTGCAGCGCCTTTTTGCAACGCCCGCAAACCATCGGTGGCTGGTCGTGGTGAGCCGGCCACATGAAGAACCGACTCCGGTGAGGAGGAGCATGTTAGACGCGCCACAGGGGATGGGTCGTATCGGAGTCATCGAAGTGGAGCAGGATAGCGCCGACACGCTTGATGCCCGCGTCGCTGTGCCGGCAGAGCGGTTCGGTGGATCTTTTTATGATCTCGCGGACCGATTTACCGCCGAGACTAAACCGGACTTGGCGCACTGAAACTAATGACCTGGATAAAGATTTGCGGCACCACCACTCGCGACGACGCGTTCGCCGCCGTCGAGGCCGGCGCCGATGCCGTCGGCTTCGTCTTTGCGCCCAGCCCGCGGCACATTGCGCCCGAAGCCGCGCTGGAGATCGCCGCCGCCCTGCCCCGTCCCGTGGACAAGGTCGGCGTCTTCGCCAACGAATCCGCGGAGCGCATCGAGAGCGTCGCGCGCCAAGTCGGCCTCACTATCATTCAGCTCCACGGCGACGAGAGTCCGGAGTTCGCGCGCCGGCTGTTTCGCAGCATTGACGGCCGTGCCGACGGACGCGCCCGCCTCCGCGTCTTCAAGGCGATCTCCGTGATGCCGGGCTTGGAAGGCGTGCTGCGCGACTTCGCCTCCTCCGATGCCGTTGATGGCATCGTGCTCGACTCCGCCGTGCTCCGCGTCGCCTGCATGGGCCAGGGCACCGAACTGGTGCGCGGCGGAACCGGCGTCAGCTTCGATTGGAAGCGCGCCACCGACTTTGTTCCCGGCATCGCGCAGCGCACGCGCGTCATCCTCGCCGGCGGCCTCTCGCCCGCGAACGTCGCCGACGCGGTGCGCATCCTCAAGCCCTGGGGCGTGGACGTCTGTACCGGCGTCGAAGCCTCGCCCGGCGCCAAGGATCACGCTAAGATTCGCGCATTTGTCAGCGCCGTTCGCGATTTGTAATGTCTTTTTCCTGGTAAGAAGTATGTCAGTTCTTCAGTATTTCAGTTTTTCAGTATGTCAGTCGCTGCGGTTCATGGCCGGTCGCAAAAAACTGACTTGCTGACAAACTGAAATACTGAAGAACTGAAATACTGACCAACTGAAAACAATGCCTTCTTTCCCCAAACCCGCGATTCCCGCCCCCGGACGCTTCGGCGACTACGGCGGACGCTACGTTCCGGAAACCCTGGTCGCCGCACTCGAGGAACTGGAAGCCGCCTACAACCGCGCTCGCCGCGACAAAAAATTTCAGCGCGACCTCGCTTACCTCCTCAAGCAGTACGCCGGACGGCCCACGCCTCTGTTCTTTGCCCGCCGCCTGACCGAAAAACTCGGCGGCGCGCGCATCTACCTGAAGCGCGAAGACCTGCTCCACACCGGCGCGCACAAAATCAACAACTGCATCGGCCAGGCGCTGCTTGCCGCGCGCATGGGCAAGCGCCGCATCATCGCCGAAACCGGCGCCGGCCAGCATGGCGTCGCTACCGCCACCGTCTGCGCGCTGTTCGGATTCGATTGCGTCGTCTACATGGGCACCGAGGACATGCGCCGCCAGGAACTCAACGTCTTCCGCATGCGCCTGCTGGGCGCGGAAGTGCGCGGCGTGGACTCCGGCTCGCGCACCTTGAAAGACGCCATCAACGAAGCCATGCGCGACTGGGTCACCAACGTCCGCAGCACGCATTACCTGCTCGGCAGCGTGCTCGGCGCCCATCCCTATCCAACCATGGTGCGCGATTTCCAGTCCATCATCGGCCGCGAAACGCGCACGCAGATTCGCCGCGCCACCGGGAAGTTGCCCACCGCGATCATCGCCTGCGTCGGCGGCGGCTCAAATGCGATGGGAATCTTTTATGAGTTTATAAAGAAAAAAGATAAGCGCGTCCGCTTGATCGGCGTCGAAGCCGGCGGACGCGGCGATAAGTTGGGCGAGCACGCCGCCCGCTTCCACGGCGGTTCCCCGGGCGTCTTGCAGGGCACGTTTTCGTACGTCTTGCAGGACGACGCCGGCCAGATCGCCGCCACGCACTCCGTTTCCGCCGGCCTCGACTATCCTGGCGTCGGCCCCGAGCACGGCTGGCTCAAGGACATCGGCCGCGCCGAGTACACTTCCGCCAACGATCAAGAGGCGCTCGAAGCCTGCGTGCTGCTGTCGCGCACCGAGGGCATCATCCCGGCGCTGGAGTCGGCACACGCCGTCGCCGAATGTGTGAAGCGCGCGCCGACCATGAAAAAATCCGACATCGTAGTCGTCAACATCTCCGGCCGCGGCGACAAGGACATGGGAATCCTCCAGGAGAACTTATCCATTGGGTGACGTCTTCGATTTCGTAATTTGGTAATTTCGTAAGTTGGTAATTTGCGGTCAACTGACGGGAGGCCGCTGTGGACAGTGCAGAGGAGCTACGGGAACGTACAAAGCAATTTTCGTTGCGGATCATTCGGCTGTTTCGGCAAATCCCCTGGCAAAACGACGCTCATGTTATAGCCAAGCAACTTCTCCGGTCTGGCACATCAATCGGCGCCAATTACCGCGCCGCATGTAGAGCGAGATCACGGAACGAGTTCATCGCCAAGCTGTGCATCGTCGTAGAGGAAGCTGACGAGACCGTTTACTGGCTCGAATTGTTGCATGACGCGGAACTCGTGCCGCCCGACAAACTCGGCGGTCTTCTCCGGGAGGCTAAGGAACTCGCGGCGATTTTCACGGCATCGAAGGCGACCATGAGGGAGGATCTGCCGGCGCCAAGCACGCGCTGACGAAATACGGAAGGCAGAGTACGAATCGGTTGGTTTTTCAAATTACCAACTTACCAATTTACGAAATTACCAGATCGTTACAAATGGCGCTTAGCTTCAAATCCCGTCCCGGCCTGGTCGCCTACATCACCTGCGGCGACCCCGATCTCGCCACGACGAAAGAAATCATTTTTTCCGCCGTTGACGCCGGCGCCGACGTCATCGAACTCGGCGTTCCCTTCAGCGACCCCGTCGCCGACGGCCCGGTCATCCAGCGCGCCTGCGAACGCGCCCTGCGCAACGGCACCACCCTGGGTGACGTGCTGAAGCTCGCCCGCGAAGTGCGCGCGCAAAAACCAGGCGCCGGCCTGATCATCTTTTCCTACTTGAATCCCATCCTCCGCCTCGGCCTGGAGCGCTTCTGCGCCGCCGCCGCCGCCGCCGGAGTTGACGGCGCGCTGGTCACCGATCTTCCCGTCGAAGAAGCCGGCGACTATCTCGCCAACATGCGCCGCCGCGAACTGGCGACAATTTTTCTCGCCGCGCCCACCTCGACCGACCAGCGCCTGCAACGCATCGCCGAGGTCTCCACCGGTTTCCTGTACGCCGTCTCGCGCACCGGCGTTACCGGCACGCGCCAGGAACTGGCCACCGACGCGCGCCGGCTGGTCAAGCGCCTGCGCCGATACACCAAGTTGCCCATCGCGGTAGGGTTTCGGCATCTCCACCGCGGAACAGGTTCAAGAAGTCGCGCAGTTCGCCGACGCCGCCGTCGTCGGCAGCGCCATTGTGCAGGCGGTGGAAAATGCTGCGTCCCGGGGCAGCGCGCCCCAAGCTGTGGCAGAATTGGTGAAGCAGCTCTCAGCTTTCAGCTCTCAGCTATCAGCCGGTTCGAGTGCCGCTCCGCGGTAGTGTCGCGCTTAACCAGAGCAATGGTACCGGCGGCGCAGCCGGCGCTCACGCGTCTTTAGCTGAGAGCTGAGAGCTGAGAGCTGAAAGCTGATAGCTTGTGTTATGACCATCGCGGATTGGCGCAAGAAAATCGATGACCTTGACCGCAAGCTGGTTGACTTGCTGAATGAGCGCGCCCACTGTGCCCGGGAGATCGGGCGTTTGAAGCGCGGCACCAACCAGCCGGTGTACGAGCCCGACCGCGAGAAGGTGATCCACGAAAACGTGCACCGCGCCAATCGCGGCCCGCTCGCCGATCGCGACCTGACCACGATCTACGAGCGCCTGATTGACGTCATGCGCAAGATCCAGAAAGAAGAATTCGTACCCAAGCGCCGCCGACGGCGGAGACACGGAATTGGAAGCAGAGCTTAACGATTAATCACCGGCTGGAGTTCAGCCGCAGCCGGCCGTCGACCGTCGACCATCGACACGCGAGCAAGCAGGACATTCATGATTGTGACCATGCAGGAAGGCGCCAGCGAACAGCAGATCCAGAACGTCATCGAGCACCTTGTCGGCCTCGGGTTCTCCGTCCACCGCTCGACCGGCGAACGTCACACCGTGCTCGGCGCGGTGGGAGCGCGCAATGACTTCGACACCCGCGATCTCGAGGTCCTCGACGGCGTCCACCTCGTGCATCGCATCAGCGCGCCTTACAAGCTCGTCGCCAGACACTTCCGCCCACAAGGCACGGTCGTCAAGTTGCCCAACGGCCTCACCGTCGGCGGCGACCAGGTGGTCGTCATGGCCGGCCCGTGCTCGGTGGAATCGCGCGAGCAGCTCTTCTCCACCGCCGAGCAGATCTCGACGGCCGGCGCGCGTGTGCTGCGCGGCGGCGCTTTCAAGCCGCGCTCTTCCCCGTATTCCTTCCAGGGCATGGGCGAAGAGGGTCTGAAGCTGCTGAAGCAAGCGGGCGAAAAATACAATTTGCTGGTGATCAGCGAGGTCATGGAAATTTCCCAGATCCCGCTCATGCTTCCCTACGTTGACATCCTGCAAGTGGGGGCGCGCAACATGCAGAACTTCAATCTGCTGCGCGAACTCGGCCATGTGCGCAAGCCGGTGATGCTGAAGCGCGGTATCGCCGCCACCATCGAGGAAATGCTGCTCTCCGCCGAGTACATCATGGCCGGCGGCAACTACGACATCATCCTGTGCGAGCGCGGTATCCGCACCTTCGAGACTTACACCCGCAACACCATGGACATCTCCGCCATCCCTGTCGTGCACAAGCTCTCGCACCTGCCCATCTGCGGCGATCCCTCGCACGGCACCGGACGCCGCGACAAAGTCGCGCCCATGGCCCGTGCCGCCGTCGCCGCCGGAGCCGACGCCATCATCGTCGAGGTGCACAGCAATCCCGACAAGGCGCTCTCCGACGGCGCCCAGTCGCTCTACCCGAAGCAATTCGCCGAACTGATGGACACAGTTGCGCATCATCGCCCCCGCAGTGGGAAGAACGATTGCCTGATGGCGTGGCACACGCGCCCTCGCGTCTGCGGCCGCTACTCCATCCCCGCTCTCGCAAAATCCTCGCGCGTCAGCGGCGGCAGATAAAACCCTCGGTACTCCCGTTTCCACCACGCTCCCGTCGCTCTCCGTTCCGGCCAGCTGGTAAACCTGTACTCGTACACCAGCGCCCGCACGTACTTCGGCGGCGCTTGGCCAAACGGGTTCCATCCCAGCAACCGGGTTGCCTCCGGCGATCCCTGCAACAGCCGCAGCATGAACCGCAGCAACCACGGATTCTGTTCATAGTTCCCCAGCGCCGCGAACCACATCTGCCAGTCCAGCCGCGGCTGGTGCGGCGCCACCCACGCCGGACGCCGCTTCACGTCCCCCGGCTTGTACTTGAATTCATACGGCTGCCAGGACACACCGTCGCTCGATCCTTCAATCACGATTTCCATGCGCGTCGTGGTCATCACCGCGAACAGGCCGTAGGAATTCACGATCTCAAACGGCGCCAGCGTTCCCAGCGCCGCGTCCGCTCCCGGCGGCCTCCAGCGCAGCACCGGCCCGGTGACCTCGCCGATGCTGACAAACAAAATCAAGATCGCGACTCCGGTCCCAATCGCCACCCGCGGCACGCTCTTCGTCCGCTCCAACCATCGCGCGCGCGCGCGTGCCACAAACGCCGAAACGAGGCGGTTGCCCCACCCTTGTCGCTCCCGGTTTTGGAGCGACAGGGTGGGGATTTTCCCGGACGCCAGCCCGCGTCCCAGCCGCTGGTCATCCACCAGCCACAGGCACAGCGCAATCGCCAGCAGGTTGAAGAACGCGTAATTACCGGTCAGCATGATCAGCACCTGGAAGACGATCAGGATGCCGGCCGCCAGCAATCGCACCCGCCGCGGAAACCAGATCAGGAACGGCACTCCCAGCTCGACCGCCAGCACTACCGCCGTGCTGAAGCTCTGGAACCAAGGCGGCAATTGGTGCAGGTACCAGGCCAGCGGCGTCGGCAGCGGCTGCGTCCAGTAGTGGTAACGCATGGCGGTCAGCGCGCGCCAGCTGGGGTCGCCGCTCGCCAGCTTCACCACTCCCGACATGAACATCAGCCGGAACAGCAGCCAGCGGAACATCCACGGCACTAGGTTCGACCAGCCGAGAAAAATCGCCAGGAAGCCCGCCTCCAGCAGCAGCGCGTCCCATTGAAAACTCATGAACGCCTGCCCTGCGGTCACGATGGACAGATACAGGATGAACGCGCCCAGGCACGCCGCTCGCCGCGCGATTCCCAGCGTCAACAGCGCTCCCAGCGCCGCGCCCGCGATCCACACCGCGGCCACAAACCAGTCGCTGGAGTTGAGGAAGAACACGCTGGGAAGCACGCGAAAGGCTGCGTCGCCGTAGTACCGCTTCACCGCGACGATGGTTTCCGCGACGGGATAAATCCCGTTGCTTCCGATCAGCCCCGAAGCCTGCACGCCGAACGAAACGAACGCGATCAGGTAAATGATTCCCAGCGCGCGCAGGAACAACTCGGTCGCCAGCGCATACGTCAGACGCCGCACCGGAACGCCCCACAGCAGTTTTGTGATGGTGTACGCGGCGGAACGATGCGCCGCGATCGTCCTGTACGCCGCTTCCGCAACCGCCGCGAATCCCGGCACGTGCTCGTACGCCGACAGCAGCCAGGCCTTGTCCCCGATGGCCATCGCCGTGAGCGCCGCGTGCGCTCCACTGCGCCGCTGGCCGTCGGGAAGAAAAATCTGTACTGCCTCGGCGAACTGCTCGCGCGGCAGGTTCGGAAATTGCGCCGCCGCCTCCTGAAACGGCGCATACGCCACGCGATCTCCGGTCAGTTCCTTCCAGTACTCGATCCAGGCGCGGCAGAATCCGCAGTCCCCGTCGAACACCATCAGCGGCTTTTCACGCACCTGTTCCGAAGACGACAAGCAGGGAGCCTCCCGGGGAAAGACTGTATAACATCGTTCCAGCGACCAGCGCCGCAGGCGCGAGCGCCTGAAGCCTGAAGCCCGAAGCCCGAAGCCTGAAGCCTGAAGCCTTTCTCCTCCGTGTCCTCTGTGGTTAAATCCCAAACGTGCGCCAGCTCACCATTATCGGCACCGGCCTGATCGGCGGCTCGCTCGCCCTCGCCCTCAAGCACCACGGCTTCACCGGGCGCATCTTCGGTTGCGACCGCGCCTCCGTCCTCGCGCAAGCCGAGGCTCGCACCGCCATTGACGCCGGCTTCGACGATCCGGTGCAAGCTTGCGCCAACAGCGATGTCGTCGTCCTCGCCACCCCCGTCGGCCCGATCATGGATCTGCTGGAGCGTCTTGGCCCGCTGCTGCCTCCCGACACGCTCTTCACTGATGTCGGCAGCACCAAGGCCGACGTCATCGCCCGTGCCCGCGCCATCTTCGGCGACCGCGCCCCCGAGCGTTTCCTTGCTGGACATCCCATGGCTGGAAAAGAGAACAGCGGCATTCAGCAGGCCGACGCCAATCTCTTCTCCGGCGCCGTCTGGCTGTTCACGCCCTTTCCCGGGCAGAACATTCGCCGCGGCCGCGCCGGCGACTACGTGCAATGGATCGAGCGCATCCGCGCCCGCGTCGTCGAGATGGACGTGGAACGTCACGACCGCATCTGCGCCTGGATCAGCCACCTGCCGCAGATGCTTGCCACCGCCCTCGCCGCCACGTTGCACGATGAATTTGGAAACGACCCTGAACTGGAGGCGATCGGCGGGCGCGCGCTGCGCGAGATGACTCGCCTGGCGCAAAGTCCGTACAGCATGTGGCGCGATATTGCTCTGACCAACACGGCCAATATCCAGGAAGCGCTGCTTCGCCTGGAGCAGCGTCTGGCGCATCTGCGCGAAAACCTTCGAACCCGCGAACTGGAAGCGGAATTCGACATCGCCCGCCGCTTCCGCAAACCGTAGCGCAGTCCTTCCACGCACAGGAAAGTCGTCGCGCGCCGCCGTCTATCTGCAGCCTGCCCTTTGGAGTCGTCGTGGATGCGATGGTGAGACAGCAAGACGGGGAAGCGGCGCTGGTCGGCGCCATCGATCGCCTGCTGCTGAACGCGCCCAACCACTTCAGCCGGCGGCCCGATCCCAGCGGCGCCAGTCTGCCTTAAGGTCCCTTGAAATCCGCCTGGATATTGGCGTTGGAATCGGAGTGTGCTGTGCCGTTCGCCGCCACGGCAGCACGCTCGCGAAGGCGTGTACCTGCGGCCACACCGTGTCAGGGCGAACACAATCATCCAGTGCGCCGAAACGCATAACCCGCCGGAAATCAATGCGGCGTACGCTGGACCGCGGTTTGCACTCCTACCAGCGGCCAAGGAGGCCGTTATGAAAGCCAACACGCACATCGCAACCTCAATCGGCAAGATCGGTGCAGCGATCCTGCTCGGCACTCTTGCCGTGACTACTGTCGCCTGCTCCACCCGGTCCAAGCCGGCAGTGAGTTCGACTTCGTCCATGCCGGCGAGCGCAAGCTTGCATCCGGCGGTGCTTCAAACTGGCGCACCCATTGTCGAACAGCCAGCGCCTGTCGCGGTCAGCAAGAAGATGTCTGCGAAGCCGTCGGCATCGAAGTCGATCGTCTACCGGAGTCGCGATTACGGAGTTTCGTTCGTCTACCCGTGGCAGTACTCGTTTGTCAGCGCACGAGCGGTTGCCAACGGCGGCGACTCGCTACGGCCGAAATCCGACGGTCACCAAGGCCAGTTCACGCTCGCCAGGGTCGAAATTCCCAGGGGGTTCTATTCCGATACCGACTACGAAAGCGGGTATTTCACCCTCAGTCTGAACCAGGACCTGAACCAGCAGGAATGCGAGTCGGTGCTCATTCCGGGTAAAGATGCCAAGCTGGAGATCGAGACCATCAACGGAGTGGAGTTCCGCTGGGTGGAGACGGACAGCGGCGGCCGCGGTCAGGCAACCAAGCTGCGCCAGTATGTGACCTTCACCAACGGCACCTGCTATGAGCTGGAGATGGGAGTGAAGACCAGCAATGACGGCGGCTTGGCCCGAGAAGTGAATCCCGACCAGGTGCTGCGTCGCCTGGATGGAATTCTGAGGACGGTGAAAATTCAGCCGTCAACGGAAAAGCCCGTCGCCGCAGTAGCGGAGAGTCCGAAAGCCGAGCCAGCGCCGGCTGCACAGAATTGACCCGAAAAGCCCTTGGGCGCGGTGCAGGCCGCGCCCAGGGGCGATGAACCAAATTCTTCACCCGTACCAATCAATTATAGAAACATCCGGACCGCGGAAACGTCTAATACATAGATCGATCTGATTTGGAACTTCCCGTCCTGAAAATTCGTATTCATCTTCATGAGCGAGCCTGCAAACCGCATGGGGTGCCAAGTGCTAACGCTGGAAATCCGGAATTATCCGCATCTTGCCGTATTGCGCTGTTCGGGCCGAATCGTTCGCGGCGACGGAGCCGATGACCTGCTGCGGGCAGCGATGTCGCAAGACAAACGCCATCTTCAGATCGACCTCAGCGGGGTTGAGTCCATTGACGCAGGTGGATTGGGAGTTCTGGCCGCATTGGAAAAATGGGCGGAGGATGGGAATCGCACCATCCAGCTCATCAATCCCTCGATGCGGGTCCGGCAGGCGCTGGAGGCGACGAAGCTGAGTTCAGTCCTGCAGGTTTGGCCTGCCATTCAGGATCGTGAGGACGTCGCGTAGGCGCAGCCGCCGGCGTACTGGCGATCCATCTCTTTTCACACTGATTCCCACAATTCTGTAATTCGCCAACAGCGGTGTAGGCGATTCCCGTCTCGGTCGTTGACTAATCGTGCGCGCGATTATACGTTGCAATCGTGAAAGCGGAGATCCGGGCGGCCTCCCGACTCGCGAAGAAACGCTGGGCGAAAATTCCAAAAGGTGCATTCGTATGGCGAAACAAGCGAAATACTGCCCCAACTGCGGGACCGTCGCGCTGTCCAAGCGGTACATGCGGGGCAGCTTTGTCACTGAACTTCTGCTGTGGTTCTTTTTTCTGTTGCCAGGAATCATCTGTTCCCTCTACCGGCTCGCTGGGAAGTACGACGGTTGCCCGCAATGTGGCTTCCAAAACGTGATCCCGCTCGATTCGCCTGCGGCCAGGACCGCGCTGGCCCGTAGCTGAGGAGGCGATTATGAAATTCAGAGAAGTCATGGTTGTGATCGCGCTCGTGACGGCCCCACTCGCGGTCCCCTTTGCGAACGCGACGGAGCGTCTGGCGATGTCCGAGACTCCGCAGGTGGCCGCCGACAAGCTAGCCCGCAGCATCACGCGCGTGCTTCATTGGGCGCTGACATCTAGCGACGACTCCGCGGGCGTGTACACCTTCGAGACCGACAAGGGGAAACTTGTGGGGACGGCACGGGTCGGGGCGCGGATCGGCGGCAGCACGGTAACACTTTCGTTCGTCGATAAGAAGAGCGGCGAGGCGCCTTCGGCCAAAGCCGAGAGAAAGGCAGCGGAGCGCATCTTCCGTGCGCTGCGCTCGCTTGAGGCCGTGACCGGCTATGAGAGGTACGCAGTCTCTTCGGCGCCAATGGAAACTGAGGTCGTCGTCGCGGCGGCGCTTCAGCCGGTCAAATTGCGCGTCGTGGACGACATGACGAAAGCCGGACTCGGCCTGGTTTCCGAGACCGAGCACCAGCTCGCGTTCATCCAGGACAGGGCGGTACAGCGGGGATTCTGGGACTACGTCCTATATGGCAATTACCTTCCTGCGGGCCAGCGCATCGGGCTCACTTTCTTGTTCCTGCCCGAGGGCGCTGGAACGAGGGTGAGAGCGCAGGGAGTCGCGTACACCTGGAACGGCTACGGTTGGGTGACCGCTCAAAATCTCATGGACACTGGCGCTCGCGGCGAAATCGCCGGTTACCTCCAACGGATCAAGGCCGATTTCGAATTTCCGGTCCTCCCGCCGAAATAGATCTGTTCGCCTCCCTCGCGCCCGGCTGCGGCCGGGCGTTTCTTTTTGCGCCGAAAAAAAAAGCGACAAAAACGACAAAAGCGACAGCCGTGCGCGGCGTGGCGGGATAGGTTTGGCGCATGCGGGTCATTGCGTTCTTGCGAGTGCTTGCGCCGGTGCTGGGGATCATCAAGCCCGATTTCATGAAGTTCTTGATAGTTCTCGCCGCGTTGATGATTGCCTACCTCCGCTTGGATCCGCGCGGCCCCACGTTTCGGGCTAGATTGGCATTTCGCACGATCGTAATGATTGCACTGCTCGGTGGCCTTCTCGCAAGTCCGCAATTCAGCGATTCCTGTAATCACGGTTTACTCCACCCAGTCGGCGATGAAGACGTTGGTTTCGTGGGGGCGCGAGGCATTGCGGTTGGAGGAGAAGACGAGCTTTTTGCCGTCGGGGCTGAACATGGGGAAGCCGTCGAAGGCGGGACTGTAGGTGATGCGCTCCAGGTTGGAGCCGTCGAGGTTGACCGCGTAGAGCTCGAAGTTGCCCATGCCGCCGCCATCCACCAGGTTGGAGCTGAAGATGATGCGCTTGCCGTCGGGGAAAAAATAAGGCGCGAAGTTGGCGGCGCTGTTGTGCGTGATCTGGCGCTTCTGGGCGCCGTCGGCGCGCATGACCCAGAGGTCGAGGCGCGTGGGGCGAATCAGGTTCTGCTTCAGCAGGTCCTGATAGTCGGCAATCTCTTCCTTGGTTTCCGGGTGATAGGCGCGATAGACGATCCACTTGCCATCGCGCGACCAGAACGGGCCACCGTCGTAGCCGAGCTCGTGGGTCAGCTGGCGGACGTGGGTGCCGTCGCTGTTCATCACGTAAATATCCAGGTCGCCGTTGCGGGTGGAGGTGAAGGCGATCTTGCGGCCATCCGGGGAGATGGTGGATTCGGCGTTGTAGCCCTGGTTGTGGGTGAGGGCGCGGAGAGCGCTGCCGTCGGGGTTAGCGACGTAGATTTCGTAGGTGGGATAGATGGCCCAGCGGTAGCCCTTGGACCAGTCGGGCGGCGGCGGACATTCGGGCGCGGCGGCGTGGGTGGAGGAGTAGAGGATGTGCTTGCCGTCGGGGAAGAAGTAGGCGCAGGTGGTGCGGCCGCGGCCGGTGGAGACCATGTGGGCGTCGGAGCCATCGGTGTTCATGGTGAAGATCTGGTCGCACTTCAGGTCGCCGCGGCGGGACTGAAAGATGAGCTTGGTGCCCTCGGAATTGAAGTAGGCTTCGGCGTTTTCGCCGCCGAAGGTCAGTTGGCGGACGTTGCGCAGGTGCTTTTCTTCCGGTGTGCGCAGGTCTTGCGGGGACGGCGACTGGGCGAGCAGGGCGGCAGATAGTAAGAGCGTGAGGACGGTCGCAGTTCTTCGCATGGGAGTGAAGACTTAATGTACGGAAAGAAGGGGCCGCTGGCTAGGGCTGCACTGATCGGATGATCTGGCGATCGGGTGATCAGGCGATCTCACGACGGTGACGTGATCACCCGATCACCCAATCACCCGATTCAATCACGCGGCCTTGCCGAAGACGATGCGGTGCGTGGTCGAAATCTCCACGTTATGAAGCACCGGCTTGATTTCGTTGCTCAGCAAGGGGCGCAGCTTGTTGAGGATGGTGTTGTACGCCGGCATGGAATAGCAGCTGTCGGCGTCGTCCTTGCTCTGCCAGTAGGTGATGGAAGTGGTGATGTTGGGATCGGCTTCACGCGCCAAGGTTTCGTAGGCAACAAAGCCGGGCTGCTTCCGCAGTACGGGGAGCAGCTCGTTCTGGAGAATCTTGGCGACCTCCCGTTTCTTGCCACCTTTGATGCCCACTTCGACGATTCTTGCCAGCATAGAACCTCCTCTTGAATCCGGCTGAAGGTGGATAGCGCATGGCCGGCCCGCCAGGGAGCCCGGTGCGGCGGGAAAGTTCGGCCACTTGAAGGGTGGTGCGGCAATAAACCGGTCGAGCATGACCGGCCCACATCGGTCCAATGCCGGAATTATACGCCTCGCCGGCGGGGAGAATTGGGCCAAAATGCCTGCCTGCCCCGGTCCCAAAACTCAGAGGTTTTCAGGTGTCAGACTAGGGTCTTTTTCGGCAACAAATAATTGACTTCGAGTGGTTTTGTTGTAGTATCCGGGGGCTAATCGGTTTTAAAAAATAAAGAAAAGGCTGGCCGGATGGAAGTAGTCTGAAACTGGACACTTCCGTCGGATATCCTCCCCCCCAACACGAACTTTGCAATCGCTCCGCGACGCTGCGGTGCTGCGCCCGGAGTGGGAGCGTAGGTGTCCGATGCGATTGTTCCGATTGCTCTGTTGCGTCCTGGCGCTGGCCGTGATGGCCGCCGTTCCAACCTCCTCCGCCCAGACCGGGAACCAGCAGAACGCACCAGCGCCGACTGCCGGCCAAGCGCCGAACAACCCGATTCAGGACGCCACCCAATCCACCTCGCTGACTCAGCAGAACCAGCAACAACAACAGCAGGAGCAGGCGGATGCGTTGAAGGGCAAGCCGTCCAGTTTCAACATAGGCGGGGCCGGCGCCGGGCAGCAGGACCAGGAACTGGGCGAAGTGCGGCTGATGACGCGCTATAGCGACCTCAACAGCGGCAGCCCGCAGGGACTGGCGCGCTCCTTCCATAACCAGGGCGAGAACGACCTGGCCGAATTTAATTTCTTCCTGGACAAGCAGTTTTTCAGCACGGGGCACCGGATCCAGTTTCTGACCATGTACCGCGGGACCGACGATTCCAGCATTGACCCGGAGCGCAACAGCGTTCAGAAGGGCTACGTGCGGATCTACGGGCCGCGCGACGAGTACATCTTCGGCGACGCGCTGGTGAATTACTCGCGGCTGACGATGAACCAGAACATCAAAGGCGTGAGCGCGTCGTGGAGGCTGGCGAAAAAATGGAAGCTGTCGGCCACGGGCGGCGTGTTCGTCGACCGCTGGGGATCGCTGTTCAAGGACCAGCTGCTCGATCTGCAGGCGTATGCGATTGATCCGAGCACCGGCCTGAGAACGCCGTACCTGCTGGATGCGAACGGCAATCCGGTGCTGGATGCCGCGGGAAACCCGATACGGCTGGTGTCGGGGTGCCAAGGGAACGTCTTTAACCCCACGCCGAACAATTTCGTGCCGTCGAACGATCCGGAGTGCGGCCGGCCATTCACGGCGGCGGTGAGCGGGGCGCGGCTGGAGTATGCGTTCGCGCGCGACTCCGAAGTCGGTTTCAACTGGGCATCGAGCAACGACCTGGTGGACACACGTGCGCCGCTGGCGCCCAATACTCCCCAGCCGTTTCCGTCGCCGCTGCCCGCCGGCAACAAGGTCGGATCCATCGATTTCAAGTACCAGCTGAGCCGCTTCCGGGTGGACGGCGAGTTCGCGTACTCGGCGACCAATTTCGATACGCGGGCGACGCCTTGCGGTGGCAACTCGACTCTGGCGCCGACCAACCCGGCGATCAACCCAACGCCTTGCGATTCGCGCGTTCCGACCGCGGGCGAAGGCGTGCAGAGCGACTGGGGCGCACGGTTGGACGCGACCTACCGCTGGCACAAATTCAACTTCCGCTCGTCCTACGTGCGCTACCAGCCGAATTTCGCCTCCATCAACGCGCGCCAGATCGCGGACTTGCAGGATTTCCTGTTCCGCGTCTCCTACGACGCGCTGCCGTGGCTGACCCTGGACGGCACGATGCGGCGCAACAACAACAACCTGAAGCAGCAGTTGCCGTATGAAACGACGATCTTGGGGCCGGAAGCGCGGCTCATTTTCCATGACTTTTCGTTCTACCGGCGCGCCTCGCTGGAAGTGGGCTACCGCCACCGGATCATTGACGGATCGGCGGCGACCCTGCCGCTGGACGCGACGACCTTGCAGCCCACGCTGACCGCCAATTGCGTTTCCCACAGCGACGGCAAAGGCCAGGTTTGCATTGACCGCATCTTGCGCCAGCCCTACGCAGAGCTGACGCTGCCGATCCACACCACATTCCTGACCGTAGGCTACGAGCGCCGGCAGTCGATCGACTTGATGACGGCGGGAGCGACCAACAATACCAACAATACAAACCGGTTTTATGGGTCGCTGCGCGGCATTTACGACTTCGGCGGCTGGCACGTGAGCCCCAACTTCCGCTTCGAACTGGAGCGGCAAAGCCACCGGCTGGATTGGGACACTTTCCTGTTGCCGACAACCGCCACGACGTACGTGAATCCGTTGCAGTTGCTGTACCTGGACTACGATAGCAACCGCCTGGGCACGGCGAGCCTGCTGGTGGAAGCGCCGAAGTGGTTCATCCTGGAGGCGCAATTCCGTGACACCTCGGCGACCATCACCGTCCCGGCTTTCATTGACGTTTGCCTTCCCGGTCAAGTGCAGAAGGTCGGGACGCCGCCCGCGTGTCCAGCCGGTCTGACCCCAGGTCAAAAAGTGGTGAATGGCGCCAGCGGCTACAGCCGTCCGTCGTTTCGCGTGGCGCTGACGTACAAGCTGCTGAACGACGAAAACAAAGTGCTGATCTTCTCCTTCGAGCGCAACAGCAACTTCTACTTCGGCGCGCCGAGTGGAACTGATTACGTCGGCATTCCGCCGGGCGGTGCGCCCAATCCGCTGAATTTCGACGAGCGCATTGCGGGTGTGACCTTCGTCTACAAGTTCGGGAAGCACGGCAGATGAATTCGGTCCTGAAAAAGATTGGCGAGACCTGGGGGAAGTTTGCCGACCTGGTCGGAAGGGTGCCGGCCAAGCGGGTGGACATGGGGATTGCCGCGGCGGTGACATTGCTGGCGCTGGTGGTGTACGCGTATGTCACAACCGGGCTGAACCGCCAAGCGGCGCTGAGTTTCCTGCAGACGAGCGAACTGCGTTCGCTGGACGCGCGTTTCAAAGCGCGCGGAGCGAGACAGCAATGCCCTGGGCGGGCGGCGGAGCGGGGTTGCATCGATGACCGGATCATCATTGTTGCCCTGGACGAAAAGACGCTGCAGAAGGTGGGATCGTACCCCATCGCGCGCAATTACTACGGCAAGGCGGTGGATCAGATGGTGGCGGGCGGGGCGCGGGTCATCGGATTTGACTACGATTTCCCTACACCGGAGAAGAACTCGGCGGTGGAGGCGCTGAAGAAGCTGGAGGGCGAGCTCACGGGCGCGGCCTCGCCGGCAGTGCTGGAAAAGATCCGCGAGATCGAGCGGAACAGCGACAACGACGCGATCCTGGCCGACTCGATCAAGCGCGCCGGCAACGTGGTGCTCGGCCACATCTTCCTCGACGAAGAGCGCGCCAAGGCCATGGACGCCAAGGCCGCCGAGGATTACTACAACATCCTGTGGGGACATCCCTTCCCGCAGATGATCAAGGCCAAGGCGGGCCGCGATTTCGATCTCAACAAGGCATGGAACGACCCCAGCCGGGGGCACGAAGGCCCAGTGATGTTCGGCATTGAATCGAACATCCGCCTGATCGCCGAGGCCGCCCGCTCCTATGGGTTTTTCAACTACCTCCCCGACCGCGACGGGATCTACCGGCGCGCGCCCAGCCTGATGCGCTACCGCGACCGCGAATGGTTCCCTTCGCTTCCGCTCGAAATGCTGAAGGCGTACGAGAACATCAAGGACCAAAGCGAAGTCGCCTACATTAACGACAACGGGATGGAGCGGCTGGAACTGGGGCCGCATACCTACGCCACCGAGCCCGACGGCAGTTTCCTCATCAATTTTGCGGGCCCGTTCAGGACGTATCCGCACGTTTCGATGGCCGATGTGATGGACGGCACGGTCCCGCCCTCCACGTTCAAGGGAAAGATCGTGCTGATGGGGCCGACCGCCATCGGCATCGGCGACCTTCGCCCCATGCCGTTCCAGAGCAGCGACTTCATGGGAGTCGAACTCCACGCCAATGTGCTCGACAACATGCTGAACAACGATATCCCGGGACGCGGTTTCCTGAAGCGCGGGATCAACCAGGAAATCATCGACATCGTTTTCATCCTGATCTTCGGCATCGGGATGGGATACCTGTTCGCGCGCCTGAAGCCGCTGCACTCCACCTTCTCCGTGGCGGCCGCGCTGCTGGCATTCTGGGGAATTTGCTACTTCGCCTTCACGCACTGGGGAATGTGGCTGTACATGGTGATCCCGACGGGCGCGCTGGTGGTGAACTACGGCGCCATCACCAGCTTCCGCATGGTGTTTGAAGAACGCGAAAAGCGGAAGGTGCGCAAGACCTTCGAGCGCTACGTTTCGCCGGGCGTCATCCGGCTGATCGAGCAGGACCCCAAGAAGTATTTCAAGGCGGGCGGGGAGTCGAGGGAGCTGACCATCCTGTTCAGCGATATCCGCTCCTTCACCACGATTTCCGAAGGCCTGACGCCGGATGCGCTGGTGTCATTGCTGAACGAGTACCTGGGCGAGATGACCGACATCCTGTTCACGCGCTGGGGGACCCTGGACAAGTACATCGGTGACGCGTTGATGGCGTTCTGGGGTTCGCCGTTTCCTCAGTCCGACCACTCGGTTCGCGCCTGCCACGCCGCGCTCGACATGAGCAAGCGGCTGGAAGAGCTGAATCTGAAGTGGGAAGTGGAAGGGAAGAAGCCGCTGTCCATCGGCATCGGGATCAACACCGGGACGGTGAACGTGGGCAACATGGGGTCGAGCCGGCGTTTCGCATGGACGGTGATGGGCGATCCGGTGAACCTGGCTTCGCGCCTGGAAGGGCAGAACAAGGAGTACCACACGGCGCGCATCATCAGCGAGTTCACCTATGCGCAGGTGAAAGACCACTACGTTTGCCGCGACCTGGACCGGATTCGGGTAAAGGGCAAGCTGAAGCCGGTGAAGATCTACGAGCTGATGGACTTCGGCAAGAACGCCGAAAAGCACCGCGACCTGCTGACGCGCTGGCACGACGCGCAGGACGCGTTCTACCGCATGGCGTGGGATGAGGCGGTGCAGAAGTTCGAAGCGTTGCTGGGCAACTATCCCAATGACGGACCGACGGAGACGTTCCTGAAGAGGTCTTACGACTACTACAAGGAGCACCCGGCGGCGGACTGGGACGGCGTCTACGTGGCCAAGACGAAGTAACAGTCGATGGTCCCCTCGACTGCGCTCGGGGCAGGCTCTGGCCGATGGTCGTTGGCCGAAGTTACGAAGGTAAGTATCGGGGGAGTGCCCGTTGTTAGACGATTCTGCGATAGCCCGAACCAGGTGGTGTAGAAGGGCAGGAAGAAAATGACGAAGCAACGACTGCTGCTCTGGGTTGTCATGACAGTTCTGTTGGCGGGGGTGGCATTGCCCGCGCACGCCGCCCCGGCGCCGAAAGAACCGGCGCCGAAGGTGGGACAGAAGGCGGGTGCGATCAGCGCGCTGCTGCCGATCGCCACCATCACCCGCGGGACGGGCAAGGCTGCGGTGACCAACCAGGCAAAGAAGGGCGACGACCTGGTCTGGAACGACCTGGTGAAGACGCTGAAAGGCGGGCGCGCCCGCATCACGCTGACCGACCAGTCCATCCTGTCGCTGGGGTCGCAGTCGGAATTGAAGATCGTCAAGCACGACGGCCGGTCGCAGCAAACGGCGCTGCAACTCTACGGCGGACGGATGCGGGCGGAAGTGGCCAAGATCACGCGCCAGGGCGGCAGCTTCGAACTGCGCACGCCCACGGCAGTCGCCGGCGTCATCGGCACCGACTTCGGCTCCGACGCCTCCAGCGTCGGGACCACAGTATTCGTGTGCATTTCCGGCATTACGCAGGTGTCCAGCAGCGATCCCAGTATCCAAGGCGCGGTGCAGTGCGCGGCGGGATTGACCACCAGCGTCACCGCCGGCAAGCCGCCGACCATCCCGACCAATGCGACGCCGCAGCAGATCCAGCAACTGATTCAGGATACGGAACCGGCGACGATCAGCGCCATGTCGCCGACCTCGGCGATGCCGGGCACGACGTTTGATGCTGCCATCAGTGGAACCAAGCTGGCCGCGGTGAACGCGGTGAGCGTGACCGGATCGGGCGTGACCGTGTCGTTGTCGGGCGCGCCGACCGACGCCGCGGTCACGGTCCACATGGTGATTGCAGCCAACGCAGCCCCGGGGCCGCACACCCTTACGCTGACCAAGCCGAACGGGGCGGCATCGGCCGCCGTCTTTACCGTCCTGGTTCCGCCGACAGCCGCGGGCACAGGGGACTTGAAGAAACCCTACCACGACCTGTTCGACCAGGAGCGACAAACCAACAAAGCAGGACTGACTGCGCTCATCGCATCGGTGCAGCAGGCGGTGGACCAGACACTGCAGCAGTTGCAGTCAGCCAACCAGGGGAACGTGGTGGACCTGTCGCCCGCGACGAACAATTTGAACCAGCAGATCGTCACCATCCAGAACGTCATCAACCAGGCGGGCGGGCAGGTGGACCAGGCGGTGACGAGCGCGCTGGCGACCTTTGATTCGCAGTACCAGTTGGCATGGAACGCGCTGCTACAGCGCAATCCCGCGGGCGTGCCGGACGACACCTTCAACCAGTCTCTGCAAGCCGCGTACACCCAGGTGAACGCCAGCCTGGGCCAGGCATTCGCGAACATTGCCAGCAGCCTGAACACGAACGTGCAAGCCGCGACGAGCACGGTCACGCAGGTGCAGCAGACGTGGATGACGACGATCGCCGGCGCTGCCAATGCGGCCCCGACGCCAGCCGTGAACAATACCGAGTTTTCCGCCTTCCTGGGCGCGGCCTTCGGTTCAGGAAGCGTCACTGCACCGGATGCGAGCCGGTCGAAGGGAAACAACGGCGCGTCCATCGTGCGCTACCAGTGGGTGCTGTGCGATTCCGGGTACCGTCCGGCGCAATTTGGCGTGCCCATTTCGGCGAATGCACCCGGTTGCAACCCGCTGGCGAGCTATGCGTCCACCAATCCGGACTTCCAGTTCCCGACCTGTAACCTGTCCGCCGCCGACTACATTGCGCGCGTCACCGTGACCGACACCAACAACCAGCAAGCGGCCATGGACGTGAAGATCCACGTGCTGTCGGCGACCTATGACGATCCACCCACGCGCGTGCGGAACCTGGCCGCGGCCTACGGCACGCTGCAGCTGACGCAGTTCCTGGCGTTCTTCGATGAAACCGGATTCTCTGGCTACACATCGCTGGCGGAAAACGCGCGCAACACGTTCCCGGAACTGGCGTCAATGAACATCAACCCGCGGGTGTCGCAGGCCACCACCAGTTGCAACGATGCGATGGTGCGCGCCGACTGGGTGCAGAACTACACCTTCAAGGCGAACCCGAACTTTCCCTTCCAACAGGACGAACAGCTTTCCATGCGCATGACCCGCGTGCCGGGGAAGGGCTGGTACATCACTGATTTCCAGGGCGACAACGGGACGGTGCAGGGGCAATTGCCGGGTCCGGCGGTGACCACCAACCCGCAGCCCGACATGCAGGTGAGTGCGGTTTACGCGACCTACGTGGGCCAGGCGACGAACGCGCCACAAGTCGTGCCGCCCGGAACGCAGTCGTTCACCGCCGCGGTGACCAACGTCGGCGGAGCGGACCTGTCGGCGGCGACGGTGGTGCGCTTTGCCTTGTTGGACATCAATGCCGCTGTCCTGACGACGCTGGATGTGCCGCTGGTCCTGCCGCTCACGGCGGGGTCAACGCAGAACGTGACGGCGTCGCTGACCGTGCCTTCGAGCCTGGGGATCGGCGCTCCCTTCGCGGTGGGCGCCAACGTGAACCCGGGCTGCAGCGTGCCGGAAGCGAACTGCGACTCGTTGAACTCCTCCAGCCAGCAGTTGACCCTGGGCACGCCGGTGCACGTGACCCAAACCGCCACGCCGGACCTGTTTGCGGGCGGGGCGGCGGCAGTGCTGACGGCGACCGTGGATGCGCCGGGAACCTTCGGGCTGGTGCTGCCGAACGGCATCATCGGATGCGCGCCCGCCCCATGCGTTCCCTCGGCGGCGAACGCCAGTCCGATCGCGCAAACCGTGACCTCCGCTACGGGCGGCACCTTGAGCTGGAACCTGCAAGCTCTGTTTACCGCCGTGCCCGGGACCGCGCTCACCACCAACATCACCTTCCTGGGCTTCAGCTTCCCGGTGAACTATGCCGTAACCGGGCAGGCGAATTATGTGATCCAGAGCATCTCGTTCGCCGGGCATACGGGGCCGCCATTTACGGGTGCGCAGGGCATTCAGGTGGGCGAAAACCTGGTCATCAATGCAGTGGTGGCGAACGTCGGCAACGTAAGCCCAGTTGGACAGATCACCGTGGCTGCGAGCTGCAGCGGCGGTCCGGGCGGGAACACAGCGTGCAGCGGCGGTGGCGGCGGTGGCGGCGTCGGTAATCCGACCACAACGATTGCGGCGCCGGTTGCAGGAACCGCGGTTACGGCAACCATGATCGCCACCACCAACAATTTCGTGCCGGGCACGTATTTGGGCATGGTGGCCTTGACGACCACGCTGGCGCAAAGCTCCACCGCCGACGACTCGCTGACCCTGCCGTTCGAAGCGGTGGACTTCAACCTGTCGATCGTAGTGCCGGCCGGGTTTCTGGAAACGCAACCGGGCGGCGGGGCGACGCAGGTCCACGGGCTCGCCGGGGCGCCGTCTACGCCGACGCAGAATGTGCTGCTCGGCGGTACGGCGCAGATCAGCGTCAATCTGGACGAGACCGGCAACCCAACGGCGTTCGCGCTGCCGGTGACAGCGACGACCGACAATCCCTCCGTCACGATCACGCCGCTATCGTTCCCAGGGCCGGGCTCTACGACCACGGCCACGAGTGGGTCGCCGAGCGGCGCGGTGCCGGTTACGGCGGTGTACAGCGCCACCAATCACGGGGTGACCAAGAACGCCATCCAGGTGCTGAACTATGTGACGGCCTCGGTGACGCCGACCAACCTGTTCCTCAACGGTCCCAGTGACCCACTGAAATTGCAGATGGGGCAGACCAGTTCGACGTGCGTGATCGTGCAGGGAACCCCACCCGTCGGTTGCCCGGCGAACCCCGTTATCACGCTGACAGCCGGTTCTACACCCAGCTTTGCCGGCGCTGCCGGTAATGCCGCGACCGTGACGCCGCCCACACCGACCGCGGGCTTTACCGCGACGGTAACGCCGGCAACGGTGACGCAAGGTGGAACGTTCGACTTGCAGGTCTCCGCGGCCAACGGCGCTAATGCGTCCACAGTGACGGCGCTGCCGGTGGTGGTGACGCTGCCCAACAGCAATCCCCCGGCGAATGTGACCTACACGTTGTACGTGCAGGCGGTTGGCGTTCCCGACCTGCAGGTGGTGAGCGCCACTCCGGCGCGCACGCTGAGTGCGTCCACGCCCTGGTTATCGGGCGAGGGGCTCGACTTTACTGTCGTGGTGAGGAATGGCGGCAACACCGCCAGCGCGGGCAATGAAACTCTCACCATGAATCTGAATGGGTACCAGGTGGACTCCGGCGGCAGGGGGCCTGCCGTGAAAGTGCCTTCGCTGGCCGCCAACACCAGCACGAGCATCACGGTCCATGCGATCGCGCCCGACTTGGGTGCGGGGACCTTTTCCAGCACCGCCCTGGTCACCAAGGTAAACGCAGACACGGCGGGCGACCTGAATTACGCCGATAACAGCCTGACGCAGAGCGTCGCCGTTTCCAACTGGCACTTGGGAGTCAGCAACCCCGGCGCGTCCGACGCTACACCGTTGGTTGTCTCCATCACTTCGGGCGGGACTTCGTGGTCAAACCAGGCGTTAGTGGCCGGCACGGTTGACAATGGCGGCACGACCGCCCTGACCTTCGTTCCAACGCCGGGCGTGGTCGGCAGCAAGCTGGCGATCACCGGCTTCACCCCCGCGACATCGCCGAACAGCTTCCTGGCGACGGTCACGGTCAGCGACTTCACGACGCAGAACGGGTTGTATCCGGCGCAGGTGATCGTGCAGTTGATGGATGGGAGTACGGTGACGGCGCAGCGGCAGGCGACGATTCACGTGCAGGTGAGCAACATTTATTCCTCCGCGCCGAGTTACCCGCTTGCGGTCCAGTGCACGCATAACGGTACGAGTTGCGTGGCGGGAGCGGCGCCTGCCACGCCTATCCAGGTGAACGGCGCATTGACCGAGCAATACATCGCGACCGTGGTGCCATCGTGCACGCCGACCGCCGGTGTGACGTGCCAGGGCACGGCGGACATCGTGATCACGGACGGGACCAACACCACGACCACGCCGCCGCAGGCAAAAGGGCAGCCGTTCAACTCCGGCGCGCTGTTCCAGGTAACTGCGAACCAGGATGCGAACGGCAACATCACCACCGGCGCGGCCGGCGGGTACAGCATCACGGTCAACAGCATCCAGCGGTCGGGGACGACCTCGCCGGATCCGGTTGGGCAATCGGTCAGCGTGCCGGTGAACGTGGGCGACATCATCATCACCACCAACGCGGGCGCGAACGGCTGCACGGCGGTGGCGCCCAACGGTCCGCCCGTTCAGTTGACCGTCAACTGGGCCATCGCGAGCATGGGCGGCTTCAACGTGCCGACCATCGCCTGGGAATGGGAGGACGCCAACCACGTTCCGGTGGGTGCGGCCCCGCTGAGCTTCACCAGCCCGAGCGGAACCAGCTCCGGCGCGCCGAATTACAGCAACCCACCGGCCTTCAACCTGACGAACAGTCCCGCTCTCAACCTCCCGCCCCCGGATGGATTGCTGCTGTACTTTTTCGCGGCGACGGTCACCAATGGGACCTCCAGTGCGACCAAGTACTTCCCGTTCTACTTCGATGCGTCGCTGAGCCAGAATTTCTGCGGCGCAGCCGGTGCGGCTCGCGGGGGCTTCACACGGATTAACGGCTCGTGGAGCCGGAGCGCGGTCGGCGGCGGCGCCATCACGCTGGGGAGGCGCCTGGCAACCGGCGCGGCCGGCGGCTCGGTGGATTTGCACGTGAGCGCCGCGGACGTTTCCTACACGCCGTCCATACCGAAGTTCGGCGACACCGTCCAGGTTCGTTTCCGGGTGCGCAATGACGGCGCCGCGGACGCGAAGGGCGTCCCCATCGCGCTGCAGGTGAACGGCGTCACGGTGGCAAGCGACACGTTTGATGTCGGCGCGGGCCGTACCGCGCTCGGCGGACTGCAGTGGAACTCGGCCAGCGTGCCGGCGTCCACGAGCACACGGCCGGCGGCCTTGCGTCCGGCGAGAATCGGCGCACGAACCGGCAGCGGCCCGGTGAACGACACCGGCGGTGACAGGGTGGACCGGCCCGCCGGCCTGACGCGCGTCTCCGCGCTGCTGGTCATCGATCCGCAGCACACGGTGCAGCAAAAGACGACGCTCGACAAATCGGCTCCGCTGGCGCACTTCACCATGAGCAGCGGCGACGGTGGCGCGAGCGGCGTGGCCGCGGGCCCGTCGCAACGCGTGCTGCTGGAAATTCAGGAGGGCGCCTGCGCCGGAATGCGGCTTTCGACGGGGAGCGTTGGCCCATGCGGCACTGCCGACCTGGAGCTGACCATTGCCGATATCGCCAAGGGGATCTACATGCTGAACGCCGATTCCGGCGTGGCCGACCTGGGTGCGGCGTTTGGCGGCGTTGCCCAGGGCAGCGCGCGCGCCAGTTCGGAACTGGCTGGAGTTGCCGGCCACAGCTACTCGGTGCAGTTGAGCGGCGGGCGCACGGCGGTGGTCACCATTGACTCGATCCGCAACCCGGGGCAGTTGGATGCCGCGACGCGCGCCCTGTTCCGCAATAGCGCGGTCCTCGTCATGCGTAGCCTCGGTTCCGCCTCCGGAGCCGCGGCGACCGGTGATCTTGCCGGCGGCGTGCGCGGCGCCACGGTGTTCGTGCAGTTGAGCGTGCAGGTGCAGTAAGCACCCGCGAGGCAGAATTGGCAAGCAGGCGACCGGAGTAGAATGAGCTGCATCTCAGGAATGAGAGGATCTCGTATGCGCAGGCTCGTGCTCACGATCGCAACCCTTTGCCTCTTCAGCTTCAGTTTGTGCCTGGCCGCCGCGCAGCAGGCCCCGGATTCCTCCTCGCCGCCGCAGGAACAGCCCAAGCAAAACACCGATAAGGACAAGGAAAAGAAGGAAAAGAAAGAGAAAAAAAAGAAAGACAAGGCCAAGTCCCAGGATCCGTACGACAGCGCCGTGTTTTCGCAGGCGGTGGCCAACAACGTCCTGAACGATTTGCGCGACGGACTGGAAGGCCACAGCCAGCGCCTGGTGCTATCGGCGTTCGACGACGACAAAATGGACGGCTACCTCACCTTCGAAGACCAGATCGACGCGATGATGCAGCGCTACGACTCATTCCGCGTGCACTTCCGCATCTCGCAAAGCACCATTGAGGGACCCAAGGGCGTGGTGCTGGTGGACTTCGAGATGGAAGAGATTCCGCGCGCCGGGGGAGCTCCCATCCGCCGCAACGGCCAGGTGAAATTCGAGATGGAACGCGGACGGAAGGGATGGAAGATCGTGGACTTCAATCCGCGGGGATTCCTGTCGTAGCTGTCAGCTATCAGCTTTCAGCCAGCGCGCGGCTTCGGCCGCGCGTTCTTTTCTGCAGAATCATACCGACGGGTGCACACTCTGGTAGGCTTTGTTCCGGCTGATAGCTGAAAGCTGAGAGCTGATAGCTTCATGAAACGCGATTATCCCGACCGCCCTCTCGTCGGTGTTGGCGCGGTCATCCTACAGGACGGCCGCGCCGTGATCGTCGAGCGCTCCACCGAGCCGCTGAAAGGGCAGTGGTCCATCCCCGGCGGCGCGCTGGAGCTCGGCGAAACCTTGCGCCAATGCGCCGCGCGCGAGGCGCTGGAGGAAACCGGGTTGCAGGTGGAAGCGGTGGACGTGCTGGATGTCTTTGACAGCATTTATCGCGATCCGGACGGCCGCACGCGCTATCACTACGTGCTGATTGATTTCTTCTGCCGGGTGATTGGCGGCGAGTTGAAGGCCGGTGGGGATGCGGCGCAGGCGCGCTGGATCACGCGCGAGGAGCTGGGGAATTTCGCCATCACCGAAACGGCGCAGAAGGTGATTCGAAAGGCGCTGGAGCGGGAATAGTCGTTCGGTCTATCGGTCTGTCGGTCAAACCCGGGAACAAACCGACCGAAAGACCGATCGACCGACAGACCTAAACAAAACGACCCGCGGCTCGATTGCGGCACGCGGGTCGCCGGTAGTCTGTTGGGATTGGCCTGAGGCGGTCACTCTAATCTACCCGGCACGACTTGCGGCCTGGGCGACTGCGACCTGTGAGCCTCCGGGACTCCAGCACTGACTCTGGAGTGGCGTTGGGCCAAACACACCGGAACTTGAGGTTGGTTTAGAGCGAACCGCTCTAAGCCTCAGACACCTCACTGCGGTTTTGTATATGACTGTCAATCATTGACCTGGACCACCTCCTTTCTCAGTGTACGGGCAGATTAATACACCTCGCGGAAGACGGTCAAATCCAGCTTCTCTCCCCTTCATTACTGTCCGGGTGCTGCTTTCGCGGGTTCCGCCGCGGAATTTTTCTTGCTTTCTCGCAAACGAGCGTTCGTGCCGTCCCTACGGGACTCAGGCATACTTTGTTGCCCCAACCCAGGGCTTCCGCCCTGGGCTAACGAATGCCGCGCCTACGGCGCTAAACCAGCGCGACTGAAACCGAAACTGAAACTGAAACTCGGGTCTGGTATGCTGCTCGATTCCCATGAGCCCCGTTTCCCTTAGCGTGCTGCTCGGGCTGACCGCCGCCGCCGCCAATGTCGTCGGCGGCGCCGTCATCGTGCACCGGCAGTGGCACCAGAGCTATCTGAAGTATTTCGTGGCGCTCGGCGCAGGATTCATGCTGGCCACGGCGCTGGTGGAAATGGTGCCCGCCAGCGTGCGCCTGCGCGGCAATGACGCCGGGTTCCTGGTGCTGGTGGGGTACCTGATCGTCCATTTTTTCGAGCACACGGTGTCGCCGCACTTTCACTTCGGCGAGGAGACGCACGAAGACGAGTTCGTGCAGAAACATAAGTCCTGGTCGGTGCTGCTGGGGCTCATCATCCACACTTTTTTCGACGGGATCGCCATCGCCTCCGGCTTCCTGCTTTCCACCTGGCTGGGATGGATCGTTTTCATGGCGGTGTTCCTGCACAAGATTCCGGAAGGCTTCACGGTAGCCTCGGTGATGCTGGCCAGCGGCCGCAGCCGCACCATGGCGTGGGGGTCGTCGGTCCTGCTGGGCGGGGCGACACTGCTGGGTGTGCTGACGATGGTGATCACGCGCCAGGCGGTCAGCATCGGGCTGCCGGTCTCGGCCGGGGTCACCATCTACGTGGCCGCCTCGGACCTGATCCCGGAGGTCAATCGCGAGCCGGGGATCAAGATGGCGCTGGTGGTCTTCCTCGGCGTCGGGTTTCTGTTCCTCATGGACCGCCTCTTCCACATGCACTAGCCTGCGCCGCAGTCCAGCGGTCGAGGTACAATCTTATCTTCGTGGCTACTGCAGGAAATGCGTCTGAGTTTCGCGATGCTTCCCTCGACGAGGAGAGAGGCGCGACTCTGCAGCGGTTGTGGCTGTCGATGCTGACGCGCAACCTTTGGCTGATCGCCGGCGTGGTGGGCGTGGTGATGTTCGTCGGCGGCGTGGGCTTCGACCTTGTCCTGCTGAAGCACCAGGAAACGCCGGCGGCCATCGTGATCTCCAACGGGCTGGTGGCGTTGCTGGCGGCGACGCTGGTGTTCACGCTGCTGGCCTATGGCCGCGAGCAGCGGCGGCTCATCATGGAACGCATGGAAGCCCTCAACGAAGCGAACCACCACATCCGCAACGCGCTCCAGGCGCTGGCCTTCACCGAGGGCGCGCTCAAAGGCACGAAGGAAGGCGTCACCGTCAGCGAGTCCATCCAGCGCATCCAGTGGGCGCTGTTGGAAGTTCTGCCAAAAGTCGAACCCACCTACGAGCCACTCCAGGGCAGCGCACGGCAGGCAGGCGCGGTGCCCCACGACTTTGGCTAGCGCCGGCAGCGCCGAGCCGCGATGTTCTACCACCTGAAATAAAGAGCCCGGCCGGTTTGGCCGGGCCCTATTCCATGATCAACGCGCCTCGGCGATGCGGAACTCCAATTTGTCATCGGCACCAGTTGCCAAAAAGATGAAGCGTTCAGGATTGGTGGTGTAGCAGGCGAACGCGCCTCCCAGCGGCCGCGTTTTCTTAACGTTACCGGTTGTATCCGCGAGATAGGTTGCATCCCCGGAATAAGTGGCGAGTTCCCTGCCTTCAAGGTCCACAATTTTCAAGATCTTTTGATACGTTTGGGGTTCGGAAAAGAGTACGGCAATCCTCCCGCCGGAAACGTGCATGGCGATAGGTCGAAACGACCCGACCGCGGGATCCACCGTGAACCGTCTCACCACTTCGCCGCCCGCCGAGACTGCGTAAAGGATGGCCGGAGTTACTGATCGCATCAGGTATATGTTTCCGTCCCCGCCGTACTCCATTCGACTAAAGCTGATGGCGCGATTCGACGTTGGATTTAGAGACCCCTTTAAGCGGACGTCTCCAGCCACCGTTCGATCCCGGAGTTTCTCATCGTCTTCGAGTTCGACTGTCTTGAGCAGAACGCCATCCGAAGAAAAGATGCCTGTGAACGGCCACATCATGCCGTTCGCTGCGTCCTTGTCGTAGTGCTGGCCGGTTATCAGCAATGTCCCGTTTGGGAAAACCGCCAATTTACTGGGGAGCCAGGCAAAGCCCGGTTGCAGCTTAATGTTGGATTTGAAAGATCCGTCGGATCGGTATACCATGACGTAGCGGCTTATTTGGCCATGGGGGTAGACAAGCTCGTAGAGTTCACCGGTCGAGGCGAGAGCAAAACTCGCCGAAATGTCAATCGCCCTGAAGTCCGGATTGGATCCCGCCCGGAATGCGGCCAACCGCTCTCCCTTAGGACTGATCTTGTGAATGCCCGAGACACCGAACTCATCAGTTTCCAGATAGAGGTTACCGTCTTGGTCACATACCAGCGGCTGCCGGAAACCGGTGACTACCTCTGATGGCACTGCGACGGGCGCGGCGAGCGTGAGTGGACGGCTCGATGCGATTTCCTTCTGCGGATGCGGATTGGCATCTTTTCCGATTGACTGCGTATAAGCCGGCCAAGCGAAGATCATTGAACATAGCAGCGCAACCACCTTCGATCTCATCAGAACCCCCTCGCCCATTCTCTTCGGTCGGCTCTATGACTTCGAAATCACAGGTTAGTTGCTGCACGCGAATGCCACGGAATATTCTGTGTTTTGTTCCGAATTCGGAACAAAACTTCCGAGGGTCTCGACCGTAAACGTTAAGGGGCCTCGGCTCCTTATTCGACCTGGTGCTTCGCCGTGTAGCCCTCGCGCGCGATGACCTGGAACTTCACATCTTTCCCCTTCTGATCGCGCACATGGAACGGGCCGCCGTCGGGCGCGACAACCTCGACCTTCAGTTTGCGATACGTGCCGTCCAGCTTCGAGTTGGAGGGGTGATAGGCAAGCAGGTACTGGTTGCGGATGTTGGCGCCGATGTCGCGGAAAATTTCCGGCAGTTCGCCTTCGAAGCGCGGCTTGAACCAGCGGCCGCCAGTCATCTTGGCGAACGTGTTCATCTGGTTGTCGGCCTGCAAGAAGTCAATGCTGGAGCTGACGCTGCACGGCATCAAGCCAGGGCCGCCTCCGCCGTAGTTAGCATCCGCCCAGATGCGCAGCGCCTCGCCGGTGCTGATGGTGAAGATGGTGACGTTGGGCGTGTCCTTGACCTTCTTCAGCACCTTGTCGTAGGTCATGCGGCTGAAGGTGTCGCAGCCGCTGGCCACCAGCACGATGTACTTGCGGCCTTCGATGCCCTCCACCCGGTCGAGCGTGTCGTAGAGCGCGTCGAACACATTGGTCTCGCTGAAGCCCGGGATGCGCAGGCTGCTGATCGCCGCCATGACCTTGCGCTTGTCCTGGGTGAAGTCGGCGACAATCGTGGGCTTCATGTCGAAGGAGACCACCGCGATCCAGTCCTCGGGTTTGAGCGACTGCGCGAAGACGTAGGAGGCGTTGAGCGCGTCGTAAACGAACCGGTAGTAACGGGCGGCGAATTCCACCACCAGCACGGCCGTGATCGGCGCCTGCGAAACCTCAAATTTTGTAATCCTCTGCGGCACGCCGTCTTCCAGCACGCGGAAGTTGTCCTCCCTCAGCCCGGGGATGAACTGGCCGTTCTTGGTGGTGACCAGTACCGGCACCTGGACGAGCGAGGTGTCCACCCGGATGGAATACTCGGGCATGCCCTCGATTTTTTTCGCCGGCTGCGGCTTGGGCTCCGGTGGCGCTTCCCCTTTCTTGGGAATTGCCATGGGACCGATGTCGCCCTGCGGCCCGCCTGCCTCGGCCGGCGCGGGTTGCGAGGGCTTGCCCTCCGGCGGCGGAGGCGGCGCCTGTTGTGCCATTGCCGGCCCGACCAGCATGACGGTGAACGTGGCAACGAGAAGGATGGCTACGAGGGCCGGGCGAACCCGCGTGGCGCCGGAAGTAAGCTGGTTCTGATACAACATGAGGAATTCCCTTCGGAGTCTCAATACGCTAGTATAGATGCGTAACTCCGCTTTTTCACTGCGCGCGATTTGAATTCGTCCCCCTCCACGCAGAGGATCGCGGTCCCGCAACTCTCGCCTCCCAGGCGGGTTTGCGGAAAGGATGGACCGGCTGCGGGCGAGTCCGGGGGGGGTGGCAGGATGGACGCTTGCGGTCACACCAGGTGGTATGAAAAAAGTTGTGCTCTCGCGGCTCCTCTCCTACGTGCTCGTCCTGATGATTACGCCGGTCGCGCTGTGCGCTGAGACGCCCGCGGCCACCGCCCATGGGAAGACGCCAATCCTGCCGCTGTCTGAGGTCAAGGCCGGCATGCATGGCATCGCCTACACCGTATTCCAAGGCGTCACGCCGGAGTCGATGGATGTGGAAATCCTCGGCGTGCTGCGCAATGCCAACGGCCCCAAGGGCGACATCATCCTGGTTCGCTTGCATGGCAAGAAGGTCGAGTACACGGGCGTGGTCGCCGGCATGAGCGGCAGCCCGGTGTACGTGGACGGCAAGCTGGTGGGCGCGATTGCGTTCCGCATCGGCGAATTCTCCAAGGAGCCGATCGCCGGCGTGACCCCGATCGGCGAAATGCTGGAGATCAACGCGCTCGACAAGACTCCTCCGGCCGACGCGCAATCCGTTCCCCCGGCCGCCACCACCGAGACCACGCGCACCAGCGGCCCGGCCGCGGGGAACGGAATTGCGGGCGTCGCCAACCTGCTGCGGCCGATCGAGGCGCCGCTGGTGTTCACCGGATTCACGCAGGACGCGGTCAACCGTTTTGCGCCGCAATTCGCCGCCGCCGGCATCGTGCCCGTCATGGGCGCCGGTTCCGTGTCGGATGAAAAGCAGCCGGAGCCGATCGAGCCCGGCTCGGCGGTCAGCGCCATCCTGGTGCGCGGCGACGTCAATATCGCCGCCACCTGCACCGTCACCTACATGGATGCGCAGCGCCTGCTGGCCTGCGGCCATCCGCTGCTGCAATTCGGCATGGTGGACATGCCCATGACCAAGGCGCGCGTGCTGGCCACCCTGCCTTCGCCGCTCAATGCGTTCAAGATCGTCAATACCACCGAAGCGATCGGCGCTTTCGTGCAGGACCGCCACACCGGAATCCTGGGGCGCTTCGACAAGCAGCCCGAGATGATCCCGGTGACGCTGACCATTCACGGCGCCAACCCACCCAAGCAGTTCCATTACGAGGTGCTGAACAACAGCCGGCTGACCCCGGTGGCGATCATGGCCACGGTGTTCAGCTCGCTGCAGGGAGTGAATGAAGCGGGCGAAGACGTCACCTACCGGATGAACGGCAGCATCAGCGTGAACCGCTATCCGGAAGTTCACCTGCAGAACATGTATGCGCCGTCGGACGCAGGGATGCCGACGGCCTTCGCTGCCGCCCTCTCGCTGGGCGACCGTTTCGGGCGCATCTACCAGAACCCGTACGACAAGCCGAAGATCAAGGGCGTCGAACTCGACTTCGACATCGTTCGCGAGCGCCGCTCGGCGCAACTGGAAAGCGCGCGCACCGACGTGACCGAGGCGCGGCCGGGGGACGAGATCGTGGTCGAGTCCGTGCTTCGTCCTTATCGCGGCGAGCGCATCGTGCGCCAGGTTCCGGTGAAGATTCCGACCTCAACCCCCAAAGGAACGCTGCGCATCCTGATCAGCGACGGCAATACGCTGGACCGCATGCGTAACATCGGCGTCGCGTTTGCCCGCCGCATGGACCTGGCGTCCACCATCGCCCTGCTCAACAAGGAACACTCCAACGACCGGCTGTACGTCTCGCTGCTGGAGGCCAACCCGCAGGCCATGGTGGAAGACAAAGTCATGCCCACCATGCCGCTGTCGGTGATGACCGTGATGGAAGGCATGCGCGGCACGCAGGACATGGTGGTGGTGGGCGAGTCGTCGGTGAACGAATCCTCGACGCCGCTGGACTACGTGGTTTCGGGCGCGCAGATCATCACCGTCAATGTGAAGTAGGCTGTAAGCTTCAGGCTTCAGGCGCTGGGCAGTCTTTTCGGCTACCACTCGCAACTCGCAACTCAGAACTCGCCCCCCTGCGCTATTTCACCCATAACGCACCGCCGGTTGTGCGCTTACGCTCACAAGAACGTGTGATGCCGCGCACACCTCCCCTGGCATGACATTCGCAAGTTATTGATTCTACAAAACCTTGTTTGGACATGAGCGGCAGGACGGTTTGGCTGCGGTCGTGCTTTCGCTTTCCTTGGAATCAGGTCTCGAAGGTTTCGAGGAGGCACGCAAGCCTCAGAGGAAGGATGCAATGTCTACCTACCGCACACCGTACAACCTTCAGCCGAGCGAATCCTGTGATCACTGTGGCGCTCACTCTGCCGGGTTCTTCTGCCAACTGCCGCCGGCGACGCTGAAGAAGCTGGAGGCAATGTCATTCGTGACCTCGTACCCGCAGGGCGCCGTGCTGTTCGTGGAAGGACAGGCGCCGCGGGGGGTGTACATGATCTGCCGCGGCGAGGCCAAGCTGTCGGTGGTCTCGCAGGACGGTCGCACGCTGATCCTGAAGATTGCCGGTCCGGGCGAGGTCCTGGGCCTGAGCGCCTGCGTCATGAACAAGGCCTACGAAGCGACGGTGGAGACCCTGAGCCCGTGCCAGGTGAACTTCATCCGCCAGGATGATTTTCTCCGCTTCATCCGCGAGGACTCGGAAGCCTGCCTGGGCGCCGCCACCCAGATCAGCCGGCAGTACAACAATGCCTGCCGCGAACTGCGCTGGGTGGGCCTGTCGCGCTCGGCCGACTGGAGGCTGGCGAGCCTGCTGATCGGCTGGTGCGAAGATCACGCCGAAGGTAACGTTACCAACGGGACGCCGGGATTCAAACTAACGTTGACCCACGAAGAGATTGCGCAGATGATCGGCACCACTCGCGAGACCGTGACTCGCGCGATGGCACGATTCAAGAAGCAGAAGCTGATCGAAGTTCGCGGCGCGACGCTGGTGTTGCGGAACCAGTCGGCGCTGCAGGAGATCACCGGAAGGGCTGAACCGGTCGCGACGCACGATCGCACCGCGCTAACCGGGGCCGGAAAAGAACCTCGGGAGCGACAAAATTTTCCTTTTCGGGTTTTGAAGGACAAACAGGCAGGCTGCGTGGCCGTCTAACGATTAGGGTTGGGAGGCTCCTATGAGCCGAGTCCAAAATTACAAATGCGAAGTCTGCGGGATCGAGGAGCGCGATCATAGCCAGTGGCTCCTGGTCAGTGACCAACCCCGCGCGCACCACATTGACATTCTCAAGTGGAACGACAAGCTCGCCGAGCAGCCGGGCATTTGCCATCTTTGCTGCACCCAGCATTTGCATGTGCTGGTCGGCGCCTGGATGATGCCCGACCTCGGCATTCCGGAGCCGCCGGGAGAACGGGACGCGACTGGCGATGAGGGCTCGTCCATTCTGGGTGAATTGAAACTCGACCGCGCCTGCCTGAGCGGCGGCCTCAACACCGATCGCGATTCGATGCTGGCGGTGCTGGAAGCGGTGGAAATCGTTCTGCAAAGCTCCCAGTTCCGGGAAGAAGAACAGGCCCCGGTTTACGATGCTTGAGAGGTGTACCTTCCCCAAGCCTCCGCGCGAGTGCGGGGGCTTTTTAATTGCAGTGGCCAGTGGCCAGTGAGAGCGTCTATCGGTCTATCGGTCTTTCGGTTGTTCGGCCCATGATTGCTGCTCTGAAAATCGATCACGGATAACGGCGACCGATCGACCGAGAGACCGACAGACCTTCCGCTGTGTTACGCTGTTCACAATTCCCTCTTAGGATTCGTGATGCGAAAGCTGTACTTGCCGCTCTCTTTGCTTCTTCTCTCCATTCTTGTGTTGGCCGAAGGCACCCGCACCTGGGAACAGAGCAAGTTTGACGATCTGGAGAAGGGCACGGCGAAGGGCGTTGCCATGCGCAGCGAAGGCGGCCTGGAACTGGCGCCCTCGCTGAAGCCGATTTTCACCACGCCATCAACCTATGTGTGGGCGATCGCCGGAGACGCGCAGGGCAACATCTACGCGGCTGCGGGCGCGCCCGCTCGGGTGTATCGCGTGACCCCCTCCGGCCAGGCCAGCATCATCTTTCAGCCGCAAGAACTGCAGGTGCAGGCGCTGGTGGTGGATGCGAGCGGGGCGATTTACGCCGCTACCTCGCCGGACGGGAAGGTGTACAAGATTGTGCACGGCGCAGCGCCGGGCGCCCAGGCGACACCGGAATCCAACGCAACCACCGCGCCGCCGCAAGCAGCGAAGCTTCCGGTGGACCCGAGCTACACTTCCTCGGTCTTCTTCGATCCGAAAACCAAGTACATCTGGGACCTGGCCCAGGACGCGCAGGGGCGGATCTACGTCGCCACCGGTGACCAGGGGCAGATTTTCCGGGTCGAGAAAACGGGCGAACATTCCCTGTTTTTCAAGAGCGACGAAGCCCACATCCGCGTCCTGCATTTCGATCCGCGGGGCAACCTGATTGCCGGCTCCGACGGAAGCGGGCTGGTCTACCGCATCTCGCCGTCCGGCGAGGCGTTCGTTCTCTATAGCGCGCCGAAAAAAGAGATTACCGCGCTCGACATCGACCCGGCCGGCAACATCTATGCCGCGGGTGTCGGCGAAAAGCGCGTGGGAACGCCGCCGCCCCAAGTCATAGCCGTACCAACAGCAACGCCCACCATTACGGTTACGACGGGCGTGGCTGCGGGCGCGGTCCAGGCTGCACCGGCGCCGATTCCGATGACCATTCCGGTGCCGGCATTCGGGGCAATCGGCGGTTCCGAGGTCTACCAGATCGCCCCCGACGGCTCGCCGCGCCGCATCTGGAGTTCGCGGGAAGACGTGGTCTATTCGCTCGCCTTCGATCAGCGCGGGCAGTTGCTGGCCGGCACCGGCAACAAGGGACGCGTGTACGTCATCCGGGATGCGGGCAGCTTCACCGACCTGGTGAAGGCCAGCGCCACCCAGGTGACCGCGCTGGCGCAGGCGCCCAACGGCGGGGTGTACGCGGCTACCAGCAATCTGGGCAAGATCTTTACACTCGGCGCGGCGCCCGATGCCGACGGCACCTACGAGAGCGACGTATTCGATGGCCGCAACTTCTCGCTCTGGGGACGCGCCGAAGTCCGCGGCAGCGGCGCCTTCGACGTTTACGCCCGCAGCGGCAACGTGGACAATCCCGACCGCAATTGGAGCCCGTGGAAGAAAATCGATTTCGCGGCGGGCGCTGAGCTCGGCGTCCCGCCGGCGCGGTTCGTGCAGTGGAAGGCGGTGCTGCACCCGGGCAAGCCCAACCCCTCCATCAGCAGCGTGCTCATCAATTACCTGCCCAAGAACGTGGCGCCGGTGATTGACGAAGTATTCGTGCAAACCGGCGCGCGCTTCCAGTCCCTGCCCAAGCCGAGCGTCGAAACTGTTACCGTCGGCAACATTCCCGCGCCGCGATTCGAGGCGCCGGCGCCGGCGTTGCGCGACCGCGGATCCATGGCCGTGCGCTGGACCGCCCACGACGAGAACGACGACGAACTGGTCTATTCCGTCTACTATCGCGGCGATAACGAAACCCAGTGGAAGCTGCTGAAGGACAACATCACCGACAAGTTCTATTCCTTTGACGCCGCGTTGCTGCCCGACGGCGGCTACACCATCCGCGTGGTCGCTTCCGACGCGCCTTCGCATTCGCCGGAAGAGGCGCTGAACTCGGCCAAGGAAAGCCAGCGCTTCGAGATTGATACCACGCCGCCGCAGGTGGTGAACCTGAACGCCGCCTTCGACAACCATGCGCTGCACATCACCTTCCGCGCCATGGACGGCTTCTCCACCATCAAGCGCGCGGAGTACTCGATTGACGCCGGCGAGTGGCAGTACGTCGAACCCATCGGCCGGCTCTCCGATTACCGCGTAGAAAACTATGATTTCCTGGCCGCGATTCCCGGCGCGCCAACCAAAACCGCCGCGGAGAGCGCGGCTGCGGAACCGATTCGACCGAAGCCGGGCCGCCGCGTCGCCGGAGGTGGGGATGGGGCGACCTCGACCGGACCGGCGCAGGAGCATGTCATCGTGGTGCGCGTCTACGATCGCTTCGAGAACATGGGCTCGGCAAAGTTCGTGGTACGCGGACGGTAGATCCCAAGGCTCGCGGAAAGCGCGACAAGTCCGCCACGGATTTCCGCGGATGCACGCGGATAAGAAATCAAGAATTCAGATCCGTGTGTATCCGTGGTGATCCGTGGCTAGTCCTGGGTGTCGTTGATTCGCGGAATGTCCATTCTCTACACCGCCGCGTGGGCGATCGCCATCATCTACGCGACCGTTCCTTGTTATTGGCTGCTGGTCCACCCGCACATTGAATTCTGGCGCGCGCGCAAGGTCCGTCTCAGCAGGGTCGGGCCGCTGTGGATCGCACTCTGGATCGTCGCCGGCGCGATTACCTGGCCCTGGCGAACGCTCGCGCTCTATCGCACGCCGTGGACCTGGATTCCCGCGGCAGCGCTGATCCTGACGGGAATTTTTGTCTACGCCCGCGCGCGCCGCGACTTCAGCACCGACCAGGTCTTCGGCCGCTCCGAACTCGAGCCCCATCGCCACGAACAACGGCTGCACACCTCCGGCATTCGCGGGCGCGTCCGCCATCCCTACTACTTCGGCCACTTGTGCGAATTGCTCGGCTGGGCCGTCGGGACAGGACTGGTGGTGCTGTACGCGCTGCTCGTCTTTGCCGTGATCACCGGCGCGCTGATGATCGCCGCCGAAGAACGGGAATTGGAAGCGCGCTTTGGCCAGGCCTACCGTGACTACAAGCAGCGCGTCCCCAGCATCCTGCCGCGTTTCTGACCGCGGCGTTCCTGGCTGAAACTGAAACTATTTCTGTGACGTGTACTCGCCGCTGCAGTCATCGAGAAACGTGCCGTCAGGTTGCGGATGGAGTTTGCAGATTCCCTTGCCCCTGAACCCCTTGTAACTGCCCGTGCCGCCGCTGACCTCCCAGACATCTTCGCCGGAAGTGAAAGTGCCGTTGTTCAGCACGCCTCCGCCGTGGTGCCGGTAGTAGAGCTTTTCGCCGTTGCTCATGGTCTCGGTGTACAGGCCGTGCCACTGGGTGCTATTGCCGCTGGTCTCGCTGAAGATGACGTCCTCAGCGGAAACCTTCTTCGCCACGCCGACATTAGCCGGCTTGGGATAAGTGCAGCTGTTATGCGAAATACTGTAGACGTGCCCCGGTGCGTCGCCGACCGGGATGGCGTACTGCCGATCCGGCTGCCCGCACTTGATCTGCTCGGTCATCTTCTGCGCCGCTGCTGCGGCGGCGAACAGCAGCACACAAGCAAGCACAAACCACCTGCGCATGGCGTCACCTCTGAATGCGATTTGCGAATTCCTGGCCGTGATATCGTACGCGTACTCTACCTCGCATGCCTCAAAGTCTCCAGGAACGCGAATCTTTGGCGTCTCCAGGGCGACGCGTGTCCGCCGGTTATTTGGTGTTCGCGCTGCTTTTCCTGGCGCTCGCGCTGCGCGTCGGGCTGGCGCTCGCGTATCCCACCGTCGACTGGCCGGATGAAATCTTCCAGACCACCGAACCCGCGCACCGCCTCGCCTTCGGCAACGGCGTGGTGACGTGGGAATGGCTTACCGGCGCGCGCAACTGGTTCCTGCCCGGATGGCTGGCAATCATCATGCGCCTGACGGCATGGATGGGCGCAGGATCGTCCGGCTACTTGCTCGGCATAACTCTTAAGCTCGCGACGGTCTCGCTCGCCGTGGTGTGGTTCGGTTACCGATGGGCGGGCCGTGTCTTGGGCGCGCGCGCCGGGATATTGACGGCGATCCTCTGCGCCGTGTGGTACGACCTGGTGTACTACGGCCCCAAGCCGCTCAACGAAGTTATGGCAGCGCACCTGCTGGTCGCCGGTTTGTATCTCGGGTACTGGGCCGACCCGCGGTCGCGACCGGCGCGCCTGCTCGTGTCCGGTGTTCTGCTGGGCGCGGTTGTGGGACTCAGGCTGCAGCTTGCGCCGGCAGTCGCCGTGGCCCTGGTCTTTATTTGTTACCGGCTGCCACGACGGCGCTGGACGCCGATTCTCGCCTCGGCCGCGCTTGCCTTCGCCGCCTTCGGAGCGCTGGACGCAATCACCTGGGGTTCTCCATTCGCTTCCTACGTGCGCTCGCTGAGGGTGAACCTGGTGCAGGCGAGGAGCATGCATTATGGCGTCTTCCCGTGGAATTATTACTGGGGCTACCTGATCCTGAGGGTCGGATGGCTGCTGCCGTTCTCGCTTTGGGGAGCGCGCCGCAGTCCGGTGCTGGCGGCGGTGGCCGCGGCGGTGCTGGTGACCCACAGCGCGGTGGCGCACAAGGAGTATCGCTTCATCTATCCGGCCGTGGTGTTGCTGGTAATGCTGGCAGGGGTCGGGATCGCCGATGTCATTGCGCGCTTGCAAAGACAATCACAGCCCAGTGCTCGCGCTGTCGCCATTGCCGCCCTGATTGTGGCGGCACTTTCGCTGCACACCTGGACCACGGCGCAGATGTCCGCCAAGTACAACGGCGCGCTGCCGGCGTTCCGCCGCCTGAGCGCTGATGCCAGCGTGTGCGGCGTTGGCCTGCGCGGCTACTGGTTCTGGTCGGGCGGGTACACCAATCTCCACCGCAAGGTGCCGATCGTGCCGGTGAAGGATGACGCTGCTGTTGCCGCGAGCAGCGCCGCGTTCAATGTGCTGGTCACGATCGATGGTGTGCCCGGCCATCCGGCGGGGTACGCGCTCGAGCGCTGCTGGGGACACGCCTGCATCTACCGTCGCGCCGGCGGCTGCCTGCCCAACCCCGCTGGCGAGATCAATGCCTACTTGCGGGCAACCGGACAATAACCGCCTTTGTCGTTCGCGGGACAAGACCCACATCTGCCAACGGCGGGCAGATGTGGGGCACCATCATTTACCATCATTTACCATGATTTTGCCGAGAGCTGAAAGTTGAGGCGCATAGCGGGCGTGACCCCGAGCGAAGCGAGGGGGTGAGCCCGCTGCCGAAATCCCGAGCGCAGCGAGGGACCTGCCCATGAAGTTCGAACTCTTCATCGCGTCGCGTTATCTTCGTGCCAAGCGCCGGCAAGCCGTGATCGGCATCATCACCGCCATCTCGATTGCCGGTGTCACTGCCGGGGTCGCCTCGCTGATTATCGCTCTTGCCATCAACAACGGCTTCCGCCAGGACCTGCAAAACCGCCTGCTCGGCTCCACCTCGCACGTGCAACTGCTGCGCGTGGAAAGCGACGGCATCCGCAACTGGCAGCCGCTGCTGGCGCGGTTAAGCAAGGAGCCGCACGTCGCCGCAGCCTCGCCCGCGATTTACGAACAGGTGCTGGTGTCGCGCGGGGCGCGGGCCAAGGGCGCCGTATTGAAGGGAATCCTGCCCGAATACGAGCGCAAGGTCAGCGACATGCTGAAGAACGTGACCGTGGGCTCGGCGGCGGCGCTGGAGCCGAATGGAATCGGCCCAGGTCGCCCCAATCAAGCTATTCCAGAAGCAAGCACCACCACAGCACAAGACTTGGGCATTACTCACGAGCTGAAGGATCGCGACACAATGCCAGATGCGCTGGGGCGAATTCGTTCCATGCCTCCGATCGTGCTCGGCAAGGAAATGGCCGACGACCTCGGCGCCACCGTCGGCTCGGTGGTCATGGTCATCAGCCCGCAAGGCGAGCTCACGCCCTTCGGCCTGGTGCCCAAGTACGCGCGCTACAAAGTCGCCGGCATCTTCAACTCAGGCTTCTTCGATTACGACAGCTCATGGGCATTCATCCGCCTTGCCGACGCGCAGCAACTGTTTGGTCTCGGCGACCTGGTGTCGGTGATCGAATTTAAGATCGACGACATTTACCAAGCGGGGCAGGTGGGCACGGAACTGCAGCGCGCCGCCGGCCCCGGGTTCATGGCCACCAACTGGATGGAGCAGAACCGGGCGTTGTTCCGTGCGCTGCGCCTGGAGCGGGTCGTCACCTTCATCACCATTGGGCTGATCGTATTCGTCGCCGCGCTCAACATCCTGATCTCGCTCATCATGATGGTCATGGAAAAGACGCGCGACATCGCGGTGCTGATGTCCATGGGGGCAAAGAAGCGCCAGGTGCGGCGTGTGTTCATTGCGCAAGGGGTCATGGTAGGAATCGTCGGCACCGCGCTCGGGCTGGTGGTGGGCTACGCGCTCTCCTGGGCGGGCGGGCATTACCACTTTATCTCCCTCTCCCCCGAGGTGTATTCGATTGATTACGTTCCCTTCGCCCCGCGCCTGGTGGACGGGATATGGGTGGCGGTGGTGGCCATCGGGGTCTCTTTTGTTATGGCGTGTGCGTGCATCGGTTGGCAACTATTTATCCCTCGTGGTCGGCGGCGAGCATTCTGCCCGCCGAAGCGCTGCGCTATGAGTGAGTCCCGGGTCCCGAGACGCGAGTCCCGAATAGCCGTTCCGAGAACGGGAATCGTCAGGATCCGCAGGTACTGATTGCGGAGAGACTGAAATACGTTGCGCCCGAACATGAAAAGCCAATTACTGCCCAGATTCATGAGGTCAGCCGGATCATCAGTGGGCTCATTAACAGCTTGCAAGAACGCGATTAGCAGCGGATGTGTTCATTGCGCCACTCGGCGTAACTCGGGCCAGGTTACTCACGACTCGGGACTGGCGACTCGGGACTGGTACTGCCGTTACCGGTTGTGTGCAACTTAGGCTTCCATTCCGTGTCATGATAGGCAAAGCGTAGGCCGGATGTGGGTCTTGGCCAGGGTGAGCCGGGGATTGTTGCACCGTGGGAGAAAGATCTGCATCCAATGGAAAAGACCGAGATTCTGCGGGTGGAAAACCTGAAGAAGGTCTTTCGCTCGGGCAGGTCCGATCTGGTGCTCTTTGACAACTTGTCCTTCCGGGTGCACACGGGAGAAATGGTAGCCATTGTGGGACAATCGGGTGCGGGGAAATCAACACTTTTGCACATCCTCGGAGCGCTTGATAGCGCTTCCGAAGGTGACGTATACTGCGCCCAAGTAAAGCTGCAATCGCTGACCGACGAAGCGGCAGCCGAATTTCGCAACCGCGAGATTGGATTTGTCTGGCAGTTTCATTATTTGCTGCCGGAATTCACCGCAACCGAGAACGTGGCCATGCCCCTCATGATCCGGGGCCAGGCACGGACCCAGGCGGAATCGGAGGCCGCGCGGTGGCTGCGCGAAGTAGGGTTGGAGGATCGGGCGCACCATCGTTCAGGCGAGCTTTCCGGGGGCGAGCAGCAACGCGTTGCACTAGCCCGGGCTCTGGTGACGAGGCCGCAATTGCTGTTGGCAGACGAACCCACCGGCGATCTGGATAACCGGACTGCTGAGGCGGTATTTGATTTGATCGCCAGGTTACATCACGAGTATCGGCTAACTTCTTTCCTTGCCACCCACAACTTTGCGTTTGCGCGCCGTTGCAGCCGCGTCATGCGGCTGGAGAATGGGCGGCTGGAGGAAGTTGCTCCGGGGTCGTTGCCAATGGCATGAGGATTGCCGGAGTCAAGGGGACGGGTTCCGCTTCCGTGTCCGACGCCGAACCGGGCGTCGCCGTCGTAGGCGGTGGATGGGGTGAGAGGGTCTTAGGTTATGGGGAGAATAACCAATGTTTGAACGGTACACGGAAAAAGCCAGGCGCGTCATCTTCTTCGCCCGCTACGAGGCCAGCCAGTTCGGTTCTCCTTACATCGAAACCGAGCACCTGCTGCTGGGCCTGCTGCGCGAAGACAAGGCCCTGACCAATCGTTTCCTGCGCTCGCACGCCTCGGTCGAGTCGATCCGGAAACAGATTGAAGGCCACACCACCATCCGGGAAAAGGTTTCGACCTCGGTGGACCTGCCGTTGTCGAACGAGTGCAAGCGCGTGCTCGCGTATGCGGCGGAGGAAGCCGAGCGCCTGTCGCACAAGCACATCGGCACCGAGCACCTGCTGTTGGGCTTGTTGCGCGAAGAAAAGTGTTTTGCCGCCGAAATTCTGCACGAGCGCGGCCTGCGCCTCTCCACCATCCGCGAGGAACTGGCGCGCAGCACGCAGGAGAAAGCCACGCCGCAGCGCAATCGCGAATCGTCGCTGCTCAGCGAGTTCTCCCGCGACCTCACCCAGGCCGCCATGGACAACCAGCTCGACCCGCTGGTCGGACGCGAGCAGGAGCTGGAGCGTGTGGTCCAGATTCTCTGCCGCCGCACCAAGAACAACCCCGTCCTGATCGGCGAACCCGGCGTGGGCAAGACCGCCATCGTCGAGGGACTGGCGCAGCGCATCGCCGACGGCGAAGTTCCGTCGTTCCTTTCCGACAAGCGCATCCTGGGGCTCGACCTATCGCTGATCGTCGCCGGCACCAAGTACCGCGGCCAGTTCGAGGAGCGTCTCAAAACGATCATGAAGGAACTGATGGAGTCGCAGAACGCCATCATCTTCATTGACGAGCTGCACACGCTGGTGGGCGCGGGATCGGCGGAAGGCTCGCTGGACGCCGCCAACATCCTGAAGCCGGCGCTGTCGCGCGGCGAAATCCAGTGCATCGGCGCCACCACACCCGGCGAGTACCGCAAGTCTATCGAGAAGGACCGCTCGCTGGAGCGCCGCTTCCAGTCCGTCAAGGTTCCGCCTCCCAACGAGGACGATGCGGTCAAGATTCTTAACGGCATTAAGGATCGCTACGAGAAATTCCACGCGGTCAGCTACACCGACGAGGCCGTGAACTTCGCCGTGTCGCACTCCAACCGCTACATTCCCGACCGCTTCCTGCCCGACAAGGCGATTGACCTGATTGACGAGGCGGGCGCGCGCGTGAAGCTGCGCCAGACCTCGCTGCCCGATGAGATCACCGAAGTGCAGAAGCGCATCAAGTTCATCGTCCATCGCATGGAGAACGCCATCGCGAACCACGAGTTCGAGAAGGCGCGCTTCTACTCGGACGAGGAGCGCAAGGAGCGCGAGAACCTGCGCGCCCTGCGCGAAAAATACCATCTCGATGAATCCTCCACCGGCGTGGTCGGCCGCGAGGACATCGAGGACGTCGTTTCCCGCTGGACCGGCGTGCCCATCACCTCGATCAAGGAAGAGGAATCGCAGAAACTGCTGCGCATCGAAGACGAGCTGCACAAGCGCGTCATCTCGCAGGAGAAGGCGATCTCGGCGCTGGCCCGCGCCATCCGCCGCAGCCGTGCCGGCCTGAAGTCTCCCAACCGGCCCATCGGCTCCTTCCTGTTCCTGGGCCCGACGGGCGTCGGCAAGACCGAAGTCGCGCGCACCTTGGCGCAATTCATGTTCGGCAGCGAGAAGTCGCTGGTGCGCTTCGACATGTCGGAATTCATGGAGAAGCACTCGGTCAGCAAGCTGATCGGTTCGCCTCCGGGATACGTCGGTTACGAAGAAGGCGGCCAGTTGACCGAGCGCGTCAAGCGCGCCCCCTACTCGGTCGTCCTGCTGGACGAAATCGAGAAGGCGCACCCGGATGTCTTCAACATCCTGCTGCAAGTATTTGAAGACGGCCAGTTGACCGACGGTCTGGGCAACACCGTGGACTTCAAGAACGCAATCATCATCATGACCTCCAACATCGGCGCCCGCCACCTGCAGAAGCGCAAGGGGCTGGGCTTCGAGGCCGGCAGCGAGGACGCGGTCTCGAAGAACGTGGAGGACGTGGTGCGCAACGAAGTGAAGCGTACCTTCAACCCCGAATTCCTGAACCGTCTCGACGAGGTCATCCTGTTCAGCTCGCTCAGCGAGCAGGACCTGATCGCCATCGTCGAACTGATGGTCACCCAGTTGAACCAGAACCTGGCGCAGAAGTCGATCACGGTGACGGTGAACGAGGAAGCGCGCAAGTGGATCCTGGACAAGACGCTGGTGGACCGCAGCTACGGCGCGCGTCCCCTCCGCCGGGCCTTGCAGAAGTACATCGAAGACCCGCTCAGCGAAGCGCTCATCCAGGGCGCCATCAACGTGCGCCCGGCGTTCCTGGAGGTCTACCTCGACGGCGACCGCCTCTTCTACCGCCAGGTCGGCGAAGAGAAGCAGGAAGGCGTGCTGCTGTACAGCAACTAGCGTTTAGCAATTAGCTGTTAGCGAAAACAAATCAGCCACTGGATATTACGGTGGCTGATTTGTTTAAATCGACGGTTAGCGGCCGCCCGGCCTGTTACTTGTGCTAAGGCGATTTAGCAGCAGTTATGGTATGGGTTCGCGACCAGCACGGAATTTCCGGTCTATCGGGCCGGACTGTCAATGACCCACTCCTCGCACCCGTCCTTGAACCGCGCCGCGTCTTCATCCTGGCGAAACAAACGACTCGCTGCCGCCTACCGCTCGTCTTGGACCTTGTAGGTGTAGGTAAGCATCACGTTCAGGAAATCCATCGTTATCGCGCTTTCGCAACGTGAAGACCGATCCCTCGGCGACGGGCCAATCGCATGCCTGTTTCGTCGTTCCTCGAAAACCACCATCGCGGAAACCACGATTCCCCCAAGGGCAACCGATACGACCACCCACCACGGCCCACGAAAATGCCAGGCTGCGAACGAGCAGTCAAGTAAATATGGCCCAATGACTAGTTTGGGTATCTTTCTCGGAATCCATCGTTCCCACGGCAACCACCATGTGACGATCACGGAATCGCAGGTATTCTGGAATGAAAATGAGCACGTCAACAGTTTTGAGCGCTCAATTTTCCCGGCCTCCGGCGCTCCAACCCTCGCACATTACCACGATAATTGTTGTGAACAGCGCTTATCGTAAGTTACGCCCGAACCCGCTGATGACCGAGAGACCGACAGACCGAAGGACCCTCTGTCAGTCGTTCGCGGCGGCAGGATCGTCGCTGATACCGAGCAGTTTGCTCATCTCTTCGTAGAGGAAGCCTTCGCCCGGGCGATACGGCTCCACCCAGACGCCGTTGATGACAAACTGCGGGATGGCGCGCTTGCCGGTGCGGGCGAGAATCTCCTGCGCCGCGCCGGGCGTCTCCTCGATATCAACTTCTTGGTAGGGAACGTTGTGCTTGGCGAGAAATCGTTTGGCGATGCGGCAGTCCGGGCACCAACTGGACGAGTAGACAATAAGGTCCATTTCGTTCTGCGAGTCCTCACATCCGGGGAATATTGGGGAACCCCGCTCTACTGGATAGATGATCCAGAGCAGCATTGGACGCGAAAAAACAGTACCCGGTACCGAGTACCACAGTACCGGGTTGCGGTTCGGTCATCCTTGAGCCTTCACCTCAACTGCGGCTTGCTGTGCTCCTGCCGGGTCGCGGCCCGTTATCGGCCTGGGTGTCGCGCACCACTCTTTTGAGCGCGGCGACCAGGTCGGGCGCCATCTCGCGCAATTCCGCCCGATGACGCAGCGCCATCTCCTGCAGCAACTTGTCGCCGCGGGGTGTGAGCTCGAGGAAGACCTCGCGGCGGTCCGACCCGCTGCGGCGGCGCTTGATGAGTCCGCGGCGCGCCAGCCGGTCCACCAACTCCACCGTACTGTGATGCTGGATCTGGAGCCGCTCGGCGATTTCACCGATGCGGCCGCGCACATCGCTGGGTATGCCTTTGAGTGCCAGCATGAGCTGGTACTGCTGCGGCTCGAGGCCGCCGGCACGCGCCGTCTCTTCGCTGAAACGGAGGAACCGGCGGATCTGGTAACGAAACTCCGCCAACGCCTTGTAGTTCGGTTGAACGTTGCCGCGCGGGCTCATGAGCTCACCTTTCATCGTAACACGATATGATTTCGGATTTCGAGCGCCGGCCGCCCGAGGGCCTGGATCGGGACCTGACCGGCGCGGAGCAGACGCCGGAGCGCACATTTCGGCATCGTAGTCCGGGCCTTCGGAATGTGGTGAAGCCCGAGCGCACCGCCCGCCCCCCGCGTGCCGCGAAGCCGGAAAATCTTAGCGCAAGTTGCGGAAAATTCAATCCGGTTACGATGTATTTTCCCACACCACTTTTGTGCACTGGCGGAGCAGTAACCGGGCGCCCCAAGCGGCCGGAAGACGCCGAGCTAGGTGGCGGGGGCTACTCCATTTAGAATGACCGGTTCGGCTATTCAGGTTGGCAACCCAGGAGGGTCCTTGATTGCCCGCTATACGCGCCCGGAGATGGGCCTCATCTGGAGCGAAGAGAACAAGTTTCGCCAGTGGCTGGCGGTGGAGATTGCCGCCACCGAGACGCTGGCGGAAGCGGGCCTGGTGCCCCGCCAGGCGGCGAAGGTGATCCGGCAGAAAGCGGACTTCGACCTGGCGCGCATTCACCAGATTGAGGCCGAGGTGAAGCACGACGTCATCGCGTTCACCACGGCGGTGGCGGAGAAGATCGGCTCGGAGTCGCGCTGGCTGCATTACGGCCTGACCTCCAACGACGTGGTGGACACGGCGCAGGCGCTGCAGGTGAAGGCGGCATCGGCGATCCTCCTGGACGACGTGAAGCGGCTGCGCGACGTGTTGCGGCGGCGCGCCTTCGAATTCCAGCACACGCCGATGGTGGGACGGACGCATGGCATGCACGCCGAACCCATCACCTTTGGCCTGAAACTGGCCAACTGGTATGCCGAAATGGCGCGCGACCTGGCGCGCTTGGAACGCGCGGCCGAGGAGATGCGCGTCGGCAAGTTTTCCGGCGCGGTGGGCACGTTCGCGCACCTGGAACCCGAACTGGAAGAAAAGATCTGCGCTCGGCTGGGGCTGGAGGCGGCGGCGATTTCCTCCCAGGTGATCCAGCGCGACCGCCACGCCAATTACCTGGCAACGCTGGCGGTGGTTGCCTCTTCGCTGGACAAGATCGCGGTGGAAATCCGCCACCTGCAGCGCACCGAGGTGCGCGAAGCCGAGGAGTTCTTCAGCGAAAAGCAGAAGGGTTCGTCGGCGATGCCGCACAAGCGCAATCCCGTGAACTTCGAGCAGATCAGCGGGCTGGCGCGCGTGGTGCGTTCCAATGCGCAGGCGGCGCTGGAAAACGTGGCGCTGTGGCACGAGCGCGACATTTCGCACTCTTCGGTGGAGCGCATCATCCTGCCCGATTCGACCATTCTTGCCGACTACATGCTGGCGAAGATGGCGAACCTAGTCGAGACCCTGGTGGTGTATCCCGAACGGATGCGGCAAAACCTGGAGAGTTCGGGCGGGCTGGTGTTCAGCGGACAACTCCTGCTCGACCTGGTGGAGGGCGGCACGCTGGCGCGCGAGGATGCCTACCGCATCGTGCAGCGGAACGCGATGAAAGCGTGGCGGGACGGCGCGAATTTCCGCGAACTGATCGCAGCCGAGCCGGAGATTACGTCGCGGATCTCGCGGAAGCAAATCGAGCGCGCCTTCGACCTGAACCGGCAGTTGCGGAACGTGGACAAAATTTTCGCGCGCGTGTTCGGGGAAAAGCAAACCAAGTCGCAGAGGACGCAGAGGACGCGGAGGAACTAAGTAAATACAGCCAAACGAAGACGTAGGCCCCGGCGCCTCGCCGGGGCAGTCGTACGTAGCGTGCCAAATGGTAGTTCCTGCGGGCGCCCTCGCCCGCAGGAGTGCAGGCTAGTGCAGCTTCCTTAGCTTTTCGTTGCGGCCCAGTCCTCGCGCAGGATGGCATACATGCGGGCGTCGCGCGGCCGGCCGTGCAAGATGATGTTCTGCCGCAGCACGCCTTCCAGCTTCATTCCAACCTTTTCCATCACGCGCCAGGAGCCGGTGTTCTCGACATCGCAACGCGCTTCAATGCGGTTGAGCTGCAGGGTGTTGAATCCGTAATCGAGCATGGCGCGCACGGCTTCGGTCATCAGCCCCTGGCCCCAGTACTTGCGGGCGAGCGAGTAGCCGATCTCGCCGCGCGCGTGCATCAAGCTGACCTCGTGGAATATGCAACCGCCGATGATGACGCCGTCGACGAGGTGCTGGATACCCCAGGAGGGCGGAAGCCCGTCCGCATATCCCTGCAGCGTGCGCTGGAGATACTCGCGCGTATCATCGAGCGTCCGGTGTGGCTCCCAGAAGACGAATCGTGTCATCGGCGGATCGCAGGCGTAGGCAAAGATATCACCGGCATCTTCCATGCGCAGGCGGCGCAGGAGCAGGCGCGGCGTGCGGAGATCGGGAAAGTTGCGAATAGCGTCCTGCAGCGCCGCTTGCATGGGCGCAGCTTAGCACATAGAAACTTTGCAACATTTGTCAGCCGCTGTGGCGGATGTGCATGACGTCGCCGTCCTTGACGACGTAGTCCTTGCCTTCCAGGCGCAGAGTTCCGTGCGCGCGGGCGTTGGCTTCCGAGCCGGCTTCGAGAAGATGGTCCCAGCGGATGACCTCGGCGCGGATGAAGTGGTGCTCCAGGTCGGTGTGGATGACGCCGGCCGCGTTGACCGCCCTGGTGCCGTCCTCGATCGTCCAGGCGCGGCACTCGTCCTCGCCGACGGTGAAGAAGGAGATCAGGCCGAGCAGCTCGTAGGTTTTGCGGATCAGGCGGGTGAGGCCGCTCTCGCCCATGCCGTAGCTGGAGAGGAACTCGGCGGCGTCGGCGTCGGACATCTCGGCGAGCTCGGCTTCGACTTTGCCGGCGATCGCGGTGGCGCCGGTTCGGGGGTGCGCTGTGACTTCCTTCAGGCCAAATTTTTCCACGACCTGCTGCAGTTCGCGGCCGAGTTCCGGGCTCTCGCCGATGTTGAGCACATGCAGAACGGGCTTTTCGCTCAGGAACATGAAGCCGCGGATGCGCTTCTTGTCCTCCGGCGTCATCGCCATTTCGCGCAGCGGGCGCTCCTGCTCGAGGAAGGCCGTACAGCGCTGGAGAAGATCGAATTCCTTTTCCAGCTCGGGCGTTTTCTGCTTCTTCAAGTCCTTCTGCAGGCGTTCGAGCCGCTTCTCCACCTGGCCGAGGTCGCTGACCATGAGGTCGAAATCGACGTTTTGAATGTCGCGCAGCGGGTTGATTTCGCCGACGTGCGCGATGGCAGGATCGTCGAAAGCGCGGACCACGTGCGCGATGGCGTCCACCTGGCGGATATTGGCGACGATGGCGTCGCTCAGGCCGGCGCCGGCCTTGGCCTCCGCGTGCGAGGCGTGCGCCGGCATGGCGGCAACGTCCACGTACTCGACCGCGGCGTGCATCAGCTTGCGCGGGTTGTACAGCGCGGCGAGGCGGTCGAGGCGGTCGTCGGGGACCCTGGCGACGCCCACGTGCGCTTCCCGCGGATTGACGTGCTGCGGCGAGAGCTGCGCCTTGGTCAGGATCTTGAACAGCGATGTCTTGCCTACCTGCGGCAGGCCGATGATGCCAGTTTTCATAAGAACGTAGTCGGTAGTCGGTAGCCAGCGGATGCGCGTGATAGGCGCGTGCCGCAGCCAGTTGCAAACTCATGATGATACCAAGTGCGCGGGATTTAGGCGCGGGTGGAGAGCGAGCGCGCGCTCAGGGAATTCATTACGGGAATGGCCCAGTTACGCGCAATGATGTACAGAGTCGCCAGGCCGAGCAGGAGGACGATGACCTCCAGGCCGGTGGACCATTGGTGGAGGTGGTTGAAGGCGACGCGGCGCGGGTCGGTGACCGGGATTTTGTCAATCTCGCCCATCTCGGCGCGCAGGGCCGCCATCTTCGTGCTGACGCCCATTTGCGAGAACAGGGTGGCCACCACCATGGCGAACACCAGCAGGTTGCGTGCAGCGTTGGCCTGCACGCTGCCCGAGGTATGGTAGGCCAGGAAGGTGGAGCAGATCAGGAAGATGCCGCCGCAGACTACGCCGATCCAGTGCAGCGAGGTGAGGGTGCGGGTCACCACCAGGCCGGAGAGATGGCGCGTGGGCAGCACGCTGAACAGTGCGGGCGCCACCACGAAGGAGAAGAAGATGATCCCGCCCACCCAGATCACCATCGAGAGCAACATGAAAAAGCGCAGCACGGACATATGTGCAATTCGATGCGGCGGACATGATGGCTGACCTAGAGATTTGCCAGACGGTTATCCGCCGAACAACTCCGCCTCGACTTCGCTGCGAGGGCGACCGAGGTAAGAAGCTACATCGCCGACGATCCCAGCCACCATTCCGACCTTAAGCACTCGATGTGCGGGGATGCTCAGATGGTGCTCTCTGCCGGTTGCCTTCGAGGTCAGTCGGAGGTGGCTTCCTGTCTGACGGACAACTTCATAGCCGTACCTGCGAAGGAGGCGTGCGAGTTCATGGCCGCTCAGGTCACGCGGCAGCTTCAAGCAGATATGACCTCGTCCTTGACCAGATGCAACCGAATGACGGCCGGGCGGGCGCCCTCGTCGAAGTGGCAGCGCACCGCGTCACGCACTTGCTCGCGCAACTCCTCCATGCTTTCCGCTTGCGTAAATATGCTGTGTCCAAGCGCACGGGCGACGTAGCCGCCTTCCACCGCTTCTTCAACGCTAAAAATGATCTCGCTGTCCATATTGTCAATCGCTGTGATGTCGTTCCTCGCACTTAGTTTAACCCTAAACGGGCCTCACACCGGCACCGGTACGCCGTCCACGATCTCGCGCAGGATCTCTTCCCCCTGCTGCGATTTTTTCAACGTAGACGAATAGCGCCCGCTGACCACGACGCGGTGCGCGAAGACGTGCACCGCCAGCGTCTTGAAGTCGTCCGGGGTGGCGAAGGTGCGGCTGTCGAGGAAGGCCATGCCCTGCGCGGCGCGAAACAGCATGATGCCACCGCGTGGCGAGACCCCGAGGGAAAGATACGCCGATTCGCGCGTGCGATTGACCATCGCCAAGGCGTACTCCACCAGCGAATCGTCCACGCGCACACGCGTGACCTCATCCTGGATGCCGATCACGTCGGCGGCGCTCAGCACCGGGCGCACGCTGTCGAGCTGGGCCGCGCCCGCCTCGGAACGCAGGATCTCGCGCTCGCTCGCGCCCGTGGGGTAGCCCATGTGCACGCGCATCAGGAAGCGGTCCATCTGCGATTCGGGCAGCGGATAGGTGCCGTGGTGCTCGACCGGGTTCTGGGTAGCCATCACCAGGAAGGGCTGCGGCAGGGAATAGGAGTGGCCGTCCACGGTGACATGCGATTCGTTCATCGCCTCCAGCAGCGCGGACTGGGTTTTCGGCGTGGTGCGGTTGATTTCGTCGGCGAGCAGGACGTTGGTAAACACCGGCCCACGCTTGAATTCGAAACACTGCTCGACGGCGGAGTACATGGAGATGCCGAGCACGTCGCTGGGCAGCATGTCGCTGGTGAACTGGATGCGCTGAAAGGCGCAGTCCAGGGCGCGCGACAGCGCTTGCGCCAGCGTGGTCTTGCCGACCCCGGGCACGCCCTCGATGAGCAGGTGGCCGCGCGCGAACAGCGTCACCAGGGCGAGACGGATGACCTCGTCCTGACCGCGGATGATGGTGCGCAGCGCCGCCTGCAACGCGGCCGCGCGCGCAGCCGGGCTCTGGATGGTGTGGGGAGACATTACCCAGCGATTGTAAACCAGCTCTCAGTCATCAGCTATCAGCCGTCAGCCTGCCGACCTTGATAATCGTGTTAAACCTGCGCTCAGGTCTCAGGTTGGCGGCTGAGCGACTTGATGATCGTTCCGGCTCACGCAAAAACATCTGCCGCTGATCAACGCAGATGAACGCTGATCTGAAGACTTCATTCGATCTGCGCTCTTCTGCGTTTATCAGCGGCAAATGGTTTCTTGGGACTAGCGGCTGAAAGCTGACAGCTGAGAGCTATTTAGACGTCGAACTCAGCCGGACGGCCGGTCAGGCGCTCGATGCGCTTGGCGATGGGCGGATGAGTCGAGAACAGGTTTGCCAGGTTCAATCCGCTGGTGCCGAGAAACGGCTGCACGATAAACAGGTGCGCGGTTGAGGGCGAGGCCGGCAGCGGCACGCGCCGCGAGTATTCGTCGAGCTTGCGCAGGGCGCTGGCGAGCGCGTTGGGATTGCCGGTGAGATGCGCGCCGGTATCGTCGGCGGCGTATTCGCGCGAACGCGACACCGCAAGCTGGATCAGCATGGCCGCAATCGGCGCCAGGATGATCATGAACAAGCCGCCAATGCCGCCGCCACGATTGCGATCGTCGCGGCCGCCGTATCCGCCGAACAACGCGCCCCACATCGCCAGGCGTGCCGCGAAGGTAATAGCGCCGGCGATGGTCGCGGCGATGGAGCTGATCAGGATGTCGCGATTGCGCACGTGCCCCAGCTCGTGGGCGAGCACGCCTTCCATCTCATCATCGCTCAGCAGGTTCAGGATTCCCTGCGTCACCGCGACGGAAGCGTGGCTGGGGCTGCGCCCGGTGGCGAAGGCGTTGGGCGAATCGCTGGGAATGACGTAAATCTTCGGCATCGGGATGCCGACCCGCTGCGTCAGGCGCTCCACGATCTGGTAGACGCGCGGCAGGTCGTCCCGCGAAACCGGCTGCGCCCGATACATGGCCAGCGCGATCTTGTCGGAGAAAAAGTAAGAAACGAAGTTCATCACCCCGGCGAAGACCAGGGCGAGGATCATCCCGTTCTGCCCGCCGAAGTACTGGCCGACGAACAGCAGGAAGCCGGTCAGCAGGCCCAGCAGCAATGTGGTTTTCAGTGCGTTACCCATAAACTGTTTCCTATTTAGTTGATGCTACGCCAAGGCGAAAGATTCTTCCCGCTTAGAGATACGCAAAACCGGACATCCAAGTTTCCCCTCCCGAAACGGAGCCGCCCGATGCCCGCAAGCAGCCGATAAGTGCCGGGCCGCGTTTGACTTGCCCGGGGTGCCGACCTACGATTTCCGAGTGGGTGAGGAGAAGGGGCCGGTGCCATGCCGGGCGACGCCGTTGCTGCCATCCCCGCCTCGCGCAAGCTGGGGCACTACCGCATTTTGGAAAAGATCGGGTCGGGCGGCATGGGCGAGGTGTACCGCGCGCGCGACGAGCGACTCGACCGCGAAGTGGCCGTCAAGGTTTTATCCGCGGGCGTTCTGGCCGATGAGACCGCGCGCAAGCGCTTCCGCCAGGAGGCGCTGGCGCTCTCGAAGTTCAATCATCCGAATATCGCGACCATTTTCGACTTCGACGCCGATGAGGGCGCGGACTTCATTGTCACCGAACTGGTGAACGGCGAAACCCTGGCAGAAAAGATCGCGGCGGGGCGCCTGCCGGAGAGGGAAATCCTGGACTTGGCAGCGCAGCTTGCGGAAGGACTGGCCGCGGCCCATGAGCGCGGCATCGTCCACCGCGACCTCAAGCCGGCCAACCTGCGCGTGACCATCGACGGCCGGCTGAAGATTTTGGACTTCGGTGTCGCCATGCCGCTGCCGGCACTGCCGGACAGCACCACGGCCGAAAGCGACGCGCCCCCGCCGGCCTTTGCCGGAACGCTGCGCTACATGTCGCCCGAACAGTTGCGCGGCGGGGCGGTGGACGTGCGCAGTGACCTGTACTCCGTCGGAACCGTGCTTTACGAAATGGTCACCGGGCGCCACCCATTCGAGGCCCGGCTGTTCACCGCCCTGCTCGACGGCATCCTCAACCAACCCCCGGCGCCGCCATCGCGCCTGCGGCCGGAGATTTCTCCGAAGATGGAGGAGATCGTTATCCGGTGTTTGGACAAGCAGCCAGCGCTGCGGTACCAGTCGGCGCGCGAGCTGGCGATCGATCTGCACCGGGCCGCTGAGAGCGGCGGGCAGGCCAGGAAATCCATCGCGGTGCTCTACCTGGAGAATATCGGAGGCAATAAGGAAGACGAGTACTTCCGCGACGGGATCACCGAGGACATCACCACCGAGCTGGCGAAAATTGCCGAGTTGCGCGTCTTTTCGCGGTCGGCGGTCCTGGCTTTCCGCGACAAGCCGGTGATGCCGACCGAGGTGGGACGCCAGCTCAACGCCTCCCATGTGCTGGAAGGCAGCCTGCGCCGCGAGCGAGCGAGGTTGCGAATCACGGCCAAGCTGGTGGACACGCGCACCGGGCACGCGGTATGGGCGGAGCGCTATGACCGGCAATTGGAAGACGTGTTCGCAATTCAGGATGAAATCGCGCACAGCATTGCGCGCGAGTTGCGCCTGGCGCTGAGCGAGCACGAGCAGCGCGCCATCCGCAAGATTCCCACCGCCGACTTGCAGGCCTACGATTTCTACCTGCGGGGCCGGCAGTTCTTTCACCAGTTCCGGCGCAAGGGCTTCGACTTCGCGCGCGAGATGTTCGCCAGGGCCATCGAGCTCGACCCGTCGTTTGCGCGCGCCTACGCCGGCATCGCCGATTGCAGCGCGTTTCTGTATTTCTACTGGGACTCCAGCGAAACCAACATCCAGCAGGCCGATGAGGCCAGCCGAAAAGCGCTGGAACTTGATCCTGAACTGGCGGAAGCGCACGCTTCGCGGGGCCTGGCGGCATCCCTGCGCAAGAACTATGACGACGCAAGACGGGAGTACGAGACCGCGATGCGCCTGGGGCCGAACCTCTTCGAGCCCTACTACTTTTATGCGCGCAACTGGTATGCGCAAGGCGAACTTTCGCAGGCGGTGGCGTGGTTCGAACGCGCCAGCCTGGTGAATCCGGAGGACTACCAGGCTCCGATGCTGATGGCGAGCGCCTTGCACGGGATGGGTCGAATGGAGGAAGCGATCGCCGCGTACCGCCGGGGGCTGTCGGCGGCGCAGAAGCACCTGTTGTTGCATCCGGGCGACGCGCGAGCGCTGTATTTCGGGGCGAATGCGCTGTCGCAGGTCGGAGACCGCGAGCGCAGCCTGGAGTGGGCGGGGCGCGCGCTCGCACTGGAGGACGAAGAGCCGCAGGTGCTGTATAACGTCGCCTGCGTGTACGCGCTGTTGGGAGAAGCGGAACGCGCCATTGATTGCCTGGAAAAGTCGCTCACCCACGGCTGGGGCCAGCGGCAGTGGATGGAACACGATCCCGACCTGGCCAGCCTGCGCGAGCACCCCCGGTTTCGCGCCCTGATGCGGCAATAGAATTGGGATTGTGGATGTGAGCCGGTTCCTCACAGCTCAGAACTTACAACCCGAACTGAAACTGAAACTGAAACTCTCTAAATCCCGAGCTTCTTGACACCTTCGTTGTAGTATTTGCGGTAGAGGATGTCCCACTCCTGGCTGCCCTCCAGGATCGTACGCTTCTGCGATTCGATCTTGCGGCGCGCTTCCAGGTCGATCTTCTTCTCCTGCGCGAGCAGTTCCTCCAGCAGCCGGCGGACTTCCAGGCGGACAGTGTTCTTCTCCCCGACCAGCTCCACACCTTCCATGGCGGCGAGGGCTTCGGCGACGGCCCGCGCCAGCACGTTCATCTTGTCGCGGCTGATGCGATACGGCTCTTCCGACCTGATGTCCACCCGCACTACAGCACCGCCTTGTACTTGCGCACCAGTTCGCTCTTCACTTTCTTGAACATTTCCTGGTAATTGGCGCCGGTGCGGCGCATCTCCTCGGAGTAGGTTTCCAGAATGATGCGGACCTCGTCGTTGATGCGGTCTTCCAGCGTCAATTCGTCGAGCAGGGCGCCGTGGACGCGCTCGGTGACGGCGGGCAGATTCTTGGTTTCGATGAATTTGCCCTTGACCAGTTTTTTCGAGATCTCGCGGGCCAGGTAGCCCACATATTCTTTGGACAGGACCATAGTGCGCAAAAGTTGGTGGCGTTAAACACTCAAGTTTAACACACGGAAACGCGGGCGCTCGGGGAGGGAGCGTTGACCCATGGCGGTCTGCGTAGTAAGGTACGCAGGCACTCGTATTGTCGCGCGCGGCCCTATATCCGCGCGGGTTCCAGGGAGCGAACATGATGGATGCGCTGGGAATGATCGAAACCAAGGGCCTGGTCGGATCGATCGAAGCCGCCGACGCCGCCGTGAAGGCCGCCAACGTGCAGTTGGTGCACAAGGAATACATCGGCGCGGGATTCGTGACGGTGATCGTGCGCGGCGACGTCGCCAGCGTGAAGGCCGCCACCGATGCCGGCGCCGCCGCCGCACGCCGCGTCGGCGAACTGGTTGCGGTGCACGTGATTCCGCGTCCGCACGGCGACCTCGAGAGTTCGATGCCGATGATCAGCGGCGCCGCCCCGAAAGCGAAAAAGGCAAGCGCCGACTAATCTGATTTTGTAATTTGGTAATTTCGTAATTTGGTAATTGCAAGCCGCTTCGCAGCCGCTCGTTATTCACCAAATTACCCAATTACCAAGTTACCCAATTACCAAATTCTCCCGTGGCCCACGATCCCACATCAGCCGTGCTGCCGCCCCGGCTGCGTCGTCTCCGGGGCAAACCAAGGACGAGCGCTCCGTCGCCGAGGCGCGCGATCTGATCGAGCGCGCCTACAAGGCCTTTCTCGAATTCCAGACCTTTACCCAGGAACAGGTGGACCGCATCGTGGACGCGGTAGCGGCCGCGGCCACCGCCAATGCGGAAAAGCTGGCACGCATCGCGGTGGAAGAGACCACCTATGGCGTGGTCGAGCACAAAGTAATCAAGAACCTGTTCTCGTCGCAGCGGGTGTATGAGGCCATCCGCCCGTTGAAGACGGTCGGCGTGGTGCGCGAGGACAAGGCGCAGGGCATCATTGAAGTTGCCGTACCGGTGGGCGTGGTGGCGGCGATCCTGCCCTCCACCAACCCGACTTCCACCGCGATTTACAAAATCCTGATCGCCATCAAGGCGAGGAACGCCATCGTGCTCAGCCCGCACCCCACCGCTCTGCGCTGCAGTTGCGAGGCGGCGGCGATCATGAAGGATGCGGCGGTGAAAGCGGGCGCGCCGGCGGACGCGATCTGCTGCTTCAATACTCCCAGCCTTCCGGGCACGCAGGAATTGATGAAGCACCGGCGCACCAGCGTGATCCTGGCTACCGGCGGGATGGCGATGGTGCGCGCGGCCTACAGTTCGGGCAAGCCGGCGTTTGGCGTCGGGCCGGGCAATGTTCCGGCCATGATTGACAGCAGCGCCGATCTGCCCAAGGCCGTCGCCGACGTGGTGTTCGGCAAGACGTTCGACAACGGGACCATCTGTTCGTCGGAGCAGGCGATTGTCGCCGAGGAATCGGTGCGCGAGCCGATCCTGAAGGAGCTGGCGAAAAATGGCGCGCACCTGCTCAGCCGCGACGAAATCCAAAAACTCGGGAAACAGATGGTCAACACCGAGACGCATACCATCTGCCCGAAGTTTGTCGGCAAGAGCGCGGTGACGGTCGCCGAGCTGGCGGGATTGCGCGTGCCCTCGGGCGTGCGCGTGCTGGTCGCGCCGTTAGACAAGGTCGGACGCGATGAGCCGCTGTCGGCGGAAAAGCTTTCGCCGGTGCTGGCACTCTATTTTGAAAAAGACCGCGCGGCGGCCATGGTGCGCTGCGCCGAACTGCTGCGCTTCGGCGGCCTGGGGCACACCTGCGCGATCCACGCCAAGGACGATGCCGTGATCCGCGAGTACGGCCTGAAGATGCCCGCGTACCGGGTGGTGGTGAACAGCCCGGCGCCGCAGGGCTCGATCGGCTCGTCCACCAATTTATTTCCCGCGATGACGCTGGGCTGCGGCGCCGCCGGCGGCAACATTACCTCGGACAACATTTCACCGCTGCACCTGATCAACTTGCGGCGGATCGCCTACGAGGCGAGGCCGGTGACAGAAGGCGCCAGTCTGCAGGCGCCAGTCGCCAGCTCGGCAACAACTTCGGCTGCGGTTTGCGGCGTGTGCGCAACACCCGCGGAAACGGCTGCGCCGGCAGCCGGAACGGGCGTGAACTGGTCGGTAGCGCGCGCCGTGGACCGCTTCCTTGCCGGCAAGCAGGTGGCGCCGCCAGCCGCGAAACCGGCGGCAACCCCAGCGCAGGCCGCAGGTGCGAAAGCCGCCGCGCCGCCATCGGCTGCGCCTCCTCCCAAGCCGCGCGCGGTGGATTTCGTGAGCGAGGCGGAGATTCGCGCCGCGGTGAAGCGCAAGGCCAAAATTTTCGTAGGTCCGAAAACCATCATCACGCCCGCCGCACGCGACCTCGCCGCGGAGTATGATGTATTGGTTAGAGTGGATTAAGTGCGACACTTGTCAGTCATGCAGGACGACCTTACCAGCCTGAAAGATGACATGACCGCCTTCATCGAAGGCCACGGCATGCGCCGCTTCCACGGTTATGTCAACGACGAAGTCACCAGCGTGATGTGGGACCCGCACGGCAACGTGGACGCCTGGAAGGATTTTGTCGAACTCGCCAAAGCATCCGGCGCGGCTTTCCTCACCATGAACGACGTGGTGCTCGACCGCGAGGACGTGGACTTCATGGTCGAGCGCCTGCGCAATTCCAATTACACCAACGAAGAAGACGTTGACGAAGCCCGCTGGCTGCGCACCTACATCGGCAAGACCGGGTTCCTGCAACTGGGCTGGCCGTACCAGGGAACGATGTTCCTGTGCGAGGTTTCCACCGAGTGGTACGACCGCTACCAGCGCCTGCTGGACGTCGCCGAAGAGTATGGCGGCATCATGATTGACGAGCCGGATGATCCGGACGAAGAAAGATAGTACCGAGTACTGAGCTTCGGATTCCGACGTAACTTCTTGATCTGTTCTTGCCCGCAACGAATTCCTCAAGAAATGTCTTGACCAAGTTCGACAAGTGCATCTGCCTTTACTCGGTACTCGGTACTCGGTACTCGGTACTCGTGATACTTTTCTCGAATGCGCTGGCACCTGCGAACCGCGGATGAAGCAGCAAGCAACGCGACTCGCGGCCGAGGCCAAGCTTCCTCCGGTCATCGCGCGCCTGCTGGCTGCGCGCGGCATCTTCACGGGCGAAGACGCACAACGATTTCTGCATCCATCGCTCGACCAACTGCATTCGCCGCACCTGATGCTCGGCATGGACACGGCCGCTGAGCGCCTGCGCCGCGCCATTGCCAACCGCGAGCAGGTCCTCATCTACGGCGACTACGACGTGGACGGCACCACCGCGGTCGTGATCCTGAAAACCGCGATCGAGCTGTGCGGCGGCAGCGCCGACTTCCACGTCCCGCACCGCATCCGTGAAGGCTACGGCATGCAGGACGACGTCATCGAGCGCGCCGCGGCCGCCGGGGTTTCCCTCATCATCAGCGTGGACACCGGCATTCGCGCCTTTGCCGCCGCCGAAACCGCGCGGCGTCTCGGCGTGGACCTGATCGTCACCGACCATCACCTGCCGGAAGGACACGGCGTGCCGCCGGCGCTTGCGGTGCTGAATCCCAACCAGGCGGGTTGCGCGTATCCGTGCAAAGCGCTGTGCGGGGCGGGGGTGGCGTTCAAGCTGGCGCAATTGCTGCTGGAGGAAAGCGGGCGGGCGCGCCTGCTGCCGTCGTTTCTGAAGATGGTTGCCATCGCCACCATCGCCGACGCGGTGCCGCTGGTGGGCGAGAATCGCGTGTTCGCCAGGCTCGGCCTCGACGGGCTGCGGCATCCGGTCAATGCGGGCTTGAAGGCGCTGCTGGAGGTTGCGGCGCTGAGCGCAAGAAAGCTGAACGCGACCGACGTGGCCTTCCGCATCGCGCCGCGCCTGAACGCCGCCGGCAGGATGGACGTCGCACAGGACGTCATTGAACTGTTCAGCGTCAAGGACGCAAGCCGCGCGCAGCAAATTGCGGCGCGGCTGAACCAGCTCAATTCCGACCGCCAGCAGGAGGAAAAGCGGATTTTCGAAGCGGTGGAGGAGCGGCTGGCGAGCGCGCCCGAGGTGCGCGACTCATTTTGCCTGGTGGTGGACGGCGATCAGTGGCATCGCGGCGTGATCGGAATCGCGGCCACGCGCGTGGTGGAGCGCTATGGACGTCCGGCGCTGGTGCTCTCGCGCGAAGATGGCGAGGCGTACGGCTCGGGGCGCTCGATTCCCACGTTCCACCTGCTGGACGCGCTGGAATCGTGCCGCCAGATGTTCACGCGATTCGGCGGACACGCGCATGCGGTCGGCTTCTCGCTGCCGTGCGACCGCGTCCCGGCGTTGCGGGCGGCGCTCGATCGCTATGCCCGCGAGCGGCTCACGCCCGCGGACTTCGAACGCGTTCTGGAATATGACGGCGAATTGCCGCTGAAGCGAGGTCACGCCCGCTTTCTATGAATGTTTGCAGCAGTTGAATCCCTTCGGCATGAGCAATCCCGAGCCGGTGTTTGCGGCACGCGGAGCGCGCGTTGCCCTGGCGCCGAAGATCCTGAAAGAGAAGCACGTGAAGATGCGCCTCATCGGCGCCCCACATTTGCTCGACGGTGCCCCACATCTGCCCGGTGTTGGCAGATGTGGGTCTTCACCCAACTCCGCCGGGAAATTCGCGCGCGGCATTGATGCGCTCGGATGGCGCATGGCCGAACAGGTGCAGCAGGCCTCGATTCTCGCCGGCGACGCGGTGGATGTGGCGTTCACCCTGGAGCTTAACGACCATCCGGAATACGGCGGGCTGGAGCTGCGGCTGGAGGACATCGTCAAAGCGGTGCAAGCGCAGAGCGCCAGCGCCTTATCGCCTTAGACTCCCGCTCCGGGGCGTAGCTGGTGATATGGGGATTTATCGCCAGTAATCTTAGTAGCTTCTTGCTGCCGCCGCGCCACTACGGATGGCTTGTAGATCAGCTTCCAGGAACGACACCGGATCGGCCATCACCGAATCGTGCATCACGCGCACCTTGCCGTCTTTGACGACCAGGGTCACCGGGATCTGCTCTGGTACGCCAAACTTCTCTTGCCATTTCTTGCCGGTCGCAATGTGCAACGTATCGAGCTTCTGCTTCTTGACGAGCTTGTCTATCGTGCTCGGGGCGGCATCGCTCTCCAGCACGTTCATCGCAACGACCACAGTTTCGGGATGGCTGGCCTGGAACGTTTGTAATCCCCGCAACTCGGAGATGCATACCATTCAACCCGGCGACCAGAAATTGATGATCGTGGTCTTTCCCTTGAGCGCTGCCGAGTCGAACTGCTCTCCCTTCAGGGTCGTAAACTCGAAAACAGGCGCAGGTTGGTCGAGCAGCTTGGGGACGTAATGCGCTGCCTGGAAACGGTCGCCGATGCGTTGCTTCAGCGCCGCTTCATACTGCTTCGCGTTGCCAAAGTTCTTGCGATAGAAGCGCTCCAAGTCAACACGATATTCCAGGTCTTTGTTGGACGGCAGCAAAGCGGCTTCGAAGTATTCATCCAGCGCCTTCGTCTTTTCACCGGCGCCGGCGTAAGCCTGGGCAAGAACAAAGTGTGCCTCAGCGCGCTTGTTGAACGTGACCAGGGCTTTCTGCGCCTGCTCCACCGCCAGGTCGTACTGGTGCAGTCCGAGGGAAGCGCGGACGCGAGTCTCGGAAATTTCTGCCTCGATCTGCTCTAGCAAGCCTTCATTTCCCCCATTCCTCAAGGGCTGCAGTGAAGCCAGCGCCTCATCGGTGAGCTGGAGCGCGGAATCGAGCTTTGTACCCTTATCAATATAGAGTTGCGCCATTGCGAGGTCGGCCATGTACTCGTTGCTATCGATTACGTCTTTGTTTCGCGCAGAAACCTCGCGGTACTTGGCGAAGGCTGATTCCGCACCGGGGAGATCCTTCAATCCGGCAAACGCGTAGAACTGCGAAAAATACGCAGATTCGACTTGCATTGTATCGGGATACTGAGCGATGACCTGATCGAGGGCAGCTAGCCGCCGGTGCGCGTCTGGCTCGTTCATCGCCCGGTGATAGGCCAGAGCGGCGCGGAAACTGTATTTCCGATCCACTTTCGCATCGAGCTTTGTGATGGTGCGCTCGACAAAGTCGGCGGGCAGCTTCTCCGCATGTCTCACCACGAAATTGCCGCCGGAGGACTGCGTGTTCCGATCCTCGAGATGGCCGTCCAGATACCGCTCAATTTCCGGGGCCAGTTTGGCGTAGGCGGCTGCGTCATCGCCATCACGCTTGGCCTTGTACTCCCACAACGTGGTCAACAACATCATTCTGGGCCATGAGTTGCTGTTTGCGGCGGCCGCAGTTTCCAGTAGCGAAATCGCCTTGGCGACGTCCTTTTCGCGGCGGATGTTGAGCGGCCAGCTCTCGCCGGTGTAGCTTCGCGCCTGGCTCAGGAGGCCATTGGGACTCTTTTCGCCCGGCGGATTACAAAACACTACGTCCCAGTATTGTCCGCCGTTGTCATCCACTGCGTTTGTCTGGTCATCCTTGATCGTAAAGATGGCGTACAAGACACCCTTTTCTCTCAGCGGAACCAACGCTTCCCAATGCTCACCTTCCCGGCGAAACGGCACCAGGGCATGGTTATTCGCGAAACGCGGACCATTAAAGACAATCTGCAGTGACAACGATTGGAAATCCTTCAGCTTCGCCTTCTTCGCGGTGGGGAAATACATGACGCGAAGCTGGTTCGTAGCATTGGAAGGTGGCTTGGTTTCGGGACTATGTAAGGAGCTGACGGGACAAACGGGATCTATCAACACCGGCCACTGCGGGACTGCGGGTTGCGGAACACCCGCTGGCGCTGGAGACTGTGCGACTGCCAGCGCACATTGAACCATGACGAGGAGCAGCACAAGGCGGAGAGGAATACGCATGTACGCACCTCTTTCGTCGTCGGGGCTCTTTTCAGCAACCAAGAGTGTAGCAGCGCGCTCCAGTTCTATCCGCCCAAGCACGGCAGCACTGCCATTATTCCAGGGCAGGCGCCTTGACTGCGGCGCTCCGCATTTCATTCAGCACACCCAGGAGCGCGTCGGGCCCATCGGCGCCCACCACGTAGCGATCACCCTCAAGATCGGGAACTTCTCCATACACCCGCACCATCACGACGAACTTTCCATCGGCATTGTTCTTGCGGAAGATGCGCATGACCTGCCTCGACTTTCCCGTCCACATGCGGTAGCAGACAATCGCAACGTCGAACCGATTCTTTCCGGACGCAGCATCCAGCGCTTCTTTGTCCGACAGCGGCGTGACCACTTCGTGTCCCGCCGATTCCAGAACACGTTTGCGAAGCAGGGCGAGTTCCTGGTCAGCACTGAGGGAGAGAATGCGGAGCTTCATTGTTGAAGTTTCCTTCTTCAGGGAGGATTGGCACGAGCTCACAAAAGTTACTCGCCCGGTCCCGATAGAATACCTCCGACCTGACCGAAACCAGCAGCGAAAATGGATGCGCTTGGGCTGATTGCCAACGGCCAATGGCCAACCGCCAGTCACGGTGCTATATTTCCCGGTCTGCGAATCGCGCAGCGAGGCGCCCATGACCCGCGACGAAATTATCGCCAAATACAAGCAGTACCTGTTCCCATCCGTTACCACCTACTTCACCGACCCGCTGGTCACCGACCACGCCAGCATGCAGTATCTGTGGGACACCGAAGGCAAGAAGTACCTGGATTTCTTCGGCGGCATCGTGACCATCTCGGTGGGGCACTCGAACCCGCGCGTCACCACCAAGATCAAGGCGCAGATTGACAAAATCCAGCACGCTTCCACCGTGCTGCCCAATGAAGCCATCGTCGCGCTGGCGGAGAAGCTGGCGAAGATCGCGCCTGGCGAGATCAGCAAAACCTATTTCACCAACAGCGGCACCGAGGCGAACGAGACCGCCGTCCAGTTCGCCCGCATGCACACCGGGCATTTCGAGATTGTGGCTTTGCGCCACGGGTACAGCGGCCGGTCGCAGACGGCGCAGTCCATGACCGGCATGCATAGCTGGCGCGCGTCATTGCCGGCTGCGTTCGGCGTCGTGCACGCCATGAATCCGTACTGCTACCGCTGTCCCTTCGGACTGAAGTATCCGGACTGCGGCGTGAAGTGCGCCGAAGATGTGGAGAGCGTCATCCAGACCTCGACTTCGGGCGCCATCGCCGGCATGCTGGCCGAACCCATCCAGGGGCTGGGCGGATTTATCACGCCGCCGCCGGAGTACTTCAAGATCGTGTTCAAGATCGTCAAGAAGTATGGCGGCGACTTCATCAGCGACGAAGTGCAGACCGCCTGGGGCCGCACCGGAAAGAAATGGTTCGGCATCGAGCACTGGGAGGTCACACCCGACATCATGACTTCCGCCAAGGGCCTGGGCAACGGCGTGCCCATCGGCATCACCATGACGCGCCCGGAGATTGCCAACAGCTTCAAGGGCCTGCAAATCTCGACCTTCGGCGGCAATCCCGTGACCTCGGTCGCGGCCAAGGCGGTGATTGACCTGATCGAAGAAGACAGGCTGATGGACAACGCGCACACCGTCGGCCAACATTTTCGCGAAGGACTGGAAGGACTGAAAGACAAGTACGACCTGATCGGCGACGTGCGTGGCATGGGCCTGATGCAGGCGCTCGAACTGGTCAAGGACCGCAACACCAAGGAACCGGCGCCGCAGGAAACCAACCGCGTGCTCGACGAGGCGCGGCGCGCAGGATTGATCATCGGCAAGGGCGGGCTCTACGGCAACGCCATTCGCATGTCGCCGCCGCTGAATATCGGCAAGGCGGACGTGGATGAAGCCATCCGCATGCTCGACAAGGCATTTGCGGCGGTTACCGCCGCGCAGCCGGCCACCGCAGCGGCGAGGTAACTGGAACTGGTTTCAAGAACCGGTTTTTGGGAAGGGCACGGCTTCAGCCGTGCCGCTCGAGCCGCAAAAATCTTGGGCTTTAGCCCCTGAGGGACATTCTTCCTGAGGCGAAAATGTATTTTTGAAACCAGTTCTAAGAAGTCAGAAGTAAGAAGTCAGAAGGCAGAAGTGAAAGCGGCGTACAGATCCGGCTTTACTTCTGACTTCCAGTAAGTTCCGCCCCGAAACTTTTCGGGCGGATCATCGGGATGGCATAGCGCACGGCCATGACCGGGCAGGCGACGTGACGCGCGATCTGCGGCAGCCGTGAGCCCAATCCCGGCGCCAACATCACCAGATCGGCGCCTTCTTTTTCGGCCAGCATGACCGTGACCTGTTCCACGCTTCCAACCTCGGCCACACGCTCGACCCCCGGTTGGTTGGGAACCAGCTTGCTCAGCCACCTGTTCGCCGAGTCGGTTTCGCTGAGCGGAGAATGCGGATGCAGGGGGTGGGCCACCCATAGCTTTGCGCCCTGCGCTTGCGCAAACGAGCGCGCATAGGAGATTCCGGCGGCCGCGCCGGGGCTGAGGCTGGTCGCCAGGACAATTTTGCGGAAGGGCGCGTCGACGGCCACCGGGCGAGCACGGGGGCCGACGGTCAGAACCGGGCACGGCGCGGATTCCGCGAGCTGCTCGGCGACCGAGTGGGCGAAAAAGTGGATGAGGCCGCGACGCGAACGCGTCCCGGTCACCACCAGGTCTGCCGCGTATTCCTGGGCGATGCGCAGGATTTCAGCGGTTACTCCGCCGTTGGCCACGACCATCTCGGTGCTGATGCCGCGCAATTCCGGCAGGGCGAGGGTGTAATCGAGCCGGCGGGTGGCATCAATACGCAGTTGCAAAGCCGCTTCGGTCGAGATTTTCCACGGAGGATGAATCTCGATGATATGAGCGAGATAAAGCCGGGCCCCTGAATTCCTTGCCAGGCGCGCGGCCTGCGGCAGGGCAGCCAGCGCCGACGCCGAGAAATCAGTGGCAAAGAGGATGCGCCGCAGTTTCAGGCCGGCATGGAAGGTCGCAGCCATGGTGCTATACCGGGACAGGCCCAATCGTGGGCGGCCGCCCCGCGGACAGTCTCTGACGTATGGCGATGCGCCGGAAAGGGAGCCGATTACGTTGGGGCGTGATGCATATCACTCTTGGAAGTGATCCCCCAGCCATGTGAGGCGATAGCGGCTAGCTCTCGCACCGCGTGAAGACTACCCGATCGCTAAGGAAGAAATTCACCAGGCAGCAGGAGGTTATGGCGATCAGGTTCGCGGGAATGACGGGCAGATGCACTTCGCCCACAAGCCAGCGCATCGCGAGCGCATTCCCGGCCAGCGACACTGCGCCGTTGGTCAGGTGGAAGCGCACCAGTCGCGCCAATAAATCCGGCCGCAAGGCGCCCGCGCGGTCGCGCCAGGTGTAGCGCTCATGCCAAATGAAATTGTGCACGACGGCCGCTTCCACCGCGAGCACGGTTGCCAACAGGTAATCCACGCCGGCCCGGCGCAGCAGCTCGAGTATCCCGAGCTGTACCACGATCCCCATAGCGCCGACGATATTGAACCGTGCGAATCGCCGGTCGGTTCCGAGGCCTCCACGCCGACTCTTGGCCTTCGACCAACGACCAACGACCATCGACCGGTTTTTCACCTCAGGCGCTCCTCGCGGTAAAGCTGCGCAATATGCCTCGCCGCGGAAACCAGCAGGATGATCGCCATGCCCGCGATTCCCACAACGCCGCCCAGGTCCAACAGGAGAAATCGTCCGCCGAGCACGTGCGCGTCGCCGCGGAAGTAAAGCGCAAGGTTGCCCATCGCCAGCGCGATGCGGATCTCCGTCGGGCCGAGCCTGCCGTAGGAGAGCTGGAATGAACCGAGCGTGTAGGTGGTCAGGTAGACCTCGATGGAGAGCAGCAGAAAGGCGATCAGCATTGCCATCGCGATCCAGGGATTGATGTAGCCCGACACGGCCAGCCCGCCCATGAGGAACAGGGCGCCGAAGCTATCGAGTAGATGGTCGACGTAAAAGCCGTAGCGCGGACGCTGGCAATTGCGGAGGCGCGCCAGTGTGCCGTCCAGGCTGTCGCCGAACCAGTTCACGGCGAGAAAGAAGGTGGCGGCCGGCAGTCCCCAGGCATGCCAGCGCGCGACCGCGTACGATGCCCCCGCCAACAGCATGCCGAGCGAGCCCAGGACCGTGAGGTGGTCCGAGTTCACCCACGCCGGCATACGCACCGCCAGCCAGTTCAGCGCTTGCCTCTCCGCCGCCGTCGAGAAACTTTCCTGAACCCGTTTTTCCTGTTGAAATCCGACTTGTACCATGCCCTTGGAACGCAGTTTTATCACTGGAGCGCCGCCCATGTCCGAGTACCAATCGTCGTAGGTGTTCATTGCCGCATCCTCCGTCACTCGGGCGAACTATGCGGCCGGGTCCTGCAGACCGCAATGCAGGGCGGGTCAAATGCAGATCAATTGCTAAGCAGCGCCGCACGTGTCACATACGCGCGTGCATCATCCGCCGCGAAACATCCCCACCCCTTCGGCTTCGCTCAGGGCAGGCTCTGTCTCGCCCCCTCGCTACGCTTCGAGGCAGGCTCCCCCGGGCGAGACAAGGGTGGGGCAACCGCAAATCCCCACACTCACCCACATCTGCCAACCCCGGGGCAGATGTGGGGCACCGTCAACCCCGAGCGTGCCGTGCCCCGCGTGGCGGCGCGCGAGTTGCCGTACCAGCCAGGGTTTCTGATAAATTAGTGCGCCCGGAGTCTTGCTCCGGCGGTCGGAATGAGAGTGGGGATCATTCATGTATCCGCACGCCTTCCGTTATCATCGCGCCGCTTCGCTTGAGGAAGCCGCGTCCATGATTGCCGACTGGGCGAAAACGCCAAGCTGCTCGCCGGCGGCCAGAGCCTGATTCCGCTGATGAAGCTGCGGCTGTCCTCGCTACCGGCACGGAAACCAAATGGGAGGGAGGCCAGGACCTGATGTAGCAAGATCACCGGATGAAAAAAGTTCTCATCGTCGGCTGCGGGGCCATTGGCTCACTCTACGCCGCGCACCTGGCGCGCGTCGCCGAGGTGTGGGCGCTGGTCCGCCGGGACGACCACGCGCGTGTCTTGAACGAGCGCGGAATTCGCGTCACCGGTCAGCGCAGTTTTGTCGCGCACGTCCATGCCACCGGCGATCCACAACAACTCCCCGAATTCGACGTCGCCATCGTCGCCACCAAGGCCACGCACACCCGCCAGGCCTTTGCCCCGGTTGGAAAGCGCTGCGACCGCGCCGCCGTTATCTCCGCGCAGAACGGCCTTGGCAGCGAGGAAGTGCTGGCGGAACTCACCCACGGATACGTCATCCGCGGCACGACGTTCATGAGCGCAACGCGCCACAGCGATTGCGACGTTGAACTCGAACTCGACCAGTACACATGGCTGGGGCCGTTCGAGCCGTCCGGAACGCCGTTCGCGCTGGTGAAAGAAGTGGCGGACCTGATCGTCGCCGGCGGCCTCAAGGCGGTGGCGCTGGAAGATGCGCGCCCGGCGCAATGGTCGAAGCTGATCTTCAATGCCTCGGTCAATGCGGTTTCCGCGCTCACCCGTTTGCCGCACTCGCCCGAGTTTGCCGACGAGCGCTCGCCCGAGGCGCTCGGCCGCCTGCTTCGCGAGCTGATCGATGAAGGCAAGCGCGTGGCGCAGGCGTGTGGCGTCGCGCTGCACGAAGATCCGTGGGAGATGAACAAGATCGGCGCGCAAACCAATCACCCGACCTCCATGCTCTTCGATGTGGACCACGAGCTGCCGACCGAGGTGGACTATCTTTGCGGCGCCATCGCGCGCGAGGCGGAGCGCGCCGGCGCCTCGGCTCCGCTGCACTCCGCGATGTGGCGATTGATCAGGGGCGTGGAAGTTTCCTGGCAGCACGAGAAACGCAAGAAGGCTACGCAGAGGGCGTGAAACGCAGGTCAGATAAACCCACATCATGCTGGAAGTCTGGGGCGAGGACCGGGTGCAGCAGGCCAAGCTGTTCGGCGAAGCCGTGCTGCCGCATTTCAAAGACAAGCAATTAGCCATTAGCCATTAGCAATTAGCTGGTGATACGCACGGCCAACGGCTAACCGCTGACGGCCTCTTGTTTCTTTGCCAGGTCGCGATAGATGGCGCGGAATTCGTCGTCGGTGACCAGCCCGCGCTTGGCAATGGACTTCTTTTTCACTTCCGCGAGCAAAGCGGCGCGCTGTTCCGGCGCGATTTCCAGTTTCAGTTCGCGGCATTTCAAATCGATGGAATCCAGGCCGCTCTTCTTGCCGAGCACGATGCTGCGCGTCGCGCCCACCAGGTCGGCGGCGTAGGGCTCGATGGCCTCGGGAATGTGAAACTGGGTGGCCACCGCACCGCTCTCGCGATTGAAAAGATTATTTCCCACCGCCGGCTTCCACGGTTCCATTTGGTATCCGGACAGTCGCTGCACGGTCTCCGAAGTTTCGCGCAGCTTGGCCAGGTTGATCTCAACCGGCACGCCATACAGGCAGCTCAACGCCAGGGCGGTTTCGCCGAGGTCGCAATTCCCGGCGCGCTCGCCCATGCCGTTGATGGTGCCCTGCACCCAGGTGGCGCCGGCGCGCACCGCCGCCACCGAACACGCCGTTCCGAACCCGAAATCGTTGTGCCCGTGCCAGTGGATGGGCACGCTGTCGCCGACCCAGCGCTTCACCTCGGCGACCAGGAAGTCCACCGCTTCCGGCCCGCAGACGCCGATCGTGTCCACCACCACCAGCTCCGCCGCGCCCGCTTCCAGGGCGGCGAGGTAGATCTGCTGGAGAAATTCCAAACCGGTGCGCGTGCAGTCCACGGGAAAGAATGCGACGCGAATGCCATTCTGCTTCGCCAGCGTGACGGCGTTGACCAAACGCTTCTGTGATTCCTCGCGCGTCAGGCCGTACGCCTTCAGCTTGATGTCGCTGGTCGGCACCTCGATGACAGTAGCTTTGACACCGAGTTCCAGCAGCGCCTCGATGTCGGCCTTCTGGGCGCGCGAAAATCCCCAGATCTCCGCCTTCAGCCCGGCGCGCGAGATCAGCCGAATCGCCTCCGCGTCTTCCGGGCTGACGCGCGGAAAGCCGGCTTCGATGCGCGAGATGCCGAGCACGTCCAGCTGGCGCGCGATCTCCAGCTTCTGCTCGGGGCTGAGCACCACGCCGACCGTCTGCTCGCCGTCGCGCAGCGTGGTGTCGTAGAAACGAATCGGCTCGGCGACGTGGAACCGGCCGTGCTCATTCAGCTCACTGACCCAGACGTTGTTGTCGTTCATCACGCCGTTGTTGTTCATCACGCCGCCTCAAACAATTTACGAATTGAAGAAATTACGAATTGAAGAATTTGAACGCGCGGCAGTGTATGTGAAGCGGGAAGGCTTGTCCAACCCGCGTTTTGTTGCATCCGGCGCGGCGCGCCGCACATCTAGTGTGAGCTTATGACGCGCTATTCCACTCTCGAATCGCGATTGACCGAAGTTTTGGGCCTGACCCGCCGGCCGGTGGCGGTCAGCTCGTCGCCGCAGCCGGGAATCCCGAAATTTTCCGGCAGCGTGCCCGCGGGCTGCAGCTTCTGGCGCCTGGCCGCCGAAGGCCGCTCGTTCTACACCGAAGCCGGCGACCACTACAACTGCGCCATCGGTTGCTACACGCACAACATCCCGCTGCCGCCGGAGCGCGAGGCGGAGCTGGGCGCGACCATCGGGTTCATGACCTCGATCGGGTACATCCGGCCGGAAGACATTCCCGGTATCGCGCGCCTGACGAACTCGCCAGGGACCATGGCGTATGCGCCGCTGGCCGACGCATCGTTCACGCCGGAGGTAGTGATCCTGGTCGGCAAGCCGGGGAAGCTGATGCTGCTGCAGGAAGCCGCGGCACGGGCCGGCGTGCACACTCAGCCGGCGCTGTTCGCGCGTCCGACGTGCATGGCGATTCCGGCGGCGCTTGCGGGCGGCACGACCGCCTCCAGTGGGTGCGTGGGGAATCGCGTCTATACCGATCTTGCCGATGACGAGCTCTACATCATGGTTCCGGGCGCCGACCTGGAGAAGATTGCCGCCGAGCTGGACACCATCCTCGATGCCAATGCGAAGTTGAACGACTACCACCGCCAGCGCAAGGCGGAGCTGCTGAGCGTGAAATAGACGTGTGGCACAAACGCATTGCTATTGAGAAATTCGCAGCACGCCTGCGCCCTCGATGCGGCTGTGCTTGAGCGCTTGCAACGCCTGGTTCGCCTGCTCGAGCGGAAAGATCTGCACTTCGGTTTTCACGGGAACCTCCGCTGCCAGGCGCAGGCACTCGCGAACGTCGTCGCGGGTGCTATTGGCGGCTGATCGCAACACGCGCTCCTGGTACAGCAATTCATAATCCATCGCCGGTATCTGGCTCATCGTGATCCCGGCGAGCGCCACGGTCCCACCCTTGCGTACCGCGCGCAACGCCTCGGGTACCAGCGGTCCGGCAGGCGCAAAAACGATCGCTGCATCCAACGGCTCCGACAGTTGCTCTTCCGACGTCCCTGCCCAGGCCGCCCCGAGCTTCTGCGCCAGGTCGCGATGGGCAGCAGCGCGCGTGAAAACGTAAACCTCGCAGCCGAGATGGTGCGCCATCTGCAGCACGATGTGCGCCGAGCCGCCGAAGCCATACATCCCAAGGCGCTCCCCGGGGCGCACATTGCTGAGGCGCAACGAGCGGTAGCCGATCACGCCGGCACAGAGCAGCGGCGCGGCGTGCTCGTCGTCGAATTGCGCAGGGATGGAGTAGGCAAAATCTTCGCGCACGACGACGGTATCGGCGTATCCACCGTCAACGTGCAACCCGGTGAAGCGGCCGGTTTCGCACAGGTTCTCCTGGCCGCGACGGCAGTACGGGCAATCTCCGTCGGTGGAATACAGCCACGGTACGCCTACCCGATCTCCCTCGCGGAAGAGCTTTGTCCCAGGTCCGGCTGCGTCCACCGTTCCCACAATCTGGTGGCCTGGAATCACGGGTAACTTCGGGAGCTTTAGATCGCCTTCGACGATGTGAAGGTCGGTCCGGCACACCCCGCAGCAGAGCACGCGCAGGCGAATCTGGCCGGCGCGCGGCTCAGGCATGGGCACTTCGCGCATTTGCAGCGGGTTCTGCTCGGCGGGGCGGGGCTCGTCGAGCACCATGGCGCGCATGCGCGGAGTGTAACAAAAGCTCACGCCATCCAGCTTAGCCAAAGCCATCCGAACAGCAGCGTCGCGGCAGTAACCGGCAGCCCGACTCGGAAGTAGTCCCAGAAGCCGATGTGCACCGCCGGGCGCGACCGTTCGACGACGATGATGTTCGCGATCGAGCCGGTGATGGTCAGGTTGCCGGCGAGCGTGCTGGCCATGGCGAGGACGAGCCAGGCGTGCTGTGGATTTTGAAATCCGGACGCCAACGACTTCAGCAGCATCACGGCGGGCACGTTGCTGACCAGGTTCGACAGCGCGGCGGTCACAATGGTGAGAATGCCGGCATTTTGCAGGTTCCAGCGCTGGGCCACCTCCAGCAGCAACGACGTGAGCCCCACCTGCTCGGCGCCGCCGACAATGAGAAACAGCCCGATGAAAAATACCAGCAGGCCCCAGTCCACCTCGTCGTAAACCAGGCGCGGCTCCAGCGAGCGAGTGATCAACAAGATCGCTGCGCCCACGGCCGCCACCAGCGCGGGCGGCGCTCCCGCCATGAATCCCGCGAGCACGGCTGCTGTCACCACAACCGGCTTGCCCAGCGAGCGCGCGGCGCCTTGCGTGACTTCCACGATGACGCCGTTGTTGTCGGACGCAGATTCATTGTCGCCGACGAAGTGCAGCACCAGCCAGTCGAGCAACAGGCCAATAATCGCGACCGGTCCGAGGTGGGCGAGAAATGAACGGTAGGGAATTCCGGAGAACGAGCCGATCAGGATGTTCTGCGGGTTGCCGGTGATGGTGGCGACGCTGCCGATGTTGGATGCGGTGGCCACCGCCAGCAGGTAGCGTGCCGGTGGAACGTTCATCCGCCGCGTGATGGTCAGCACGAAGGGGACCATGACCAGGCAGATAATGTCGTTCACAAAAAATGCGGACAGAATGCCGCTGGTGAAAATGATTGCCGGAAGCAGGTGATGTCGTCCCATGCGGGCGACGGCGAACTGCGCGACGCGGTCGAAGAAGCCCGCCAGGTGCAGGTTGCCGACGATCAGCATCATCGAGAACAGCAGCACGATGGTGGCGAAGTTGATGTAGCGCAGCGAGTCGCCGGGGCCGAGAATGCGGAAGGCGAACATCAGCACGGCGCCGATAATCGCCATGCCCGGCCGGTCAATTTTCCAGCCAGGGAATTTGCCGATGGCGAACACCAGATAGCTGGCGAGGAAGATCAGGTACCCGGCGACGATGTGCGCTTCCGAGAAGGCGTGGTGCATGGAGAAGTTTCAGTTTCGAGTTTCAGTTTCAGTTTAAGAACTGGAGCGACGAGGCCCACTGCGATTTTCGCGGGAATCTAGAACGCAAACAAGTACGAAAGCTTCACGAAGACCTGGTTGCCGAGATCGGTGACGTCGAACGGCGAGCGGCGCTGGCGGTTGTAGCCGACGTAAAGCGCGCTGCGGGCGGTGAAATCGTAGGCGAACAGCGAGTTGATGCTGAGGTCGTTGCCGTGGCGGTCGCTGGCGTATTGCGCGAAGACGCGAGCCCGCGCCTTGGTGTTGAACTGGTAAGTCCAGCGCGAGATGAAAAAGCGCCGGTACTGGAAGTGCCGGCCGTCCCGGAGATGTTCGTCAATCAGAATGGCGTTGAGGTCAGTTTGCAGGTGACGGCCCAGGCGCGCCGTGGACTGGAGTTGCAAACCCTTCATCGAGCCGTAGAAGTTCTCGTTGTACTGCACCATCTTCTGCGTCTGGAACAGCAAGTCGAAATACACCCGCTGGCTTTGGTTCGAGGAAAGCTCCACGATGTAGGTCGGCTCCTCGTACCCGCGGGTATTTGGCAGGCGCTGGAAGTCCGGCGTGAAGAAAAAAAACCGGGTGCGGTCGTAATTGCCGCGGAAGTGCAGCACCCAGAAATTCTTGAACTGCGCTTTGAAATCGAAATAGGCGTTGGAATCTTCCAGTTCGCCGTGAGTGCCGTTGCTTTCGTCGTAATTCCAATTGAAGAAGAGCTGGCGGACGCCATAGCGGTTGATGAACGGCTTCCAGGTGGTCGAGATCCAGCCGGTCCAGCGGTCCACCTCGGGCTCGAAGCCGGTGTGGCTGAGGTCGGTTTTGTTCCCCAGGAACTTGCCGCCCGTGTCGTAAGTGAACTTGTCAGAGTCGTAGATGAATTCCGAGGTCCACCCCAGATGCTGCGCGTCCACGCCGGGATGGGCGTCGTTGGTGTTGACCATGGCCTGCGAAACCCAGCGGATATGCGAGCCTGAAAGGATGCTGAGGTCCACCGCATGCGTGCTCTCGTTCTGGCCGACGCTGCCCGGCTCCTGCCGGCGATTCACCGTCATGAAGCCGAAGGCGGACTTCTGAAATAAATCGTGCTGCAGGCGCACCACGCCGAAAGACGCGCCCGGCGCCTGCTGCAGGGTTTGGGTTGCGGGATCGACGTAGTCCTGCGACTGGGTGACGGCTTCCAGCGCGCCGATGGTCCACCCGCCGGTCTTGCCGGTGATCTTGCCGCCCTCCAGGATGCGCTGCGGTTCGCCGTCGGGCATGGGCGAGCCAATGCGGCGGGAGAAAAATAGATCGAGCGGCGTCTGGAAATAGTTGGCGCCCTCGGTGAAGAACTGCCGTTTTTCGGGGAAGAAGATTTCGAAGCGCGACACCTCGGCGGTGAACTGGTCGGCCTCGGTTTCGCCAAAGTCGGGATTGATGGCGAGGTTGGCGGTCAGGTTCTGCCGCAGGCCGTAGCGCGCGTTGAGTCCGCCGTTGGCGGTGAATTTGTTGAGCTGGGGCTGGCGTCCGCCGCTGCGGTCGGCGCCGCCGGCGAACGGGACCAGCTCGAGATGGCGCCCGACGTGCAGGTCTTCCAGCCCGGTGAGTACGCCGGCGCGCGAGGGCTTCATGAATCCTTCGAAGAGCGGCACCGGAACCCAGAATGCGAATTCGTTTTCGCGCAGCCGCTCCCGCCCGATGTTGATGCCCCACTCTTGCGTTGAAGCTTGCGAGATGCGGATGGACTTGAATGGAATCACGACTTCCGCCGACCAGCCCCAGGACTCGCGCGACACCGCGCTGTACCAGACCGTGTCCCAGGTCAGGTCAATGGTGCCGAAGCCCTGGCCGCCGCGCGATTCGTCGAAGGTGCCGTCGAACTGCGCGCCGGCGGCGGTGACGCTGAAGAAGTAGCCGGTGCGGCGGTCGTGGAAGGTGTCGAGCAGGATGTCGGCGCTGTCGGAGCCGCTAGAGACGTCGCGGGCGACGAAGTGGTAGTTGATTTTCTCGGGATCGTCCTCGAAGCGGAAACCGAAATAGATGTTGTTGTCGTCGTAGAAAATGCGGGCTTCGGTGCGGCGGCTGACGGGCGCGCCTTCGTGGGGCTGCGTTTGGGTGAGGTTGGTGATCGGCTCGATCGTCGTCCAGACCGCTTCGTCGAGCTTGCCGTCGATTTTTAGGTGCGCGTCGTTGATGCGGCGCACGCGGATTGTGTGGTCCCCGGTATTGCCGGCCAATTGCGCGTGAAGGGGCGCGACGGCCAGCGGAAGAATGGCGAAGATGAGGACGACCAGGATCCGGCGCATCATGGCAAAATGACGAGAAAGAATACAGCAGCGGCGATACCAACCGCAGTGCTTTGGCCGCAGGTAACAACTTTTTACAGGTACGGGTGTCTAGAATTAAGAAGTCATCGGTTCTCGGTTTTCGGTTGTCGGTAATCGACGCGAGGTTTTTATGAAGCGCAGTTGCGCCATTCTTCTCCTGCTCGCCGCGCCTGTGCTGTGCAGCGCGCAAACCAGCGATCAACCTGCTACCAGCGACAAGCCCGCCAGTCCCGAAGCTCAGCCGCGGCGCGAAGGCCGCGGCATGCGCCAGGGGCAGGGGATTGCCGGGACGATCGGTGAAATCAAGCCTGACGGATTTACCGTCAAAACTATGCAGGGCAAGACGGTGACGGTGAAGGTCACGAGCGAGACGCGCTTCAGAAAGGACCGTCAGGACGCGAAGCTTGCCGATTTCAAGCCCGGCGACATGGTGATGGTCGGCGGCGAACCGGCAGGCAACGACGCTTGGACGGCGCGCTTCGTGGCGTCACGCCAGGGCATGGGCGAGGGCAACATGCAGGCGCTGCGCGAGGGCATGGGCAAGCAGTTCATCGCCGGCGAAGTGAAGGCGATTGATGGCACAAAGCTCACCATCGCGCGCCCGGATGGCCAAACCCAGACCATCGAGGTGGACGAGAACACTTCCTTCCGCAAAGGGCGCGACAGCATCACGCTGCCCGACATCAAGGTGGGTGATCGGGTATTCGGGCGCGGGCAGTTGAATGCGGCGGGCGTGTTCGTGCCGACGACATTCAACGTGGGCGACATGCGCATGATGATGGGCGGAGAACGCCAGCCAACGCCGCCTCAGCCGCCGAAATAGCTGTGCACACGCGAGGGCGCCCCTTCGACTTCGCTCAGGGCAAGCTCTTCGACTTCGCGCAGGGCAGGCTGTGTGCCACCCCCTGAGTTGACAAAATTTTACGTGGCTTTTACGCCGCGAACGCAGTCGAATCGCTTACCTTCGGGTTAGTACACTCGTCTACATTCTGCCGATGAAGTTTGTCCCAGTGCTTCCGACATTCTCCAGACGCGGCCGGCTTGCGGCCTTGGTGCTGCTGTTGGCCGCGGCGTCGTGCGCCTTCGCGCAAGCGCCGGCATCCTGCGACGTGGCGGGAAAGGCGGTCGCCGGCGCGGTCCCGCTGCCCGGCGTCGCCATCGCGGCTTCCAATTCCTTGACCGGCAAGAGGGCCGCGACCTCCACCGGGGTGGACGGCGCCTACTTCCTGGTGGCGCCGTCGAATGGGCGGTACGTCATCCGCGCCGAACTGGCGGGTTTCGCGCCCGTGACCAAGGAAGTGGTGGTCAACGCCGCCAACTGCCATCCCCGCGCCGACCTGGAAATGATGTTGCAATCGCGCGCGCAGGCGGAAGAGCAGCGCCAGCAACAGCAGACACAGCAGCAGGTTGCCGGCCTGGCGAGCCGCGGCTTCCAGAACCTCGCGCTGGCCACCGATCCTACCGGACTGGCGAGCATGGGGCAGGGCGAGGGCAACGGGAACGGTGGCGGTGCGACGGACATGACCGGCGTGCCGTCGCAGGCCCTGAACCCGGACGCCGCCACCGAGTCGGTGGCGATTGCCTCCTCCAACAATGCCGCGCAGACCAACGACATGATGTTCGGCGGCAATGACGAGCAGATGCGCGAACGCATCCAGGAGATGCGCGACCGCGCCGCCCGCGGCGAAGGCCCGCCCATGGGCGGCGGCATGGGCGGACCCGGCGGAGGCCCGGGAGGGGGCAGGGGTCCCGGCGGCGGCGGCGGACAGATCATCAGGATCGGCGGACGCCGCGGCTTCAACCTCAACAAGCCGCATGGATCGCTGTTTTACTCCGCCAGCGACGGTGTCTTCGACGCCAAGCCGTATTCGCTGAATGGCCAGCCCACGACGCAGCCGAGTTACTTCCAGCAGCGCTTTGGCGCGACCTTGGGCGGGCCGCTGAAAATTCCTCACATCTATAACGGCGGCACAAAGACCTTCTTCTTCCTCAACTATTTCGGTAATCGTTCCGACAATCCGTACGACGTGTTCTCCACGGTTCCCACGCTGGCGGAGCGCGGCGGCGATTTCTCCGGCGTGACCACGCGCAACGGCGCGCCGGTACAGATCTTCGATCCGGTCACGCATCTTCCGTTCGCCAATAACCAGATCTCCACCATCGATTCCGCGGCGCAGGCGTTGTTGAAATTCATCCCGCTGCCCAATGAGCCGGGCAGTTCCCAGAATTTTCACTACATCACCTCGACGGCGAACAGCAACGACAATGTGAACCTGCGCATCATTCACAACTTCGGAGCGTCGCGATTGCCCTTCATGATGGGTCCAGGAGGCGGCGGACGCGGCGGGCGCGGGCCGCGCAACAACTTGAATTTCGGGATTCACTGGATGCGTTCCGACGCGGTGCAGAACAATCCGCTGCCCACGATCGCGGGACGATCGAAATCCAGTGCGCTGGACGTTCCTGCCGGCTGGGTTTACGGCAAGGGCCACTTAACGAACATGTTGCGCTTCGATTTCAATCGCAGGAATTTCTCGACCAATAATTTGTACGCGGGTGTCGAGAACATCGCGGCCGAAGCGGGAATTCTCGGTGTTTCACAGAACCCGTTCGACTGGGGCCTGCCGGGGCTTTCGTTTACCAATTTCGTCGGCGTGAACGACATCACGCCGCTGGCGCGCCACGATAGCACCTGGACGTGGTCCGATACGGTGATCTGGAACCATGGCAAGCACAACGTGCGCTGGGGCGGCGATTTCCGCCGCATTTATCAGAACCCGCAGACGGACAAGAACGCGCGCGGCAGCTTCGTTTTCACCGGCCTCTACACCGCGCAATACGTGAACGGGGTGGCCGTGCCGGGCACGGGATTCGATTTTGCCGACTTCCTCCTCGGTTCGCCGCAGCAGGCCTCGGTGCAGTACGGCGTCAACGACTATCATTTCGCGGCGAATTCGTGGGACCTGTTCATCCAGGACGACTGGCGCGTGCGCGGCAACCTGACCATCAACGTTGGCTTGCGCTATGAATACGTGTCGCCATTCACGGAACAGAACCATCAACTCGCCAACCTGGACGCCGCGCCCGGATTCGTTGCGGTGGCGCCGGTGTGTGCGGCCACCATCGGCGCGTGCACTTCGGTGGGGCCGTACAGCGGCGCGTTTCCCGCAACGCTGGTGAATCCCGATCGCAACAATCTGGCGCCACGCATCGGCATCGCCTGGAAACCCGCAACAAAAACCGTGGTGCGCGCCGGCTACGGGATCAACTACAACACCACGCAGTACTCGGCGATCGTGCAGAACCTGTCGTTCCAGCCGCCGTTCGATTTCACGCAGACCAACATCGGAACCACCGCCAGCCCGCTTCTGCTGCAGAACGCGTTCACCAGCGCGCCTTCCGCCGCCACCACCAACAACTACGGTGTGGACCGCAATTACCGGCTCGGGTACGTGCAAATCTGGAACCTCGACGTGCAGCGCGAGCTGACGCGCACTTTGGTGCTGAACCTGGACTACAACGGCAGCAAGGGAACGCACCTCGACCTGTTCCGCGCGCCCAACCGGACGCCGAGCGGCGGCTTGAGCATCGCCGGCGTGCAGCCGTTCCTGTGGGAGTCGTCGAATGCGGATTCCATCATGCACGGCGGCACGGTGCGGCTGCGGAAGCGCATGTCGCACGGGCTGTCGGTCGGCGGCAGCTACACGTATTCCAAGTCGATTGATAACGCGTCCTCGATCGGCGGCGGCGCGGTCGTGGTGGCGCAGAACGATCGGGACCTGGCGGCGGAGCGCGGGCTGTCCAGCTTCGACCAGCGGCACCGGCTCGCGGCGGATTACGTATACGAATTTCCCTGGGGCACGAACAAGCGCTGGCTTTCGACCACCACGCTGGCCTCGCGCATCTTCGGCGATTGGCAATGGAGCGGCAATATCGCCTTTGCCACCGGTTTGCCATTTACCGCGCGCGTGCTGGGCAGCTTCACCGACGTGGCCAGCGGCGTGAACGGCACGCTGCGCGCCAACACCACCGGCCAGCCGGTATCGCTGTCCGATCCCACCGTGGCGGAATGGTTCAACACGGCGGCCTTCGTCATTCCTCCGGCCGGAACCTTCGGCGATGCCGGGCGCAACACCATCGAAGGCCCGCACACGTTTTCCGTGAACATGGCAATCGCCAAGACATTCAGCATGGGCGACACGAAAGGGTTCGAAGTGCGCCTGCAGGCGACCAACGTGTTCAACAACCCGCAGTTCACGACCATTGACACGGTCGTGGATTCTCCGACGTTCGGGCGCGTAGTCGGGGTTGGCGGGATGAGGAAGCTGCAATTCCTGGCGAGGTATCGATTCTAGGAATTTGTGATTTAGTGATTTGTGATTTAGTGATTTGAAAAACGGTTTCACATTTCGTGTCGTGGCTATCGCGCTGATCGCGGCCATGCTTGTGCCGCCGCTTCCGGGGCAACAGCAGAGCGGGTCGCTCTACCGCTTCCGCGTCGAGACCGACGTGGTGCTGGTCAACGTCGTCGTCCGCGACAAGAGCGGCGCCATCGTCGGCGGCCTGAAGAAGGAAGATTTCACGCTGTTCGAGGACGGCAAGCAGCAGCGCGTCGCCAGCTTCGATTTCGAGCAGACGGACACCCAGGCCGTCCCGCAGCCGGCGCAAGCGGTGCTGGTTGCGCCGCGCAGCACGCCGGCTATGCGCGCCGGTGAAGCCCACCGACAAGCTGGAATTCCGCGACCATCGGATTGTGGTGCTGTTCTTCGATCTCACCTCCATGCAGCCGGAGGAGATCGAGCGCGCGGTGCAGGCGGCGCAGAAGTTCGTGGACAAGCAGATGACGCCCTCCGACATGGTCGCCGTGATCTCGCTGGCGTCTTCGCTGCAAGTGAACCAGGACCTTACATCGGACCACGACCTGTTGGACAAAGCGCTGGCACGTATGAATCCGTCGAGCGGAGGAGGTTTCGACGAGGGCTTGACCGGCGATACCGAGGGCACCGCCGACACCGCACAGCCTTTCACGCCGGACGACACCGAGTACAACATCTTCAACACCGACCGGCGGCTGGAGGCGCTGCAGTCGCTGGCCGATTCGCTCTCCCGCATCGAGCAGAAAAAGTCGGTCATTTATTTCAGCAGCGGCATGGACAAGACCGGGATCGAGAACCAGTCGCAGTTGCGCAACGCCATCAATCGCGCGGTGCGCGGGAACGTCGCCATTTACCCGATGGACATGCGCGGCTTGCAGGCCATTATTCCCGGCGGCGAGGCGCAGCAGGCCAGCCTGCGCGGGACCTCGCCCTACTCGGGAGCGTCGGTGCGCAACGCCTTCGATTCCAATTTCTCCACCCAGGAGACGCTGGTCACCCTCGCCGCCGACACGGGCGGGCGCGCCTTCCTTGATTCCAACGACTTCAACGCCGTCTTCAAGAAAGTCCAGGAAGACACCTCGGCGTACTACGTGCTCGGCTATCGCAGCTCGAATCCCGCGCGCGACGGGCGTTTCCGCAAGATCACGGTCAAGACCTCGGTCCCGAACGTGAAGATCGAATTCCGCAAGGGCTACTACGCGCCGCGCGACTTTGCGCATTCCAACAAGGACGACCGCGAGCAGCAGTTGGTGGATGAATTGAGTTCGGAGCTGTCGTCCACCGACCTCGACGTCTTCCTGTCGGCCGCATACTTCCGCCTCAGCGACTCGCGCTTCTACGTGCCGGTATCGCTGGTGGTGCCAGGGTCGGAAATTCCGTTCACGAACTCCGGCGACAAAGACAAGGCGACGCTCGACATCATCGGCGTGGTGCGCGACGAACTGCAGCGCCCGGTCGGCAACGTGCGCGACACCGTCAGGCTCAATCTCGACGAATCGCAGCAGGTGCGCCGCAAGAACGTGCAGTACCAGACCGGCTTCACCCTGCCGCCCGGCAAGTTCCATTTGAAGTTCGTGCTGCGCGAAAACCAGAGCGGGCGGCTGGGCTCGTTCGAGACCGATGTCGTCATACCGGATTACAAGAGAGAGAAAGTTCCGCTCAAGCTCAGCTCGGTGGTCATGGGCACGCAGATCCAGAACGCGGGCAAGCGCAAATCGGACAACGTCCTGGCCAAGGATGGCGAGGAGCTAATCCCCAACGTGCTGCACGTCTTCTCGCCGGCCCAGCACCTCTACTTCTATTACGAAGTTTATGAGCCGGTGAAGTGAGCACAGCCGCCGGCTGTGCACAAGGACGGTCAAGGGAACCACATCCACTGCTGACCAGCATCCAGTTTTTCCAGGGAAGGGTGAAGCAATTCGAAACGCCGCTGGTGGAAGCGCACCAGCTCACCGCGCCCGACCGCAAGGCCGCCGTCTTCCAGTTCGACGTGCCGCTCAGCCAACTCAAGCCGGGGCTGTACACCTGCCAGGTGACCGTGATTGATGACGCCGCCGGCACGTTCGCGTTTCCGCGCTTGGCGCTGCTGGTCAAGAGCGATGCACCGAAACCGGCGACAGCGGCGGGCGGGGAATGATTGCTTAATTTAGTAATTTAGTAATTTAGTGATTTGGTAATTTGAAGAACCTCATTCGCGCAGTCCAGAAAAGCACAAATTACCAAATTATCAACTTACGAAATTACCAAATCAGCTGCCACCCAAATCGCAAAAAACCAATACGCAAATCGCTACGTGTGGTAGTCGGCGTTGATGTGCACGTACTCGCTGGTCAGATCGCACGTCCAGAACGTCGCACCGAACTTGCCACGGCCTAGTTGCACGCGAATGTCGAACACCGGCTGGCTGAGATAGGAGTGCACTTTCTTTTCGTCAAACCGCGCCGCGACGCCGCGACGGCAGACTTGGTGCTTGCCAAAGAAAATGCCCACTTTCGCGGGATCAATCGCCACGCCGGAGTAGCCGACCGCCGCCAGCACGCGGCCCCAGTTCGGATCGGCGCCCGCCCACGCCGTCTTCACCAGCATGGAATTGCCGATCGCCTTCGCCACCAGCGACGCTTCGGCATCGGAGCGCGCGCCCTCGATGCGCAAATTCACCACGTGCTTCACGCCCTCGCCGTCGCTGACAATCTGCTTCGCCAGTGACTCGCACACCGCCTGCAGCGCCGCGCGCAAGATCTTTTGTCTGCACCTTGCCCGCTTCTCCACTCGCCAGCAGCAGCACGGTGTCGTTGGTGGACGTGTCGGTATCCACGTTCATGCGGTTGAAGGTGACATGCACGGTGTCGCGCAGCAATGCGCCTAGTTCGCGCGGACTCGCCTACGGCGTCGGTGAACAGGTACACCAGCATCGTCGCCAGCCGGGGATGAATCATCCCGCGCCCTTGCATGTCCCGAACAGCGTGGCGTCGCCGAAGCGCACCGACGCGGTCTTCATGCGCGTGTCGGTGGTCATGATGGCACGCGCGAAATGTTCTGCCCCGGCGACGGCGTTGAACGGGCAGCGAACAATCGCGGAATGGCTCTGATCAGCTTGTCCGCGGGCAGCGGCACACCGATGATGCCGGTGGAGGCAGGGAAGACTTCGTCCTTCTTGCATCCGGCCGCCTTCGCGACGCTGCGGCAGACCTGCTCGCACGCGCGCCGGCCCGCTTCACCCGTGGCGCAGTTGGCGTTGCCGGAATTCACCATCACGGCGTGCACGCGTCCCCGGGTTCGGCGCAGATGCTCGCGCCCGCACGTAAGCGGAGCGGCAACCACGCGATTGGTGGTGAACATCGCCGCCGCATTGGCGCCGCGCGGAGCCAGCGCCAGCGCCATGTCGGGCGAACCCGAGACCTTGATGCCGGCGGTGGCGGAGGAGAATTCAAATCCCCGCGGTACCAGGATCTCGGCAGCGAGCTTCATGATTCAGCGCGGCCGATACGGACCAGGGTGGCGATGGCCGGCTGCCGCTCGGGCCGGAGCACGGCGTCAATTTCACGTGTGCTTCGGAATTTCGGCGAGCGCCGCTGCGCCCGCATAAATCATCGCCTTCTCGTCGCAGCGGGTGAACAGCGGACAGTTGCGGCAGTCCTTGAAGATCTTGTCCGGCAACACGGCGTGCGGCACTTCGACAAACCCCAGCCGCCCGAAATACTGCGGCGAGCGCGTGAACAGGCACACCTGCGCTACCTGGTGCTGGCGCGACTCCTTCAGCAGCGCTTCCACCAGCTTGCTCCCGGCGCCCTGCCCTTGCGCCTCGCGCGCCACCGCGATGGAGCGCACTTCCGCCAGGTGCTGGCCATAGAGGTGCAGCGCGCCGCAGCCGATCACGCTCCCGTTCTGCTCGACCACCGTAAAGTCGCGCACGTTTTCGCAGATCTCGCCGATGGTGCGTGGCAGCAGGACGTCCTGATTGGCGTAGTGCGCGATGAGCGCGTGAATCGCCGGTGCATCCGGCAGGAGCGCCTTGCGGGTGCGAATTTTTCCTTTGCCGAATCCCATTAGCGTTTCTTACCTGTCGTCACACCCACCCTAGCCAAACCCGGGCTAGGGTGGGGCACCCGCGATCCTTGTTTCGATTCGACTTCGGTGAGCGCCTGGTCGAGCAGCTTCATGCCCTCGTCCACCTGTTTTTCCGTAATGATGAAAGGCGGGAGGAAGCGCAGCACCGTGTCGTGCGTGCAATTGATCACCAGCCCGCGCGCCAGGCACGCGTCCACCACGTCTTTTCCCGGGACTCCAAGTTGCAGCGCCAGCATCAGTCCGATCCCGCGCGCCTCCACCACCGAGGGATGCTGCCGCTTCACCGTCTCCAGCTTCTCGCGAAAATACTTTCCCACTCGCCGCACGTTAGCGATCACGTTCTCGCGCTGCAAAGTATCGAGGAAGGTGATGGCCACGGCGCAGGCCAGCGGCCCGCCGCCGAAACGTCGTGCCGTGCAGGCCCGGCTTGATGGCGGCGGCGACGCGTTCGCGGGTCACGATGGCGCCCAGCGGCAGGCCCGACGCCAGCGGCTTTGCCAGGGCCAGAATGTCGGGCGTGACGCCGTATTTCTGAAATGCGAAGTATTCTCCGGTGCGCCCCAGGCCGCATTGGATCTCATCGGCGATCAGCAGAGCGCTGTGTTTGTCGGCCAGCTTGCGCGCAACCGCAAAGAATTCCGGCGTCACCGGGTTGATGCCGCCCTCCCCCTGGATGGGCTCGATGAGGACCGCGCACACGCTGCCGTCGAATTTCTTTTCCAAATCGGCGGCGTTGTTGAATTTGACGAAGCGCACGCCGGGCAGCAAGGGCTCGAACGGCTCGCGATATTTTTTCGTCGCGGTCGCCGCCAGCGCGCCCGCGGTGCGGCCATGGAATGAATTTTCCATGGCCAGGATCCGCCACGGCGGCTTGCTTCCGTTCTTGGTATGGAGTCGAGCGTAGGCGCGCGCCAGCTTCAGCGCTCCCTCGATGGCCTCGCTGCCGCTGTTGCAGAAGAACGCGCGGTCGAGGCCGGAGATCTTGGCCAGGCGCTCGGCCAAAGCGGCCTGGTAGTCGTGGTAAAAGAGGTTGGAAATATGCACCAGCCGCGGCGCCTGCTTGCGGATGGCCGCCAGCACCGCCGGGTGGTTGTAGCCGAGCGCGCACACTCCGATACCGCTGAGCCAATCCAGGTACCGCCGGTCACGGTCGTCCCAGAGATAGCAGCCCTGGCCGCGGCGAAACAGCACGCGCTTACGATCGTAGGTGGGCAGCAGAAGTCTCGCTTCCGCCCGCGCCACCGCCTCGAGATTCACGCGATCAACTCCGTCCCCACCTGGATTCCACCCCTCGCAAACTGGTTGAGCGCTTCCATCTGCGCGCCCGGCAGGATGTGCACCGACCCCACGCCGCCGGCCAGCGCGCGCTCGCACGCTTCCAGCTTCGGCAGCATGCCGCCGGTGATGACCCCCGCCTCCCGCAGTACCGCGATATTGTTCGCCGGCAGCACGCGAATGACGCAACGGTACGCGTCCAAGACGCCGTTCACGTCGGTCAAAAACGCCAACCGCTCTGCCTGGCACGCCACCGCGCACGCCGCCGCCATCTGGTCGGCGTTGATGTTGTAATACTCACCGTCGGCGCCCAGCGCCAGGCTCGCGATCACCGGCACCGCGCCGGCGTTCCAGATCGCGTTCAGCCAATGTGGATCCACCGACGAAATTTCGCCTACGAATCCCAGGTCGGTGCCGCCGTTGGCGCGCTTGCGAGCGCGGAAGCTGAGGCCGTCGCCACCGCACATGCCGATCGCCGGCTGTCCCAGTTTGCCCAGCGCGCCCACAAGTTTCTTGTTGATTCCGCCGGCGAGCACCATCAACGCGGCATCGCGCGTTTCGGCGTCGGTGACTCGCAAGCCGTGAACGAACTCGCTTTTCTTGCCCAGGCGGTCCAGCAGCCGCGTCAGGGCTTTGCCTCCGCCATGCACCACCGCCACCTGGTCGCCGCTCTCGACCAGGCCGGCAACGCAGCGCGCGCAACGGTCCACCAGGGTGGCATCATCCAGCAGGGCGCCGCCAATTTTGATGACCAGCCTCAATGGACCGTCCCCGCAACGTAGCTCGCCTGCGTTGCCGCCGCCACGTAGGCGGCGCGCGGGAAGCGGCTGCGCGTGGCCGGCACCGGGATCAGTCCCTCGCGCTCGTCCCAGCCGTACATCAGGTTCATGCTCTGCACCGCCTGCCCGGCCGCGCCCTTGATCAGGTTGTCGAGGCAGGAGACCAGCATCACGCGCTTGCCGTCCGGCGCTAGCACCCAACCGATGTCGCAGAAATTCGAGTGCTGCGAGTGCTGCACCTCGGGCAGACGCGGCGGCGCAAAAATCCTTACGAAGGGGCTGCTCGCGTAAAAATCGCGAATCAGCTCTTCCAACTCCAACGCCGTGACCACCCGCTTCAAGCGGGCGTAAATGCTCGACAAAATTCCACGGCGGATGGGCAGCAGGTGCGTGCTGAACGTTAGTTGCTCGGGCGCGAGCTGCAACTGCTCCAGGATCTCGCCGGCGTGCCGGTGAGTGAATGCCGAGTAGGCGCGAAAATTTTCCGCGGTCTCGACGAAATGAGTTTCCGCCGTCGGCGACTTGCCCGCGCCGGAGACGCCGGATTTGGAATCGCACACCACGCCGTGGTCCAGGTCGAGCAGCCCGGCTTCGATCAGCGGGGCCAGCGCCAGGATTGCCGACGTCGGGATAGCAGCCGGGATTGGCGACCAGTTGCGCGTCGGGCAGCTTGGCGCGGCAGAGTTCCGGCAGCCCGTACAGCGCCTTGTCCATCACCGCCTCGGAGGCGGGCGAGCCGATGTCCTTGAAGCCGTACACGGCGGCGTACTGGTGCGTGCGCAGCCGCCACGCGCCGCTCAGGTCAATCACGCGCAGCCCGCGCTCCAATGCCTCCGGCACCCAGGCGCGCGAGACCTCATGCGGCGTGGCCAGGAACAGCAGGTCAACTCCGCGCTGGTGCAGCAGCCGCCAGGAGAAAGGATGGATGGGCACCGCGGTGCCGTCCACCGGCGAAATGATCTCGGCGTTCGCGCTGCCATTGTCGCTCTCCCGCGAGAGCAGCAGCGGCGGCCTCATGCGCGGGTGCTGAAACAGGATGCGGGTGAGTTCCTGCCCGGAATACCCGGTGGCGCCGACGATGGCGGATTGCAGTTCTGCACTCATAAGCGGGCCCATAGCCTTCAGGAATAATTATGCACGCAATGAATATTTATGCACTCACGGCCGGGCTCTGTCAACCCCAAAATCAGGCGCACGGCTCGCGGCACAAGCCTCAAGCTGGATGGATATGGAAGCTGGAGCTTCACCACGGAGTCACGGAGGTGATTTGGGCATGGGGCAATTCCTCAGCCCTGAGTTTCGCACCGAAGGGCGGTCGAGCGAGGGTCGACATGGGAACGAGTAGGGGTCCTTCGACTCGGCGTCGCTAAAACCGGGCGACGCCTCGCTCAGGATGACACCCGTGTTGAAGCGGCTTACCATTCATTCCGCCGCGGTGTACCCGAGCGAGCAACGTGCAGCCTTGCGCCTAAAGCCTTGCCACTTAAGCTTTCTGAAGCCAGCTTCCTGCCCGCCGCATCTTATTCAAAGAGCGCAATTTGGAGTCCCAGCCCGGTTTGTCTTTTGCCCCTTTGAGGCGTATATTTGTAAGCGACTGCTGTGTCGGACAGCTTCGGCGACGATAACCAGTGGGCGCGAGCCCACTTTTTATTTGAGCTGTCCCCCAGCCTGTCAGAATACGAGAATGGCGATCGAGCTGGAGCACGTGCGGCAAATTGCCGAGCGCGTCACCGCATCCCAAGGTCTCGAACTGGTGGATGTCGAGTTCCGGGGCGGCGGCAAGGCCCGCCTGCTGCGGTTGTTCATTGATAAGCCGGGCGGCGTCACGCACCAGGATTGCGCGTTCGTCAGCCGCGAACTGGGGACCATCCTCGATGTCGAGGACGCGATCCCCGGCGGTTCGTACACGCTGGAGGTCTCTTCGCCGGGGCTGGATCGCAAGCTGGTCAAGGCGGCTGATTTCGAGCGCTTCGCCGGCAGCCGCGTTCGCCTAAGCACGTGCGAGCCGGTGGAGGGCAGCCGTCACTTGGAAGGACGGTTGCAGGGCCTGCGCGATGGACGCGTCGCGCTGGAGGTCGGCAGCAAGAAGGTGGCGACGCACGCGGTCGAGATCGAGTTGGGCAACGTCGAACGGGCGAACCTGGTTCCGGAGTTCTGAAGCAGTCGTTAGTCGCTGGTCGTTGGCCGCATCGAGCGACATTCCGGTGACCGACTAACGAGGAACGGCCAACGACAGGATTGTTATGGCAAGCGAGCTTTTCAACACCATTGACGCACTCAGCCGTGAGAAGGGCATCGACCCGCAGATTGTGGTCAGCGCGGTGGAAGACGCCATTGTGGTCGCCACCCGCAAGTACTACAAGACGCAGGAAAACTTGCGCGCCGAGTTGGACAAGGACACCGGCCAGATCCGTGCCTTCGTGGTCAAGCAGGTGGTGGAAAGCGCCGCGCAGATCGAAGACGCGACCAACCAGATCACGATTGATGACGCCCGCCGGCTCGATCCCAAAGCCGAGATCGGCGGCGAGTTGCGCATCCCGAAAGCCACCGACGTGCTGGGCCGCATTGCGGCCCAACTGGCCAAACAAGTCATCTTCCAAAAAGTGCGCGAGGCCGAGCGCGACACGGTTTACAACGAATACATCGGCCGCGTGAACGAGGTGGTCAACGCCACCGTCAAGCGCATCGAAGGGCCGGACCTGATCTTTGATGTCGGCAAAGCCGAAGCCCGCATGCCGCGCAAGGAGCAGTCGCGGCTGGAATCGTTTGCCCCCGGCGAGCGTGTCCGCGCCGTCATCATCCGCGTCGAAAAGGCCGCCAAGGGCCCGCAGGTGATCGTCTCGCGCGCCGCGCCGGACCTGGTGCAGCACCTCTTCCAGACCGAGGTGCCGGAAATTTACGACGGCACCGTGGTCATCCGCGCCATCGCGCGCGAAGCCGGCGAGCGCACCAAGATTGCGGTGATGTCGAAGGACAAGGACGTGGACGCCGTCGGCGCCTGCGTGGGCATGAAGGGTATGCGCGTGCAGTCCATCATTCGCGAGCTGCGCGGCGAGAAGATTGACATCATCGAGTACCACGAAGATGCGGTCACCTTCGCCGAAAAGGCCTTGCAGCCCGCCAAGGTCAGCCGCGTCACCGTGCTCGATACCGGCGAGAAGCACCTGGAAGTCATTGTCGACGATAGCCAGCTCTCGCTCGCCATCGGCAAGAAGGGCCAGAACGTTCGCCTGGCCGCCAAGCTGCTCGGCTGGAAGATTGATATCAAGAGCGAGGAAGAGAAGCGCCAGGAGGTCGAGCAGCAGATGTCGGCGCTGGTCGGAACCCAGGCCACGCCGCTGTCGGTGGTGCCCGATCTCGGCGAGGGCCTGCTGGAGAAGCTGACGGCCGCCGGCGTTTCCACCGTCGAGCAGTTGGCCGACATGACGCCGGAGCAGCTCGAGGCAATTCCCGGCATCGGGCCCAAGACAGTGGAAAAAATCAGCATTGCGGTCAATAATTATTTTTCCAGCCTGGAAACCGGAGAGGTTCCGTCGGCCGCGCCCGATTTAGAAGCGTCTGACGACCTCCCTGCCCCGGGCGAGCAGGGTGCCATGCCGCCGGATGTTGTCGGCCCGGATGCCGGCGGTGAGGCGGGCGATACCGAGGGCCTGGCGCAGGATTCTGCCGCGTCACCGCAGAGCGCGAGCGAGTCGGTGGAGGAAGGCCAGGACCTGGCAGCGGGAACCGTCAGCGGGGTGGAGAACGCCCCTCCTGCCGGCGAGGCGGAAGTCACGACGCACGACGAGCATCCTGACGAAGAGAATGTTCCCAAGGATGAGCAGTGACAGCGCCGTTCGTCGCTAGTCGTTCGTGGTTCGCAAATTCGCGCGATGCAAAATTTGCTAACGACCAACGGCCAACGACGAACGACGAACGACCAAATTCAAACCGTGAGGTAGCTATGAGGACATAGCGCGGCGCACGGAGGAAAAAGAAGCTCGGATGGTAGACACCTCTAAGATTCGAATCAACGACCTGGCCCGGGAACTGGAAGTCAAGAGCAAGGCGATTCTCGATGTTCTGCCGAAGGTTGGCGTCACCGAAAAGAAAACGCATTCCAGTTCCATCTCCGTCGAAGAAGCGGAAAAAGTGCGCCAGCACTTTGAAGCGGGCAACAACGGGCAGGGCGGTGCGGCGCGTGTCGCGCGCCCGCGGCCGGACGACATCAAGACCAAGATTGATCTCTCGCACATCTCCAAGCCCGGCGATGTTCTGAAGGCGCTGCAGCAAACGCAGCACCCCGCCGCCCCGGCTGCGCCGCGTCCCACGGCGGTTCCGCCGCGCGCCCCCGAGACGGCGAAGCCTGCCATCCAGACCCCGGCCGCCAAGGCTGCAGTCGCCGTGCCTCCGCCGCCGAAGCCGGCCGCGCCGGCCGCGCCGCCCGAGCCGGCGGCGGCGCCGCCGCGTTTGGTGAAGCCTGCCGAGGCCCCGGTGCGCCCGGTCTACCGTGTTCCGGAACCGCCGCCGGCGGCGGAACCGGAGCCCGAGGTTGAAATTCCGGAAGTGATCTCCGAGCCCATCCTTGCCGAAGTAGAAAGGCCCGCTGCCTCTGTGTCCACGCCACTCGTAAGCGCTCCTCCAGTTGCGCCGCCGGTCGTCCAGGCTCCGCCCATGCAAGTTGCGCCGCCACAAGCTGCGCACCCGAAGCCGCCGACTGCACCGCCGCGGCGTGTCATCGTTCCGCAGACCGGCCCGCGCCCGGTTTATACCGCGCCGCCGCAGATCGACCGGCCCGCTGCCAGCACCCCGCGCCCTGCGCCCGGCCGCCCGGTGCCCGGTCAACCGATTTTCCAGCGTGCGCGTCCCGCCGCGCCGGGATCGCGTCCGCCGCTGCGTCCGGGCGAACGCCGCCCGATGCATCCCACGCGCCAGTCTCCTACCGGTGCGCGTCCCCTGGGCGTCGGCCCGGGTGCTTCCGCCGCGCCGCCGAGCGGACGTCCCGCGGGACGTCCCGCGCCGTCGCGCCGTCCCGGTCAGCGCTACGTTCCTCGCGGGGTGAAGGAAGGCCCGATGAAGGGCTTTGTTCCTCCGCCGCGGCTGATGATTTCCAACGAGCCGCTGCCGATCACGCGCGCGATCACGATCACCGAAGGCATCAGCGTGAAGGATCTGGCGGAGAAGCTCGGCATTCGCGCCAAGGACCTGATCACGCGCTTGCTCGCCCGCGGCGTTTTCGCCACCGTGAACCAGACGCTGGACGCCAACCTGGCCGGCGACATGGCCCGCCAGTTCGGCGCCGACACCAACGTCATCACCTTCGAGCAGCAGGCCGCCGCCGAGATTGCGCAGGCCGAAGCGGCCACCGCCGAAGAGGGCAGCGTCGGCGCCGTGCCGCGTTCCCCGGTGGTCACCATCATGGGTCACGTGGACCATGGCAAGACCACGCTGCTGGATTCCATCCGCCACGCCAATGTCGCCGAAGGCGAGGCCGGCGGCATCACCCAGCACATCGGCGCCTACAAGGTCACCATCACCGACACCAACTCGCCGGCGTATGGCCGCCAGATCGTGTTCATCGACACGCCCGGCCACGAGGCCTTCACCCGCATGCGCGCCCGCGGCGCCAAGGTCACCGATATTGTCGTGCTCGTGGTCGCCGCCGATGACGGCGTCATGCCCCAGACTCTGGAGGCCATTGACCACGCCAAGGCCGCCGACGTCCCCATCATCGTCGCGGTCAACAAGATTGATAAGCCCGACGCCTTGCCCGAGCGCGTCAAGAAGCAACTGGCGGATCGCGGCCTGCTGCCGGAAGACTGGGGCGGCGCCACGGTCTTCGTCGACGTCTCCGCCAAGCAGAAGAAGAACCTGAATCTGCTGATGGAGATGATCTGCCTGGTCGCCGACCTGCAGGAGCTGAAGGCCAATCCCGAGCGCTCCGCCACCGGCACCGTGATGGAGGCCAAGCTCGACCGCGGCCGCGGCAGCGTCGCCACCGTGCTGGTCGCCGACGGTACGCTGCGCACCGGCGACAACTTCGTCGTCGGCAACACTTTTGGCAAGGTCCGCGCCATGTTCGACGATCGGGCGAACGCGCTCGACGAAGCGCCGCCTTCAACCCCGGTCGAACTTCTCGGATTGGAAGGCCTGCCGCAGGCGGGCGACCAGTTCGTCGTGGTCGCCGACCGCGAAAAAGCCCGCGGCATCTCCGAGTACCGCGAGCAGAAGGCGCGCGAAGCCGCGCTGGCCAAGAGCTCGCGCGTATCGCTGGAAGGTCTGGCCGAGCAGCTCAAGACCGCCGGCGTCAAGGACCTCAACGTCATCCTCAAGGCCGACGTGCAGGGCTCCGTCGAAGTCCTGAGCGACCTGCTCGCCAAGCAGTCCACCGACATGGTGAAGGTGAAGCTTCTGCACAGCGGCGTCGGCGCCATCACCGAAACCGACGTGCTGCTGGCCTCGGCGTCGAACGCCATCATCATCGGCTTCAGCGTCCGGCCGGAACGCAAGGCCTCGGAAATCGCCGAGCAGGAAAAGGTGGACATCCGCCTGCACTCCATCATCTACGAGCTGCAGGACGAAATCCGCAAGGCCATCACCGGCATGCTGGAACCGGTCTTCAAGGAGAACTACCAGGGGCGCGCCGAGGTGCGCGACACTTTCCGCATTCCGAAGGTCGGCACCGTCGCCGGCTGCATTGTGCAGGACGGCGCCATCAAGCGCGATTCCGAAGTCCGGCTGCTGCGCGACAACGTGGTCGTCTTCAAGGGCAAGGTTTCGTCGCTGCGCCGCTTCAAGGAGGACGTCTCGGAAGTCCGCAACGGCCTGGAGTGCGGCATCGCCATCCAGAACTACGGCGACGTCAAAGTCGGCGACGTCATCGAGGCCTTTGTCACCGAGCGCGTGGCCGCGGAATTGACGGCGTAAGAATAGTGGTCAGTGGTTAGTGGCCAGTGGTCGGTGGTTTGCTGGCCACTGGCCACTGGCCACTGACCACTGACATGATCGCTTTTCTCACACTGGAACTTCGCATCGAAGCGGCGCACTCCCTCAAGGACAAGCGCCAGGTGCTGCGCAGCCTGAAGGACCGCCTGCGCGCCAGCTTCAACGTGTCGGTGGCGGAACTTGACGCGGCCGATCTTTGGCAGCGAGCCACCGTGGGTGTGGTAAGTATTTCCGGGTCGCGCGACTACCTGCGCGGCCTGATGGAAAAAGTGGAGCGCTCGGCCACCAGAATTGCCAATAATGCCGGAGCGGAAATCACCGATTCCTTCATCGAATATTTTTAGGCCCAAGGCTGAAGGCACAAGGCGCAAGGCGGCGCCGCGTGACCGGAGTGATTCTTGCCTTGCGCCTTGCGCCGAGAGCCTTGCGCCTTATGGAACACCGCAACGCACAACATCATTACGATCGCCTCGGCGAGACCCTGCGCGAGGAGATCTCCGCCATGATCGAGGGCGAGCTCACCGACCCCCGCATCGGACTGGCCACGGTCACCGACGTCAGAATGTCGCCCGACGGCAAGTCCGCCCACGTCTCCATCAACGTAGCGGGCGACGACCAAGAGGCGGAGCAGACCCTGGAGGGTCTGGAGGCCGCCCGCAACTATATCCGGCACGAGCTTTTGGACCGTTTAAGGATTCGTCATGCGCCCGATCTGTTTTTTCATCTGGACAGGTCGCAACAGTTGGAGACTAGAATTGACGAGTTACTCCGGCGAGTGAAAAAGCGGAGCAGGTAACCCGCCCGGCGCGGGATTCAGGACGATTCGCCCCGTGGGAGAGACGCTCAACGCGATTCTGGCGGAGATCGGACGGCGAGACCGCTTTGTCCTCACCTCCCATGCGCGTCCCGACGGCGATGCCATCGGCTCCGTGCTCGCCTGCTGCGAGATCCTGCGCCGCATGGGCAAGCAGGCGGAAGTCGTGCTCAACGGCGCCGTGCCGCACATCTACCGCCCGCTTCCTTTCGCCGATTCCGTCATCAACGCGCAGTCCATCAACGGCCACTACGAAGCCGCGATCGTGCTGGAGTGCGACAGTATCGAGCGCGCCAACCTGGAAGGACTGGAAGAACAGTTTCTCATCAACATCGATCACCACGTCAGCGGGCAGCCGTTTGCGCACGTCAACTGGATCGATCCCAGCGCCTGCGCCACCGCCGAGTTGATTTACCGGCTGGCGCGCGCCGCCAATGTGCCCATCTGCCCCAACGTCGCCACCTGCCTCTACACCGCCGTCCTGACCGACACCGGCGCGTTCTGCTACGTCGGCACCAGCGAACGGACCTTTGCCCTGGCGCAGGAACTGGTGCGCGCCGGCGCCGATCCCGCGCGCATCGCGCAGAATGTCTATTTTTCCGTGCCCACGTCGAAGATTCGCCTGCTCGGCGCCGCGCTTTCCGGCCTGCATCGCGACGCCGACCTGGCATGGATGGCCGTCAACCGCGAACAGATGGAGCGCTGCGGAGCGATTGACGAAGATTGTGAAGGGCTGGTGAATTACGCCCTCGGTATCGAAGGCGTGGAGGTCGCGGTTTTCTTCCGCGAACTGGCCGACCGGCGCTGGCGCGTCAGCCTGCGCAGCAAGGGCGCGGTCGATGTCTCCCACGTCGCCGCCCGCTTCGGCGGCGGAGGCCACTTCTGCGCCAGCGGCTGCGCCCTCGATGGCCCCGTCTCCGTCGCCGCCGAACGCATCCTCGCCCAGCTCCGCATGGAGCGAAGAACCTCGAACTAGCGTTACGAATCCCTGACAGCTACGAACCTGGCGCCACGCGCTCCTTACCTGGATGCATTCCGGCGCGCGCGCGTCGTTCTTCCTGCGCGCATGGGTAAAATGGTTGCGTGAGTCAATCTGTGATTCAGGCAGGGAGCATGTGACCGATACGGCCGCTCCTGCCGCCCGCGCCCAAGCCGCCGCCTGGACCGAACTGGTGACGCTGGCGGGCTTCTGCGCCTACCTGTTCTACTTCGGGTTGGGAAGCTTCGGGCTGGTCGGCGCCGATGAGCCGCGGTACGCGCAGATCGCGCGCGAGATGCTCGCCCGCCACGACTGGATCACGCCCACGCTGAACGGCCTGCCGTGGCTGGAAAAACCGGCGCTGTATTACTGGAGCGCCATGGCTTCCTACAAACTCTTCGGGGTGAGCGACTGGGCGGCGCGCGTGCCCTCCGCCGTGTTCGCCACCGCGATGATCGCGGCCATGTATGGCTTCGTGCGGCGCTTCCAGACCGGCCTGCAGCTCGATGCCGCGCTGATCGCAGCTTCTTGTGCGGCCGTGATCGGATTTGGCCGCGGCGCCTCCACCGACATGCCGCTGGCGGCGACGCTGACCCTGGGACTGCTCGCGTGGTACGCCTGGCGGGAGACCGGACGCAAACCGTGGCTGGCGCTTTTCTACCTCATGATTGCGCTGGGCACGCTGGCCAAAGGTCCGGTCGCGCCGGCGCTGGCGGGCGCGATCATCGTTGTATTTGCCCTGATGCAACGGTCGGAAACCCGCGCCACACGCCTGATCGCGGAGACACTGTGGATTCCGGGCGTGCTGTTGTTTTTCGCCGTCGCGCTGCCTTGGTATGTCGCGGTGCAAATGAAGACGCACCAGTTTTTCCAGGTGTTCATCCTGCAGCACAACCTGGAGCGCTTCGGAACGAACCTGTATCGCCACCAGCAGCCCTTTTGGTATTACCTGCCGGTTTTTTTGCTGAGCGTGCTGCCGTGGACGGTGTACGTACTGGCGGCCATTGTGGCAGCGCTGCGCGGACCCACATCTGCCAAAACCGGGCAGATGTGGGGCACTAACGCGTGGCGCGCGTTCCTGCTGCTGTGGATTGCGGTGCCGCTGGTGGTGTTCACGATTTCGCGGTCGAAACTGCCGGGTTACATTCTGCCTTCCGTCCCACCGTGCGCACTGCTGCTTGCCGATTGGATGAGAACGCGCCGGGGGGAGCGCGCGGCTGCTCCGTTGGCCATTTTTCATTCTCTGACGTGCGGGCTGCTGCTCGGAGGAGCGCTGCTGGCGCCCTACTTCATCGTGCGCCTGCATCCGCCGGCGCAGGCGACCACCATCGCCGCCGTTGCCGCCGCGGTGATCGCCGTCGCCATGCTGGTTACTTTGCGCTGGCAGGGCCTGCGCGTGCTTCGCTTTGTCACGCTGGTGCCGGTGGTGCTCGGGCTGGCATTCGTGCTGCGAGTGAGCGCGCCGGCCATTGACCGCACCCAATCGGCGCGGCCGGTGGCGCTTGAGCTCGCGCGGCTGGATACGCGCGGTGCACAGCTATCCGCGTTCAACGTCACCCGCGAGCTGGAGTATGGCCTGGATTTTTACCGCAACCAGCCGCTGTTGCGCTACGAGCGCGGCGAGGTGCCTGCGGGCGACCACCTGCTGATCGCGCGCACCGGCTCGGAACCGCAACTCGAGACGCTGCTCGCGCCGCGGCGGCTGTCGCATGTGGGCAGCTTCGCCCCGCAGCATCTGGAGTTTTATTGGGTATCGTCGGGAACGGGTCACCATCGTTGACTCGTAACCCGGAACATTCCCCGGTTTGCTTCAGTCGTGCCCCGCGTCTAGACTTCCACGTTGCATCAAACCGTGGTTGGGGGCATCGCACCCGGTACTGGACTTAAGCGTGGAGATCCTCGATCTCAGGCATTTTTCGTCGTCGGACCTGCGTCCGCTGCTGGACGAAGAGGCACAGCTCTGGTCCAAGCTGCTGGCGTGGGACTACAGCAATTCGACGGAGATGATCCTGCGCTACATTGACGCGCGCATCCTGCCCGGCTACGCGGCGCTGGAGAAAGGCCGCATCTGCGGGTATTCGTTCTTCGTCTACGAGGGGAGCAAGGGAGTCATCGGCGATTTGTTCGTGGAAGGCGACGGCGTGCGCTACGCCAGTCCGACCGAGCACCCGGTGGAAACGCGGCTGCTGGCGCACGTCATCGAGACGCTGCAGCAGTCTCCGGGCATTCACCGCATCGAGGCGCAACTGCTGGTGCATCCGACGGGCGCGGTGGCGCGGCCGTTCCTGGAAGACGGCTTCCATCGCTATCCGCGCTTGTTCATGGTGCTGCCAATAGCGTCGAACGGGAAAAACGGGCAGGGCAGGCCGCTTTCCGTCCCCGAGGGAGTTGATATCCGGCGTTGGAGCGAACAGGACTACCAGGCGGCCGCGGCGGTGATCACGGCGGCCTACCGCGGGCACATCGATTCCGAGATCAACGACCAGTACCGCACCATCGCCGGGTCGCTGCGCTTCCTGAACAATATCGTGCGTTTTCCCGGCTGCGGGCAGTTCGACGGCGGCTCATCCTTTATTGCCTATCACCGCCCTTCGCGAACCGCGGTCGGATTGATCCTGTGCTCGCGGGTGAAGAACGACGTCGGGCATATCACGCAGGTGTGCGTCCTTCCCGAGCACCGGGGCAAGGGAATCGGCGAGGCGCTGCTGGCGGCCAACCTGCAGGACCTCAAGCGCCGGCGATTTTCCATGCTGTCGCTGACGGTCACGGAAGCCAACAAATCGGCGGTGGAGTTGTATAAGCGGCTGGGCTACCACATCGAGCGGGTGTTTGACGCGTTTGTCTGGGAAGGATGACGGAATTGGTAATTTGGTAATTTAGCAATTTAGTAATTTTGATTGCTTCGAATTTCGATTCGCCCTCGATCAAATTACCAAATTACAAAATTACCCAATTACAAAATCAGTGCCGCAGCAGCCACATGGCCCAGCCGGCGCCGATCACGCCGACAATAAATAACGTGAAGCAATAGGCGCCGTAGCGCACCATGTCGCGCGGGGTGTTGCGTTGCGTGATGCCGAAGACCACCGAGGCGAAGAGGGCGAACAGCAGCGCGGCGGTGAAGTGCGACAGGTGCAGGGGACTCATGGTTTCTTCCCGATGGCGATGTGGTAAGCGTCCACGGCGCTGATGATGTTGAGCAGCCCGGCGACGATCAGGTACTTGGTCCCGTAGTCGGCGGTGGCGCGTGCAATGTTGCCGGTGCCGGCATCGAGCGCCTTGCTGACAATGTAGAGCGCGCCCGCGCCGACGTCGCCAATGAATCCGAGGACGTCGAGAATGTCGCCGGTGTTGGGCGAGTAGAGCTTGCCTTCCATCAGCAGGCCGAGCACGAACATCGCGACCACCGAAACCATCAGCAGCAGGCCGCGCGTCCAGCGTTTCTGCAGCAGGTGACCGGCGCCGGGAATCAGCCATCCCACCGCGGGCGCCACCACGGCCATGACGGCATTGGGCGCGGCCACCGCCTCGGCGCGCTCGATAGGGGACTTGCTCGCGGCCATCAGATGATCACCAACTCGCTCTGCACTTTCCCGGTGACCTCGGCGGCGCCCTTCCGCACCAGCACGTTCACCTCGCTGCGCACGCCGAATTCGGGCAGGTAAATTCCGGGTTCCACGGAGAAGCAGGTATTGGGCAGGATCTGCCGCTCGTCGTGGATTTCCAGATTATCCATGTTGGCGCCGTTGCCATGGACTTCGGTGGCAATGGAATGGCCGGTGCGATGGATGAAATATCTCCCGTAGCCGGCGGTTTCAATCACGTCGCGCGTCGCCTTGTCCACTTCCCATCCGGCGATCTTCTGTCCGGCGGCAATGGCGGCCTTCACTTTTTCCACGCCCGCATCGCGCGCTTTTCTCACCACCTCAAAAACCTCGCGCTGCTTCTGCGAGGGCGTCTTGCCGACGAAGCCCATCCAGGTGATGTCGTAGTACACGGCGCCGGGCTTGTTCTGCTTCGCCCAGACGTCGAGCAGCACCAGGTCGCCCTCACGGATCGGCGAATGATGCTCGGCGGAGGGTCCGTAATGCGGGTTGCTGGCGTTGGCGTTGGCGGCGACGATGGGCAGGTCGTCGGTGACCAGGTCCTCGCGCTGGAACGACTCGGCAAAAAATTTCTGGATATCGAACTCGTTGGTGCCGCCGTTGCGCACGCGGCGCCCGATTTCCTGGAAGGCGGCGGCCGTGATCGCGTCCACCTTCTTGCCGGCGGCGAAATGGGTTTCGATCTGTTCGTCGAGCAACGTGGCCTCGAAGCGCGAGACCAGGTCGGCGGAGCTGACGATGTTCTTGCCAAAGCTGCGTATCAGTTCCACCGTGCCGGCGTCCACCAGCGAGACGGTGAACACGATGTTGTTCGGCGAGTACTGCATGGCGACGTTGCGGTACGGCGCCAGCATGGACTTGAGATTTTCGAACAGCTCCTGCCAGCCCGAGTACTCGCGCTTGGTGCCGGGCAGGGAGTCGAGATGGCCGGCCTCGATGCGATGCACCAGCTTGCGCGGCTCGCCCTCGGCGGGCACAACGTAATACCAGCGCCGGGTGACCATCAGGTGTTCGGGAACTCCGAGCACGCGATAAGCAATGGCGTCGCGGTGGTGGTGGTCGTAAAACAGCCACGCATCGATTTTCTGCTCGCGCAGGGCGGCCTGAATGGCGGAGAGGTTCATGGGCAAAGCTCTATTGTATCGAACGCATTACGATTTCCGCGAATCCTGCACTTGACGCTCCAGGCGGCGGACCGATTCGTCGCTTTCGCGCAGGAATCCCGAGGATTCAACAGCGCCAAGTTGGTGCTCGAAGGCCGGGACGAACAGCGGCCGGTGCTCGAACATCATGCGCTTCAGCGCTTCGAGATGCAGCTTGAGTTCGCGGATTTGTTTTTGTTGGCGAGAAGCAGTTCGTAAATAGCTGTTTCATTCATGATCGTAGTCCGTAGTCCGTAGTCAGTAGTCCGCAGCCCGGAATTGCCGGACTACCAACTACGGGCTACCGGCTACCCGCAGCTTTTGCCAGCACCTTGGTTCGCGTTTTCGGCTCCAGCGTTTCACAGGCGGTGCGCAGGACCAGCCGCGGGGCGCGCGCGCGCAGTTTCATCAGCAGTTTGACCGCGTTCACGGTGTCGGCCTTGGCGTACTCACGCAACAGCCACCCGAGGCCCTTCTGCACCATATCATCGGCGTCAGCCAGCAGCATTTCCGATAGCCGTGCGATCTCGTTGCGGAACATCCTCCGGCGGGCGCCCCGGATCAGCGCCACCGCCGACGCGCGGCGACGCCAGCGGTTGCGCGAGCGCGCCCAGACGAAGACGAAGCGCACCCGCGATGGTTCGTCCACGACCATGGGGCCGATGAGGTAATACAGGAGCGCGTCGTGGTCGGCCCAGCTCGACACGCGGTCGAGCCACTGGTCGAAAAGGCGGAATTGTTTCGGCCCAAAGTCGTGCACGGATTTTTCCAGCAGCATCACCGCCATGTTTTTTTCTTCCAGCACGCGGCGGCGAAAGAGCTGGTCGGCAACGGAAACCAGGTAATCGAGCCCGTGTTCGTTGAGCAGCACGCGGTGGAAGCGGTACGCAACTTTGCGCAGCTCGGCGGTGTACCAGCCGCGGGAGGCGACCTCCTCCTTGAAAAATCGCTGTACCTCTTCCGAGTGCGGCGCCGAAGCTCCGTCCAGCAAAACGCGGCGGACGTGGTCGGCCATGTAGGCGGGAGATTTCATCCTGCTCATCATAATAAATGGGTTGTTGTGGACCGCGGTTGTGTTCTGCTCAACCGCTCCTATACATTGCCCCCATGGTTTCTCGCCGCGAAGTTCTGAGGTTGGGCGCAGCCGCCGCAGGAACAACTTTCCTGCCGTTGACCGCCGTTAGTGAGCCGACCGCCGCGCAGCCGGCGTCCATCCAGGCGCTGAAGTCCATGCGCGACCAGGCCCGCCCGATTACGGGTGACGAGCGCCGGCAGCGCATCGAGCGCGCACGCCAACTCATGGCCGCCAACAAGCTCGACGCCATCTTCATGATCGGCGGCAGCTCGCTCATGTACTTCGCCAATGTCAGTTGGTGGAACAGCGAGCGCCTGGGCGCGCTGGCGCTTCCCGCCAAAGGCGAACCGTTTTTTGTCGCACCCGCGTTCGAAGAGGAACGGCTGAGGGAGCAACTCGCGAATGGGCCGTTCGACAGCAAGGCCGACGTGCGGGTCTGGCAGGAAGACGAGGACCCGTACCGGCTGGTCGTACAAGGACTGAAGGACCGCGGCATCTCGGCGGGCACGCTGGGCATGGAAGAACGGGTGACATTCGTCTTCAGCAACGGCGTGGCGCAGGCGGCGCCGGCGCTGAAGATGGTGAGCGCGACCCCGGTCACGGCCGGATGCCGCATGGCGAAATCGGCGCACGAACTCGAGCTGATGAAGCTGGCCAATCAGGCGACCTGGATGGTGTATCGCGCCGTCTATCAGGCGATGCAGCCGGGCATGACGCAGCACGATGTCGGCGCGCTGATTACCGCTGCGTACGGCAAGGTCGGCTTCCGCGGAGGCGCCAGCGTGCAAGTGGGCGAATACACTGCGCTGCCGCATGGTTCGGCGACGCCGCAGGCGATCGGCGAGGGCACCCCGATCATGATTGACGACGGATGCACGGTGGAGGGCTACAACTCCGACATCACGCGCACCTTCGTCCTCGGCAAGGCGACGGACAAGCAGAAACGGGTTTTCGAGAATCGTGCAGCGGGCGCAGCAAGCGGCGCTGGCGGCGGCGAGCCGGGCGTCGCGTGCGAAGCAGTGGACGCGGCCGCGCGCAAGGTCATCACCGACGCCGGATACGGCCCGGGGTATAGATTTTTCGGGCACCGGCTGGGCCACGGCATCGGCATGGACGGCCACGAATGGCCGTACCTGGTGCATGGCAACACCCTTCCACTGGCGCCGGGCATGACGTTCAGCGATGAGCCGGGCATCTACATTCGCGGCGAATTCGGCGTTCGGCTGGAGGACGATATCTACGTCACCCACGATGGCGCGGAGATGTTCACCACCCCCAGCCCGTCCATCGAGCACCCGTTCGGCTGAACAACCGGGCCCAAAACCGGCACTGGTGCTAGGCGCGGAATTATCTAACTGGCCACTGGCTTCTAGCCGCTGACAACTGCCTTTTGACCCATCGCCTCACGATGAGTATCATGGCCGCGCCGAATATCGTCGCTCGTGGGGGCACGTTACCGGTCCTGGGGTTCACCGCTGGTTTCCCTTTCAAGGAGGAATTACGTATGGCGAAAAAGCGCAGTGGAAGCTTCACCCGAAGGGATTTCCTTAAGACCACCGGCGCCGCAGCCGTGGTGGTGGGAGCGGGTCCATATTTTCTGTTTCCGGAAAGAGCGCAAGCGCAGCAGAAGACACTGAAGATTGCGCAGTGGAGCCATTTCGTTCCCGAATACGACAAATGGTTCGATAACGAATACACCAAGCAATGGGGGCAGAAGCACAATCTCAACGTAATTGTGGACCACATCAACCTCACCGAGATCAACGCTCGTGCCGCCGCCGAAGTATCGGCCAAGAAGGGACACGACCTGTTCATGTTCCTGTCGCCGCCGGCGGCCTACGAACTGCAGACGGTCGATATGACGCACGTGTATCAGGAAGTCGAAAAGAAACACGGCAAGATGATCGACCTGGCGCACAAGTCCACCTACAACCCGAAGACGAAGAAGTATTTCGCCTTTTCCGACTCCTACGTTCCCGATCCCGGCAACTATTACAAGGAGTGGTGGGCGGAGGCGGGCTATCCCAACGGTCCCGACACCTACGACGACCTGCGCACGGGCGCCAAGAAGATCCGCGACAAGCGCGGCAACCCCTGCGGCATCGGACTGGCGCAGGAACTGGATACCAGCATGGCGCTGCGCGCCCTGCTGTGGTCGTTCGGCGGCGCCGAGCAGGACGAGCACGGTAATGTGACCATCAATTCAAAGGCGACGATCGAAGCCCTGAAGTACATGAAGGCGCTCTACCAGGAGTCGGAGACGCCGGAGGTCTTCACCTGGGATCCGTCGTCGAACAACCGCGCCATGCTCGCCGGCAAGACTTCGTACGTGGCCAACGCGATCTCGGTCACCCGGCAGGCGGAGCGGGAGCACAGTCCGATTTCCAGCCACATCATGATCTGCCGGGCGCCGAAGGGACCGGTTCGGCGCATCGCGGCCGAGCACGTGATGGACTGTTACGTGGTGTGGAACTTTGCCGAGAACAAGGAAGGCGCGCAGCAGTTCCTGATTGACTACATCGACAACTTCAAGCAGGGCTTCGAGGCGGGCAAGTGGTACAACTTTCCCTGCTTCCCCAGCACCGTTCCGGACATCAAAAAGATCGTCCAGAACGACGCCGCGGCCGATCCGCATGACAAGTACAAGGTGTTGGCCGACGTGTTGGACTGGGCCACCAACGTAGGTTATCCAGGTTACGCCACAGCCGCCATTGACGAGGCATTCAAGACTTGGGTCATTCCCACCATGTTTGCCAAGGTCGCCCGCGGCGACGAGACTCCCGAAAACGCCGCCAAGGCGGCCGAACAGGAGTACAAGCGTATCTTCGAAAGATGGAAATAACCGTTCGAGGGATCGATGGCAGTTGTCGAAACCAGAAAACTAACCAAGGTCTTCAAAGAGGGCGAACTCGGCGCCGTTAACGATGTGAATCTGGAAACTCGCGAAGGCGAGTTTCTGGTCTTCCTCGGTCCATCGGGATCGGGGAAGACCACGCTGTTGCGCATGATCGCCGGCCTGGAAATTCCCACGGCCGGCGAGATTCGCATTGGGGGCCAGGTGGTGACCCACCTCACCCCGCGCGAGCGCGGCATCGCCATGGTTTTCCAGAGCTACGCGCTCTATCCCCACCTTTCCGTGTACAACAACATCGCCTTCCCGCTGAAGGCGCAAAAAGTTCCCAAGCAACTGCACAAGCAGAAAGTCGAGTGGGCCTCGTCGCTGCTGGGAATCGGCGCACTCTTGCAGCGCAAGCCGCGCGAGCTTTCCGGCGGCGAGCGGCAGCGAGTCGCACTGGCCCGCGCCATCGTGCGCGAGCCTTCGGTCTTCCTGCTCGACGAGCCCTTGTCGAACCTCGACGCCAAGCTGCGCGCCAGCGCCCGCGAGGAGCTGGAACTGTTCCACAAGCGCGTCGGCACCACCACCATTTATGTGACGCACGACCAGGTGGAGGCCATGGCCATGGGCGACCGCGTCATGGTGCTGCACAAGGGCTACGTGCGCCAGCTGGGCACGCCGCGCGAGGTGTACGACACCCCGGCCGACACCTTCGTCGCCACCTTCCTCGGCTCGCCGCCCATGAACCTGCTGGAGAACGGCGACTTCATCGTCGGCTTCCGCCCCGAGCACCTGTTGCCCAGCGAACTAGCGCCGAACCCGGCGATCACGTTCCGGCTGAAGGTCAAGGTCACCGAGTACCTGGGCGCGGAGTGGATCCTCTACGCCACCGTGACCGGCGGAAAGTTCGACGGCAAGGAAGTAATCTCGCGGCTCGCGTCCGCCGCGTCGTTCAAACCCGATCAGGTCTACGACTTCGGCGTGCGCGACGCTGACCTGCACTTCTTCGATCGCCAGTCCGAGAAGCGAACCCAACCCAAGGTGCTGGCATGGCAGTGACCAAGCTCCCGCCGGAGAACGTTGTCGCGAAGCCAGGGCCGGACGAAGCGATTCCGGTCGCCATTCCCTGGTACCGCACCCCGGAGAATCGCGCCAAGTTGCTGGGCGTGGCCATGTTTTCTCCCGCGATCGTCTTCATCGCCGTGCTCATCGGCGTTCCCTTCATCCTGGCGTTTGTCTATGCCTTCACCGACGTGAGGGTCGGCAGCATCACGTCGCATTATGTCGGGCTGGAAAATTTCCGCAGCATCCTGCAGAGCCCCAGCTTCAGGAAGGCGCTGATGAATTCGTTCATTTTCACCATCATCTCCCAGGTGCTGGTGATCGCCGGCTCGACCATCCTGTCGGTGGCGCTGAAGGAAAAATTCCACGGCCGCGGGTTTGTGCGCTTCCTGATCCTGCTGCCCTGGGTGGCGCCGATCTCCCTGGGCGCGATCGGCTGGAAGTGGATTCTCGATTCGCTGTATAGCGTCATCAACTGGGTGCTGGTCTACAGCTTCCATCTGTTCAAGCCTTACGACGCGCCCATGTGGCTCGGCGAGCCGTATCTCGCAATGGCGTCGGTCATCCTGGTGCACACCTGGCGCCTGCTGCCGTTTTCCACCGTCATCATGCTGGCCGGCTTGACTGCCATCCCCAAGGACATTCCCGAGGCCGCGCAAGTGGATGGCGCCGGTTTTTGGCGCACCCTGTTCCAGATCACCATTCCGATGATGCTGCCCATCATCATGGTCGCGGTGCTGTTCGGCATCATCTTCACCTTTACCGACATGACCGTGGTGTACGTGCTGACCGCCGGCGGCCCGTACGATTCCACCCAGGTGCTGCCGTCGCTGGCCTTCTTCACCGGCATTCTCGCCGGCGACCTCTCGCAGGGCGCGGCGATCTCGCTGTTCCTGGTGCCGATCATGGTGGCGGTGACCTACGTGATGTTGCGTCTGGCGTACAAGTCGGAGGTGGCGTGATGCAGCGCGGCGCCACTCGCACCGTCGGCTACGTAATCGCGCGCTGGGCTGTCCTGGTGGTGTTTGCCGTTCTTTTGGCGTTCCCGTTCTACTGGATGTTCATCACCACGTTCAAGCAGACCGCGGACCTGTACACGCTGCAGAACAATCCCTTCAAGTTCAACATGGCGCCGACGCTGGAGCACCTGAAGCTGCTGTTCGGCCAGACCAAGTACATGGTCTGGGTGGCGAACACGGTGATTGTCGGCGCGCTCGTGGTCGGGATCACGCTGGTGCTCGCGCTGCCGGCCGCCTACGCCCTGACCCGGCTCACCGGGCGCTGGGGCCAGCGGATCGGCGTCGCCATCTTCCTTACCTACCTGGTGCCGCCGACGCTGCTGTTCATCCCGCTCTCGCGCGTGGTCGCGGTCCTCGGCTTGCAGGACACCATCTGGTCGGTGGTGCTGGTGTACCCGACATTCACCGTGCCGTTTTCCATCTGGCTGCTGATGGGATTCTTCAAGTCCATCCCGCGCGAACTGGAAGATGCTGCCATGGTGGACGGCCTCTCGCGGCTGGGGGCATTCTTCAAACTGGTGGTGCCGATTTCGCTTTCCGGCATCCTGACCGTCGTGATCTTCACCTTCACGCTGGTCACGCAGGAATTCGTGTACGCGCTGACCTTTATCTCCACCGAGAACAGCCAGATGTTGAGCGTCGGCGTGCCCACCTTCCTGGTGCGCGGCGACGTGTATTACTGGGGCTCGCTGATGGCCGCCTGCCTGATTGCCAGCGTGCCCATCGCCATCCTGTACAACCTCTTCCTCGACCGCTTTATCGCCGGATTTACCGTGGGCGCGGTGAAATAGTCGTGCAGGGCGGCGCGCTTCTGTGTTTTCTTCTTTAGCCTGAAGCCTGAAGCCTGAAGCCTGAAGCCTGAAGCCCGAAGCCCGAAGCCCGAAGCCTGAAGACTGAAGACTGAAGCCTGAAGACTGTTATTTCGACTGTGACTTGAGTACTTCGCGGATCTCGCGATTGATGCGCGCCGCATCCCGCGCCGCGTTGTCAATCAACTCCAGCCATTTCTTGTTGGTGTCGTCGAGCTTGGCCTGCGCCAGCAGGTAGGAAGCCTGCATGATGGTCTCAATCGAATTGCTCAGATCATGGGCGAGCGAGCGCAGCTTGCTGTTCATATCCGACGACATCTTCGTTGGTTCCTCCCGACTCCGCCTCAACCGACCTTAATCCTACACTCGCCGACCATCGACCATCGACCATCGACTTGTTTGCATGCCGCCATTCACGTCTGTAAAATATATAGCGGTGTAGCCTTCGCGGCGCCGTTCGGCAGCCGCGCCACGCCGAAGTGGCGGAATTGGCAGACGCGCATGGTTCAGGTCCATGTACCCGCAAGGGTGTGGGGGTTCGAGTCCCTTCTTCGGCACCAAGGATTCCCCGGCTCCGCGTAATCAGCAGGTTGCGCGGAGCCTTTCTCGTTAGCGCGGGTTTGCGCGGGTTTGCGCCTGGATATTACCGTGTCAACGCTGCTTGTCCCTCCAATCACATAATCAGGTGACTTGGCGCACGGACAAAACGTCAAGAAAAGATAGTCTGATTAATTGTTTTGAAAACGGAAATTCCTATTCGCTTTTGACATTCTGTGAAGCACATCCCGACCAAGAGAGATGCCATGATGAAATTTGCGGTTGTTGCTTTGATGTCGCTTACTCTTGCGGTGCCGGCCTTCGGCAAAGCCCACAAAGACACCTATCCCGTTCCCTGCAGCCAGCTGTGGGCCGCAGTCAAAGACACTCTGAAGAATTCGGGGCACTACGGCATCATGGCGAGTGACGACACCGCGATGACCGCTTCCTACAATGTTGGGGAATCGTTCCGCCAGCGAATCAACTCCGTCGCCTTAAGCTCCCAGGGCACCGGCTGTGAAATGCAAGTCCAGTCGGCCTACAGGGGACTTGCGCACGACGACGCGGGTGATTTCAAGAAGCGCGTGGACGAATCCTTGGCCAAGCTGAAGGGCTCGAAGCCTTCCGAGCCCGCTAAACCCCAGGACGCAACCAAGTGATTTCGACAGGCCCGCCCTTGACTCCCCGCCCTGTCGAATCCGCGAATTCGACAGGGCTTTTTTTCGCATTCTGCCGACCGCATCCCCACAACACAGGTTGCCTGATTCCGCGAATGTGGCAACTTCCGGTTTTTCCTAAGGTGCGCAGCAATTACATACGAGTACTGAAGTCGTCTCCTTGTTCACAAGCACTTGCGACTGGTGATGCCCTTGCTCTTCCTGTATGGCGTAACTTGGCGGACGCCCTGCAAGGAGGGCCGCATGCGACACCCGGTGGTTCTATGCGTGGATGACGAACTGGAGGGCTTGATCGGACGTGAAGCTCTGCTGAAGCAAAAAGGTTGCAAGTGTTGATTAGCACTAACCCACATGAGGCACTGAAACTGTTCGCATCGTGCCACGTCGATGCCGTGGTTCTCGATTACCAGATGCCGGAGATGTGCGGTGACGTGGTCGCATCGCACATGAAGCAGCTCAAGCCGGACATTCCGATCATGCTGCTGAGCGCACACGATTCGTTCCCTGAAGAAGATGTTGGACCATGTGGATATGTTCTTTTCCAAGCGGGAGCTGCCGCGGAAGTTCGTGGCGGCGGTTCAGGTTTTGCTCTCCGATCGGCAACGTTTCTTTTTGAAGTGGCTGCGTGATTGGAAACGCAAATCAGCCGCGTAGGTAGCACGCTTGGAAATATTTTCGCGGCCTGCGCGGAAAACCTCACAACCCGCCTCAATCCGCCACGATCTCCGCCTCTTCCGGATGCAGCTTCTCGCCCGGCCTGCTGCTCAACAGCGCCAGCCCCAGACTGACGACGGCGGCTGCCGCCAGCAGCGCCACGCATCCGCGCCATCGCGCCCATTGCCAGCACCATCCCGTGACCACCGCGCCCACGCTGCCGCCCAGGTAATAGAACGTTACGTACAGGCCCGCGGCCGACGAGCGCGCCCGCCCGGCAATCGCCCCGGTCTCCACCGTCGCCGCCGCCTGCGCGATGAACACTCCCGACGAAAAAATCGCCAGCCCGGCGATCACCACCGCCAGCGACGGCGCCAGCGTCAGCAGCAGTCCGGCGATCATCATCGCGCAGTAGAGAAAGGCGGTGTGCCGGAAGCCGTAGCGGTCGAGAAACTTTCCCGACATCGGCGTGATCACCACGCCGACCAGGTAGACGAAGAAGATACTGCCCAATTGCGCCGCGTTCAGGTGAAACGGCGGCGCCGCCAGATAAAAATTCGCATAGGTAAAGCACCCGACGAGGGAAAACAGCACCGCTGCGCCGGTGCCGAAGTTGGCCAGCAGCCGCGGATTGCGCAAATGCCGGCGCGCATCCGCCAGCGCGTGCGACATGTGTTCCGCCTTCACGAACCGGGTCGCCATCGGCAGCCATGCCCGCACCAGCAGCGCGCCCGCCAGGTTCAATCCGGCCAGCGCAACAAACGCGGCGCGCCAGTTAACATGCGTGGTGATCAGCCCCGACAGGAAGCGGCCCAGGAATCCGCCCATCACCGTGCCGCTGACGTAGGCGGCCATGGCGCGTCCCACGCCGCGTCCCTCCCATTCTTCGTTGATGTAGGCCAGCATTACCGCAATCACGCCCGGAACGAACAGGCCCTGCATGAATCGCCAGAAGATGAGCGCGTGCAAACTGGTGGCGGTGGCGCACAGCGCGGTCGGCAGCGTGAGCAGCAGCAGCGACGGCACGATCACCCTCTTGCGGCCCCGGCGTTCGGCGACCACACCGACAAAAGGCGCGGTCACCGCCACGGCAAAAACCGTGGCACTCACCGTCAAACTGACTTCCAGCTCGGAGGCGTGAAAAAGCTGCCGGAAATAAGGCAGCAGCGGCTGTGTCGGATAGACATTCAGGAAGGTGCACATGCCGGCGAGCATCACCGCCGCCATGGTCTTGTCCATTTGCGCCGCGTAGGGCGTCACGAGTTGCGCGTTGTCCGCCAGTTCGACTCTCCCGCTCCCATCCGCCAAACATCTTACAGCGCGGTCTTGGCGTGAAGTTGTGGGGCGGGGGCGCGGTGGGGACGGGATCGGTCGTTCGGTCTATCAGTCGTTCGGTCTTCCAGTGCAATTGGGCTTACCGAAAAGACCGACGACCGATAGACCGAAAGACCGACTGACCGACTGACCGATAGACCAGCATGCATCTACTGCTTGTCGTACACCACGACATTGTTGACAGGTTTGCCCGCGGCGTCGGTGCCCTTGAAAGTCGAGGTACGAGTTTTTCCGTCTTTCGACACTACGGAGGTGACGGTCATCACCACTTTCCCGCCTTTCTTCAGCGTGCTCACCGAGGTGTTGGCGTCCACACGCTTGACGGCTATCGTGTCGGTATTGGCGACACCGGTAACCGGCGTGTCTTTGCCGTCGTAGTTGGCGGTGAAATCGATCTTAATCGGCTTGCCTGCGGCATCGGTGCCCGTCTGCGTCAGGTGGAAGCCATTGGCGCCCTTGGCCTCGATCTTCATCGTGACCTCTTTCGGCGCCGGACCAGGACTGTACTTCGACTTGGCGACGTTGAGCTTCCAGGTCCCCACGTGCGGGTCGGCGCTCGCAGCCGCGACGCTCAACGCGAAGCAGCACAGCAACATCACGATCAACGTTTTTGTAGTGCGCATGTTCCTCTCCTGAATTGAGTTGATTGGGAAACTTGGCCGAGAAACTGGGGCCGCTCGACATGCCTCGATGACTGCACGCCCAGATTGGTCATCCAGCTTGAGGTTGGCGGGCATTCTAGTGGGAGAAGCAGGTTCGACGCAAGATGGCATCGCCGGAACGGGAGCGGCATCAATTATTCTGAAGGATCGACCGGGAAGGAGAGCAAGCAATGCGGGTGGCATTTTTGGGATTGGGGAGCATGGGCACGGCAATGGCGCGCAACCTGCTGAAGGCCGGCAATACAGTTGTGGTGTACAACCGCACGCGCGCCAAGGCGGATGAACTCGCGAACGAGGGCGCGACCGTCGCCGAGCATCCGGCCGCGCTCCAAGCCGACGTGGCCTTTACCATGGTCGCCGACGATGCTGCCCTGGAACAAATTGTGTTTGGGCCGCAGGGCCTGATTGCGGGCCTGCCCCAAGGCGGGATTCACGTCTCCATGAGCACCATCAGCGCTGCTCTGTCGCGAAGTCTGGCGGACAAGCACCGCGAGCACGGCCAGATCTTGGTTTCGGCGCCGGTATTCGGACGTCCGGAAGCCGCCGAGGCGGCGAAGCTATTCATCGTGGCGGCCGGGCCCCAGGAGGCAATCGAGCGCTGCCGGCCGCTGTTCGACGTCATGGGCCAGAAGACGTTTATTGTCGGCGAAGAGCCGGTCATGGCCAATGTCACCAAGCTGAGCGGGAACTTCATGATTGCCTCGGTCATCGAGTGCCTCGGCGAAGCATTTTCCCTGGGGCGGAAATATGGCCTCGAGGCCGACGCGATGCTGGACGTGTTCACCAATTCGCTGTTCGCGGCGCCGGTGTACAAGACCTACGGGACCATCATCGCGCAGCAGAAGTGGGAGCCGGCCGGGTTCCGCCTGCGCCTGGGATTGAAAGACGTGCGCCTGGCGCTGGCGGCGGCCGATGGCGTGGCGGTGCCCATGCCGGTGGCCAGCTTCATCCACGACAGTTTTCTTTCCGCCGTCGCGCGCGGCATGGGCGAACTGGATTGGGCCGCGCTGGCCAAGTTGGCGGCGGAGAGAGCCGGGTTGAAATAGGCTTCAGCTTCAGGCGGGACGGGCCAACCGCAAAGGACGCCAAGGATCGCAAAGGAATTCCTTTTTTGTCTCCTTTGCCTCCTTTGCGTCCTTTGCGGTTAAGTGTTTTTTCAACTGGCGAGCTACCTTTGCGAAATTCCGCGTACCGTCATTTCCTGTGCCGGATCGCCCCCGGCGACGCCTTGCGCGATGATGAGCTGACGGGCTTCGGCGCGCCACCCCGGCAGGCGCGCGGCAAAAAACGCCGATCCTGCAATGCACGCCACGCCGCCGACGGCCACCGTGATCGGGGCGCCGAGCCGGTCTGCCAGCGCGCCGGCGAAAAACGACCCAAACGGCGCCATGCCCATGAACATCATCGAGTACACGGCCATCACGCGCCCGCGCAGGTGATCGGGCACCATGGCCTGGATGAGCGTGTTGGAGGACGCCATCTGCATCATGATGGTGAAACCCACGGGCAGCAGCAGCACCAGCGAGAGCCAGAGCGAGCGCGCGAAGGCAAACAGGATCAGGCTCGCGCCAAATCCAACCGAGCAGATCGCCACCCACTTGCCCAGCCCCTTCAACCCCTGCTTCGCCGCCAGCGTCAACGCCCCGAGCAGCGCGCCGACTCCGGTGGCGCCCATCAGCAGTCCGAGCCCGCGCGCGCCCACGTGCAGGATCCGGTCGGCGAAAATCGGCATGAGCACCGCATACGGCATGCCGACCAGGCTCACCAGACCGAGCAGCAGCAGCAGCGCGCGGATCGGCCCGGTTTGGCGAACGTACTGGAATCCCTCGATGATGTGCTCCAGCGCGGAGGCGGTGCGTGCCGGCGGCTCGTAGCGGCGGACGTCCATCAGCAGCAATCCAGCGAGCACGGCGAGATAGCTGACCGCGTTGGCGAAGAAGCACCAGCCCTCCCCCACCGCCGCCACCATGATGCCGGCCACCGCGGGACCGACGATGCGCGCCCCGTTGAACATCGAGGAGTTCAGCGCGATCGCGTTCATCATGTCTTCGCGGCCGACCATGTCCACCAGAAACGCCTGCCGCCCGGGAATATCGAAAGCGTTGACTACGCCCAGCAGCGCGGCCAGCGCGAAGATATGCCAAACCTGCACGCGGTGGCTGAGCGTCAGCCACGCCAGGATGAAGGCCAGGATCATGGAGGCGGTCTGGGTGGCGATGATCAGGCGATGACGGTTGTGCCGGTCTACGATCGTGCCGCCGATCGGAGCCACCAGGAATACCGGGAACTGCGACGCAAATCCGACCGCGCCCAGCAGCAGCGACGATCCCGTCAACCGGTACACCAGCCACGCCTGCGCCACCGACTGCATCCAGGTGCCCACCAGCGAGATCAGTTGTCCGCTGAAAAAGAGCTGGAAATTGCGGTGCCGCAGCGAACGCATCGCCCGCCAGACTCTGCCTTGAGAGGCGGGAATTGCGGGTTGGGAAGAATTCGCCGGCGGCATGGATTTTGGATGCTGCGTAAAACAGAATAGCAGCACAGTCCCGAGTCGCGAGTCCCGAGCAACGTGACTCGGGACTCGGGTCTCGGGACTCACAGCTCGCGTTACAATCGAAGCAATGCCCCTCAACCCCAACCGGCTCAGACTGTGGCTCGCGACCGCGGCCATCCTGCTGGCGGCGCTGGTCGCCGGGTTTTATTTCTATGGACGCATGCGGGTGCGGCGCGCGTTCGAGGCAGTGCCGAAGAATCTCGGCGTAAACATCCAGCAGAGCACGCAGGGGTTCACGCTGTCCAAGTCCGAAGCCGGCCACACGCTGTTCACCATTCACGCCTCCCGCGCGGTGCAGTACAAGGAAGGCGGCAAGGCCGAACTGCGGGACGTCAGCATTGTGGTCTATGGCCGCCAGTCGAACCGCTACGACCAGATCTACGGCGCCGACTTCGAATACGACCCGCAATCCGGCGAGGTGACCGCCAAAGGCGAGGTGCACATTGATCTCGAAGGCAATGCGGAAGGCCCGCTGAACCCCGACCAGGCGCCGCCGCCGGAGCTCAAGAATCCCATCCACGTGAAGACCAGCGGCCTTATCTTCAACGCCAAGACCGGGCTGGCCAGCACCAGGCAGCGCATCGAGTTTCGCGTGCCGCAAGCCAGCGGAGTGGCGGTCGGCGCCGGCTACGATTCCAAGGGCGCAACCCTCACCCTCGATTCCAACATCGTGGTGCACTCCACCGACGAAAGCGCCACCACCATCACCGCCCGTCGTGGTGTCGTCACCAAGGGTCCCAGCCGCGCGGTGCTCGACGGCGTGCACGTGGCGCGCGACACCGGTTCCTTCACCTCCAACCAACTGACGGTGTACCTGCGGGACGACAACACCATCGAGCACATGCTCGCCACCGGCGACGTGCGCGCCGACAGCAAGGGCAAATCCGCCACCCAAGTGCGCTCGCAGCGCGCGGAAGCCTGGATCACCGCCAAGAACGCGCTGAAGGCGGCGGAATTCTCCGGCGGTGTGCAGTTGGACAGCTCCGGCGAGCAGGCCATGCAGGGAACGGCGGGCAAGGTGAGGGTCGCTTTCGCGGCCCAGAACCGCGCCGACAAGGTCGTTGCCAGCGACGGCGTCAAGCTGCTGCAACAACCGGCTCGCGGCAAAGCGGCGCATCCGGTGGAGATCGCCGCGGCCAGCATCGACTTTCTGGTGAAGAACGGGCGCACCCTGCAGCAGGCCGTAACCGGCGGGCCGGCGCAGGTCACGGTCTTGCCGCTGCCAGGCGCGTCGGGACAGGACGCCGGGCAGACCGTCGCCACGGCTGGGCGCTTCCAGGCGCGCTTCAATCGCCAGAACCGCATTGATCATTTGACCGGAGCGCCGGATGCGAAGGTCGTGTTGTCGTCGCCGGGGCAGCCGGACAAGACCAGCACCAGTGATGCGCTTGAGGTGACGTTCAACCCGTCGGGCGCCATCGCGTCCATGCTTCAGGACGGCCACTTTCATTACACCGAACCCGCCGGGCCGGGCGGCAATGATCGCGCCGCCTGGGCCGGGCATGCCCGCTACACGCCGGCGGAGGAGGTGCTGACGCTGACCGGGTCGCCTCGGGTGGTCGATGGCGGCCTGACCACCACGGCGGACGTGATTCGCCTGGATCGCCGCTCCGGCGATGCCGCCGCTACCGGTGACGTGAAGAGCACGTACAGCGATCTCAAAACGCGTCCCGGTGGGGCGCTGCTGGCTTCCTCCGATCCAATTCATGTGACCGCGCCCAGCATGCGCGCGCTGCGCGGCAGTGGCATGGCGGTGTACTCCGGCGGGGCAAGGTTGTGGCAGGGATCCAGTATCGTGCAGGCGCCGGTGATCGAGTTCAACCGCCCGGACGGTCGCCTGGTGGCCAGGACCTCCACGCCGGGCGCGGCAACGGGTGCCGTCACCACATCCTTCGTCCAGCAGGACCAACACGGGAAAGTAACCCCCGTGAGCATCGGCTCGGCGCAGTTGACCTATCTCGACCACGAGCGCAAGGCACGATTTGAAGGTGGCGTGGTCCTGCGCAGTGCGGACACAACCGTGACCGCGGAAAAAGCTGATGTCTATTTGCAAGCCAGGGGCCAAGCCGCCGCCGCTTCCGGGCAGCCGGCACCGAGCCAGATTGAGCGGATCGTGGCTGAAGGGCAGGTCAATATCCAGCAACCGAACCGGCGCGCGACCGGCCAAAAGCTCGTTTACACAGCTTCAGACGGCAAGTTTGTGCTGGTCGGCGGACCTCCTAGCATTTTTGATGCCGAACGGGGCAAGATTACCGGCGGTTCGTTGACTTTCTACAATCGCGATGATAGGGTCGTGGTTGAAAGTAGCAATTCTTCGCCAACCGTAACCCAAACGCGGGTAGCCAAGTAGATGCAGACCCTGGCGACAGACGAGATAGGCAAGTCTTATCGCGGGCGTCGGGTCGTAAGTGCGGTTAGCCTCCACGTCAATCAAGGGGAAGTGGTGGGTTTGCTGGGGCCCAACGGCGCCGGCAAGACGACTACCTTTTACATGATTGTCGGCCTTACTCCTCCCGATTCGGGCAAGGTGACGCTCGACGGCAAGGACATCACCGCCACCCCTATGTACTTGCGGGCACGGAACTTCGGCGTCAGCTACCTGCCGCAGGAGCCCTCGGTTTTCCGCAAGTTAACGGTCGAGGAGAACATCCTGGCGGTGCTGGAAGCGCAGCCCAGCTCCTGGCACGAACGCCGCGAGAGGATGGAGAAGCTGATCGGGCAGTTGGGTTTGGGGTACATCCGCAAGAACCGCGGCTATGCCCTGTCGGGCGGTGAGCGGCGCCGGGTGGAGATTGCCCGTGCCCTGTGCATCCAGCCCAAGTTCATCCTGCTGGATGAGCCTTTCTCGGGGATCGACCCTATTGCTGTGCTGGACCTGCAGAAGATCATTGCCGATCTCAAGGCCAGCGGCATCGGGGTGCTGATTACGGATCACAATGTGCGCGAGACGCTTTCGGTCACCGACCGGGCGTACATCATTAACGAAGGACGCATATTCCGGACGGGTACTCCGGAGCAGCTCGGCAACGACCCGGAGGTCAAGCGAGTGTATTTAGGGGAAAGCTTCTCCCTGGTCTAGGGTGCTTTCTTACGCCGGTAACTTGCCCTCGGGCAAATTCGGAGCGAAACTTTGATGAGCGATTTGCTGATTTGCCGACTTGCTGACTGCATTTCAATCACCAAATCGCTAAATCACCAAATCACGAAATGTTTGTAAGGCATCCATGGTACTGCTTTCACCAAAGCTCAATTTAAGGATCATGCAGAAGCAGATCCTGACCCCTGGCCTGGTCCAGATGGTCAGCGTTCTGGCGTTGAACAAGCTTGAGCTCAAGGACATGATCAATGCGGAGATGGTGGAAAACCCCGTCCTGGAGGAACTGGACGGCACCGTTCCGCTGCTCGATGAGGTGGCCGGCAAAGAAGAGGAGCGCGAGCGCTTAGCCGCCGCCGAGGTGGATCCCGCCGCCGCGCCCGACAAAAAGGACCCCTTCGACGAGATTGATTTCGGCTCCTTCTTCCAGGATTACCTCGATCCCGGCTATCGCAGCCCGGAATCCGAGTCCGTGGAAAAGCCTTCGTTCGAGAATTTCCTTTCCAAGGCCAGCACCCTCACCGACCACCTCATGTGGCAGTTGGGCGCGATGAGCGTCACGCCCGGCGTGCGCGAGGCCGCGGAACTGATCATCGGAAACCTCAACGAAGAGGGATACCTGACCGCCAGCGACGAGGAGTTGATGCTCGCGGCGCTGCCGCCTGTGCACGCGGCGCCTCCGCAACCGGCGGTTGCCGAATCCGAGCCTGAGCCCGAACCGCAGCCGGAATCGGATGCCTTGCTGGACGATCGGACCGACGAAGCGGCAGCGCTCGAGCCCGCGGATGCCCTGATTGTCCCCACGATGGCTGACGAAGCGGGGCAGGTTTCGCCGGAAGTTTCGGCCGCCGTGGCGGCAGCGGAGGAACAGGTCGCATCGCCGGCAGTGGCCGAAGCGGCGGTACCAGTCGAAGCGCAGGCCGGGCCGCAATTGGTGGAATCGACGGGCGCCAAACCGCTGTTCACGCGCGACGATCTGCACGATGCCCTGGGCATTGTGCAGCAGATGGATCCGGTCGGCGTCGGCGCACGCGACGTGCGCCAGTGTCTGCTGGCGCAATTGATATTTCTGCAGCATGCGCACAAGGTGACGGGCGCCAACGGCAACGGAACCGGCGTAGCGCTGGCGGATGCCGTCGTCATTGTCGGCGACCATCTCCGGGCGGTGCAGAACAAGCAGTTGAAGGAAATCGCCAAGGCGATCGGCCGCCCGCTGGAAGCGGTACAGGCCGCCCTGGATCTGGTGAAGACGCTCGATCCCCGCCCCGGTCTGCGCTACAACAAGGTCGAACCGCGGCTGATCGAGCCCGACGTGGCCTTCATCAAGCATGGCGACGAATACCTCGCTGTCCTCAACGACGACGATGTCCCGCAATTGCGCCTCAACACCACCTACAAGAAACTGCTGAGCCGCGAGGCCGCCGAAAAGGATGTTCGCAATTACGTGAAAGAGCGGTATAAGTCCGCCATCCAGCTGATCAAGAACATCGAGCAGCGCAAGCAGACGATCTTGAAGGTTTGCTATGCGATTCTGGGACGGCAAAAGGATTTCCTGGACCACGGCATCGACCAGTTGAAGCCCATGATGATCAAGGAAGTCGCGGAAGAGATCGGCGTGCATCCTTCCACCGTCAGCCGCGCCGTGGCCAACAAGTACGCCCACACGCCCCAGGGCGTCTTCGAACTCCGCTATTTCTTCAGCGAGAGCGTCAACGGGCCGGAGGGCAGCAACACCTCGTTGCTCATCCTGAAGCGCCGCGTCAAGAAGCTGATCGAGGAAGAAGATCCCACCAGGCCGTTAACCGACGAGCAGATCACCCGCATCCTCCAGTCGCAGGGTATCCAGGTCACTCGCCGCACGGTCGCGAAATATCGGGAAGACATGCACATCCCGAGCACCCACCAGCGCAGAGTGAAAGACTGATTCGGGTGGCCCGCCCTTTCGCCCGGGTTTGGCGAAGGGTGGGGGACACAACGTTCTTAGCCGTACAGGAAGTTGAACGCACCAGGATGGTCACCGGGACGTTCGGAACACGGACGGCGGACATCCTGGCGATAAAGGGGGCGTTCGATGAACGTGGAATACACCGGCAGGCAGTACGAAATCAGTCCTAAGATCCGCAAGCAGATCGAACACGGTCTCGCCAAACTGGTCAAAATCCTGGGCGACAATTTTGAGTCGAAGGTGATCCTTGCCGTCGAGAAGCACCGCTGCAAGGCCGAGATCACCGTCACCGTGCGCAGCAATCCCATCGTCGGCGCGGCCGTGGCGGGCGACATGATCGCCGCGGTGGGCGAGGCGCTGGATCGCATCGAGCGCCAGGCCATCAAGCACCGTACACGGGGGCGCTCCATCAAGCAGAAGGCGCGCAAGAAGCAGCCCGCCAGCGCCGCCGAAGTGCAGGTCGAGGAATTTCGCATGGCGGTGGGCGCCCAAGCTGCCACCGCGGTCCCGGTGGTGGTGCACGCTTATCCGGCGGCGGCGCGTACCCTGGAGGCGCACATCGTGCCTTCCCACGAAGCCGTGGCGCTGCGTCCCATGACGCTGGAGGAGGCCGTCAAGGAAGCCCAGTTCCGCGATCGCGATGTCTTCGTCTTCCGCGATCTGAAGGGCAAAGTCAAGGTCCTGCACCGCACCAAGGACGGCAAAATGGAGTTGATTGAGGCGCCGTAGAAGCAGTTTCAAGTTTCAGTTTCAGTTTCAGTGGGGCACAGCGATGTGCCCCTTTTGCATTGGTCTATCAGTCTCTCGGTTATTCGGTCTAGCGGACTTTCGGTCCTCGGTCGACTGACTGACCGATAGACCGAAAGACTGATAGACCGACAGACCCACTGCCGAACCGAGTTACTGACAAACGAAGTTTTGCGTTACGATGCAGCTATGCCCTCCAACCCCGCCAGCAAACGTCGCGCCCGCCCCGCGAAACCGCGTCGCAAGGGCGTTCCGGTGCGCGACCCCCGCCGGCCGGAACTGGTCATCATCACCGGCATGAGCGGGTCGGGCAAGGCTTCGGTCCTCAAGGTGTTCGAGGACCTCGGCTATTACGCCGTGGACAACCTGCCCATGGAGTTGCTGCCGCGCTTCGCCGAACTGGCGCGTTCCTCCGACATCGAGCGCACCGCGCTGGTGGTGGATGTCCGCGAGGGCGCCAAGCTCGATCGCCTGCCCGTCATGCTGAAGCAGATCAAGCGCACCTTGCGCACCACGGTGCTCTTCCTCGAGGCCAATGACGAGGCGCTGCTCCGGCGCTTCAGCGAAACCCGCCGCCCGCATCCGCTGGGCGCATCCGCGCCGGTCAAGTCGTCCATCGCCGCCGAGCGCCGCCGCCTGCGCCCCATCTCCGCCGTCGCCGACATTATCGTCGACACCTCGAGATTCAACGTCCACGAGCTGCGCGAGCACATCACGCGCCGCTTCCAGCGCGAGAGTACCGAAAAGAACATCCTCGTTTCCTGCGTCAGCTTCGGCTACCGGCACGGCGTTCCCGACGACGCCGACCTGCTGTTCGACGTCCGCTTCCTGCCCAATCCGCATTTCGTGCCCGCATTCCGGCCCTACACCGGACGCCACCCCAAGGTCGCCAAGTACATCCGCTCGTTCCCGCAGACGAAGGAGTTCATCAACCGCATCTCCGATTTGCTGGTGTACCTGCTGCCCCACTACGTCAAGGAAGGGAAGAGTTATCTGACCATCGGCTTTGGCTGCACCGGCGGCCAACACCGCTCGGTCATGATTGCCGAAGACGTTGCCAAACGCTTGCGTAAGAGCGGGTACCAGGTGAAGGCCATCCACCGCGACTCGCCGCGATGATTTCGAAGTGCAGATTGCAGATTGAAGATTGAAGATTGAAAATCGCAGATCGCGTGACTCCCCTTCGCCGCTTTTAGCGAAGGGAATGGCCGCCCAACGCAACACCTGCCAATCTTCGTTCTTGAATCTGCAATCTTCAATTCTTCTTCCCGGTATTCCGCTAAAATAAGACCTTGCCTTCGGATATCCACAGCAATGCCTCGGTTGCATCCCCGGCGGTGCGCTGATGCGTCATGCCTGGCGCCTGGTGCGCTACATCCGCCCCTACGCCCTGCAGCTGCTCGCTTCGGTGGTGCTGCTGGCGCTGGTCGGCTTGCTGGACGCCTTCCGCGTGCTGCTGGTCGGACCCATCTTCGACCGCGTGCTCCACCCCGCCTCGCAGGGGAATTCCATTTTGTTATTTACCGTCCCCTGGACGCACCAGCCGATCTACCTCCAGCGACTTGTCCCCCAGCACTTTCACAACGCCTGGACCATCGTCGCCTTTGCGCTGGTCGCCTCGACCTTCGCCAAGGGCCTGTTCGATTACGCCGGCACCTACCTGGTGAACTACGCCGGCTTCGGGCTGATCACCGACCTGCGTGACGATCTCTACAACGCCATCCTGCGCCGGTCGGTCGCGTTCTTCCATCGCTTCTCCACCGGCACGCTGCTCTCCACGCTCATCAACGACATCGAGCGCGTGCAAGTTGCCATGTCGGCGGTGCTGGCCGAGTTCCTGCAACAGTTCTTCACCTTGATCTTCATCGCCTTTGTCGTGGTGCTGCTCGGCGGAAAACTGGCGTGGGTGCTGCTGCTGTTTATCCCGTTCATCGTCGTCTCGGTGCATCGCATCGGCCGCCGCGTGCGCCACACCACCCGGCGCGGTCAGGACAAGCTCGCCGAGATCCACAACATCCTGCACGAGACCATCACCGGCAACCGCATCGTGAAGGCGTTCGGCATGGAACTATGGGAGGCCGTCCGCTTCCGCGGCGCTGCCCGGCGCCTGTTCCGCGCCAACCTGCGCTCGGTGCGTGCCGCCGCGCTCAGCTCTCCGTTGATGGACACCATCGGCGCCGTCGCCATTGCGCTGCTGCTGCTCATGGGCCGCGACCGCATCAAGACCGGCGTGTTCACCGCCGGCACCTTCCTGGCGTTCATTGTCGCCGTGTTCAAGCTCTACGATCCGGTGCGCAAGTTCGCGCAGTTCTATAACAATTTCCAGCAGGCGATGGGCGCGTCGTCGGCCATCTTTGCCTTTATGGACGCCGACGATGACGTCAAGGAGCGGTCCAAGCCGGTGCAGTTGCCGAAATTCCACCAGGCGATCCGCTTCGAGCACGTCAGCTTCGGCTACGACGACGGCAACGGCGCGGCGCGCCCGGTGCTGCAGGACGTTGATCTGGAAGTGAAGGCCGGCGAAGTCGTCGCCATCGTCGGCTCCAGCGGCGCCGGCAAGACCACCATGGTGCACCTGATCCCGCGCTTCTTCGACGTCACCGGCGGCCGCCTCACCATCGACGGCCGCGACGTGCGCGAGCTCAGCCTGGCCTCGCTCCGCGCCCAGATCGGCATCGTCACCCAGGACACCATCCTGTTTAACGACTCGGTGCGCAACAACATCGCCTACGGCCAGCCCAATGTCTCGCTTCCCGTGGTAAGAATTGCGGCCGAGGCCGCCCTCGCCGACGGTTTCATCCGCGAACTGCCGGAGGGCTACGACACCATCATCGGCGAGCGCGGCGTGCGCCTCTCCGGCGGCGAGCGCCAGCGCATTGCCATTGCCCGCGCCCTGCTGAAGAACGCGCCCATCCTGATTCTCGACGAGGCCACTTCCGCCCTCGACACGGAAAGCGAAGCCCTGGTCGCCTCCGCGCTGCAGAACCTGATGGCTGGCCGCACCACCCTGGTGATCGCGCACCGGCTCTCCACCGTGCGCCGCGCCGACCGCATCGTCGTTCTCGAAAACGGAGCCATCAGCGACATCGGGTCCCACGAAGACCTCATGGCGCGCCTGGGAACCTATCGCAGGTTGTATGATTTGCAGTTCGTGGACCTCGAGCCGCCGAAAGTAACGGCCGAGTCCGCGAGCGAAACGAAATGATTTGGCAATTTCGTAAATTGGTAATTTCGTAATTTTTGTGTTCGGGCGATCGCACCGCCGCCCGAACTCGCGATCCAGAAAATTACCAAATTACCCGATTACCAAATTACCAATTTCCTCATGTCCATCCGCTCCATGACCGGCTACGCCCAGGTGAAAGGCCAGGTGCACGACCGCCTCGGCTTCACCTTGTCGCTGAAATCGGTGAACCACCGCTTTCTGGACCTGCATCTGCGCATGCCGGCCGAGACCGACGCGCTGGAAATGCAGCTCCGGCGCGCCCTGAAATCCAAGCTGGCGCGCGGGCATGTCGAGCTGACGCTCGACATCGAGCGCGCCGACGCCCAGGGCATCACCGTCAATCGCGAACTGGTCAGCGGCTACATCACCGCGTTCCGCAATGTCGCCACGGAATTCGGCCTGACCGCGGAGCCCGACCTTAACGCCATCTTCAAAATTCCGGGCGCGCTCGACGGCGCCGGCGGCGACTTCGATGAAGAGACCGAAAAGGCCGTGCTCGCCAAGCTGGACGAAGCGGTCAAGCGGCTGGACGCCATGCGCGCCGAAGAGGGCAAGGGAATCGACCGCCAGTTGCGCGGGCACATGCAGCGCCTGCTCCAGGCCACCCAGGAAATCGGGAAACATCGCGCCGCGGTCTCGCATGCCTACCTGGAGAAAGTGCAATTGCGCATGCAGGAATTGATCGGCGCCCACGCCGACCGCGACCGCATCCTTCAGGAAGCCGCGCTGCTGGCCGAGCGCAGCGACATCCGCGAGGAGTTGGTCCGCATGGAAACGCACGTCCAGCACTTCCTCGGGCTGCTCGACCAGAGCGGCGAAGTCGGCAAGAAGCTCGACTTCCTGCTCCAGGAAATGGGCCGCGAGGCGAACACGCTGATGTCCAAGACCTCCGGCGTCGCCGGCGAAGCCTTGCGCATCACCGAAGTCGGGCTGGGCATGAAAGCTGAAATCGAAAAATCTCGCGAACAGGTGCAGAACGTCGAATGACCCGATATAGAACGAACATATTGGGCGGTGATCGCTGCGAGTGCAGTCACAAATCTCGAACCGGGGTCCCCAGCGCGCGCCGGTTTTGCGCGTGCTGGGGTGCGGAATGAGCGGGATTCTCTTCATCATCTCCGCCCCCTCCGGGTCCGGCAAGACCACGCTCACCAACGAACTCCTCACGCTGGTTTCCGGCCTGCAATTTTCCATCTCCTACACCACGCGTCCGCCGCGCGGCAGCGAGCAAAACGGCCGCGAATATTTTTTCGTTTCCAAGGAGGAATTCGAGGAGATGGTCCGCCGCGGCGAATTCCTCGAGTACGCCTGCGTTTTCGGCCATTACTACGGCACCGCCCGGCGCTTCCTCGACGACGCCCGCAACACCGGCCGCGACCTGGTGCTCGACATTGACGTGCAGGGCGCGGCCCAGGTCGCGAAAATGGCGGAGGCGGTCAGCATTTTCATCCTGCCCCCTTCCCGCGACGTTCTGGAGTTCCGGCTCCGCAATCGCAGCCATTCCGAACACATGGATTCTGAGGAAGTTATCCGCCGCCGCCTGGAGGGCGCGCGGAAAGAGATTGAGAATTACCGGAACTATGACTATATTCTTGTGAACGACCGCCTGGAACAATCCATCGCCCAGCTGAAGGCAATCGTGGCGGCGGAGCGCCTGAAACGCTCGGGAACGAAGCCTTCCGCGGACAGTGCCGGCGTGTTGGCCGCAGCCGAGAAATCATTGCTGCCCAACGTTCGTCCGCGCGCCGAGCAGATTCTGGCTTCGTTTGAACGGCCGGGAATGGACACGAGGTGAAAGTACCATGAAGTTGATGGAAGGCTTCGATAGCAACTATCGGTACATCCTGGTGGCGGCTCGCCGGGCGCGCCAGATCCAGTCCGGCGCGCGGCCCATCGTCAGCACCAATTCGCGCAAGCCGTGCCGCATTGCCCAGGACGAGATCAAGGCGGGCAAGGTGAAATGGTTCATTCCCGAGGTGCCGAAGTCGCCGGTTGCGGTCGCCGCGGAGTTCTTCGAGAAGGCTATCGTCGCGGAGAAGTGACCGCGTGTGTGCTCGGCTCCGGTGCTTTGCGATCGCAGCCAAGGATCGGCTTGAGGTTGCTCGTGCATCGAATAGGTGGTTCAGTTGCCGCGGCGAGTCAGCCTGGCTGATAGCTGACGGCTAAGCGGGGCCCCCGCGGCGCGCCGGTTTTGCGTGGCGTGGGGTGCATGAAAGCTGAAAGCTGCATGCGAATCGCGCTGGGTGTCAGCGGCGGAATCGCGGCTTACAAGGCGGCGGAAATTCTTCGCCTCCTGCAAGACCGCGGCGTCAAGGTGCAGGTCGTCATGACCCGCGCCGCCCAGGAATTTGTACGTCCCCTCACCTTTGCCGCCCTTTCCGGCGAAAAAGTCATCACCGGCATGTTTGCCCGCGAAGGCGGCGAATCCAACGTCGAGTCCGCCATCGAGCACATCGCCGTCGCCGAGCGCATTGACGCCCTGCTGGTGGCGCCCGCCACCGCCGACATCCTCGCCAAGTTCGCCCACGGCATTGCCGACGATTTTCTCTCCACGCTCTTCCTCGCCACCCGCGCGCCCGTGATCGTCGCGCCGGCGATGAACGTCAACATGTGGAACAACGCCGCCACCCAGGCCAACCTGGCGACGCTGCGCAGCCGCGGCGTCCGCATCGTGGAGCCGGGAAGCGGATATCTGGCGTGCGGCATGGTTGGTCCCGGCCGCCTGGCGGAGAACGAAGCGATTGTCGCCGCCACTCTGGAAGCGCTCGGAGCAGCGCAGGATTTCGCCGGCCAGACCGTGCTCATCACCGCCGGGCCGACGCGCGAGGCGATTGATCCCGTGCGCTACATCAGCAATCGTTCCAGCGGCAAGATGGGATACGCGCTGGCGGAAGCGGCGCTGCGCCGCGGCGCGCGCGTGCTACTGGTCAGCGGACCAACCGCGCTCCAGCCGCCCGACGGCGCGGAACTGTTCCCGGTCGAGAGCGCCTCCGAGATGCACCAGGCCGTGATGGAACATGTCGCCGGCGCCAACATCATCATCAAGGCTGCCGCCGTCGCCGACTACCGCCCGAAAAAAACTTCGGTGCAGAAACTGAAGCGGCACGATTTCCTGCGCGAGGGCGTGCAAGGCCAGGGTTACGCCCAGCTCGATCTTGAGCCCACGCCCGATATCGCCGCCGAACTGGGCGCGCGCAAGCACGACCAGATCGTGGTCGGCTTTGCCGCCGAAACCGAAAACGTGCTGGAAAACGCGCGCAAGAAGCTGGTGTCGAAAGGCCTGGACGCCATCGTTGCCAACGACGTCTCGCAGCCCGGGATCGGCATGGATTCCGACCGCAACGCCGTCACTATCATCACCGCCTCCGAAGTGGTGGACGTGCCCGAAGCGACCAAGGCCGAAGTCGCCCAGCGCATTCTCGACGCCATAGTTCGGTTGCGCGCCCAGCGCACCGCCCCCGCCGCGAAACCATAAGCTCACCACGGAGGCACGGAGACACGGAGCAGAAAAATTAAGAATTAAGAAGTCAGAATTAAGAATGAATTCCCGACACGGCCGTTCATTCTTCATTCTGACTTCTTAATTCTTCATTCCTCGGTGTCTCCGTGCCTCGGTGGTGAAAAAGGGTTTCTCTGCGATAATCTGAACTCAATGCCCGCAAACCTTACCCCGGACCAGAGGCGCGCCCTCGCCGCCCGCGTCAATTACTATCGCGACTTGGGCATTTACGATTTCTATCGCCACGAATCCGATGTGGCGCGGGCGTCCTTGCCCGCGGAAGACTGTGGCACACGCACCCGATGTGGCACCAGCGCCCTCGCGTGTGCAGGAATCGCGCGAGGATCACGAAGCAGGCGCTGTCAGCAATACGCCTGAGGTGAATCTCTTCCCAACCGAGCCCGCACAGCCGAGGGCAGCTGTGCCACACGATCCCGCCGCCGCGCTGCGCATCATCCGCGAAGAACTCGGCGAAGACTGCACCCGCTGCAAGCTGGCCAAGCTGGGGCGCAAGCAGATCGTGTTCGGCGTCGGCAACCCGCGCGCCGAGCTGATGTTCATCGGCGAAGGCCCCGGCGCCGACGAAGACCAGCAGGGCGAACCCTTCGTCGGCCGCGCCGGGCAGTTGCTGAACAAGATGATCGAGGCCATGGGCCTGAAGCGCTCCGAGGTTTACATCGCCAACGTCGTCAAGTGCCGCCCGCCGGGCAACCGCACGCCGGAGCGCGACGAGTGCGAAACCTGCATGTCCTTCCTGATGCGCCAGGTCGAGACCATCAATCCGAAAGTCATCGTGGCACTGGGCGCGGTGGCCGCCAAAAACCTGCTGCAAATGAACTCATCCATGGGCGAGATGCGTTCGCGCTCCTACGATTTCCGCGGCGCCAAGCTGTTCGTCACCTACCATCCCGCATATTTGTTGCGCGACCCGCGCCAGAAATCGGAAGCGTGGAAAGACCTGCAGCAGGTGATGAAGTACCTGGGGTTGAAGGTTCCTGCGAAGGGCAGTAATTAGCGATGAGAGCGCTTCCAGAGTCGGTGTGCCCGCCAACACAAACCGAAGATCTCGACTCGGGTTTCCCGCGCACGACCACCCCAGCACGCAAAAGGCAGGCGTGCTGGGGACCCCGGTAAAGACAGCGCGCGGGAGCCCTCCCTCGCTCGGGATGACAGTAGGATATGTCAGCTATGGAACTGCTCTAGCTTGGTGCCCCACATCTGCCCGGGTTTGGCAGATGTGGGAGCAACCGACAACCTCTAATCGCTAATTGCTAATCGCTCCTCATTCGCTAAACTCAATCCAACTCATGGCTGAGTATTGCGACGTCGCGCTGCCCGTGCCGCTGGAGGCGAATTTCACCTATCGCCTCAACGGCGCCATGCCGGTGATTGGCGGGCGCGTCATCGTCCCGTTCCGCGAGCAGCGATTGCCGGGCATCGTGGTCGCGCTGCACGACACCCCGCCCAAGGTCGCAGCGAAAATCGTCCTCACGGTTCTCGATGCGTCGCCGGTGCTCGATCCAGAACTGATGAAGCTCGGACAATGGATCGCCGATTACTACGTTGCTCCGCTCGGCGAGGTTTTCCGCACCATGCTGCCGCTGGGCGCCGAATTCCGTCGCGCGCGCGGCTATCGCCTCACCGACCGTGGCATGGAAGCGCTGCACCAGTCCGCGACGCTCGGCTCGTCATTGCGTTCCCCGAAATCGGCCGATGACCAAGCCCAGGAGATCGCCGTCCTCAACCACCTCCTCGACCGCGACATTGTCCGCGAAGAATCTCTGCGCTCCGCCACCCGCGCCACGCGGGAAACCCTGAATTCGCTGGTCCGCAAGAAATGGATCGAACGCGTTGATCTTTCCGCCGTGCGCGACGCCACCCGCACCATCCGCATCGCTGTCCTGAACGAGTCCATGGAACCGCGCTGCGCCGAGGCCGCCAAAGGCCGCGCGCTGAACGTGAATCAAAACGCGTTGCTGGACGCGCTGAAAAAATCCGGCGGACGCATCGCCATCGAACAACTCAATCAGCTTCCGATCCCGCGCACCACGCTGGCGACGCTCATCAAGCGCGGCCTCGTCATCGTCGAAAATCAGCCCGCGGGTTTCCGCGTCTCGTCGCTCAAGACGCGTGGTCTCGACTTCATTTTCAGCGCAAAACAAAAAGCCGCGCTCGAGCAAATCAACACCGCCGTCGCCGCGAAAAAGTTTTCCGTCACGTTGTTGCATGGCATCACCGGGTCGGGCAAGACGGCGGTTTATCTCGCCGCCATGCAGGAAGTCCTGCGTTCCGGCCGCTCCGCCATCATGCTGGTTCCCGAGATCGGTCTCACGCCCGCAGCCGCCGCGCACCTCCACCAGGTTTTCGGAGAAGAGGTCGCCATCCTGCACTCCGGCCTCTCGGACGCCGAGCGCGCCGAGCAGTGGCATCGCATCCGGCGCAGCGAGGCGCGCATGGTGGTCGGCACGCGCTCGGCCGTTTTTGCGCCGGTCAGCGATCTGGCGCTCATCGTGGTGGATGAGGAGCACGACACCTCCTACAAGCAGGAGGAAACGCCGCGCTACCATGCCCGCGACGTGGCCATCATGCGCGCAAAGATGAAGATGGCCGGTGCGGCTGTGATGCTGGGCTCCGCGACGCCGTCGCTGGAGTCCTACCACAACGCGCGCACGGGCAAGTACTCGCTGGTCGAACTGCCGGATCGCGTCGAGCGGCGCCCGCTGCCCGAAGTCGAAATCCTCGACATGCGCGAAGAGTTCCGCGAAACCGGCCACGAACGGCTCATCTCCCGCAAGCTCGCCGCCGATATCGCCGAACGCCTGGCGCGCAAGGAACAAGTCATGCTGTTGCTCAACCGCCGCGGCTACTCGGCATTCGTTCTCTGCCGCACCTGCGGCGACACGGTGCAGTGCAAGAATTGCGCCATTGCCATGACTCATCACAAGCGCCGCCGCGTGCTCGAGTGCCACTACTGCGGCTATACGCGCCCGGTGCCGCAGACCTGTCCCAAGTGCGCCAGCGAGTACGTGCAGTTCCTCGGCTCCGGATCGGAGAAGCTGGAAGAACAGCTCCACGGCATGTTCCCGCAGGCGCGCATCGCCCGTCTCGATCGCGACACCGTCCGCGGCCGCGACGATTTCGAGCGCGTTCTCTCCGCCCTGCATGCCGGCGAACTGGACATCGTCGTAGGGACGCAGATGATCGCCAAGGGCCACGATATTCACGGGGTCACGCTGGTGGGCGTGGTCGGCGCCGATCTCGCGCTCATGTTTCCCGACTTCCGCGCCGCCGAGCGCACCTTTCAGCTTCTCGCGCAGGTGGCGGGACGCGCCGGACGCGGCAGCACTCCGGGCACAGTCATCCTGCAAACCTACTTTCCCGATCACTACGCGGTGCAGTACGCCGCGCAGCACGACTTCCGGGCGTTTTACGAGAAGGAACTCCGCTATCGCAACTGGATGCGCTATCCGCCGTTCAGCGCGCTGGCCAACGTGCTGGTGCGCAGCAACCGTCTCGACGACGCGCTCCAGTGGTCGGGCACGCTGGGAAATTGGCTGGAGAAGACGCCGCACGAAGGAATCCGCGCGCTCGGACCCGCGGCCGCGCCGTTGTCACGACTCAAGACGGAATACCGCTACCATTTCGTGCTGAAATCTTCCAGCCGCGCCAAGCTCAACGGATTGTTACGAGCCATGCTGGCTCACGCCGTCGCGCAAAAAATCCCGCGCACAAATGTCATTGTTGATGTGGACGCGCTGTCGCTACTCTAGCCACCGAGGAAACAGAGGATTGAAAAAACACGGAAGGATTAGCGGAGCCCCTTTGTTCCGCAAGGCGTCAAAATAAGCAGACAGTACAGCCGCGAAGGTGGCAAATCCTCTGTGCCCTCCGTGGCTATTCCTTACCGCAGCGCCGCTCCCTTGAACGGCTCCGGCACGAAGGTCAGGATCAGCATCGCCAGCGCCAGCAGCGCCAGCAATTTTCGGTTGGCGCGCAGGCCGGGCCACGACGGCACCTGCGGATGACGAACGCCGCTGATGGTCAGCAGCAGCGCCCAAACCAGCCATCCCGCCCACAGAAAAAATCCCATCGGCAGCAGGATTCCGACCGTCAACCGCGACACGTGCTTGTGCAGCCGCGGCGAAAGCGCATACACCATGTGCCCGCCGTCGAGTTGACCGCCGGGCAGGAGGTTCAGCGCGGTGGCGAACATTCCCACCCAGGCAGCGATGGCCGTCGGGTGCAGATACGCCGCGCCGAGCGGAATCTGTCCCGGCCCGCTGATGCCCATGGTCCCCAGCAACCATTGCGCGAAGTGAAAGACCAGCGGGTATCCGAACACGATGCCGGAACCGGCACTCCAGGCGGCAGCGGCTTGGACAGGCTCAGAGCGGCGACCAGGGTGACCAGGGCGACCACGAATCCGGCAATCGGCCCCGCGATGCCGATGTCGAACAGCGCTTCGCGCGAGCGGATCGGCGACTTGATGCGGATGAACGCGCCCAGGGTTCCGATCAGCGTCGGCGCCGGGATGAAGAACGGCAGGGTCGCGTTCACGCCGTAGCGCAGGCAGTAGATGAAGTGTCCCATCTCGTGCGCCAGCAGGATCAGCATCAGCGTGCCCGCAAACGGCACGCCCAGCAGCAGGCGCGACGGCTGCTCCAACACCCATCCCAGTTCGAAAAACGGAAGCACGCTGTCGCCGATCGTAAACGCCGGCAGGTTGTTCAGGAAGTTGAATTCGAGCCGCGCCCCGACCACCAGCGTGGTGAAGACGGTCGCCAGCAGCAGCAGCGCGTGCAGCCAGTAGCGCCGGCGCGGGCGCTCCTGCACCAGGAACACCTCGATGGGCCGAAGGTCGTAGGCCGAGGGGACGGGTGGAATCGGGTCAGACATTACAGAGTTTCTAGTTTCTGGTTTCCAGTTTCTTGTGCGGCATGGCTCCGGGTCCTCGAGAAACTAGAAACCAGAAACTAGAAACTTGTTGTGCTTAGTCAATCGACTGCAGTTCCTTGCCGGGCTTGAAGCGCACTGCCTTGCCGGGCGGGATGTTGACCTCGGCGCCGGTGCGCGGGTTGCGGCCAATGCCGGTCTTGCGCGGGCGAACATTGAACACGCCAAAGCCGCGCAGTTCAATGCGGTCGCCGTGCGACAGCGCTTTCTTCATGCTGTCGAACACGGTTTCCACCGCCAATTCCGCCTTGGTCTTGGTGATGCCGGTCTTGTTGACCACTTCGTTGATGATATCGAGCTTGATCACCTGCCGCTCCCAAAGTACTGCAAAGTGTTGATGCTAAAGACACAAGCGAGGAAAGTCAACCAGTACCGAGTCCCCGGTACCAAGTACCGGGCAGGATCGGACGCGGCGCGACTCAGTGCTCGCGAGTTGCTGCTCAGTACTGGGCATCGTTTCTCCACAAGATTCTTGGTATTCCACAGATTCTTCACACCATGAGTCGGAAGCCGGACTTGCCGCGGACGGTGATTCTTGCGAATCTTGTCAGAACCAAGTCCCGAGTCCTGAGTCCCGAGTAAGACAAGCGTGCGAGTAGGCCGACTGATTTGCCCTTTGTCCGCGACTCGGTACTCGGACGCTAGATACTCGCGACCAGGAGAACCATGTCCATCAAAAGCGATCGCTGGATCCGCCGCATGGCGCAGGAACACGACATGATCAACCCGTTCTGCGAGAAGCAGGTTGCGGACGGCGTCATTTCCTATGGCCTGTCGAGCTACGGCTACGACCTGCGGGTCGCCGACGAGTTCAAAATCTTCACCAACATCAACGCCACCGTGGTCGATCCCAAAGACTTCGACGAGCGCTCGTTCGTCGCCATGCAGTCGGAGTGCGCCATCATTCCGCCCAATTCGTTCGCGCTGGCGCGCTCGGTGGAGTACTTCAAGATTCCGCGCGACGTGCTGTCCATCTGCGTCGGCAAGTCCACCTACGCGCGCTGCGGAATCATCGTCAACGTCACCCCGTTCGAGCCGGAGTGGGAAGGCTTCGTGACGCTGGAAATTTCCAATACCACGCCGCTGCCGGCCAAGATTTACGCCAACGAGGGCCTGTGCCAGATCCTGTTCTTCCAGTCCGACGAGCAGTGCGAGATCAGCTACGCCGACCGCAAGGGCAAATACCAGGCGCAGAAGGGAATCGTGCTGCCGAAGGTGAACAAGAAATAGGCTGCAGGCGCGAGGCTGCAGCCACAAGGGTGCTAAACTCCGTTGCAGTGGCAACAGCTCGCAGCAGACGGAATCCCGAAGTAGTGTCGCGCAGCATGAGGGCGGTTCGTTCCCGTGACACATCGCCCGAATTCGCTATACGATCTGAACTGCGCGACAGGGGATATCGCTTCGAATCAGAACGTCGCCGACCTGCCAGGTAAGCCTGACATCGTCTTTGGTCGCAGGAGGCTAGCTGTTTTCGTAGATGGCGATTTTTGGCACGGAAGGCAGTGGAAGCTGAGGGGTTTCGCCACACTTGAGAAACAGTTCTGGTCCGTTAACAACAAGGCCTACTGGGTCAAGAAAATCTCTTCCAACATGCGGAGAGACCGACGAGTAGACCGGCAACTTCGACGGTTAGGGTGGCACGTGGTTAGAGTTTGGGAATCAGAATGGAACCGAAACCCGGTGCGCTGCCTTAGTCGGATTGAACGGTTTCTGACCTAATTCAATGCACGATACTCTCGAATTTTTCGCGGGAATCGGTCTTGTACGTATGGCGCTCCATGAAGTTGGCTGGAACGTCGTGTTTGCAAACGACATCGATCCCAAAAAGTACGAAATCTACAGAGCTAATTTCGGGCACGAAGAATTTCTGTTGAAAGACATAAAGGAAATTAAAGCATCCAGGCTGCCGCCGGCAGAACTTGCGACTGCTTCTTTTCCATGCATCGATCTTTCTCTGGCGGGGAATCGGGCTGGGTTGAATGGCCAGCATTCATCGGTGTTTTGGCACTTCTATAGGTTGCTTGTACAGCTGAAAAGGAAAGCGCCGCGGTTCCTGCTGATTGAGAATGTGACAGGACTTTTGACATCGCACGGAGGGAAAGACTTAAAAGCAATATTGGAATCCCTGAATGGTGATGGATATTTCTGTGATCTGCTTACCGTAGACGCCGCAGCATTCGTTCCACAAAGCAGGCCGCGCCTTTTCATCGTTGCCGACCGCGAGCCGGAGCGAAACGACTCAGTTTTGCTCGCGCCCCATCCGGCTCGGCCCGAGGCGGTACTTCGGTTCATGGCTTCGTTCCCTAAATTGAAATGGCATCACGCGTCCCTTCCACCATTCCCGGTGCGACGCCAACAACTGAAGGATGTCCTTGAACGCTTCAACGACAACGATCCGGTGTGGTGGGACAGCAAACGTCGTTCGCACCTGTTTCGACAGATGAGTCCAACCCACGCCGCGCGGCTGAAGGAAATGTGCAGTTCGGATGAGTTGGCATTTGCGACTGTGTACAAGCGCGTTCGGCCTTCAGGTTGTCGAGCTGAACTGCGCTTTGATGGAATTGCCGGATGTTTGCGCACTCCGCGCGGCGGGAGCAGCAAGCAATTTGTTATTCAGGCAGGGCACGGTGGTTGGCGTGTGAGGAACATGACCGCGCGAGAATATGCGCGACTCCAAGGAGTCCCAGATTCATTCAAGATTACGGTACCCTACAATCAAGCGCTGTTTGGGTTTGGAGATGCGGTTTGTGTTCCGGCAGTTTCGTGGATTATCAAACACTGTTTCAATGGAAGAACCTAGTGGCTAAGCGACGCAAATTGCAGCCAACCGATCTGGATTTCGAGAAAGCCCTGATGTACTTTCATGCGTATATGTATGGGCCGTTGCAGGGAAAGTTGCGTCTGTACAACGCACGTGGTGTACGGTCGGCAGGGAAGGTTATCTCGTCAGATTGGGAGGTGTTTGCCTCTATTTTGGTGAAGGACGTAGGGAACAAGCTCGGCAGGGGGTTGATCATCTGAGCATGAGGTCAAGTCAGCCGAGAATGGTGGTGCCTACGAATATCAGTATCACAAGGATTCCGGGAGACAGAAGCTTCGGGAAGACGCAGAGGTAGCGCATCTCTTTTTCGATCATTCTGACAATCTCCGGAAGGTAGAACTTCGATTTGTCGAAGGCCGGAAGATGCGGGACGAGTTTTTCGCGAAATGGCTGCGCGAATTCCCGGAACCCTACCAACAGAGATACCGGAAATCGGTCCCGTTTGGGTGGGTAGAGCAACACGGCACTCTGCTGATGCGGCTTGAGAATGGAGAAGTTACTTATCCAGAAATTGCCGGAGCCCCGAAAGCCGAAGCTGCGACTGGCCCAAAGCCACAATGAAAATCGCCCCCGCCTACCTTCTCTCTTCGCTGGCCTTGAACATGTACTTGATGGCGGCTTTGTAGATCAGGACGTTGGGCTGGCCGGCACGGTTGATCTTGATGCAGCTCTTGTCGTACCACTCGATGACGCCTTCCATGGAATCGCCGTCCTGGAGCACGATGACCATGGGCGTCTTGGCCTGCATCTGCTTCTGGTAATAAAAATTCTCGGCGTGCGTCTGTTCCGCGGGAGGGATCTTCTTGGCGGAGGCGATGCGCTCGGGCCGCTCGCGGCGTTCGCCATCGGCGCGGGTCTCGCTGCGGTTCAGCGTGGGGCGGATCAGCTTGCGGTTGGCAAACCCCTCGGCGGGTTCGGGCGCCCTTCCCACAGCGGTGGAATCGATGTCCTTCATATTGAGGCGGCTCCCCGTGCGGCCGAAGCAGCGCACGCTGCCCGGGCCGGAATTCTCCGACGCGGCTGTCCCGGCGGAACGCCACACACCAATGATTACAGTGACGCCCTCAGTAATGACGTTATGAACAGGTGTGGACTTGCGCATACCGTATCACAGGGCGTAGGCCATGACAATCCTGAGGCGCAAGGCGCAAGGCAGTTCCTGACCTCTGACTCCTGACTCGTACTCCTCACTACTGCTTTTCCAGCGACGCAACCATGGCGTCGAGCGAGAGAGAGCGCAGCAGGTTGCGCCGCATGCCGCTTTCGACTTCGCCGACGCGCTGGGCCGCGGCGGCAATCCAGGCGAAATCCAGCGAGGCAGCCAGCCGGTTCAGTTCCAGGGCGATGTCGCTGTTGCGCACCAGCTCCGGCGTTGCCGACTTCAGGTACATCAGGTCTTCGAGCAGCGAATACAGGGTCCGGAGAAGCTGATCGGTTTTGTCGCGGCCCTCGGCGCCGGCGCGATAGGTCTCGGTGGCGCGAAACAGGGCGCTGTGGTCGTCGGCATGGAGGGCGGTATTGAGCAGCAGCAACGCATCCTGGCGGGCTGCGGTGTAGGCGGCGAGATCGAAGGAACGCGCGCGTCCGACGGCGCCCTCCGAGAGCCTGGCGACCAGCGCCCGCTGCGCCGGCTTCCATTCCGGATGCAGGCGCGCCAGGTCACCCTCGATTTCGCCGGCGGCCAGCGCGCACAGGTGAAAGCTGACGCAGCGCGAGCGGATGGTGGGCAGCAGTTGCCCGGGATTTTCCGCCAGCAGCAACAGCGTGGCGAATTCCGGAGGCTCCTCCAGGACTTTCAGCAGCGAATTGGCCGCCTCCTTCATGAAGGCCGCGCTGGTGAAGATGTACACGCGGCGGCGTCCCTCGCCGGGGAGAAAGTAGATGCTCTGGATGACGTGCCGCACCTGGTCCACTTTGATCATCATCTGCGGCGGGTCGGGCGGGATGATGAGGACATCGGGGTGCGTCTGGACGAAAATGCGCGTGTCCTTCTTGTCGGTTTCGCGCAGGCCCTCGCGCGCTTCGACGGCGGCGGTAGCAGCGCGCTTCCAGGTCGTCGGCCTCGGCGATGCGCACGCAGTTCTTGCACTTGCCGCAGAAATCCGGAAGCTCGCCGGGCGGCGGCGCGAGGCAGTTCATCGCCCTGGCGAGCATCTGCGCCAGCGTGTACTTGCCGGCGCCCTCGGGCCCGGCAAGGATGACGGCGTGGGGGAAGCGGTCGCGCGCCAGCATGCCGCGGAGGCGGTCAATGACGCCGCGATTGCCGTGGAACTGCGCAAATCCCATTGAGGACAAACTAACACAGAGGCACAGAGACACGGAGAAATGAAGAATGAAGAATACGGCGCTTCAATAGTAAATAACCTAAGCGATTGGGATTATGTGATAGGATGGAGGCATGCCGACGGTCCTGCGGTTCGGCACATTCCGGGTGGTGATCTATCCCAATGATCATCGCCCAGCCCACGTCCATGTTATCGGGCGCGGGCATGAGGCGGTCTTCAAGCTGAACTGTCCCACGGGACCGATTGTGCTGCGCGAGAACTACGGCTTTTCGCGAACCGATACAAGCCGCGTCAAACGTGTTCTGCTACAGCACCTGGCGCATCTATGCAGTGAATGGGAGAGAATTCATGGCGCTGCGTGACGAATTCGAACTGGCGAAGCAGAGAGCGAGGAACCGGCGTGCGAGATTCCCGGCGGCGGTGGGTGCGCATTATGACCGGCGGCTGGATCGCGTTGTGATTTGCCTCGATTCGGGAGTGGAGTTGGCGTTTCCTCCTCGACGTGCCCAGGGGCTGGAGCGCGCGCGGCCTTCTCAATTGGAGAAGATCGAAATCACGCCCTCGGGCTTCGGCATTCACTTTCCCAAACTTGATGCCGACCTGTACCTTCCTGCGCTCATCGAGGGACTGTTTGGCTCGAAGCGCTGGATGGCGTCCAGACTGGGAGCAGCCGGCGGGAAGTCCCGGAGCGCATCGAAGATTTCGGCGTCACGCGAAAATGGCCGGCTCGGGGGCAGACCCAAGAAAGTTGCCGGGTAGATTACGCCGTTTTGGCTGCGCCCAGGAATCGTGTGCGCACGGCGTCCACGATCTCGCGGTGCACGATGTCCGCCTGGCGGCGCGCGTCGAGCATGAGCACGCGGTGCGGTTCGCGCCCGGCGATGGCGAGATACGCGTCGTGCACACGGGTGAAGAACGCCTGGTTTTCCTGCTCGAAACGGTTCTCGTCGGCCTCGCCACCCTGCGCGGTCGCGACCTTGGAAAGGTTGCGGCGCCGCGCCCGCGCCACGCTGGATGCCACGTCGGAGTCCATCAGCACGGTCATGTCGGGGTAAACATTGCCGCACGTGAGGCGATGCATGGTGAGCACAGTCTCGCTGCCCAGCTCGCGGCCGCCACCCTGGTAGGCTTCGGAAGAATCGGTGAAGCGGTCGCAGAGCACCCATTTTCCGGCGGCAAGCGCGGGGAGAATGATCTCGTGCACCTGCTGGGCGCGCGAGGCAAACAGCAGGGCAAGCTCCGCCGTCGGGACCAGTCCGGCGGTGGCGGAATCCAGGACGATGCTGCGGATGCGCTCGCCGACGGCAGTGCCGCCGGGTTCGCGCGTCACCACCACCTCGATGCCCTCCTGGCGCAGGACCTCCGCCAAGTGCTGCATCTGCGTGCTCTTGCCGCAGCCGTCGAGTCCTTCGAAGGTGATGAACCGGCCTGGTTTTCCGGGGCTCACGGGCGACATGATAACACCCGTGCTGCTACACTTTTGCGCGGTGGGGATTCCCCTTCGATTCGGTGATTTACCGATTTACTGATTGGGTGATTCCTCCGAAACCAGCACTAAATCGGCAAAACTCACAATCAGCGAATGCGGAGTGAAATGAACGCTGCTCGTCTTCAGCTTGCTGCCCTCGTACTCCTCGCAATCTTTCCACTCAGCCTCGCCGCCGAAACGCAGCGCCGCCCGGCGCCTGCTTCCGCAAAGCCGCCGGGCACAATCATGCTGGCGGTGGATGCCAGACAGGCGGCCCAGAAGCTTTTTCATGCGCGGCTGACGATGCCGGTGACGCCCGGCCCGCTGACGCTGCTTTATCCCAAGTGGATTCCCGGCGAGCACATGCCTAGCGGGCCGGTGGTGGACAGCGTGGGCGTGAAATTCAGCGCCGGAGGGCAGACGATTCCGTGGCGGCGCGATGACGTGGACATGTTCACGTACCATCTGACGATCCCGCCGGGCGTGAACCAGCTCGAAATCGCGATGGATTACACCTCGCCCGTTTCCGGCGAGAGCGGCTTTTCCAGCGGAGCGAGCGCCACCGACAAGCTGACGGTCGTCAGTTGGAACCAGCTACTTCTTTATCCTGCCGGATTCACCACCGACCAGCTCACCTACCAGGCATCGCTGCAACTTCCCGCAGGATGGAAATTCGGGACGGCGCTGCCACAATCGGAAACGACGGCGGGCGACACCGTCTTGTTTCAGCCCGCCACGCTGACCACGCTGGTGGATTCGCCGGTCATCATGGGCGAGTTCTTCCGTGCCGTGCCACTGTCGCCGGCGGGCGAGGCGCGGCCGGCGGAGCTGGATGTTGCCGCCGACAGCGCCGCTGCGATTGATATCAGCGCCAAGGTGGAGAACCAACTGAGCAACCTGGTTGCCGAAGCGGGTGTGCTGTTCGGCGCGCGGCACTACCGCGACTACCATTTCCTGCTGTCGCTCAGCGACCACGTGGCGCACTTCGGGCTCGAGCACCACGAGTCGAATGACAGCCGCACCTCGGAGCGCGCGCTGATTGACGACAACCTGCGGCGGGTCGCGTTCGGCGATCTTCTGCCGCACGAGTACACGCACTCGTGGAACGGGAAGTACCGGCGTCCGCTGGGGCTCGCGACGCCCGACTTCGAGCAGCCGATGAAGGATGAGCTGCTGTGGGTGTACGAGGGCCTGACGCAGTACTTCGGCAAGTTGCTGGCAGCGCGCTGCGGAATCTGGTCGGCGGGCGATTTTCGCGACAACGTCGCGCTGCTGGCGGCTGAACTGGCGCACCGCCCGGGCCGGCAGTGGCGGCCGTTGCAGGACACCGCGGTGGCGGCGCAGTTGCTCTACGAGGCGCCAACGCAGTGGTCAAGCTGGCGGCGCGGCGTGGATTTCTATGACGAGGGCGCGCTCATCTGGTTGGACGTGGACTCCACTATTCGCCGCCTGACGAACAATCAGAAATCCATGGACGATTTCGCCAAGCTCTTCTTCGGCCCGCCCGACAATCCGACGAATGTTGCACCGCGGGTGAAGCCGTACACCTTGGACGACGTTGTTGCCACCCTCAACCAGGTGGCGCCAAACGACTGGCGCAAGTTCCTGCTGGACCGCGTCAACTATGTTGGCCCCGACGCGCCGCTCGCCGGCCTTGAGGGCAGCGGCTGGAAACTGGTGTACACCGAGACGCCCAGCGACCTGCAGCGCACGCGCGATTCCATCGAGCAGGACGCCGATTTCCGCTATTCGCTCGGCCTGTTCATCGGCCATACAGGGCGCGTCGGCGATTCCATCTTCTTCATGCCGGCCTACCAGGCGGGAATCATGCCGGGCATGACGATCGTTGCGGTGAACGGCCGGAAGTATTCGGCGGACGTACTGCACGACGCGGTGAAGGCGGCGAAGAACAACTCCGCGCCTATTCAATTGCTGGTGGAAAACTCGGAATACTACGGGACGTATGCGGTGAACTATCACGACGGCGATCGCTACCCGCATTTGGTGCGGGATACGTCAAAGCCGGATTATCTGGGGGACATGATTCGGGCGCACGTCACGCCCGCGGCAACACCGAAATAGTCCCGAGTCCCGAGTCCTAAGTCCCGAGCGGCCGAAATAGTCCCGAGTCGCGAGCGGCCCCAGCACGGGACTCACGACTCGCGTCACGGGACTGCATTACTCCTCCACTCCTTCGAATAAATCCGTTTCTGGTTTCATGACGCTGGGCACGGAGCGCGCTGCCAGGTGGAAACTGTTCCTGCTGCCCGCGCTTGCGCACGTGGTTCTCAAACAGCGAGAACAGCGGTGCCTGGCTGGTGTGCGCCTTGAAGGCGGCAATCTTGGTTTCCAGGTAATCGCCAATTTCAATGGTGGCGGTGGCCGGCGGCAGCGCGACCGGCTGACGGTCGGGCAGAGTGAACAGCGCGGTGGAGTAGTACAGCTTCTGGGTGCGATGCGGGCTGACGCCGTCGGTGAGTTGCTCGGCGAATCGATTGGCGCGTCCCGCCCAGTGAAACGCCAGGGTGGTGAACAGGGCGGCCATGGAGTGGTCGGGATGGGCGGTGATGGCGCCTTCCGGGCCCAATGTGATGATCACCTGCGGGCGGATGGTGCGAATCCTGAGCACCAGGTCTTCGACGACGCGGTAGAAATCGGTGCGGTCCAGGGCGGCATCGGGGTAGCCGAGCACTTCGCCGCGCGTGAGGTTGAGGATGCGGCATGCGTCTTGAAACTCCCGCCGCCGCTGCGCCGCAAGTTCTTCGTCCGAGTTTGCCTTCCCGCGGTGTGTCGCCGCCTGTCCAGGAGTGAGGCAGATGACGTAGGTCTCGACGCCGCGCTCGCGATAGAGCAGCAGCGACCCGCCGAAGCCTCCAGCCTCGTCGTCAGGATGAGCAGTGACACACAAGAGTCGCAGCATCGAAGTCCTCGCGTCCTGCATCTTAACAAGATGCGGCCGCTCCACGCTCGGCAGCGCCGCGGGCGAGGGCGCCGGGGCCTACACAAGCCGGGGCGGAAACCCGGCACTGCCACCGGCACCTGGAATCACTTGCGAGTGCAGATTGAAATGCCTCGTGAACGGCAAGTGAATTCCTGAAGCGCGTAGGGGTCCTTCGACTCGGATGCGCGGCGCATCCTCGCTCAGGATGACAGATCGCTTTCGTTAGACTACGGGATTGCTGCGAAGTGCCTCTGTGCCGACTCAGTGGCTAAGAGCGGAGAACTGAAAGCTAGAAGCTGAAAGCTGATAGCTGAAAGCTAATCGTTATTTTCCGACAGCATGAATTCCAGGACTTCCTGCGGATGCTGCGCCATCCACACCGGCGCGAACGACTGGCGATGCAGCGGCGAGGGCCCGAACTTGCGCAGGCTGGCGATGTGCTTGGGGCTGCGGTAGCCCTTGTTGGAGGCGAGATCGTAGGCGGGATACACCGGCGCCCAGCGGCTGACGAGTTCGTCGCGGTAGACCTTGGCGACGATGGAGGCCGCGGCGATCGAGGCCGATAGGGCGTCGCCGTGAATGATCTTGGTCTGCGGGCACTCGTACTGCGACGCGCACCGCGTCGAGCAGCAGGTGGTCGGGCGGCGGTTGCAGTTGCGTTACGGCCTCCACCATGGCCAGCAGCGAGGCGTGGTAGATGTTGATCTGGTCAATGCGCGCGGCGTCCACCGCCGCCACCGCCCAGGCGATGCAATGGTCCTTGATGCGCTGCGCCAGGATTTCGCGGCGGGGCGCAGGCAGGAGCTTGGAATCACGCAGGCCGCGGATGCGGTAGTGGGGATCGAGAATCACCGCGCCGGCAACCACCGGACCGAAGAATGCGCCGCGCCCGACCTCGTCCACGCCCGCCACCAGCGTGGCGCCGGCAGCCCAGGCCTGCTTCTCGAACTTCAGGGTGCACTTCAGCCGTTTGAGCAGGCGCATTTTCGCCGCGGAGGGCGAAATCTCATCCACGGGTTTGAGCATGCGGGGCACAGAAAAGGCTTTAGGCGTTAGGCATTGGGCGTTGGGGTTCAGACCATCTTATCGCAGTTGGCGAACCCGACACTTAACGCCGAAAGCCTAACGCCCAAAGCCTAATGCCTAGAGCCTACTCCGCTTCGCGCAGGCGGGCAGCCTTGCCGCGGCGGGCACGGAGGAAATACAGCTTGGCGCGGCGGACGCGCGCCGAGCGCAGGACTTCGATCTTATCAATGACCTTGGAATTGAGGGGGAAGATGCGCTCGACGCCGTGGCCAAAGCTGATCTTGCGGACGGTGAAGCTGGGCTGGGCGCCGCGGCTGCGGGCGATGACCACGCCTTCAAACGCCTGCAGGCGCTCCTTGTCGCCTTCCTTGATCTTGACGTGCACGCGCACGGTGTCGCCGGCATGGAATGGCGGCAGGTCGGTGCGCTGCGCCTTGGCAATGAGCTTCTGCAGTATCGGTGAGGTGGACATGACACTTTTCCTTCGTAAAGTCGAAGTTTAAATATAACAGCCGATCGGCCCCGGGCGCTAGGCACAAGGCTCAAGGCGCCGGAGGCTTCAGGCGGATTCGCCCGCTTTGCGGGCTGGTGCGCCACGATCCCTTTGTATAGAATCTCCAGCGCTTCCTCTGCGGCCTTGCCGAAGCCCTTCCAGGATTTCGCGATCCTCGTTGCTCAAATCAACCTGGTCCAGCAAATCCGGGCGGTTGCGCAATGTTTTCTCCAGAGCCTGTTTCCGCCGCCAGCGCCGGATGGCCTCGTGGTCGCCGGAGGCCAGCGGCTCGGGGACAACCATGCCACGAAAATCCGACGGGCGCGTGTAGTGCGGATAATCGAGCAGCCCGCCGGCGCTGATGGTGGAATCCGGAATGCGTTTGCCCTCGGCATCCACCGGCAGGCGACAATTCACCTCGCCAGTGCCGAACGACTCGGTGCGCGCGGAGGCCTCGTTGCCCAACGCCCCGGGGAGCAGGCGCGTGACCGCGTCCACAATGATCGCCGCCGGCAGCTCGCCGCCGCTTAGTACGAAATCTCCCACGGAAATTTCGCGGTCGGCCAGAAACTCGCTCACCCGCTCGTCCACGCCCTCGTAGCGGCCGCAGATCAGGAAGACGCGGTCCAACTGCGACATCTCGGCCGCGATTCGCTGGTTGAACAGTTCGCCTTGCGGCGACAGCAGTACGACCGACTCCTTGACGCGGCGCGCGATCCTCTCTTCACGCGGGGCGACACGCAGGAATTCCAGGCAATCGAAGATCGGCTCCGGCTTGAGCACCATGCCCTCGCCGCCGCCAAAGGGACGATCATCCACGGTGCGGTGCTTGTCTTTGGTGAACGAGCGCAGGTCGTGGATGTTGATCTCCACCAGGCCGGACTCCCGCGCCCGCCGCACGATGCCATACTCGAGCGGCCCGCGAAAAAAATCCGGGAAGATGGTGATGAGTTCGAATTTCATTTTCGAGCGCATTAGCGATTAGCAATTAGCTAGCATTAGCCGTTCGGACGAGAGTTTCTCCGGATACGAGAACAGCGGATTCCCTTCGACTTCGCTCAGGGCAGGCTCTCGCTGCGCTCGGAATGACAATGGCCTGGTGCAAATCGCTAATCGCTAACTGCTAATCGCTTTTCTTCTGCTGCAAATCTTTCTCTTCCTTCGACAGCGGCGCGTCCAGTTCCAACATGCCCTCCGGCAGCTCCATTTCGATGCGCTTCGCCGCCGTGTCAATGCGCCGCAGGTATGCCTGCGCCAGGGGGATCAGGTATTCCTGCTTGCCTTCGCGGACCACCAGCAACGGCGCCTCTCCGGCTCCAAACTGAACGTCGGCCACGGTTCCGACGGCGCGCCCGCCGGCCATCACTTCGCAGCCGACCAGGTCGCCGACGTACGCCGATCCTTCTTCGAGCGCGGCCCGCTGTTCGCGGGGGATCTGGATCTCGCACCCGATGAGCGCTTCGGCGTCGCTGATGGAATCCACGCCGGCGAACTTCAGCACCAGGCGTTGCTTATGCGGCCAGAAGCTCTCGACGCGCAGTTCGCGGCGCGCGCCACTCTCGTCGAGGGCGAACACCTGCCTGCGTTGCGCGAACCGTTCGGGAAAATCGGTGAGGATATCGGCCGCGACTTCGCCGTGGCGCCCTTGCGTCTTGACCACCCGGGCGATGGTGATGAACTCGTCGGCTATTCCAGGATCTCCAGTTCGAAGCGGCGGTCCAGCTTCATGCCGGCGGCGCCCAGGATGGTTGCGAAAGGCGCGCGCCGTCCGGCCCTGCTTGCCAATGACTTTGCCCACATCGCCGGGCGCAACCCGCAGTTCCAGGACGGTGGCGTCGTCTTCTTGGACCGCCTCCACCGACACCTCGTCGGGCGCATCGACCAGCGACTTGGCGATCTGCTCGATGAGCGCGCGCAGGTCGGGCTCGGCCTGCTCAGGACGCGCTACGGATGGCTCGCTCGACATAGAGAATTACGCTGCCGGTTCTGCGCTGGCGGGGGTGTGCTTGGAGACCAGGCGCGCCACGGTTTCCGACATCTTGGCGCCCTTGCCGACCCAATGATCAATGCGGTCGCGCTTCAGTTCGACGCTGGCCGGATTGGTGCGCGGATTGTACGTGCCCACCACTTCCACCGAGCGCCCGTTGCGCGCCCGCTCTTTTTCGATCACCACGACGCGGTAGTGAGGTTGTTTACGCGCGCCCACGCGCGCCAGTCGAATCATTAACACAGAGCAACTTCCTTTCCTGCTGGTTCCCTGATGGGTTTCCTGCGGATGACCGAGGAGTTAGGACAAACCCTTATTATTGCGGAACATGGCGTGATTGGCAATCACAAAGAGGCGGCCAGGCTCAAGGCACAAGGCGCAAGGAAAGCCGGCCACTGATTGCTGACGGCCTCCAACACTTCCCGCGGCTCCGCCCTGAGGGTGTAGTCCGCATCGGCGGCGGCACAGAGCACCGTGCCGTCCCGGATCACATACGCCGCCGGCAGCGGCAGCTCCCAACTGGAGTCGCCGTTGATGAACGGCAGGTTCACGAAGGTGCGGGCGTACATTTCCTGCTGGCACGCGGGGACGCGGTACACCAGCCCAAACTGCCGCGCCACAATATTGCCGGCATCGCTCAGCAGCGGGAAGCCGAGCTGGTGCTGGTTGTGCATGAGATAAGACTGGTGCACCGTCTGGGGCGAGATCCCGACCAGCGCCGCTCCCGCCGCGCGCACCTGCGGCAGGGTTTCGTTCCAGGCTTCCACGCTGGCAACGCAAAACGGGCACCAGCGTCCGCGCAAGAAGAGGATGACCAGCGGCGCGGAAGCGAGCAGCGCCGCCGAGTTGATCGTGGTTCCATCCTGATCGGGCAATTCGAAGGAGGGCGCGGCGGCCCCGACCGGCAGAATGTGGTCGAGCATTCCGGACGCGCGCAGTTCTTCGACCGCGCGGCGATTGATGGCCAGCGAATCGGCAGGGACGTACTTCTCCATCAGCTCGCGACGCTCGTCCAGCGCCGCTTTCAGGGTAGCGTGGCCCAGCCCGGATTTCGCCTCCTCGAGCCCTCGCCACTTCATGTTTTGACTAGAACACGCCTAGGAGGCGGGGTTCAAACATCGCCTCTTTCGCATCGCGATCCACGAGTTTCTGCATAAGCTCCTGGTAGGTGGGAGGCATGTGCACGGTTTCGCGCATGGCCACGGTGATCGGATAACGGATGCCACCCTTGTGGGTGCCCTCCAGCCCTTCGATGATCTCCTCCGCCCATCCCCACGGGAAGGCGAAGACCATCTCGGTGTCCTGAGCCATGCCGAAGATGCGGTCGCCGGAGCACGGCAGGATCACCTTGGGCTCGTTGGTAGTCATGGTCTGGATGACAATTTCGGCGCAGTCCAGCCGCCCGCCCGAGGTGCTCGCTACCCGGCCGCCGCGCTTGTACAAGGTGGCGTGCACCAGGCGCAGCACCTGCGCGCTGTTGCCGTACAGGGCGATGACGTGCGGCTCGAACTTCGCCCGGTTCAGCGGCGCCACGCAGAGGTGCTCGTAGGTTCCGGGCTCGAACTTCCACGTGCTGGCTTCCAGGTTCGTCGCCGCCGGTTCGTCCTTGCAATACATGCCGACCGAGGCGAAACCCTTGAGGTAATCGTCATTGGGCTTGCGGAATCCGAAGGCGATCGCCGCCAGCGGGCAGATGACGTCCTTCTTCCCTACGGCGACGCCCCAGCCGTAACGCCGGGCAATTCCGATGGACTGGCAGACGATCCACTGCTCGCCCAGATCGCGGCTCGGCACTTTCAGATCGGGCGGGATCGGTTCGCCGGGTTTCAGCATGCGGAGGGCGAGGGGGAATGTGTCGGGACGGACGTAGCGCGCGATGGCTTCGTCGAGTTTCTTCAGGGTTGCGGCATACAAGGGAGGCGCGGCGGTTTCGGTAGGCATGATTGCACCATCTCGAGTGGAATAGCGGTCAGTATGATTCAGCAGGACGCAGCGTGCAAGGAGCCGGTCGAAGGTAGATTGTGCAGGGATACCGTAGGGGTCCTTCGACTCGGACGCGCCAACCGCACGAGAAGAACCGTTCTCGTACTAATTCTCTGTCGCATCCTTGCCCAGATCACATCCGCTCGGACTGGAGAATCGGCGTCCGTTACATCCCGGGAAATTTCATGCCCGCCAGCTTGCGTCCGAAGCTCGCCTTGCCCATGTCCTTGAACATCTTGCGCATCTGCGCGTACTGGCGGAGAAGCTGGTTGACTTCCTGCACGGTGGTGCCGCTGCCGCGCGCGATGCGCTTGCGCCGGCTGCCGTTGATTACGTCGTGGTGCTCGCGCTCGTGGGGGGTCATGGAGTTGATGATGGCCTCGACGCGCGTGATCTGCTTCTCGTCCACGTTGTCCACGGCCTTCTGCATGTTGGCGAACGGGCCCACGCAGGGCAGCATCTTCATGATGCTCTGGATGGAGCCCATTTTTTTCACCTGGCGCAACTGGTCGCGGAAATCCTCCAGCGAGAAGCCGTCGCCCGCCAGCGCCTTGGTGGTGAATTCCTCGGCCTTCTTGCGGTCCAGCGTCTGCTCGGCTTTTTCAATCAGCGACAGGATGTCGCCCATGCCGAGAATGCGGCCGACGATGCGGTCCGGGTGAAACGGCTCCAGGGCGTCGTACTTTTCGCCGATGCCGATGAACTTGATCGGCTGCCCGGTGACTTTGCGGATGGAAAGGGCCGCGCCGCCGCGGGCATCGCCGTCCATCTTGGTGAGCACCACGCCGGTGAGGGTCAGCTTTTTGTGGAACTCGTCGGCGGACTTGACCGCGTCCTGGCCGGTCATGGCGTCGGCGACAAACAGAATCTCCTGCGGGTTGAGCAGCTTTTTCAGCGACTGCATCTCGTCCATGAGCTGCTCGTCAATGTGCAAGCGGCCGGCGGTGTCCACGATGAGCACGTCGCTGCCGGTAACGACCGCCTCGCGCCGGGCTTCTTTCGCGAGCCGCTCAACTTCTTTTGTGAGCGGCGGCAACGCTTCGCTGCCGCCGCGCGCGGGGTTCGCCTCCTCGACCTGGCCTTCGTATAGATTCGCGCCAACCTGGCGCGCGACGACTTTCAACTGCTCGCGCGCCGCCGGACGATAGACGTCCACCGAGACCAGCAGCGGCCGGTGTCCGCCCTTCTTCAGCCAGTGCGCCAGCTTGGCCGAGGTGGTGGTTTTTCCGGAACCCTGCAGCCCCGCCATCAGGATCACGCTGGGAGGCTGCGAGGCGAACTTCACCTTGGCGGTGTCGTGCCCGAGCAGCTCGATCAATTCGTCGCGCACGATCTTGATGACCTGCTCGGCCGGCGAAAGAGCGGTCATGACTTCCTGCCCGACCGCCTTGGCCTGGATGTGGTCAATGAGTTCCTTGACCACCTTGAAGTTGACGTCGGCCTCCAGCAGCGCCAGGCGGATTTCGCGCAGCGCCTCCTGGATGTTCTCTTCGGTGAGCTTGCCCTGGCCGCGCAGGTTCTTGAAGGCGCGCTGGAGTTTGTCGGTGAGATTCTCAAACATAGCTAATCATTTGATTCTATCAAGGAGTCGAGAGTAGCTTTTCGGTTATCGGTGGTCGGTGGTCGGTTCACACAGATACCCGTGCGTGCACGGACGAAGCTAACATGAAGAAACAACGCAGGACCAAGCGGACCTCAAGCGACTCGATGCGGCCGGAATACGATTTCAGCACCGGCGTTCGGGGCAAATATGCCGCCAGTTATGCGTCCGGCACCAATGTCGTTGTTCGTGGGGGGAAGGATACGCCCCAGCCACCTGGAACCACAATGCCGGTCAAGGGAGCATCTTGCGCGCGCCCAAGTTGAAACCGGAATACAAAGAATCAAACTATTTATAGCTTTGATCTATACAAGCGGCGGTAAACTTCACCTGTGGGGGATGTCTGGGTGTGTGTCTTGCAACCAGGCAGGTGCTGGCGAGCGTCTGACTGTAACGGCGTGCTCTCCGGGCTGGCACTCAGGAGGGAGGGATCACGTGAACATCCTGAATAGCTGGAAAGAAATCGCTAACTATTTAGGTCGCGGCGTTCGTACCGTGCAGCGTTGGGAGCGCGACCTGGGTCTGCCGGTCCACCGGCCCAAGGGGAAGGACCGCAGCGCCGTCCTGGCGTTTCCCGAAGAATTGCTTGCATGGCTACAGCAGACTCCGGTGCGTTCGGCCACCATGCTTGCGGACCCACAGCCGGCCGGACGCAGAGAGACGGCGGCGGTGTCCAGGCGCGACCCCAACCTGCTGATTAAGGATGTGCGCCTGACCTCGGCGCGATCGACAGAAGCTGCTCGAATCGCTGGTGAAAGCGGCCGGCCGTCACCAGGCGCTTACCGCGTCGCTATGCGAGACCTTGAACAAGATCGCTCGCCGCACTGCCCGCACCACGGCAGCGTAAGAGTTCATCAGTTCGTCAGTATTTCTGTTCGTCGGCATTGATGCAGGAAGCGCTTACGTCTTGACTTACTGAAGAACCGACGTACTGAAATACTGAGTTACTGACAAACTGACGTCCCCCCGCCTAGCTTCCAAACACTTCTTTTGCCGCTGCCACCGTATTGGCGTGGATGGTGATGGTGTCGTTGACGTCCAAAGCGTAACCGCCGGCGAGCGTGACCATGACCGGAATGCCGCGGGTTTTGGCCAGGCGGAAAACGAACTCGTCACGGCGCTTGAGGCCTTCGATGGTCAGGTTCAGCCCGCCGAGTTGGTCTTCCTGGTAGGGATCGGCGCCGGCGAGGAAGCTGATCAGCTGCGGCTGGAACTGGCGCAGCGCGGAGCTGACCGCATTGTCCAGCCACCCGAGATAGGGTTCATCGTCAAGGCCGTCAGGCAGGTTGACGTCAATCGAAGACGGCGGTTTCCACGTCGGGTAATTGTTCTCCTGGTGGAGCGAGATGGTGAACACGTCGGTGCCGTCGGCGGGGAGCTCGCGAATGGAGCCGTGCTCGGTGGTTCGCCATGACGGCGCGCCCACCGAGGGCAGCGGCTGCGATGCCTGCGCCTGCGCGCGCTTGCGCCCGAAGATCACCGCCGTGCCGTTGCCCTGGTGAACGTCGCAATCAATCACCATGGCGCGCTCGATCTTGTTGTCTTTCTGCAGGCGGCGAATGGCGACAGCGATGTCGTTGATCATGCAGAAACCCTCGCCGTGGTCGGGGAAGGCGTGATGAAATCCGCCGCCGAGGCTGATGCCGACGCCGTCCTGGAGCGCGCAGCGTCCGGCGAGAATGGAACCGCCGGCGTTGAGCCAAAACGCCTCCACCAGTTTCTCGGAGTAGGGAACTTCCATCTGCAGCTCTTCGCGGGCGCTGAGCGTGCCGGTCTGCAGCTTGTAAACCCAGTCGGCGCCGTGAACCAGGAGGATGTCGCGGTCATCGGCTTTTTCGGGAACGATGAAATCGGCGGGCTCGGCGATGCCGCTCTCCAGCAGCCGGTCATGGACGAGGCGGTACTTGGAGGCGGGAAACACATGCTGCCCGAGCGGCAGGTAGTAAGCGTCGCTATAGACGATTTTGAAGGGCAGCATCGCGGAAGGGGCAGCTTAGCGCCTCGTGCGTTGCAGCACAACTCTGCGGCAACCTAAAACGAGTGGCTAGTTGTCAGTGGTTAGCGGCCAGCTTTCCTTCTTGACCACCAGCCACTGGCTACCTGCAATTTTGTTCTCGTCTGTTCTTGCGTACGGCGGCGATTCCGGTCAGAATCGCTTGGCCACTCCGAACCATGTCTTCACCCACGATGGCGCCCGCGACCGGCGCAACCTCCACGAATGTGCAAGCCGAAGGCACGCTCGCGGCGCGTCTGCCGTGGGCCGTGCTGAGCGGGTTCGCGGTGCGGGTCGCGGTGATGCTTGCGACCAGGGCATACCTGTTTCCGCCGGTGGCGCCGATCACCGGCCCGGAGAAGCAAGGCTGGTACTTCGGCTACGAAATCGGGCGCGTGGCGCGCTCCATCGCTGAAGGGCACGGATTCGGCTCGCCCTTCCACGGCAATACCGGACCGACGGCGTGGCTGGCGCCCCTCTATCCGTACATGGTTGCGGGCGTGTTTCGCGTGTTCGGGACTTACACGCAAGCGTCGGGGATCGCGCTCCTCACCTGCAACGGCCTGTTTGCCGCGCTGACGGCGATTCCGATTTACTTCATCGCGGAACGCGCGCTGGGAGCGCGCATCGCGAGATGGTCGGCGTGGATGTGGGCGCTGGCGCCGGTGTTCTACTGGACGGCGGTGCGATGGGCCTGGGAGACCTCGTTTTCGACGCTCCTGCTGATGCTGGTCCTGCTGCTGACGCTGAGGCTGGAAGAACTGGACTGGCCGGCCTGGTTCGCGTGGGGATTGCTGTGGGGCGCGATCGCGCTGACCAACCCTTCGCTGCTGTCCATGGCGCCGTTTGCGCTGCTGTGGGCTTGCGCGCGCGGTTGGAACGGGCGGCGCGCCTGCGTCGGCAATGCCGTCCTGGCCGTGGCCGTTGCCTTGGTCACGATCACGCCGTGGCTGGTGCGCAATCGCCAGACGTTTGGACAATGGACGTTCGTCCGCGACAATTTCGGCGCCGAGCTCAGGTTCGGCAACGGCGAGCAGGCGCGCGGTATCTGGATGGGATGGACCGACCCGCCGCTGAACGACAGCGAGCTGGCACGGTATCGCCGGATGGGAGAGTTGCCGTACATCGCGGCGAAAGAGAAAGAGGCGATCGCGTTCATCCGCGCCCGGCCGGAGTTCTTCCTCAACCTCAGCGTGCGCCGGTTCCTGCTGTTCTGGTGCGGGGTGCCGAAAGACTATTCCGAGGACATCACCGCGCGCGACGTCTTGCCACAATGGCCGGACGTGGCGCTGGCGACGCTGGCGTTCATCGGATTTGCGGGACTATTGCGGCGGCGCAGGGTGGAGGCGTGGTTTTTCGCGCCCGCGTTGCTGGTTTATCCCATCGTTTACTCGGCAAGAGCCTGGAAACGCGGGTTCGAGCGTCACAGAAGTGAAGGCGGCGCTGCGGTATAGTCGCAGGCAGAGATTCCGGGGCATGTTTCAGAAAAAAAGATCAACGCAGAGGACGCAGCGGATTCGCAGAGGTCGCGGAGTGCGATCTTGGGCTGTCGTGTTGCTGGCGCTCGTCTTCGCGATGGTTCTCTCCGGCTGCAAGCGTGGTGGGAAGTATCAGGCTGAGATCGCGTATGTCGCGGTGCCGCAGGCGAACCTGCGCGACCGCGTTGCACCCGTGTACAACAAGACCGGCGTGGTGCACAACGGCGAGCGCGTCGAGGTGATGGAGAAAAGCCGCCGCTTCCTGAAAGTGAAGAGCGTGCGCGGCGAGGTCGGGTGGATCGAAGAGCGGTACCTGGTGGACGCCGGCGTCTATGTCGGATTTGAAAATCTCGCCAAGGAAAATGCCCAGGCGCCCCCGCAGGCGCATGGCACCACGCGCGCCGCGCTCAACATGCACCTGACGCCGGGGCGCGATACCGAGCACCTGTTCCAGATGCCCGATGGCGCCAAAGTCGAAGTGCTGAAGCGCGAGACGGCCGAGAAGCCGGTGCCGAAGATCAATCCCGCGCTGCCCCGCATACAAAAGCCCGGCGCGAAGAAAGGAGCCGCGAAGCCGGACGAGCCGCAGGTCCCGATGGAAGACTGGCTGCTGGTGCGTGACCAAGCCCGGCATACCGGCTGGGTTCTGGCGCGCATGGTGGATTTCGACGTGCCCCTGGAGGTCGCGCAGTATTCGGAAGGGCAGCGCATCGTCGCCTATTTCGTGCTCAACCAGGTGGCGGACGCGGACAAGAAGGTTCCGCAGTACCTGGTGCTGCTGACCGAAAACAAAGATGGCCTGCCGTGGGACTTCGATCAGGCACGGATTTTCACCTGGAACGTGAAACGCCATCGTTACGAGACCGCCTATCGCGAGCGCAGGCTGGTGGGAGTTTTTCCGGTGAGCGTGGGCAACGCGGATTTCGGCAAAGAGGGCGTGCTGCCGACGTTCACGCTGCGCGTGAAGGACGACGACGGCAAGACGCTGGAGCGGAAGTACAAGATGAACGGACCGATCGTGCGCCGGATCCTGTCGCCGGAAGAGGAGCAGGCGAAGGCGTCGGCGATTCCGAAGCGGCGGCGGAAGTAGCCGGCTTCAGGCAATCGAAATGTGGAATGGCGGGAGCGGGGCGCTGGCGCTGAGCGCCTGTTGGCACTGGGTGATGGCGGCGCGGACCGCCGCCAGATTCACGCCGGCAAAAGAATCCGGATAATGCGAGAGATTGCGCTGGGCGCGGGCGAGCAGCGAACGCGTGCCCTCGAGATTGCCGCGGCTATGGTGGTGGAGTGCGACGGCAATTTGGATCAGACCCTGGAGGAATTTCTTCTCTTCCACGGGCGCGGCGCGCCAGACGTCCTCCCAGACTTCGTGGGCGTCGAAGATATTCGCGCGCGTTGAAGAGGTCAGCGCCGCGTTGGAAGGTTGAGGTGTCCATGGGAAGGGTCGATGGTCGATGGCCATTGGTCGATGGCAAAGAACAGTGGGTGTCTTGGTCACTATAGGGGTCCCTCGACTCGGACGCGCGATCGCGAATGCAGAAAAGCGCTGCATTCGCGATTCTGCGCGCGTCCTCGCTCGGGATGACATCCGCCCAAATTTGATCTGAAACTGAAATTGAACCGAAACCGCCAACCGAAACTGAAACCGAAACCGAAACCGAAACTGAAACTCATTTCCCAAACATCGGGTAATGGCTGGCGGCGCCCATGAAAAAGAGCATGGGAAACGAGAGCACGAAGTTCACGCGCGAGGCGAGAAACGTGAGACGCGCCATTTTCGCAAGCTCCGCTGGCATGGCGCCGGTAGGATTGTCGCGCGTCCAGCGGATGATCTTCTTCTGCATGCGCCAGATGAGGCCCCAAACGTTCATCAGCATGAACCAGCCGATGCCGCCGCCAATGCCGATGGCGAGCAGGCGATTGCTTTCCCAGCCGTCGCTGTTGAGGGCGAGATAGGCATAGGCGGCAGCGAACACCGCCACGCCGCAGATCACGCCAAGGACAGCCCCTTTGCGCAGGACTTCGGCGGGCGACATCAGCGCGCCCATCTCGACGGCAAACGCGACCGTCCAGAGCGCGAAGAAACTCCAGATGGCGCGGCCAGGCGAGGCGTTGGCGTTGTGCGCGTCGCTGGCGACGATGTTCATCCAGTAGGTAATTCCGGCGAGCACGGTCACCACCGATGCCCAGCGGAACCACCACAGGGCGCGCGTCATCAGCAGCGGTACCACCCGGGCGCGCGTTCCGCTATCCAATTCTTTCAGGAAGGGCACATTCACGAGGTTGAAAAAATACAGCAGGCCGACCCAGGTGATGCCGGCCAGAAAATGGATCCACCGCGCCAGCATGAGGGCGTTGACGGCGCCGCCCTGGGGAAGCGAAACATGGGCCTGAAAGGCGGCAATGGCGGGCGCTATGGGCATGGGCGGTCTCCTGGGGCGCAAGGCTCAAGGCGCAAGGCACAAGGCAAAAAGATACCGCGTACCGAAATCGGGCGCTGATCCTGGTCGCCGGCTTCTGAGCAGGGCGATTCTAGCAGAGTGGAATTCTCGGACAATTCCTGGGCCGGCGGTTGAAAACCGGCGGGCGCCGCCGTATCGTTAGGAGCGCTGTAAGGGCCGGGTGGGAGAGATTGGCTCCGCTTGGGTCATGGGCGGTTTTCTGACAAAGGAGAGATCGGCAGATGGACAAGCCGGCGCAGAACATCCAGGATTCCTTCCTCAACACAGCACGCAAGGACAAAGCGACCATCACCATTTACCTGCTCAGCGGGGTGAAGCTGACGGGACGCATCCGGTCGTTCGATAAGTACTCGGTCGTGCTGGAGACCAACAACCAGGAACAGCTCATCTTCAAACACGCTATTTCCACGGTCGTGATGGCGAAGGGAGTGCACATCGGCGAGCGCCACGAACCGCGGCCCATCGGTGAAGCCAAGCCGGCCGCGGCTGCTCCGGAGCCCCATGTGAACGAGCCGATATCCGCCCCTTCGGGAACGGAAGGGTAACAGCCTCCCTTGCGCGGCCCCGAATCCAAACGCAGTCTTGAGGGGCTTCGGGGCCGGCGTGCGCCCCATGAGAACCGCGATCGCGATGCCGCCGAGCGCGCGTTCCTGGTCGGGCTGGATTACCGGCAGCGTGTGGCGCGGGTCCCTGAACCGCGAACCCGAGCCGGCGACTCGGGCCACGCGGTGCCGCCGTCGGCGCGAGCGGCGCGCAATGCCGCGTCGGTGCCTGGCGGAAGCGAAATCGACGCGCCAGCCGCTGTTCAGCGCGGAAGAGTCGCTGGCGGAATTGAAGGAGCTGGCGTCGAGCGCGGGCGCTCAGGTGGTGGGGGAATTTCTCCAACACCGGGACAAGCCCGATCCGGCGACGCTGATCGGACGCGGCAAGCTGGAGGAGATCGCCGGCGCGGCGGCGATGTCGGGCGCCGACCTCATTATCTTCGACCACGACCTTTCGCCTTCGCAGCAGCGCAACATTGAAAACGAAGTCCAGCCGCGGGTGATTGACCGCACGCAGCTCATCCTCGACATCTTTGCCCGGCACGCCCGCACGCGCGAAGGCCAGTTGCAGGTCGAACTGGCGCAGCTCCAGTACCTGCTGCCGCGGCTGACGGGGCGCGGCGTGGAGATGTCGCAGCTCGGCGGCGGCATCGGGACCAGGGGCCCGGGTGAAACGCAGCTCGAAACCGACCGGCGGAAAATTTTCCGCCGCATCCGGCATAACCAGGAACAACTGGAAAACGTACGCAAGATCCGGGCGCAGCAGCGGCAGCGCAGGGAATCCGTCCCGGTGGCCACGGTGGCGCTGGTGGGCTACACCAACGCGGGAAAATCCACGCTGTTTAACGCGCTGACGCAGGCGGGCGTGCTGGAATCCTCGAAGATGTTCGCCACGCTCGATCCCACGATTCGCGGCGTAACCCTGCCCTCGCGGCGCAAGGTGCTGCTGAGCGACACGGTGGGATTCATCCGCAACCTGCCGCACACGCTGGTCTCGGCGTTTCGAGCGACTTTGGAGGAGGTGCAGCGCGCGGCGCTCATTGTGCAGATTTCAGACGCGACCAGCCCCATCCGCCAGGAGCAGGAGGCGCAGGTGGAGAAGGTGCTGCACGAACTGGAATCGGAGAAGAAGCCCCGGCTGCACGTGGTCAACAAGATTGACGCGCTGAGCGCCCGGGAACGCGAGCACCTGCGCGACGATGCGCTTACGGTGCACGTTTCGGCCTTGCGCGGGGAGGGACTGGGAGCGCTGCTGGACCGCATCGATCACATGCTGGAGGGAGATCCGCTGCAGCAGGTACGTCTGCGAGTGCCGCAGTCGGAGGGCAAGGCGTTGGCGATGCTGGAGGGCGGGGCGCGGATCTACTCGCGTCACTATCGCGACGGCATGGTGGAGATGGAGGCGCAGGCGCCGGAAAGCGTGGTCAGGAAGGTGGGAAGGTTTGTGGTTCCAAAATAGTGTTGGCCGTTGGCCCGGCCGTTCTGTAAGAGGTAGGGGTCCCTCGACTCGGGCGAGCAAAACCGGCTCGCCCTCGCGCAGGAGGACATCTGCAAGGGTTTACCCAGAATGCTGAGAACTTGCTGAAAGCTGACGGCTGAGAGCTGGAAGTTAAATGGGCCGGCGATCAAGAAGCGGTGACATTTCCTTGACCACAAGCCCATTCGATCCTGAATCGGATCGGAGGTGATACTTATATGTTAACCCTCCCGGCGGCGAAGTCAAGGTAAACCGCAAATTTCTGCACATGGCCACCAAGCCGATTCCGGAACTCCCGCGAGCGGGAAAGCAACCCTGGAAGACGGGTAGAAGTCGGGCAAAATCAAGCAAATGCGCGTTGACAGCGGCTCTGGAGCGATGCTAGGGTTGTCAGTTCAAACGGCCATCATAAGCTAGCCTGATTCACCCGTCGAAATGGAAGAGACACTCCGACAATTAGGCGGATTACTGCTCGGGTCGGTTCCGACCATCGTCCTGTTCCTGGTCACGTACTTTTCCTACCGGCTGATCGTCCACGGCAAACTGGAATCGGTGCTCCAGGAGCGCTATCAGCGGACCGAAGGAGCCATCGAAAAGGCCCGCGCCGATGTCGCGGCGGCCGAGGCCAAGACCGGTGAATACGAGCAGCGGTTGCGGGAGGCCCGCGTGGCCATCTTCAAGGCGCAGGAAGTGCGCCGGCAAAAGGCGCTGGCTGCCCGCGCGGCGGCGATCGCGCAGGCGCGCCAGCGGGCCCAGCAGCAGGTGGCCCAGGCGCGCGAAAGCGTCCACCAGGAACTGGAGGCTGCCAAGCGCCAGTTGTTGCCGCAAAGCGGGCGGCTGGCGAGCGCAGTCATTCGCATGATTCTGAAGCCGGTGGCAGGCGTGCAGCGTCCGGCCGGGAGCGGGCAATGAACCGGCGCGGGCGCGTACTCTCGATCGCAGTTGTCGCGTGGTTGCTGCTGCTGGGCGCGGCCTGGGCGCAGCATCAGCCGGCCGCCAATCCACCGCCAGGGACAAAATCGGAACCGGCGGCGAAGCCGCGGGAACCGGCGCGCGAAAAGACCGCCCAGCAGGAATCTCTCGGGCAGCAGCTGACCGAAGCATCCGAGCACGCGGCCGGTGAAGGCGAAGAGAACGCCGAGTTCAAGCAGTCGCCTTCGGTGCGCTTTTTGGCGAGGATCACCGGACTAAGCCTGCGCTCAGCCTACTGGCTCGCCATTGCGCTGAACTTCGCGGTGATCGCAGCCGCGATCATCTGGTTCAGCAGATCGAAGCTCCCGGGAATGTTCCGCGCGCGCTCCGAATCTATCCGCAAAACCATGGACGAAGCGCAGCGCGCCAGCGCCGACGCGGGGCGCCGGCTGAGCGAAATCGAGGGCCGGCTGTCGAAGCTGGACAGCGAGATCGCGGCCATGCGATCGCAGGCTGAGGCCGAGGCCGCCGGCGAAGAACAGCGCATCAAGGCCGCCGCCGAGGAAGACGCCCGCAAGATCGTGGAATCGGCCGGGCAGGAGGTGGAAGCCGCGGCCCGCCTCGCGCAACGCGATTTGAAGGCGTATGCAGCGGAATTGGCGGTTTCGCTGGCGGAGAAGCGCATCCAGGTGGATGCGGCCACCGACCGCGCGCTGGTGGAGAACTTCGTCGGACAGCTCGGCCAAAACGGCGACGGCAAGGAGGGCAAGTAGATGGCCGCGGTCACCAGCCATTATGCCCGCGCCTTCGCCGACGTGGTGTTCGCCTTGAAGCTTGCCCCGGCGAGCATGCTGGAGCAGTTGTACGGCATGGTGTCGGTGGTCAAGAGCAACCCGGTATTGCAGCGCATCTGGGAGAACCCGTCCGTGCCCGCGGTGCAGAAGCGCGCCTTGCTGGACGCCATTGTGGCGCGCGAAAACGTCTCCAAGCCGGCGCGGAACTTCCTGGCGGTGCTGATCGATCATCGGCGCATCGAGCAGTTGCCGGCGATCGTGCGCCAGGTGGAAAGCGAACTGGACACGCGGCAGGGGTTCGCGGAAGCCGAGGTCACCAGCGCGCGCGAGCTGTCCGCCATCGAGAAAGGCGCGCTGGAAGGCAAGATCGCGACCATGACCGGCAAGAAAGTTCGCGCTCATTACGCCATTGACCCCGGGATTCTCGGGGGCGCCATCGTCCGGCTGGGCAGCACGATTTACGACGGTTCGATCAAAGGGCAGTTGCACAGGATGAAAGAACAGCTCGCTGCGGAATAGTCGACGGTCGATGGTCGATGGTCGATGGCAAAAGCGGATTCCGCGATTTTTTGCTGAGAGCTGAGAGCTGAGAGCTGAGAGCTGAAGGCTGAAAGCTGATTATTTATGGCTCAAATCAAAGCTGACGAAATTACGAAACTGATTCGCGAGCAGATCGAGAACTACGAATCGCGCATCGCGGTGGACGAAGTTGGCTCGGTCATCTCGCTCGGTGACGGCATCGCGCGCGTCTATGGCCTGGACAAGGTCATGGCCGGCGAACTGCTCTCCTTTCCGCACGGCGTGGCCGGCATCGCCATGAACCTGGAAGAAGCGCAGGTCGGCGTGGTGCTGCTCGGCGAGTACACGGAAATCAAGGAAGGCGACGAGGTCAAGCGCACGGGGCGCATCGCCAGCGTGCCGGTGGGCGAGGCGCTGATCGGCCGCGTGGTCAACGCGCTGGGCGAGCCGATCGACGACAAGGGCCCGATCGCCACCAAGAGCTTCCTTCCGGTCGAACGCATCGCGCCCGGCGTCATTGATCGCCGGCCGGTGCGCGAGCCGATGGCCACCGGCCTGAAGGCGATTGACGCCATGATCCCAATCGGCCGCGGACAGCGTGAGCTGATCATCGGCGACCGCCAGACCGGCAAGACCGCCATCGTGCTGGACACCATCATCAACAACAAGGGCCGCGACCTGATCTGCATCTACTGCGCCATCGGGCAGAAGCGCTCGTCCATCGCGCAGGTGGTGAAGATCCTGGAAGACGCCGGCGCCATGGATTACACCATCGTGGTCGCCGCGTCGGCTTCCGAGCCCGCGCCCATGCAGTACATCGCTCCCTACGCGGCGTGCGCCATGGGCGAGTACTTCCGCGACAGCAAGCGGCACGCGCTCACCATTTACGACGATCTTTCCAAGCACGCGGCGTCGTACCGCGAGATCTCGCTGCTGCTGCGGCGCCCGCCGGGGCGCGAAGCCTACCCAGGCGACGTTTTCTACCTGCACTCGCGTTTGCTGGAGCGCGCCGCCAAGTTGAGCGACAAGAACGGCGGCGGCTCGCTGACCTCGCTGCCGGTGATCGAGACCCAGGCGGGCGACGTTTCCGCCTACATTCCGACCAACGTCATTTCCATCACCGACGGCCAGATTTACCTGGAAACCGACCTGTTCAACTCCGGCATCCGTCCGGCCGTGAACGTCGGTTTGTCGGTGAGCCGCGTCGGCGGCAGCGCGCAGATTAAAGCCATGCGCCAGGTCGCGGGCACCTTGAAACTGGAACTGGCGCAGTACCGCGAGCTGGCGGCCTTCGCACAGTTCGGCAGCGATCTGGACAAAGCGACGCAGGCGCAGCTCAACCGCGGCCAGCGGCTGGTCGAGATCCTCAAGCAGGACCAGTACGCTCCGCTGTCGTTCAGCAAACAAATTCTGATCATCTTTGCCGGCACCGGCGGACACCTGGACGACGTGCCGGTGGAGCAGTGCCGCGAGTTCGAAAAGTCGCTGTACGCCTACGTCGACGCCATGAATCCCGGCCTGCTGAAGCAGATCGAGGAAAAGAAAGTGCTCGATGACGAACTCAAGGCCGCGATGACGAAAATCGTGAAAGAGAGCAAGGAGCGGTTCGTCAGCGAACGCCAGATGGCGGCGAAAGCTTAGGAGAATTTGTAATTGAGTAATTTGTGATTTGAAATTTGGTCAGGTTCATCGTTGCGCAGGCGAGTGATCCCGCACGCTGAGCCCTCAAAATTGCAAATTACAAATTGCAAATAAACGGAGGACGCCATGACTTTGGAAGAGATCGAGACCTTGATCGAGGACACCAAGCGGCTGGCGCGCGTGGCAGACAAAGTCGCGCAGGCTACCGCGCTGGGCGTGCTGGAAGTGGCGCGCCAGTTGACGATCATGAACGCGGCAGTGGCGGAGCAGTCCAAGGCGGGGAAGAAGTAGCGAGTTGCGAGTTCTGAGTTGTGAGCGAACAGCAGATTCCTCCCCTTCGGCTCGCTGCGCTCGCTCAGGGTCGGAATGACAAGTTTTTAGAGCTAATGGCTGAGAGCTAATGGCTAACGTTTTAGATATTCGACGCCGGATTCGCAGCGTGCGCAACACGCGCCAGATCACCAAGGCGATGAAGATGATTTCGGCGGCGCGGCTGCGCCGGGCGCAGGACCGGGCGCTGTCGGCGAGACCGTACGCGCAGATGCTCACCAACGTCCTGAAGTCGCTGGTCTCGCGCGCCGAAATCTTCGACCCGGAAACGGGCGAGCCACGCCATCCGCTGCTGGCGCAACGTCCGGAGAAAAGCATCCTGGTCATCGTGGTCACCGCCGACCGCGGCCTGGCGGGGGCGTTTAACGCCAACATCATCAAGGCCGCCTTCCGCTTTTTCGCGGCGAACGAAGGCAAAATCGTCGATATCGAAGCCGTCGGCCGCAAGGGGCGCGATTTGTTCCGCCGCCGGTTCCCGACCGCGACTCCGGAACAAACCGAGCGCGCCGGCCCGGTCCAGACGGTGGGCGAGCACATCGGAGTGCTCGGCAAGCTGAGCTTCGAGTACGTGCGCGATTTTTCCGAGGGCGTGATCGACCGCTACACCAAGGGCGAGATTGATTCCGTGTACGTGATCTACAACGAGTTCAAGTCGGTGATCGCGCAGCGGCTCGTCGTCGAAAAGGTCCTGCCGATTGAGGAGATCGGTGAGCAAACCGTGGCGCAGGCGGAAGAGGTGAGCAAAGAGGAGCGCGAGAAGCGCGCCGAGGCGGCCCAGGCGGCCGGGATTTCCCTCGGCGAGGCGGATACCCGCGAGATAGATCGCCGTGCCGCTGCCTTCGCCGCCGCGCAGGTGGATTACATTTACGAGCAACCGCCCAGCGAGCTTTTCCGCAACCTGCTGCCGAAGTATGTCGCGGTGCAGATTTACCGCTCGATGCTGGAGTCCATCGCGGCCGAACACGCGGCTCGCATGACCGCCATGGAATCGGCCTCCAACAACGCCGACGAGATGATTGACAAGCTGACCCTGGCGATGAACCGTGCGCGCCAGGCGAAGATTACGAAAGAGATTATCGAGATCGTGAGCGGCGCAGCCGCGCAATAAAGCTGTCAGCCATCAGCTTTCAGCTCTCAGCCAAACCGGCGGGAGCACAAGCTGAAAGCTGATAGCTGAAAGCTGATAGCTCTTATGGCAGAAAACATCGGAAAAGTGATTCAAGTTGCCGGGCCGGCGGTGGACGTGCAGTTCGGCGAAGCCAACCTGCCGCTCATTTACCAGGCGCTCCGGGTGGTCAGCGAAGGCTTTAACGTGCCGACCCCGATTGACGTCATTCTTGAAGTCCAGCAGCACCTCGGCGAGGGCCGGGTGCGCTGTGTCGCCATGCTGCCCACCGACGGCATGGTGCGCGGCATGAAGGCCATCGATCTGGGCGGCCCCATCCGCGTGCCGGTGGGCAGGGGCACGCTGGGGCGAGTGATGAATGTGATCGGCGAGCCGGTGGACAACCTCGGCCCCATCGAGGCGACCGACAGATTGCCCATCCATCGCCTGGCGCCCGCCTTCGACGAGCAGGCCACCACCGCGGAAATGTTCGAGACCGGCGTCAAGGTCGTGGATCTGATCCAGCCGTTCTTGAAGGGCGGCAAGATCGGGCTGTTCGGCGGCGCGGGAGTCGGCAAAACCGTTGTGATCATGGAATTGATCAACAACGTCGCCAAGCAGCACGGCGGTTATTCCGTCTTCGCCGGCGTGGGCGAGCGTACCCGCGAGGGCAACGATTTGTGGCTGGAAATGAGCGAGTCCAAGGTCATCGTGCCCGGCAAGCCCGCCGAATCCAAGGCCGCGCTCATCTACGGACAAATGACCGAGCCTCCCGGCGCGCGCCTGCGCGTGGCCCTGACGGCGCTCACCGTCGCCGAGTACTTCCGCGACGTTGAAGGCTCGGACACGCTGCTCTTCATTGACAACATCTTCCGCTTCACGCAGGCGGGCGCCGAGGTTTCGACGCTGCTGGGCCGCATGCCCTCCGCCGTCGGTTACCAGCCCAACCTGGCCACCGAGATGGGCGAGTTGCAGGAACGCATCACCTCGACGAAGAAAGGCTCGGTCACCTCGGTGCAGGCGATTTACGTGCCCGCCGACGACCTCACCGATCCCGCGCCTGCCACCACGTTCGCTCACCTCGACGCCACCACCGTGCTTTCGCGCGCGCTCACCGAGCTGGGCATCTACCCGGCGGTTGATCCGCTGGCGTCCACCTCGCGCATTCTCGATCCGCACGTGGTGGGCAACGAACACTACGACGTGGCGCAGGGCGTAAAGCGAATCCTTCAGCGCTACAAGGACCTGCAGGACATCATCGCCATTCTCGGCATCGACGAGCTCAGCGAAGACGACAAGCTCACCGTGGCCCGCGCCCGCAAGGTGCAGCGCTTCCTGTCGCAGCCGTTCCACGTTGCCGAGCAGTTCACCGGAATGCAGGGCCGCTACGTCAAGATCCAGGACACCATCAAGGGCTTCAAGGAGATCATCGAGGGCAAGCACGACGATATTCCGGAGCAGGCCTTCTACATGAAGGGAACGATCGAGGAAGTGGTCGAGCACGGCAACCGCCTGAAGGCGACGGCGGCAGCATAAAAGCAGTTTCAGTTTCAGTTTCGAGTTTCAGCCGTTGCGGCGCTCGAACTGAAACTGAAACTGAAACTGAAACTATGGCTGACGTTCTACAACTCGAAATCGTCACTCCCGAGCGCCTGGTGGAGAGAGACGTCGTCCAGGAAGTCCAAATTCCCGGCAAGAACGGGTACCTGGGAATTTTGCCGGGCCACGCGCCGCTGATTACCGAACTGGGTGTGGGCGAGATCACGTATAAAGCCGACGGCATGGAGTATCACGTCGCCATCGCGTGGGGCTTCGCCGAAGTGCTGCCGGACAAGGTGACGGTGCTGGCCGAGACCGCCGAGCGCGCCGAAAACATTGACGTCGAGCGCGCGCGCAAATCGAAGGAGCGCGCCGAAGAGCGGCTGCGCTCGGCCGGCGTCGAGGTGGATTTCCAGCGCGCGCTGACCGCGCTGGACCGCGCCAATGTTCGATTGGAAGTCGCGGCGCAGAGAAAATAGGTTCCCGGCCATGGGTTTTCGGTGGATCGGCGGCGTGCATGCCGCCGATTTGTTTTTTGCCTGCTTATCTCTGTGTTTGCCAGGCGTGCCTCGTCATTTCAGAGTTAAGAACTCATTCTGATACTCACTCCCAAGAATCCGGTGAAAACGCCATAATATTCTTGCGTTTCCGCGAAATCCGTAAGTACAATCCGCCAACTCTCCCCCACGTACTTCAGGGCCTGAATTGTCCCTGAAAGCCGGACGGGACCAACGTTTAAACAGGTGCGAGCGCGTGGTCCGGCCCCTGGTCGTCTGGCATCGCTGAAGAGAAACTGGGAACGGAGCGCGGAACTATGGCCAAGCCAAAGTTTCACTGGGCGGATGTTGCGCTGGGTGCGGTGGTCAGCCTGGTGGTGCTGCTGATCTTCTGGATGCAATGGGCCGAGGGTCTGGAGGGCAAGCTGTACGACATCCGTGCCCGGCTCCGGGCCGGCGCCAAGACCGCCGAAAACGTGGTCCTGGTCGGCATTGACGACGACAGTATCCGGCAAATTGGACGCTGGCCGTGGCCTCGCTCCTACATGGCCGAGATGGTGGACCAGTTGGCCGATGCGCAGGCGAAGGTCATTGGCCTCGACATCTTTTTCTCCGACGCCGAACTGAATCCCGGTTTGGTGGAAGTCCGGAAAATCAAGGACGAGTACGCGTCCAAGGTCGGCGGGGCGGGCGGAGGTGGAAGAGCGGTGGTCAAGGCCGGCCAGGAACTCACCGCTGAGGATCTGGCGCGGGCGGCGGCGCGGGCGACCGCGTCGGCCAAGTCCGGCGCTGCCAAGGAATTTGTCGGCATCCTGGACTCGGCGGAGAAGCGCCTCGACAACGATGCCCGCCTCGATGATTCGCTCGCGCTGGCGCAAAATGCCGTGCTGCCCATGTATTTCACCCTCGGGCAGCCGATCGGCAAGGTCGACAAGCCAATACCGGAAGATATCGCGAAGAATTTCATCGCCAACGTGAAGTCGGATGGTTCGGTGACGGCGGCACAGGATTTCACGCCGCCGTATGAGCGCTTTGCCAAGGTGGCCAAGGCCATCGGGCAGGCGAACCTGACGCCTTCGCCCGACGGGGTGCAGCGCGCGGTGCCGCTGGTGGTGGACTTCAACGGCAAGCTGTTTCCGTCATTCTCGCTCCAGGTCCTGCGCGCGTTTTACAACCTCGAGTCGGATGATTACCGCTACACGCCCGGCAAGGAGCTGGTGCTGGGCCGCGCCCACATTCCGGTGGACTCGCAGGGGCGCATGCTGGTGGATTACGCCAAGCTGGACAACCTGACCGGCGTCAAGTTTTCCGACGTGCGCAACAAGAAGGTCCCGCCCGAGGTGTTCAACGGCAAGATCGTGCTCATCGGCATGATTGCCACCGGCGGCGGCGACCTCTACACCTCGCCCGTCGGCACGCAGTTTCCGGGCATGGCGATCCACGCCAACGTGATTCAGAACATCATCAACGGCCAGTACCTGATTCGTCCGGAATGGGCGGGCAAGGCTGAGCTGGCGCTGCTGATCGTGTTCGCGCTCTTCGTTTCGCTCGCCATCCCGCACATGAAGGCCGGTCACAGTGCGATCATCGCCATCGTGCTGCTGGCGCTCACCATCGGCGGCGGCATTTACCTGTTCACCGCCTACGGCTACTGGCTGAAGATGGCGTATCCGGCGATCATGCTGGTGGCCGGCTACACGGTGGTGGTTTCGAAGCGCTACCTGGTCACTGAGAAGCGCACGGAAGTGCTGGAAGGCGAGTCGGCGGAAACCAACAAGATGCTCGGCCTCTCCTTCCAGGGCCAGGGCATGCTGGACATGGCGTTCGAGAAATTCCGCAAGTGCCCGGTGGACGATTCCATGAAGGACGTTCTCTACGGCCTGGCGCTCGACTTCGAACGCAAGCGCCAGTTCAACAAGGCGGTGCAGGTCTTCGAGCACATCGCCACCGTGGACAAGAGCTTCAAGGACATCGTGGAACGCTCGCAGAAGCTGCGCATCGCCGGCGAGACGGTGATCCTGGGCGGGCGCGGCGGCATGAAGGCGGGCGCCGATTCCACCGTGCTGGTGCAGGGCGGCGGCGTCAGCGAACTGGCCAAGCCTACGCTGGGCCGCTACGAGGTGCTGAAGGAACTCGGCAAGGGCGCCATGGGCACGGTCTATCTCGGCAAGGACCCGAAGATCAACCGCGAGGTCGCAATCAAGACCCTGCGGTTCGAGGACGAGTTCGACGCTGCCGACACGAAGCTGATGAAGGAGCGCTTCTTCCGCGAGGCCGAATCGGCCGGACGGCTGGTGCATCCGAACATCGTCACCATCTACGACGCGGGCGACGATGGCGACATCAGCTACATCGCCATGGAGTTGCTCAGCGGCAGCGACCTGAAGGACTACACCGCCAAGGACAAGCTGCTGCCGATCAACGAAACGCTGGAAACCATCGCCAAGGTGGCCGACGCGCTCGATTACGCGCACTCGCAGAACGTGGTGCACCGCGACATCAAGCCGGCCAACATCATGCGGCTGAAGGACGGCAAGATCAAGGTCACCGACTTCGGCATCGCGCGCATCACCTCGCAATCGAAGACCGCGACCGGCACCGTCATGGGCACGCCGTCCTACATGTCGCCGGAACAACTCGCGGGCGCCAAGGTGGACGGGCGCGCCGACCTGTTCTCGCTCGGCGTCACGCTGTACGAATTGCTCACCGGCCAAAAGCCGTTTACCGGCGATACCGTGGCGACCCTGATGTTCCGCATCGCCAATGCGCCGCATCCGCCAATCGAGCAGGCGCGCGCCGATTTGCCTCTGGGTTGCCGCGCCATCGTGGACAAGTCTTTGGAGAAAGACCCGAACAAGCGTTACCAGCGGGGCAGCGAGATGGCGGCGGACATCCGCGCGCTGCTCGCGAAGGCAGCCACGGCGGGAGCGTAAGCGCCGTTGTCGGTTATCGGTTATCGGTCGCCGGTTCCTCAATTGCCGTTGTCAGAACCGATAACCGAGAACCGAAAACCGAAAACCGACAACTCTGATTTGGATTAGGATTACCGCGAATACATGAGCCTCTCAGTCGAAGTTGCCGGGAAGAGCGACGTCGGGTGCGTCCGCCAGAACAACGAAGATAACTTCGGCTACGACTCGCGCTACGGCGTTTACGTGGTTTGCGACGGCATGGGCGGGCAGGCCGCCGGTGAAGTCGCCAGCAAGATGGCGGTGGATACCGTCCTCACTTATTTCCGGGAGGGCTCCAAGAACGGCTCCTTTCCGCCGGTGGGCACGCCCATGGAAAACGTTACCGAGCGCGCCAATACGCTGGGCAGCGCCATCCACCTGGCGAACGCGGCCATCTACGAGGCGGCCACGCAACACGCGGCACACTCGGGCATGGGATCGACCATCGTCGGCGTGCTGGTGGATCACGGGTTCTACTCCATCGGGCACGCCGGCGATAGCCGCGTTTACCGGATCCGCCAGGGCGCCATCGAGCAGCTTACGCGCGACCATTCCCTGGTCATGGAGCAGGTGCGCCGCGGGCTGCTGACCCTGGAAGAAGCACAGCGCTCGGAGATGCAGAACATCATCATCCGCGCCCTCGGGCCCGAGGAAAAGGTGCAGCCCGATCTCGACGACCAGATGGCGCAACCGGGAGACGTCCTGCTGCTGTGCAGCGACGGCCTGATCCGGCATGTCCCCGACGACAGCATCCTGGAAACCGTGCAGGGGACCATCAGCCTGCAGCTCATGGCCGACCGGTTGATTGACGCCGCCCGCGACGGCGGCGGCTCCGACAATATCACCGTGCTGCTCCTCCGCTTCGAGGAGCTGCCCTGGTACAAAAAACTTTTCCGCTGGCTCTTCGGTGGAGGGAGTCCCAAATGGCAAGAGTCTATTTGAAATACGAACAGGCAGTTTTGAAGGAATTCGCGCTCTCCGAGGGCGTGGTGACGATCGGGCGGCTGCCGGACAACCTCATCCAGGTGGACAACCTCGCTGTGTCCGGCCATCACGCCAAAATTTACTGGGAGGTGGACCACTACACGCTCGAGGACAACAACAGCCTGAATGGCACCTTCGTCAACAACCGCCGCATCAGCAAGACGGTGCTTAAGGACGGCGACGAGGTGCTGATCGGCAAGCACACCGTGCTCTTCAAGGATGAGCGGCACGAGGAGGCGCATGGCCACGGCCCCGAGAAGGCCATGCCCATGGTCCCGACGCTGGAGGCCACGGTGGTGCTCGACACCAGAGCGGCGAAGGAGATGCTCGCGCGCCAGGCGCCGACTCCGCCGCCCGCCGCGCCCGGAGCCGGGCCGGTTCATGCCGCCGCCCCGCCACCCCCTCCCAAGGACCGCACGGGAGTGCTGACCGTGATCGCCGGCAAGACCGACCAGTCGCAGTACACGCTGACCGGCAAGTTGAACGTCATCGGCAAGAGCGACATGGCGTCCATCAAGCTGAAAGGCTGGTTCAAGCCCAAGGTGGCGGCCGTCATCAACCATCGCGATGGCAAGTACTTCATTGCCGCGTCGGAAAGGGACATCAAGGTCAAAATCAACGACGAGTTGATTGCCGGGCAGCACGAGCTGAGCGACGGCGATGTGGTGGAAGTTGCCGGCGTGAAGATGACGTTCGGTTACAACGAGTAGCTGCGGCCCTTCAGAGTTATCGGTCGTCGGTTATCGGTTTTCGATCACCGGGCGTCGACGACCGATCACCGACAACTGCCCCCCGATAACCGCTTCTGCTACACTTCTCGGTTTTCATTTCCAGCAGCGAGGCAATCATGCACATCGAAACCGTCGGGGTGCTGGGCGCGGGCACCATGGGCAACGGCATCGCGCACGTATTCGCCAAGGCCGGTTACAAAGTCGTGTTGCGCGACGTCGAACAGCGCTTCCTCGATCGCGCCCTGGACACCATCTCGAAGAATCTCGAGCGCGAGGTCAGCAAGAACAAGATCACCGCCGAGCAGCGCACCCAGGCGCTGGCGCGTATTGAGCCTGGCGTGGACCGCGGCGCCCTGGCGCAGTGCGATTTCGTGGTCGAGGCGGCCACCGAGAAATTCGAGATCAAGGCCGAGTTGTTCCGCGAACTCGACCGCATCTGCCGGCCGGAAATCGTCCTCGCCACCAACACCTCTTCCATCTCCATCACCAAGCTGGCGGCGCTGACCCAACGCCCGGAGAAGGTGATCGGCATGCACTTCTTCAATCCCGTGCCGATGATGAAGCTGGTGGAGGTGATTCGCGGGCTGGCGACTTCGCAGGAGACCTTTGACGTCGTCGCCGACCTCTCGAAGAAGCTGGAAAAAACGCCGGTGGAGGTCAACGATTTTCCCGGCTTTGTCGCCAATCGCGTGCTCATGCCGATGCTCAATGAGGCCATGTACGCGGTGATGGAGGGCGTGGCTACGCCGGAAGCGGTGGACGAGGTATTCAAGCTTGGCATGGCGCATCCCATGGGTCCGCTGACTCTGGCCGACTTCATCGGGCTGGATGTCTGTTTGGACATCATGCGGGTGATGGCATCCGGCCTCGGCGATCCCAAGTACCGGCCCTGTCCGCTGCTCATCAAGATGGTGGACGCAGGCTGGTTGGGACGCAAAAGCGGGCGCGGGTTCTACAAGTACTGACGATGCCCACAGCTTCATCGCCGCCGACATCGGCGCCCCGCCGCGCGGACTGGCCGTTCGTCTTGGTGGCGCTCGCCTTCGGCGCGCTCATCGGCTACGCACAACTGCGATGGGGCGAGCTGGCGATCTCGGCGCTGCTGGTCGCCATGGTCACCATGTTTCTCGGCGCCATGCGTCCGCGGCGGCCATGGCTGTGGGCGCTGCTGGTGGCGCTGTGCGTTCCGGCGGCGCAGTTATTCGCCTATATCGGGCGCGAGCACTTCACGCGCGGCGCGATTTTCGGTTCTTTCGCGTTGCTCGCACCGGCGTTCGTGTGCGCGTATGGCGGGGCGGTGGGACGGAAGTTGGTCGGCGAATTATTCAAGAAGTGACTCAGATCACCTGATCCCCGTTCCCTTGCCCCGATGGTGGTGTTAACGCCTTTATCACTCCCTTTCCACACCGTACTCCCGCTATTCTCGCCCCATGGTGTCGCTCACGGTCTTGGCGAGCGGGAGCCGGGGAAATTGCAGCGTCCTGGCGAGTTCGCGCACGCGTATTTTGGTGGACGCAGGCGTTTCCTGCCGCGAGATCGGGCGCCGGATGACCCTGACCGGCGACCACGCCCTGAATCTATCGGCGGTCATCATCTCGCACGAGCACTCCGACCATGTTGCCGGGCTGTATGTGCTGGCGCGCAAGCTGAATATCCCCGTCTTCATGACGGGCGCCACCTACCAGGCATGGCAGCGCTGGGCGCGGCAGAAGAACGACGGCATTCGACCCGAACTAACCAGGCTGGAAACATTTGAATCGGGGCGGAGTTTCACCATCGGAGACATCGCGGTCGCGCCCTTCACCATCCCACATGATGCGGCCGATCCCGTGGGCTTCACCTTCCGCGCCGAGGGCGTCAAAATCGGCATCGTGACCGATTTGGGATACATGCCGGCCAGCGTGGCGGACAACCTTCGCGGCTGCGACGGGTTAGTAATAGAGTCGAACCACGACGTGGAAATGCTGCGCGGCGGGCCGTACCCGTGGGTGGTGAAGCAGCGGGTCATGTCGAGGGTCGGGCACATGTCCAACGAGGCCCTCGCGCAATATTTCGCCGGGGACTACGATGGAGGTGCAGCTTTTTTGGTGTTGGCGCATCTATCAGAGCAGAACAACCATCCTGACCTGGCGCGGCGTGCGGCAGAGCGGGCCCTGGCGACTCGCCGGGACCTGCTGCGGAATCGCCTGATGCTGGCTGCGCAAGACCAGCCCTTGGAGCCGATCAGGCTGTAGAACATGAGCCAGTGCACCGACAAATTCGTGGGAGCCATCCTCGCCGGATGGCGGTATGACATTTCCGGCATTACGCCGGAGATGCGCGGCGACTACGAAGAGCACTTCCGGGAATGCGAACACTGCCGCTACTGGCAGAAAGTGCATCGCACGATCGATGTCGTGCTCATCATCCTGACCGCAATTTCCGCCGGCGTATTCCTGCTGGCGTTTGGCGCCATTTATCACTTTGCCCCGCGGCACGCGCTGGTGCTGGAACTGGCGGCCCTGGCCGGATTCGCGCTCTCCGCCCTGATCTGGGTGATTGTCGCGGTGGCCACGCCGGCGCCCATGGCCATGGCCGACGTCGCGCGTCTGGGCGCGCGCGCCGTGCACGACCGCCTTCCGCCCGAGATCCGCCAGCGCATCCCGGAAGAGCTGCGGCTGAAAATTTCCGGACAGTCCTGAGCGCTGCGCTAGGCCAAAGCAGAGGTTTCCAGGCTAAACAGCTTCGGCCCCTGCTTGATCCGGAAACGCCCGCCGACGGTTTCCCAGATCCAGCCTGACAAACCGTACCCGCCGACCGCCTTGGTGACGAAGGCGCCCTTCCAGGACTCGCTGCGCGGCTGGTTGTGCGCCACGGTGCCGAACTTGCCGTAGGTATACGAGCGCACAGGGTGGCAGTAGGCCGCGCCCTTCAACCCGCGCACCACTTCCTCGGCGCTGGCCGTGCCGTGGACTGCGGCGCGCAAGCCGTACTTGTGATTGCGGGCGCGGGTCAGCACCTCCGAGACGCTGGAAAAACTGGAGGTAAAGGCTACCGGCGCGAAAACCTCTTCGCGCATGCCGAGCATATCGTCGGTGCAGTTGCGGACCACGGTGGGCGCCACCAGCAGGCCCTCGACATTTCCGCCGCAAACCACGATGGCGCCCTTCGCGACCGCGTCAGCCAGTTGGGCGCGAACGCGCTCCACGGCCACCGGGCTGGCGACCGGCGAGATGTCGGTGCGGCTGTCGGCCGGATCGCCGACTACCAGGCTGCGCGCCCGCTCCGCCAGCCGATCCACCACTTCGTCGTAAATCGTCTCGTGAATGAAGATGCGCTTGGGCGCGGTGCACGTCTGCCCCGAGTACATGAACTTGGAGGCGACCAGGTCGTCCAGCGTGCTTTCCAGCGAGGCGTCGGGCAGCACGATGAACGGGTCCTGCCCCGGGCCTTCGAAGATCAGTTTCTTGCCGCTCTCGCGAAAGGCATTTTCGTAGGGCAGGATGTTCTCGTCGAAGCCGAACACCACCACGGCGGCGACCTGGGGATCGCGCAGCGACTCCTCCATGAAACTGCGCCCGCGGCCGGAGTAGAAGCTGATGTCGTCGCCGAAAATCGGCCGGTAGATGCTCTCGGTCAGCGCCATCAGGTTGCGGCCGCGCGAGGAAAACTTCACCCGCACGCGATTGCCGACCATGTAGATGGAGGTGATGGCGGTGTTCAGCCAGGCGCTGCCGTTGTAGGAAAGCATCAGCGGGACGCACGCCCCCGCTCCGCCCAGGGGCACGCGGGGTTCCAGCATGGGACGCGCCTGATCGTACATGGGGAGGCGGCTGATCGCCAGCTCCACCTCACGAACGCTGTCTTTAACGGTGAATTGCAGGTCCTTCACCGCAAACTCGACGATGCGCTCCTTGTTTTGCTCCAGCGCATCGGCTAGCGCCAGCACTTTCTCGAACCGGGTCTGGAACGACATGGCAACTTCCCCCGGGGCAGGGCCCGTGGCAGGATCTTCAATGTGCGGAAACAAACGTACGATGATATCGCCAATCGCGTGTGATGAAAATGGGCGGCGGGCGGTGTCAGTCCGTCCTGAGGGCGCCGATCAACTCGGTAATCTTTTCCACGCGGTGTTCCAGGCACCAGCCCTCGAGCGCGTCCACGATTTTTTCGGTGGCGCACGGGTCCCAGAAGCTGGCGGTGCCGATTTCGACCGCCGCCGCGCCGGCGAGCATGAATTCCGCCACGTCCACCGCGGTGGAGATGCCGCCCATGCCGATGACCGGAATATCCACGGCGTGCGACGCCTCATACACCATGCGCAGCGCAATCGGCTTGATCGCCGGGCCGCTGAGTCCGCCGAAGGTACGCGAGATCCGCGGCCGGCGCGTCTCGGCGTCGATGGCCATGGCGACGAAGGTGTTGACCAGCGAGACGGCGTCGGCGCCGGCATTCTCCGCGGCGCGCGCCATCAGCGGGACGTTGGTCACGTTGGGTGACAGTTTTACGATCAGGGGCCGTCGCGAAGCGCTTTTGGCCGCCGCCACCACTTCCTCCAGCAGCACCGGGTCGGTGCCAATCACCATCCCGCCGCGCTTGGTATTGGGGCAGGAAACGTTGAGTTCGTAGGCGGCGATGCCCTCGCCCTCGTTGAGAACGCGGATGACCGCCTCGTAATCTTCCCGGGTGTAACCGAAAACGTTGGCGAAGACGACGATGTTCTTTTTCTTGTTGAGCAGCGGAAGCTTTTCGTCAACGAAGGCCCGCGCTCCGATGTTTTGCAGGCCGATGGAGTTCAGCATGCCGGCGGAAGTTTCAAACAGGCGCGGCGGCTGGTTGCCGGGCATCGGCTCGCGCGACAGGCCCTTGACCACGAACCCGCCCAGCTTCTGCAGGCTGACGATGTCTTCGAACTCGATGCCGTAGCCGAAGGTGCCGCTGGCGGCGATGACCGGATTCTTCAACTGAACGCCGGCGAAGTTTACGCTCAGGTCCGGCGGGCCGCTGACGCGCCGGGGGGAGGTGCTCATCGCGCGCTCTCCCGGCGGAGCGCCTCGGTCAGCACGCGTCCGGCGGCGCGGTTCGGAGGATTGACGCCGAGCAGCGAAGCCAGCGTCGCGGCCATGTCCACCGGCTCGCAGCGCCCGCGGTAAACGCCCGCTTTGAAGGGAACGCCGAAAAACGCCAGCGGCACATGCTGGTCATAGCGGTACCAGGAGCCGTGCGTCGTGCCGGTGCGCGAATCCCAGGGAAACGTGAACGGCGGCGCGATGGCGATCACGTACCAGCCGCCATACGCGGAATAGCTGTGCAGCAACTGCCGGCCGGCGTCGTCGTTGGGGACGTTGCCGGCGGCAAGCTGCGCGCGCGTGATGTACGACCGAAGGCCCAGTTGAAGCAGCGCCTCGCCGACCACGTGCTCGGCCTCGGCTTCGCTGTTCATGCCCGCGGCAGCAAAGGCGCTTTCCGAGATGAATACGAATGCGCCGTCGCGGCCCTCAATGTAGTCACCCGGCCGCTTCAGCCGGGTTGCAATGGCCGCGTTCAGGTCGGGCTTCATCTTTTCCGAATTCAGCATTTCCGCCGGCAACCGGAAATTGGCCGCGTACGCGGGAACCGGTGAAACGCCGTGATCCGCCGACAGTACGATCCACACATTGGCGAGCCCGACGCGCTGGCCGAGGAAGCTGAAGAAATCCGCGAGCTGGCGGTCCAGCGCCAGCACCATGGCTTTCACTTCCGGCGAATTCGGGCCGAGCTTATGACCGAGGATGTCGGGCGCCGACAGGCTGATCGACAGCAGGTCCGTCGCCGGCCCTTCGCCCAGCTTCTCTTGCGTGATGAGCTCGCGCGCGAAGTCCAATTCGTAATCGTTGGCGAACGGCGTGGCGCCCACCGTCTCGTAAAAATCCGGCGTCGCCTCGCGCGTCGTCTTGCGCAGCACGGTGCCGCCCGCATCCTTCCACTCGCGGTTCCAGTACGCGTCCGCTTTCCCCGACGCATTGAACTTCTGCGCCCAGGCCGGAAGCTGGTGCATGTAGAACGTCGAGCTGATCCACGCGCCGCTCGGGTGATCGATCCAGAACGCTCCGTTGGCGGCGAAGCCCGCCGGCAGGATCGCCGCGCGGTCCTTGAGAGAAATGGTGAACACGCGCGCCTTGCCATCGGTCGCCAGTTTCAATTCGTCGCCGATCGTATCGCTGAGCAGGTTGTGCGGCGACGCGCCCGCGCCCTCCACTCCCACCAGGCGCGTGTTGTTGTCGAACACCGAGCCCACCATGCGCTTGGCACGCGCGTCCCACCACTGGTTGGCGGCGATGCCGTGGGCGTTGCTGTAGGCGCCGGTGAACAGCGTGGCGTGCCCGGGCGCGGTCTCGGTGTTGGCGTAATCGTAGTAGCAGCCGGTAAAGTAGGCGCCGCGCTCGGTGAGCAGGCGAAAACCGGATGGGCCAAGCTGATCGTGGGCGCGGTCCAGAAAATCGGCGCGGAATTGATCAATAATGACGATCACCACCAGCTTGGGGTTCGCGTTGTAAGCGCTGGCGAACGCCACGCCGGTCACGACGAAGGCACACGCAAAGAATGGCGCAGATTCTTCCGACGGAAAATTTCATCGCGCCCTAGTGTACAGCCTGGCGGTGGAACGGCAAAAAGAGAGCGCAATGGCGCTCCCATGGCGGGTTTCACGTCTGTTATCATTTCGCTACTTTCCATCGGAGGAGCTTAGACAGTGAGCAAGAGGACGATTTTGATGATTGCCGTGCTGTGTCTTGTCGCCGCCACCGCCATGATGTCGGCGCCACCGGAAACCAAGTCGTACTCGCCGAAACAGGTCGCCCGCGGCAAGTATCTGGTGGTGGACGCGGGTACCTGCCAGGATTGCCACTCGCCGCGCAATCAAAAGGCGAATTCATGCAGGAGCAGTGGATGATGGGCTCGCCCCTGATGTTCAAGCCCACCATTCCCATTCCCAACTGGGCGGAGAAGTCGGCGAACCTGGTTGGCCTGCCTAATTGGACCGACGCACAGGCCGTCAAGTTCCTGATGACCGGCATCGCCTACAACGGACTGCCGGCGCGCCCGCCCATGCCGCCGTATCGCTTCTCGCGCGAGGACGCGACCGCGATCGTGGCGTACCTGCGCTCGCTGAAAACCGCGCAGAGTGGGAGTTCGCCGATCAAGGAAGCGGCGAAGAAGGAGAAAAGAGAAGAAGTAAGGAAGTAGAGTTTCAGTTGATCACCTGGAAGTCGTCCGCGAGGGCGGCTTTTTCCTTGTAGCTGTTGGCTGTCAGTTGACCGCTATGTAGTGCGCTCCTGTTCGCCGGGCTGAAGCCTGACGAACTGACCCTGTTAAACTACTTTGGTTTATGCTCGACCTGAACTTCGTGCGGGGAAACCTGCCGCTGATTGAACGCAAGCTGCGCGACCGCGGGATGAACCCGGAGGAGGTGTTGCGCGACTTTTCCGCCGTGGACGCCCGCCGCCGCGAGCACATCACCAACATGGAGCGCCTGCGCGCCACGCAGAACAAGGCGTCGGAGGAAATCGCGCGCCTCAAACGCGAGAAGCAGGACGCCTCGGCGCAGATGGCGGAAATGCGCCGCGTGCGCGAACAGGTCGCGGAGCTGGAAAAGCAGGCCGCCGTGTTCGAGGCGCAACTGCAGGACATCCTCAAGACCATCCCCAACCTGCCGCACGAGAGCGTGCCGGTCGGCGGTGGCGCGGAAGAAAACGTCGAAGTCCGGCGCTGGGGCGCGCCGCCGCAATTCGACTACGCTCCCAAGCCGCACTGGGAGCTGGGCGCGCAGTTGGGCGTGCTCGACCTGGAGCGCGCGGTCAAGCTGACGGGCGCGCGCTTCGCGGTGTACTGGGACCTCGGGGCGCGCATGGAGCGGGCGCTCGCCAACTTCATGCTCGACCTGCACACCCGCGAGCACGGCTACACCGAAGTCCTGCCGCCGTTCCTGGTCAATGCCGAGTCCATGTACGGCACCGGGCAACTGCCGAAATTTGAAGCCGACCTGTTCAAGGTTCCGATTGATCGTTTTGAGCAGGACAAAGACTGGACACCGAAAATTGGCGAGCTGGTGGGTGCGGTTGGCAAGAGTGGCGTATTTGCGATTGTTGTTGTGCACGTCCCGGCCAGAACGGCAGACATTCAACTCGCCGATGTTTTTAGTCCTGTTGATTTCAATGTTCCGTGGAGCACACTGCTTCGCCGCCGGGATCTGTACCTGATTCCGACCGCCGAAGTCCCGGTGACAAATCTGTTTCGCGACGAGGTGCTCGACGCCGCGCGCCTGCCGGTGAAGCTCACGGCATGGACGCCGTGCTTCCGCAGCGAGGCCGGCAGCTACGGCAAGGATGTTCGCGGCATCATCCGCCAGCACCAGTTCCAGAAGGTCGAATTGGTGAAATTTGCGCGGCCGGACACGTCGTATGACGAGCTGGAATCGCTGACCGCCAACGCCGAAGAAGTGCTGAAGCGCCTCGGCCTGCACTATCGCGTCGTGGCCTTGAGCACGGGCGACATGGGATTTTCCGCGGCCAAGACCTACGACATCGAAGTCTGGCTGCCGGGGCAGCAACTCTTCCGCGAGATTTCTTCGTGCTCGAATTTCGAGTCCTACCAGGCGCGCCGCGCCAACATCCGCTGGCGTCCGGAAGGCAAGGGCAAGACCGAATTCGTGCACACGCTCAACGGCAGCGGCCTGGCGGTCGGGCGGACATGGCTCGCCATTCTGGAGAACTACCAGCAGGCCGACGGCAGCGTGGTGATTCCCGAAGCCCTGCGGCCTTACATGGGCGTGGACCGGATTACGCCGAAGAAGTTTTGAGAAGGTTCAGTTTCAGTTTCGGTTTCCGTTAACCGACAACCGGGAACCGACAACCGTCCACCAACGTTGCCAAGTTCCTCTCCGCCTCACTACACTTAACTGTTTCGCTCCATGTCGCGCATCTGGCAGACAATTCGCAGCTACATTCTGTGGACGTACGAGCGTGGCAGCATGCAGTACGACGTCATGGTCACGCTGATCCTCGCCTTCATCTTCCTCGCCCCCATCTGGGTAAACTTCAAGGACAAACCGATCGAGCGCTCTCTGCATCAAACCGAAGTAATCGTTTTTCCCGACGGGCAAAGCGGGTTCATCTACCAGGTTGACGCCTCGGTGGTGAAGGGCGATCCGACCAGGGTCGAAGACGACCTGTTGAGCGTGATCGAACCCATCGCCGGCGAGGTGGACATCACCAGGTACGAGCCGGTGCGCGATGCCAAGGGGCGCGTGGTCGGATACAAGGTTTGGGTGTCGCGGTAGGAAGTCTCTCAGTCATTCGGTCGCTCAGTCGTTCAGCTGGCGCACCTCGACTGAAAGACTGATCGACTGAAAGACTGATAGACCGAAAGACTGAAAGCTCGAATGAAGCGCACGATCCTTTTCTTGTCGCTGATCCTGATGCTGTTGGCGGCCGCCGTGGTCGCGCAGGTTCCCATTGCTCCCGCGGCGCAACCGCAGGCCAAGGCGGCCGCGGGGAATCTCGAGTCCGTGCTGACCGCCATGGACCGCGCCGCGGACAATTTCAAGACCGCCGAGGCCAATTTTGTCTGGGACCAGTATTCCAAAGTGGTGAACGACCACGACCTCCAGAAGGGCGCCATCTACTATCGCCGGGCAGGCAATGGAGTGCAGATGGCCTCCGACATCACCTCGCCCGCCAGGAAGTACGTGCTCTTTGCCGGCGGCAAGATGGATGTCTACCAGCCCGAGATCGAGCAGGTCACGGAATATAACGCGGGCAAGAACAAGGCGGATTTCGAGAGCTTCCTTGTCCTGGGGTTTGGCGGACGCGGCCACGACCTGCAGAAATCCTTCGACGTTCGCTTTGACGGCGCCGAGAACGTGGATGGCGTACAGGCGGCGAAACTGACGCTCACGCCGAAGCAGGTGAAGGTCCGCAACATGTTCCAGCAGATCATTCTGTGGATCGATCCGGCGCGCGGCATCTCGGTGCAGCAACAGTTGATCGAGCCCAGCGGCGACTACCGCCTCGCCAAGTACAGCAACATCAAGATCAATCAGAACATCCCGAACGACATCTTCAAACTGAAGACCTCGGGCAAGACGAAGTGGGTGCGTCCGCAATCGGAATAGCTGGCCGGATCATTCCGGAACTGCATCGAAGCAGGGGCAAAATAGGGAAATTTTTTACATCGGCGGGCCGATTCTTTTGTGGAACGTTGGTAGTTCGAAGTTTATACTCGCGTCCAGAAACGGGGATATTGTCCCCAGCCAGGCAACAAGAGCAAATCACACGAGCATCCAATTGCTCGTTACTCAGGACCAGCCGGGATCAAGCTTTATGGCCAAAGTCTTCACTATCCCCATCACGCCGAATCCTTCACGCCGCAACAAGCGCGACCGCACCTCTGACCCGCGTTACGTCGAGGGCCAGCGCTTGCTGGTGGAAGCGATGAAATATCTGGCACAGAGCAACAAGGACGCGAATCGCGAAGCCATCGACTTTCTCTTCGAGCACTTTCAGACGAATTTCCGCATCAGCGACACGCCGCTGAATTTGTAGTCAACAGTCGTCCGTCTTCGGTCTTCAGCCAATCCGCATGTGGCCCGAAGACTGACGACTGAAGACTGAGGACTGACGACTCGCACACACCGCCGCCGCAAAGACAATCACCACCGGGTAGCACTCCAGCACGTAGCGCGGCTCGGGATAGGCGAGGACCGTAATAATGACGGTGCGCAGGACCACGAAGCCGGCCAACATCCCGGCGTAGCGGATTTCCCGCCAGGCGCCGACAGCTCCCAGTAACGCCAGGCCGACGTACACGCCGTTGATCGCGCCCAGCAACACCGACCAGGCGAAGTCGTGGGGATCGTCGCGGAACCTCCACCAGTGCGTGTCCAGCGGCAGCATCTCGGTGCGCGGGCGCAGCCAGAGATCGAGGATGCGCAAGACCGGCAGCTCGAGGTAGTAGCGGAAGGGCTTGCGTCGGATGCGCTGGCCAGCGAGCTGCTCGAATTGCGCGTCGAGTTCGGGTGTCATGGTCACGGTTTGGTTGTAGCGGTCGAACACTTCCTGTGTCGCGCTGCGCTCGCCGGCATTGTCGAAGGCGCGATCGGGCAGGGCGTTGATGTCCATCACCGTGTCGTCCATTTTGAAACCGATGTCCTCGAGCGACGCGTAATCGGCCAGCCAGGTGCGCATCCAGCGATCGAAGCCGGTGGCGTAGTACTCTCCCGGTGCATTGGCATGCGTGGGCGCCAGCGGCATGAATTGATGGAAGCCGCGCCAGTTGCGGGCCGTCCAGGGAGCCAGCGGGAGCAGCGAACAGATGGCCAGCACCACGCCCGCTACCATCGTCGGCCCCGGATTCCATGCCAGCCGCAAGAGCAGGAATCCGCCGATCGCGATCAGGACGATGCCGCCGTCAGGCCGCAGGTAGATGCCGGCGGCAATGGCCAGCCCGCAGCCAGCCCAGTTGCCGATGCTGACCTCCCCCGCGCTCTGCTGCCATGCCCGGGCGGCAACCGCGCAATCAAGCGCCATCGCCGCGAAGAAGATGGCCAGCGTTTCGGTCAAGGGCACGGCGGTGTAGTTGGCGAGAAACGGGCACAGGGCCGCCAGCGCAAACGCCCATTTCGCGGTTGCCCCACCCTTATCGCTCCCGGTGAAGCCTGCCCTGAGCGCAGTCGAAGGGGAGCGATAGGGTGGGGAAGTCCGCCGCGCCAGGTCCGCGATGATGAAGCAGGTTCCTACGTCAATGAATACCTGCGCAAAGCGGGCGGCGTTGTAATGCTCCACGCCGAACACAGCCCACAGTCCTGCCAGAAATGCCGGGTAACCGGGCAGCCGGATGTAGGTGGGGACGGGGCCACTCGGCCCGCTGAGCCCATACACGTGGCGCAGCAACCAGTTCTTGGCGATGTCGCCATAGACAATGCCGTCCGGCGTCAGATTGGGGAAGCGAAGCACGAAGAGCAGCCGCAGGGCGAATGCCGCGCAGGTCAACCAGAAGAACCACCGGCGGTGCGACCGCAACAACCCGCGCCAGCCCCGATCGTCCGCCGTTTTGGTGGTATTCTGCATCCAAGAACCAGGGTCTTTCCTGAGTGACACTGCCACGAACATGCCGCCCCGCGCTGGGGCGGGGGCATCCGTCCAGCACCCCATTTTCATGGAAGTGCGGCGAGGTGGCGCGCAACCGTGTGCGTCATTGTAGGATAAGTAACCGGAATTCATGGCCAAGCCGATTTTTTACGACCCGCAGCACAAACGGTGGAAACGTCTCCGCCGGCTGATGGACGTGTTGGGCCTGGCCGTCTCGCTGCTGATCGTCTTCTTCCTGGTGAGCGCGCTCAGCGGCGTCAGCCTGACCACGCTGCTGCTGCCGGAACAGCACCGCCCTTACAAGGCTCTGAAAGAGAAAGAGCGCAAGCGCCCGAAGGCGCGCGTGGTCACCACCAAATCGAAGAAGCCTCCCACCGAACTGGTGCTGAATTCCGGCGACGGCGTGCGCGCCGCGTTTTACGTTACCTGGGACGCCGCTGCTTATTCCTCGCTTCGCGAGTACGCCCGCCAGATCGACATTCTCTATCCCGAATGGCTGCACGTGCTCACGCCCGATGGGCGCCTCCAGGCGGTCAGCCCGGAGCTGACGTTGTTCAACGTGGTGCAGGACGGCGCCGTGCACAGTCCCGACAGCAAAGAGCGGCCGGTGATGAAGTTCCTCAAGGACGAAAACGCCGAGACCGAGGTGCTGCCGCTGGTCAACAACTTCGATCCCACGAAGAACCAGTGGATCTCGAATATCGAGCCGTTCCTGGCCAGCCCCGAGGCGCACGCCAATTTTCGACGCGAAGCCGCGACGTTGCTCGCCAGCGATAACTACAAGGGACTGACGCTGGATTTTGAAGGCTTCCCGCGTTCCGCGCAGCCCGGCTTCCGCCAACTGGTGGACGAGCTGCACGCCGACCTGCAGGCGAAGGGCATGAAGTTGCACATCGCCGTCCCGATCAACGACGATGATTTCGACTACGCCTACCTGGCAGCCCACTCCGACGGCCTCATCCTGATGAATTACGACGAGCACTTCCAGGGCGGCGATCCCGGGCCGATCGCCTCGCAGGATTGGTTCACCAACAACCTGGTGGATGCGCTGAAGGTCATTCCCAAGGACAAGCTGATCTGCGCCATCGGCAGCTACGGTTACGACTGGTCGCTGGTCGAGCAAAAGAAGGGGAAGCCGAAAGTTGACAGCGCGCGCAGCATTGACAACCAGGAAGCATGGCTGAGCTCCTCCGACTCCGAAGCCCCGATCAACTTCGATCCCGACAGTCTGAACCCGCATTTCGCGTACGAGGACGAAAAAGGCAAGCGTCACGACGTGTGGTTTCTCGATGGCGTCACCGCGCTCAACCAGATGCGCGCCGCCGTCAAACTGGGCATCAACACCTTCGCCCTGTGGCGGCTCGGTTCAGAGGACCGCTCGCTGTGGCCGGTATTCGATACCCCCGGCAAAGTCGGCGTGGTGCAGGACCTGCGCCTGGTGCCTCCGGGACAGGACGTGGACATGGAAGGCGCCGGCGAGGTGATCCGCATCGGCAACCAGCCGTCTTCCGGAGAACGGACCTTTACCCTGGATCCCTCCACCGGCCTCATCACCGACGAAAAGATGACGGTGCTGCCGCGGCCGTACGAGCTCGATCAGTACGGCGCGGATCCCAAGCAGATCGTCGTTACCTTCGACGACGGGCCCGATCCTGACTGGACGCCCAAAATCCTCGACGTGCTGAAGCAGAAAAACGTCAAGGCGGCGTTTTTCCTCATCGGATTGCAGGCGGAGAAGTATCCCGATCTCGCGCAGCGCATTTATGCCGAAGGCCACGAGATTGGCAACCATACCTTTACCCATCCGGATATCAGCAACATCCGCAAATCATACATGCGCGTGGAACTGAACCTGGCGGAGCGGCTCTTCGCCAGCCGCTTGGGCGTCAAGCCGCTGCTGTTCCGGCCGCCGTATTCGATTGACCAGGAACCCGACACCGCGGACCAGGTGCGCCCGCTGGAGATCGCGCAGCAGATGGGATACATCACCGTGGGGGACAAGATCGACCCGCACGACTGGCAGGACCATCCGGCAGCGGAAATCGTGAGCGATGTCATGGCGCACCTGCCGCCCTGCGATCCCGACGACCAGCGCTGCGGCAACATCGTCCTGCTGCACGATGGCGGCGGCAACCGCGCCGAGACCGTGCGCGCGCTGCCCATGATCATCGATGGCCTGCGCCGGCGCGGGTACCAGATCGTCCCTGTCTCCCAACTGCTGGGCAAGCCGTACAACGAAGTGATGGTTCCGCTGGCGCAGAACGAGCGCTGGTCGGCGCGCATTGACAACTTCGGTTTCTGGTTATTCGGCCTGATGGGCTCCGCCATCGTGATCATCTTCTTTCTCGGTGACGTGCTCATGTCGGCGCGGCTCTTCCTGGTCGGCGCCCTGGCCATCTTTGACCGCTTCCATCACCGCGTCCGCCAGCGTGACCGCGCCCAGATCGAGGCGGCGCAGGCCTACAAGCCGGCGGTTGCCGTGGTCATCCCTGCATTTAATGAGGAGATGGTCATCGAGCGCACCGTCCGCGCCGCGCTCGATTCGAATTACCCCAAGCTGCGCGTCATCGTAGTCGACGACGGATCGGCCGACCGCACCCTGGAAGTTACCCAGAAAGCCTTTCCAGCCGAAATCCGGAGCGGTCGCGTCACCGTGCTCACCAAGCCGAACTCCGGCAAGGCCGAGGCGCTCAATTACGGGCTGGAATTCGTGTACGAAGAGATTTTCGTCGGCATTGACGCCGACACCGTGATCGCGCGCGACGCCATCTCCCGCCTGGTTCCGCACTTCCTCGATTCCCGCGTCGGCGCCATCGCCGGCAACGCCAAGGTCGGCAACCGCGTCAACTGGTGGACGCGCTGGCAGGCGCTGGAGTACGTCACCAGCCAGAATTTCGAGCGCCGGGCGCTCAACGTGCTGGGTGCGGTCAGCGTTGTGCCCGGAGCCATCGGGGCGTGGCGAACCGCGGCCGTGCGCGATGCCGGCGGTTTCCACGTGGACACGGTCGCCGAAGACGCCGACCTCACCATGGCGCTGCTCCGGCGCGGCTACCGCGTCGAGTACGAAGACCGCGCCCTCGCCTATACCGAGGCGCCGATGAACGCCCGCGGCTTAATGCGGCAGCGCTTCCGCTGGTCCTTCGGCATCATGCAGTCGGTGTACAAGCACCGCGCCGCCTTCGGGCGCAAGGGCGTGCTGGGCTGGGTGGCACTGCCCAACATCGTCATTTTCCAGATCCTGCTGCCGCTGGTGTCGCCGTTCATCGACGTGATGTTCGTCTACGGCACCTTCATGTACCTGCTCGACCGCCACTTCCATCCCGACACCGCCGACTTCCGCAGCTTCGAGAAGCTCGTCACCTACTTCGCGATGTTCCTGATTATTGACTTCATCGCTTCGGCGCTCGCCTTCGCGCTGGAACGCCGCACCGCCGACAACCGCGAGGACTTCACCCTTCTGCTCCATGTCTGGCTGCAACGCTTTGCCTACCGCCAGTTGTTTTCGATTGTCCTGATCAGGACCCTGAAGCGCGCCATGACCGGCCACGCCTTCAATTGGGACAAGCTGGAGCGGACGGCAGCCATGCCGTATGCCAAGGTAGGGAGTTAGTACTGAGTACTGTGTACCGGGTACCGAGCGGCTGACGCCCGCAACAATCGCCGGCACTGATGCTGTGTGTACTCGGTACTCGGTACTTTTGTTCCCCCGCGTTATCATAGGCACTGCAACCGCGGCAACAAGGAGGCGGCATGGGCGTGATCGTTCTCGTAGCCGTAATCGTCGTCATCGTCGGCATTGTGATCGGCCTCTACAACAGCCTGGTGCAACTGAAAATCCGCGCCGACTCGGCCTGGTCCGACATTGACGTGCAGCTCAAGCGCCGTCACGACCTCATCCCCAACCTGGTGGAAACCGTGAAGGGCTACGCCGCGCACGAGAAGGGCACCTTCGAGAACGTCGCCAAGTGGCGTTCGGCGGCGATGTCGGCCACCGCGCCGGCGGAACGCGCCCAGGCGGAAGGCCAGCTCACCATGGCGTTGAAGTCGCTATTCGCCGTCGCCGAGGCCTACCCGCAACTCCGCGCCAACGAGAACTTCATGTCGCTGCAGAAGTCGCTGGCCGACATTGAAAATGACGTGCAGAACTCGCGCCGCTACTACAACGCCGTGGTGCGCGACTACAACACGCGCATCCAGTCGTTCCCGGCCAACATGTTTGCCGGCGCTTTCGGCTTCCAGCCGCGCCAGTTCTTCGAGCTGGAAACGCCCGCGGACCGCGAAGTCCCCAGCGTGAAATTCTGACATGGCGATGGGACGCCCGATGCGCGACGGAAATTTAGTGCTGAAGAGATATTTAACCGCCTGTCATCCTGCGCGAGGGCGCCAGCCCGAGTCGAAGGACCCCTACTCAGCCCGCACTGCCCGCGCTCGCCCCCTTTCTCACGCAACTCCCCGCAATCTGCAATCTGCAATCTGCAATCTGCAATGTCGGTTGCCGCGTCCGAGTCGAAGGACCTGCATTTTCTTTCTCGCTGTCCTCGCGCTGCTACTTTCGTTCGCCTCCCCCGCCCTTGCCCGCAACTGGCGCATCGCCGACTTCCATTCCACGGTTGCGATTGACGACCACGGCGGCGCCAGCGTCACCGAGCGCATCACGCTCGTCTTCGTGGGGCAGTACAACGGCATCTGGCGCAGCATTCCGGTCGAGTACCCCGGCCCGGGCGGCACCAATTACTCGCTCTTCTTGAAAGTCGAAAGCGTCACCGACGAGAACGAGCGTCCGCTGAAGTACGAGATCAGCCGCGACGGTCCCTACAAGAAGGTCAAGATCTACATTCCCGGCGCGGTGGACACAACCAAGACCGTCCTCATCAGCTACACCACGCCCAACGCCGTCCGCTACTTCGACGATCACGACGAGTTCTACTGGAACGTGACCGGCAATGACTGGCCGGTTCCCATCGACCACGCTTCCGCCCTCGTCTCGCTCCCCGACGCTGCCGCCGGAGGCCTGCGCGCGCAAGCCTTCACCGGCGCCTACGGTTCCACCAGCCAGGAGGCCACCGCCGACGTCCGAGGCTCGCACGTCGAATTCGAAACCACCAACCCGCTGCCCATGCGCGGCGGCCTGACGGTGGATGTATTCATCCCCAAGGGCATCCTGCATCGGCCCGGCCCGCTGACTCGCCTGGGCTGGTTCCTGCGCAGCAATCCCGTGGTCTTCCTCCCGCTGTGGACGTTGCTGGTGATGTTCACGCTGTGGTACTACAAGGGCCGCGACCCCGATCCCGGCCGCTCCGTCGCTCCCATGTACGAGCCGCCGAAGGACATCACGCCGGCGGAAGCGGGCACCCTGCTCGACGACAGCATCCAGCCGCGCGACATCACCTCCACCGTGGTTGATCTGGCCGTCCGCGGCTTCATCAAGATCGAGCAGGTCGAAACGCCCGGATTGCTCTTTCACGGCAAGGACTACGTCCTCCACTTGCTGAAGCCGAACTCGCAATGGGGAGACCTGGCGCCGTTTGAGCGCGTCATGCTGGAGAATATTTTCTGGGGCGGGGAGAAAACCGACCTGTCCAGCCTCAAGAACCGCTTCTACACCGCCATTCCCGTTATCCAGCAGGACATCTACTCCGCCCTCAAGCGCAAGGGAATGTACTGGCTCGATCCGCAATCGGCGGCCGGATATTCCGTTCTCGGCGCCATCGCCAGCGCCGCCCCGTTTGTCATCGGCCAGGTTACCGGCGCCATGAACGTGTTCGAGTCTGTCTGGCTGGCGGCGCTCGCCATCGCCGTGGCCGTGGTCATCGTCTGGTTATTCGCCCGCCAGATGACCTGCAAGACCGTGCTCGGCGCGCGCACCCGCATCGAGATCCTCGGCTTCCAGGAATTCATGGACCGCGTGGATCGCGACCGCATCCAGCGCATGCCGCCCGATACCTTCGAGAAGTATCTGCCTTACGCGATGGCCCTCGGCGTCGAGCATCACTGGGCCCAGGCCTTCGCCGGCATCGTGCAACAGCCGCCGAGCTGGTACGCCGGCCCGACCGGCGGCGGCATGTTCAATCCCGTGTTCTTCACCAACAATATGTACAGCATGGCGCAGACCGCGCATGCAGCCTTCGTGGCCGCGCCGCGCGCCAGTTCCACCGGATCCGGCTGGAGCGGAGGCGGCGGTTTCGGCGGTGGCGGAGGCTTCTCCGGCGGCGGCTTTGGCGGCGGTGGCGGCGGCGCCTTCTAGGGCCGCCATGCGCGAAGAAATGTTCGTGATGCGTTGGCGCCGTCGCCTCGGCGGGGCTGCCCCGGATCTTCTGACGCAACTCACCGTGCCGCCGGCGCCCTTGCCCGCGGTCTCGGAAGCCGCCGTGGGAAGCCACCTCGACAAGGAGGGCTCCGCCTTGATTCTTTTGGTTGCGCGCGCCCTGTGATATAACCCCCCCAGCAATTCAGCTCTCCAGTTTCTTGGAACGATGGAGGAGGGTTTCTTGCCCGACGCGCGCACCGGCCGACGCTTTCCCCTGACCCTGCCAGTCAAGATCAAGGGCGGCAATTCGCGCCGTTCGCAGGCCGCCACCACCAATAACCTGAGCGCCGCCAGCGTGTTCATCAGCACCGACCTGCCGTTCCGGAAAGGCTCGAAGCTCAATTTTCAGATTACCCTGCCCGCGCCGGTCATCGGCTCCAAGACGCGATGTGGAAGTCAAGTGCACCGGGCGCGTGATACGCGTGGACACGCCGTCGCGCGGAAAACGGCGAGGCGTGGCCTGCGTGATCGATCGTTACCAATTCGTGCCGCAGCGCAAGCCGCGGGAGGCCAAGTAAATGCTTAAGATGGTCCTGGCCGATAAGCAGGCAATCTTCCGCGCCGGAATCGCCAAGGTGCTGGGCGTGGAGGATGAAATTCGCATCGTGGCGCAAGTGCAGACCTCGGACCAGATTCCCATGTCGCTGGAAAAGTTCCGGCCCAATGTGCTCGCCTTCGCCGCCAACCTTGCCCCCAATCTGAAGGAGTTGATCGCCAACGCCGCACACACCAAGACCCGCCTCATCATCCTCGCCGAAACCGGCGAGAACGGCCATGCCTACGTCAACGCCGGCGTGCATGGCGTGGTGTACCGCAACGTCACCGGCCCGGCTTTATTGGAGTGCGTCCGCAAGGTGGCCGGCGGCGAAACCTGGATCCAGCCGCAGACCCTGGCGCCGGAAGAGGCGGAGAACGACATGGTCGGCGCCCGCGTCCGCGACCGTCTCACGCCCAAGGAACTGCGCATCGTCGCCCTCATCGTGCAGGGCTACAAGAACAAGGACATTGCCACTGAACTCGGCACCACCGAGCAGGTGATCAAGAACTACCTGCGCAATATCTACGACAAGATTGGCGTTTCCGACCGGCTGGAGCTGGCACTGTTCACCATCCACCACCGCATCCTCGCCGAAGCCGCCGCCGCCACGGGAAGATAGCTTCAGTTTCGCGTTTCAGTTGCCCGCGGGAGCTGGCCCAGCCTTTCCTTTCCACACTACTCTTGAGGTTGCCCCACCCTTGTCTCGCCCGCGGGGAATATCCCACCGGAAGCAAAGTCGAAGTGGCGAGACAGGGTGGGGATTTTCTGTCCTGCGTCACAGACGTCGGTTGCGGTGGGCAGCTCCCAACCGTGCCGACGTGTGTGCCGCGAGCATTGAACCCGGAATTGTACGGCCCAATTCCGGTTCCCCTGGAATTTCACGAGATCAGCGCGAGGCAGCGCGATCGCTGGTCTTCAGCAGCTCGTTCACGATCGTGACCAGCTCCTTCGGGTTCACCGGTTTTTCCAGGTAGAGGTCGGCCAGCGGCTCGGTCGCCTGGAACGCTTCCGTCACGTAACCGGAAACCACCACGACGGGCGTGCTGGAGTGCGACTTGGCGGCCTGCACCACCGCGCGGCCGTTGGCGTCGCCCAGCCGCCAGTCGGTGACGACGGCGTCGTAGCTGTTGCTTTCCAGTTTCTCGATGGCGTCATGCGCCGAAGTGGAGGCGGTGACGATGTGGCCGGCGGCTTCCAGGATTGCGCATTTCAGAGTGACGACGTGTGGCTCGTCGTCAACGCAAAGAATTCGCGCCATAGTGAGGACCTCGCGGCCGGTACCCGCACGACGGCCGCTGCAACGTTGCGCGTATTGTTAGGCAGCGCTGTCGGGGTTGTCAAATGCGTCCGCAGCTTGAAGTTACGGCAACCCGAGCCATATACAAAAGACAAACACAGGGTCCCGGAGACACAGAGACCACAGAGATTGAAAAATCCTTCTGTGTCTCTGCGTCTCTGTGTTCGTCATTCCAAGCCTGCCGCCTGGCGACTGGAGCCTATCCCAGCTTCTCTCCAATCGACTTCGCCTGCGTGAACAGGAAAAGGTAATCGGGCCCGCCGGCCTTGGAATCGGTGCCGGACATGTTGAAGCCGCCGAAGGGATGCGCCCCCACGATGGCTCCGGTGCACTTGCGGTTGAGGTACAGGTTGCCGACGTGGAACTCGCGCTTGGCCTTCTCCAGCTTCTGCGGGGAGCCGGAATAGACCGCGCCGGTGAGTCCGAACTCGGTGTCGTTGGCGATCTCCAGCGCATGATCGAAGCTGTGCGACTTGATCACCGCCAGCACCGGCCCGAAGATCTCTTCCTGTTCCAGCTTTGACTTCGGCTTGATGTCGGCGATCACGGTCGGCTGGATGAAGTAGCCGTCGCCGTGCTTGGTGTCGCGGCGTCCGCCGGTGATGATTCGTCCGTCGCGCCGGCCGTGCTCGATGTAGTCGAGAATGCTCTTCATCGAGCCCTCGTTAATGACGGCAGCCATGCCCGGATTCTGCGTGGGATCGCCGATGGTGATCTTTTCGACGCGCTCTTTCAGCTTGTCGAGGAACGAATCGTAGATCTTCTCGTCCAGGATCAGGCGCGAGCAGGCGGAGCACTTCTGGCCCTGGAAGCCGAAGGCGGCAGCGGCCACGCCTTCGACGGCGGCGTCGATGCTGGTGGCATCGGCGTCCACGATGATGGCGTCCTTGCCGCCCATCTCCAGCACCGTGCGCTTGATCCAGATTTGTCCGGGAGCGGTCTGCGCGGCAACGTGGTTGATGCGCAGTCCCACTTCGCGCGAGCCGGTGAAGGCGATGTAACGCGTCTTGGGGTGCGCCACCAGCGCGTCGCCGAAGCTGGCGCCGGCGCCGGGGCAGAAGTTCACCACGCCTTCGGGCATTCCGGCCTCGATCAGCGCTTCCGCGAACTTCTGCGCGATGGCGGGCGAATCGCTCGACGGCTTCAGGACGACGGTGTTGCCGCAGACGATGGAGGCGGCCGTCATGCCCGCCATGATGGCGCCGGGGAAATTCCACGGCGGAATCACGATGCCCACGCCCAGCGGGATGTACCACAGGTAGTCGCGCTCGCCGGGGAGTTGCACCGGAGGCTCCGCCTTGGCCAGGCGCAGCGCCTCGCGGGGGTAGAACTCGAGGAAGTCGATCAGCTCGGCGATGTCGGCGTCGGCCTCGGCGTAGTTCTTGCTGACCTCGAAGATCATCCAGGCGGAGAACTCGTGCTTGCGCCGGCGGATGATGTCGGCGGCGCGGAACAGCAGGCTGGCGCGCTCCTCGACCGGAGTGCGGCTCCACGACTCGAACGCCTTGAGAGCGGCCTTCATCGCCGGCTCAACTTCTTCCTTGCCCGCCTTCTGGAACAGGCCGACAAGCTCGCCCGGTTTTGCGGGGTTGATGGACCTGATCTTGTCCTTGGTGGTGACCGTCTTGCCGCCGATGATCAGCGGGTATTCACGGCCGAGCTGCGTCCGCACCTTCTCGATGGCGGTGCGCATGGCCTGCACGTTTTCCGGCTTGCTGAAATCGGTGAGGGGCTCGTTGCGGAACGGGCCAACGGCAGTTGCTACGGGCGCGTGGACGGTAGCCATAAATGCAATCCTTGCAGTAGGTCCCCACAGGAAGCAGGGACCAAATCCAAAACCAACCATTTTAACAGCTACTACGAAACTGGCGCTGCGGCTGGTGGGAGAGAGGCGGTTGCAAGCCGGCGGCGGTGGACCTTGTGTTGTTCGACATGCGCCAACGGAAAGATGGTCCTGGGTAAACGGTTTCATCTTTAGCGCAAGTTTCTTGTACTTCTGAATGGGTGAGCGGGCCGCGAAGCCACCAAGACTCCGGCCAGGCGCAAGTTTCTTTTTCGAGCATTCCTAAGTCGGGAATTGCTGAACTGCTCGTTCAGTTGCGGCATCCCCACCTTCGCGGCAGAAATCGATCAGGTCCGCAACCCTCTCTGGAGCGGCATTTACACAGCGAACGGCTCCAATGGAAGACAGGTTGCGGCTAAGACCCTGGGAAAACTGTCGGCGTTTTGAGGGCTACTCTCCCAATGTTGGAAAAGTACGGCTTTGGAGCGACGGAAGTTTGAGGAGAAAAGGAGGCAAGGAAGAATGAGGCGATCGATCTTGAAGTCTGCAGCTAAGGTGTTCCTTGCGGCGAGTCTACTGACCGGCATCGCGGTTGCCGATGAAGTGGCATTCAGCACATTCGGCGCCGATCATTCGTTCAGCACTTCTAGCACATATGGCATTTGGGGGCAACCTGTGGGCGGGCAGTTCTCTTCGAATCTAAGCGGCGAGCTGTCGAGCATTAGCTTAGCTATACAGTGGTGTAGTAATTGTATGTTCCAAACTACCGCCCCCGGAATCCTGGCGCTGTACGGCGATGCAAGCGGAGTGCCAGGTACACTGCTGGCATCTTGGGCAGTAGCGTACAACGATGCGCCGGCATCCCCACAATGGGGTGTCACTACTGTAAACACATCGGGTGGCGTATTTTTGACCGCCGGCAGTACCTACTGGCTGGTATTTTCAAGTGAAAGTAACAGTGGGTGGGAGTGGGCCGCGAACATGGGAATGGTAGGCCTGATTACCGACTACCAGATTTCAACTAACGGGTTACCCGTTTTTGAGGTTACGGTCAGCCCGGCCAACGCGGTGCCCGAACCATCCGGCCTGCTTCTGCTCGGCACCGGATTGGTGGGTGTGCTGGGCGCCGCTCGCCGAAGGCTGCATCGCTGACCAGCCTGCCTTGGGCGTCATCATGAAGATCGGCGGCGGGCCCACCCTTCGCCCGGGGGAGCCTGCGCAGAGCGCAATCGAAGGGGCGAAGGGTGGGGATTCGTGGCTACATTTGTGTCCCTGTAACGGGGGCTCTGGTTGCAAACGCAACAGCGGTGAAATAATCTAGAACTACTCGCCATCAGATGGCCGGGATGGCGGAACTGGCAGACGCAGCGGACTCAAAATCCGCCGGGCTTCGGCCCTTGGGGGTTCAAGTCCCCCTCCCGGCACCAATCCAGTTTCAGTTTCGAGTTTCAGTTTCAGCCAAGCCCACTTCGCTCCCGCTCAAAAGCAGCTCCCCTAGTGCCAGCTTCCGTAGCGCACGATGAGCTCACCGTGGTCGTTGTAGATGAAGATGGGAACGCCCGTACCAGCCTTCTGCTCGGCAGCTTTCTTGGCGGCGTCGAGCGAATCGAAATCGCCGATGGAGAAGACCGATTCGCTGGTGGCTTGGATTTCGACTCCGAGCACGCGGTACTGGGCAGGGGGTGCGGTCAGGTCCTCTTTCGTAGCTTTCGGGTACCGCATAGCCGCTTCCTCTCGATTTTGCGGAATGATACAGCGATTCCAGGCGATCGGGAGGGGATAATCGTGCTTCGCGGAGACGCGGGTCAGACACGCCCATTATGGGCGCAGGGATATGCGAAGCTTGGCGACGGCGCGGTCGCGCTGGATGGAGCGCAGGTGGAGCACGCTGAAGCCGATAAGCGCCGCCGCCGGGAACACCACGAAGGCCAGCGTGATCAGCAGCCGCGTCCGCTCACTGCGCAGTTTTCTTGCCATGGGATCCTCACTCGGAAATCACCCCAACCGAAGCGCTAGCAAGATAGCGAATTCGCGCCGGGTTTGTGTGAAGCCGGAGTAAAAAGACGTAAAAAATTGTGAATTGAACCGACTTCAGCCGGCGATGCAGCGGAACGTTCTGATTGATGCTATCGCAACCAGCGCGGGTTCGCCCACGGGTGGCGATCCGGATGGGTGGCATGTTCGTACTGCTGCCGTGCCTCCGACGCAGTAGGCGTGACGCTAGAAAATTAGCCGCGGGTTCTTTTTTCTTGATTACTCAGGGGTTACTTTCGGGTTACGGAAGTGACATTTACACCGGCTGGCGATGGGTCATACTCCAACCGTTCGAAGGCAGTTCTGGGGGAGGGCTGCCGTGGCGTCCCGGTGATGAGCCGGGACGTCACAATTTCAGGGCAAGCTTCAAGCGTCGGCATCCAAATCAGGGCAGGCAAGAACCTGCCTCACCGCAATGTCCCCACCTCTGGTCCACTCCGATTCAACTCTCAACCTTCAAGCCCGACGCCTGTTTGCAGGCTCCAGGCTGCGGGCCGCGGGCTTCAGGCCGGCCGCGCTGCGTCTTCTCATGCTCTGGCGCATCCAATCTAATGTTACGATGTGGGGCCGCTTGGCACGCCCGGGCGGAGAGGCCCAGGGACGGGTAACAGCGGTGCGCACTCATAGCGGGAGGATCGATGGCAAGCAACGCGATTTTTGAAGTGACGGACGCGAATTTCGACCAGGCGGTATTGAAGTCGGACCAGCCGGTGATCGTGGACTTTTGGGCGGCCTGGTGCGGCCCTTGCCGCGCCATGGCGCCGATCGTGGACGAGGTGGCCAGCGCCTATACCGGCAAGGTGAAGGTCGGCAAAATGGACGTGGACAAAAACGCCGCTACGCCGCAGCGCTATGGCGTCCGCGGCATTCCCACGCTGCTGATTTTCAAAGGCGGCCAGGTGAAAGAGCAGATCGTCGGCTACGTGCCCAAGGAGCAGATCGAGAAGGCGCTGGAGCGGCACATTACTTCGTAGCTTTCGGCTTTCAGCCGTCAGTTTTCGGCAAGGCAGAGCCCGGCAGAAAACCAGGCATTTTTCTCTTCCGCGTTGAGCAGATCGCCTGATGCGAAATCTCCGACGATCGCTGATAGCTGACAGCCGATAACTATTTGTCCGACCACACCGCCAGCAGGTTTCCATTGGGGTCGGTGAAGTGGAAGCGGCGGCCGCCGGGAAATTCAAACGTCGATTTCGTGATCTTGCCGCCGGCGGCAATGATCTTGGAGTAGGTCTGCGCCAGGTCGTCGGCGTAGATGACGAGCAGCGGGCCGCCCTTCACCACCGGCAGGCCCTTGGCAAAGCCGCCACTGATGCGGCCATCATGGAAGCTGGTGTAGTCCATCCCGTAGTCTTCAAATTTCCAATCAAAGACTGTGGAATAGAAGGTCTTCGTGGCCTGAATGTCGTTGGCCGGGAACTCGACGTAGTCGAGACGGTAGTTGTTTTCGCTCATGGCAAGGGACTCAGCCGTTACTTATATCGCAGAAGGCACATAGGCGCTGTGCCAAAATCCTCAATACTTGCGCAGCACGCCGATGACGCGTCCCTGCAACTGTACGGCAGCCGCGGAAACGATGATCGGCGGCATGGCGGCATTGGACGGCTGCAAGCGGATGCGGTCGCCTTCCTTGTAGAAGCGTTTGAGCGTGGTTTCGGCGCCATCCACCAGCGCCACCACGATTTCGCCGTCGCGCGCCGCCGGGGCTTTTTCCACCAGCACGTAGTCGCCGTCGAGGATGGCTTCGTCCTGCATGGAATCGCCGCGCACCTGGAGGACGAAGACGTCCTTGGAACCGGTGAAATCCTGCAGCGAAATCGTTTCCGGATTTTCCATGGCTTCAATCGGCCGCCCGGCCGCGATGCGTCCCAGCAACGGCAGCGAGAACGGCGCCGCCATGGTCTGCTTCATGCGCCCGCGCGGCGGCAGCAAATCAATCGAGCGGCTGCGGTTGTAGTCGCGGCGCAGCAGGCCCTTCGTTTCCAGGTTGCTGACATGCTTGTGCACCGTGGCCAGGGAACTGAGGCCGAGGCCGTTGCCGATCTCTTCGAACGAGGGCGAGTAGCCGTGCCCGTGCACAAAGTTGGCGATGAAGTCGTAAACCTGGCGTTGGCGTCGCGTCAGGGCCATGGGAGCGCTCCTCTGGGTTCAGTATTGGCGAATAAAAGGCGAAATGTCAATAGGTTTGTCGATATAATCCTGTGACCACCCCTGCGCGCCACTCTCCCGATCTCCAGACTCTACCGCATCCGCGCAAGGGCGGGTGGAGGCGCGCCTGTCATGTTGAGCCGACTTCATCATTTCGTCTGGATCGTCGGGCATTATATCTGGACACTTTTGCTAATGGTGTTCTATGCCATTCCTGGCATTGTTGGCTTCGTTCTTGCCGCTTTTGGCGTGGCAGTGCTATTCGTGGATGAACTTCAGGAGAGCCTAAAGGAACGCCGTCGTGCTCGATGGTTTGCGGCGATTGTTTTGGTTCTCATCGGCTTTCTTGGATTTTTCTCCGATAGGATTCAGAGGGGCCAAGAAAAAGCTGCTCTCGCGCAAGAAAGGCAAAATGCGGCAAAAGACAGAACGAACCTATTACAGCAGAATGCTCAACTGATTCAGTTCGGACAAACTCAAGCGACTCGGGAGGACATGAAGAAACTTGATACTGATTTGGTGGGAGGATTCGGCAGACTGGAAGCTGCGATAAAGGGCCTGCCAGCTCCACCAAGACCAACTCAGCCTGCCCCACCGCCAACGGTAGAGCGTACGCACTTTACTTGGCGGCGGGCCCCTTCCAATAATCCCAGCCTCCCCTACGGACTACAAATCATCATTCAGAGTGACGTGGTCATTGATCCGGTAAGCTTTGCTATTGAGTGTACTGGGCCAGTTGGGCAGGTGAGTTCGTTTATTTCGGGGCAGGGAGCGTATATGAACGTCTACAACGGGCCCGCCGAAGGCCATCCCAATGTAGCCATTGTCCATTTTACGTTTCCACCATTGAAGCCAGAAACACCATTAGTGGTCACGATACTTTCCAAGGATGATATTCGAGTCAAGGCCATCGAGAAGATGCCGCAATAGTATGCTTTCATGCGGCTGTCAGTTGCTTGAATTCTAGATTGTCAGCATTCAGCATCCGCTTGGGAGTGTCACGAAACAGAAGCCGTTACAACAGGGTTCTTGCGATTGTGAATCGGGCCATTCGGCGGGTCAGTATGTCGTTAAAGTCATGCCGAGCCCCGAGACCGGCAACTACCCCCGGAGCGGAAGATGGATGAGTGATGACGGCTGACGAACTGACAAACTGAGCTTGCTTGCGCGCGCAGAGTCCTTGACGACACCAGGCCAGGCACGGCAGTCAGCGAGTCAATGACCGCCACTGGCCGGTAGCTGCTAAAAGCGTGCCGGGAAGTCACGCCGGTGAGCACGGCGGCAAAGGGAAGCTGCGCGCGGCGGGCGGTTTCCGCGTCCACCACGCTATCGCCCACGTACAGAGTTTCGCTGGCGGCGGCGCCCAGCGCTTCCACCGCCTTGAGCGCGCCTTCAGGATGAGGCTTGTGGTTGGCGACATCCTCGCCGCCGACGATCACGTCAAAATAACCGCACATTTTCTCGCGTTCGAGCACGGCTGCGATGCGCCGCCGGAACTTGGTGGAGAGGACGCCGAGGGCCAGGCCGCGCTGTTTGAGATCGGGGATCACGGTGCGCGCGGTGTCGTAGATCATGATCGAATCCACCATCACGTGGTCGGCGCGGGCGATAAAGTGGCGCGAGAATTCGGCGCACTGCTCCGGTGTTGCCGGGCCGGTGAGGCGGCAGAATGTCTCCGCCAGCGACAAGCCGACCGTCTCCGATACGGCGCGGGCCGACGCTGCCGGCAACCCTAATTCCGCCAGCGCGTGGTTGACGCAGTCTTCGATGCCGCGCGAGGAGTCGGCGAGGGTGTAGTCGAAATCGAACAGGACAGCACGGTAGGTCATCGGGCGACGGCGCGCGGCATGGATCACGGTGCGCGTGGTGTCGTAGAGCATGATCGAACCCACCATCACCCGGTCGGCATGGGCAATAAAGTGGCGCGAGAATTCGGCGCACTGTTCGGGCGAGGCCGGACCGGCGAGGCGGCAGAACGTCTCCGCCAGCGACAAGCCGACCGTCTCCGAAACCGCGCGGGACGACGCTGCCGGCAACCCCAATTCCGCCAGAGCGTGATTGACGCAGTCTTCGATGCCGCGCGAGGAGTCGGCGAGGGTGTAGTCGAAATCGAACAAGACGGCACGGTAGTTCATCGGGCGACGGCGCTGCGGTACCAGGGAATTGTAGCCGAGTAGCGAGTCCCCAGCGCCGAGTCGCGAGTCCCGGTAAAGGAAAGGACGGCGACCGGTGACGTCACCCGTGAACCGACAACCGGTAACCGATAACCGTTCGGTACTAAACTAAGGCGAATGTGCAATTGCCCCGGGCAGTGCTTGTGCATACAATAGCCCCGCGCTACGGGGCCCCTTGCACGCGCGGAACGGGTGCTGGACCCGCCCCAGTACGACGCGGAAATTCCTCCTATGCCGGACATCAGCCGACGCCTCGAGCGTGCCGAGAAGTACCTGCAAAAAGGCAGGCAGGATGCCGCGTTGGAGGAGTACCTCGGCGCCCTGCAGGAAGACCCCGGCAACGATGTGGTGCGCCAGTCGGTGGCCGACCTGTACGTGGCGCTCGGCCACGCGAGCGAAGCAGCGAAGCACCTCTCCACCCTCTTCGACCATCATTCGTCGATCGGTGACACCGCCAAGGCCATATCGACTTACAGGAAGCTGGTGCGGGTGGGCGCGCCGTCGGTGGACCAGACATTCAAGTACGCCCAACTGGTTGAAAAATCCAACCGTCACGACGCCATGGAGGCCTACAAGGCGGCGCTGCACGGGTTCGACTCGCACGGGAGAAAACAGGAAGCGCTCGCGGTCTTGAAGCGGGTGATCGCGCTCGACCCCAGCGAGGAACACTACAAGCAAGAAGGAGAACTCGCGGCCGAGCTGGGCGACGGCAAGACGGCGTCCGTGGCCTTTCATTGCGTCGGCATGTTTGAAGCCAAAGCCGGCGCCGATCCGCTTCCCTGGTATCAGCGCGCGCACCAGATGGATTCGCGCAATGCCGACGTGGCGCTCTCCTACGGAAAGGCGCTGCACGCCTCCGGGCTGGTCCAGCCGGCCATCACCGTGCTGGAGCCGTTTGCCACCGCCGACAAGAGCCGCATCGAGGACCGCGAGGCCTATGCCGACGCCCTGGTCGCAGCCAAGCGGCTGGTGGAGGCCGAGCCGCTGATCTGGGAACTGTTCGAGCGCGATCCCAAGGAAGTCAGCGAGGTCGGCGAGCTGATCGCCGCGCTGCTCGACGAAGACCACCAGGCGCACGCGCTGGAGTTGGCGCACAAACTCGAGGTCCACCAGCTCAAGAGCGGCAACCAGCGCGAATTCGTTGCGCTGATGAAGGACATTGCCGACAAGCATCGCGCCGGGATCGAATTCCTGGAATACATGGTCGAGGTGTACAACGCCTCCAACCGCGAGCACGATTACTGCGGCACGCTGCTCAAGCTGTTCGAGCTCTATTACGCGACCGGCAATTTCATCAAGGCCGCCGACTGCCTGGACCGCGCCGCCGAGGTGGACGCCTACGAGCCCGGCCACCAGCGGCGCCTGGAGATGCTGCACGGCAAGATTGACAGCAATCACTACAACGCCATCGCCTCGCGGTTTACCTCGGTGCTGAAGCTGGAGGAGGCAGAGAGCGACACGCCCGAAACGCCCGAGGGCGAAACCACCGTCCTGGAAGACCTGATGCTGCAGGCGGAAATCTTCCTGCAGTACTCGATGCGAGCCAAGGCGGTGGAACGGCTGGAACGCATCCACAAGCTGTTTCCGCACGAAGAAGAGAAGATCGAAAAGCTGAACGAGCTGTTCATGAGTGCCGGCTTCACGCCGCATTACAGGTCCGAGCCGGCCCCGCCGCCCGCCGCCAAGCCCGCGCCGGCTACCGCGGTTTCCGCACCCTCGCCGGCCGCCGCGAATGAGAGCGCGGTGGACAATTTCGCGCGCGTAACCGAGATCACCCGGAACATTTATCGCCAGGGCAGCGTCAAGGGCGTGCTGTTCACCGCGGTCAACGAAATCGGGCGGCACTGGAATGCCAGCCGCTGTATCGCCGGGCTGTGCACGCCGGGCAAGCCGCCGTCGGCGGCGCTGGAATACTGCGCCCCGGGCGTAAAGCCGGCCGACGTCATGGCGGTGGTCAAGCTGGTCATGAGCTGCCTCGCGCTTTCGGTGAGGCAGGGCACGGTCATGCTGCTCAACGTGCCCACGGCGCCGGAAATGGATTCCATTCGCGAGTACATCCAGGGTCTGGAGCTCGAATCCCTTCTGGCCGTGCCGCTGATGGATGGCGACGAGTTTGCCGGCATCCTGATCCTGGAGCAGTGTGGCGCACCGCGCAACTGGCGCCCCACCGACGAAGTCGTGCTCAAGACCATCGCCGAGCAGATGATCCTGGCGGTCAACAACGCCCGCCTGCGCAGCCTGGTCAAGACCCTCGCCATCACCGACGAGCGTTCCGGATTGCTCAAGCGCTCCTCCTACGTGGACGTGTTGCTGTCGGAGGTGAAGCGCTGCCTGGAGCAGAGCTCAACCTGCTGCATCATGCTCATGCACTTCGGCAAGACCTCGTCGCTGATCAAGGAGTACGGCGAAGCGGCGGTGGAAACCCTGGTCCAGCAGCTCGGCCAGGTGATCAACGGGCACATCCGCCAGGCCGACGTGGCGGTGCATTACGATCTCACCACCATCGCGCTGCTGCTGGCCGACACCGGCGAAAAGAACGCGTTCTTCGTCGTGGACAAGCTTCGCAAGGTGCTGGCCAATGTCCACCCCCCGGGTAAATCCACGCCGCCGTCGATGACCGTCGGAATTGCCGAAGCCGTCATGCAGCCGCGCTTCGATCCGGTGGACATCGTCTGCGAGCTGATCAACCGCGCCGAACGCGCCCTGGAATCGGCCAAGTCCGAGGGCGCGAACACCGTCAAGGCGCTTGCCCCCGTGCTGGATGCCGACGCCGTTACGGCCTAGTTTCGCCGCAGATGAACGCCGATTAACGCTGATCAGACTTTTCATTTTGATTCGCAAAGTTAGGGCCTGTCATCCTGAGCGAGGCGGCCGATTTTGCCGCCGAGTCGAAGGACCCCTATTGGCTTGCCACTCACAGCACGCGTGACGTTCTTCAACAATTCCTCTTCCGATCCGCGTTCATCCGCGTTGATCAGCGGCTAGTTGTTTCCATTCTGAGCCACTGCTAGACTGGCCTGTTCCATCATCCCTGCGAAACCTCTCTGTATGCTGAAGCCAAGTGATATTGCTATCGTCAGCGGGGCGCGCACCCCGATGGGCCGCTACTGCGGCAAGCTGCGCGACTTTACCGCCATGGAACTGGCGGCCGTCGCCGCCAAGGGCGCGATCGAGCGCGCCCAGATGGACCCCAGGGAATTCGACCACGCCATCTTCGGCAACGCGCTGCAGACTTCGTGTGACGCGCTCTACGGCGCGCGCCACGTCGCCCTGCGCGCCGGATTGCCGATCGAAACGCCGGCGTTAACGGTGAACCGCCTGTGCGGGTCGGGCATGCAGGCCATCGTGACTGCGGCGCAATTGATTCAGCTCGGCGAAGCGCAGCGCGTGCTCGCCGGCGGCATGGAATCCATGTCGCAGGCGCCGCACGTGATCCGCGGCGCGCGCTGGGGGCTCGCGCTGGGCGAAGGCAAGATGGAAGACTCGCTCATGGTTGCGCTGCTCGACACCTGGTGCGGCCTGCAGATGGCCAACACCGCCGAACTGTACGGCGAGCAGCAGGGCATCACGCGCGAGATGCAGGACGAGTTCGCGCTGCAATCGCAGCAGAAAGCCGCGGCGGCGCAGAAGGCTTGCCGGCTGAAAGAAGAGACTGTCCCCGTGCCGCTGAAGAACCGCAAGGGCGAGCCCTCGGGCGAGATGTTTGAGCAAGACGACCACCTGCGGGCCGAGACGACGATGGAAGGTCTGGCCAAGCTCAAGCCCTCGTTCGGCAAGAACGGCACCGTCACCGCCGGCAATGCCAGCGGAATCGTGGACGGCGGCGCGGCGGTGGTGGTGATGTCGCTCGACGAGGCGCAGAAGCGCGGCAAGAAACCGCTGGGGCGGATCGTGAGCTGGGGCATCGCCGGAGTCGAGCCGAAGATCATGGGACGCGGCCCGGTGCCGGCGACGCGCATCGCGCTGGAAAAAGCCGGGCTGAAACTCGAGGACATGGACCTGATTGAGGTCAACGAGGCCTTCGCGGCGCAGTACCTCGGAGTGGAAAAAGAACTCGGCCTCGATCGCAGCAAGGTAAACGTGAACGGCGGAGCGATTGCGCTCGGGCATCCGCTGGGCGCCACCGGCACGCGGCTGGTCATCACCATCCTGCACGAACTGCGTCGCCGTGGCGGGAAGTACGGCCTGGCGACGGCATGCATCGGCGGCGGTCAGGGGATTGCGATGATTGTGGAGAATTTGGCCTAGGGTTTAACCACGGATCGCCACGGATTCTCGCGGATCGGAATTACTTGCAATGATCTTTCTTTATCCGCGTGCATCCGTGAAAATCCGTGGTTAACAAGAGAGGGTCATATGGACATCAAGAAGGTAGGCGTTCTCGGCTGCGGCCTGATGGGCTCCGGAATCGCGCAGGTCACGGCTACCGCCGGGTTCGAGGTCACCGTGCTCGAGGCCGAGCAGCGCTTCCTCGACAAAGGCTTTTCCGGCATCGAGAAGTCGCTTGCCAAGTTCGCCGAAAAAGGCAAGCTGAAGGAAACGCCCGACGCGATTCGCGCGCGGCTCAAGGGCACGCTGAAGCCTCAGGATCTCGCCGACTGCGACCTGATCATCGAAGCCATCATTGAAAACGTGGAAGAGAAGCGGAAGATGTACGCCTCGCTCGACGCGGTGGTGAAGCGCGACGCCATCTTCGCCAGCAACACTTCTTCCATCTCGATCACCGAACTGGCGGCGGCCACCAAGCGCCCCGACCGCTTCATCGGCATGCACTTCTTCAATCCCGTGCCGCTGATGCAATTGGTGGAAGTGGTGCGCACCATCACCACCGCGCCCGAGGTGTTCGAAACCGGCTACGCCTTCGCGCAAAAGGTCGGCAAGGTGCCGGTGCGCACCAGCGACAAGACCGGGTTCATCGTCAACCGCCTGCTGGTGCCGTATCTGCTCGACGCCATCCGCGCCTACGAAGAGGGCGTGGGCTCGATCACCGACATTGACACCGCCATGAAGCTCGGCTGCGGCTATCCCATGGGCCCGTTCACGTTGCTGGATTTTGTCGGGCTGGACACGACCTACTACATCACGCACGTCATGTTCGACGAATTCAAGGAGCCGCGTTTCGCCTCGCCGCCGCTCTTGAAGCGCCTGATCATGGCCGGCTGGTACGGCAAGAAATCCGGCAAGGGATTTTACGACTGGTCCGATCCCGCGAAGCCCGTGCCGCAGGACACCGCGCTGCAGGGGCTGGCGGCGGAGCGCGCGGGAAACGTGGCCGCGGATTGACTTTCAAACGCACCACGCTGACTTTTTCGACTTACCCGATGGCCGACGGCCGACAGCCGATGGCCCGTGGAGAGCAAACATGGCTTCATCCGCTACTACCCCGACGACCTTCGAAAATCTCATCTTCGAAAAGAAAAACTCCATCGCCTACGTCACCATCAACCGGCCGAAGGTGCTGAACGCGCTCAACACGGCGACCATGGAAGAGCTGCGCGCGGTGTTCCACGCCATCAAGGCCGACGACGCCGTTCGCGTTGTCATCCTGACCGGCGCGGGTGAAAAAGCCTTCATCGCGGGCGCCGATCTCAACGAACTCGCCAAGCACAATGCGGTCGAGGGCAAGGCCTACACGCACAAGGGCCAGAGCGTGCTCAACCTGATCGAGAACCTGGGCAAGCCGGTGATTGCCTGCATCAACGGCTTTGCGCTGGGCGGCGGCTGCGAGCTCGCCATGGCGTGCACCATGCGCCTGGCCAGCGACAACGCCAAGCTCGGACAGCCCGAGGTCAAGCTCGGCATCATTCCCGGTTACGGTGGGACGCAGCGCCTGCCGCGGCTGGTGGGCAAGGGCATCGCCATGCAGTTGGTGCTCTCCGGCGAAATGATCACCGCCGCCGAAGCGCATCGCATCGGGCTGGTCAATGAGGTTGTGCCGCAGCCGGAGCTGATCGCGCGCGCCGAAGCCATCGCGCAGAAGATCATCGCCAACGCCCCGCTCGCCGTGCAGTACGCCATCGAGGCCATCAACAAGGGCATGGAGATGACGCTGCAGGAAGGTTTGTACCTGGAGGCGACGCTGTTTGGCGTCTGCTGCGCGACCGAGGACAAGACCGAGGGCACGAAGGCGTTCCTGGAAAAACGCGCGCCGAACTTTAAAGGAAAATAATTAGCCACAGAGGACACAGAGGGGAAGAATTTTTCTGGATCAGCTGTCCTCTGTGACCTCTGTGGCTAAGTTTTCGAAATGATCAAATCACTACACAAACTGCTAGTGGCAAGAAGCGAGCAGGACTATCGCGCGCTGGTGCAGTTTTTCGACGTGCTCGGCCTCACTCGCGGCGAATCCTGGGAGGGCCGCCGCAGCAAGGGCGTGAAGTTCGACGCGCGCGAAGCCGGCGTGGAGATCGGCATCGGCCACGGCTTTCCCGATTGCGACCTGGTGATCGAAACCGACAGCGCCGATGTGGCATACGAAATCGCGACCAAGCGCGGATTTAAAATCGCCGGCGAAATTTCCGACACCGACTGGGGCGCGCGCATGTTCACCCTGGAAATGCCCGCGGGCGCCGGCCGCCTCACGGTCTTTTCTTATCAAGAAGACTGGCGCGCCGCCAACACCCGCGAAGGCAAGCTGGACGCAACCGGTCTGCGCTTCGCGATTGTTGTCGGGCGCTTCAACGCGTTCATCACCGAGCGTCTGCTCGCCGGGGCGCAGGACGCGCTGCTTCGCCTCGGCGCAAATCCGAAGGACATCGTCATCGTTCGCGTTCCCGGCTCGTTTGAAATTCCCGCCGCCGCGCGCATGCTGGCGCAAACTGGGAAACACGACGCCATCATCTGCCTGGGGTGCCTGATCCGCGGCGAGACGGCGCATTACGAAGTCATTGCCAACGAGGTCACGCGCGGCATCGGCCAGTCGGCGCAGGAAACCGGCGTGCCGCACGCGTTTGGCGTTCTGACCTGCGACACGCTGGAGCAGGCGATTGACCGCGCCGGGCTGAAAACCGGCAACAAGGGCTGCGACGCCGCCCTGGCTGCGGTGGAAATGGCGCAGTTGAAAACCGTCGATGGTCGACGGTCGATGGCCGACGGCTCACGCATCAAACGTTTCGGGTCGCTTACGGACGCGGTGAAATCACGTTCAGACAAGAAGCGTAAGCAGCGTAAGCCAAAGAAAAATTCGACTCGCCGTCACTGACTCGGAACCAAACCGGCCATCGACCATCGACCGCCGACCATCGACCGACTATGGGTACTCGCCGCAAATCCCGCGAACTGCTGTTGCAGATGCTGTTTCAGTCCGACATGGGCAAGCAGCCTCCCGAGGAGGTCCGTCGCACCTTCTGGGCCGAGCGGAACGACATGGATGAGGAGGTCCGCGATTTCGCCGAGAAGCTGTTTGGTGTGGCCCAGGAACGAGCCGGCGAAATTGACCGCATCATCGAGCAGCACGCTGTGAACTGGCGCATGGAGCGGATGGCGGCCGTGGACCGCAACCTGCTGCGCGCCGCGGTGGCGGAATTTTTCGCCATGCCGCAGACGCCCCGGCCGGTGATCATCAATGAGGCAATCGAGATCGCGCGCCGCTACTCCTCTCCCGAGTCCATCGTCTTTATTAATGGCGTGCTAGACTCGGTCGCCCGCGGCCTGGATAAACAAACTCCCTAGCGATTTCTCGGCGCACGATTTATTGTTTTGCCGTCGATGGCCGACCGCCGACGGTCGGCACCGATAACCGATCAACGATTACCGACAACCGACAGCCATGATCTGGTCCGACGAAGCTAACGAAATTGTTGCCGAACTGATGGGCGCGCTCCCAGCGCCGGTTCGCGACGCCGTCAAAGACGCCTTAGAAAGCCGCGCCGAGTCGCTTACCGCCGACGATGGCGAGGACGAAGTCTCCATGGAAACCGCGGTGCGCGCTTTCATCGAGGCGACGCCCGGCGATCTCCGCAGCCGCCTCAAGCACACCCTCACCTACCACGGCATCGATCCCGAGGATTACGAGGAAGCGTTCAACTCGTAGGCGCAAGGAGCAAGGCACACGGCGCAAGGCAGGAAGTCGCAGACAAAGAAAAAACCCTCGCTAATCCGAGGGTTTTTCCGCCTTGAGCCTTGCGCCTGAAGCCTTGCGCCTATTTCGGTCTTACCGCCACCAGGTCCGGCTTGAACGACACGCCAATCTGCTGCGCGTCGGCGCCGCCCCCCACGTCAATGCGATGAACCTTGTTGTCGCTGCCACCGACGTACAGCTTGGTGCCGTCGAGTGTCGCTCCGCCGGTAAAGGCATCGGCGCCGTTCGCCAGCGGAATGGCAAACGGCGTTGCCGTCGCCGTCGTTAGCCCGAGCAATTGTCCAAGGTTGCTGGTCACAAACGCCTTGGATCCGTCCGATAACACGATCAACCGCCGCGCCGTGAACGCTCCAACGCCAAAATTCACGCTGGTCAGCGTATCGGACAACGGTGGCGGACAGCCGACGCGGGTGGTCGTGACTTTGATCACGTCAATACCTGGGGAATCCACCGCCAGCACGGTGCCCGCGTTCGGCAGCGGACCCAGGAAGCTCGGCGCCCCGGGTGTTGCGATGCTGTCGTCCAGCGAATTGTCGCAAGCCGCGCGCGCCGTCACGGCTGCTCCAGGCGCGCCGCCGGCAAAGTAGGCGAACGCGCCGTTCGGCAGGAACTTCACCTCATTCGCGGCGCCGCCCAGGGAAATGGGGCGGAACGATCCCGTCGTCCAGAAGTACAGGGTGTTGCCGGCGACGATGTACGCGCCCCGGCTGTCGGGGGTGAAGTCGGCGGCGTTGGCTGAGAGGATCGGCCACGTCTCGGTCGCGATCCCGCTTCCCACGCCCAGCACCCACAGCGTGTTGGAGCCGGCCACAATCACCCGGTTGCTATCCGGAGATATCGCCAGCACGGTACCGACCACGCCGGTGTTCTGCGAGACCGTGCCACTCGCGGTATCGATCGCCATCAACCCGGCGCTGCTGCCCAGATACCCGGTGGAGCCGAGACGGTCGAAGAGGAATGAATTGGGCATGGCGGGCAGCGTGATCGCGGTGCCCGCGGTGTTGGTGCTGGTATCGATCGGCACCAGAGAGGTGGCGCCGGTTCCGGTGGCGTAGACCGTCGTTGCCGACGTTCCCCCCACCGTTCCCGCGACCGCGTTGCTGTACTCGGAGGCCAATCCGACGTTGCATACTCCGGCGCAACTCGCCGAAATGCTTGTTGTCCCCGCCGCCACCGCCGTGACCAGCGCCGCCGAGTTCACGTTCGCTACCGCCGGCTGCGTACTCGCCCAGTTCAGCGGCGCGCTTACCGACACTCCGTGGCTGTCCACCACGTCGGCTGTCAGGCTGACCGTGTTCCCCGCCGCGCCCAGCGAGAACGTCGTATCCGGCCCGCTGGTGACGTGAATATTGATGCTCTGCACCGGGCAGGTCACCCACGTCACTGCCGTGCTGTTGACCGACGCTGCGGACGCGACAATTCCAGTCTGGCCGGGCGTCCTGGCGGTCACCAGCCCGTTGGTGTCCACCGTGTCAACGTCCACCGAGAGAGTCGACCACCGAAACGGGCCCACCGTCGAGGTGATATCCACGCCATTGTTGAACGCCTTGGCCGACAGTTGCTGCGTTTGGCCTGACGAAACGCAATTCACCAACGAAGGGCTGACCGTTACCCGGTCAACGTGCAGGTGCGTGTACACCGCCACCGTGCCGGTGACTGTGCCGCTGGTCACGGTGATGTTTGCCGTGCCCGGCTGCACGCCTGTCGTGTCACAGACAATGAAATTCGTGTCCCACTTTCCCGCACACACAGCGCCCGTGCTGGAGACGGTTGCGACCGAGGTATTGCTGGATGAGTAGGCGAAGGTCGGCGGGTTGGTGACCGTGTTTCCGTTGGCGTCGGTTACTGTGGCGCTAATCGTGGCCACGTCGCCCAAATTAAGCGAAATGGGGGAGGGACTCGCCGTGAGCGTATTCGTACTCGTACTCGTACTCGAACTGCTGCCGCCGCATCCGGCGAGCGCGAGCATGAGGACAACGGCAAGCGCCGCGCCAATACGCGGGCGGGCAGTGAGATGCAACTTGCCAATCGCCTGGATCTTGAACTCTGATGCCTGAAGCCTGGATATGACTGCCGACCGCCGCATGCTTCCTCCCCGCCCGACCTTCAGGCCGGACGGTCCCTTTTGCAAGGTCTTGGGAAAGAACTCAGTGTAGAAGCTGGTGAGATTTTCGGCAACTTGAGGCGCTTAGGCGGCGTGAGCGCAGCGGGAGCCGCCCGCCGAAATCCCGAGCGCAGCGAAGGGGAGGGATCTCCCGGCAGCGTGAGCCAAGCGCAGCGAGGGATCTCCCGGCAGCGTGAGCCGAGCGCAGCGAGGGTTCTCCCGTCAGCGTGAGCCAAGCGCAGCGAGGGATCGGCTCCATCGCTGGTGCGCTGAGGCGAATCCACGGCCCACCCTGCTGAATCCAATCACCAGCGCGAATTCACTTTCCGCCTGCGGTTGACGCCTCGCGCCTGAGTTGTTATATTCAAAAGGTTCTGCGAGTTAAGTTTGGCTTGCTTGTAGCGGCTGAGTTTCACCCGTGAGGGTGCCCTCGCTGAAACGTTCCTGCGCTGCCTCACCGTCTTCGGTGGGGGTATGCAGGACGAGGAAGACGAAACGGAACACCTACCGCTTCGGCTCGGTGTCACCGTCGTCCTTCCCAGCCTAACGGAAACCGAAATCTCCCGCTCCGTGGCGGGATTTATGGCGGCCTCAGGCCGGCCAGCAACGAATGCACGAGCGTGCGGCGCTGTGCCCGCCGGAGTTCGCGGAGAGGCGCGGTTGCGCATTCTCGGGAGTGACGGGTCCCCGGCACGCGCCGGTTTGGCGCGGGATGGGGCAAAAGGAGCAGCCAAGAGTGCCTACGTTTAATCAGTTGGTGCGCAAGGGGCGTACTGCCCCGAATTACAAGACGGCCAGTCCGGCCCTGCAGTCCTGCCCGCAG
>CAVXCR010000041.1:0-172143 GCA_963760265.1 Terriglobia bacterium
GGCGGATTTTTCCATCTCCTCTCTGCAACCTGGCCCCTCGAAAGAGGGGCTTTTCTTGTTGAGTGATCGAGTGGTTTAGTGATTCAGGCCTGATTTGCGTTATCGCTGAGGAATGGCAGCATTACTGAGATACTTTTGTGACCTCCGACCTTACCGCCTGCCATTGTCCGTTTTTCTTTTGGAACACGTCCATCCAGACATACTTGCCGCTGGTGTCTTTGCCCTTGTAAGAGCTCTTTTCGGTGTCACTCCCCTGAACGACCCCGATGTTGCCAAAGACGCGGACATCCATAGGTCCCAGCTCAACTGACTCGAACTTGGTGGCTCCCGACTTGAAGTCCGCCAGATATTGCTGCTTGTTGACCTTCTTCCCATCGGGTGTCAATCCGCTCCAGTCGTCGGTGAGCAGTTGACCGATTTTGTCCGCGTCGCCGGCCTTCTGCCCCGCGGTCCAGTCGCGCTCCGCTTGCTTGAGTTTTTCGGCCGCGCTGGAACTAGCCGCTGCTGGTTTCTTCGCCGCTGTGCCTTGGGCCAGCGCCAACCCCATCGAGATGCACAGCACCAATAGAAGCCCAACCAGTTTTCTCATTGTTTTTCTTCTCCTTGAATTTTGCATGAGACCGTCAGTGAAGGGAGTAATGGAAGAACCCGCCTATGATGAGCCGAGTCTCTGCGTGGGCGCTCCGGATTGTCAATGGAAATTTCCGTCTTCGTCCCTATGATCTGGACGTCCATGACGGTCAATCGCTAAATCACTAAATCCGGTCCATCCTTCAACGGCGGTAGAATGGTCGATAGGTTTATGCTCCCCGTCCCCAATTCCGCCCACCAGGCCGCTCGCTGGTGGGAGACCATGCCCGACGGGCGCCTGCACTGCTACCTGTGTCCGCGGCATTGCCACATCGGCGAGGGGCAGACCGGTTTCTGCTTCATCCGCGAGAATGAAGACGGGCGGCTGGTGCAGCTCGGCTACGGGCGTCCGGCGGCGCTGCAGATGGACCCGGTGGAAAAGAAGCCGCTCAACCACTTTTTCCCCGGCACAAAAATCCTCTCGATGGGAACCGCCGGCTGCAACATGGGCTGCTTTTTCTGCCAGAACTGGGACATCTCCAAGGCGAAGGCCGACCAGGTCAATTCCACCAGCCTCAGCCCCGAGCAGGTGGTGAAGCTCACGCTGCAGCACGGCGCGCCCTCCATCGCCTTCACCTACAACGAGCCGACCATCTGGGGCGAGTACGTCATTGACATCGCGAAAGTGGCGCACCAAGAGGGCCTGAACACGGTGATGGTGTCGAACGGCTACATCACGCGCGAGGCCTTCTTCGACGTTTACCAGCACATTGACGCCGCCAACATTGACCTGAAAGCCTTCACCGAAAATTTCTATTCCAAAATCACGCTCACGCACTTGCAGCCGGTGCTGGATACGCTGAAATGGCTGCGGCACGAAACCGACGTCTGGTTCGAGATCACCAACCTCATCATTCCCACGCTCAACGACGGCGACAGCGAATTCCGCCAACTCTGCGACTGGGTGCTCGCGAACCTGGGTGACGATGTCCCGCTGCACTTCACCGCATTTCACCCGGATTTCAAATTGCAAGACAAGCCGCCGACGCCGCCGGAAACACTGCATCGCGCCCGCGCCATCGCCTTTGAAATGGGGTTGAAGTTTGTTTACGAAGGAAACATCTGGTCGGAAGGCGGGAACACCATCTGCCCCGGCTGCAAGCGCGCCATCATCCGCCGGTCCTGGCACGCCATCCTCAGCAACGATGTGCGCGACGGCAAATGCAAACACTGCGGCGCGCGCATCCCCGGCGTGTTCTCTCGGAGTGAAGCGGAGCGCCGCAGGGGAGCGGGGCATCTGCATCCCGCGGCCGTGCAGCGAACCGGGAATTAGCCACAGAGGTTCACAGAGGTAAACGGGTCGTCGAATATAGTTTGCCGGAACTCGATCGCTGCATCCGCTCAAAGTCTGTTCCGCAAGTTGAGTTCTTCGTTCTGATTTCCTCTGTGTTCCTCTGTGGTTAAGATTTAGTTTTCCCCGCCGCCATCTCCTCGCGCCTGGCCTTGACCCAGCCCTCCTTGTTGACCTGGCGCGAGCGCGCGATGGCCAGCGAGTCCTCGGGCACATCGTCGGTGATGCAGGCCGCGGCGCCGACGTAGGCATTGCGCCCGATTCTTACCGGCGCTACCAGCGTGCTGTCGCTGCCGATAAATGCGCCGTCTTCGATGATCGTGGTGTGCTTCTTGACTCCATCGTAGTTGCAGGTGATGGTGCCGGCGCCCACATTCACCTTTTCACCGATGATCGAATCGCCCAGGTAGGTGAGGTGGTTCGCCTTCGAACCCCGGCCCATTTTCGTTTTCTTCAGTTCGACGAAATTCCCAATGTGCACCTGCGGGCCGACCTCGTTGCCGGGGCGCAGATGCGAGTACGGCCCCAGGCTCACTTCCGGCCCTATCCGCGAGTGCTCCAGCACGCATCCGTACTGCACCAGCGTGCCATCGGCAATCTCACACGAATGGATGGCGGTGAACGACTGAATGCGGCAGTCCGACCCGATCCGGGTGCGCCCGAGCAGGTGCACGAAGGGTTCGATGATGGTGTCGGCGCCAACCTCGACCTCGGCATCAATCACGCAGGTTTCCGGCCGGAAAATGGTCACGCCCGCGGCCATGAGCTGGGCGCACTTGCGCGCCCGTATCTCGGCATCCAATTGCGCCAATTCCGCGCGGTTGTTTGCCCCCGCGACTTCATGCTGATCGCCGGCCTTTTTCGCCAGCACCTTGGCACGCTTGCCGGCCAGAATACCGGCGATATCGGTCAGGTAATACTCGCGATGCGGATTGTCGGTACGCAATTCGTTGAGGTGCTCGAACAGCGGCTGGGTAGCGAAGGCGTAGATCCCGGAATTCGATTCGCGGATCTTCTGCTGCTGCGGCGTGAGCTTCTTCTGCTCGACGATGGCTTCGACCTCGTCCGCCGGGCGCCCCGCCTTTTTCTTGCGGACAATGCGTCCGTAGCCGGTGGGGTCAGGGAAGTCGGCGGTCAAAATCGTCATGGCCGCGTGATTCTTGCGGTGAAAGTCGAGGACCCCGGCGATGGTCTCGGAGCGCAGCAGGGGAACGTCGCCGGAGAGCACCAGCACGTCGTCGTACCCGGCCAGCGCCTGGCGCGCCGACATGATCGCGTGCCCGGTGCCAAGCTGTTCCGCCTGCAACACGAACTGCACGCCGGCGCCCGCCATGGATTCGCGCACGCGGTCCGCCTCGTGCCCGATGATGACGAAAATATCTTGCGCCGGCAGCACGGCCTTGGCCGCCTCCACCACGTAGTGCAGCAGAGGCCGTCCGCCGATCTGGTGGAGGACCTTGGGATGCCTGGATTTCAGCCGCGTGCCCTTGCCGGCGGCCATGATGGCGATGGCGAAGCGCGGCTCGGCTTGCGGCTTGCGGGAAGCTTGTTTGCGCGAAACCATGGGGCTCATCTTATCGCGAGAGATTGATTTTGCAGTGGCCATTTCCAGGAAGTCGTAAATTGCATTTGTGATTTAGTGATTTGTGATTGAGTGATCTCGGAAAATCGCCGGCGCGTGCCTCCGCCCGCACAAATTGCTAAATCACAAAACACTAAATGACAAATTCGCGCTAAGCCTGACGCCTAAAGCCTGCCTTTCCGAGTTCCGGCCGCCGTAGCCGCCCGCTTGCGCGTCCCCCCTCGCAGAAGGTCTGCCGCGATGGTGTGGTACGCGTGCCGGGCGACGCCGTCTTCCTCGAACAGGTAATCGCCAAAGATGGGCCGCACCCCGAGCTTCTCCAACTCCTCGACGTCGACATGGATTTGTGAAGCCCCTTCCAGCGCGTACTTGGCCTTCATCGCGCGTGACGCCGGCGTGCGGTTCACCAGCGCGTAATCGAAGATGGCGCACCCGGCGTGATGGTAGATGGCGCGAACGTGCTCGGCAGCCGATAGCCCCAGGCTCTCGTTGGCCTGCGTCATCAGGTTGCAGACGAAGATCTTCACCGCGCGCGAATGGGTGATCGCTTCCGGAATGCCGTGTACCAGGACGTTGGGAATCAGGCTGGTGAACAACGAGCCCGGCCCGATGCTGATCACGTCGGCCTGCGCCAGTGCGTCCAGGGTTTGCGGCATCGGCTTGACGTCTCCGGGCACCAGTTCCAGGCGGACAATGCGCTTCTGGCTGCGCGTGATGCTGGTCTCGCCTTGAACGCGCGAGCCATCGTCCATGACGGCTTCCAGTTCAACATTCGAGGTGGTGGCCGGGAAAATGTGTCCGCGGGTGGTCAGAATTGCCGACGAAACCTTTACCGCCTCGGCGAAGTCGCCGGTGACCGCGGCCAGCGCCGCCAGGAACAGGTTGCCGAAGCTGTGTCCGTCCAGCGCCGATTCGCCGTGGAACCGGTACTGGAACAGACGCGAGAGCAGCGCCTGGTCTTCCGAGAGTGCCACGATGCAGTTGCGGATGTCTCCCGGCGGCAGGATGTTGAATTCCTTGCGCAACCGCCCGCTGGAGCCGCCGTCGTCGGTGACCGTGACCACCGCGGTCAGTTCCGTGATCGCGGCGCCCCGCCGCGGTTGGCCGGGACGCTGGACATACTCGCGCAGTCCTTTGAGCAGCGTGGAAAGGCCGGTTCCGCCGCCGATGGCGACCATCTTCAACTCGCGGTTGTGGGCGGAAGTTGTTTTCGTGGCCGGGGTCTTCATCACTGCCTAGCGCCGCCCGTTTCCTTTGGGAGCTTCGTCCACCTCAGGATAGATCAATTCGGTGAAACGGGGGTCGTCGGCGAGGTTCTGAAAATCGGAGTCGTTCCGCGCCTGGAAACGGTTGCCCGGATTGAGGCGGATGGCCTCCGCCAGCCCGCGCAACGAATCTTCAAAATGTCCGGTAAGGCAATTCAGCACCGACAGCCCGTACACCGCATAGTCGGCCTTGGAATTCTGCTTGAGAATTTTTTCCAGGTGCTCCCGCGCCCCAACGTAGTCCCCGATATTCATCAGCGAAACGGAATAGTCGTAATGTTCCTCTGGGGTTTTGAAGGTGGTCGCGCTGTGCGCCATGCGCTGATTGCAGGAGCTCAAATGAACCGCGGTGCGGTCGGCCAGTTCCCGGGGGCCGGAGGCCATGACCTTCTGAAACAGGGCCTTGGCCTTCTCGAATTTATGCTCCTGCATGGCCTTCAGGGCGACCTGGTAGTTTTCCACAGCCTGTGCAAAACGTGGATCGGCCATGGGCGAAGTTTTCGCCCGGACCGGGATACTCATCTTGACAACGCGCCCACCTTTAGTCGATTTCACGTTCTTCTTCTTGAGGTTAGCGGAAGAACGCTTAACCTTAGCTGCGGGTTTTTTTTTCATCGAGTTGCACCTGCGCAACTGCCGACGTGGACCGCTATGGGATAGCCTGTGGAAAAGGCTACGCCATGAGAGCACGTTTATATACGAGAAAAGGCAGTGCGCGTCAACCCGTCCGTTTCCGCGGCTGCTCGCCAGGGTACGGCATGGTGCAAAGATGAAGAATGTCGAATCGGTGGTGCCGCTGCTGATCAATGGCCACCAGCCGCCGGCCTCGACATTAGCGACTGACCACTACTGGATGGAAGCCGCCGTTTCCAGGTCAATTTTCTCCCACTCGCCGCGGATGATGCCGTCGCGGATTTGCGCCGGCGTCTTCTTTTGCCGGCTCATCCCGTAGGCGTAGAAAGCCTCTTTCATGCAGGCATCGCAATGGGCGGCATGGGTGGATTCGAAACAGCTATGCAGGCTGGTGTGACCGACCGAGCGATCGCAATGGCAATAACACGGCTGCTGGTAGAGCACATTGGGGATTTTGTCCGCCACTTCGTAGGCGCGAACCTGAACCGGGTGCTTGAAACTCGGTCCCCAGCGTTCGGGAGCGGGCAGGATCGGCGGCAGCTTTGCGCCCTTGGCGGGCGGGGCCGTGTGATGCGCCGGAACATCGCCTTGCGCGAACATCGCCATTGCCACCAGGGCGACCAATGGGAGGGACCAAACTCGTTTCATCGCACCATCCTCGCTCAGAATTGTACTTCAGATGCTCGAAATCGCGCACCGGATGCAAGCCTCTTGTCCGCATTGGTTGGGCTAAAAGCTAAGAGCTAAGAGCTGTTTTCGTGCAACTTTTTCTCTTCGGCAGCACTCCGTATAGACTTGACAGGAGCATGGAACCATCTTCCCAAACCGTGGTGCGCGTCCACCGGCCCGCCCGGAACACGCTTTCGCTGCTGATGTGGGGGCGCGACCTGTTCGTATCGCTCATCATCTCTGCCTTCATCATCGTCTTCCTCTACCAGCCGGTGAAGGTGGAGGGCACCAGCATGCTCCCCGGCCTCGACGACCAGGAGCGCATCTTCATCAACAAGTTCGTGTATAACTTCGAGCCCATCGAGCGCGGCGATGTGGTGGTGTTTCGCTATCCCCGCGATCCCTCCAAGAGTTACATCAAGCGCGTGATTGCCGTTCCGGGTGACAGCGTCCGCATTGACGACGGCGAGGTGTACGTCAACGGGCGCCGGCTGCGCGAACCTTACGTTCCCGCCGAATTCGCCGACGACCGCTCGGTATCCGACACCGTGGTCCCGCGCGGCTCCTATTACCTGCTCGGCGACCACCGCAGCTCGTCCAGCGACAGCCGCGACTTTGGCCCGGTCAGCCGCCGCTATATCTACGGCAAAGCCGTCTTCGGCTACTGGCCCGTGGATCGCATGGGAATGGTGAAGTAAGCGGCCATTCGGTGGGTCAGTCGATCGGTCTATCGGCTGAACCAGCAACACCGATCGATTGTGTTTTCTCGACAGGCCGACAGACCGAGAGACCGACCGACCAACACAATCGACAACCGGCTGCGCTTCAGGTACCCTGCTGCGCCATGAAGCGCGTGCTCCTCGCTCTGCTTGCACTTACCCTATTCGCCACCGCGCAAACATCTTCGAAGCCGCAACCGAAAGCGAAAGCTCCCGCCAAGCTCTCGGGCCAGCAGATTCTCCTGAAGGCCGACCGCGCCTTCGCCAGCGACACTGCGGCGAAACGGCTCGAGGGCTGGATGGCTTACATGGCAGACGACGCCGTCCTGTTCTCCGACAAGCCGGTGGTCGGCAAAGACGCCATCCGCGCCTTTTACCAGCCTGCCTTCGCCAACCCGGACTTCATCCTTTCCTGGCAGTCCACGCACGCCGAAATGTTTCGCTCCGGCGACACGGGCTACACCACGGGGCGCTACGAATTGCACGCCAAAGACGGCAAGGGCAACAAGGTGGTGCGCCACGGCTCGTACCTGACCGTCTGGAAAAAGCAGTCCGACGGGAGCTGGAAGGTCATCGCCGACGGCGGCGCCCCGGACAAGCACTGAAAGCTTTTCGTTCCTCGGCTCATCTCTGCCCGCCTGGAAACACACCGACCAGGCGGCCTTCCCGCTTCGGCATCCAAGTCCAATCCGGCAAAACATTCGACTCTTGCTGCGTTTAGAGCACACGTCAATCGCTGCCCCCGACTTAAGATTCGCCCAGGAGCAACTCATATGTGGTCGAGAGCGGCTTGTGTGGTGATGGTATTCATGTCATGCGCCTGGGCCGGCGGAGGATTGTTCCAGCGGGCCGCCGTCACATCGATGCAAACCACGGATTGCGTCACTTCGCATCGTTCCGTGCTTGCCGCCCTCTCCGGTACGCCCGACAGCCGGCGCGAACTTTGCGCCGAGTACATTCTGGTTTCTCCAGTCACCATCTTCCGCGTACAGGCTCCCAAGTCCGCGCCGCTTCTACTGCCGCCTGAAGAAGTGAATTTCCGTGCCGGCAAGGGAGCGCTGGTGTTGCGCCGCGACGACCAACAGGAGGAGTTCGAGGTCAAGGTAATCTGCATGCAGCTCCGCGGCAGCAAACAGGAAACCTGCGCGGCTGCCGATAGCAGTCTCGCCATGACGGCCAGTAATCCGCGTTAGCCTCCACCACCGAGGCACCGAGGACAACCAAGGGTCACCGAGACAAATAGGGAACAAGGCTTGGAAGGAAACATCTTCTCGGTGGCAACCTCGGTGACCTCTGTGCGCCGTGCCGGCGGTGAGCTAAGCTGCAATTTTCACAACCCCGGTTCTGCCACAAACCTGCTAAACTTGCAAAAATCCACTCCCCGGAGAGCTAATGCAGGCGATTTTGGCCCTGGAAGATGGGCGGATCTTCAAGGGTAAAGGCTTCGGTGCGCAGGGCGAATGTTACGGCGAAGTCGTTTTTAATACTTCCATCACCGGTTACCAGGAAATCTTCACCGACCCCTCTTACGCCGGGCAGATCGTCGTTCTCACCAATCCCGAGATCGGCAACTACGGCACTAACGACGACGACAACGAAGCCACCCGCCCCTATATCGAGGGCCTGATCGTCCGCGAGTTCTCGCGCATCAGCTCCAACTGGCGCTCGCAACAGGTTGCCGACGAGTACCTGGAGCGCTACCGCATCCCGGTGCTGGCTGACATCGACACGCGCGCCCTTGTCCGCCACCTGCGCGACCATGGCGTCATGCGCGGCGTCATCTCCACCATCGAGACCGAGGTGGACAAGCTGATCGCCAAGGCCCGCTCCATCCCGAAGATGGACGGCACCGACCTGGCGAAAGTCGTCTCCACCAAGCAGCGCTACGTCTGGGACACTGGCGAGCGATCCATCGAGCCCACCGAAGTTGTCGGGGTGAAGGACGCCGAGCCGCAACACCACGTGGTCGCCTACGATTTCGGCATCAAGCACAACATTCTGCGCAAGCTGGTGAGCGGCTGTTGCCGCGTGACCGTCGTGCCCGCGGAAACCAATGCCGAAGACGTGCTGGCGCTCAAGCCCGACGGCGTCTTTCTCTCCAACGGCCCCGGCGACCCCGAGCCCTGTACCTACGCTCAGGAAAATATCCGCCGCCTGATGGGTCGTGTCCCGATATTTGGCATCTGCCTCGGGCACCAGTTGGTCGGCCTCGCGCTGGGCGGCAAGACTTACAAGCTCAAGTTCGGCCACCACGGCGGCAATCATCCGGTGAAGCAGTTGCAGAGCGGCAAAGTGGAGATCACGGCGCACAACCACAACTTCGCCGTGGACCCCGATTCGCTGCCCATGAGCGAGGTTGAGCTGACGCACGTGGACCTGAACGACAACACGCTGGAGGGCCTGCGCCACCGCAATTTGCCGTTGTTCTCGGTGCAGTACCACCCCGAAGCCTCGCCCGGTCCGCACGACTCGCATTACCTGTTCAACGACTTCGTGGCGATGATGGAGGAGTGGAAGGGGAGGAACATCGGGTGATCTGGCGATCGGATGATCGGGTGAACTTCACCCTAACGCAGCTTGTGCTATCGCGACTTTTTCGTCGACCGTCGACCGCCGACCGTCGACTCGGCCAACGACCAACGACTAACGACCAACGACCGTAAATGCCACGTCGCACCGACATCTCGAAGATCCTCATCATCGGCTCCGGGCCGATCGTCATCGGCCAGTCCGCCGAGTTCGACTACTCCGGCACGCAGGCCTGCAAGGCGCTGAAGGCGGAAGGCTACGAGGTTGTGCTCGCCAATTCCAACCCGGCGACTATCATGACCGACCCCGAGATCGCCGACCGCACCTACATCGAGCCGCTCACCCGGCCGTACCTGGAAGAAATTATCCGTGTCGAGTCCGAATTGTCCGGCGGGCGCGGCTTCGCGCTGCTGCCCACCGTCGGCGGCCAGACCGCGCTTAACCTTGCCGTCGAACTCGCCGACGCGCAGGTGCTGGAGAAATACGACGTCCAGCTCATCGGCGCGCAGCTCACGGCCATCAAGAAGGCCGAAGACCGCCTGATGTTCAAGGACGCCATGACGCGCATCGGCCTCGACGTGCCGAAATCCGCGCTGGTCAACAATCTTCGCGACGGCCTCGAATTCTCCGGCAAGATCGGTTTCCCGGTGATCCTGCGGCCATCGTTCACCCTCGGCGGCACCGGCGGCGGCATCGCCTACAACCGCGAAGAGCTGGTGGACCTGCTGGCGCGCGGCCTCGACCTTTCGCCGGTGCACGAAGTGCTGATCGAAGAATCCGTCCTCGGCTGGAAGGAATTCGAGCTCGAGGTGATGCGCGACCTGCGCGACAACGTCATCATCATCTGCTCGATCGAAAATTTCGATCCCATGGGCGTGCACACCGGCGATTCCATCACGGTCGCGCCCGCGCAGACGCTGACCGACCGCGAGTACCAGCGCATGCGCGACGCTGCCATTCGCGTCATCCGCGAGATCGGGGTCGAAACCGGCGGCTCGAACATCCAGTTCGCCGTCAATCCGAGCAACGGGCGCATGGTGGTGATCGAGATGAACCCGCGCGTCTCGCGCTCCTCGGCCTTGGCCAGCAAAGCCACTGGCTTCCCGATCGCCAAGATTGCCGCCAAGCTCGCCGTCGGGTACACGCTCGACGAAATTCCCAACGACATCACGCGCAAGACGCCCGCCTGCTTCGAGCCGACGCTCGATTACGTGGTCGTCAAGATACCCAAGTGGCAGTTCGAAAAATTCCCCGGCGCGGATGAAAGCCTCGGGCCACAGATGAAGTCGGTCGGCGAGGTGATGGCCATCGGGCGCACTTTCAAGGAAGCGCTGCTCAAGGCGGTGCGTTCGCTGGAGACCGGCAAGAAGCCCGGCACGGAAGACATCGAGCCCAAGATCCTCATCCAGCGCTTAGTCACGCCGCATCCCGAACGCCTCTCCTACCTGCGCTACGCGCTGCGCCAGGGCCACACCGTGAAAGAGCTGGCGAAGATGACCTCGATTGACCCGTGGTTCCTTTACCAGTTGAAGGAAATCACGGACGTGCAGCTTGAAGTGGAGAAGCACCCCATCGAATCTGTGCCGACGGACGTGATTCGCGAGGCCAAGCGCGCCGGCATCTCCGACAACCGGCTGGCGAGCGCGTGGCGCGTTTCCAACGGGCGCGGCGCGGCGGAGAAAATCCGCCACCTGCGCAAGTCGCGCGGCGTCATCCCCGTGTACAAGCACGTGGACACCTGCGCCGCCGAATTTGAAAGCTACACGCCGTACCTCTACTCGACCTACGAGGACGAGGACGAGGCCGCGCCGACGGAGAAGAAGAAGGTCATCATCCTCGGCGCCGGCCCGAACCGCATCGGGCAGGGAATCGAATTCGATTACTGCTGCTGCCATGCGGCTTTCGCGCTGCGCGACGACGGTTACGAAACCATCATGGTGAACTGCAACCCGGAAACGGTTTCCACCGACTACGACACCAGCGACCGCCTCTACTTCGAGCCGCTCACGCTCGAGGACGTCATGGCCGTGTACGAGCACGAAGCGCAGAGCGGCGCGCCCATCGGCGTGATCGTGCAGTTCGGCGGGCAGACGCCTCTGAACCTCGCGCTGCCGCTGAAAGCCGCCGGTGTCCCCATCATCGGGACCTCGCCGGAGTCCATTGATCTCGCGGAAGACCGCAAGCGCTTCGGAAAATTGCTGGACGAGCTGCAAATCCCACAGCCGCCGGGCGCGATGGCAACCTCCATCGAAGAAGCGGTCGCGGGAGCGAACAAAGTTGGCTATCCGGTGCTGGTGCGGCCGTCGTACGTGCTCGGCGGGCGCGCCATGGTGATTGCCTACGACGACGAGTCTGTCATCAAGTACATGAAGGAAGCGGTCGAGTACTCGCAGGAACGCCCGGTGCTGGTTGACCACTTCCTGGAAGCCGCCGTCGAGGTGGACGTGGACGCGCTCTCCGACGGCGAGGACGTGGTCATCGGCGGCATCATGCAGCACATCGAGGAAGCGGGCATCCACAGCGGCGATTCGTCCTGCGTGCTGCCCTCCGTGGATCTTTCCGCGGACGTGCTTGCCACCATGCGCGAGTACACCTTCCGCCTGGCGCGCGCGCTCAAGGTCATCGGACTGATGAACGTGCAGTACGCCATCCAGCGCCATAACGGCGACTCGAAAGTCTTTGTGCTCGAGGTCAATCCGCGCGCCTCGCGCACCGTGCCCTATGTTTCCAAGGCCACGGGCGTGCCGCTGGCCAAGATCGCCTCGCGCCTGATGACCGGCCGCAAGCTGCGCGAGTTCCTGCCCGACAACATCGAGCGCGCCGCCGACCTCGACACCGGGCCCTATTCCTACGTCAAGTCGCCGGTGTTTCCGTGGTCCAAGTTCCCCGGCGTGGATACCGTGCTCGGCCCGGAGATGAAATCCACCGGCGAAGTCATGGGCATCGCCGACAATTTCGGCGAGGCCTTTGCCAAAGCGCAGATCGCCGCCGGCAATCGCCTGCCCACGCACGGCGCGGTGTTCATCAGCGTCACCGATCGTGATAAGCCGCAGGCTGTGCCCATCGCCAGGCGTTTCGTGGACCTCGGTTTCAGACTGGTCGCCACCAGCGGCACCGCGCGCGTGCTGGAAGGAGCCGGGTTGACGGTGGAGCGCGTGTACAAAGTCAAGGAAGGGCGCCCTAACGTTGTGGACCTGATCAAGGGCGACCGCATCCAGCTCATCATCAACACACCGCACGGCGCCGAGCCTTGGTTCGACGAAAAATCCATTCGCCGCGCCGCTGTCACTCACCACGTCCAGACCATCACCACGCTGGCGGCCGCGCGCGCCGCCGCCGACGGCATCGCCGCCCTGCAACAGGGGCATACGAGCGTGCGCGCCTTGCAGGCGCTGCACGCGCAACGCTCCGCCGTGCGCTGACTCCGGAACTTAGCCACAGAGGACACGGAGGACACGGAAGGTCGGAAGGCCAATCCCTCTGCTAACGAGCCCAAGCTGATCGAGCGCATCGTGCAACAACGGCCACGATGAAAGCAACGAGGAAAGCTATTGACAGATATGATAGAGAATGATAGATAATGATAGCTATTGTTGGCAAGGAGAGAAAAGTGGCTCAAATAACGACCGGTCTTTCCGCGGCGATTCGAGAGTTCATCATGCGGTCGTACGTATCGCCGGCGCGGCGCGATTCCTCTCCGCGATTCACGGTGAATGCGGGCGACGTACATAGGGAAATGCGCCTAAACAATCGCGTCCCTCAGGTATGCAGTGTTCTTCAATCGTCAAAGTTCCTGCAGGAACATGGGCTGCGCATCATTGAGAAGTCGGGCCCCCCTTCTGGATTTAGCACTTCGGTGACAATCACGTACGAGTTCATCGACCAACCGTCATTGAAGACAGCGCAACACCCTTTGCTGGGGCTGCGCGGAGTCTTGCGGGACGTGTTCCGCGAGCTTGGCGGAGGAGAGAACTTCATCCGGACGGAACGAGAGGCGTTTTCAGCGGGCCTGGATGAGAAAAGTGGTGGACGATGAGCAGGATTTTTTGGGACACGATGTTGTTCGTTTACTTGCTGGAAGACAACGAGCGCTACGGTGAACGCGTTGCAAATATTCTTTCGCGCATGCAGGAAAGGGGCGATGAACTGTGCACGAGCGCCCTCGCGGTAGGGGAAGTGCTGGTGGGCCCGTACAAGCAAGGCGCAAACGAGGCAGCTACGAAGATAAGAGAGTTCTTTGCCTCGCCATTCGTCCAGGTGCTGCCGTTTGACGCGGACACAGCGGTACACTATGCCAACATCAGATCACGGTTTCGCGTCCCACCGGCGGATGCCATGCACTTGGCCTGTGCCGCGGAGGGTAAAACAGACTTGTTCTTGACCAACGATGCAACATTGATTGGTAAAGCAATTCCGGGAATACAATTCATTACGGGTATGAATACGGACCTCCTATAAATCAAAAGGTCGGTGCACTGATGCTGCTCCACGGCATTTTTCCTCCCATTACCACGCCGTTCTATCCCGACGGCGATATTTACTACAAAAAGCTCGAAGCCAACGTTGACCGGTACTCAAGGTCGCCGGTCGCGGGACTGGTGGTGCAAGGCTCGACCGGCGAGGCCATCCTGCTCAGCGATCAGGAGCGGCGCGACGTGCTGAAGGCGGCCATTGAAGCGGCCGCGCCCCACAAGGTGATGATCGCCGGCACGGGCATCGAGTCGGCCATCGAGACCTTGCGGCTGACCGAATACGCCGCCTCGCTCGGGTACGACGCCGCCATGGTGCGCACGCCGCATTACTATCGCAGCCAGATCAACAAGCCGCGAAACATGCTGGCGTTTTATCGCACCGTGGCCGACCATTCGCCGCTGCCGCTGATCATTTACAACTTCCCACAGGCAACCGGCTACGACATGCCCGCCGACGTCGTCATGCAATTGGCGGAGCACCAGAACATCATTGCCATCAAGGAATCCAGTGGCTCCGTTGAGAAGGTGCAGACGATGGTGGCGCACACCCGGCACATCAAGCGCGCCGTCGCCGTCACCGAAGTCCAGGAAGCCGTAACCGGACGGATGACGAAGGCCGCCGCAGCATCATCGGCAAGGCTGCCGATTGCGGGGCAGCCGTCGTCCGCCGCCGTGGCCGTGATGGGCGCGCTCAAGACGCGGCAGAAGGAAGTCGGATTCCAGGTGATGGTGGGCGCGGCGCAGAAATTGGAGCCGTCGCTGGCCGTGGGCGCGGTGGGCGCAATCCTGGCGTTTGCCTGCGCCGCTCCGACCGCGTGCTTCGAGATCTTTGCCGCCTGGAAAGAGATGAATGAAAAGGTGGCGCAGGAGAAGCAGGCGCGCATCGCCGAGGCGGCGGCGAAGGTCGTCGGCGAGATGAGCATCGCGGGCGTGAAGTACGCCATGGACCTGAACGGTTATTACGGCGGCCTGGTGCGCCTGCCGCTGCTGCCGCTGACGGCGGAGGAGAAGCGTGAGGTCGAAAGGTTGATGGCGAATATTAAGAATTAGCTTTGAGCCATTAGCCATTAGCGATTAGCGATTAGCTATCCCACCCTTCAGCGCTCAATGGCCCGCATCTTGCGCCTGCACCCGGGATCGAATAGTATCAAAACGAACGTCCGTTCGAGTCCGGAGAAGAGCATGGCAGGCCGGAAAAACAGCGGCGCGGGCCGCAAGCTCGAGGAGAACGGCGAAAGCAGGTTCGATCGCCGCCTGGGACAAATTCTCGGACACGCCACGGAAGTTTTCTACACCAAAGGGTACGCCGGCGCCTCGATGCGCGACCTGTCGCGCAGCAGCAGCATGTCTCTTGCCGGCCTCTATTACTACTTCGAATCCAAAGAAAAGCTCCTATACCTGATTCAGAAGCACACCTTTTCCACCATCATGAACCAACTGCAGGAGCGGCTCCGGGAGGTGGACGATCCCGAAGAGCGCGTCCGCGTGTTTATCCGCAACCACCTGGAGTATTTCCTCGCCAATCTGAAGGCGATGAAGGTTCTGTCGCATGAAGACGAGGCGCTCTCCGGGCCGCTGGCCGCCGAGATCGCGGCGATGAAGCGCGACTACTACCGCATCATCCGCGGCCTGGTGGAAGAGCTGCGGCGCCAGAAGGGCAAAGGATTCACGGGAGAGGTCTCGTCGCGCGTGGCGGCGCTGAGCCTGTTCGGAATGATGAACTGGATCTATACTTGGCACAACCCGCGCCGTGACGCAGGCGCGCCGGAACTGGCGGACGAGATGGCCGACATTTTCCTGCGCGGGCTGCTGCAAGCCCACCCTGTCTCGCCAAAACCGGGCGAGACAAGGGTGGGGCAACCATCTTCGAAGCCGGGCTCTGTGGGGGGCGCGGCGGCGCAGAAATCCACCGGACGCGGACAACGCTCCGCGTCATCCAATATCTGAGCGATCGAGAGCCGACAAAGGAGCTTAGGATGGCGAGCACCACTGAGACGGTTGCAGGCGCCAAACCGCTTGTGCAGTACCGCACCGACGGCGGCGTGGGGATCATCACCATGGACGATCCGCCGGCCAACACCTACACCTATGAAATGAACCGCCAGTTGGACGAGGCGATCCTGAAGGCGCGCATGGACAACGGCGTGTACGTCATTGTCCTGACCGGCGCCGGGGACAAATTTTTCTCCGCGGGCGCCAACATCAAGATGCTGGCGAGCGTGGACCCGACCTTCAAGTATTACTTCTGCCTGCACGCCAATGAGACCCTGTTGCGGCTGGAGCACACGCCGAAGCTGGTGATTGCGGCGCTGAACGGGCACACCGTGGGCGGCGGGCTGGAGATCGCCATGGCGGCCGACCTGCGCATCGCGCGCCAGGATGCGGGCAAGATCGGCCTGCCGGAAATCAACCTCGGAGTGCTGCCCGGCACCGGCGGTACGCAACGGCTGTCGCGGATGGTGGGAAAGTCGAAAGCCATTGAACTGATCGTGACCGGAAACACGTTTTCATTCGAAGAGGCGAAGGAGATGGGGATCATCAACGACATCTTCGAACGCGAAAACTTCATGGAGAACGTGCTGGAGTATGCGCGGCAGTTCTGCCCGCCGAACAAGGCGTCGAAGGCGGTGGGGAACATCAAGCGCTCCATCCAAACCGGCTGGGAAATTCCCATGGAGTCGGCGCTGGCGGTGGAACGCGAACTGCAAGCGCTGCTCTTCAACAGCCAGGACGCAAAAGAAGGTCTGGCGGCGTACGTGGAGAAGCGACCGGCGGAGTTCAAGGCGAAATAGCGGTCGACGGTCGATGGTCGACGGTCGATGGCCAAAAAAGCATAGATCCCGAGCTCGTCCACAGACGGAAGGCGCCCAGGATGATGCCTTCGAAGGTGGTTATGGCAACTGCGACGCAAGCGAAGATCGAGCCAGGGAAGCTGCTGATTGGCGGCGAGTGGCGGGATGCGGCGGGCGGAAAGACGTTTGCGACCGTCAATCCCGCGACCGCGGAAGTGCTGACCACGGCTGCGGAGGCGAGTGCGGCCGACGTGGATGCCGCAGTGCAGGCGGCGCGCAAGGCGTTCGACGACGCCAGCGGGCCGTGGCGCAAAATGTCGGCCAGCGAGCGCGGGCGCCTGCTCTGGAAAATTGCAGAGCTGGTGGAGCAGCACATTGACGAGCTTGCCGAGTTGGAGACGCTCGACAACGGCAAGCCGATCTTCGAGTCGCGCTACGTTGACATGCCGATGGTGGCGGACGTCTTCCGCTACTACGCCGGGTGGGCGACGAAGCTTTGCGGCGAGACCATCAAGATCAACGAGAGCGCGTTCACCTACACGCTGCGCGAGCCGGTGGGGGTGGTGGGCGCAATCGTGGCGTGGAATTTTCCGCTGCTGCTGGCGAGCTGGAAGCTGGGCCCGGCGCTGGCTTGCGGCAACACCGTGGTGCTGAAGCCGGCCGAACAGACGCCGCTGACCGCGTTGCGTTTCGGCGAATTGTGCCGCGAGGCGGGATTGCCGGCGGGCGTGCTGAACATCGTGACCGGCGGGCCGGAGACGGGCAGGGCGCTGGTGCAGCACCCGCAGGTGGACAAGGTGGCGTTCACCGGGTCAACCGTGGTCGGCAAGGAAATCATGCGGTCGGCGGCGGACACGCTGAAGCGCGTGACGCTGGAGCTGGGCGGCAAGTCGCCGAACATCGTGTTTGCCGATTCCGATCTCGACAGCGCGGTGAAGGGCGCGATCAATGGAATTTTCTTCGGCAAGGGCGAGGTGTGCTGCGCCGGGTCGAGGCTGTTCGTCGAGAAAAAAGTTGAAGACGAGTTTCTGACCAAGCTGGTGGAGAGGGCGAAAAAGCTGCGGCCGGGCGATCCTCTGGACCCCAAGACCAAGCTGGGCGCGATTGTCAGCGAACAGCAGATGAAGACCGTGCTGGGGTATATCGAGGCCGGCAAGAGCGAGGGCGCGCAGGTGGTGATCGGCGGCAATCGCGTCGAGATCGGCAACGGCAAGGGGTACTTCATCGAGCCGACGATCTTCGGCGGCGTGCGTAACGACATGAAAATCGCGCAGGAAGAAATTTTCGGGCCGGTGCTGGCCACGCTGGCGTTCGACGACGTCGAGCAGGTGGCGGAATTGGCGAATTGCAATCCGTACGGGCTGGCGGCGGCGATCTGGACGCGTGACATCAAGAAGGCGCACGCGCTGTCGCGGCGGCTGAAGGCAGGCACAGTGTGGATCAACACCTACGGGCTGATGGATGCGGCGCTGCCGTTTGGCGGATTCAAGCAGTCGGGCTTCGGAAGGGAACTGGGTCAGGCTGCGCTGGAAAGTTATACGGAAGTGAAAAGCGTGTGGTTGAGCTTGTAGTCGACGGTCGACGGTCGATGGTCGACGGCAAAAGCAGATTCCTCGCCGGGCTAAAGCCCGACTCGGAATGACAAGAAGCTCGGAATGACAAGAGGTGCAGAGTTCGCATGCCAGGGAAAGTTCTGAAGATTGGGACGTTCAGCGATTGGGTTGGACTGTTTGACGAGTGGCGCAAGGACATCGGCGTCAACCAGGATCAGGTCGCCGATTTCAAGTTCGACACGCTCTACGGCGCCATCGAGACCGACGAGATCCAGTTCGGACACTACAAGGGCCGGCGCAAGTGGGAGAACCTGCGCCAGATTCCGACGCAGCAGATGCGCGACGCGCTGATGAACCTGATCGTGTACCAGGGCGACACGGAATTCGCCAGCGTGGAGCAGCAGCGCTGGCTGTACGAGACCGCGCCCACCGACTACGACCGCAAGGCGCTGCTGCGGGTGTGGATCGAGGAGATGCGGCACGGCTGGCAGATGTGCGCGCTGCTGGTGGACCACTTCGGGCACTCCGGCAAGGTCGAGGCGCAAAAGCTGCTGGAGCGGCGGGCGTTCGAAAACAAGCGCCTGCTGGGCGCGTTCAACGTGGACGTGGACAACTGGATGGACTTTTTCACCTACACGGATTTCGTGGACCGCGACGGAAAGTTCCAGTTGCAGATGCTGAAATATTCGGCGTTCGCGCCGCTGGGACGCTCGATGTCGTACATGCTGCGCGAAGAGGCGTTCCACATGGGCACGGGCAACGACGGCCTGGGGCGCGTGGTCAAGGCCGGAAAAGTCCCGGCATGGCTGATACAGAAGTATCTGAACAAGTGGATTTCGGGATCGTACGACCTGTTCGGCACCGACCACTCGTCGTCGGCGCACTGGGCCTACGTATGGGGAATCAAGGGGCGGTACGACGAGCCGAAGAACGCGCAGCAGCCCGACCTGGAAGATCTGAACGATTACAACCGCAACCTGTACCGCGACGAAGTGGCGGGGCTGATCGAGCGGCTGAACAAGTATCTGCCAGCGGGCATCGAGCCGCTGCACGCGCCCAACATCAAATTCAACCGCGCGATCGGGCGCTGGGCGGAACAGAAGTTCCATCCGAAAACGGGCGAGCCGATGGACGACAAGGCGTACGAGCAGCAACTCGACGAATTCCTGCCGACCGCTGCCGACAAGCAATTGCTGGTGGACATCATCAAGAACGAGAAAAACTGGATTGCCGAAAAAACCGGCGCGCGCGACCCGCTGGAGACGATCGGGGAAGTAAGAAAGTCGGCGATCAATCTTTAGTCGCTCGGTCTATCGGTCTTTCGGTCGATCGGTGACGAGAATCTGGAACGACCGATAGACTGATAGACCGATGGACCCTTCATGACTACTCCCGCTCACATTTCGGAGCGCGCCGGCTGCACCCTGGGCGAGCTGATGGTCGCCAGCGCGGCGCGCGAGATACGCGATGGCGAAGTGGTGTTCGTGGGCATGCGGCTGCCGCTCATTGCCTTCGTGGTGGCGAAACGCACGCATGCGCCGAACGCAGTGGGGTTGTTCGAGAATGGCGTGATCCGCGCGACACCGGCGCCGGAACTGATTTACACCATGGCCGATCCGCCCAACATCCTGGGCGCGACGCAATGCCTGGACATGCTCAGCGTGATGAGCCTGCTGCAGTCGGGCAGAGTGGATCTGGGATTCCTGGGAGCGGCCGAGGTGGACCGTTTCGGAAATCTCAACTCCACGATGGTACGTACGGCTGCCGTGGAAGGGCACGGCGGAACTTGTCCCGAGCGCAGTCGAGGGAGCCGTGCCGATGCAGGTCGCAACTACGGAGGGGCTTTAGCCCCTGAGGCGAAGGTCACCCGTCTTCCCGGTTCCGGTGGCGCGTGTGACATTGCGTCGCTCGCGAAACGTTTTGTTGTGCTGCTGGAACATTCCAAGCGGCGGCTGCCGGAGAGAGTTTCGTATGTCACCAGTCCGGGCAATGGAGACGGTGCGGGGTGGCGCGAGCGCAAGGGTCTGCCGCGCGGCGGGCCGAGCGCGGTGATCACGACTAAGGCGGTGCTGCGGTTTGGGGAAGACGGCGAGGCGCGGCTGGCGTCGGTGCATCCCGGCGTGACGGTCGAAGATGTCATCGCCAATACCGGTTGGAAGTTGCGCGTCCTGGACAACGTGACGGAGACGCCTTCGCCGAGCGCGGCGGAGTTGCAGGCCATTCGGGAGTACGACAAAGAAGGTTTCTGGACAAGCTGAAAGAAGGTTGGTTATGGCCTTGCCCAATGCGACTTCGTCCTACAAAAAGCTGATGGTCTCGATGCAGGCGCCGGTGGCGCGCATCATTCTGGCTAACCCGCCGGTGAACGTGATGGATGTCCCGATGATGGAGGAGTTGCTGGTCGCGATGGAGCAGATCGAAGCGCGGGCCGACATCGCGGCCGTGGTGTTTGCGGGCAGCGACCGGGCGTTTTCCGCCGGAGTGGACGTGAGCGCCCACACACCCGACAAAGTGCGCGACATGCTGGTGAAAATGCACGCGGTGATGCGCGCGCTGGCCGACACCCGCAAGGTGAGCATCGCGGCGGTGCGCGGCAACTGCTTCGGTGGCGGCGCGGAGCTGGCCGCGATGTGCGACCTGGTGTTCACTACCGACACTTCGAACTGGGGATTTCCGGAAATTGCGTTGGGATGTTTTCCGCCGGTGGCGGCGGTGGTGCTGTCGGCAATCGTGGGACAGAAGCGCGCCGCCGACCTGATCCTGACCGGACGCCGGATCAGCGGCGAGGAAGCAATGCGCATCGGCCTGGCCAACGAGGCCGTGCCCGATAACGAATTATCGGAGTTGGTGGACGAAGCGGCGGAGCGGTTGGGCAAGCTGAGCGCGGCATCGCTGGCGCTGACCAAGAAGGCGCTGTACGCGTGGGAAGCGATTCACTTCGACAAGGGCCTGGCACGCGCGGAGCAGATTTATCTGGAAGAGCTGATGAAGCTGGAAGACGCGCACGAGGGGATTGCGGCGTTCATGGAAAAGCGGCAGCCGGTGTGGAAAGGGAAGTAGTCGATGGTCGTTGGTCGATGGTCGATGGCCTGTTGATGCCGAAACAGGTTTCTATGTCGGACGCGATTGCCCGGTTCGTGCCGGACGGGAGCAGCGTTGTGCTCGGCTGCCAGTTGGAGCAGATGATCCCGTTTGCCGCCGGACACGAGATCATGCGGCAGAACAGGCGCGGGCTGACGCTGATCGGACCGATTTCCGACATCCTGTTCGACCAGATGATTGGCGCGGGGTGCGCGGCGCGCGTGATCGCCGCCTGGGTCGGCAACGTGATGATGGGCTCGGCGTACAACTTCCGGCGCGCGGTGGAGCAGGACGGGCTGAAGGTCACCGACATGACCAACTTCACCGTCGCGCTGGCGCTGCAGGCTGCCGCGATGGGTGTGCCGTTTCTGCCGACGCTGTCGGCGATGGGGAGTGACGTCGCTAAAGACAACGAGTTCTTTGCGGAGATTGAGTCGCCGTTCGGAGAAGAAAACGCAAGGTCCCTCGACTCGGAAGTTCCCTCGGCTTCGCCTCGGAATTTCGGCAGCGGGCTCCCGCTTCGCTCACGCCCGCTAGACGCCTCAACCTCGCTCGGGATGACATCTACAACAAAGGTTGGGGTTGGACAAAAGCAGAAGCTGCACGCGGTGAAGGCGCTGCATCCGGATGTCACGATCGTGCACGTGCAGCGGGCGGACGCCGAGGGCAACGCGCACTGCTGGGGAAATTTCGGAATCATGCTGGAGGCGTGAAGGCGGCGAAGCGCGTGATCGTGACGGCGGAGGAGATGGTTGCGCCGGAGGTGATCGCCAGCGACCCCAACCGCACCGTAATACCCGGGTTCCTGGTCAGCGCGGTGGTGGAAGCGCCGATGGGGGCGCATCCCTCGCCGGTGCAGGGATATTACAAGCGCGACGACGCTTACTTCCGCCAGTATCACGAGCAGACCAAGACGAAAACGGATTTCGATGCCTGGGCGCGGCGCTGGGTTCATGGCGTGGCGGATCGGGCAGGTTACGTTGACCTGCTGGGCGAGTGCCGGGTGAAGGAACTTGGGGTGAAGCGGCACGCGTACGCGGCAACGGCAGATTTTGGATACTGAAAACGGTCGACGGTCGACGGTCGATGGTCGACGGCAAGAACAGGCTGCGATGGATTTCGAAATTACACCTACGGAAGTAAAGCAGAAGTTGGGAAGCGGCGACGCGCCGGTGCTGCTCGACGTGCGCGAGCCGGTCGAGTTGCAGATGGCGCACCTGGAGGGCACGGTGCATATCCCGATGGGAGAGATTCCCATGCGCGCCAACCAGGAGCTTGACCCAGATGCGCACATCGTGGTCATGTGCCATCACGGCGTGCGCTCGCTGAACGTGACCAACTGGCTGCGGCAGCAGGGATTCGAAAAAGTTCAGTCGATGCGCGGCGGCATTGATCGTTGGTCGCGCGAGGTGGACTCGAAGGTGCCGACATATTAAGGCAATTAGCGATTAGCGATTAGCAATTAGCGAACACCAACTCGAGATTTGCTATTGTCGCGCAGCCGGCGCAGGCTAATCGCTAATTGCTAACTGCTAATCGCTGATGAAAAAAGAACTCATAAGTCTAAAAATCAACGGGCGCGTGCACGAAATCGCCATCGCGCCCAACCGGCTGCTGCTGGACGTGCTGCGTCAGGAGCTCGGGCTGACCGGATCAAAGCGCGGCTGCGACGATTCCTCGTGCGGCGCGTGCACGGTGCAACTGGACGGCGTGCCGGTGCTGTCGTGCGCGCTGCTGGCGGCGTCGTGCCAGGAGCAGGAGATCACGACGGTGGAGGGCATCGCCGAGCACGGCTCGCTGGCGGCCATCCAGAAGGCGTATGGCGATTGGGGCGGCGCGCAGTGCGGCTACTGTACGCCCGGCTTCATGATGACCGTGGATCACTTGCTGACGGAGAATCCCAATCCATCGGACGACGAGATTCGCGGTGCATTGAGCGGGAATCTGTGCCGCTGCACCGGGTACATGCAGATGTTCCAGGCGATCAAGGCGGCGATCGAAGCGGAGCGGAAGGGCAGAGACGCAGAACGCGCCATGGCGGGAAGCAAATGACCTACGTTGTCGTCACGATCAAGAGGATCAATGACCTCGAGGCGTTCCGCGAGTATGCCGTCCGCGTGGCGCCGATTGTTGAGCGGTATGGCGGGAAATACGTGGCGGTGGACAAAACGCCGGCCGTGCGCTCCGGCGAGTGGCCGTATGTGCGCACGATCATTGTTGTCTATCCCAGCTTTGCGGCAGCGCGTGCATTCTACGACTCGCCGGAGTACCACGAAATCGTTCCCATTCGAATGCGAGCGATTGACGCCAACATAGCGATCGTGCGCGATCCGGAAGAAGCCGGCATCGACATGGATCCGCGGAAGAGCGGCGCATGAGCGAGTTCTCCACCATCGGCAGGCCGGTCGCATTCGTGGACGCGGCGGAGAAGACCACCGGCCACGGCAAGTACACCGACGACCTCAGCGTGCCGGGAATGCTGATCGGGAAGATTCTGCATTCGCCGCACCCGCACGCGCGGATCAAGAGCATCGACACGTCGCGCGCACGAGCGCTGCCGGGCGTGGTGGCTGTGGTCACCGGCAAAGATGCGCCGACCACCTACGGAATTCTTCCCATTGGGCATGACGAGCACGCGCTGGCGCTGGACAAAGTCCGCTACGTCGGGGACAACGTGGCGTGTGTGGCGGCGGTGGATGAAGCTACGGCGGAGAAGGCGTTGGAGCTGATTGACGTCGAGTACGAACTGCTGCCGGCGTGGTTCGATCCCGAGCAGTCCATGAAGGCCGAGGGCGAAACCGGGGTCCCCGGCGAACCCGGGTTTGGTTCGACGGGGTGGGAGTTCATCCACCAGAGCCGGCCGCACAACATCGAGAAAGAGTACCACCACGTATTTGGCGATCCGGACAAGGCCTTCGCCGAGGCGAATTATGTAGCCGAGGCGCGCTACCTCGCCAACGAGGTGACGCACGCGGCGATGGAGCCGCACTCGACCTTGGCGGCGTTCGAGATCGACCCGCGCACCGGAAAGCCCGGGCGGCTGACCGTGTGGTCATCCACGCAGGTGCCGTATTACCTGCAACACAAGCTCTCGCTGGTGCTGGACATGCCGATGTCGCAGATCCGCGTGATCAAGCCGCTGGTGGGCGGCGGCTTCGGCGGGAAGAGCGAGGTGATCCCGCTGGAAATCACGGCGGCGATCGCGGCGCGCGCGGCCAACGCTCCGGTGAAAATCACCTACACGCGCGAGGAAGTGTTCTGGGCGCATCGCGGGCGTCCCCGCACCATCGTTGACCTGAAAATGGGCGTGAAGAACGACGGGCGGATCGTCGCCGTAGCAGCGCGCGTCATCCAGGACGGCGGCGGGTACTGCTCCTATGGCCCGGTGACAATTCTTTATTCCGGCGCGCTGCTGGGCGCGCTCTACGACATTGCCAACGTGCGCTATGACGGCTATCGCGTGCTGACCAACAAGCCGGCATGCGGCGCCATGCGCGGTCACGGGACGGTGAATGTGCGCTTCGCCTTCGAGTCGCAACTGGACGAGATTGCGGCGGCGCTGAAGCTGGACCCGGCGGAGGTGCGGCGGCGCAATCTATTGAAGCCTCCGTGCGTGACGGTGAACGGCCTGCGGGTGCTGAGCTACGGCCTACCTGAGTGTATTGAAAAGGTCGTCACCGCGTCACGATGGAATGAAAAGCGTGTGGCTGTCGACGGTCGACAGTCGACGGTCGACAAAGCGCAGAAGCGCGGCCTCGGCATTGCTTGCTCGCACTACGTCAGCGGAGCAGCGAATTCCATCATTCGTTCCGACATGCCGCACTCGACGGTGAACATCAAGGTGGACCGCGACGGGGGCGTGGTGGCGTACACGGGCGCGTCGGAAATCGGGCAGGGATCGGACACGATGACGGCGCAAGTTATCGCCGAGGTGCTGGGCTGCGACCTGGCGCGGGTGAAAGTGGTCGCCGCCGACACGGATCTGACGCCGATTGATCTCGGGTCGTATTCCAGCCGGGTCACGTTTATGACCGGGAATGCGTCGCTGCGGGCCGCCGAAGACGTCAAGAAGCAAATCGCGGCTGCGGCGGCGCGCAAACTGAATTGCGCCCGGAAGACGTGGTGTTTCGCGGCGACAAGGTTTTCCGCAAAGGCGAAAGCGACGATGGAGCGCGCTCGCCCGCGAGCGAGGTGAAAGTCCAGGGCCGCGTCGAAGGCCAGACCCTGCGCGGGTCGGTGCAGCAGAAGAGACGGAATGAAGACGAAGGCCCTCGAGACCGGATGAGCTTCGAAGAAGCTGTGGTCGCCGCCATTGATTTCATCGGAGCGCTCACCGGGACGGGTTCGTACGCACCGCCTCCGGGAGCGCGTGGCGGGCAGTTCAAAGGCGCGGGAGTCGGACCATCGCCGGCGTACTCGTACTCGGCGCAGGTGGCCGAGGTCAGCGTGGACGAAGAGACCGGCGAAGTCACGGTGCACAAGATCTGGGCGGCGCACGATTGCGGTCGCGCGTTGAACCCGGTTGCTGTGGAAGGGCAAGTCATCGGCTCGGTGTGGATGGGCCTGGGGCAGGCGCTGGAAGAAGAAATGGTGTGGAAAGACGGCCTGCTGATGAATCCCGGGCTGCTGGAGTACCGGTCGCCATCGGCGGCGGAGTCGCCGGAGATCGAGTGCATGATCGTGGAAAGCATCGATCCCGAGGGGCCGTTCGGCGCCAAGGAAGCGGGCGAGGGCTCGCTGGCAGCGACCATTCCGGCGATCTCGAACGCGATCTACGATGCGGTCGGCGTGCGCTTGCGCGAGGCGCCATTCACGCCCGAGCGCGTGCTGGCCGCCCTGCGCTCGAAGAAGGGCGAAAAGAAGTTAGACATGACGCGCGATGTTGATCCCACCGCGCCCGCGACTTTTCCCGAACACGGCGGCGCGCTGTGCTTCAAAGGCAAAGGCCCGGCGCGGCATGCGTTGGATCCGGCGCGCGTGGCACAGGCGCCCTCGCCTGTGCAGGGAGACGACTAGTGGCTCTCCCCGACTTCCAGCTTCTCCGTCCGCGCACGGTTGCTGAAGCGATCGAATTCCTCGCGAAACACGCGGCCAGCGCGCAGATCGTCGCTGGCGGCACGGATCTTGTCCCCTCCTTGAGGCAGCACCTTTTCGCGCCGCGCTTCCTGGTGGACATCCGCGGCATCGGCGAACTGCGCGGAATTCGCGAGCACGATGGCGGCTTGGAAATCGGTGCGCTCGCCACGCTGACGACAATCGAGCGCTCACCAGAGATTGCGCGCAATTATTCCGTGCTGCACGAGGCGGCGAAGACGGTGGCGTCGCCGGTGCTGCGCAACATGGGAACGATCGGCGGAAACATCTGCCTGGATACGCGCTGCCTCTGGTACAACCAGTCGCTGCCATGGCGGAAATCGTGCGGCTTCTGCATTAAGAAAGACGGCGACTTGTGCCACGTTGCGCCCGGCGGAACGAAATGCTGGGCCGCGTTTTCGGGCGACACTCCTCCGGCGCTGCTCTGCCTGGAGGCGGAGATCGAAATTGCAGGGCCCAAAGGCACGCGGCGCGTTCCGCTGAGCGAGTTCTACACCAACGTGGGCGACGCGCGCATGAAGCTGGGGAAAAACGAGCTGCTCACGCGCGTGCTGCTGCCGCCAAAAACGGCCGGCTGGCGCGGCGTTTATCGCAAACTGCGGATACGCGGCTCGATTGACTATCCACTCGCCGGGATTGCGGTGGCGCTGAAACGCAGCAACGGACACGTCGTGGATGCCAGAGTCGCGCTCACCGCGGTGAATCCGGCGCCGCTGATCGTGAAGGGCGCAACCGAGGCATTGGCGGGCAGGGAAATGAATGAAGAACTGGCGTTGCACGTCGGAGAATTGGCGGCACGCATGGCCAAGCCGCTGACGACATCAGCCCTCACACCTGAGTACCGGCGTGAGATGATTCGGGTGTTCACGAAACGGGCTGTGTTGGAGGCCGCGCGGTAAAGCAGATTCCTCGCGGGCTTCGGCTCGGGACGCATCGCTCACGTCTGAAGCCATGACCTAGCCGAAGCCCGCTCGGAATGACAAGAACATAGGGTGGCCGTTTCGGCACGGCTAAAGCCGTGCCCTTCCACGCTGGAGCAGTGGAGCCTGGAGCCTACCGTGATCACCGACTGCCACATCCACATTCATCCGCCGGACCTGGTGCTGAAGCCGGGGGCGGAGGCGCTGATGCACTCGAGCGGCGCCCAGTACGAACAGATGCGCCAGTTCGCGCGCTCCCCCGCGAGTTTCTTGAAATACCTGGACAGCATTGAGGTGGACCGTGCGGTGCTGATCGGATCGGTGTCGCCGGAGGTGATCGGGATCGATTCCAGCATCAACACGTTTTATGCCGAGTACGCGCGCACCGATCCGCGGCGGCTGATCCCCTGCGGCGGACTGCACCCGCGGCACGCGCAGAACTTCATGGCCGAACTCGACAATTTTCTGCGGCTCGGCATTCGCGTCATCAAGATCCATCCCCCACACCAGCTTTTCTATCCCAACGACTACCTCAACGGGCTCAACGAACTCGAACTCCTCTACCGTGCCGCGGAGGCGAACGGAATTCCGGTGATGTTCCACACCGGCACGTCCATTTTCCCGGGCGCGCGCAACCGCTACGGCGATCCGATGTACATTGACGACGTGGCGGTGGATTTTCCGCAACTGAAAATCCTGATGGCGCACGGCGGGCGTCCGCTGTGGATGGACACGGCGTTTTTTCTACTGCGCCGCCATCCCAATGTTTATCTCGATATCAGCAGCATTCCGCCGCGGCAACTCTTGAAGTGGTTCCCGCGGCTGGAGGAGATTGCGTCCAAGACAATGTTTGGCAGCGATTGGCCGGGCCCCGGCGGCGTGGACATCCGCCGCAACATTGATGCGATCCGCGCGTTGCCGCTGTCGGATGCGGCAAAGGAGCAAATTCTCAGTAAGACCGCGCTCGCGATCTGGCCGGCGTGAGTGATCAGCAATTAGCAATTAGCGATTAGCATTTAGGATTGAGCATTGACGCGGCCATCGACCGTCGACTTATGATCACCGACTGCCACATCCACATTCAGCCGCTGGAGATGTTCAAGCTGGAGGCGCTGCGCCTGATGAAGGCAAAGCGGCCGGAGTTCCCGCAGATCGAGGAGTTCTGCCGATCGCCGCGCGCCTTCCTTCACCACATGGACAAGGCGGGGATCGATCGCGCGGTGCTCATCAACTACGTGGCGCCGGAGGTGATCGGGTTCACGGCCGGCGTGAACCAGTTCGTCGCCGATTACGTGAAGGAAGATCCGCGGCGGCTGATCCCGTGCGGGTCGCTGCATCCACGGCACTCCGCGAACATCATGGCCGATGTCGAGCACCTGGTGCGGCTCAGGATCCGGCTGATTAAAATCCATCCGCCGCACCAATTGCTTTATCCCAACGACTACCTGCGCGGCGTGAAAGAACTGGAAATCATTTACCGCGCCGCCGAGGCGAACGGAATCCCGGTGATGTTCCACACCGGCACGTCCATCTTTCCCGGCGCGCGCAATAAGTACGGCGATCCGATGTTCGTGGACGATGTCGCGGTGGATTTCCCCAAGCTCAAGATCCTGCTGGCCCATGGCGGGCGCCCGCTGTGGATGGACACGGCATTTTTCCTGATTCGCCGCCACCCCAACGTGTTCCTCGACATCAGCGGCATCCCGCCGAAAACGCTGCTGAAGTATTTTCCGCGGCTGGAGGAGATCGCCTCCAAGACGCTGTTCGGCACCGACTGGCCCGGGCCGGGAGTGCCGGACATCCAACGCAACCTGGACGATTTCAAAGCGCTGCCGCTGAAGGCAGAGGTGCAGGATCAGATTCTGGGCAAGACGGCGCTCAGCATCTGGCCGGAATAGAGGCAAAAGAAAACCGCAGATGCCGCGGATTAACGCAGATCAGAGGACAGTCGATCCGTGTTGATCCGCGGGAATCTGCGGTTCGGTATTCTTCGGCCCTATTTCTTTGCTGCGCCAGTTTGTCGGTGCAGCCGGTGCACTCTTACCCTCCAGTTCATCCACCAGGCGGGTGGCGCCGTAGATACTGCGCAGCGCCTCCAGGATGCCCTGCGAATCCACGTGCAGCGAACGCCCGATCGCGTCTTCGTACTGGAAGTTCCAGGGCAGCGACTGAATGTTGCCGTCGAAGATGATGCCGACCACTTCGCCCGCCTTGTTCACCACCGGGCTGCCCGAGTTGCCGCCGATAATGTCGGCGGTCTCGATGGTATTCAGCGGCGTGTTCAGCTTGATCTTCGATTTGTTCTGGAGCCAGCTCGCGGGCAGGTTGTAGGGCGGCTTGTTGTCGTGTTTGGCGGCGTGTTCAAACGCGCCGGCAAAGGTGGTGAAGAAGGGAAGCTTGGTCCCGGCGGGCACGATGCTGCCGCGCCCGTCTTCGGTAAAGCCCTTCACCGCGCCGTAGCTGAGACGCAGCGTGAAGGTTGCGTCAGGATAGGTGTCGGTGCCGAGTTCGGCAAAGCGGATCTTCGACAAGGTCGCGCCGTTGCGCCGCTCCACCGCGTCCACCTGGTCGTCATACTGCTTGCGGTACTTGCGCGCTTCCGAATCAATGTTGCGCATGACGACGATCAGCGGGTCAGTGCTGGCGTTGACGGCCGCTGCGCCGCCTTCATAGAGCTGCTTGCGGAGGGCGACGTCTTCCAGCTTCGTGCCCTCAATCAGCGCTTTAGCTGCCTGCGCGGGGTCTTGGCCCTTGAGCACCCCGGCGACGGCGGGATCGTTGCCCAGATCGCTTTGCATCTGGCGAAGCGACTCCGTCACGATGACGGTCTCCAGGTCCTTGTAGAGGGGAGCGGTCGAGAACAGTTGCTGCTCGACCGAAGGCAGCGCCGACTCGCGATACTCGCGCAGACGCTCGCCGTTCGGTTTCGGCCTTTCCGCCGCGGCACGCACCAGGATGCGGGCAATGCCGGCCAGATCACCCCGCAGCCCCTGCCGGCGCTCCAGGTAGACGACTGGCATGAAAATCTGCTTGTAGGTGTTCTCCGCCTTTGCGGCATCAGCCCAGGGATCGCCGAATTCCTGCTTCTTGTTGGGATCGGAGGCGACACCCTGCTTTAGTTTGTTCTCCTCCTGTTGTTTTTCCGTCATCAGCTTTTTGTCGAGCAGGCCCGACTGGTACCCGGTGATTGCCTTCAGCGAATTCTCCATGCCGAAGATATCTTCCTGGGCCCGGCGCGCGTTCTCCGGCGACTGGGCGGAGAAGCTCTTCAACGTCTTCACCATGCCCTGCAGAGACTTCAGCCGCCACGGATAGCTGGTGTCGCGCAGGAACTCCAGTTGCGACATGGTCAGCAGGCGGCCGGTGGAGCCGGGATGGCCGGAGACGAAGATCAGCTCGCCGTCGCTGACGCCGGCCTTCGACCACTTAAAGGACTGGGTGAGGGTTACCGGCTTATCGTTCTCATAAACGCGGAAAAACGTGATGTCGAGGTCGTAGCGCGGATATTCGAAGTTGTCGGGGTCGCCGCCAAAGAATGCGGCGTCGAATTCGGGCGCGAAGACCAGGCGCACGTCGGTGTACTTTTTGTAGCGATAGAGGTTGTACATGCCGCCGGCGTAGAGCGTCACCACGTCGCAGCGCAGTCCGGTGGACTTGGTGCAGTCGCTCTCGATGGCCGACATGGCCGCGCGCTGCGCGGTGCCGGCCTCGGCGGCTGAAATGCCCGGCTTCACCGCCGCCTGGACTTTGGCGGTGACGTCTTCAATGCTCTGCAGGACGTTGAGTTCCAGGTCAGGACACTTGGCCTCGTCCGCCTGCGTTTTGGCGTAGAAGCCGGATTTCATGAAATCTTTGCCGCCGGTGGAAAGCTGCTGGACGCAAACCGCGCCGACGTGATGGTTGGTGAACGCCAGGCCGTGGGGCGAAACAAACGACCCGGACCCGCCGTTGTTGAAGCGCACCGACGACAGGCGCACGTGATCGAGCCACGCCTGGGTCGGCTCGAACCCGTATTTCGCCTTGACCCGGGCTTTTGGAAATGCGTTGAACAGCCACATGCCTTCGTCGGCCGGGGCGATGCCCGCCAAAATGATTGCAATACCGAAACATAGAACGGCGCGTTTTAACATGCTCGATCTCCCATGCCGGTCCGGCATGAAGGTGAGTTCCACAAGGTGAAAACCCGGTTGCCTCAGCTCAATTGCGCCGGGCGACAACCACAAAACCCCCAAATATACGCCCATGAGCGCAGCCCGGCAACGTCGCAAGCGGCTCGTCCCCACCAGTTCGCAACCACGTCCCGATTTGGAATTGCACGAAGTTTGCGGTATGGTACCGGGTACTCTCCCACTTGTGTCAGCAGCGGGCCCTGCGTCACCTGCGTTCGATCCCGCATCAAACAGGATTGCGAGGAGCTTATGTCCAGCTAGCACTCTTACGCCCAAGGGTTTGGAAGGCGTTATCGCGGCGGTTTCCAGCATTTGTTTTATCGACGGCGACCGCGGCATCCTGGCCTACCGCGGCATTGACATTCACGAACTTGCCGACAATTCCACGTTCGAGGAAACCTGCTACCTGCTCTGGTTCGGCAAGCTGCCCAACCGAGCCGAGCTACGCGAGTTCACCCGGGCGCTCGCCGATGAACGTAAGCTTGACACCGCCATCATCAACCTGCTGCGCCAGGCTCCGCGGCACGCGCTGCCCATGGACGTGCTGCGCACGGCGGTTTCCGCGCTCTCCTTCTACGATCCCGAGGAGAACGTCAATACTCCGGAAGCTAATCTGCACAAGTCGCTGCGGCTGACCTCGCAACTCGCCATGATCGTGGCTGCCTATGACCGCATTCGGAAAGGCCGCCCGATTGCAGAGCCCGACCGTTCGCTGTCGCATGCCGCGAATTTCCTGCTGATGTTGAATGGCGAGCCGCCGTCGAAAACCGCCGAGCGCGCCCTGGACATCGCCCTGATCCTGCATGCCGACCACGAACTGAACGCGTCCACCTTCGCGGCGCGCGTGACCGCCGCCACGCTGTCGGACATGCATTCGGCCATCACCTCAGGCATCGGCGCGCTGAAGGGGCCGCTGCACGGAGGCGCCAACGAAGCGGTGTTCAAGATCCTGGCCGAAATTGCCAAGGCTGGCGCCGACCCGGTGGAGCACATCAAGGGCATGCTGGCGCAAAAGAAAAAGATCCCGGGTTTCGGACACCGCGTGTATCACACCGAGGACCCGCGCGCCACGCACCTGCGTCAGATGTCGCGCGAGCTGGGCGAATCCAGCGGACAGGCAAAATGGTTTGAGTACTCCAGCAAGATCGAACAGTTCATGAAGGCCGACAAGAAGCTGAACGCCAACGTGGATTTCTATTCCGCTTCGACCTATTACACGCTGGGCATCGATCTCGACCTGTTCACCCCGATCTTTGCCGTATCGCGCATCAGCGGCTGGACGGCGCACGTGATGGAGCAACTCGGGGACAACCGCCTGATCCGGCCTCGCGCCGATTACGTCGGCCCGGCGTACCCGCAGCACTACGTTTCCATTGACCGGCGCTGATTCGACGATGGGAAGAAGAGGTTGGAGCGCGCTCGCCTGGGAGCGCGCTTTGTTTTTGCCCAAAGTTCGATGCCACCACGGAGGCACGGAGACACGGAGAAAATAGGAAAATCAACCTCCGTGCCTCTGTGTCTCCGTGGTTAATCACTCTTGCCTGTGACAGCGTAAAATACAAAGTCAGGGAATTATGCGCCGCGCCTATCTCGACAACAACGCGACCACACCGCTCCTGCCGCCAGTGCTGGAGGCGATGCAGCCGTATTTCATCGAGCAGTTCGGCAACGCGTCGTCCATCCACCATCACGGACAGCAGACGCGGGCGGCAGTGGAGCGCGCGCGCGAATCGGTCGCGGCCTTGCTCGGCTGCCGGGCCTCGGAAGTTGTGTTCACCAGCGGCGGCACCGAGGCCGACAACCTGGCCGTCTTCGGCATCACCCGCCCCGGCGATCACGTCATCACCAGTTCGATCGAGCACCATGCCGTGCTGAACGCCTGCAAGCGGCTGGAGGCGACGGGCTGCGAGGTGACCTGCGTCCCGGTGGACGGCCAGGCGCTGGTTTCGCCCGATGACGTCAAGCGCGCGCTGCGGCCCAACACGCGTCTGATCAGCATCATGATGGCGAATAATGAAACCGGCGTGCTCCAACCGGTCAACGAGATTGGCGCTATCGCCGCCGAGGCCGACGTTTATTTCCACAGCGACGCCGTGCAGGCTGCGGGCAAGGTGCCGGTTGATGTGAGCGCGATTCGCTGCGACCTGCTCTCCATCTCAGGACACAAGATCCATGCCCCGCAGGGCGTGGGCGCGCTGTACGTGCGCAAGGGAACGTTGCTGCAGCCGATGCTGTACGGCGGACGGCACGAGCGTGCGCGGCGTGCCGGGACGGAAAACGTCGCCGGGATCGTAGGCCTGGGCAAGGCAGCGGAACTGGCGCGCGCCGGGCTCGGCAATGGCGAGGTCGGGAACATTCGCATGCTGCGCGATCGTCTCGAGCAAACCATCACCGAAACCATCGATTCGGTCGGCGTGAACAGCGCCGGTGCGCCACGCGTGCCCAATACCAGCAGCATCTATTTTGATTTCATCGAGGGCGAGGCGCTGGTGATTGCCCTCGACCTCAAGGGGGTCGCCGTTTCCACCGGCGCGGCCTGCTCTTCGGGAGCGATCGAGCCGTCGCACGTTCTGACCGCGATGGGCCTCTCCCCCGACCGCGCCCGCGCCAGCCTGCGATTTTCCATCGGCAAGCAGAACACCAGCGAAGACGTGGACCTGCTGCTCTCCATCCTGCCCGCGACCGTTTCGCGGCTGCGTGAGCTGTCGCCCATTTACAATAAAGTACAAGCGGGGTGAGTCTTCAGTCGTCGGTCTTGAGTCGTCAGGGGCCGCGACTGGGAAGTTCCATTTCCTCATTTCCGCTTGCTGACGACCGAAGACTGATGACTGAAGACTATCCAATTGCGGTTGCCATGTCGGGCGGTGTGGATTCCTCCACCGTTGCGGCCATGCTGCGCGCCGAGGGCCGCCAGGTGATCGGTCTCACCATGCAGCTCTGGAACCAGCGCCGGCTGGCGGGTCACAACGGCATGCCGGAGACGGTCACCGGGCGCTGCTGCTCGCTCGACGACGTGTACGACGCCCGCCGTGTCGCCGAGACGCTCGGCATCCCGTACTACGTGGTCAACCAGGAGCGGCGCTTCGAGGACGAGGTAGTGCGCCCGTTCATCGGCGAGTATCTGTCCGGCCGCACGCCCATTCCGTGCAGCCTGTGCAACAACCACCTGAAGTTCGATCAGCTCCTGATCACCGCGCGCCAGATCGGCGCCGAACAGCTTGCCACCGGCCACTATGCGCGAGTGGAATTTGACGCCGCGCGCCAGCGCTGGCTGCTGCGCCGTCCGGCCGACCTCTGCAAGGACCAGACGTACTTTCTGTTTGGCCTGACGCAGGAGCAGCTCTCGCGCACCTTGTTTCCGCTGGGAGACTTGCGCAAGTCCGAGGTCCGCGAGCTGGCGCGCCGGCACGGGCTGGCGTTGGCCGAGAAGCCGGATTCCCAGGAAATCTGTTTTGTCCCCGGCGGTGACTACAAGCAGTTCATTGACGCGTACCTGGCGGAGCAGGGCGAGTCGCTGCCCGACACCGCGGGCGAGCTGGTCACCACCAACGGGGAAGTGATCGGCACCCACGCCGGCATTCATAATTTCACGGTGGGCCAGCGTAAGGGTCTGGGCGTGGCCACTGGCTCGCCGCTATACGTTTTGGAAATCAATGGCGAGAAGCGCCAGGTGGTGGTTGGCGGCGGAGAAGAGCTGTACGCGACCACGCTGCGTGCGCGCCGTTTGAACTGGATTGCCGTGGACAACGCCGATCTGCGGCAGCCGATGCGCGTATCGGTGAAGATCCGCAACCGCCACGAGCCTGCGCCCGCCGTGATCGAGAAGACCGGTGACGATGAAGTGCTGGCGACCTTTGACCAGCCCCAGCGCGCGGTTACGCCCGGCCAGGCAGCGGTGTTCTATGACGGCGATCTGGTGGTCGGCGGCGGCTGGATTGTTTAAAGACGCGTCAACCTGGCAAATATCTGCTGCACTTCTTCATCGCTGGCAAACTCATCGCGGTCCGCTTCTTGAACCGCTCTTCTGATCTCGTCGATCTGCCAATTGTTCAGGTCACCACTGTCGTCCAGATAGTCCTGCGATTTTACAAGCATGCAGTTATTCTAATGGTGATGATGTCTAGCGACGACTCCTTCTTCCGCCGCATCGCCGACGAGGCGCTCGATGACGAAACCGCGCGCCAGATCGCCGAGCAGCAGCGCGCTCTCGAAAAGAATCCCGAGTGGGCGGAAGGCTACTACCACCTGGCGCAACTTTATCGCGTGCAGCACAAACGCGAAGAAGCCAAGCATCACCTGCTGATCGCGCTGGGAAAGAAACCCGCCTTGGCGGGCGCCCACATCGCACTCGGCGAAATTTACATTGCCGAAGGCGATTTTGACCGGGCGCGCGTGCACGCGGAATTTGCCGCCGCCTGCGGCAATCCGCGGTTGCTGGAGCAGATGCAGCGGCACGGCGAGTGATTTGGTAATTGGGTAATTTCGTAATTTGGTAATTTGAAAAGCCAATTGCATCGGCGCTCTGTTCACAAAACGGGAAAATTACTAAATTACCAACTTACAAAATTACCAAATCAGAACTCATCGTTCCGCCGCCGGCCTGCGCAACTCCGCCGGTCTTGCCGCGTTGTATACTTTTTGGTTTGGGTAACGGGTTTTGAGCTTCATGGCCGGCTTGCGCCGGCAGAGGAGAAGGTCCAGATGGCTACAGCCACATCATCCACCGCACTCAACTACGCTCGTGACAACCAAAAGCGGTTCCTGGAAGAGCTGAAAAATCTGCTCCGTATCCCCAGCATCAGCACGCTGGAAGAGCACAACAAGGACACGGAGAGGGCGGCCAAGGTCTGCGCCGACGATCTGAAGCGCATCGGCTTCGAGCACGTCGAGATCATCCCCACCGCGACCAAGGAGCGCCCCAACGCGCACCCGCTGGTGTACGCCGACTGGCTGCATGCCGCGGGAAAAACGACCGTGCTCTGCTACGCCCACTACGACGTCCAGCCCGCCGAGCCACTGGACGAGTGGAAGTCCCCGCCCTTCGAGCCCGCCGAACGCAACAACAACATCTATGCCCGCGGCGCGGTGGACGACAAAGGCCAGCTCTGGATGCAGTTGAAGGCTTTCGAGTCGCTGATGAAATCCGGCGGCGGCAAGCTGCCGATCAACGTGCGCGTCATCCTGGAAGGCGAGGAGGAAGTAGGCGGCGAGTCCATCGCCGAATACGTCCGCAAGCACAAGGACAAGCTGAAGGCGGACTTCGCGCTGGTCACCGACACCGAGCTGTTCGCGCCCGACCTGCCCACGCTGTGCGTTGGCCTGCGCGGGCTGGTGTACACCGAAATCGAGGCGCAGGGTGCGGCCACCGACCTGCACTCCGGCGTCTACGGCGGCGCGGCCCCCAATCCGCTGTTCGCGCTGGTCGAGATCATCAGCAAGCTGAAAGATGCCAGCGGCAAAATCCTGATCCCCGGCTTCTATGACAAAGTGAAGGAGCCCACCAAGGCGGAACTCGCGGCCTGGAAGCGCCTGCCGTTCGATGAAGAGGAATACCGCAAGAAGGAAGTCGGCTCCAGCGTGCTGACCGGCGAGCCGGGTTACTCGGTGCTGTATCGCACCTGGGCGCGTCCTACGCTGGAGGTCCACGGCATGCCCGGCGGCTTCACCGCGCCCGGCGCCAAGACGGTGATCCCGGCGCGCGCTTCCGCCAAGGTTTCCATGCGCCTGGTTCCGGACCAGAACGAGGACGACATCCTGAAGAAGTACACCGACTTCGTGAAGAAGCTCACGCCGAAGGGGATCAAGATCAACATCAAGGTGCACAGCAAGGGGCCGGCTTGCGTGGTTTCGACGGATAACCGTTACATCAAGGCGGCCACCGACGCCCTGCATGAAATCTTCGGCAAGGACACGGTGTACATCCGCTCCGGCGGCTCGATTCCGATCGTCTCCGATTTCGAGAACGAGCTGAAAATTCCCAGCGTCATGATGGGCATGGGGCTGCCCGACGACAACCTGCACGCTCCCAATGAGAAGTTCCACATCCCGAACTTCTACCGCGGGATCGAGTCCATCATCCGCTTCTTCCAGATCCTGGGGAAGTAACGCGGGAACCACAAACCACCGAAAGAGGGGCGCACCGGCGCCCCTTTTTGCTCGCCTGCCCAGGGTGGCAATGACGCCAGTTGATTATTGAAAAGCAAAGGGAATTGCGCTAGGCTCGTTCTGCTCTTGCGGTCTTTCCTGCCGATCTCCTTTCCCATCTAAAAACAGGCGTTCGAAGTGCAACACGCATGTGCTGCAATGGCTGTGCAAGATGCTGGGTTCTTCCACAGGCCGCCACAATATATAGCGTTTTCTGTCTTGACGCCGCCCTCTCGCGACGGTACATTGACTCTAAATCCGTGCTACCCGGGGTTGCCGGGCAGGGATTTTGGAGCGGCGTCTCTCTCAGCCGGAACGCGCCGCGTCGCCCGCAGTGGCCGTAGCGGGCTGTACGCAACGTTGTGGGACCAGCGCCAGGCCGGCCCCGCCAGTTGAAGGAGTGGACGTTGCTGAAACTCAAGAAGCTCCAGATTCTCGGATTCAAGTCGTTCTGCGACCGCACCGAGCTGAAATTTCACGGCGACGGCATCGCTGCCATCGTCGGCCCCAACGGTTGCGGCAAATCCAACATCTCGGATTCCATCGCCTGGGTTTTGGGCGAGCAATCGGCGCGCACCCTGCGCGGCGCGCGCATGGAAGACGTTATCTTTGCCGGCACACGCGACCGCAAGCCGACCGGCATGGCCGAAGTCTCCCTCACCCTGATCGACCCCGACGTCTACGACGGGCCGGAGGCATTGGCCGAGCCGGAGATTGAGATTCACGACGAGATGTCGGAAGCGGATTGGGACGAAGCCGCGTCGCGCGAAAAAGCCGCCGTCGAGACCGACGAGTACCTCTCGGAAGTGCAGCCGGGCCAGGTGGACGAGGTCGACGGTCCACGGTCGACGGTCGACGGCCAAATTGTCGCCCTGCCACAGGCGATCTTCGACGGGCCAACGGTCTAGCCGATGGTTCGGTCAACCCTATTGCAGAGTCCGCCAGCGCACCGCAGTGAGGAACCCAAAGACGCATCCGATGCGCAACAGCCGTCGACCGCCGACCGTCGACCATCGGCCGTGGTTTTGAAAATCCGCCGCCGCAAATTCAGGCCCAGCTTCAAGGCCGGCGAGATCGTGGTCACGCGCCGCCTGTTCCGCTCCGGCGACAGCGAGTACCTGCTCAACGGCAAGCTCTGCCGACTGCGCGATATCCAGGACATCTTCATGGGCACCGGGCTCGGCCCGGAGTCGTACGCCATCATCGAGCAGGGAAGAATCGGCCAGATTCTCTCCAGCAAGCCCACGGACCGGCGCGCCATCATCGAGGAGGCGGCCGGGATTACCAAGTTCAAGACGCGCAAGCGCCTCGCCGAAGCGCGGCTGGAGGAAGCCAAGCTGAACCTGGCGCGGGTCAACGATATCTTCGAGGAAGTCACGCGCCAGATGAACTCGCTCAAGCGCCAGGCCTCCAAAGCCGAGCGCTACGCGCGCCTGCGCGACGAAATGCGCGGCAAGCTGCGCCTGGTGCTGGCCGGCAGGTTCGCGCAACTCCGCCGCGAGACCGAGCAACTGGAAGCGGCCCTCATCGGCCTCGGGGAAGAACTCCGCGCCAAAACGCAGGTGGTCGGCGAGCTGGAGCTGGAGCAGGCCGAAGGCACGCAGCGCGGCTATGCCATCGAAACCGACGTGCGCAACAATCGCGAGCGCTTGTCGGCGATCACGCGCGAGATTGATCGCGCATTCTCGCGCCAGCGCACCAACGAGGAGCGCTGCGCCGAGCTGACACACCGCGCCGAATCCGCCGCCGCTGACCTGGCGCAGACGCGCTTGCGCCTGGTGGGCATCGAGGCGGAACGGGAATCGCATCGCCGGGTCTTGCAAGCGGCCGAGGGCGAGGTGGCCGCCGCGCAGCAACAAGCCGCCACGGCGCAGCAGGAAGCCACCACCGCCGCCACCGTGCTGGCCGACATCGAGTGCCGCCAGGAATCGCGCCGGGCCGCGATCATGGAAGCGGTTGCCGCCGCTTCCGCCGTTCGCGAGCAGCTGACGCGCGCGCAGGAGCACATCACCGGCCTGGAACGCGAACTGCGCCGCTTGAATAACGAAATCGAATCCGGGCGGTTGCAGATCGACACCTTCGGCGACCAGCGCGGGCAGATCGCCTTCGAGTTCGAAAATGCCTCCGAACGCGTGCAGGCGCTTGCCGAGGACATCGAGCAGACGCGCGCCGCGATCGGCGAGATGCGCATGGCGGAGACCGAGTCCAAGCGCCGCCTCGATACCCTGCGCGCCGAGTACGCCACCGCGCTGGGCAAGAAGGGTTCGCTGGAAGCGGTGATTGCCGAGCACGGTTATTCCACCGATTCGGTTCGCCGGCTGTTCCAGTCCGGCGCGCTCAACAGTGGTTTTGCGCCGGTCGGGGTGCTCGCCGATTTCCTCGAAGTCGATGACCGCGTCGAGCCTGTCGTGGAGGATTTCCTGCGCGACGAACTCAACTACATCGTGGTGAAATCCTGGGACGCCGCCGACGAAGGCATGCGCCTGCTGCGCACCGACGTCGAGGGCCGCGCCACCTTCCTGGTGCATCCCAATGACTCGCAGGCGCGCTTCTCGTTCGTGCTCGACGAGGCCGCGCACCAGGCGCCCGCGCACGCGCAGCTGGTTCGGCCGTTGAAGCAGGCCATCCGCGTGCTCAACGGCTTCGGCAAGTCGCTGGAGGTCATCCTGCCCAAGCTGCGCGACGGCTACCTCGTGCCCGACTCGGGAGTCGCGCGCGAGTTGGCGCTGGAGAACCCCGACGCATTCTTTCTCTCCGAATCGGGCGAGTGTTTCCACAATGTCACCGTGACCGGCGGCAAGCAGCGCAGCGAGGGCCCGCTGTCCATGAAGCGCGAGTTGCGCGACGTGCTGCGCGTGCTCGCCGAAATGGAACGGGCGCTGGGCGACGAAGAGCGCAAGGCATTGATCCTGGCGCGCGAGATCGCCGACCTCTCCTCGCTGCTGGAGCGGCTGGAGACGGAGAAGCGCGAGGCCGACAGGGCCGCGCTTACCACCGGCCATGACCTGCGCCAACTGGAGAGCGAGGTGACGCGCATCGCCGAGCGGGTGGCGCTGGCGGAGCGCGAAGCGCTGAACATCACCGCCGAACGAGCGGCGAACGAGGCGCTGATTGCCGAACAACAGGCCGAACTTGGCGCTCGCGATGCCCGCCGCGCCGCGCTGGAGAGCGAAGCCGCCGCGGCGCAGGAAAGTCTTGCCGGGCTGCGCGCCGCGCGCGATGCCGCCGCCCACGTTGCCTCCGAGATGAAGGCGCAAGTCGCGGCCGTGGAAGAGCGGCGCCGCGCCGCGTCGGCTGCGCTGTCCCGGGTTGCCACCATGTTCGCCGAGATCGCTTCGCGGGTGGAGTCGCTGGAGTCGCAGCAGCAGATGGCCGCCGCCGAACAGGCGCAGCGCGAGATCGAAAACCTGCAGATTTCCGAGCAACTGGTTTCGCTGGGCGCGCAGAAAGAGCAGGCCGAGGCGCGCGAAACCGAACTGCAGGCCGAATCCGAACAGGTGCGCGGCCGGCTGGTCGAAATCGAACACCAGCTCCGCGGCGCGCGCCTGGAAATGGACTCGGTGCGCGACCGCCGCGGAGAACTGTCCGCGCAGGCCGCCAAGCTGCAGTCCGATCAGCAGCACATGGCGGAAACCTGCCTGAACGAACTCGGTGTGACCGCCGGCACGCTGCTCGCTGACGAGTCCGTTGCCCAGCTCGGCCCGGAACTGCTCGCCTTGGAGGAGACCGCCTATCGCGAGCTGCGCTCGAAACTCGACAACATGGGCCCGGTGAACATGATGGCCCTGGAGGAGTATCAGGAGGCCGCGCAGCGCCACGGATTCCTGGAAACGCAACGCAAAGACTTGATGGACTCCATCGAAAATACGCAGAACGCCATCCGTGAGATCGACACCATCTCGCGCCAGAAATTCCAGGAAGCGTTTGCCGCCATCAACATTAATTTCCAGGCGGCATTCCGCAAGTTGTTCGGCGGGGGCAACGGCTTCATGCGGCTCACCGACGAAGAAAACGCCGCCGACAGCGGCATTGACGTGGTGGCATCGCCTCCGGGCAAGAAGCTGCAAAACGTGCTGCTGCTCTCCGGGGGAGAAAAAGCGCTCACGGCCCTGGCGCTGCTGGTCGGCATCTTCCAGTACCAGCCGAGCCCGTTCTGTATTCTCGACGAAGTGGACGCTCCGCTTGACGAAAGCAACATCGGGCGGTTTACCGAACTGGTGCGCGAGATGAGCGATACCACCCAATTCATCCTCATCACGCACAGCAAGAAGACCATGAGCATCGCGCCGGTCATGTACGGCGTCACCATGCAGGAGCCCGGAGTTTCCAAGCTGGTCTCGGTGCGCTTCCACGAAACCGCGCAGGCGGCGACCGCATAGACGCGCCGTATTGCGGTGCGAGGATCGCGCGGCGGCACTTGGCGCGACCGCAGAATCACGGCAGGATCACGCGAGCGGGGGAGTCCTTCCCGATTTTCCACATCATGGTCCGCCAAACCCCTTGCCCAGAGCCCGTTTCGCGGGAACGCCTCTCCTGTCAATAATTATTCTTCGCAGAGGAATTCGCGTCGCACGCAATTGTGACGCGAGGCGTTGACAAAAAAACGTGGGCGGCTAGAATACGCGACGTTCGCTTGAGAAAACTTTTCCGTCGTGGCTCACTCCCAACAAGACGTCCTGTTGCACACCGACTTTCCGGACTTGGAGCTTTATGCCAGCGGGAAAGTGCGGGACCTCTACCGCGTGGACAACGAGCACCTGCTGTTGGTGGCGACCGACCGCATTTCCGCTTTCGATTACGTGCTCGCCACCGGCATTCCCAACAAGGGCAGCGTCCTGACCCAGCTTTCTCTTTTCTGGTTCGACTTCCTCAAGGACATCGTCCCCAACCACCTGGTCACCGCCGACGCGGAGCGCTATCCGCAGCACCTTCGCAAGTACCAGGCTCATCTCCGCGGCCGCTCCATGCTGGTGGTCCATGCCGACATGGTTCCGGTGGAGTGCGTGGTGCGCGGCTACATTTCCGGTTCGGCGTGGAAGGAATACCAGAACAAGGGCTCGGTTTGCGGCATCACCTTGCCCGGCGGCTTGCGCGAATCCGACAAACTGCCGCAGCCGATCTTTACGCCGGCGAGCAAGGCCAACACCGGCCATGACGAGAACATTTCCTTCGCCGAGATGAAGAAGATGGCCGGGTCCGCGCTGAGCGAGCAACTGCGCGACCTGAGCCTGCGCATTTATCAGGCGGCCGCCGACTACGCCGCCGCCCGCGGCATCCTCATCGCCGATACCAAGTTCGAGTTCGGACGCACCGCCGCCGGCCTGGTGCTGGCCGACGAAGTGCTCACGCCCGATTCGTCGCGCTTCTGGCCCGGCGACGCGTATTCGCCCGGCCGCGGCCAGGAGTCGTTCGACAAACAGTACGTGCGCGATTACCTGGAGAAGATTCGCTGGAACAAGCAGCCGCCGGCTCCGTCGCTTCCGCCCGAGGTGGCCGACAACACCAGCGCGAAATACATGGAAGCGTTTCGCCGGCTTACCGGGCGGGACTTGCAGGTGCAGGCGGCCTGATGGTTTGCGGGCCGGTTGGAGCGCAGGAAATCTGCGGTTGAGGTGAGAGCAAGCGTTGTCGCGAGGGCCCGCATGACCGGACTGGACTGGCTGATCGTCGCCATCGTTCTATTTTCTGTGCTGGTCGCGGCCTCGCAAGGATTCATGCACGAAGTATTTTCCCTGGCCGGGGTGGTGGCAGGTTATCTGCTCGCGGCCTGGGGATACCGCCAGGCGGCGTCCTGGTACGCGCCCTATGTAAATACGGCCTGGGTGGCCGATCTGTGCGGGTTTCTGACGATCTTTTTTGTTGTCGTCCTGCTGGCGGGAGGTATCGGCCGCATCGCGCGCTTCGGCATGAAGGAGGCCGGGCTGAGCTGGTTCGACCGCGTTTTGGGCGGGATGTTCGGGCTGTTGCGCGGCGTCCTGATCGTGATGATCTCGCTGCTCGCGCTGGCATCGTTCTCCCCCGGGGCAACCCTGCTGGCGCGATCGCGCACGGCGCCGTATCTGCTGGTGCTGGCGCGGGCCGCCATCTGGGTCGCACCGTCGCAGGTACGGCAACAGTTTCGTGCCGGCATGGCCGCCATCGCAAACATCCGCGAGGGCGTGCCTCCGGCGGCGAATCCAAATGGCGGGCCGCCCGCGGTCCCGGCTAAGTAAAACGAACGGACAGTCATAAACGGACAGTCATAAAAGGAGAGGTCCCGTGAAAGACCAACTGGAATCCCTGGTCATGCAGATGTACAAAAGCGGCATTCTTTATTCCGAAGCCGTCCGCGAATTCAAGAAGCGCTTTATTCTCACGGTCCTTCAGGAGAACCAGGGAAACCAGTGCAAAGCTGCCCGCCAGTTGGGCATGCACCGCAATACGCTGTCCCGTACCATCGCCGAACTCAAGGTTGACGTTCGCAGCCTGCGCGACGGCGCCCGGCGCCCCCCTCGCAGTGCCCGCCCTCTGGCCATGGAGAAGAAAGCGGCGCGCTAGTCATCGGGTACACAGCTTGCCCTGAGCGAAGTCGAAAGACGCGCCACTTGTCTGGACGCGCGCCTATTCACAGGCTCCCGCGCCACACGGGGGCTGCTGACGGCCATTGCGCGAAATCCTGAGGCGGCCACCGCCCTCGGTCGCGGCAACCTGTTGCGGAAACAAAAAAGGCACGGCATTTCGCCGTGCCCATGTCTCGCGGGACCTGGCCAAACTTATTTCGCAGGCTTCCTGCGCACCGGCGGCTTGCGCGCCGGCGGCTTGGGCGGCGCACCGATGAATGCGCCACTGGTCATGTGAATCATGAACGGGCTCACATCGTAGGTTGCCGGTGTGCCTTGCACCTTTGACATAGCGCCCTGCTTCGGGACTAACGATGCGGCAATCGGCGCCTCAAAGGTCAATTCCACGTCCGCCGTGTTGTTCTGGATATCGTCCACCGTGGCGGCCAGCATCACCGAGTTCTTGGTGGTGCTGATCACCTTGCCCTCGAAGGCAATCGGCTTGCCCTTGATGGCGCTCCACACCTTGTCGGCGGCTGGTTGATTGCCCGCGGTGAGGATGAGCTGAAATTCATCGAACGACATCTGATCCACCGGTTTGGTATTCGCCAGGTTGGCGGCTTGCTCGGCGGGCGTCGGCGCCGGCTTAACGGTGAATCCAGCGGGAGGTTCGGTGGCGACCTTGGTCTGCGCCATTAACTGGTCCCAACCATCGTCGCCGGCGTGATAGACGGTGTACGCGCGCTTGCCGTATGCCGTAATCTGCGCCTGGGCCGGTGTGCCGGCAGCCAGGTTTGCGGCGCGCGCGATGTACCACAATCCGCGGACGTCCTGCGGCTTCTGCTGCAGGTACGCCAGCGCCAGCGGATACACGTTGCGCAAATCATTCGGCTGCGCCTGCGCGGCCATCGTCAGATATTTCTGCGCATTGGAGTAATCCTTCTGCTGCAGCGCCGCCATGCCCGCCGCTCCGGCGAAGATCACCTGGGTTTGCCCCTTGAGTTTTTCCCAATCCGCCACGGTCAACTCCGCCGGCTTGGGCGCGGTCTGGTTTGCCTGCATGCCCTTCTGCGCGAACTGGGCCGCCTGCTGCAGAGCCTGGGCGGCATTCGGCCCGCCCGCTTCCGCCTGCTGCCGGTAGATGTAGGTCATGAGCGCCAGAGCCCGCAGATTGGTGGGATCGGCCTGAAGCACACGATTGGCCGTGTCCAGCACTTTCTGCATATTGCCAAGCTGCTGGTAAGTGGCCATCAGCAATTCCAGCCCGCTTACCTTGACCACGCTGTTCGGGTACTGCTGCAGAAACGTGTCCAGCGCCTGCGCCTTGGCCGCGGGATCGGATTGGTTCAGCGCGGTAACATACGCGTTGTACTCGGCCGGGTCCTTGATGGTCGGCCCGGTTGGCGCGGCTTGTCCACCCTGTGCCTGCGGGTCGGCGCCGGTCTGTGCCATGGCCACGGCGGCGAATACCAGCACAAGGATGATGAGCGACTTCTTCATGCGATGGCTCCTTACTTCGATTCCTGGAGAAAATAGCGACGTCGCCCACGCACGCCAGCCGGCACGCGAAGACGACACGCGCAGTTTGGAAGGCCTGCGCGCGCCCGGGCCCGGAAACGGCAAATTCTTACTACCCTCTGCCCCGATTCCGCTTCTAACAGAGCAGGAAGCTCAGCGGCAAGGGATTATAAGAATGTATCTCGTACAAAGGCAAGTTGCGTTACGGGTACGGCTCTTCCCGCTTGATTTTTATGCGGGTTTCCTGGCTACTGGATGCATGGCAGGCCGCGCCGGCCTGCTGAATCGGACTCCGGCGCGGCTTCGAGGAGCTTGGCACGATGAACGACACCACGAAACCTCTGCACGACAAAGTAGCCGTGGTCACCGGCGGTGGCCGCGGCATCGGATACGCCATCTCGGCCCGCCTGGCGGAAATGGGGGCGACCACCGTCATCTGTGGGCGCTCGCAGCAGACTCTCGATGCCGCCGCACAGCAGATTCGCTCCGCCGGCAGAGAGTGCGAGGCCATCGTCTGCGACGTCGCCCAACTCGCCTCGGTTGAGGCGCTCGCCGCGCGCATGCAACAAAGCTTCGGCCGCACCGACATCCTGGTCAACAACGCCGGCGTCGGCGATTTCAGCCGCCCTCTGCATCAGCTTCCGCCCGACGACTGGGAGCGCATCCTCAACACCAATCTGCGCGGCGTGTTTTACGCCATCCGCTGCTTCGCGCCCATGATGATCAGCGCCGGCCGCGGCGACATCGTCAACATCTCCTCCATCGCCAGCAAAAACCCGCTGCCCAACGGCGCCGCCTACGCGGCTTCGAAGTGGGGCTTGAACGGCCTGAGCTACTCCGTCGCCGAAGAGCTTCGCCGCTATAACATCCGTGTCAGCGTGGTTTGTCCCGGCAGCACGCAGTCGGAACTCGGCCCGCACGCCGGCAAGGACCCGCTCAAAATGTTGCGTCCCGCCGACGTCGCTCACGTGGTGGCGATGCTGGTTACACAGGCGCCGCAGTCCTTCGCCAGCGAAGTCGTCCTCCGCCCCACGCAGAAACCCTGACCGCCAGCCACTGACCACTTGTCATGCCTTGCCGCTTGCCGCTGACTGCCACGAGTGCTAACATCGCCAGTTTCAGGCAATGTCTGGGAGGATTTTATGTCCGATAGAGACGGAAACGGCTTTCTCTGGTTCTTGGCCGGTTTGGGGATCGGCGCCGCGATCGGTGTTCTTTATGCTCCGGCCTCCGGCCGCGAAACCCGCGAAACTCTCGCCAGCAAGGCGGAAGAGGGACGGAACCTTGTCGTTGAGCGCGCCCAGCGCGCCCGCGAACAGGCCAATGAGTGGGTAGAAAAAGGCCGCGACGTCGTCAGCCAGCAGAAGGAGCAGTTCAAGTCCGCCTACGACGCCGGCCGGCAGGCATATCGCGAGGCCACCGAGGGCGAAGGGAAAAGCGTCTAGCGCGCCCGCCGACGATTATGGAGACGCGCTTTACAGTTCTGCTCATTGAAATCGGCGTGGCTCTGGCGCTGCAGATCGGTATCCTGCTCGCCATCCTGTTCACCGTGAAGAAGAGCTCCGCGCGCATGCAGGCGCTGGCCGAAGAGGTCCAGCGCCGTGCCCTGCCCACACTCGACGCAGCGCAGTCGCTGCTGGCCACCACCAAGCCCAAGATTGAGGAGTTGATCGCCAACGCCACTGCCACTTCCGCGACCATCAGGAGCCAGGTCGAGCGGCTGGATGCCACGGTCAGCGACGTCATTGACCGCACGCGCTTGCACGTCATCCGCGCCGACGAACTGGTTACCCGCACCATGGACCGCGTCGAAGAAACCACCGACCTGGTCCATCACACCGTGATCTCGCCCGTACGCCAGGTCGCCGGCCTCGTGCAGGGGTTGACCGCCGGTCTCGGCGCGCTGCTCGGCCGCCGTACTCGCAACCACGCCGGCCAGCCGCAAGACGAAATGTTTATCTAGCGATTTCGCGAAAGAAGTTGGAGCGCGCTCGCCCTCGAGCGCGTTTTTTTTGTCGAAGGGGGCCCTCGCGCGTGCTCCGCTGCCGAAAACCTAAAACCTGTCCACCCCAAATGCCCCCAGCTCAAACTCCGGCCGCACCCCCCGGATCATCTGCGTCATCACCACTGCCGTGATCGGCGCCAGCAGAATGCCATTGCGATAGTGCCCAGCGGCGACGAAATACCCGTCCAGCTCGCCGCGGCCCAGGATCGGCAACTCATCCGGAGTTCCCGGACGCAGTCCCGCCCATGCCTCCAACCTCCGCGCTTGTCCGAGCTCGGGAACCAGATGGGCGGCCTTCTGGTGCAGCCTCTGGATGGTGTCCGGATCCACGCGCTTGTCAAATCCCGCGTCTTCGCTGGTGGCACCTACGACGATGCGCCCATCGCTGCGCGGAACCAGGTAGACCTCCGGCGCGCGCACCACGTGACGAAGCAGGTCGCGCCGCGGCGCGATCAGCGCCAGCATCTGCCCCTTGACCGGTTTCGTGGGCACGCGTCCGGCGCCGAATGCCCCCGCCCACGCCCCCGCGCAATTCACCACCACCGGCGCGTGATACTCGGACCTGGCGGTCTTTACGCCTTGCACGCTGCCTTTGCTGACCATCAATTCTGTCGCCGCGCTGCCCGACGCCACCTCGACCTCGCGATGTTTCGCCGCCTTTAGCATGGCGGCGATCAGCGCCCGCGGATCCACGGTGCGCTCCTTGAGCAGGATCGCCGCGCCGCTGTAGCTCAGGCATGGCTCCAGTGATTTGAACTCTCCCGCATCGGTCAAGTGCGTCGCGAACGCGCCCGGTGCGGCGTTCGGGTCAGGCAACTGGATGGTGCCGTCATCGCGCAGATCCACATGGCTGCCGGATTCGTCCTGCACGTCGTGCACGAATTCCGGATATAGCCGCGCGCTCGCCAGCGCCAGCGGGCGCAGCGCTTCCGGCGTATGCGGATCGAGATCGGCCAGCATGCCGGCGGCCGCATGCGACGCCTCGCGTCCTGGCTCGCCGCGCTCCACCACCAGCACCTGCGCTCCATGCCGCCGCAACGAAAGCGCCAGCGACATGCCGATAATCCCGCCGCCAACAACGATCGCGTCCCAGGTTTTCACCAAGCCATTCTACTTCGACATGCTCGCGGCTCGGTGTCGCAACTCGCAACTCCGTTACGGGTTGATTGACAGTGCAGAGCTTATGCTCAACAATTGAGCATCCTTCGAGTGAATTCAGGAGAGTTATGCCCGACGAACATGAGGACCAAAGTGTAGATCCAGGCTCCACCGGCAACTTGCTGCGCAATGTGATTTTGGGAGTTGCCATCGTTTACGTGGTGGTCTCGCTCTATTTCATTTTCGAATCGCGCGGCCGCATCGATAAGCTCGAAGCTGCTCAAACCGCCGCCAAGGCGGAGAATGCGCTGCTTCTGAAGCGCCTCGGCATCGCTGAAACCAGTCTCAAGGCAGAGAACCAGGTGCTGGCGGAAAAAGTCGGCCTGACGCAGAAGGAAATCGCCTCGCGTTCTGCCGCTCTTCAGCGCCAGCAGAGAGAGGCCGAACAGCGGCTCAGCGAGCAAACCAAGCAGCAGGTGGGCGCGGTCAGCGGGGAAGTCGCCGGTGTGAAGACCGAGCTCGGCGGCGCCAAGAGCGACATCGCCACCACCAGGTCCGATCTGGAGGCGACCAAGACCAAGCTGGAACGCGTCATGGGCGACCTCAACGTGCAGAGCGGACTGATTGCCCATACCCGCAACGACCTGGAAACTCTCAAGCACCGCGGTGATCGCAATATCTACGAATTCTCGCTGCAGAAAGGCGCTCGGCCCACGCCGGTTTCCACGGTGAGTCTGCAACTCAAGAAGGTGGACGGCAAGAAGGGCAAGTACACACTCAATGTGATGGCCGACGACCGCACGATTGAGAAGAAAGACCGCACGCTGTACGAGCCGCTGCAGTTCTACACCGGGCGCGACCGCTTCCTTTACGAGGTCGTCGTCATGTCGGCCGACAAACACAAGATCTCCGGCTACTTGAGCACGCCCAAAGGCGCGCCGGCTCCAACCGTCCAGCAGTAGGCAGTGATGTGGCACACAGCCCGTCCTGCTTTTGCCGAGCGAAGCGAGCCCTGAGCGCAGCCGAAGGGGAAGTCGAAGGGCCCCCTCGCATGGGCCGCTGAAGATCAACCGCCAAGGTCGCCAAGGCCGCTAGGAATTTTTTCCTTTGCGTTCCTTCGCGTCCTTTGCGGTTTGATGTTTCGCGTTCCTGGCGTACACTCGCGGCCAACTCGCGACTCGCGACTCGGGACTCACAACTCGAAAAATGTATCCAGGCGGCGCAGTCCTCGTTCAGATCGTCCTTCGCACGCTGGTCATCTACCTCGTGGTGCTGCTCGGGGTTCGCCTCAGCGGCAAGCGCGAAGTCGGCCAGATGACTCCCTTTGACCTCACGCTCCTGCTGCTGATCAGCAACTCGGTGCAAAACGCCATGACCGGCCCCGATACTTCGCTGCTCGGCGGCATCGTCGCGGCGGCCACATTGCTGGTGGTGAATTACCTGGTGGCGGAAGTTTCGGGCTTGAATCGCCGCTTCCGGCGCATCATCGAGGGATCGCCGACGCTGCTGGTGCACAACGGCCAGGCGATCGAGCCGCACCTGGCGCGCGAGCACGTCTCGCACGACGAACTGCTGCGCGCCCTTCGCGAGCATGGCATCGGCAACTTGAGTGAAGTCGCGCTCGCCGTGCTCGAGGTGGATGGCTCCATCAGTTGCCTCAAGTACGACGACGTCAACCCCGCGGCGCAGCCGCATAAACGGCTGAAATTTCTCCACAAGAATCAGTAGGCGCCCTCAGTCACCCGGCGTGGCCGCGCTCACCGTGCGATCGGGCGCCGCGGTTCGCATGGCAACCAGCGGCCAGGCGACAAGTGCGACTGCCGCCGCTGCTGCCAACCAGCCGTTGGCGCGGAAAAAAGTGTTGGGTTGTTGCAGGAGTTCCGCCGCGGCCATGACCAGGCCGGGTAGCGCAGCGAGCAGGAAGTACGCGAGCAGGTTGAAGCGAGCGACCTTCCGCACGCCCAGCCAGACGACACCCAGCAGCACAATCTCGAGGAGCAGGCGCTTGACGAAATCCGCCGGGCTGCCCCAATCGCCCACCAGCGCAACCGCCGCGCCCAACAAGAGCGCCGAACGCATCCACCGTTTTTGCAGGTGGCACGCGATAAAACCAGCGGCCAGTCCGACCGATGCCGTCAGTAACAGACCCGCGCTGAGCGCGTGACCTACCGCATTTCCGGCCGGCACATAGCTGTCGAGGTGCGACGGCAACGCGGCGGAGAGCGAGCGCGTGAGGGTCGGCCACGCTCGCGACGCGACCTGCGCCAGCCGCTCCAGTCCCGCCAGGGCCGCGGTTCCGCCCACGCCCACGACCAGCGCGTCGCGATAGTAGCTGGCGGGAAGCCCGCGCCAGCCGCTGAGTTTCTCCTCGCCAAAGGCACGCGCCAGGAAAAACCATGCCAGCCCGAGCAGGAAAAATGCCGAAGCATAGCCGAACAACACGGCGACAAACAGCGACACGCCGGTGATCGCCTCGAAGGTGCGCAGCGGAATCGCTGTGGGATAACTGGCCAGGATGTTGGGCAGGCTATTCAGCGTGACCAAGGCTGTCCCGAACAGCGCGGCTAGGGCCCACTTCGCCAGCCGCCGCCAGGGAACCGACTGCTGCCGAAGGTTCTTAAAGAACAGCACGAGCGCGGCGCCGCCGAGTCCGGCAAAAAAGACGATGCGCCACACGATTCTCAGCACCCGTGGCAGCGTGCGCTTCTGCTGATCGCGTTCCCACTGCTCCGGAATCTTGAAAAACACGCGATAGCCCGACACTTCATCGCCCTGCACCTGGACTTCGGCGCGGACGTAAGCGGCGTCCGTTCCCGATCCCGCCGAGGGCTGCTTCTCCTCCCAGACAAAGCGGTGATCGGTGCGCGCCGGGCGTGCATCGGCCGACGAATCCACCAGCTTCCACTGGCTCAGGTCGAGTTTCTTCTGGTCGCGCAGGTACTTTTCCGCAAGCGCCTGCGCCTCTTCGCGCGACAGCTTGGCGCCGGGAGCTTTTTCCTCGAGGGTATGGTGCAGCGAGTGAATGCCGCCGTCCGGCCGCACAATGACCGCGTACTCTTCGGTTTCGCTATCGCGGAAATAACGCACGCGCCACAGCGCCAGCGGTACTTTTTCACCATAGAGACGATTCGCTCCCGCGATGCCCACCTTCCGCCGCAGGAACTCATTCACGTACTTATCCGAACGGTCCGCCAGCGCGGTCGCGCGGTGATAGCGTTCGGGATGGATGCCGCGCGCCCGCAGAACGGTATCGCCGCTTTCCGCCGCCTGCTGGGCATTCACGCGAAAGCGCAGGAAATCGCCGATCTCGTGCGGTTTGACCAGGATCACCAGCAGCAGTCCCACCACGCCGCAGCCCACCACCAGCTTGATGCGCGATGACGTCAGCGCTTCCACCGGCGCGGTTTGCCGTTGCACCGCTACCTCGATTGGGGCAGGCTGCTCAGTCAGAGGCTCGGCGCGATTCAACAGCGCCTCGTCAGGCTCGAATCTCCTGCGTGCCAGGTAGAAGCCTCCGGAGATCAGCAGCGGAACCAGCGCGCCGGCGGCGACCAGCGCTCCCGACGCGCGGAAATATGCGTTGCCCGAGCGCAGCAGGAATAGGCTGATCAGCGCCGCATCCACGGTGTAGTGCCACACCAGCGTGGCGAGGATGCCGTAGCGCAGCATCACCACGCCGGCGACGATCCCGATCAGGCCGACCTCGATGCCGCGGATGTAGCCAGGCTGCTGCGGATAGGTGGAGTGCAGGAAACCCCAGAAGAACGCCGGCAGCACCACGGCAAGGACGCGCGACCTGGTCAGCCGCTTGAGGAAGGGAATGGCGAATAGCCGGAACAAAAATTCTTCGCTGGTGGCGGCGTACACTCCGATGGTCAGCGGGTACAACCAGGGGAAATGCGTGCTCAAGACATCGGTGTAGGGAATGTCCTGTGGCGCCCAGACGCCGATCCGGCTGCCCAGCAAGTAAAAGAGCACGACGAAGCCGATGTGTCCGGCGGCCATGCCGAGGCCGATCACGCACGAGCGGAAGAATTCCTTGGTGCGGATGCCGGGCAGCGTCCACGCCACGCTCAGCCGCAATTGGTCCGGTTGCGAAGCGCGGTACAACGGTTCGGCCGCGGCCACGGTCAACGCCACCATTAACCCGAGCGCGATGCTGCCCAGCGCGGCCAGCGCCAGGTGCTGCACCACAAACGACAAATAGGAGGAGTTGGTGTCGTAGCCGGCGCGCGTGACCGGCCAGTTGTTCGCCGTCATGGCGAAGAACAGCACCGCCAGTACGACCCCAAGCTGGAGCGCGCCCTTCCAGCGGATGATGCCGCGGCGGCCAAGATCGAACAGCACCCAGAGCATGGCGCCGTTCAGGAACAAGTAGGGAATCAGCGCGATGCTGCCGTAGAAAGTGTTGCTCGACCGCAGCTTCTGATAGCTCCGTTCCCACTCTTCCGGCACTTTCAGGAATTCGTCGGAACCTCCGGGACGGTCGCCCTGGATGCTGACGCGCAGGCGGTAGGGCGCGCCGTCTTCCCGCTGTGGCGCTTTAAAGCCTCGCCGCTCCCAGGTGAAGCTCCAGTCGCGGCGGTTGGGACGGTCGTTGAAGCTCGCCTCGGCGGGAAGAAAATCATAATTTGCGAAGTCGGCGTACTGCCTTCGGGCAAAAGCTTCCGCGACCGCCAGCGCCGCATCGCGCTCCAGCCGCGCGCCGGCACGCGCCTCCTCGATGACATGGGAGAAGCTGACAACGCGTCCCGCGGGAGTGACCCCAACGTGAAACTCCTCCTGCTGCCGCGGCCGGAAGAAGCGTACGTCCCATTGCCACACCACCACCGGTCCGGCCATGAGCTTGTTGGCCTGCTCCAGGCCGACTTCGCGCTCCAGGTACGTCTTGGCGTTTTCGTCAACGTGAAAAACGATGCTGGTTTGGTAGCCTTCGACCGGCATGCCATTGGTGGCGAGGAATCTCCGCGCGGTTTCCAGCGCCTCGGCCTTGGACACTTTCAGGTCGAGCGCGGCTTCCGGAAAGGCGGCATGGAAATAGCGGAACGCGACCACCGCGCCGACGATGCCGATGACGATCCACAACAGCAGGGTTCGGAGATCTTTCCCTTCGAGGCGGGACAATTTGGGCTCCATGAAGCGGCGGATGCGCACAAATCGTATTCTGCTCAATCAGCGTGGTCAAACCTTTGTCACTTGCGATTTGTTGGGGCGAGGCGCACGGCCACCGCAAATCAGAAATCGCCTCTGCTACTTCGTCAGCACCACGGCTTTCTGGTCGTACGGCTGGATGGTGACGGTCAGCGACTTGCGCTTGTCAAACTGGTCCTTGGTGACAGGAAAACTGAAGACCATGGTACCCGCTTGCTGGCCGCCGGGAGCGATCTTGGCCTCGGGGAGCAGCGCCGGCAAGGTGTTCTGTTTGAGATCGGGGAAAGCCTGGTAATAGCGCTCCACGTCCACGGCGGGCGCGGCCTCGTCGGAGAAGTCGCCCTTATCGGTCGTCACTTGCGCCTTGATGTCGTGAATCCAGAGCGGCTTCTTTCCGGTGTTGTTGAGGGTGGCGTTGATCGCGACCAGCACGTTGTCGCCACCCTGCAATTGAACCACGTTGATGTTGTCAATGGTCGCCTTGCCTTGCGGCTTGACCTTGGTAACCCAGGAGAGGATTGCGACCACAATGCCGACTACGACCAGCGCGATGACGACCGGCTGCCAGGGCGGAAGAGTCCATTTAGCCTTGTCGAACTCTTCTGCCATGGGGACGTGGGCGCGATCGTAGCTGTCGGCGTCCTTCTTGGGCGCCGGCGTTGATTTCAGTTTCGCGTTATCTTCCGGCATACGGAATTCCGTTCTGCGCGCGGGGCGCTGCTCGGATGTGAGATGCGGTTCGCGCTTCCAGCACTAACCACTGGCCACCGGCCACTGTTTCTTCATCGCCTGGGCGAATTTCGCTGCCGCCAAAGTGTTGAGCACGTCTTCTTTCGTCAGCCAGGCGCGGCGGGCCTGCAGGACCCCATACTTGATCTTCTCCAGGTGCGTGGTGTGGTGGGAGTCGGTGTTGATGACGATCTTCACGCCCCGCTCCTTTGCCATGCGCAGATGGCGATCGCAGAGGTCGAGGCGATCGGGATACGCGTTCAACTCCATCGCCACCTGGTTGCTTGCGGCGGCGGCGAGTACGGCTTCCATGTCGAACGGATAGGCATCGCGTCGCAGCAGGATGCGTCCCGTAGGATGGCCGATGACGGAGACGTGCTTGTTTCCGATGGCGTTCAGCAGGCGGTCGGTCATCTGCTGCGGCTCCTGGTTGAAGGCCGAGTGCACGCTGGCGATGACGATATCCATCTCTTCCAGCACGGAGTCGGAGAGGTCGAGCGAGCCGTCGGCAAGGATGTCCACTTCAATGCCGGCAAAGATGCGGATGCCGGCGGCCTTCTCGCTCGCCTTGCGGATTTTTTTGATGTGCGCCAGCGCTCGCTTGTCGTCGAGGCCATTGGCCATGGCCAGATTCTTGGAATGGTCGGTGATGGCCATGTACTTGTAACCGCGAGCGCGGGCGGCGTCGGCCATCTCCTCGATGGTGCACTTGCCGTCGGTTTCCACGGTGTGCATGTGCACGTCGCCCTGGAGATCGCGCTGCTCGATCAGCTTGGGCAGGCGGTGCTCGATGGCGGCTTCGATTTCGCCGCTGTTTTCGCGCAGCTCAGGAGGAGGGCAATCCATGCCGAGCTTGGCGTAGATTTCCTCTTCCGTCTTGCCGGCGACGCGCTTCTCGCCTTCCAGCTTGACCAAGCCGTATTCGTTGAGCGTGTAGCCGAGCTTGAGCGCGCGCTGGCGCAGGGCGACGTTGTGCGATTTCGAGCCGGTGAAATACTGCATGGCGGCGCCGAAGGATTCCGGCGGGAGCAGGCGTACGTCCACTTGCATGCCGCTGCTCAGCTTGAAGCTGACCTTGTTTTCCCCGCGGGCGATGACGTCGAGAATGCCGGGGAAGCCGACGATCTGCTCGATGACGGCGTTGCGCTGCCCCTCGTGCAGGCAGCACTTGCCGGTAATCAGGATGTCGAGGTCGCCGACGGTTTCGCGTCCGCGGCGCAGCGAGCCGGCAGGCGTGACCTTGTCCACGCCCGGCAAATGCGCCACATGATCGCTGAGTTTCTGCGCCATCTCGTCGGCGTGGTCGAGCGAGAAGCGGCCGGAGATGCGGCGGTAACTCTCGATTGCCTTAAGGATTTTCTGTTCCTGCTTCTCGCCCATGCGCGGCAGTTCGCGCAGCTTGCCGGCGCGCGCCAGCTTTTCCACGCCTTCCAGATCGCTGACCTGGTGCGCGCTCCACAGCAGAGCGATGGTCTTGGGGCCGAGGCCCTGGATCTTCAGCAGCTCGAGCATGGAAGGGTGGTACTTCTCCAGAAGCTCGGCGTGCAGTGCGACCCGGCCGGTCTCGTAGAGTTCTTTCAGGTGGGCGCTCATGCCTTTGCCGATGCCGGGAATTTCGAGCAGCTTCTTAGGTTCGGGGATCAGCGCCCAGATGGGCTGGTCGAGAGCTTCGATGGCTTCGGCGGCGCGGCGATAAGAACGGATACGGAAGGGATCGTCGCCGTTGATCTCCATCAGGTCGGCCGTTTGGTTGAGGATGGAGGCGATGGCTTTGTTGTCGAGCGGGCGTTGTTCGGGCATACGCGTTGAGGATTCTATGCCTGAGAAGCGGCTGGCGGCTATCGCTGCCGGGCGTGAAGGTTCGGGAGCAGCGGCCGTGGTGCAGGAATTCGCGAGTGATTGGAAGACCCGAGAGCCGGGCGCCGATGGCCGATCGCCAAAAGCACAGCCCAGCCGCGGTGGCCGGACTCGATGACCGGTCAAACCTGGTGATGCTCAGGCCGTCAGCTTGGTAACGTTTCCGGCTTGCGGCCCCTTCTGGCCTTGGACGATCTCGAACTCAACATCATCGCCTTCCTGCAGGCTCTTGTAGCCCTCCGAAGTAATGGCGCTGTAGTGGACAAAGACGTCCGGACCATCTTCGCGGCCGATGAAGCCGAATCCCTTAGCGTTGTTGAACCACTTCACTTTGCCTTGAATACGGGCCACCGTTCTCTTCCTCCGTGCTTTTACCGCCACCGCGTTCCCACGACGCGCGCGGCCCTGTCAGCCCTTCGAGATTACGGCCAATTACGACGGAGAGCTCGGCTTGCTGGCGCCTCGCCTTACTTGGCAGAAGGGGACCTTGCGAATGGGTATGATGTCATTCTGATGCGCTTGGGATGTGTGGTCAAGAGAGGATACAGGTCAGGCGCTGTGTTCATGCGGGTGCGCGCTCGTCCCTAAGTGCAGGAAGGTGCTTGAGTAACAGCGGTAGGCGGTGGTCGGCGGCCAGGCGCCAGGCTAGGGTTTCTTTTTTTGACCTCTTCACATTTTTGTCAGTTCGAGATGTCTCGGAGAGCCACAGGACGGCCGCAATGGTTTTGCCGTCGCGGATGGCGCCACTCATGACCATGCGGACGAGTTGCGAAAGCGCGAACATACGTTTCTGGATGACCTCATCTTCTTCGGGCTGCGCCTTGCCGCGCTTCAACCCGGTGGCGAAATAGATGGCCATGGTTTCGTCGAGGAAGCCGGGGCTGGAATAGAAGAAGAGAGCGCGGCGCCAGTGCGCGGCGGTGTAGCCAGTTTCTTCGATCAGCTCGCGCTTGGCGCCGTCGAGCTCGGATTCGCCGCGATCAATGCGTCCGGCGGGAAGCTCCCACAAGTAGTCGCTGGCGGCGTGGCGGTACTGGCGCGCGAGCAGGACGCGCGGCTCGGAGCGGGTATTGTCCACCGCCATGATGACGATGGAACCGCTGTGGCGGACGATGTCGCGGCGGACGACGATACTTCCGGGTTCCTGGACGCGGTCGCTGGTGACGAAGAAGACCGGTCCGCGATAGACGACGCGGGAGGCGATGATCTTGGCTCGCTTGCGCTTGCGGGTTCGCGGCATGGTCTCAATATACGCGAGTGGAACTGGTGGGTGATTTGTGATTGGCGAGTGGCGATTGACAACTGTTATGCTTCGGCGACTTCATGCCACGCAAGCCAGCGATCACGATGGTCGGGCCGGGGAACCTGGGCAGCGCCATGGCACGCGCGCTGCATACGGCAGGATATCGCGTGCAGGAGATTGTTCATCGCGGAGGCACATCGGCTAAACGTGCCCGCGCGCTGGCACGCGAGATCGGCGCCCGTGACGTGATTACAGGCGAGGCCAGGCTCAATGCCGAGATCGTGTGGATCTGCGTGGGCGATGGTGCGATCGCTACGTGTGCGGCGGAGCTGGCCAGGCCCGGCAGGTGGGATGGGAAGATCGCGTTCCATTCCAGCGGTGCGCTGAGCAGCCGGGAGCTGAAGCCGCTCAAGAGGCGCGGTGCGGCAGTCGCGTCCGTTCATCCCATGATGACATTCGTACGCAACGTGCGGCCGGATTTGAGAGCGGTCACGTTTGCCATCGAGGGTGATGCCCCCGCGGTGCGCGCGGCGCGGCGGATTGCGCGTGATCTGGGCGGACGTGCGGTGCTGATTGATGCGCGGCGCAAGCCGATGTATCACGCGTTTGGGGCATTTACGTCGCCGCTGATTGTGGCCACCATCGCGGCGGCGGAGCGGGTGGCACGCAAGGCGGGATTGGACCAGGTTTCAGCGCGGGCGGCGATTGCGCCCATCCTCAGGCAGACGGTGGCGAATTATTTCGAGCACGGGCCGGGGGGTGCGTTCAGCGGACCCCTGGTGCGCGGGGACATCGAGACCGTGCGGCGGCACCTGGAGGTGCTGCGGGCGCTGCCCGAGGCGCGGGCGGCGTATGTGGCGCTGGCGAGGAGCGCGTTGAAAACGCTGCCGGTGAAAAAGAAGAGGGCGATTGCGGAGTTGTTGAAGGATTTGTGATCTGCGATTGGTGACTTGAGGTCGCCTCGGTTACGCCTGGCGGAAACCTGGATCCCTCCCCTTCGACTTCGTTCAGGGTCGGGATGACAAGAACATCAAAATAAATGGGCCCCGTGGCGGTTGTGTTCTCCGCCACGGGGCGATCCATCCGCGCGGCACTCGTGAGCACCCTTACGCCGCAGTCACGCGGCACGCGGGCGTCGCGCGGACGGGACCAGCACGCGTGTTGGGCGCGCTGGGGAAGAGCTTGTGCTTACCGAGCTTAGGACGAGCGCAGAGGAAGTCAAGAAAAGCGGGACGCCAGGAAGCGACGTGCCGCATACCGTCAGTCCCAGATTGGGGCGGAGCCAGAACGATTTGCCAATGATCTCACTGGCCGCGTCATCCGCCGCCAAGGGTTAGGCCGTTTACACGAGCCAAAGGGAAAGATTCGGGAGGGGAAGTCCCTGAAGTTCGGCGGTCCAGGTATCGCCTGGGCCGGTCAGATGGCCGGCGGTCAGCGTGCCGGAGCTGATGATCTCGCCTGTGCCCAACGGTGGCTGACCGCGCTTCAGGACGGCTCCCCCCAGTTCCGCCAGGCACAATGCGGGACTGCGCAAGGAATTTTTTCCCGAGCCCTCTTCGACGAACGCGCCGTTTTTCGACATGCGGACCTTGAATGACGGGAGCTGCTCGATGAGCGTGGGAATCAGGTCGGGCGTGACCGGCTTGCGTTCGCCGACAATGAGCGCGGCGTGCAGGCCGAGCGATGCGACGAAGTCGCCGGGCTGAAATTTCCAGTCGGGAAACGGGCCGTCAATGATCTCGAAGCCGAAGGCAATCCATTCGCAGGCGTCGAGCGCTGCCGCGGCGTCCAGGCCTTCCGCAGTGATCGGCCGCTTCAAGCCGAACATGATTTCCGGCTCGATCTTCAGCGAGCGCGCCTTGGGCAGCGAAATCGCGGCGGAATTGTTTTCGGCGTAGTGGACGGTGTCGTCGTACATGTGGCCCCAAACCAAGGTCGGCAGCTTGAGAATGCGCCACATCGCCTTGTTCGCGAAGCCAACCTTGCGGCCGACCGCCTTGTGCCCGGCCTGCTCGCGCAGGCGCTTGATTTCCCATTCCACGGCGTAGCAGGCGTCGAGATCGAAACCGCGGTCTGACGGCGGGACGGCCACCATTTCACCGGTTTCGGACGCGGTGAGGAGTTCGCGCGCGACGGAGACGATTTCAGCGTTACTTACTTCTCTGGCGGTGATTGCTTTCTCCGGCATCTTGGACACGCTGCCACTGCGGACTTCCGCAAGCAGTTTGGTACACGCGTAGATGGTGCGCGTGTGCGGCATCGAAACCTTCAAGCGCTCGCCGAGTTCGACGACCGCGCCGACGATGGCATCGAGTTCGAGCGGGCGGCCGGCCTCCAGGTCCTGGAGCATGGAGGTCTTGTGCTCGCCAACTTTCGCAGCGCCGGCGATGCGCTGGTCAATGGTGATGGGCAATTCGAAGCCAAGCTTCTTACCGACAGCTTCGGTCTCGCGCATCACCTCGCGGACGATGGCCGAAACCTCCGGATGACCCGTCATTTGCGCCAGCGTCGCCCCGCTGAGGGCGCTCACCGGATTGAAGACGACGTTGCCGAGAATCTTGACCCAGATTTCCCGCCGGATATGCGTGGTGATGGGGCAGCGCAGGCCGGAAGCAATCAGCGCTTCCGCTATTTTGCGGGCGCGTTCCGAACGGCTTCCATCCGGCTCGCCGAGCGAGATGCGACTGCCCTCGGTGTGGCGAATGACGCCGGGCTCGGTGATATCCGTCGCGAAGTAGATGATTGAGCCGAGTACCTGCTGGGCGGGAATGGCGGAGGAAACTACGCCGCCGGGATCGACGCGTTCCAGCCGAAGGCCTTCGAGTTCGCCGCCTGCGCCCTGAAAAAACCACCACGGAATGCCGTTCTGCGTGCTCACGACCGTGGTTTCCGGACCGATGACGCTACGCAACTGCGGCGCCAGTTGCGGAAGGCTGTGCGCCTTCACGGTCAGGAACACGACATCGAAAACGCCTGCCTGCTCCAGGTTGCCAGTGGTCTTGGGCCGAGCTTCGAACTCCTCATCAGCGCCGACCACGCGAACGCCGCGTTCCTGGATGGCCTGGAGATGCTTGCCGCGCGCGAACAGCGTGACGTCCAATCCGGCGCGCGCCATCTTGGCCCCCATGTAGGCCCCCACGGCGCCCGCGCCGGCGATCAGGAACTTCATGCCACGTGCTCCTTCCCGCTGCACAGGGCGGCAGCCACGGCGCGGCGCAGGATCTTGCCGGTCGCGGTGCGCGGGATGCTGTCGACGACAAAGATCTTTTTGGGGCACTCGAAGTGCGCCAGGCGCTCGCGACAGAATTTCAACAGGTCGGCTTCGCTATGTCCTTCGCGCAAGACGACGACGGCGGCAACTTCTTCGCCGAGCGTGGGGTGCGGCATGGCGAAGGTCACGGCTTCGGCGACCGCGGGATGTTCTCCGAGCACTTCGTCCACGTGGCGCGGCGCGATCTTCTCGCCGGCGCGGTTGATCAGTTCCTTGATGCGTCCGGATATGTGGATGTATCCGTCCTCGTCTTTCCATCCCTCATCGCCGGTGCGAAACCATCCGTCCGTAAAGGACTCGGCGTTGGCGCCGGGGTTGTTTTCATATCCGTGAAACACGTTGGGACCCTTGATGACGATCTCGCCGCGCTCCCGGCCCGGCAAGTGATGACCGATCGAATCCATGATGCTGATTTCCAATCCCGTCGGCAGCCCGACCGATCCCGCCTTGCGCGCGGCGGGCGGCAGGGGATTGGACGCCATCTGGTGCGCGGCTTCCGTCATTCCGTAAGCTTCCAGGACGGGCACGCCGAAGACCTCTTCCATCTTCCGCATGGTGTCGGGCGGCAGGGGCGCGCTGGCGGAGCGCACGAAGCGCAGGGATCCGCCCTGCTGGGGGCGATCGCCGCTGCGGGCGCGAGCCGAGACCACGTGGTGGATGGTCGGAACCGCGGTGTACCAGGTGACCCGATATTGCCGCACCAGGCGCCAGAAGATGAGGGGGTTCACGCCGGTAGGCGCCACCACGGTGCCGCCGGAAAGCAGCGCCGCCAGGGTGGAGGCGACGATGCCGTGGACGTGAAACAGGGGCATGAAGCAAAGCGACACGTCGTCGGGCGACAAGGCGTAGGTCTTGGCGATGTTGGCCGCCGATAGAGCCAGATGGCGGTGCTCCAAGGGCACCCGCTTGGGCTGCCCCGTGCTGCCGCTGGTGTGGAGAACCAAGGCGATGTCGTCCTCCGCGGGCGCTGTCGTCCACGGCTTCGGGGCGATTCCCTTGAGGCGAACCGTGCCCTGGGCATCGATTTCAACCGGCAGGATTGGAACTCCACTGTCGGCCGCGGCGGGGCCCGCCTCGCCCGTGTCGTCTTGTGCCAGGATCAGCACTTTGGCGTTCGTATCCTGCAGATAAAAGCAGAATTCCTGGTACTTGTAGGTCTGGTTCATGGGCGCGGCAGTTCCGGCGATGGTGGCCGCCAGGAAACTCACGATGGCGGGCAGGCCATTCGGCAGGGCAATGGCCACCCGGCTGCCGCGACGGACGCCGGCGGCCGCCAGCGTGTCGGCCATTTCGAGCACTTGTTGACGGAGCGAGGCATAGGTCACGCGCGCCCCGGATTCAGGGATGATGATCGCGGTGCGGTCGCCCGGGGCAAGCTGCAACGCTTCCAAAACAGTAGTAACAGTCTGCATCGTCTGAATTTTATTCCAATGTGGCTAGGCGTGCGGCCGGACGCTGGCGGTACTTAGCGCGTGACGGTTGGATGTGGAACTTTGGGGCAGAGTTTCAAAATCACACGCGCGGTTGGAGTTGGCCGGGCGTTTAGTCCTATGGCCTGCTCACTATCGGTAGTTCGATGAAACTCGCCTGGCCGGGGGCGTGGTAGACCCGCTGTACGGCTTTCACGTAATTCTGCGGTTTCGCCCAGAAGATGTTCGGCACAAACGTCTGCGGGTTTCGGTCGTACAGTGGAAACCAGCTCGACTGTATCTGCACCATGATGCGGTGGCCGGGAAGGAAAGCGTGGTTGGCAGTCGGCAGCGTGAAGCGATAGACCAGCGGCTTGTCAGGAGCGATCGGCTGCGCTGTTTCCAGGCTCTCGCGATAGCGGCCACGCAAAATATCGGCAGAGACCATGAGCTGATATCCGCCCATCGAGGGCTGCGCGGCAACCTCGTCCGGGTAAACGTCGATGACCTTCACCACCCAGTCCGAATCGGTCCCGCTGGTGGAGGCAACGAGATTGGCGACCGGTTGACCGCTGATCTTGATCGGCGAGGTCAGGGGGTCGGAGACGAAGGTCAAAACGTCGGTGCGGCTGGAGAATTCGCGCTGATCATCGGCAAGCCACTGCGACCACGGCTTCCCGTGGCCGGAGAAATTCGAGTCGATAGGCCGCAAGCGGAACGGGACAGGCCGGGCGGGGTCAGAGACGTATTCATCAAATGCCGCGTCGTCCGCCTTGGGCGCAGTAAAGCTTAGTTTCAGACCGGCGTCGAGGTAGAGCGGCGTCGGACGCACGGTGCAGCCGCTCGTACAACCCGCTGGCCAAGCCGGCAAGCGTAGCCACCGGTTCGTTCCCGTTTCGAATGCATTGACGGGAGCGATGTCGGCTTTGGGAGCTTCGTCCTTCAGGTAGTGAGCCAGGAACGGCGCCAGGATGTGCTCACGGAAATAGAGCGCAGTATCGCTGTTGAACTTGACGTCGCCGAGACTGCTGCCGTCGCGAATCTCCTGCCCGTGATGCCAGGGGCCAAGGACCAGGAACACTTTGTCATTGTTGGTGTCCTTCGGCTTAATCGCCTTGTAGACGGCGATGGCGCCGTAGATGTCTTCCTGGTCCCACAGGCTGTGCACCAGCATGACCGGCACCTTCAGCGGTTCCCGGGCGAGCAGTTGATCCACTGCCTGGTCTCGCCAGAAGGCGTCGTAGCTCGGGTGCTCGAGTATCTTGCGCCAGAATCCAACCTGCTCCAGCCCGTGGCGGCGGCCGAGTTCGCCGGCGGAGCCGAACTGCAGAAACTCGTCATACATGTCGAAGTGGCTGGTCCACCACTTCACGCGGGAATCGCGGGTCGCCTCCTGGTCGTGGATGTAGCCCATGCCCTGTTCACGGAATGCGCCGTTGTGAAACCAGTCGTCGCCCATCCAGCCATCCACCATGGGGTTCATGGGCACGGAAACTTTGAGTGCGGGGTGCGGATTGACCAGCGCCATCAAGGGCAGGAAGCCGTCATAGGAGATGCCGAGGATTCCCACTTTGCCGTTGCTTTCGGGGACGTTTTTCACCAGCCAATCGATGGTGTCGTAGGTGTCGGTCGCATGGTCCACCGGCGTAGGGTTCAGCGGGCCATGGAGTGGGCGGTTCATCACGTAGTCGCCCTCGGAACCATGTTTGCCGCGAACATCCTGGACGACCCGGATGTAGCCGCCATCCACGATGACGTCGGTGGCGTTGTCGTAGCCGTCCAAAATCGGCGCCAGATGCGAGCTATGCCCATGACTGGTGAGCCGGTTGGCATCGTACGGTGTGCGCGTAAGCAGGATCGGGGCGTGGGTGGCGCCCTTGGGGACAATGATGACCGTGTGCAGCTTGACACCGTCGCGCATGGGAATCATGACTTCGCGCCGGACATAGTCGAAGCTGTCGGTGACCGCCTGGAACTTGGCGGGGATTTCGCTCGGCAAGGCGGGATACTGCGCTGGCGGTGGCGCCTGCGCCAGACACGTTGCCACAAACACCAGCGAGCCCAGTGTCGCAACCATCGGCATGATGGCGCGAACGCGGTCATGAACTCTCATGGAACGCTCCCCTTAAGGCATGGTTCTGTTGGAATGCTGTACAGGAACGTGTACGGCAATCTGCTCCAGAAATGCAAGCGCGAACCATCAGGAGGGCCGCGGCGAGCACGACAGGTCTCGCAGTCAAGTGGACGTAAAACGGGCTTACCAGACAGTGGCGAACCGGCAACTGGCGATAACACCCACAGCCGTTCTCACTACTTCTCCGCCCCCTTGGGTCCAGCCAGCGGGCTGACGTACTCCTGAACACTGAGCGGTGATATGTATCACACCGGCGCGTGCGTGCTGGGGGTAGGCTGCCGGGGAGACATGAGCTTGGTGGTAGACAACTCGCGCGTGAAGTGGGTCGTCGCCCTGCCGCGGCCGCAGACCTCCGAGGAAGAGCTTGCGCTGGTCGAGCAATTCCTCGCGGGAGTAAGGAACCTCTTCGAAGCTGGCAGCGACCCTGAACTGAGTGGCCGGCTGCTACATGCGCTGCGACACCCGGCGAGCTGTTCGCGTTGTGCGGCTGCGTGTCACGTCTTCGAGGGCGGTGGCCGAGACGAGCGCTACCGGCCAGGACTGCGAGTAGATATCCTCCGACGACTCTACTTCAAACACGTGAAAAGCGGCGGCCGTGTCTCGACCTGGTGGCACGGGGACGTGGAATTGGATTGGGCTCTGATCGCCCGGCTGGCGCAGATGGCATTCCAGTGCAACCTGTGTGGCCGATGCGCCCAGAGCTGCCACGCCGCGGACCACGCCCTGGTGGCGCGTGTGCTGCGTACCGTCTTTGACGAGATGGGAATTGTTCCCATCGAGAAGCGCAGCGCCAACGTGGCGTGGCTGCGCGCCCGGATCGCGGCAATCGACGAGCACACCAGCCGGCGCGCCGGCGTCGAGGTGCACACGCCGTGGGACCTCGATGGCGCCGAGGTGCTGCTGCTTCAGCCAGCGTCCGCCGTCGCCGACTGGCCGGAAAACGTGGGCGCCTTGGGGCTGATCCTGACTCGTGCCGGGATCAAGTGGACGATGTCGTCAGAACTGGCCGAGGACGATATCGAAGATGCATTCGCGCGCGAGGGGGCTCAGCTGCTGGAGTCAGTGCGACGCAACGCCCACGTCGCCCGCGGCTTGAAGGCGAAGAAGATCGTGGTCGGAGAGTCCGGCGAGGCCTGCCGCGCGCTCTGCGTGGAGGATGAGCGTCTGGCCCCCGGCGAACTGAATGTGCCGCGCGAGAGCGTGGTGACGCTGATCCGCGACATCGTCCGCAGCGGTCGCGTGGAGTTCGATCCGCTCCGCAACGACTTTCCGGTCACGTTGCACGATCCCTGCAACTTGGTGCGGCGCAGAGTGGTGGAACCGCAGCGCGAGGTCCTGCGCCGCCTCTGCCCGCAGTTCCGCGAGATGAATCCGTGGGCGGAGCGGAACTACTGCTGCGGCGGCGGGGGCGGCCTTGTCCAGATCAAGGGCGCCCGCGACTGGCGCGTCCAGGTGGCTGGGCGTAAGAAGATGGATCAGGTACTGGACGCCTTTTCGGAGTGCCTGGAGGACGTAGAGACGCGCAAGTACCTGTGTGCGCCCTGCGGCGACTGCAAAACGCAGTTGCGCGACCTGCTGGCGGAGTACGCGCCCTGGGAAAAGAACCGGATCCTATGTGGTGGCCTCGCGGAGCTGGTCGCGAACGCGATTGCGATAGTGCAGCCGGGCTTCCTGCAGTGGGAATGGCGGCAAACGGTTTGAGATTGCGCGAGGTCTGTGAGCGGGAATAGCATCGAGCTTCGCGCACCAACCTACGAGGTGATCACGTCGCATGCGCAAGGTTTCCTTCGTCGATTCGCTGCACATCATCGGGCGAGGCTCGCGGAACTGGCCGGCCGGCCGCCCCATTGTCGTCTCCTTCGAAGTCACCGACTCCTGCACATGCTTTTGCCAGCACTGCGATCACGGCGGCCCCAGGGACGATTCGCGCCAACTGAAGCCCGCCGACTACCGCCGCTACATGAAAGTACTGCGACCATGCGTGGTCCAGGTGTCGGGCGGCGAGCCGCTGCTGCGCCCGGACGTGGTGGAGATCGTGCGCAGCATCAAGGCGGGCGCGGGCGTGCCCTACACCATCCTGGTCTCCAACTGGTCGGAGATGACGGAGGAGATGTACCTGGCGCTTCACCAGGCGGGCGTGGACCAGTTCTCCGTCAGCCTGGATTTTCCCGACGAACGGCACGACACCTTCCGCCGCCATCCTGGGCTCTACGGGCATCTCAGCGACATCGTGCCACGGCTGGCGCGCCACGGCTACGACGACATCGTGCTGAATTCCTGCATCACCAGCGAGAATGTCGGCGAGATCAGCCGGCTGGCGGACAAGGCGCGGGAGTGGGGCGTGAATATCTGCTACAGCTCGTACTCGGCGCGCCGCACCGGCTGCCGCGACTACTCGCTCACCACGCCCGAGCAACTGGCCGCACTCAACCGTGAGCTGGATGCAGTGGAGGCCCGCCGCGACCACACCAACTGGATCGTGAACTCGCCCACCACCCTGGCCTCCACCCGGCGCTTCTTCGAGCAGGGCGGGATGCCGGGCTGCAAGGCCGGGCACCGCTTCCTGGTGGTGACCAGCGACGGCTGGCTGCAGCCCTGCTCCATGGTCTTCCAGCGTTACCGGCTGGAGGAGTATGCGCGCATGGCGGCCGAGTTCACCCCCACCAACGACTGCGACGAGTGCTACGTCTCCATCCGCTCCTACCTCGACAAGACCTTCCCGCAATTGCTGTGGGAGAACGTGTGCGGGTTCTTTTCGGTGAAGGCGCACTGAGCGCGACGCAGAATAGCCGCATTCGCCGGTCACGTCTGCACCCGGTCCTGGCCAATCTGCCAGCCCGCGCTTCGCAACAGCGCGGTGATCCTCCGATAAACATACGAACGGGTTGACTATAAAGAATCCAATCGGATGGTTTGGATATTGCCGGAAAAGATTCAACACATCAGACGTGACTGGCAAGCATTCTTAGCTGCACTCCCAGCCGCTCGCAAAGCGTGGTTCACGTACGAGCCAAGCAATCGGCCTTAACGTCTGACCGGTGTGCCTGATGGACGGACAAAAGCGTCCGGTCAACTGATTGAAAACACACGTAGAAAAGATGGTGGAGGCGGCGGGAGTTGAACTATCTAGGTCCGTTGACAACACGTAACATACTGATTTTACGAGTCGCCTGATTCGCCAGAATCGCACGAATTGCTGATCTGAGGTACACGGCGGGTACACGGCCCTGCTCTTGCCGTAGCTGCTGTGACCCCATCACGCCCTGTGCAGGGACCACTCTCACCGATTCGGCCTATTTCTTCAACGAGAAAAAAAGTCCCGTGAGTGCGCCAACAAGTCCCACAAGCAACGTCAATAAGGGAACTATCAATTCAACCCACTTTTTGATGTGGGCATATTGCTCATTGCTGATCAGGCGGCGCAGTCGCAGTTGCCCAACCTCAGTAAGATTGCCCTTCAGGAGGTAATCCTCTTCATCCTCCCACCAGTCTCCATCGTTTGGCACCTCGATCAAGTATTTCCGTGCCTTCCGAAGCAGCTTGCGGGTCTCTATATGATCCAATTCAGCCTCGGGGATACACCGCTCCTGATAATATTGTTCGGCGAGTTCTTCCGCTTCCTGGCCCCTAGCGGCCTTCAGCCGGGGAAGATAAAACTCACGCAAACGGTTCAGTTCGCCCTTTATCTTTCGACGACTTTTCCATTCCTCAAGTGCGGGAAATCTCATACTTTCCGTTCCGAGGCTAGATATGGCACCCGCCCTACCTGAACAGCATTGTCGCCGCCCTAAATAAGTTTTGCTGCGGTTCGAGTTTCTCGATACGCTGAATTAACCTCTCGGTTTCAGATGTCATAGTGACTCAACCTCTCTTTATGAGAATTCTGCCAATCGATGCGTATTGAATGCGGGAGCACTGAGCCCGATTATATCGGTCAGAGCAACCGAGTTTGCAGTTAAACTCTCTCAGCCATGGCCAGACCCTCAGGCAAGAGTGCGACTGAACATCTCCCGCAGCGCATCAAAGGCAAGCTGGAGGAGTGCGAGTTTTTCCTTAAGCAGATGGGGCAGAGCCACGACCCTCAGGAGTTCGGGTACCACCTCAGCGCGTTTCTATGCGCATTCGGGACATTTACAGAGTTGAGGCTGAGGCAGAAGTACAACAGGGAATGTGATCAGCATCAGGCGCTCCGGCAACTCAGGAAACAGTGCCATGATCTCGACGTTTTGCGTAAATACGACCTTCGGAATGTCGAAGTGCATCGGGAAGGAATTCGCATCTGGATTTACAGGCGGTCGCGACCGGAGCAAACCACCTCAAAACCTGCAGTGAGTTCCCGGTACCCGTCGCGATACGGCAGCGGGACGCGAGTCACTTTGGAACGAATTACGGCTGCTCCTGACACACATGCGGGATGTAGTTTCATTTTTCACGATTCGGGCGGGGACGTGGTTAAGACGTGCAGGGCTGCTCTTGATGTGGTTCGGTCGCTCGGTGAGTGATAGCGGCGACAGCAATTCCTTTGATTGGATTCCTGCTTTTCAAGTCTGTGTCGAAATAGGAAAGTCGGGCTCGCAAAACAAGAGCCCGAATCGTGACGCCATGTCACGACCCGCCTCGCTAATACATTCGCAAAACCGTATACGCGAGAAGACATATACCGGCCAGGAACGTTGACCACTGAAAGTACAGCGACCACCATGTTAGCTGACCCATGCGGGTAGCCTGACCTGCCCCCCATCTTTAGTCCAAGGATAATGAGACTTTCTCCGGGTTTTGATGCTCCCATGGGGCCTTTCCCCGTTCCCTGGAGCATGTGAGGGAAGCGGGGATGGGGGTGTGGGGCAAGGGGCCGGCGTTTGAGGCCTCTTGCCCCACTCCATCTCTGTAGAAGCTTGCAGCCTGCGCTGCGAACTCCACTGGTGTACGGTACTGCAAGCTGCTGTGCGGACGCCTTTCGTTGTAGTCCTGCTTCCACTGCGCGATCTTTTCCCTGGCATCGGCTAGATCGGTGAACCAGTTCTCGTTCAGGCACTCGTCACGGAAGCGCCCGTTGAAGCTCTCCACGTAGCCGTTCTCCATCGGCCGTCCTGGCTGGATCGTGTGCCAGTGAAGACCCTGCTCGTAGGCCCACTGATCGACCGCACGACTCACGAACTCGGGCCCGTTGTCCGAGCGGATCTTGAGCGGCAGTCCGCGCCGCTGCTTCAACTCTTCCAGCACGCGCACCACGCGCACTCCGCCGAGTGAGGTATCCACCTCGATCGCCAGGCACTCGCGCGTGTAGTCATCCACGATGTTCAACGTTCGAAACCTCCGGCCTGAGCTGAGCGCGTCGGTCATGAAGTCTACCGACCACACCTGATTGGCTGCTACCGGCTCCGGCAGTGGCTGGCGTGCCGTGCTGCGTTTCCGACCGCGCTTGCGCCGCAGCGTCAGCTTCTCCTCGACGTACAGGCGGTACACGCGCTTGTGGTTCACCTGCCAGCCTTCGCGCTCCAGCAGGACCTGCAAGCGACGGTAGCCGAACCGGCGCCGTGCTTCGGCCAGTTCGCGCAGCCGCGTCCGCAGCCGTCCATCTTCCGACCGCCGTCTCCTATATCGGCACGTAGCCCGATACAGCTCCATCAGCCCACAGGCACGTCGCTGGCTCAGCTCGACTTCCACCTGCATCACCAGCACTGCCTCTCGCCGCAACTGCGGGCCTACCACTTTTTTGCCAGCACCGCCTTCAACGCCCGGATGTCCACCGCCTGCTCGGCCACGATGTGCTTCAACTGCCGGTTCTCCTCCTCCAACGCCCGCAACCGCCGCGCTTCGCTGACTTCCATTCCGCCGTACTTCGCCTTCCAGCGGTACAGACTGCCTCGCGTGATCCCGTGCCGCCGGCATAGCTCTCCCGGCTCCACCCCGGCCTCCGACTCCTTCAGGATGGCGATGATCTGTTCTTCCTTGAATCGACTCTTGCGCACGACTCCTCCTCTGACCCTGGGCGGGTCATCCTAAACGGAGAAGTCACATTTCACATGGACTAATTCTTGGGGGGCAGGTCAAGCCCATGCGCGGCGAGAGTTTACCTTTTGGGCCTGCAGCCGCTGTGTTGCTGTTAACAATTGCCGTGCATCCTCTCGCCTACGCATTTCGCGTCCTCGTGCCGCTTGAGCCGTAAAGCGAAAATCGCACAGCCTGAAAATATTGACGAGAAGCCCTGTTACAGACGCGACACATAGCAAGACTACAGATAGCAAAAACCAATAGTGAGAAGACGACACAGCAGAGATTTTTTTGTTGACGACCAAATTTACAGCGAAACCTAAGCTCGCCACGGAAAGAGTGAAGACGATATTAACGGTATGTCCGAGTTGGGTGAGAGTTACACGTTGCCACCGCACAAATGCGTCGTGATTTTCCTCTGTTTGTTGGGCGGGTAGCCGCATTTCCTGAGTAGGCGCTTCACTAGCGTGCGGAGTTTGGCCCATACGCTGTCCTTTCATTTGTACCTGTGCCTGCTGAGCCGCACCTGTGGAACCCCGTGATCCGGAGTAGTTATCTTGATTTCAATTTTCGTGTTGTCCTTAAAGAATATCTCGATGCACACTTGTCCAAATTAGCTTTTGGAATCTGATAGCGGCCAGGTGGGTAGAAGGCTGAGTCTCTGATAGCTTGAGTTTTCCACGACTTAAGCACTCAGAGGAGGACTCAGCCTTGAGCAAAGTATGCAGCATTTTCTCGCAGATGTTACAGCTGATTTCTCGAACCGCCTTTGACGCAGCGGTTCGCAAACACAAGGCCGAACGGCACGCCCGCGGCTTCAGCAGTTGGGGACAGTTCGTGGCCATGCTGTTCTGCCAACTGGGCGGGGCCAAGTCACTGCGCGAGATTTGCGGCGGGCTGGCGGCCAGTGAAGGCAAGCTGCGGCACTTGGGCCTGCCAGAGGCCCCGCCCCGTTCCACCCTGGCCTATGCCAACGAGCACCGGCCCTGGCAGTTATACGAAGAGCTTTTCCAGCAGCTTCTGACCCAATGCCGGGGGTTGGCCGTCCAGCAATCTGCGGGTCAGCACAAGTTCCGCTTCAAGCACAAGCTGATCAGCGTGGACGCGACCGTGATCGATCTGTGCGCCAGCGTGTTCGACTGGGCACGTTTCCGCCGGACCAAAGGCGCGGTGAAGCTGCACCTGCTGCTGGACCACGAGGGCTTTCTGCCCTGCTATGCGGTGATCACCGAAGGCAAGCAGCACGAGGTGCGAGTGGCGCGGCAGTTGCAGTACGAGTCAGGAACGCTGCTGGTGATGGATCGCGGCTACAACGACTACGGCTGGTTTGCCGATCTGACCCAGCAAGGCGTGTATTTCGTGACCCGGATGAAAGACAACGCCGATTACCTGGTGCTGGAGGAGCGGGAACTGCCGCGGCGCAAAGGGCTGTTGCGTGATCAGCTGATTTGCTTTTACCAGCAGGCGCGCGACGGGCGGGAGTGCTATTTCCGCCGCATCGAGTTCTACGACGAAGAGCAGGACCGGAGGCTGGTGTTTGTCACCAATCACCTGACGCTGGCCGCGGCCACGGTGGCGGAGGTGTATAAGCAGCGCTGGCAGATCGAGCTTTTTTTCAAGGCCTTGAAGCAGTCGCTTCGGGTTAAGACCTTCGTGGGCACCTCGGCCAATGCGCTGAAGACCCAGATCTGGGCGGCGTTGATCGCCATGCTGCTGATCAAGTACCTGCAACTGAAAGCGACGTTTGGCTGGTCGCTGTCGAATCTGGTGGCGCTGCTGCGGCAACAGTTGTTCGTGTACCGCGATTTGTGGGTGTGGATCGATCACCCCTTTCAAGCACCGGAGCTGCCGGAATCACCGCCGGAACAACTCGCGATGGCCTGGCAGTAGTTGGACAGCAGCCTACTTCCCAAGGAACAGACCTTGGCCAAATTGGGAGTTTCAGGAGGCGCAATCTAGACAGCATCGATCGGGAGATTCGATTTTTGAAGAGCCAACCTGCTTTGTGCGAAGGCGGGTAAGGAAGCTTATGTCCCCCGTTTTCAACGAAGCTGAGCCGGAGCCTCAGCTAATTTGGACAGTACTGATCTCGATGGTTTGCGTATCAGGATAGCCGGGGAGATGGAAATCGCGTAGCCGCACGTCTTCCAAGTCCACGTACCGCTCAGCAGCCCGTTGCTGGAAATCGTCAGGAGCATTCGGCGCGTGTGAATTTACGTGAAATTCGCGGAACAGGTTCTTTGCCAGCACTGTTCCCTCGCGACCATATTCCGGCAGAATGGTTTCGTCAATTGCGGCTACTTTCCCGTCTATGAACGTCACGTTACCGATGTAATTGTCAGACTTGTCCCATATCGCCGTGTACGGGCCAGCAGTCTTGAGCACATATTCCTGAGACAAACCGGCTAGGACTTGCTCGCGGGTCATGCCGATTCTCACTGCTCCAATTGTAAGTCGGGTCGCACTCTGTTGTTCCTGACCTGAGCACATGATCCCGCCGAGTAGGACGGACAGCAACACCGATACAAATAGTACCGATCTCGCCATAATTAGCGGCCTCTTTGCAAAGATTTAATGCGACACAGTATAGGCCCAAACAAGACGAGCGCCACAACCTGTTAATTCCTCCCGCTCCTTCGATGCGTATGCACAGACCAAAGCAGGCAGCGGGAATGCCGCACGGTTGCGGGCTTTGGTCCTACTGCTACGCTACAGCGGCCTGCGTATCCGGGATGGAGTGTCGCTGTCGCGGGATCGCATCGCGGATGGCAAGTTATTTCTGTATACAGCGAAGACAGGGACTGCCGTCTATTGCCCATTGCCGGAGGCTGTCACGCGGGCTTTGGAGTCCATCCCGACTACCAGCGCACGGTATTACTTTTGGTCAGGGAACGGAAAGCCCAAGAGCGCGGTCGCAGACTGGCAGCGGTCCTTGCGCCGACTGTTTAAGCTGGCGGGTGTACCCGATGGTCACGCGCATCGCTTCCGGGATACCTAAGCGGTTGAACACCTGCTGGCCGGTACGCCACTCGACAGGGTTTCAATTCTTCTGGGACACAAGCGTGTCACCGTCACCGAGAAGCACTACGCGCCATGGGTGCGTGCCCGACAAGAACAAGTCGAGCAGGATGTACGGCGGGCTTGGGACGCGGACCCGCTGTTGCTCGCTGAGACGAAGGGTACACCTGGGGTACACGGTAAAAGGCAGCCGGTCAACTGATTGAGAACACAATTAGAGAGAGATTGGTGGAGGCGGCGGGAGTTGGAAGTCTGCGGGGTATTGTGCCCGCGTAACTTATTGATTCTGCGAAGTCACCAAAAGCCTGGAAGTGCTCTAAATCCTGGAACCGGGCACGTATTGGGCACGTGGGGTAATGCTTGCCTAGGATGGGCTGCATTCGCTCTTCAGGTGCCCGCGCGGGCGCGTGTTTTCTTGTTCTCTTGTGGCTTCCCCACCCATGAAAGCTCGCGGGATCGTCCTGGCGCAGGCTGGCGGCTTTTGTTCCTTTTCTATTCGACAGCCGGGCAAGTCTCGAACGGCTCGTGCGGTCAAATTTCCGAAACGAGGTGATGCGATGAAAGAATTCAAAATCAGAATTTGTTCCGAGGTTCCCGAGGCGACAAGCGAGACAGTGAGCGGTTGGCTCGATGAGGCTCTGAAAACAGGCGCGTCGCTCGCTGCCGATCCTGGCGGTGGGGAGGCGTTCTGCAATCTCTCGCTCGATGAGGGCAAAGTCGCAGAGCTTGCGAACCGTCACGGCTGCAAGCCTAACGTGGCTGTGCGGCGGCTGGTTGCCAGCAATGTTTCGCTTGCCGCTGAAAAACTTCCGAAGAAAACGGCTGGCGCGGTGCTGGCTGCTGTTCTGCCCGGCAAAGTCTTGCCGCAAAAATTGCAATTCAAGGATGCGGACCTTTTGCCGTTGGTTCGCGGTCTTGATTCAGGAATGGTTTTGCTTTATCGGCAGATTTACGGGCTGCCAGAGTTGACCGCTGCCCGAACGCCGGAGGCGGATCGGGAGCTGGCGAGCGCAATCGCCGAATGCGCGAACCGGCGCGCGCCGGAGTTTCTGCTTGCGAATATCGACCTTGTGAAGTTGACCGTCGCGGGCGTGCGCTGGTCGATGGAGCAGACCGACCAGCTTGAGAAACAAATTGCCGCGATAAAAGCGGAGGCGAAGAGGAAAGCGGCGGGGGTTTCTTCACTGGGCGCATCACCGTCCGCGATGAACTTTGACGGTTTGAAGCAGGTCGTCGGGGGAGGCGTCGAGGTTGAGGGGCGGTCGTAATGAGGGGAAAATTTGTCGTGCTTGCGCTCGTTGGCCTGCTCGTTGTGGGGGTGTGGTTGGCGCTCGCGCCCAACGGGAAGGCCGCTAAAAGCTCTTTCCGCGAGTGGATTCCCGGAGGCCCAAAATGAACGCGGAGCTTCAAAACCGGATCGTCGGGATCGTAGGCCGGAAAGGTTCGGGTAAAAGCGTGATGCTCAAAGAGCATCTGCAATCTGCGGATCGTCTCATTGTGTGGGATGCGATGGGGGAACACAGTGGGGCAAAGGGCTGGCTTCCAAACCAAATCACGTCGATGGAGGAGCTGCAAAGGTTTCTTCATTGGGCGCGAAAAAAGAATCAGTTTGCAGCCGGATATGTGCCTGGGGCTGAATTGGAGGAGGAAATCGAAGCGGTCGCTGGTCTTGTCTACGCGCATGGTGATCTGACGTTCGCCATTGAGGAAATGCCGTTGATCTGCTCGCCGTCATATCTGCCTCCGATCCTTGGGAAGCTCATTCGCACTGGCCGTCACAGGCAGATCGACATTACATGGACAGCGCAAAGGGCTTCCGAAGTGTCGCGCACGCTCACTAGCTTGACGGACGAGTTTTTTTGGTTCAGTCAAACAGAGCCTCTTGATCTGGACGCATGTGCTAAAAGGTGTGGGGCTGAAATCGCTGGCAAAGTTGCCGGTTTAGGTCGGCACGGCTTTCTTACCTTTGATGTCGGGGCCCGAAGATTTGTTGAGCATTCCGGCGCTGGCAGTCAGGGCAGAATGGACGCTGGTGAGGTCGGCACTGCGACGCGCGGAGCCGCGCAACGAACGCAGCGGGCCGAGAACAATGGAGGCCGCATCGCGGCGCGGCCTCGCCACATCCTTTTATGAAAGGCAAGAAATCGAAAGCGTGGCGGGCTTTGGTGGTCGTGCTGATCGCGGTCTACCTGCCGCGAATCCACATGATCCGCGTGCGTCGGCGGCTGCAACGGCTGGCCTAACTTATGGCGAATGAACGTGGCTTGTTTTTTCTCACGAAAACCGTACATTCCCGAACGAATGCCGCACAAAGGTTCTGGTCGCGACACTGCAAGATTTTGCTATGTCTGCGGAGATTCGCCTGGTCAGCCGTTTTCCCGTGGTCGGCGGGCTGTTCGGACGCAAAATGAGGAGAGATGGCGGCTTTTGGCTACAACGCGCGAAAGGCTCAAAGCTTGGCGATTTTCGAGCGTCGAGGGCGTCTGAGTTCATCGGAATGGGCTGTTCTGGCGCGCTTCTACCCGATCCGAGCCAGCTACAGCTATCTTGGCCGTCTACACCGTTTCGGGCTTCTGTTGAGGGGCCGGGACGCGCGCGGGCGTATTGCCTACCGGCTCTCTGCGCGGGGACGGCGACGGCTCGCTTGGCTGCGCGCGCGGGGTTAGGTCAGTCCCTTGGCTTGCCAGACGCCCCGCATCGTTCGTTCAGTTACGTTGTAATCTTTCGCGACCAGTTTTATCGCATGCTGAACTGTGTTCCCGTTTTTTCTGAAGGTATCTATCGTGGAGCAGGCTGCTCGCTTGTGTTCATCCGTGAGTTTCGGTTTGGGGCCTCTTTTCTTTTTGGGAAAAACTTCGTGTGCCTCTTTTAGTAGCGCCCCTATGATTGGCCGCATTCTGTAGCGTAACCCGTTGATCTGTTCTAGCCCCTTGTCTAGTTCCGCGTCATTTTTTGGTGGGTGGTGTTCTATCTCTTTTCTGATGTTGCTTATTAGCATGGCGACGTATCCGAGGGCAAGGCCGCCACTGGGGTCAAGTGTTTTCGCTCGTTTCGACACTCGGCCTGAGCGTATCCCTTTGAATATGTCCTCTAGTATTCCGGGCGTGGGGAAGCCTACGGCCTTGAGTTCTTTCTCAACTGCATCCAGTATTTCCTTGCTCGCGTTTCTCTTCGGCATTGTTTGTTCTCCCTTTGAAATCCTGCCAAAGAATTTAACATGAAACAGTGGCACTTGTTTGCCAAAGTTATTTTTTGACTTACGGTTAAGAGGTGCTTGGGAACGGGGGGATAATAATGGTGCCGGGTAGTGACTCTGCTTGGTGAATCGTGTCGTATTGGAAGGAGAGAAACAAAATGCCGACGAATGAAGGACGCAGCGAGAGCAGCCAGTTACGCTACGCTTCTGGAAGTCAACGAGGTGAACGCGGAAGGCTCTTCGCCACGATCCCCGAAGAGGAGAGAAAGAAGCTTTCGGAGATCGCGCGGCGAAAGGGTATCAGTCTGAACAAGTGCATCACTGAGGTGATCGACGGTCTAGAGGTTCCGGGGGAGGAGCAGGCCGAACCAGTGGAAACAAGTTTACGATTCTGCCGCGTCCGCTGCGATGAACTGGTCTCCATCTTAGCCGAGCGATTGGATGCGCAAACGGGTCAGGTCGCAGACGAGGATAAGGCAGACAACGAATTGTTGGCAGCGCAAATCGAGGACTGTCTCTTTGAGGAACAGGGCTTGCGTGCGGAAGTGGCAGGGCTTCTGGTCGAGAAGATTCCCGTGCGCAAAGTCACTGTAGGAACAAAAGCGAACAAGATGACGTTTCCTCTTGGTGCTGGTTCAAAAGCTAATGCGGGCGGCGACAATAGCGGTCGCGTGGAAGAAAAGCAAACAGGAAATCAGCAACGGCGTCGTATCCGCTTTATTTAGCCGGAGAACTTTCGTGAAAGTCTAGGCCGGCAGACTGTGCGTGTCCAGAAAGTGCCAGCCTGGCGCGCGTTCAAAGCGAGAGGTGCTGCGATGATTCGGTTTTGAAAAAGTTTGGCCTCGATCCGCTGGTCGGCGAGTCGAGGCCGAGAGAACCAGAAAGGATTGGAACACCAATGTCATTCTCGCAAAAAAATCTCCCAAACGCAAGCTTTTTTCCCCGTTGCCCTCTCCCTTTGCGCAAATTAAAGGGTTTTCGTAACGCAGGCAGGCGCGGCTCGCTGGCGCGGATATGCCCGATCTGCATAGAGGCGCGGAGGTCCGCCCATGCTTGAGCGTCCATTGCTCGCGCGTGATGTGAAGGTCCGGGCCGATATTGTCGCCATCGCTGGCAGCTTTACCAAGTTGCGCCGCGCCGGTTCACAATGGCGCGGCCTCTGCCCGTTGCCAGACCATCGCGAACGTCACCCGAGTTTCTTCGTTCACCCGCGCGGCGTCTGGTATTGCCAAGGCTGTTCGCGCGGCGGTGACGTGTTCCGCCTTGTGATGCTCGCGAGAGGATGTAGTTTCCCGGCCGCTCTTCGGTTCGTAGCTGAGTTCGCGCCGGTTGTGAGGCCGCCGAAGGCGGCCGAACCTGGCCAGCGAAGCCGGCCAGCGCTGATAGCCAGGATACGCGAGCGGGCGCGCGAGCCGAAGGTGACAGACGGGAGGCTGGAGGCGCGACCGTTGCCTCCATTCCCGTGCTTCCTGGACGCAGCGCTCCAATCGCAGGCGGACCCGATTTTACTTGAGATTCCGAATAAGTGTGCCGGAGCTGGGAAGCGATGAGCGCAAACCCGCAGATTTCGGACCTGGAGCGGCGCTGGCACGATCCGGCCTACGTCCTGCAGTGGAAGGCTCAGCGCGGCCATCGGAAGATAACGCCTGCTGCGGGCGAGGCTTCGATTCTGGATTATCCGCTGTTGAGCGGAATAGCACGCTCCGTGCATGCTCCTGCCCCTGGCGAGGCGCGCGCCCGTGCGCGCGCTATTGCTGAATACGCCGAGCAGTTTGCGCCGGGCGAGGGCGAGACTCTCGCCGCTCGTGCGCGTCGGCTCGATGGTCGGGCTTGCCGCGGCCAGGGGCAGAATCCTCGGTCTGCATTTCGTCCGCCGGAGTTAATTGCCAGAGAAAAAGGGGACGCGTGGATCATTGCGCCTGTTGCTCGCAAGGCACGTCCTGAGAAGCTAGCAAAGGCTGAGGCTCTTTATGGCCTGGGGCTCACTGCAAAGGCACAGCGCGAGTTGGCGTGTGGTCTGCTCGTTGGCGAGGTCCGCTGCAAGAGCGGGCATAAGTTTTACACCCACTATCGTTGCGGCCATCGTTACTGTCTCGACTGCGGTCCAGCTACGGCACAGCGGTTGTTTGCGAAGCACCTGCCGCGTGTCTCGGCGGTCACGGCTGTCCTGTTGGCGAAGCATTCCGACTATGTAATTGCGAAGCTAGATTTCACGCGGAGAAAGCCTTGCGGCCATCGCGGAAAGTGCGGCTGTCCAATGCCGGATGCAAACTATAACCGAGAGCTAAACATTTTCATTCGCCGGATGGCCCGCGCCATCGAGCGGAAGTTCGGCATCACGCGTGACGACTACGCGATGGCTGTCCACGATGAAATCGGCGGCGGCAATACAAACGCGCACGCGCACGCCGTTTACTTGGGGCCGTACCTGCCGCAGCGCTGGCTTTCGGCGACGTGGGGAAAAATTTGCGCTGATGGCTCTTTCATTATCTCTATCAAGCGCGCCAACAGCGTAGCTGCTGCTCTATGGCACGCGACGAAGTATCCAGGAAAGTTCGTTTGCGAATCTACGCCTGAGCGTCTCGCCCAACTGGAGTTGAGCTATCACCGGGTTCGTCGGTTCCGCCTGCTCGGGGCCTTCGATAAACGTTGTGCGGAGCGTGTCATGGCTAGCGCTAAGCAAGAGGAGCCGGGAGAGACGGCGGATTTACTGGATCAAGTGTTAGGCGGGTCGCATGGCGGCCAGCGCTGTCCTTACTGCGATGCGCCTCTGCAGCGCATTCCCGGTTGGCGCGATTTGGATGTGGTGATTGCCGAGGGGCTGCCGAGTCTAGATGCGGCGCGCCAACAGATTGCCCGCGCACAGGCGTTTGGCGGCGCAGGACCTTGGGTCGTCGGGTAGCGGCAGCAGGAGGTGATAAGAAATAATGCGTTCGCAACTTGTTTTCGAGGTTTCGAGGGTGATCCCTAACCGTTTTCTGCTCGCGGCGCTGTTGTCGAAGGGGACTCGCGCGTTTCACCGCCCTCGCACGCGGCTTGTGGGCACAGTGAATCTGGTTTTAGACGAAATTGCAGCCTTGGGAAGTAAGTCGGCGCGTCCGGTTACCACTAATACCGATAAGTGTGCTGTGGCTGGAGCTGGATTTCGAGTGGGACACTGCGCGCCTGCTCCAGAGGCTGTCCCAGAGAGGCGGTGATGTTGCATGCAAATTTCTAATCCTTGTTGCCAAGAAACAACTGAGTTTTTCGCCCAAGTGGATTTCGCGGCGGGATAACCTTGCGGGGAAATTGCTGTGAGGGCGTGAGGATAAAGCGTGGTTTCTGCCTCAAGACCGATTCTTGCCGATGCTTCGAGAGCTACGGAGCGGCACTTCTCTGTTGTGGAAGTCGCGGACTTGTGGGGTCTGAGTCCAAGCGCAGTGCGCAGACTTTTTCAGCAGGAGCCAGGTGTGCTTGCGATTGGTGAGGCGCGTCCGAGATTCGGTAGGCGGCGCGGGAAGGTGACTTTGCGTATTCCGCAGTCCGTTCTTGACCGCGTCTATCGACGGCAGTGTATTGGTGGGTAATCGAGAGTTACTAAGCGGCAAGTTCTGTAGGCCGAGCGCCCTATTGACAGGGGTACTACGTGAACGGAGGATATAGCGGGACGACCCGGTGCTGTAAACACCCAATCACCCCTCCAAGGGAGGATGCCCGAGTTTGGCGTCAAAGTTACTTTGGTACATGCATCGGCTGTACGTTGTGCGCGCCGGGCTGCGGGCGCGATACTATTGGTTAGCCACCGTCACTAGCGGCTCGGAGCACATTAAAATGCAGTACTGTCCAAATTAGCTGAGGCTCCGGCTCAGCTTCGTTGAAAACGGGGGACATAAGCTTCCTTACCCGCCTTCGCACAAAGCAGGTTGGCTCTTCAAAAATCGAATCTCCCGATCGATGCTGTCTAGATTGCGCCTCCTGAAACTCCCAATTTGGCCAAGGTCTGTTCCTTGGGAAGTAGGCTGCTGTCCAACTACTGCCAGGCCATCGCGAGTTGTTCCGGCGGTGATTCCGGCAGCTCCGGTGCTTGAAAGGGGTGATCGATCCACACCCACAAATCGCGGTACACGAACAACTGTTGCCGCAGCAGCGCCACCAGATTCGACAGCGACCAGCCAAACGTCGCTTTCAGTTGCAGGTACTTGATCAGCAGCATGGCGATCAACGCCGCCCAGATCTGGGTCTTCAGCGCATTGGCCGAGGTGCCCACGAAGGTCTTAACCCGAAGCGACTGCTTCAAGGCCTTGAAAAAAAGCTCGATCTGCCAGCGCTGCTTATACACCTCCGCCACCGTGGCCGCGGCCAGCGTCAGGTGATTGGTGACAAACACCAGCCTCCGGTCCTGCTCTTCGTCGTAGAACTCGATGCGGCGGAAATAGCACTCCCGCCCGTCGCGCGCCTGCTGGTAAAAGCAAATCAGCTGATCACGCAACAGCCCTTTGCGCCGCGGCAGTTCCCGCTCCTCCAGCACCAGGTAATCGGCGTTGTCTTTCATCCGGGTCACGAAATACACGCCTTGCTGGGTCAGATCGGCAAACCAGCCGTAGTCGTTGTAGCCGCGATCCATCACCAGCAGCGTTCCTGACTCGTACTGCAACTGCCGCGCCACTCGCACCTCGTGCTGCTTGCCTTCGGTGATCACCGCATAGCAGGGCAGAAAGCCCTCGTGGTCCAGCAGCAGGTGCAGCTTCACCGCGCCTTTGGTCCGGCGGAAACGTGCCCAGTCGAACACGCTGGCGCACAGATCGATCACGGTCGCGTCCACGCTGATCAGCTTGTGCTTGAAGCGGAACTTGTGCTGACCCGCAGATTGCTGGACGGCCAACCCCCGGCATTGGGTCAGAAGCTGCTGGAAAAGCTCTTCGTATAACTGCCAGGGCCGGTGCTCGTTGGCATAGGCCAGGGTGGAACGGGGCGGGGCCTCTGGCAGGCCCAAGTGCCGCAGCTTGCCTTCACTGGCCGCCAGCCCGCCGCAAATCTCGCGCAGTGACTTGGCCCCGCCCAGTTGGCAGAACAGCATGGCCACGAACTGTCCCCAACTGCTGAAGCCGCGGGCGTGCCGTTCGGCCTTGTGTTTGCGAACCGCTGCGTCAAAGGCGGTTCGAGAAATCAGCTGTAACATCTGCGAGAAAATGCTGCATACTTTGCTCAAGGCTGAGTCCTCCTCTGAGTGCTTAAGTCGTGGAAAACTCAAGCTATCAGAGACTCAGCCTTCTACCCACCTGGCCGCTATCAGATTCCAAAAGCTAATTTGGACAAGTGTGATTAAAATGAAAACCTTTTTGATGATGTTGGTTCTAGGAGCAGCGTTGTTCTGTACGACGCCGCTAAACGCACAACGCCCGCTGCGAATCATGATCGCAGGGTTCGCGGGAATCGACGATCTTACCTATTCCCAAAAGGAACAGGAACTAATCCGCTCGAAACTCGTTAGTTCCCTGTATAAGCATTGCGGGTCCGTCTGCACTGTAGTTGAGCAGGGATACGACGACGACACCAAAATAGACGCAATCCTAACCGGGTCATGGCAATTGATGAGCCCATGCTTTAACTGCGCCCCCCGTATGCAGGGAGCCATGAGGCTAGTTGCCAAGGACGGTACCGTGCTGTGGAGCGGCACCGTCTACAGCGCCCTGTTCGCCAAAAGCATTTCTTCCAGCTTCGCCGACAACGTGGCGAAGAAACTTGTCTCCCATCTGGCGTCAAAGTCGTTACCAGCCGCAGGAGAATGAACATGCTCGCACTGCTTTTGTTGCAGCCGTGCAGCTCGGGAAACTTTGCGGCAAGGCCCGCAGCAAGAAACTCTCGAAGAAGCAGCGCGAGGAAATAGCACACTTGGGCGGGCAGGCGCGCTGGAAGAAAGCGGGGCGCAGAAAAACATGATCCTTTGGCGTAGACACAAATCGGGATGCCGGGCGGCTTCGCAGTGCCGGTGCCGGAAAGAACAGAAACGCGAGTGTCATTGTTGCCGGTGCCCGATTTGGGCGGATAGCTACTTTGGCGCGTCGAGGATTCGTAAGAGTCTCGATACCGGCGATTGGAGTAAGGCAGAGCGAAGCGCAACGGAGATGGAAGCGTCCTGGGAACAGAACGGCTCGCTTGTGTTGCCGGAGCGCGAGCCGGTTTCGATTGAAACAGCGTGCGACGATTTTTTGGAAAACGCGAAGGCGCGCGGCCTGAAAGATTCGACGCGCTACAAGTACCGGCTTTTATTCGAGCAGATGAAAGCCTTTGCTCGTGAGAATGGCCTGCGGTTTCTGCGTGAGCTGGATGATCTGTCGGCACTGCGCAAGTTCCGCGCGTCCTGGACGAATGAAAATTTCTCAGCGCAAAAGAAACTCGAATCTGTGCGCACGTTTTTCCGCTTTGCTCAGGCGAACGGATGGATTGCCGAGAACGCGGCGGCCAAATTGGAAAGTCAGAAGACGCGCTGTCCACAGGTCCTCCCATTCACCCGCGATGAGATGGTACGTATCCTTGCTGGGTGTGATCGCTACACCGATAACTACGGGAGGGCTGGCCAAGAAAACGCGCGCCGATTGCGGGCTTTGGTGCTTCTGTTGCGTTACTCCGGCTTGCGGATCGGCGACGCTGTAGTTTTGGAGCGTGAACGGATTGCCAACGGCAAGCTCTTTCTCTATACGGCCAAAACCGGCACGCTGGTTTCCTGCCCGCTACACAATGTAGTGATTGAGGCTCTCGATGCGGTGCGCGGCACAAGCGAGAAGTATTTTTTCTGGACAGGGGAAGGGAAGCTCAAAAGTGCTGTGGGAGATTGGCAGCGAAGCCTGAGAAAACTTTTTGCTCTCGCGCAAATGCCAGGAGGCCATCCGCATCGTTTCCGGCATACGTTCGCCGTCGAGCTGCTGCTGGCTGGCGTGCCGATAGAGCGGGTTTCGATGTTACTTGGCCATTCGAGTACGCGGATCACGGAGAAGCACTATGCGGCCTGGGTGCGTGCGCGTCAGGAGCAATTAGACGCTGATGTGCGGGCGAGTTGGGCGCTGGAATCGAGCCTGTTATCCTCGCAACCGGGCACGTATCGGGCACGCGAGAAAAACGAGCGTGTTAACTAAATGCAAATAAGACACTTGGAGTGGTGGAGGCGGCGGGAGTTGAACCCGCGTCCGAAGCTGTTACTGGCAGAGAGCCTACATACTTATTCGCGTTCATGCTTCCCACTCAAGGGAAACGTTCGCCGCCCGCGGTCAGAACACGACAAGAAACGCGAGCCGCTAGCCCTGGTTCTCGCTTCCACGCTCGGGCCGCACGCGGAAGCCAGCCTACTGTGCGACGCCCTTTCACGGCCCGTAGGCGAAGCCGCGGAGGACGGCTACTTAACTAATTAAGCAGCGTATGCCAGTGTTTGGTTGGCAATTATTGGTTTTGCACGCGATTACGGGTGTGTGCACCCCGGTATGCCTCTCTGCCGCAAGCATCTCCGTCGAAGCCGTGACGCCCCCATTCAAGCGGGGTCCCCGTCGCGCGTGGTTGTTGCGCGCGATGGGGTGCTCGGTGATGTGCGGCAGATCCCTCGCTTCGCCGTCCGCCACGAACGGCCCTGAGGCCGGCGGAAGGCTGTACACAAGGGTTCTGCTGTCAAAGAGCTACTTCCAATTATGGCAGTAACTGGTTGGAAGTCAATCTATTGGATGATCCTGACCGGGCCCGGGATGCGAGCCTGCCGCAGCATAATCGTTGTTCAGAGGCGAGGAACTGGTACCATGTGGCGCAACTGAAAACTGTACGCAGGCACGGAGTCACCCAGCCATGGCTGACCTTCCAGTTCCGCACCCGGAGGCGCTGGAAACCCTCGAAGGCGTTGTTGTCGGCCGGTTCGCCGTCCGTGAACGCCTCGGGGAAGGCGGCATGGGTGAGGTTTATCGCGCCGAAGACACCAAGCTTCGCCGCTCGGTGGCGCTCAAGCGCATGGCGCCGCATCTCCGTTCCGATCCCCAATACCGAAACCTCTTCTTGAAGGAAGCGGAGCGCGTTTCGCGCTTCACCGACCCGCACATCGCCGCTCTTTACGACATCCTGGAACACGGCGAGGACGTTTTTCTCGTCATGGAACTGGTGGAAGGCCGCAACCTGCGCCAGCGTCTCCGCGAGCCCATGTCCTTGGAGGAATTTCTCGCCGTTGCGACGGAATGCGTGCAGGGGCTGGCGGCGGCCCACTCCCGCGGCATCGTTCACTGCGACATCAAGCCGGAAAACATCATGATCACCCGCGCCGGCTCGGTGAAGATTCTGGATTTTGGAGTCGCCCGTCGCGTCTCGCAGTCCGCCATGAGCACGGCCGCCACCACGGGCGTGAGCGGCACCGCCGGCTACATGGCGCCGGAAGTCGTGCTGGAGCAGGTAGCCGGGCCCGCCGCCGATATGTTTTCCCTGGGCGTGGTGTTCTACGAAGCCCTCGCCGGCTTCCATCCTTTCCTGCGCGGCACCTTCTTCGAGACCTGCGAAAGCGTGCTGCATGACGATCCTGTTCCGCTCGACCAGATCGGCGACGCATCTCCCGAGTTCGCTGCCATTGTCGCCCGCATGATCGCGAAGGACGCGGCGCAGCGCTATCAAGACGCCGCCGAAGTCATCGAGCACTTGAAGCTGGTGCCGCATGAGACGGTCATGCTTCCCACCGGCAGCGCGCGCCAGCCTTCGGGTCCGGATTCCCCGACCATCAAGGAGGTTCGTAGCCGCCGCACACTGCGCCGACGGCCGCGCAGGTTTTCCCGCGCGCGGTGGCTTGCCGCGGGCAGCGTCATGCTCGTCGTCGTGATTGCCCTGCTGGCGGTGAGCGGCGCTCGCGGAAAAGTGCGCCGGTGGGTGAACACGGTGATGGGAGTCAAGCCGCAGCAAATCGCGGTTCTGCCGTTTAGCGCGACGGAGGGCGATGCCGGCGCGCAAGCTTTCTCGGCCGGCCTGACCGAAGCCATCAGCGCGCGCCTGGGAGGCGGTCCGGACGAAAGCGTTCAGGTGATTCCGACCAGCGAACTCCGCAGCCAGAAGGTGGACTCGGTGGACAAGGCCCGGCAGCAGTTCGGGGTTGACCTTGTGCTCACCGGAAGCCTGCGGGAATCGGGGAACCTGGTGCGCGTCAGCTACAGCCTGGTGGATGCGCGCACGCGCCGGCAGTTGCGCGGGGATACTCTCACCGTCACCGCCGGTGATCCTTTCGCCCTCGAAGATCAGGTCATGGCCAGCCTGCTGCGTTCGCTCCAACTGGAGCCTCAAGGCGCCTCCGCTCACGGCACGAGCGACGGTTCCGCCTACGTCTACTACCTGCGGGGCCGCGGCTATTTGCAGGATTACACCCGGCAGGAGAACCTCGAGGCCGCCATCGCCGCGTTTAAGAGCGCTCTCGACCGCGATCCCAATTACGCCCTCGCCTATGCCGGTCTCGGGCAGACCTATTGGCTCAAGTTCCAGGAACTGCGCGACCCCAGCCAGGTGAGCAATGCCACCTTGGCGTGCGAACGCGCGCTGGCAATCGATCCCAAGCTGTCGCAGGCGCACATTTGCCTCGGCACTGCCTACACCAATACCGGCAAGTATGACGACGCGATCCAGCAGTTCCAGCAGGCCGTTGCCAGCGAGTCCGCCAACGACGACGCAGTGCGCGGCTTGGGCTTTGCCTTCGAGAAGGCGGGGCGTTTCGCGGAAGCGGAAAACACTTTTCGCGAGGCCATCAAGCTGCGTCCGCACTACTGGGCGAACTACAACCTGCTCGGCGCCTTCTACTGGCGCCGCGGACGCTACGATGAGGCCGCTCGCGTCTTCCACGAGGTGATTCAGGTTGCCCCGGAGAATTACCGCGGCTACAACAATCTTGCCGGCGTGTACATCATGCAGGGCAAGTACGCCGACGCCATTCCGCTGCTGGAACGCTGCGTCGCCATCCGGCCGAATCCTTCGGGCTTCGCCAACCTGGGCAGCTCGTACTTTTTCCTTCGCCGCTTCGACGAGGCGGTGCGCGCTTTTTCGCAGGCGGTGCAGCTCAACGACAAGGATTTCGAACTTCGGGGAAACCTGGCCGACGCGCAGTACTGGGCGCCCAACCAGCGCCCCGCCGCGATCGAATCGTATCGCCAGGCGATTCAACTCGCGCAGCCGCGGCTGCAGGTGAATCCCAAGGACACGAACGTGCTCCTCTCGGTCGCGCAGTACCACGGCATGCTGGGCGAGGAGCAACCGGCCCTCGACTACCTGGAGCGGGCCCAGGCCGCCGATCCCAAAGCCCGCGATTTGCCGCGCAATGCCGCCATTATCTACGCCCAGTTCGGCGACCGCGCGCAGACCTTGGATCAATTGGAAAAGTTTTTCGCCGGCGGCGGTTCGCCGGCCTACGTGCGCAGCTGGCCGAATTTTGATAGCCTCAACTCCGATCCTCGTTACCAGCAACTGATGAAATCGGCCGAAGCCGTGCAAGTGCACTGACGGTGCGGCCGGTCGGGTTTCGATCCGCGGCGGCCCCCTTGATTCCAATTGAGATGAAGAGAGGAAGAGCTATGCCGAACGACAAGTTTGTACAGATAAGCGCCAACGGCACCCAGTTGGCAGTGAATAATTCCTCCGTGTCCATCAGCAAGAGCCACAGCGATCAGGTGAAATGGACGAGCACCGTCCCCAAAGTCACCGTAACCGTCAGTTTCACCACCAGCCCATTCAGAAGCTCCAGCTTCAGCGTGGACACGACCGGCACCACCCCCTCGGGTCCCGTCAAGAGTGGCGCTAACGCCGGCGGCACAAGTTACAAATATTCTTTGAGCGCGCCCGGCTATACCACTCTCGATCCCAACGTGATCGTGGACAATTAGAGCGTTTCTGAAAAATGGCTGGCAGCCGGGCCGCCCCCGGCTACCAGCCGGAAATCCCCCTGCTTGGCGCACCACATGCCGCGCTGCATCAATCGGCCAGTTACAATGGAATTCCCGTATCCGCTGCCCATGCCGGCTCATCCAACCTGCGTGCCGACCGACTGTATCCCGTTCACCGCGATTCCGCATACGTCGCAACTTTTCCGCGACTTCCTCTACGATTTTGAGCGGGTACAGCGCTTTTACTCCTACAACCCACGCCAACGCGACTGGCTGCCGAAGGTCGCCTCGTCGCTGCATTACGACCAGCAGCGCCGTGAGCGGGTCGCCGCAATTCTGGAGCGGCAAAATCGGGCGTTAGGCGCTTCGGAGCAGACGTTGGCCAGCATTGGCCGCCTGCGAGAGGGTGCCGCCGCTGCGGTTACAGGTCAACAGGTCGCCTTGTTCGGCGGACCGCTGTTTTCGTTGCTGAAGGCGCTCTCGGCGGTGCGTATTGCGGAACAAGCCCGCGCGCTCGACCTGGATTGCGTTCCCATCTTCTGGCTGGCCACCGAAGACCACGATCTGGCGGAAGTGAACCACATCGGGCTGCTCACCTCAGAAGGGAAGCTGGAAAAATCAGTTACGGACTCGCACGCTGCGCCCGATGCGCCGATCAGCGATGTCCGCCTGGGAGCCGAGATCGAAGGCGTAGTCGCGCGCGCCGCGGAACTGCTCGGCGACACCGAGATCACCGCCCTGCTCAAGAACGCCTACCGCCCCGGCGAGACCTTGGGAAGCGCATTCGCGCAGGTCTTTGCCCGGCTGTTCGGCGACTCGGGCGTGGTGTTGCTGGATGCCTCCGACCCGGAGCTGCACCAGATCGCACAGCCGGTTTACCGCGCCGCGGTGATCGGGGCGGAGGAGATTGACAATGCGCTGCTCGCCCGCGGCAAGGAATTGCGTGCCGCCGGCTACCACGAGCAGGTGAAGGTCACGCCTTCCTCGACGCTGCTGTTCGAAAAGCGCAACGGCTCAAGGGAAGTCATCCACCGCCGCGATGGCGGCTTCATCATCGGCCACGATCGCGTCGCGCAGGATGACCTGCTGGCGCAGATTGCGGCCGAGCCGCAGCGCTTCAGCGCCAACGTGCTGTTGCGTCCGGTGGTGCAGGATTTCCTGCTGCCCACCATTGCCTACACCGGCGGGCCGGCGGAGGTGGCCTACTTCGCGCAGGCCGCGGTGGTGTACGAGGAAGTGCTGGGCCGGGTGACGCCCGTCTTGCCGCGCTTCAGCGCGACCCTGGTGGACACACGCGCGCAGCGGTTGCTGGCCAAGTACCGCGTCAGTCTGCCCGACCTGTTTCACGGGCCGGAGGCTTTCCGCGAACTGCTCGCGCTGCGCAGCATCCCCGGCGAACTGGACGGCGATTTTATCCAAGCCGAAGAGGCAGTGCAGGCGTCGGTGGCGAAGGTCCGGGGTTCGCTGGAGAAACTCGACTTCAGCCTGGTGGAAGCCGCGGGGCGCGCCGGGTCGAAGATGGTCTACCAGTTGCGCCGGCTGCGAGCACGCGCCGGCAAGGCGCAACTGCGGCGCAATGAAGAAGTCATCCGCCACGCCGATTGGCTGAGCTCCGTGCTGTTTCCCAACAAGAGTCTGCAGGAGCGCGAGATTGCCGGCGTGTCTTTCCTGGCGCGCCATGGCCGCGAATTGCTTCCGAGGTTATACGAGGCGGCCAAGTCCGACTGTCCCGATCACCAGCTCATCCCTTTGTGATTTCCGATCGCGGAAGGCCGGGCGGCGCTCACCCGCCTTTTTTCTCAATCATGCGCGCGCTCATCACCACGCCATCGCGGTCGTTGTGCAGCTTGATGGGAAAAACCAGCACATTCCAGGTCCAGCGCTGGGATTTGCGCGGCAGGTTGGGAAGCCCGCGGAAACCGCGATCAATATAGGTTTCGCGGGTATCGGCCACGGTCTGGACGATCTCGCGCCATTCCTCGCCGACCTCCGGAAATTCCTCGAACTTGTTCTTGCCGGCGAAGTAATGCGGTTTCTTCTCGAAGAGGTTGGCGAAATATTCGTTGACGTAGAGCCAGTTGCCGTCGCGGTCCAGGATCTCCATCACCACATCGTCGCCGATCGCTTCCGAAATGCGGCGGTAGTAAAAATCGCGCGCATCCACCACCACCGGTTTGCCGCGGCGCTTGGCCTCAAAGGAGCGCAGCGCGCCGAGCAAGTCATCCACCGAGCTGTGCCCCTTGAGGAGATGGATGTCGGCGATCCCGCCAAACTTTCTCTCCAGCGTCGCGGAAAGAATGATGATGGGGACCTGGGGACGCTTTTGTCGCAAGGATTCGGCCACGTCGGTGCCGAATTTTCCCGCTCCCAGGTGGTAGTCGAGCACGGCGATGTCGATATCGTCCAGCTTCTGCTCGGCTTCCTCGATCGAGGAGGAGGTTACAACGCGGTAGCCCTTCTGGCGGAGGATGGTGGACCGCAGAATCAGATTGTCTTCGAGATCGTCGAGCAAAAGGACACGAATGGGTTTTACGCTTTTGCCGGCGGACGTGGGCTGATCAGCCATGATGCAGGGCGTCCATCATACGTGATGCGGCGAAAAGGCTCTAGGCTCATGCTTCAGGCGCATAAGCCAGAATTGAAATTGCCTACTTCTGATCCTTGCTGCGAACGCCCGCGGATGCAGGACGCGCGGCGGCGCGAACCGCTTTGGATAATTCCGGCAACTTGTTGAAGACGGCGACACAACGCAGCCACTGCCGATTGTCCATGGCAGGGTAGCCGCTGACCGTCTTGCCCGCATCGACGTCGTTGGGAATGCCGCTTTGCGCCGTGGCAATCACGCCATCGCCGAGTTTGCAGTGCCCGGCAACTCCCACCTGGCCGGCGAGAATCACCTTGTTGCCGACCACGGTGGACCCGGCCAGGCCTACCTGCGCGCACAGCAGCGAGTCCTCGCCGACCTCGGAGGCGTGACCCACCTGGACGAGATTGTCGATCTTGGCGCCGCGCCGGATGCGGGTCTCGCCGACGCTGGCGCGGTCCACGCACGCATTGGCCTGGACCTCAACCTCGTCTTCCAACACGGCGGGTCCGGACTGCACAATCTTCTTCCAGCGCCCGTCGCCGTTCTTGGCGAAACCGAAGCCGTCGGCCCCGATGATCGCGCCATTTTGCAAAATCACGTTGTCGCCAAGCCGGCAGAATTCGCGGACAACCGCATGCGCGTGCGCGAAAAAGTTGTCGCCGATGCGTGCGCCGCGATAGATCACCACGTGCGGCAGCAGCACGCAGTGGTTGCCGATGACCACATCCTCATCGACCACGGCGTACGGGCCGACCGAGGAATGCTTGCCGATCTTGGCCGACGGGTGCACGACCGCGGTGGAATGAATGCCGATGGGATATCGCGGCGGGTGATAGAAGAGCTCGATCGCCTGCGCGAAGGCGAGGTAAGGATTTCCGCAGCGCAGTGTGGCGGCGGCGACCGCCGGGAAATCGTCGCTCACGATCACCGCCGAGGCGCGCGTGGTGCGGGCGGCGGAGGCGTACTTGGGATTGGCCACGAACGTCAGCTGTCCCGGACCAGCTTCCTCGATGCCCGCTACGCCGGTGATTTCCTGGTCGTCACCGTGGAGACGAGCGCCTACTGCGTCTGCGATCTTGGAGAGTTTCATAGGCGATCCTGCGTAGTGTAACTGGTCGCCGGGCGGCGGTACACAGCTCAGCTATTCGGTGAACATCGGCACCTGGCGCGCATCGGCGGCGGCGGCACGGCGGCGGCTCCCGGCAGCCCCGATGACAGCCAGAACCGTCAGTTGTGCCAGCGCGGTGCGCGGAACAAAAATGCGCTGCGTGTTGGAGCGCGTATCGGGCGGGTTGATCAGATATCCGTCCGGCGCCATCAGGGTCAGGTCGTTGGGCATCATGCCTTCCATCACTTCGTTGTCCCGGAAGCGGAGGCGAACCCAAAGACCTTCGGTGCGCGGGCGCGTGGTGAAGGTCTTGCGGAGCGAATCGGGCTCGCCGAATTCGCGTACAAAGTAGATACCCTTGATGTCTTTCAGATCGATGCTCACGACATTGCCGGAGGTGTTGAGGACCTCGACCTTGCCGCCGATAATAAAATCCGCCGGCGACACATAACCGCTGAGCGTGTCACGGTTGAGCTTGCGAACTACGACTTTCTTGTGCGTCGAAGGCATGTTCACGGGCGGCGAACCCTGCCGCCAGACTCCAGACGGAAACCTAATTCTCGCATCTTTTCGGCGCGGAAACGGCGGTTAACAGTGAATTGTAGCCAAACGGTCAACCATTGTGGTATTGTCGGTGGTTCGCGGCGGCGTAGCTGCGCACGTAAGTGCCACGTAAAGAGTCACTTACAGCAGTCCCGGCGTGCTTCCCCCGGAGCACGTCCGAGGCTTCAGGAGTCGTCACCCCGTAGTGTGACGCGGCCGGACGCGTGTTGGAGAGTCGCGCGGGCCGGGCTGATGCAAGAGCAAGATGGCCGATTACATCTACACCATGGAGACCCGGCTCACGCCGGAGCAACAAAGAGCCGTGAGCCTGGTTCAGGATGTTGCTCGCGCTCAGGAAATGAACCTTTACCTGACCGGCGGGACCATTCGCGACATCATCTCCGGGTTTTCCATTCGCGACCTCGACATGACGGTGCAGGGCAATGCCCTCCGTCTGCAGAAGGACCTGGAGAAGGCTGGCGCCACCATTGAGGGCGTGGACGACGACACCAAGACGCTGTACCTGTTGTTTCCCGGGAACGTGCGCGCCGAGCTTGGCATGGCGTATTCGGCGACCTACGAAAAACCGGGCAAGCCACCGCGCATCGCGCCCGCGACCATCACCGAAGACCTGCGGCGCCGCGACTTCACGGTGAACGCCATGGCGCTGTCGCTGAACCCTGGTTCGCGCGGGCTGCTGCTCGACCCGTTCAATGGCGTCGCCGACATCGAGTCCAAGGTCATCCGCGTTCTGCACAATTATGCTTTTCTGGAAGAGCCCTCGCGGCTGATTCGCGCCACCCGCTTTGCCCACCGCTTCCATTGGCCTGTGGAGGAACGCACCCAGGCGCGGTACGACGCCGCCAAGGAAAACAATTACATCGAGTACATGACCGACCGGGCGATCGGGCAGGAGATCGAAGCCCTCGCCTACGAAGAGGATCCGCTGCACATCATGCGCGCGCTGGAAAAAGAGGAGTGGCTGAAACTCCTGCACCCGCGCTGGTCGGTAGCCAAGGTGGACACCGCCGGATTGTCGCAGTTGCTCAAGACGCGACAGCAGATGATGCAATTCGGCTACAACGTGGACATGGCGCCCGCGGTCATGTACTTCCTCACCCGGCGGCTCCCCGATTCCGATATCCGCGATATGCAAAAGTTGATCCCGCGGCGGCAGTTTGTGGAATCATGGCGCAACCTGGAAGAGGACGCGGCCAAGCTGGCGAAACGGCTCAGCGGGAAGGAAGCGGCGACGCCGTCGCGCACCTGGCTACTGCTGTCCGAGGCGAAACCGGAGACCATCCTCTTCCTGGACGCCACCGCGCGCCAGCAGGCGGTCGTACAGAAACTGAAGAACTTCTTCGGCAAGTGGCGCCAGGTCCGGCAAAAGCTGCCGTTGCCGGAGATGACCGAGCTGCGCATCACGCCCCAGTTGCCGGAGTATCCCAAGATCGAGCAGGAGGCGTTCCTGCTGATGCTCGACGGCAAACTGCATTCGCGCACGGAAACATTGAAGTTCCTCAAACCCTACGCTCCTCCGCCTCCGCCTCCGCCGCCACCGCCCCGGAAGGGAAGGGGCGCCAAGGCTGAGGCTGCGCCGGCGGCCGCGATTGCGGCTGCGGCTGCGGCTAAGAAGGGCAAGGGCAAGCCCGCGGCCGTGGTCGCGCCGGTGGTTGCCCAGAAAGTGGAAAAGGCATCGGAGAAACCGCCCGCCAAAGCGGCGAAACCCTCCGTGGCGCCCAAGCCACAGGCCAAGCCGGCGAAAGCGAAGAGCGCACCTGCAAAGGCGAAAAAAGGCAAGAAGAAGAAGTAATCGGTTTTTCAGTATTTCAGTACGTCCGTTTCTCCGTTCCTCCGTTCCTTCCTCACGCCCGAAGCTTGTACCGTCCACGCTGTCTGGATCGGCGCCGAAATCCACAATCGCATCGTTTTCCACACCCCGGAATTCCTTCCCATCGTCAGTTCAGGCCCATAGAATTGAAGCGAGCCCCATGCCTGACTTCGTCCACCTGCACCTCCATACCGATTACTCCCTGCTCGACGGGGCCTGCGATATCGACAAGCTGGTCGGACGGGTGAAGGAACTCGGCATGCCCGCCGTGGCCATGACGGACCACGGGAACATCTTTGGCGCATTCCATTTTTTCCATGCGGCGAAAAGCGCCGGGGTCAAGCCGATCATCGGCTGCGAACTGTATGTATGCAAGAAGGACGACCACAATACCAGCCGCATGGCCCCCGACGGCGACACCTACAATCACCTGGTAGTGCTTGCCGAGAACGAAGAGGGCTACCGCAACCTGGCGCGGATCACCAGCGAGGCATCGCTGCACGGTTTCTATTACAAGCCGCGCATCTCGAAGCGCTTCCTCGCCGAACACGCCCGCGGCCTGATCGGGCTCTCCGGATGTTTGAAGGGCGAGGTTGCCGAGCGCCTGATGGAAGGCAAGTACGACGCCGCCAAACAGGCCGCCGGACAGTTCGCCGACCTTTTCGGCAAACCGAACTTCTACGTCGAAATCCAGAACCAGGGCTTGGAGCAGGAGCAGACCATCAACCCCGCGCTGCATAAGCTGGCGCGCGAGCTCGATCTGCCGCTGGTCGCCACCAACGACAGCCATTATCTCTGCGAGGACGACTGGCACGCGCAGGACGTGATGGTCTGCATTCAGACCGGCAAGTACGTCCAGGACACCAACCGGATGAAATTCCAGACGCGGCATTTCTACGTCAAGAGCTACCAGGAAATGCTGCAGATGTTCCCGGACACGCCGGAAGTCTTGCGCCGCACTTTGGACATTGCGGAGCGCTGCAACCTGAAGCTGGAGAAAATCCGCAACCCCTTCCCGCACTTCGAGGTTCCGCCGGGTTTCTCCCTCGACAGTTATTTCGAGCACATTGCGCGGGAAGGCTTTGCGCGCCGGCTGAACACCATCCGGGACCTGGAGCGGCAGGGACGGCTCAAGCACACCATCGGCGACTACGAACAGCGCCTGGTGCGCGAGATTGACATCATCCGCCAGATGCAGTTCTCCGGGTACTTCCTCATCGTGTGGGACTTCATCCGGTGGGCGAAGGATCGCGGCATCCCGGTCGGCCCGGGGCGCGGTTCGGCAGCCGGCTCGCTGGTTTCCTACTCGATGGAGATCACCGACCTGGATCCGCTCCAGCACGAATTGCTGTTCGAGCGCTTCCTCAATCCCGAGCGCGTCTCCATGCCCGACATCGACGTGGACTTCTGCATGAACCGCCGCGGCGAGGTCATTCATTACGTCACGGAGAAATACGGCCGGGATAATGTGGCGCAGATCATCACCTTCGGCACCATGATGGCGAAGGCGGCGATCAAGGACGTGGGACGCGCCATGCAGATCCCCTACAGCGACGTGGACCGCATCGCCAAGATGGTCCCGGCGACGCTGAACATCACGCTGGAAAAAGCTCTCAAAGACTCGCCGCCCTTGCAGCAGGCGTACGACAGCGAGGCGCAGGTCAAGGAACTCATCGACACCGCCCGCCGCCTCGAAGGCATGGTGCGCAATGCCGGCGTGCATGCGGCCGGGGTTGTCATTTCGCCGCAGCCGCTCCTCGAATTGGTCCCGCTGCACAAGACGAAAAATGACGAAATCGTGACCGCCTTCGACATGAAGGCGATCGAGAAAATGGGCCTGCTGAAGATGGACTTCCTCGGGCTCACCACGCTGACGATTCTCGACGATGCCCTCAAGCTGGTGAAGCAAGTGCACGGCCAGGACCTGCACTGGAACACGATTGCGCTGGACGATAAGGAGACCTACGAAAAGGTTTTCCACAGCGGGTTGACCAGCGGCGTCTTCCAGTTTGAATCGCACGGCATGCGCGACGTGTTGCGGCGCTACCGGCCCAACACCGTCGAAGACCTCACCGCCCTCAACGCGCTCTACCGCCCGGGGCCGATTCAGGGCGGCATGATTGACGATTTCATCGAGCGCAAGTGGGGGCGGCGGAAGGCCGAATACGAGCTGCCGGAGCTGGAGCCCATCCTGCGCGAGACCCTGGGCGTGATTGTCTACCAGGAACAGGTGATGCAGATCGCCAACCGTCTGGCCGGCTACTCGCTCGGCGAAGCCGATCTGCTGCGGCGCGCCATGGGCAAGAAGAAGGCGGAGGAGATGGCGGCGCAGCGCGAGCGCTTCATGCAAGGCGCCGCCGAACGCGGCATTCCGGCGCGCAAGGCGGAAAAGATTTTCGACCTGATGGAGCAGTTCGCCGGCTATGGCTTCAACAAGTCACACTCCGCGGCGTACGCCCTGCTCGCCTATCAGACGGCGTACTTGAAGACGCATTATCCGGTCGAGTTCATGGCCGCGTTGCTGACCTCCGTCACCGGCAGCACCGATGACGTGGTGAAGTACATCAACGAGTGCCGCGAGATGGGGATTGCGGTCGAACCGCCGGACATCAACGTCAGCGACGCCAATTTCACGCCCCACGGCAAAGCCATCCGCTTCGGGCTGGCCGCCATCAAGAACGTCGGGCAGAACGCCATCGAGTCCATCGTGGCCGCGCGCAGGAAGCTCGAACAATTCCGCTCGTTCTATGACTTTTGCGAGAACGTGGACCTTCGCCTGCTCAACAAGCGGGTTGTCGAGTCACTGATCAAGAGCGGCGCCATGGACTCCCTTGGCCGGCGCAAGCAACTGTTCGACGCCGTGGACAAGGCGATGGACCGCGGCCAGAAAACCCAGCGCGACATCGAAGCCGGGCAGCACGGCCTGTTCGGTGTTTTTGACGAGCCGCAGTCGCCGTCGTCCCAAGCCGAGTATCTCGATGGCGCCGAATGGGACGAACACCAGCGCCTCGCCGCCGAAAAGGAAATCCTCGGCTTCTTCATCACCGGCCATCCCTTGCAGAAGTACCAGTCCAAGCTGGAGGAATTCGGCGCGCTCTCCACGGAAGAAATCGGCGCCATGAAGCAGAGCACGGGCAAAGACGAGATCTTCACCGCCGGCATCATCACCAACTTGCGCGTCGCCAAGTCGCGCAAGGGGGACCTCTACGCCCAGGGAGTGCTGGAAGACATGCTCGGCACGGTGGACCTGATCGTTTTTCCCGAGGCGTACCGGCGTTTACAGGAAAAAGTGAAGCTGGAAGTTCCGGTGCTGATCAAAGGCGGCGTACGAGTTGAGGAAGGCGCCAATCCCAAGCTGCTGGTCGGCGACATCGAACCGCTGGAGCAGGCCAAGCCGAGGTTGCCGCGCGCCATCCGTATCCGGGTGCCGCTGGAGACCGCGACGGTGGAGACGATCGACGGGCTGCACACCCACTGTGCCTCGCATCCCGGCGAAGCGAAGGTGTTGTTCGACGTCGAGCGCGCCGGTGACTTCATGGTCATCATGGAGCCGGAGGGCTATAATGTTCAGCCGGACCGGGCATTCATTGCGCGTGTAGAGGAGCTGTGCGGGCGCGGCAGCGTCCGCATCGTTGACTGACCACGATTCTGACGTCACCCGCAAAGGACTCGATTTGGCCCACCCTGGCGCATCGCTGGTTTACGAACTGTTGAACTGGGAACTGGAGTCGGTCCGGCGCAGCGCGGGAAACGGAAACCTGATGGATTCTTCCGAACAAGCTAAGCAGGAACTCGAGCACATCGAGCAGCAGGTGCGGCATCTGGAAAACATCGCGGGAGAGAACCAGGAAGCCCGCAAGCAGTTGCAAGTTCTCCACGGCCAGATTGAGGCCCTGCGCCGGCAGATGACCCATGCCGGTCCCTGGCAGAAGACCGAACTCGCCCGCCATCCGCAGCGCCCCTACACCCTGGACTATATCGAGCGCATCTTCACCGACTGGAGCGAGATCCACGGCGACCGCGGATTCTCCGATGACCCCGCCATGGTCTGCGGCATGGCGCGTTTTCACGGCGAGGACGTCGCCGTCATCGGCACCCAGAAGGGTCGCGACGCCAAACAGCGCGTCTACCGCAACTTCGGCATGCCGAATCCCGAGGGCTACCGCAAGGCGCTGCGCATCATGCGCCTGGCGGAGAAATTCCACCGTCCCATTTTCACTTTCGTGGACACACCGGGCGCCTATCCCGGGCTGGGCGCGGAGGAGCGCGGACAGGCTGAGGCGATCGCCCACAATCTGCGCGAAATGGCGCGGCTGCGGGTGCCCATCATTGTCACGATTACGGGTGAGGGCGGCAGCGGCGGCGCGCTGGCCATCGCCATCGGAGATCGCGTGCTGATGATGGAGGACGCCATCTATTCCGTCATTTCGCCGGAGGGCTGCGCGTCCATCATGTGGCGCGACGCCGGCAAGAGGGAACTGGCGGCCGAGGCCATGCGGATCACCGCCGGCGATTTGAGCGAGTTTCGTTGCGTGGACGACATCGTGCCGGAACCCGCCGGCGGCGCGCAAACCGACTGGGACGCCGCCGCCCGCATGCTCGACCAGTCCCTGCAAAAGCACTTGTCGGAACTGCGGGCAAAATCCATCGAGGAATTATTGGCGCAGCGCTACGACAAGTTCCGCAAGATCGCCCGGTTTTTCACTGAGTGAAAGAAGTCTATCGTGATACGATACTCCGATGTGGGGTAGCCCGTAGCCGGCTGTGCGCTTGAGTCTCGGGTGCCTTGGGAAGTCACGTTGCCGTATAATTCTTACAAGATCTTTCCAGCAGCAATCATGGGTGTGCGGACAAGGATGGCTTGGTATGGCTACCACTGAAATAGGCCCACAGGAACTTGCCGGCCGCCTGGATCGGAAGCAGGTCGTCAACGATTTCTCCCTCCAGGTGGCGACGGTGAACGGTTCCGGGTCGCAATCGGCCAACGTGGTCCTGTTGCGGACTATTTTCCAGATGGGGGTGCCGGTCTCCGGCAAAAACCTTTTTCCGTCGAACATTGCCGGCTTGCCGACGTGGTACACCATCCGCGCCAGCAAGGACGGCTACATTGCCCTCCGCAAGGAGATCGATTTCCTGGTGGCGATGAACCCGGAGACGGCTCAGGAGGACGTGAAGTCGCTGACGCCGGGCGCCGCCGTGCTCTATGACGAGCCGCTCAACCTGAGCTCCCTCCGCCAGGACCTGGTCTTCTACTCGGTGCCGTTCGACAAGCTCGTGGCGCCGGTGTGTCCCGAGGCCAAGCTGCGCAAGCTGGTCAAGAACATGGTGTACGTCGGGGTGGTCGCACAGTTGCTGAAGCTGGATCCAGCGGAGATGGAGAAAGCCATCCGCAAGCAGTTTGGGCGCAAGGTGAAGGCCGCCGATCTCAACGTCAACGCCGCCAAAGCCGGATACGACTACGCCGCTGCCTCGCTCACCAAGGCTGACCCGTGCTCCATCGAGCGCATGGACAAGACGCACGGCAAAATCATCATTGACGGCAACTCGGCCGGCGCGCTGGGTTCCATGTTCGCCGGCGTGACGGTCGTGACCTGGTACCCGATCACGCCTTCGTCCTCGCTCGTCGAAACCCTCATTGATTACATGAAGGAATACCGCATCGGCAAGGACGGCAAAGCTACTTTCGCGATCGTGCAAGCGGAAGACGAACTTGCTGCCATCGGCATGGTGCTGGGCGCGGCCTGGGCCGGCGCCCGGTCCATGACCTCCACTTCGGGCCCTGGCATCTCGCTGATGGCGGAATTTACCGGGCTGGGCTATTACGTCGAAGTGCCGGCGGTGATCTGGGACATCCAGCGCGTCGGGCCCTCCACCGGCCTGCCGACGCGCACCGCGCAGGGCGACGTCCTCTCCACCGCGTTCCTCTCGCACGGCGATACCAAGCACATCGTGCTCTTCCCGTGTTCCGTGGCCGAGTGCTTCACCATGGCCGGCGAAGCTTTTGATTTGGCCGAACATTTCCAGACGCCGGTGTTCGTCCTCTCCGACCTCGATCTGGGCATGAACAACTGGATGTCGGAGCCGTTCCAGTATCCCGAAAAGCCCATCCGCCGTGGCAAGGTGCTGGGCAAGGAGGATCTGGATCGGCTGGGGAGTTTTGCCCGCTACAAAGACGTGGACGGCGACGGCATCGGCTATCGCACACTGCCGGGCACCGAGCATCCCGCGGCGGCGTACTTCGCGCGCGGCAGCGGACACAACGAAAGCGCGCAGTACAGCGAGCGTCCCGACGATTACGTCAACAACATGGAGCGCCTGAATCACAAGTTCGAGACCGCGCGCTCGCACGTGCCCAAGCCGGAGATGGTGCAGAACGGCAAGTCGAAGGTCGGCATCATCGCCTACGGCACTTCGCACTGGGCGCTGGTGGAGAGCCGCGACCAGTTGCGCAAGGAATACGGCGTCGAAACCGATTACCTGCGCATCCGGGCGTTCCCCTTTAACCGCGACGTGCACGAGTTCGTCGCCTCGCACGATCGCGTTTACGTGGTGGACCAGAACCGCGACGCGCAAATGATGGCGCTGCTCAAGCTCGATCTCGACGCCGCCCAGCTCACCAAGCTGCGCAGCGTGCGCCACTATAACGGGCTGCCGATTGACGCCCGTTCTGTCACCGACGAGATCATTTCGCAGGAGGGCCGATAGATGGCAACGACTCCAACCTCGCAAGCGCCCCAGCCCAAGACCAACCGCATCGGCCTGACGGTGATCGAATACAAGGGCGGCAAAACTACGCTGTGCGCCGGCTGCGGCCACAACGCCATCTCGGAACGCATTATTGATGCGATGTTCGAAATGGGCGTTCCGCCGGAGCGCGTCATCAAGCCCTCCGGCATCGGCTGCTCCTCGAAAAGCCCGGCCTACTTCATGAACCGCTCGCACAGTTTCAACGCCGTGCACGGCCGCATGCCTTCGGTGGCCACCGGGGCGCTGCTGGCCAACCGCAAGCTGATCGCGCTCGGCGTCAGCGGCGACGGCGACACCGCTTCCATCGGCATCGGGCAGTTCGTGCACATGATGCGGCGCAACCTGCCCATGATCTACATCATCGAGGACAACGGCGTGTACGGCCTGACCAAGGGCCAGTTCTCGGCCACGGCGGATATCGGCTCCAAGCTGAAGAGCGGCGTCATCAACGACCTGCCGCCCATCGATACCTGCTCGCTCGCCATCATGCTGGGCGCAACCTACGTTGGGCGCTCCTTTTCAGGCGACAAGAAGCAGTTGCTGGCCATGCTGAAGGCCGCCATCGCGCACAGCGGCACCGCCATGCTGGACGTCATTTCGCCGTGTGTCACCTTCAACGACCACGAGGGTTCGACCAAGTCGTACAAGTTCACCAAGGATCATGATGAACCCTTGCAGGAAGTGAGCTTCGTGCCCGCGTTTGAAGACATTGACGTGGAGTACGAGGCGGGAGCGACGGTCGATGTCAGCATGCACGACGGCTCTCGCCTGCGCTTGCGCAAGATCGAAGAGGGGTACGATCCGACCAACAAGGCGGAATCGCTGAAGCGTCTGGCCGAAGCCCATGACAAAGGCGAAATCCTGACCGGCGTTTTTTATGTCAACCCCACTGCGCCGACGTTCATGGAACTGCTCAACGTCACCGACGAATCCCTCGCGACTTTGCCGGAGTCGGTGGTGCGTCCTTCACGCCAAGTGCTGGAAGAGTGCATGGAGGAATTGCGGTAAAGCGTTCACTTCTGAGTACGTGGCAGACTTTCTTCTGTTGAAGGGCGCAGCAAGGTTCGTACAATGCGGCCCATGAGCAGCCCTGGGCCTCTGTACCGTCCGTACGAAAAACTCATCAAGATCACCATCATGGGCCGGGAGTTTGAAGTGCCCGAAAGCAACATGATGCTGCGGGCGATGCAGTTCCTGGCGCCGGAGGAAATCTCCTACGGCCGCTTCTGCTGGAACGAGGACTGCCAGTATTGTCGCGTGGTGTACGACATGGGCAAGGGCACGCAGGCGCACGCGGCCATCTCCTGCAAGCTGATGGCCAAGGAAGGAATGCGCGTGATCGAAATGGCACAGGAGATTCGATACTGCTTGCGGAGTTTAAATCTGAAGTGAGTTGCGTGTGAGCAGGAGTGGGAAAAATCGGGTGATCGGGCGATCTGGTGATCTGAGAGTGTGCAGTTTGAAGATCACCCGATCACCAGATGACCCGATCACCAGATGCGCAACTCAGTCCCCCGGCCTGCGCGCGGGACGTGCGGCGCTTGGCTTGGCGCCCAGCGAAGCCAGCCGCTTGCGTGCCTGGTCGGCTTCCAGCGACCGCGGGTAGCGCTTGACGAGGCTGTTCAGCTCCCGGACTCCATCATTGCGCCGTCCCAGTTCCAGCAACGCAAATCCCTTTTTCAGTTGCGCCGCCGGAGCTTTATTGCCGCCGGGGTACTGTTCCAGGACCTTGTCGTAATCCAGCACCGCCTGCTCGTAATTGCCCTGCCGATATTCGAGGTCGGCGATGTAGAACTGCGCGTTCCCGGCGAGCTCGGTGTTGGGATAGAACTTCAGGTAATCGGCAAACTCCTGCGACGCCAGGTCGTACTTGGCGGCGTTGTAGTCGCGCAGCGCGTTGTTGTAGAGCACGTCGGGCGGAGGCGCCTGCTGCTGCGCCGGCTGAGCGCCGGGCTGGCCTGGCGTAGCGCCGGCCGGCAATGTGGCCTGCGCGTTTTGCATGGCATCGAGCTGGTTGCCGATCTTGCCCATGCGCGCCTTGAGTTCATCCACCGAGTCGTTCAGCGCCTGGATTTGCCCCGAAATCTGGTCGGTGCGCGTGCCGCCCTCCGCCTGCTGCTGCTTGAGGGTGCGCTGCAGGTCGGCAAGGCCGGCATTGATCTGGTTCATCTTGTCGGTGCTGGACTCGATCAGGTTTCGCATCACGCCCATGCGCTCGTCGAAAGCCTGCTGCATGCGCGCCATCTGGTCCTGCAGCGCCTGCACCTGTGTCTGGAGCTGAACGATTTCCTTGCTGACGGGAAACGCGGGCAAGGCGGTGGCGACCAGCAATGCCAGGGGAACGAAAAATTTCAAAGTCTTCATAGACGGCTGCTCAGTTGTGCTGCTCTGTTGGATGCAGAAATACAGCTGTTGGTGCTGGGTCGTTGGCAGTGGGCCGGTGAATCGCCCGGTGGAGAGGGAGATGCGGACACAGAAGATCGCTCCTGTGTCCGCGAACTGCTCTCAACCACGGCCCCAGCAACCCGTGCCCCAGGCTACTTCTGGTACACGAAGTGCCCGCGGCGGTTTTGTTGCCAGCACTGCTCGTTGGACTCGGTGCAGAACGGCTTTTCCTTGCCGTAGCTGATGGTGCGGATACGATCCGCTCCCACACCGGCCTGGATCAGCGCGTTCTTCACCGCATTCGCGCGATTGTCGCCGAGCGCCAGGTTGTACTCCGTCGAGCCGCGCTCGTCGCAGTGTCCCTCGATGGTGAAGCGCATCGCGGAATGCTGCGCCAGGAACTGTGCGTCGGCCTGCAGCGCCGCCTGCTGGTCCGTCCGGATATCGTACTTGTCATAGTCAAAGAAGATATCCCTGACGTTCCGGCTGAACAATTCCTCGTCGGTAGCGCTGGGTTGGGGCTGCGGTGGCGCCGGTGGTGGCGTGACCGTCACCCGCGCCGTGGCTTCCTGGGTGCCGCCGGCGCCCTTGGCGACCAGCCGGTAGGTGGTGGACTGCGTCGGTGACACGCGCTCCGAGCCGCTGGGATTCACCTTGTTGCCGTCGAGCATGACATCGGTGGCGTTCTGCGTTTGCCATGTCAGCGTGCTCGATTGCCCCGGCTGTATGGTGTCGGGACTGGCGCTCAGTGAAGCCGTCGGCGCTGCCGGCGGTGGTGGCGGTGGCGGTGGCGGCGGAGCGACTTTCTTCTTGCAACCGCCCAGAGTCAGCACACTGCCCAAAAGCACGATGAGAAAAATCCACTTCAACCTGTCGTGATTCACCTCTCTCCTCCCGTACAACGCAAGTGAACCCAAGTCATCCAGCGGCCGGTGGCTGTTAAGAATCGTCCGGCGTCCTGTCTGCAGTCCAACAATGTACACCCGGAAAGCCTAAAACGCTCCCCCTACATTCGCGATCACACACGGTCGTGTGATGCCAAATGCGCCTCGCCCCGTTGTGCAACGCTATTTCCAACTCCAGTTGGGCTGCGTATTGTGACCGGCGCTGGTCAAGCGGTGCTGCTCGGTACCGTCGGCCAGCATGGTCCAAATCTGTTCGCCGCCGGCGCGGTTGGACTGAAACACAATGTGCCGCCCGTCCGGAGACCATGACGGGAAATCGTTGCGGCCGGCCTCGTGCGTCAACTGGACAATCTGCTTGCTGGCGATATCCATGACGTAGATGTCCTGCGCTCCCGGCATGCCGGGCCCGTAATGCCGGATCCAGGCGAAGGCGAGGTACTGGCCGTTGGGCGACCACGACGGCGACACGGCATAGCCCTGGTCGGTGATGCGCTGCGGGTTCGTGCCATCGGCTTCCATGATGTAAATCTGCGGCAGGCCGCTGCGCCCGCTGACCCACGCAATCTGCGCCCCGGTCTTCGGGTTCCACACTGGCGCCACGTCCGGTCCACGGTAGGCGGTGACGCGCCGCAGGTGTGAGCCGTCAGCCTCGGCGATGAAAATTTCCGGATCGCCGGTGCGTGACGATGAGAACGCGATCCGTTTCCCATCAGGCGCCCAGGCCGGCGAGAGGTTGGTGCCGCCGAAACGCGGAAACGACACGATGCGGCCGAGGTCGAGTGAGTACATCCCAAGGTTCCACCCGCCGCCGGTGATAGCGCTGAAGGCGACCCGCGAACCATCGGGCGAAATGCGCGGCGACAGCGCGATCGAGCCCAGGTGCGTCAACGGGCGCTCATTCGCGCCGTCATAATCCATGAGCCAGATTTCCTTGTGCCCGTTCCGGCTGCTGACGAAAGCAATTTTGCTCTCCGCGATGCCCTGAATGCCGCCGCCCAGGCGAAAGATGATCTCATCGGCGAAGCGGTGCGCGATGATGCGCGCGTTCTCTTCCGTCGCCTTTTCGCGGTACTGCTTGCCCAGCACCTGCGGCGACTGCGAGTTCTTCACGTCGTACAGCCAGCCCTGCACGACCACGTCGCCGGTGGAGGCGTTGAGGTTGCCGAACGCCAGCATGCTGGCATTGGTCGGAGGATTTGCCCACGCGTCGAGTTTCACTTCGTCGGGCGAGCCCGGCACCTGGAGCGGGTAAAAGCTCTTGGAGACGACGTCGAAAATGCCGGCCTGGCCGAGGTCGTTCCAGAGGGTTTCGTTGAACGCCTTCAGCAGCAGGCCACTGGCAGGATCGGCGGTCACCTGCTTGAAGTCGGGCACCGCAAGGCGGACTTTTTCGACCCCGAGCCCCGTGCCGGTACGGATCCAATCCTGCTGGGCAAAGCCGGAGCACGCCAGCAGCATGAACATTACGACGAGAGCAGTTCGTTTTATCATGGCAGTGGTCCAAATCCCGAGTCACGAGTTCCGAAGCTAAAGAGGGCTCGCCATTCGGGTCTTGCTTCCTACCTCCGGTAATCAAACCAGAATTCCACCGAGACGCGGTTTCCGGCGTACTCATTGGGCAAGGGCCCGAAAGAGTCGATGCGCTGCAGCGCGCGCACCGCCGACTGGTCCAGCGACGGCACGCCGCTGGATTGCTCGATCTGCACGTTGGCCGGCTGCCCGCTGCGCATGATTTCGAATGTGATGTAAACCCGGCGCGCATCGTGGATATTCGGGTCGATTTCGTATTTCAGCCAGTTTTCCGAAACCTTCTGCTGCACCACGCGGACGTACCACGCGAAGCGCGAACCGAAATCTCCGCTACCGCCGTTGAACCCGAACCCGCCTTTCGCGTTGGCGGCGCTGAACACGCCATAGGGCCCGCTTACGGGACCGCCCTGTCCGAAGGGCACGACATTGCTGGGCTCTTCCACCGGCGGGCGGGGTTTCGTCTGGGTCGAGGTGCGGGGCTTCGGCTCGGGACGTCGCTTGGTGTCCTTCTCCGGGATCGGGATCGCCTCCGGGGTTGGTTCTTCTTTCACCTTGGGCAACGATTGCGTCAGCCCCTTCGACTCGTTGGCCAGAATGTTCTGCGTCTGCGTCGCGGCATGTGGCAGCGGGATGGTGCTGACCAGGGTGGCGCTCATGGCGCTTCCGCCCGCGCCGGTGCCGCCCCAGGATTCGCCGGAAAAGCGCCCGAGAATGGCCCCGTAAATGAGCATGGTCGCGAAGAGCATCCCGTGCAGCGCGACCGACCAGGCCAGCGGCTGCTGCCAGTTCTCCCGTTCGGTATAGATATCAGCGCTTGCCGGCATTGGCGTTCAGGGGCTGTGTGACGATGCTGACGTTGGTGATTCCCGCCTGCTTGACGGCGTCCATCACCGTGGCAAAGGCGCCGAACGGAACATTTTCGTCGGCGCGAAGAAAAATGGATTGGCGTCGCGGATCGCGGACCTTCCGGCGCAACGTGTCCGCAATCTGGTTCACGTTGATGGGATCGTTGCCGAGAAACACGCGCTGCTGCTTATCGATGCTGATGACCAGGCGCTCTTCCGTGATTTCCTTCACCGTCTTGGTTTTCGGAACGTCCACCTCGATGCCGGACTGCAGGATCGGCGCGGTCAGCATGAAAATGATCAGCAGCACCAGCACCACGTCCACCAGCGGCGTGATGTTGATGTCGGCCAGCGCCGAGCGGGTGCGGCCGTTGGAATCGGTGAACGCCATTACCGCAACTCCGGTTCCGTGGCGGCGACGCGGCGCGGCGTCTCGGCGCCGGCGCGTTCCACGGCGTTGAGCATTTCCAGCGAGAAGTCATCCATGCGCTTGCCGAACTCCCGCAGGTCGTTGCCAAACAGGTTGTAGGCGATCAACGCCGGGATGGCGGCAAACAGGCCGGCGGCGGTGGTGATCAGCGCCTCGGAAATCCCGGGCGCGACCGCGCGCAAGGTCGCCGCTCCCGCGGTGCCGAGGCCATGGAAGGCATCGATGATGCCCCACACGGTACCGAACAATCCGATGAACGGGGTGGTGGCGGCGGTGATCGCGAGCCAGGGCAGGCGGCGCTCCAGCCGCGTCAATTCCTCGGAGGCGCCGATCTGCATGGCGCGCTGGATGGGGGCGGAGCTGCCCCGCGACCGCTTGTACTCTTCATATCCGCTCTCGAAGACGGCCACCAGCGGGCTGGGCCTGAACTGCTCCGCCACCGCGGCAATGTCCTGAAAGCGCTGCGACCGCCGGAAAGCGCGCAAGAACCGCCCGCTTTGCACGCGCGCGCGCCGCAGCAGGTTCCATCGCGAAAGAATGATGGACCAGGAGAGGATGCTGAAGAACAGCAAAATGATGAGAACCGCCTTGGCAACCGGACCGGACTGCCAAACCAGGTTGGTGATCTCACCGCCGATGACGAACGAAAGGAAGGGGGGAATAAGCATCATCCTTCAGGAAAATTTGTCCCACAGACTGGACTCAATTATAGACCAGCGCTGCGGGAGTAAGTTGTTGCCGTAGTTGGTCCGAGTTGAATGCTCACGATCGGCGAACGCAGTATTTCACTTCTGACCACGCTGGCCGCTCCGGATTTCACCTGAAGTTTGATGCATTCCATGCGGAACCCGTAACTGGCAACTTGAAACCGGCAGTCGTGCTATTCTGCGCACCAATTTCTCGCACAGGAATCTCCGGTGCTCCTCGAACTGCGCGTTGAGAACTATGCCGTCATCGATCACGTGGTGGTGGAATTCGCCCCGGGATTGAACCTTTTGACCGGCGAAACCGGCGCGGGCAAGTCCATCCTGATCGGCGCGCTGGCGTTGCTGCTCGGCGAAAAGGCTACCAGCGACATCATCCGGCACGGGGCGGACAAGGCGGTGGTGTCCGCGGTCTTCGACGTGGATGACCGGCGCGCGGCCGAGGTCCTGGAACAGAACGGCATCGACTCCGAGAATTGCGAAATTATTCTTCGGCGCGAAATCGCCAGCGGCGGCCGCGGGCGCGTATTCGTCAACAACCAGCCGGCCACGGTCGCCGTGCTCAAGCAACTCGCGCCCATGTTGGCGTCGGTGCACGCGCAGAGCGAGTCCATCCTGGGTTTCGACGCCGCCGCGCGGCTGAAGCTGCTGGACCGGTTCGGCGGATGCGATGCCGGTGCAGCGGCCGCCGTGTTCGGCACGTGGCATGGAATCCGGGGCCGCATCGCCGAGTTGGAACGCGGCGAACAAGACAAATTGCGCCTGCTTGATCTGTGGAGCTTCCAGAAGAAGGAGATCGAGGGCGCGCGGCTGCAGGCGGGCGAAGATGAGCGGCTCCAGGCGGAGAAGCGCGTCCTCGCCAACGCCGAGAAGATCTACCTCGCGGCCATGACGGCCTACGACCTGCTGTACGAAGGCGACGCATCGGCCGCCAGCTCATTGCGGGCGGCTTCGCGGCAGATCGAGGAACTCGCGCGTTACGACCCGACCTTCCAGGACTCGCTGGCAGCGCTGGAGTCGGCGCGCATCGCCGCCGAAGACCTTGGCGCCACCTTGCGCGAATATGCCGGAGCCATCCACGCCTCACCGGAACGGCTGGCCGAAATCGAAGACCGGCTGGCCACGCTCGATCGCATGAAGCGCAAGTACGGAGAGTCGCTGGATGCGGTCATCGCCTATGGCGAAGAAGTTGCGCGCAAGCTGAACGAGATCGAAAACAAGGACGAGGTGCTGCGCAATCTGCACTCCGAATTGGCGGCCGCGGCCGCCCAGTATCTGGCAGCCGCGCGAGCCCTCTCGCGCCAGCGAACCGAGGCCGCGCGCCGCCTGGAAAAATTGGTCGAGCAGGAAGTGAACGAGCTGGCGATGAAGGCCGCCTTCCGCGTCCAGGTTGATGGTTCCGACGACGAGCAGAACTGGAATAGCTCCGGGTTCGACCAGGTGCGATACCTGATCGCGACCAACCCGGGCGAACCTCTGAAGCCGGTGGAGCAGATCGCTTCCGGCGGCGAAATGTCGCGCGTCATGCTGGCGCTGAAGGCGACCATCGAAGCGCGGACGCGGCGGCGGAGTAACCAAACGCAGCGCACCATGGTCTTCGACGAGATTGATATCGGCATCGGCGGGCGCGCGGCGGAGGCCGTCGGCAAAAAGCTGAAAGAGCTCGCCGCCACCTCGCAAGTGCTCTGCATTACGCACCTGCCGCAGATTGCCTGCTTTGCCGATCAGCATTACGTCATCGAAAAGAAGGCAGTGGCCGGACGCACCCGCACCGTCCTCCGCCGTCTCGACGACCGCGAGCGCCGCGAGGAACTGGCCCGCATGTTGAGCGGGGCCAAGGTCACGGAAACTTCGCTCAAGCACGCCGAGCAAATGCTGAAGGCGGGAACTCCGAGGTAAGCCAAGCGGGGGCGCTCGGAGCCTTTGCTATTCGTCGTGACCCCAAAAACGCCGCCTTCTTCCCCTATGGGAGGAGATATGGCCGGGACCTGCGATGAAGCTAGTCGGCCCGCTTGCTGCTCGCTCGCCGGGGCGTCGGCTTGCTCTTGCCCTTGAGATTGAGCGCCACAGCAGCGCGGATGAGATCCTTCAAGGCCGGCACCTCGACCTTGTGGCCTTCGTGGATGTCGATGGCGCGCCTGGCATTCCCGTCGAGGCTGGAGTCGAATAGACCTGAAGGGTCCTTCGACGCAGCTCCCTTGGGAAATGTGTGAGACGTACAAGAACGTCGTAAGGATGACATGGCGCGAAACATCTCACGCTCGAAAGTATCGCTCACCAGCGGTCTAAACGGGCACAACGAAATTAGAAAGGCAACATCGTTGCCTTGATCTTGCCCGCCTGCCAATCTATCGGATGACCCGTAGAGCACAATGCTTTGGGTTTCGCTGTCACAATGCGGTCTATCAGGCTGCCTCGATGCGGTTTCGACAAATCCCACCATGTATAGCCATGAAAACCAGCGTTGCAGCCATCCTGACCGCATGGGTGTTCGATTTCCCAGACCGCGGCAGGGAACTCGACATGGGGTTGTTCCTCAAACTCGATACGTTCGATTCGATCTGATGAACATTCACATACCTGCTCGTGGGGGATGCACAGCCACTGAACGGGCCATGAATCGTCAGCCGTGTAGTACTTCTCGTTGATGTAAGCTCCCAATTTGCTCTGACGCGGCAGGGTAATCGACCAGCCGCACAGCGGACATTTGAATTTGAACTGAATCGTAATCACGGGCATAGTTCCTCCGTTCACATTGAATAGTTGATTCTTGGTGGCTTGGTATTAGGCTCGTTGGTGTTTCTCTGTTTGGCGAGGAGCCAGTTGACTACGAGCCGAAAACAGGGAGAAGCTATCGCTCTCACGGGCAGTATAGCAGCCCTTGGTCGGGGGGGAAAAGAGCCATCGCTCTCTAATCTAACAGCCCGTGGCGTAAGTAGTTGATTTCCGGCACGGTAGGGGCGACGTTAAGCTCGCGTTTTCCGCCCGCGATTTCTGGGCGCAGTTCACTGCGGAATAGCGCCGGCCGATGTTAATCCCCGCATTGTCTGTTATTTACATTGACGGTACGCATCGCGGTGAGCTAGGTTCGCATCATTTATACTACCAAGGGTGAGGGGTATACCGGCTTTGGGTAGCCGGTCTGGATTGATGACCGACCATCACGAGAAATCGTTGTTGTTATTGAAGCCGCGTGGCTTTTGCGCCGGCGTGGTACGCGCCATTGACATTGTCCGCATCGCACTCGAGACCTTCGGGCCGCCGATCTACGTGCGCAAGGAAATCGTCCATAACCGCTTCGTGGTCGAGGAGCTTTCGGCCAAGGGCGCGATTTTTGTGGACAACGTGGACGAGGTCCCGGCGGGCGAGCGCGTCATCTACAGCGCCCACGGCGTTGCCCCCAAGGTCCGCGACGCCAGCAAGGACAGGAACTTGCGGGTGATCGACGCCACCTGCCCCCTGGTGACCAAGGTGCACGTCGAGGCCATCCGTTTCGCCAAGGAAGGGTATTCGTTGATCCTGATCGGTCACCGCGACCACGACGAGGTGATCGGCACCCTCGGCGAAGCTCCGGCAGCGACCCAAGTGGTGGGTTCGGCGAAAGACGTGGAAAATCTCCACGTTCCCGATCCCGATCGGGTGGCCTACCTGACGCAGACCACCCTCAGCCTTGACGAAACCCGCGACATTGTCGAGGCGCTGAAGAACAAGTTTCCCAACATCACCGGCCCGGCCGCCCAGGACATCTGCTATGCCACCGAAAACCGGCAGACGGCGGTGAAGCACATTGCCAGCGAGGTCGACCTGCTGCTGGTGGTCGGCTCCGATAACAGCTCCAACTCCAAGCGCCTGGTGGAGGTAGCCGGGAGCCTGCGCACGCCGTCGTACCTGATCGAAAACTATCGCGCCATCCGGCCGGAGTGGCTGCGATCGGTGCGCAATGTTGCCGTCACTGCGGGAGCGAGTGCGCCGGAGTGCCTGGTGGAAGAAGTGGTTGAGTTCCTGCGCGGGAAGGGTTTTACCGGTCTCAGGGAAGTGGAAGTGATGCCGGAAAACGTCCGGTTCGGGCTGCCGCCGGAGATTGTCGAGGCGATTGGCAGCGCTCCGGCCGCAGCCACGGCGGAGTAATCCCGTCAGAAGGAGAGTTCGGGCGGGTTTTGTCCCCCAGAAACCTGATGAAGTTTGGCAAGATCGACGACATCGTGAGCCGCGTCGCCGCGGCGCTGGACGCGGCGCGCAAGTATTTGTTCTCTGTCCAGCATGAGGACGGGTACTGGTGTGGCGAACTCGAGGCGGACACCACGCTCGAGTCCGACTACATTGCCCTGCACACTCTGCTCGGCACGGGTGATCCCAACAAATTCCAGAAAGCGGCGCGCTGGATCCTCGACCATCAGAACGAAGACGGCGGCTGGCCCATTTTTCCCGACGGTCCTTCCGATGTCAGCGCCTCGGTGAAGGCATATTTCGCCCTCAAGCTGGCAGGCTACAGCGCGCAGCACCCGGCGATGGCGCGCGCGCGCAGCAAAATCCGTGAACTGGGCGGACCCAGTTGCGCCAACACCTACACCAAGATCTATCTCTGCTTTTTCGGGCAGTATGACTGGTTCGCCGTGCCCGCGATTCCCCCGGAGATCGTGCTGTTTCCCAACTGGTTCTGGTTCAACATCTATGAGATTTCCTCCTGGTCGCGCGCCATTTTCATCCCGCTGGCCATCGTGTACGCGAAGAAGCCGTACAAGAAAATTCCCCCGGAATTGGGCATCGAGGAACTTTTTCCGGGAGGGCGCGACAACTGCAATCTCTACCTGCACTGGGACTCGCACTTCCTCAGTTGGCGGAATTTCTTCCTCTTCCTCGATCGCGTGACGCACTGGCTGGAGCGCATCCACATCCGGCCGCTGCGCTCCGTCGCGCTGCGCGCCGCCGAAGAGTGGATGCTGGAGCGCTTCGAGATGAGCGACGGCCTGGGCGCGATTTATCCGGCCATGATGAACTCCATCATCGCGCTGCGCTGTCTGGGATACTCGGTGGATGATCCGCAATTCATCCGCGCCCTGGACGAGTTCGAAGCCCTCGCCATCGAGGAAGAGAGCACGTTCCGCATGCAGCCGTGCAAGTCGCCGGTATGGGACACGGTGTACGCGCTGTACGCACTCGGTCAGAGCGGCGTCAGCCCGAAAGACCCGCGCATGGTCGCCGCCGCCGATTGGGTGCTCAAGAAACAGGTCACGCACAAGGGGGACTGGTCGGTCAAGAACCCCAAGGGCCAGCCCTCCGGCTGGTACTTCGAATTCAACAACGAGTTTTACCCCGACGTGGACGACACCGCGCAGGTGTGCCTGGCGCTGGACCACGTGGATCATCCCAACGAGCGCTACCAGCACGAGTCGGTGACCCGCGCCCTCGATTGGGTCTTCTCCATGCAATGCAAGGACGGCGGCTGGGCGTCCTTCGACAAGGACAACGACAAGCTCGTCTTCCAGTACATCCCGTTCGCCGACCACAACGCCATGCTCGATCCGGCGACCGCGGACATCACCGGCCGCGTGCTGGAGATGCTGGCCGCGCACGGCTATACCCAGGCCGACAAGCGGGTGCAGCGCGCCATCAAGTTCATCCTGAACGAGCAGGAACCGGACGGTTCCTGGTTCGGCCGCTGGGGCTGCAATTACATCTACGGTACGCACCTCGTGCTGCGCGGGCTGGAAGCCATCGGGGTTGACCGTAACGAGCCCTACATCCAGCAGGCCGCCGAATGGCTCCGCATGGTGCAGAACCCGGACGGCGGATGGGGCGAGAGCATCTGGTCGTATCACGATGCGGCAACCCGTGGCGTGGGGCCGAGCACGGCCTCGCAGACCGCGTGGGCCATCCTGGGTCTGCTCGCCGCCGGCGACACGCGCAGCGATTGCGTGCACAAGGGAATCGCCTACCTGCTCAAGACGCAGCGGCGCGACGGCTCGTGGCGGGAAAAATGGAACACCGGCACCGGGTTCCCGAAGGTCTTTTATCTCAAGTACCACATGTACGCCGAGTACTTCCCGTTGCTGGCGATGGCGACGTATCAGAAAGTCATGATGGCGGCCGAAAACGCCGCCGCCGTTCCGGGTTCGCAGAATAGCGCGCCGCAAACCGAATTGGGAGAAGCGTAATGCCAGTACCGGTCTCGCAGATGTGGACGGTCGCCAGCTACGTCCTGAAGCAGAAGCTGCAAGGACGCAAGCGCTACCCGCTCGTCCTCATGCTGGAGCCGTTGTTCCGCTGCAACCTGGCATGCGCCGGCTGCGGGAAGATCCAGTATCCCGGGCACGTGCTGAAAATGCAGCTCACGCCGCAAGAGTGCTTTCGCGCGGTGGAAGAATGCGGCGCTCCCACCATTGCCATCCCGGGCGGCGAGCCTTTGCTGCACCCGCAGATCGGCGAAATCGTCGCCGGCCTGGTCGCGCGCAAGAAATACATTTACCTCTGCACCAACGCGCTCCTGCTCAAGCAGAAAATCGATCTCTTCCAGCCGAGCAAGTTTCTGACCTTCTCCGTCCACGTGGACGGGCAGCGCGAACATCACGATTTTTCCGTCTGCCTGGAAGGCGGCTATGACAAGGCAGTCGAGGGAGTCCGGGAGGCGCTGCGCCGCGGCTTCCGCGTCACCACCAACACCACGTTGTTCGACGGCGCCGATCCCAGCAGCGTGCGCGAGTTCTTCGACGAGATGATGGAGCTCGGCGTCGAGGGCATGATGCTCTCGCCGGGGTACTCCTACGACAAGGCGCCCGACCAGAGCCACTTTCTCGGGCGCGCCCGCACCCGCCGGCTGTTCCGCGCCATTCTCTCCAACCGCAAGCAGAACTGGCGGTTCAACATGTCGCCGCTCTTCCTGGAATTCCTGATGGGCAAGCGCGATTATCCGTGCACGCCTTGGGGCATGCCGACGTTCAATGTCTTCGGCTGGCAAAAGCCCTGCTACCTGCTCCAGGACGGCTATGCGGATACCTTTGCCGAGTTGATGCAAACCACCGAGTGGGCCAGCTACGGCACCGAATCCGGCAATCCCAAGTGCGCCAACTGCATGGTGCACAGCGGCTACGAAGCCTCGGCGGTGAATGACACATTCAGTTCGCTGCGCGGGTTCTGGGACACGGTTCGTGCCACCATGTCGAGCCGCTACCCGGATCCAAAAGCGCTGGAACTACTTCACGAACCTGTCCGCCCGGTGCACGCCTTCAATCCGCTGGTGCAGATCGAGAGCCACGCGCCGCAGGAGACGCGGGTGTGACCGGCCGCGAAGCAGGACATCGCGCCGGGACACCAGAGCCCGATCCTGACGCCTTGGAAGTCATCGAGCGCGGCGCCCGCCAGCAACTGGAAGGCTGGGTGCCCGAACTGGCCGACGAAAACGAGCTGCGGCAGGCCCTGGAGCGCGCCTTCGATTACCGCGGCGACGTGCTCATCACCCGCAAGGACGGCACCCAGATCGAAGGCTATGTATTCGACCGCCGCCCCGGCCGCACGCTTGCCGATTCCATGGTCCGTCTGGTGCCGAAGAACGGAGCAGGAAAGACCTCGGTCTCCTACGCCGACATTGCCGCCCTCGCCTTCACCGGTCGCGACATGGCAGCCGGAAACAGTTGGGAGGCGTGGGTGCGGCAATATTGGGAGCGAAAGGCCGCTGGGGAGAAGGGCATTTCGCTGCAGCCTGAGAAACTCGAATAGCAAGCCAGTTTCCATGAAAGCGTTTGTGACAGGAGCGACCGGCTTTGTCGGAAGCCACGTGGCGCGCGCATTGGCCGACCACGGCGCCGATCTGCGGCTGCTGGTGCGAGCCTCGAGTCCGACCAGAAACATTGACGGCCTGCCTGCCGAACGTGTGGTCGGCGATCTGCGAGAGCCCGATTCGCTGCGCACCGCGATCGCGGGCTGCGACGTGGTGTTTCACGTCGCCGCCGATTACCGGCTTTGGACGCGCGATGCCGCCGACACGCAGTCCATGTATCGCTCCAACGTCGAGGGCACGCGCGCGCTGATTGATGTTGCCCGGCAGGCCGGCGTGCGGCGAATCGTATATTGCTCCAGTGTCGCGACCATGGGTTTCACCGGCAACAGCCGCCCCGCCGACGAGAATTCGCCGGTGCGCCTGGAGGACATGATCGGCCACTACAAGCGCTCCAAGTTCATTGCCGAGCAGGTGGCGATCGAGGCCGGAAGGTCCGGCGGCGATGTCGTGGTGGTGAATCCAACCACGCCGGTCGGCGAGGGCGATGTCAAACCCACTCCGACCGGGCGGATCATCCTCGACTTCCTGAAGCGAAAATTTCCCGCCTACGTGGATACCGGCTTGAACCTGGTGGATGTACGCGAGGTTGCCCGCGGGCACATCGCGGCGCTGGAGAAGGGAACCCCGGGCGAACGCTATATCCTGGGCGGCGAGAATCTGACGCTGAAACAGATTCTGGACAAACTCGCGGCCATTACCGGACTGCCGGCGCCCAAGATTCGACTGCCCTACGTGTTCGCGCTGGCGGCAGGCGCAGGCGATACCGTCGTCAGCGGGCGATTCCTGCACCGCGAACCCCGCGTCACGCTGGACGCGGTTCGCATGGGCCGAAAAAAAATGTGGGTGTCGTCCGAGAAAGCGCAGCGCGAGTTGGGTTGGAACATAGTGGCGGTGGACGATGCCCTGCGCCGGGCCGCCGAGTGGTTTCAAGCGAATGGCTATGTCGGTTGACGTTGCCATTATCGCCGCCCTGGAACGTGAAGTCCGGCCGCTGGTGCGCCGCTGGCCTCGCCGGCAGCTCGTTTCCGGCGAGGCTACGTTTCCGGCCTTTGCGAGCAACCGGGTTCTGGTGGTTTGTTCCGGGATTGGGGCACGGCTGGCGCGTCAGGCTGCGGTCGCCGTCCTAGATTCCGAGCGGCCCCGCATCATCATCTCGGCGGGTTTGGCGGGAGCGCTGGATTCGCAATTGAAGGTGGGACAAATTCTTCATCCGGCAACGGTCGTCGATCTCGGCACCGGCGCGCGCTTCGACGCCGGCGGCGCCGATGGTGTCCTGGTCAGCGCTTCTTCGGTGCTCGATCGCGACGCCAAGCGGCGGATCACCGGCGCTTTTGGCGGCCAGGCGGTTGACATGGAAGCCGCTGCCGTAGCCCTGGTCGCGGGCCAGCACGACTGTCAATTCATGGCGCTCAAGGCAGTGTCCGAACCGGCGGACTTTCCGATGCCTTCATTCGATCGATTCATTGACTCCCGCGGACGCATTCGCACCGCGCGCCTGGTGGCTGCTTGCGCGCTGCGGCCGGCCACCTGGGGCACGCTGGCGCGGCTTGCCCGCAATACTGCCCACGCATCTCGGGAACTTTGCCGGGCTCTGGCTCATCTTATTGAGAAGCAAGGCGCAGCGCCTCAACCGGCGCTGTCGGGAAAAACATCGTAATGCCGACTGCCACACAGACCGGAGCACACCGGGATGCAACGCTCATCCCCACCAACATGCGCGCCGCCGTGTATTACGGCAGGGACGACGTGCGCCTGGAAATCGTTCCGGTCCCCAGGATCGGCGCCGGCGAGCTCCTGCTAAAGGTTCACACCTGCGGCATCTGCGGCACCGACCTGAAAAAGATCAGCACCGGTTCCCATTCTGCGCCCCGCATCTTCGGTCACGAAACGGCCGGCGTGGTGGCGCAAGTCGGCGCCGGAGTAAGCGGCTATGCCCTGGGCGATCGGGTCAGCGTTTTTCATCACATCCCCTGCGGCGACTGCTTCTACTGCCGGCACAAGGTGTTCGCCCAATGCCCGGTTTACAAGCAAGTTGGCTGTACCGCAGGCTACGAGCCCAGCGGTGGCGGCTTTTCCGAGTATGTCCGGGTCATGGACTGGATCGTCGCCCGGGGCGGCGTCGTCAAGCTGCCGCCGGACGTTTCTTTCGAGCAGGCCTCGTTCATTGAGCCCATCAACACCTGCCTCAAAGGCATTCAGACTTTGGCTCTGGCGCCGGGTGAGACGGTGCTCGTTATGGGACAAGGACCCATCGGTATCCTGTTGGGAGTATTGGCCCAACGAGCAGGTGCAAAGGTATTCACTTCCGATTTGTTCCCGCAGAGGCTTACAATAGCTGCTGGCTTTGGACTCAACAGGTCCATGGATGCTTCGCGCTCCGATGCTGTCCAAGCGGTGCGGCAATGGACTGAGGGGCGTGGGGCTGATGCCGTCGTTCTGGCGGTTGCCGGGACGTCTTTGATACCTGCGGCTGTGGAAGCTGCGCGGCCGGGTGGCAGGATATTGCTTTTTGCGCAGACGGTTCGAGGAGAGGCCGTTATCGATCCTGCCGCAATCTGTGTTGACGAGAAAACTTTATTAGGCTCTTACAGCGCTTCCGTTGATCTCCAGGACGAAGCCGTGAGTTTTGTATGCCGCCGTGAAATGGATTTGGAGCGGCTCATCACTCACCGTTTTCCCCTGTCCAGCGCTTTGGAAGCACTGAACTTAGCGGCTCATCCCCGGCCGGATTCGATGAAAGTCGTCATCCAGCCGGCACTGGAACCCAAGGTTCCCACTGCGTAGGTAATCGTTCCAGAAGTTGCACCAGGGAAGGAATGCTAGTGAACGGACATATGACAGCAGCGGTCCTCTACGGTAAAGAGGACGTGAAGATTGAGAGAGTGCCCATCCCCCGGGTCGGTCACGGCGAGGTTCTGATCAAGGTCCAAGTCGCGCTGACCTGCGGTACCGATCTCAAGGTTTACCAGCGCGGATATCATGCCCGCATGATTGTCCCGCCGGCCCTTTTCGGCCACGAATTGGCCGGAGTCATCGAGGAGGTCGGACCCGGCGTTAAGAGCTTCCGCAACGGCATGCGCGTGGTGGCGCTCAACTCGGCGCCCTGCCAGATGTGTTTCTACTGCTCCAAGCACCAGGAAAATCTTTGTGAAGACCTGCTCTTCAATAATGGCGCCTATGCCGAGTACATCAAGATTCCCCGCCGCATCGTAGAAAGCAACATGCTGGCAGTGCCCAGCAATGTGAGCTACGAAGAAGCGGCGATGGTCGAGCCGCTGGCCTGCGTCCTGCGCGGGCTGCACGAGACCAACCTGGAAATCGGAGATACCGTCGTCGTCATCGGCGGCGGTCCCATCGGCCTGATGTTCGTGCAAGTCGCCAAGCTCAAGGGATGCAACGTGATCTCCGTCGCCAAGCGCGACTCGCAGGTCTCAGCCGCCAAGCGGCTGGGCGCCGACGACGTCGTTCAGATCACCCAGGTCCAGGACCCGGTGGATGCCGTGCGCGCCCTGACTCCCGATCGCCGCGGCGCCGACGTGGTCATCGAAGCGGTCGGCCGCCCCGAAGCCTGGGAGTGGGCCATTGACATGGTCCGCAAGGGCGGCACCGTAAATTTCTTCGGCGGTTGTGCCAGCGGCACCAAGGTCGCGCTCGACACCAATCGCCTGCACTATTCCGAGATCACCCTCAAGGCCACGTTCCATCACACGCCGGAAACGGTTCGCAAGGCCTTCGCGCTGATCGCCGAGCGCAAGATCCGCGGCGCCGACTACATTACCGGGGAAGCGCCGCTGTCGCGCTTGCAGCAAGTGTTGCGTCACATGCTCAACCGGAATGGCGACATCAAGACCGCCATTATCCCGGGGCACTGACCGACACCTGAACCCAGAGGACACGGAGGACCACAACGTCCTCCGTTCTTTTTTTGCCGCTGCGTTCCTCTGCGTCCTCTGTGGTTAAATTGACAATGTTGACGGCAACCCCCAATTCCGTCCCCTTTGCCGGACTCCCGCCGGAATACGCCATTCCGGAGCAGGCGCCGTCGTTGCCGGAGGCGCGTGCCTACTGTGAGCGCCTGGCGCGCCGCCATTACGAGAATTTTTCCGTCGCCACCTGGTTTCTTCCGGAGCGCGTTCGCCCCCATTTCCACAGCGTCTACGCCTATTGCCGAATTTCGGATGATCTGGGCGACGAAGTCGGCGATCCGCAGCAGTCCTTGCGCCTGCTGCAGGAGTGGGAAGGGGAACTGAATGCAACCTACTTGAGCCTGGTGCAGGCGCCGCCCCCCGATGTGCGGAGAAATGTAGAAAAGCTTGAGCCGGGACCGTCGTCGCGCAACCCGGCGCGTCCCACCCACCCCGTCTTCATCGCACTGCGGGAGACCATCCGCGAGTGCAACATCCCGCGTGAACCCTTTGCCGACCTGCTGAAGGCCTTCCGCCAGGATCAGACCGTCGGTCGCTATCCGACCTTTGACGATGTGCTGGCGTATTGCCGCTACTCGGCCAATCCCGTCGGCCGGCTTGTGCTCTACGTCTGCGGTTATTGCGACGACGAACGCCAGCAGCTTTCCGACTTCACCTGCACCGCGCTGCAATTGGCGAATTTCTGGCAGGACGTCTGGACCGACTACGGGAAAGGCCGCATTTATCTTCCGCTGGAAGACATGCAGCACTTCGGCGTCAGCGAGCAGGACATCGCCAGCCGCCGCTTCACCCCACAATTTCGCGAGCTGATGAAATTCGAGGTCGCGCGCGCGCGCGAGTGGTTCCACCGCGGCTTGCCGCTGGCGCGCAAAGTAGACAAAGAGCTGGCGCCTGATATCGAACTGTTTACCCGCGGCGGCCAGGAAATTCTGAACGCCATCGAGCGCCAGGACTTCGATGTCCTCACCCGCCGCCCGGCTATTTCCAAGGCAAGGAAACTCGCCCTGGTCGCGAAGGCCGCACTGGGCAAGCTTTTTTGAACATGAACTCACCACGGAGACACGGAGACACAGAGAAATCGTCAGTCGGTCCTTCTTCGTGTGTCCGTGCCTCTGTGGTGAATTCGCGCTCTCCACGTCACCCATGACCGTCCTCGCCCAAACCGGCCAGGCCCCGAGCGCGCCCCGCGCTGCGCCGGTCCAACTGCGTACTGCGTACGGCGTGTGCCGGCACATTACGCGCAAGGCGGCGCGCAATTTCTACTACGCATTTCTCGTGCTGCCGCGACGCAAGCGCGATGCCCTCAGCGCCGTGTACGCGTTCATGCGCCACGCCGACGACATCAGCGATGACCCGCAGCTCACGCCGGAAGACAAGCGCCTCCGGCTCAATGCCTGGCTCGACTCCTTGCATGGCGTAGTGGCCGGCGAACCCACCGACGATCCCGTCCTCATGGCGGTTGGTGATAGCCAGCGCCGCTTCAAGATTCCTACCGAGTTACTCGAAACACTTGTCTACGGTACGGCGATGGATGTCGTGCCGGCCAACGACCAACGACCATCGACCATCGACGGCCCGCGGGTGCTCTACCCGACCTTCGACGATCTCTACAACTACTGCTACCACGTTGCTTCGGTTGTGGGCCTGGTCTGCATCCGCGTCTTCGGCTATCGCGATCCCGCGGCGGAAGCTCTTGCCGAGCGCTGCGGCATCGCCTTTCAGCTCACCAACATCATTCGTGACGTCAAGGAAGACGCCGCCATGGGCCGCATCTATCTGCCGCAGGAAGACCTCGACCGTTGCGGCATCGGCGCCAGTATGTTTCGTGCACCGAACCCGGCGGCATTTCGTGCGCTGCTGGAGATGGAAGCCGATCGCGCCCGCCAGTATTACGACTCCGGGCGGCAGTTGATCGCGTACATGGACGAGGACAGCCAGGCGGCCCTTTGGACCCTGGTCGAAATCTACAGCCGGTTACTGGACAAAATTGCTGCCAAGGACTACGACGTCTTTAGCGAGCGCGTGCGGCTCACCACCGGCGAAAAGTTGCGCATCCTCTGCAAGGGCCTGTGGCGGCGGATCACGGAATGACCCCGTCAGCCCAGAAACTCCCGGCGGTAGCCGTCATCGGCGGAGGCCTCGCCGGACTGGCCGCCGGTTGCGCGCTGGCTGAGGCCGGATTCCGCGTCTCGCTGTTCGAGCGCCGTCCCTACCTCGGGGGGCGCGCCTCGTCCTACCAGCACCCCGGCACCGGCGAGGTGGTGGACAATTGCCAGCACGTGCTGCTTGGCTGCTGTACGAACCTGATTGATTTCTACCAGCGCATCGGCGCGCAGGACAAAATCCGCTGGTACCGGCGCTTAACGTTTATTGAGCCCGGGGGCCGGCGCTCCGTCATTGAGCCGGGAATACTGCCGGCCCCGTTCCACAGCGCGACCTCGTTCTTGCGTGCCGCCTGCCTTTCGCCGGCGGACAAGCTGGCCATCGCCCGCGGCATGCTGGCGCTCACGGCTCGCTTACCCGCCGACGACAGTCCGCCGTTCCTCGATTGGCTCCGCGATCATGGTCAGACGCGGCGCGCAATCGACCGCTTCTGGCGCGTGGTGCTGGTCAGTGCGCTCAATGAGGATCTGGAACGTGTCTCGTCGCGCTACGCGGCCCAGGTTTTTCGCGAGTCGTTCCTCAAGTCGGCGCAAGCAGGCGCCCTCGGCCTGCCCGCGCTGCCCTTGTCCGATCTCTACGGGATCGCCGGCGATCACATCCAGCGCCACGGCGGTTGCGTGCAATTGCGTGCTGCCGCCGATGCCTTCCGCCCCGAGCAGGACCACGTGCGCATCTGCGCCGGCGGCCAGGAAACCGCATTTGATTATGCCGTCCTCGCGGTCCCATTTAACGTCCTGGCCGGGATGCTGCCCGAGGACGATCCGGCAACGCCGCTGCGCGCCATGCTCGACCACTTCCAGACCTCTCCCATCACCGGCATTCACCTCTGGTTCGATCGCCAGATCACCGAGCTGCCGCACGCTGTGCTCCTCGACCGCACCATTCAGTGGATGTTTCACAAATCGGAGATTCTTGAGCTCCCGGGGATGGACGAGAGGGCCGTCGGCGCGGAAGGGGACGCAGCCCCGCAGGGGCGCAGAGAGCTCCTCGGGGAGGGACGAGAGGGCCGCAGGCGCGGCAGACATAAGCCCTGGGCGTGAGCAGAGCCCCGCAAAGGCGGTAGTACATAGCCCGGGGCGTGAGCCCCGGGTAGGTGACCTAAACGAATCAGAGTCCCGTAGGGACGGTACAAAGGGCAGTTACGTCGAGCTCGTCGTGAGTTCTTCGAAGACTCTCGTCGACAGGCCGAAGCAGGACATCCTCGATCTCGCCCTGCGGGAGCTCACAGAATTCTTCCCTGAAGTCAGCAATGCAAAGCTGCTGAAATCCACGGTCATTAAGGAAGTGAACGCCACCTATTCTCCGCTGCCCGGCGCGGACTCGCATCGTCCATCGCAAACCTCGCCCTGGCCGCGAGTTTTCCTGGCCGGCGACTGGACCGCTACCGGGTGGCCCGCCACCATGGAAGGTGCGGTGCGCAGCGGCTATCTCGCCGCCGAGGCGCTGACCCGCGCGGCAGGGAAGCCGCAGCGGTATCTTGCACCCGATCTGCCACCGCGCGGCTTCATGCGACTGTTTAATAGGTCTTAGGTTTTGGGCTTTAGGTTTTGGGCGTTAGGTTATATGCATTCGGATTTACGTCCTCCGCCTAAAACCTAAAACCTAACGCCTAAAACCTATTTTTCCTACCTCGCCACCAAAGCCACTCCAGCAGCAACCAGGATCGCAGCCAGCCACCGTTGCCGGTCCACCTGCTCACGAAGAAAAATCTTGGCGACGATCGCATTGGCGATAAACGTCAGCGACGCCGAGGCCGGCGCCACCAGGCTCACGTCCGCCCACGACAAGGCAAACAACAGCGAGAAGAATGCCATCGCCATGAACGCCACCCCGATCCACAGCGTCGCATTTCCAAGCACAACTTTAACTGTTGTCCATAACCCATTGCTGTGAAACAGATGTCCAACGTCGCCCGACTGCTTCATGGCGAGCGATGTCAGCACGTCACCGGCGGTCGAAAAGACCACCACCGCGAGAATGCTGCCCCAGGTGTAGTGCCAGTGGGTCATGCGCTGCCGACCGGTGGCGGTGGATGGCTCTGGACGCCTCGCGCGGTCGCCGTCTTCGCGGGCCCGGCAGTAACGAACCCGACTCCCATCGCGATCAGCGCAATCCCTGCCCAGCGCCACGGCGAAATGTTCTCGTGCAGGAAAAACCTGGCGAGCAGCGCCATCAGGATGTATCCCACCGCGGTGGCGGGCAGCACGTAGGTGAGGTCGGCAAAGGAAAGCGCGCTCAGGTAGCTGACGAAGAAGGCCAGCAGCAGAATGATTCCCGCCCCAACCCAAGGCGTAAAGATGGCGTGGATGACTTGGGTCCATTGGCCGAGGGAAAGCGCGCCCACGGACTTCATGCCGCGCGCAAGCGCGATATCGCCAATTGCACCAAACAGCACCACCCCAGCCAGGGTAGCTTGCTTGCGGAAGGTCAAATGATTTATCTCAGGCGTTGGCGGGTTCCGCCACCGACGGCTCCGTTTCGGATGCCGGTTCGCCACCCACCGGTGGCGCCGGCGGCGCAATCGGTTTTTGCCGCTGCTGCTTGACCCAGCGGTTGCGGTTGGCGCGGACTTTCATGAAGCCCTTGGCTTCATGGTACAAGACGCTTGCGCTCGTCGGAATTGAAAAATGCCTTTCTCACAATTCGGAACACCGCCTTGGGACGGAAATAGTACTCGTCATAAAAGCGGTGCACCGCCTCCATAATATCGTCGGCCGGCAATCCGGGATATTCGATATGCGCCATCTGGTGGCCGCCGATGTCCACCATCTCCTTGTTGGCCATGAACCCGTTGCTCACCGCGAAGTCGAACAACTCCGTCCCCGGGTAGGCATGCGCCACCGAGACCTGGATGGTCTCGACGTCCAGTTCCTTGGCGAAATCAATGGTGCGGCGAATCGTTTCCCGGGTCTCACCGGGCAGGCCCATGATGAAGTCGCCGTGGATCACCAGCCCCAGCTTGTGGCAGTCCTTGGTGAACTGGCGTGCCCGCTCCAGCGTCGCGCCCTTCTTGATGTTCTTCAGGATCTGCTGGTCGCCGGACTCATAGCCCACGATCAGCAGCCGGCATCCGGCATCGCGCATCGCCTTCAGCGTTTCGTAATCGGTGGTCACGCGCGACGTGCACGACCACGTCAGCTTCAGCGGCTTCAGCTTGGCGCACAGCTCAATCGTCCGCGCCTTCTGGATGTTGAAGGTGTCGTCGTCAAAGAAAAATTCCTTCACGTACGGCCAGTATTCCTTCGCCTGCGCCATTTCCCGCGCCACCGCGTCGGTGGACCGCTTCCGCCACGCATGCCCGCTCAACGTCTGCGGCCACAGGCAGAAGGTGCACTGCGCCGGGCACCCGCGCGTCGTGTACAGCGAAACGAAGGGATGCAGCAGGAACGGTACGTTATACCGCCGGACATCCAGGTCGCGTTTGTAAACCTCGGTCACGTTGGGCAGGGAATCGAGGTCGGAAATCTGCGGCCCTTCCGGGTTGTGGATTACCTTGCCGTTCTTGCGGTACGAAACTCCGGCGATCTCCTCCAGCGGCTTGCCTTTGGCAAAATCCGTTACCGCGTAGTCAAATTCCTTGCGCACCACGAAATCAACGTGGGTCGCTTGCTGGAGGCTCTTTTCCGGCAGCACCGACACGTGCGGCCCGACAAAGGCGATCTTGATGTTCGGGTTGGCCGCCTTGATCGCTTCACTCAGCCGTATGTCGCCGGGAAAACCCGGTGTGCTGGTGAACAGCACCAGGAATTCGTACTCCTTGGCGATGCGGATGGTCTCTTCCGCCGAGACATGGTGGGGAGGCGCATCCAGCAGCCGAGATCCTTCCAGCATCCCCGCCGGATAGGCCAGCCATACCGGATACCAGTAGGACTCGATCTCTCGCGTCGCCGGCCACCGGGACCCGGCGCCACCGTCAAAATTTTCGAACGAAGGGGGATTCAGGAATAACGTTTTCAGTGGCATGCGATTGAGTCAGCTATAGTAACAAACCCTCTCAAAGGATGCGATCAACCTGCTCAAGTAACCCGAAGAACTCGCCCTCGGTGCCCGGAGGCGAAAGTCCTTGGACCCGCATACGATACAGAGTAACAAGTGTCCGATACCGGCCCGAAGGTATTCAGGCCGAATGGTAACTTAGATGCGCTGAAGCGCGTAGATATTCAACTTATCAGCGACGCCGCATAGTTAACATTTAGTGCCCTTCAGCGCTCCCCAGTAGCACTTTGATTAACCCCACCGCCTACTGCTTCCCCAGCGCCCAGTCGTCCAGCTTGCCCGCCGCCCGCAGAAGCTGCAAACGCGCCTTCTGCAGCTCGAAACCGGTATCCAGGTAGGTCGAGTACTTGTCATTCATCTGGATTCGCGCCGACTCCAGTTCGCGAGGTCCTGGCGGTGGGACGGCCGGTTGGCCGGGAGCGCCGGGCATGCCCGGGGCAGCGGTCTGTATGCGTGCTTGCACGGCATCGACTTGCGCCTGGGCCAACTGATAATCGAGCTGCGCCACCTGCTCGGCGGCGTCCAATTGCTTGATCGCCCGCGCCAGTTTCAGGGTGTCGGTGGAAACCTGCCGTTTCGTAACCTCCGTCTGGCGCTGCGCCTTCACTGCCTCGGCGTCGGCGGCTTCGGCGCGGGCCCGCTGCGCGAAGTTGAGGAATGGAAACCGGATCGCAACCCCCAGCGTCGCGTTGTTGCGCTGGAAGCGGTTGAAGTAAAGATCGTAGTTGTTGTATTTCGAAAACAGTCCGTACTGCGCCACCAGGTCAATTGCCGGCAGCATCATCCGGTGCTCACCCTTGGCGCGAAATTCCTTGGCCGTCGCGTCCTGCATGGCCGACTTCACCACCGGACTGCTTGACACCGCCGTGCCGACAATGTCCGGCGAATGGCTGAGGTCGGGCACTGCGGGGATGGATTCGGTGACCGTCTCAATCGATGTCGCCGGCACCCCGGTTAACTGCCCCATCCGCTCCCGCAGCACATCGGCTGCTCCTTCCGCGTCCGCCAGGCGCATCCGTACTTGCGCCGCCGCCAGCTTGGCGCGCGTCAGGTCCATCTGGCTGTCAACTCCAGCCTGCACCCGATCGCTGACCACCGAGAGCAGCCGATTCGCCTCTTCCTGTTGCTGGTTCAAGAGCCGCATCCGCGAGGCGACGGTATCGAGCTGGATATAGGTAATGGCCGCTTCCAGCAGCGTGACTGCGCGCTGGTCCTGGGTGTTCGTTTCCGACGCCTGCCACTCCTGCTGCGCTGCCTTCATGAATTCGCGCCCCGCCGGGCTATACAAGGCAGACTGGTAGTTCACGCTGATGATCGAGGGCGCCGAGCCTTCGATGCTGAGCGGGAATCCGTAGGTCTTCGCGATACCCGAGCCGACCACGAGCTGCGGCAGGAACATGTTGCGTGTTTCCAGGTATGCCGCCCGCGCCCGGAGTTGCTCGGCTGCGGCCACCGACACCGACCCGCGCTGCGCCACCAGTTCCATGGCGCGCCGGAAGGGAAGCGGCTCAGCTAAAGCGGAGATCGAAACGGCCAGGGCCAGGATGGAGTAAAACGGCCACTGCAAGCGGTGAAAAGAGCCATTCATCACGTCACCTACCGTCATTCAAACAGCAGGCGAGTATAACAATCCGTCGTTGGTCGTTGGTCGATGGGCGATGGGCGCTGGCTCCGATTGACGGATTTTCGAATTTGCGAATTGCCGAATCTTCCTCACGCGGAGGAATTCGCCGATTCGTAAATTGTTCAATTCGTCAATTTTCAGACCTTGCAGGTAAACTTAATCCTGGCCATGATCAGCGGCGAAACCTGGAGAACGGCCCTCGACGCCTTGCGCGCCAACAAGTTCAAGGCGTTCCTCACCATGCTCGGCGTGGTGATCGGCAGCGCCTGCCTGGTGCTGGTGGTAACCGTCGGCCTCACCGGCAAGCGCTACATCCTTGCCCAGATCGAAGGCATAGGCGCCAACCTGATCTACGGCTATCACGTCGGCGTCGGTCCCGCGCAAGCGCGTCCGCTCGGCGATCAGATTTCGCTCGCCGACTTGCAAGCCATGCGTGCCATGCCTCTGGTCACCCACGCCGCCGCAACCTTCGATACCCAGGTCGCCGTGACCGTTGCCGGCAAGGAGTACGCGGTCAGCGTGGTCGGAGTCACGGACGATTTCGACAAAGTCCGCAATCTCGATGTGGTGCGGGGCCGGTTTCTCGACGATATTGATATTCAAAACCGCGCCAAGGCCGCCGTCATTACCGAGCACATGGCCGGCCTGCTCGGATTCGAAAACCCCGTCGGCCAGCAGATCAAGGTCGCCGGCCTCGCGCTCACGGTCGTCGGAGTCTTCAAGGAGCGCGTTGCCACGTTTGGCCAAACGGAAATTACCTCCGACACCGTCATCATTCCGTTCCCCCTGATCAAGGACCTCACCGGAGAGGAGTCGATCAAGACTTTCTATGCCCAGGCGGACAGCCCCGACGACGTCCCGCTGGCGACGCGCGCCATCGCCGAGCTGTTGCAGAGCCGCCACCGCCCCGAGGCCGTGTATTCCGTCCAGAATCTGGCCGCCATGCTGAGCGCCGCGCGCAGCATTTCCAACGCTCTCACCATCGTTTTGCTCATCGTCGCCTCCGTCACCCTGATCACCAGCGGCATCGGGATCATGAACATCATGCTGGTCACGGTCACCGAGCGCACGCGTGAAATCGGCGTCCGCATGGCCATCGGCGCCCGGCGCAGCGAGATCGAATGGCAATTCCTTATCGAAGCTTTCATCATCAGCGGCGTGGGAGCGCTGGTCGGCATCACCATTGCGGTCGCTCTTCCGATCGGCGCGCAATTGATCCTGCTCGACGCTCTCTACCTTCCGATTTCCTGGATTTCCGTTGTCGTCTCGCTGGTGGTATCGTGCGGCATCGGCATCCTGTTCGGATACCTGCCAGCGCGCCGCGCCTCCTTGCTCCAGCCCACCGAAGCGCTGCATTATGAGTAGCTCTCGTACTTCATGCACGATCTTTCGCCGGTGACATCGAACCAGCAAACCGCAAGCGCGCACGAACCTGAGGCGACCGAGAGCGCTGGCGGGCAGCCTGCATGCCCAACGACGCGCGCCATCCTAACCATGGTCCTCGCCGGCCTGGCTATTCGCCTCATGGTCATTCCCTTCACCTACCCGGACCACCTCGATCCGCAGCGCCACCACTGGCGATTTGCCTGGGAAATGGGCATGGTGGCGCGCTCCATCGTCACCGGCAAGGGCTTCAGTTCTCCTTACGTCGGCGATACCGGCCCGACCGCATGGTTCCCTCCGCTCTATCCCTACCTGCTGGCCGGGGTCTTCCAAGTTTTCGGATTGTTCACCAAGGCTTCGGCCATCGCCATCCTGACCCTCAATTCGATTTTCTCCGCCCTCACCGTCATCCCGGTATTCGCCATCGCCCGCAGGACCTTGAGCGATCGGGTGGCACGCTACGCCGGCTGGCTCTGGGCATTCTTTCCGTACTCCATCTGGGCCGCCGCGGAACGCATCTGGGAAAACGCCCTGACGACGCTGCTGCTCGCCATCCTGGTGTGGCTCACGCTTGTGCTCGACGAGAAAGCCACCGCGCGCCGCTGCATCGGTTACGGCCTGCTCTGGGGAGTCGCCGCTCTCAGCAATCCGACCGTCCTGGCGGTGTTTCCACTTCTGCTCGGTTGGTTATGTTGGCGCGGTTACCGCCGTGGTGAAAAATGGTTCTCATCCGCGGTACTGGCGGTTGTCATGCTGGTGCTGGTCGTCGCGCCGTGGGACGTCCGCAATTACCTCGTCCTCCACAAGGTACTTCCGTTGCGCGACAACTTCTGGGTCGAAGTGCGCGTCGGCAATACCGGCGACCTCTCCGATATCTACCCCGACTGGGCCATCCCCTCGACCAGCGCGGCCCAGTGGAACGAATTGCATCGCGTCGGCGAGATCGCCTACATCGGGGAAATGCGAACCCTGGCGTTGCGCTTTATTCGCGATAATCCCGGCGTCTTCGTCTGGCTTTCCTGGAAGCGCTTTGTTTTTGTTTGGACGGGCTTCTGGAGCCTCGACCCTGACTACGCTCGCAACGAGCCCCTGCAGATTCCGAATACGATTTTCTGTTCAACCTTGACCGTGCTGATGCTCACCGGCCTGGTTCTCATGTGGAGGAACCGGCGCGAGTGGTTCCTGCCCGTTGCCGCCGTTCTCGGCGCTTATCCCGCTGTGTACTACATCACCCACCCGACCATGGACTATCGCCACCCGATTGATCCCATGCTTGTCATCCTGGTTGCCTACGCCGTTTCGAGTTTTCTCGATGCGCGGCGCTCCCGGCGTAGCAATGCCGAAGCCGGCGCCGTTGCGCCTTGAGCTTGCAATGGGGGACAAGAAAAACGGCACACGCTTCTGCATGTGCCGCAGCTAACTCCTAACTCCTAATCACTTTTCATTTAGCCGGTTCAGTGCCGTGCGCGCCCGCTCAAAGTCGCTCGCCAGCGCCAGCGCTGCTTTGTATTCCGCTGCCGCCCCGGCCTTATCGCCCTGTTTTTCCAGGATCAAACCCAGCAGGTAATGCGCCTGGAACGTCGGCGCCTCTTCCACCGTCGGACCGCTGGCAAGGTATTTGCGGACGAAGTTTGCCGCCCCAACAAAATTTCTTCCCGCGCCAAACAGGATCTGGGCCGCGTCAAACAGCACGTTGGGGCGCTTCTTGTCGGCCGCGATCGCCGAGGTGATCGCCGACTCCATTTCGTTCAGCCGGTGCTGCCGCTTGTAATACGACGCCAGGTTCAGCCAGAAGCTGCCCTGGTTGCCGCTCGCCTGGATGGCGTTCTTGTACTCCTGTTCGGCCTGGTCAAGCCGCTGGTCTTTTTCCGCGATGCGCGCCTGCAGCCAGTGCCCGGTTGCCGCGTCCTGTTGCGCGATGGCCTCCGCCTCGCGCCGCGCCTTGCTCTTGCCGCCGCCCATGAATGCCGGCGCTTCAATGTAGAACTCCGCCAGGTCGGAACGCGCGTACACGTTCGAAGCGTCCAACTCCACCGCGCGTTCGAACTCCCGCCGGATCTTTTTCGTCAACTGCGCCGCGGTCACGAAGCTGGAGTGGTCCGCCTTCTCCGCGTACGCCCGTCCCAGCCACATGTGGTACTCGCTGTTATTGGGCGCAATGCTGACCGCCTTTTCGCTCGCCTCGATCGCCGGGTCCCATTTCTGCATTGCGAAATAACTGCGCGAAAGCAGGTTGAATGCCTGGGCATCGCGCGGCGAATTCTTCAGTCGCAGGTCCAGCGCCTTGATGGCATCGTCAACCCGCCCCAGCGACAGCAGTTCGTTGACACCCACCGGCACGGGAGCTTTGCTCGGCGTTGTCGCCGGAGCGGACGGCGCCGCCGCCCAGACCGCGCCCAGCGTCCCCAGCAACATCATCGCGATGATCACCGATCTGCGCATTATTCCTCTACCACCCGCACCGACATGCCCGGCTTGAGCGCCTGCTGGTTGTCCGCATTCAGCGCCACCACGGCTCCATCCGGCAGTCCTTGGGTAATCTCCATTCTCGTCAAGTTCGACAACGACGTTTGCACGTCCCGCCGTTTCACTTCGCCATCCACAATCTGGTACACGAACCGTTTGCCGTCGTCCTGGTGAATGGCCTCGCGCGGTACGGTCAGCGCGTTGTCGTGCCTGGCGGTGACGATAGTTATATTAACGTTAACGTTGGGCAAAAGTTTCTCCGCCGGGTTATCCACGGTACAGGTGAACTGGCCCACGTTGCGAGTGCCGAGAGTAACCACCGTCGTCGGTACCCGCGTGACCTTGCCGTCCCAGCTCTGTCCCGGGAGCGCGTCCCAGGTCACTGCCACCGTCTGCCCCGGCTGCAGGCGCCCGATATCGGGCTCGTCCACGAAGGCCCGCAACTGCACCTTCGACAGGTCCGCTACCTGCACCAGCAATTCACCGGTCGCGACAAACTGTCCCGGATGTACCGGCAGGTAGTACACGGTGCCATCATGGGGCGCTCGAACATTGGATTGCTGCAACAATTCCTGCGCCGCGGCATACGCTGCCTTGGCCTCGTCTTGCTGCGCGTGGACTTTGGCGACCTCGGGCCCCGAGTACCGCGATTTCAGCTTCTGCTCCAGGAACGAAACCTGTGTCTGCGCGTTCTTCAGGCGGTTTTCCGCATCCGTCACTTCGCCCGCCGACGCAGCTCCGCGCTTCTGCAATTCCTGCAGCGCCTGCAGGTTCCGCTGCGCCACATCCCGCTCTGTCCGCGCGGTCGCCAATTGCGACTGGTTAATCAGCACCTCTTCGCGCGTGCCGCCGTTGCGCACCGCGTTCAGGTCCGCTTCGACTGCGCGGATTTGCGTCTGCGCCCGCGCCGCCTGCGACCGAATACCGGCATCGTCCAGTTCGACGAGCAACTGTCCGGCCTTCACGTGCTCGCCTTCGTGCACCAGCACTCGTTTTACCGCCGTCGCGGCCGGCGAATGTGCCTCGAAACTGTTCAGAGGCTCGATCTTGCCGTTCGTCTGAATGGTGGCGGTGATAGTCTCCCGGTCCGCCTTGGCAGCCCGCACCGGCAATTCCCGCCGGCGAGACATGAATGCCGCCAGGATGATGACCCCTACTGCAATGGCGGCCAGAACCACCCACAGCCGGTTCAAATGGCCGTACCAGCTACCTTCCGGATTCTGTTGTCGTGCCATTGCGCAATTAGTAAGTATAACTTAACCGTAATTCGGTCAGGGACATACGTATCTACTCAGACACCGCCGCCAGCCGGAAGTTCTGCTCTTGGTTTGTCCTGGCCCGTATTGGATGTGGCAGCACTCTCGCTTGATTCGCCTCGCCGTCCGTTTCCGGCATGGAATTCAGCAATCGATAGCTCGCCACTAATTGCTAATTGCTGTTCGCCCGCATTTACAATGAAACGCGATGCCCAGCAAACCTCGCTACACCCCCGAACACGCCCGCTCCGGCCTCCATGCCAATTTTCCCGACATCGAGACCTGGCCCAACCAGTTCCCGAAATACGAGATCGTGGTTGATGTCCCCGAGTTCACCTCCGTCTGCCCCAAGACCGGCCTCCCCGACTTCGGCGTCATCACTATCCGCTACATGCCCGACAAGCGTTGCCTCGAACTCAAGTCGCTGAAGGAATACCTGCTCACCTACCGCAATCTCGGCATCTTCCAGGAAAATGTCGTCAACCGCATTCTGGAAGACGTGGTGCGCGCTGCCCGCCCCGTCTGGGCCGAAGTGAAGGGCGACTTCAATCCTCGCGGCGGCATCGGTACCATGGTCACCGCCCGCTGGCCGCGGAAGAAGTAGCGTGTAAATGGCTGTCATCCTGCGAGGTCCAACGCGCCCCGGTGTTGGGCGCGTTGCGACCGAGTCGAAGGACCCCTACTCTGCCGATCCCTTGAGGGCAGTGTTAAGGTGTAACCAGCAGCCTTCGTCCGCAACGAACCAAGCCCATCTCTTCTTAGTGAAGCTCAAGCTCGTTTTCGTCGTATCTGCAAATCCGATTGCAACCTGGCGACGGGCACTTCAGCAGCAAGTACCGGCCGTCCTCACAAACGCACACCTTGACGGACTCCACCAGAAAAATCTTCCGCTGCCTACAGGCTTTGCACAGCACGTTAGTCCCTTGCCCGTATTGCACAATCTCCTCACGCATGCTGATCTCCCTTGACAAGTAGTTACCATAGTATATACTTGTTTCTTGATGCGGACCGACATCCAGTTACCCCTGTTTCGGTGTCTGCGTTGCGGACACACTTGGTATCCCCGGAAGCCGGAGAAGCCCAGATGCTGTGCCCGATGTAAGAGTCCTTATTGGGAGGTTCCGTCTGTGAACGAGAAGAAGGCTCTGCAGGCAATTGATGACGCTTTTGATCCCGACATCATTGAGGGCGTACTGGCTTCTCTTGAGGCACGTGGTGCCAGGATCTCGCGGATGGAAGATGTGTCTTCGGAATTGACGGGCATGCTTGGCGGCGCCTTCGCTAGGGGCGATACATTCGACACCAGCTTCTGGACACTGTACACAGGACTTGACGAATTAGCACAGCAGCGCGTCAGTGAGCACTTTACAGCGAAGGTGGAAACGGTGCCCGCACCGCTACGGAAAGGATTCGCCAAAGTGTTTCGCAAGTAGCCGACCAAACGTACCTGCTAAGGTCCGAAGACATGGGAGGGGGCGTCCCGTTGTTTCTTTTGTCACTGCGTACGCTAACGATTGGCAGTACAATTCGGCGAGATTTCGACACAGAACGAGTCTGCGGGTCATGTCGCCCAGCTCGCCAGCAATCGATTATGTTGACTCGTGTGCTTTTCGTTTTTCTGTTGGCGGTGGCAACGAGCGTCAACACTCAAGCACAGACGTCCCGGCCCGCGGCCGCTGCCAAGCGGCTAAAAGCCAGCCCCACAATTTCAGAATTAGTCGAGCAGGTGCGGCTCGCTCGGGAGGCTCTTGCGTTCCACCCCAACGAACGCACTGCCGAGGCCGAAAAGACCAGCGCGGCGCAGTCGTCAAGGCTTCTGGTCACGTCCGCTCGAGCAACGAACGGCCGTGGTGCTTTCGATGCTCGCTTAGCTCTTGAACTATTGCAAGCCGGACGCAAGTGGACCTACCCGGATACTGAATACGAAGAGCTTACTTCTGCGGTCAGGTTGGCTGCATACCCCGGGCCGAGGCTTAAGCTGTTGTTCTCCGAACCCACAAACTGCCCAGGACAATCTCCGCAGCACGGAATCGCATCCGCGCTTGCAAAAGCGATCGGAGCGATGGTGGCGTTGGATCCATCCGGGGATGCCGACTTCACAGTTCGGTTTACAAACCTGATGTGTTCTAGTGCGGATTCGCGAGATTCAGTTGAATCTATAAATTCAACGTATGTGGCTGGTTACAATCAAGTTGCAAACCCCGCTTTCATACAGGCACAGCTAGCGGTCTCGGTAGCACAACGGGAGGTGGATGACGCCGACTACAGGCACTCGCGTGCCCTTGAACCGGGCGCCAGTGCCTGGGGTGAAATGTCGACTGCGATTGCTTTGGCACAGGCACAAAACAAGTTGGAAGGCGCCCAGCAAAGATTGGCAATCACTCCCCCGTATCTATCACGTCCCGTTTATCAGCAATACCAATATCAGCAATTTGAAGTTGTCCGGACTGTCCGTCTAGAAGCGACCGTTCAGGTGCGAGGGACATCCCCTGGACGAGCTGTCGCACCAGAGCAGGTGGTCACAGCGGTTGCTTCCGACAGAGGGCGGGGAATAATGGGCGTGTTGCCCCAGGACCGGAGCGGCGCCAACAATCATGCGGCGGTGCTCGCTGATATTGTTCAATTGGCAAGAAACGCGATGCCTGAATTGACTGAAAAGGCAACGGTGGCAGCCCGAGAAGTTGTGATCGAATATCTATTCCACCTTAGCCAATCATCAGAAACGAGCAACTCCCGCATTGCTGCCGCGCTCTATGCGACAGATCTCTCGAATGGCACCGCATATGGGCAGTACACCGGTTCTGTGCTGGCAGCCGCGGATGGAGCCCTCCTGCGCGGCGAGGAGGCAATGAAAGGCTTCAAACTCCCTTCCGGTCTTCCGGGCGTTTCCGACGGCATTGGTGCCGAGACACAGCATCCGGACGCTGGAGGTAACGTCATCGAAAATGCCCTCCAAGCAGTTGTCTCCATTGACACAGGTTCGGCAGCAGGGACCGGATTCTTCGTGACTTCAGGTTGCCTCGTTGTAACCAACGAGCATGTTATCCGCGGAGCCGACACCATTGTTTTGAAGACAGCGGCGAAGAAAATTCTGGTGGGTATCATTCTTGCCAAAGACCCACACAGGGATTTGGCACTGCTGGGCACAAACGCCAAGTCATGCAACCGGCTCGAACTCGGCACGGGAACTGCACCGGCTGTTGGCCAAGACGTGTTCGCCATCGGCGATCCCCTCGGACTTACCAGTACCGTGACGAAGGGCATAATTAGTGCCTTCAGGACAACCGATGACGGTGTTCATTATCTTCAGATTGATGCCGCCCTTAATCCCGGAAATAGCGGTGGACCTCTCGTTGCCAGAGATGGCAGGGTTTTGGGCATTAATACTTTCGGATTTAAGGGTGCCCAGGGACTGAACTTCGCAATTTCTGCGGCAGAGTTGAAAACGGCTTTCGGGCGATACTTTCGGTAGACCCAAGTGCAAGCACCGTGCAATCTGCTGGGGCGACGTACGGGGTATGGTTCCGAAGCCCAAGTTTAAGGGGCAGGCATGCAGGACGGAATCCGCTACCAAGTTGATCAACTGAAGACTTCGAGCGCTTTCACTTTCGCGAGATCGCTCTTCCATGCTGCCGAGGGAGAAGAGCTATTCAAGCATCGGATGTACTTTGCAAGTGCGGTCTCGGTCTATTATTCGTTCTTCCATTTGGGCGTGGCGTTGATACTGGCGTACTGGTCCCAGCCGCCCTCACAGGACGAGCATCATACTCGCCTCAGGAAAGCGCTGGAAAAGTGGAAGAAGATTCAATCCCCTCTGCCGAGCGAAGTCCCAGACCCGGGTGAAGATGTTGGTCATCAAGATGTTCGCAGTTTTCTGACCTTAGAGATTCCTGAGTTTCTTAAGACCTTAGACGCGGCTAAGCAGATGCGGGAATTCGTCAGCTACGGGCCGAGAGTCCGGAGTGACGGTAATAAATCGATTGTCTACTCCGGCTGTCAATATACCGCCGAGGATTTCAGTCGCTGTCTCAAGCAGAATCTGAACGCCTACACTCACTGCTTGCGTAGCGCCGTCCGGTGGTTGAAGGAAAAGGGCCATGATGAAATCCGAGGAAGAGTCCTGAGCGCGAGCTTCATCCTCTTTGAATTTAATGAATTACGCTCGTACCACCCCGAGCCGGTCGTAAACAGAGCATGGGCTGTGTACCGTTCCCTGTGTGAGCACGAAGGCTTGGACTGGCGGGAGTACAATCCTGATCCACTGGCGTTTTCAACGGATGAAGACAGACGACGTGAGCGGTACGCAAATCTGGTTCGTTTCCTTTTGATGGGCTCTTCCGCTAAACCACCTGACGAAGTGAGATGTAATAGCTCGGACTTGATCTGACACTCTGGGCTAACTGCAAGCTACCATGTCCGCGGTCGCGCCGTGGCCTGCGCTCCGCTGCGCAGGCCTTTGCACCTGGCACCCTCTGGTATATTCCTCACACTCCATGCCCCGCGTTCACCAACACCCAGTTGCCGCTCTCACCATCCTCACCGGCCTGAATTTCTTCAACTACGTTGACCGCTCGGTCCTGTTTGCCGTCCAGCCACTCGTACAGCAGGAATTCCACCGCACTGACGCCGAATTCGGCCTGCTCACCAGCGCATTCTTTTTCTGCTACATGTTTACGGCGCCGTTCATCGGCGCGCTCGCCGACCGCCGCCCGCGACGCGGCATCATGATTGCCGGCGCCATCATCTGGAGCGCCGCCACGCTGCTCACCGCGTTCACCTACGACTTCCGCACGCTGCTCATCCGCCACACCATCGTCGGCATCGGCGAGGCCACCTTCGCCACCATCGCGCCCTCCTTTCTCGCCGACCTTTTTCCGGAAGGGAAGCGCGGGCGCGTGCTCGGCGTCTTCTACCTCTGCATCGGCCTGGGAACCGCCGTCGGGTACATCGTCGGCGGCAGCGTCGGCCACATGCACGGCTGGCGCGCGCCCTTCTATGTCGCCGCCGTCCCCGGTTTCCTGCTCGCCGCCCTGCTCTCCTTCATCCCCGAACCTCCGCGCGGCCTGCAGGACACCTTGCCGGAAACGCGCGAGCGCGGCACGGTTCGCGGCCTGATTCGCAACGGCGCCTTCTGGACCGCCACGCTGGGCATGGCGATGTGGACCTTCGGTGTGGGCGCCGTGCAGGTCTGGATGCCGACCTTCCTGTCGCGCATACGTCACGAGCCGCTGGAGAAGGCGAACCTGATCTTCGGCGGCATGACCGCCTTCAACGCCGTCTTCGCCACACTCCTGGGCGGCTGGATCGGCGACCGCTTGCTGCGCACGAACCGCGGCGCCTACTACCTGGTTTCCTCGACGACCATGCTGATCGCCATGCCGGCCATGATCGTCGCCATCACCAGCCGCGGCCCGCTGATGTATCCCTCCATGTTCCTGACCGAATTCCTTCTCTTCCTCAACATGGCGCCGCTGAACGCCGCCATCGTCAACTCCGTCGGCGCCCACATTCGCGCTACCGCCATCGCCGTCAATCTGTTCACCATTCACCTGCTCGGCGACGCCTTCTCTCCCACCCTGGTCGGCTATATTTCCGACCGCAGTTCGCTGCAGACAGGATTTCTCGCCGCGGTCGCCGCCGTCGGAATTGCCTCCGCCATCCTCTATTACGGAAAGCGTTTCGCGCCGCCCATCAAAATTGACGAACCTCAGCCCGCCGGAGCTGCCCGGTGATCGCGCTCTGGTGGATGTTCGGTTTGCTGCTGGCCTGGATCTGGCTTGACCGCCTGCGTGACGGCCGGAACGTGCGCCGCGTTGCCGACATCACCCGCACCGAATGGGACTACGTACCTGAACCCGCGCCGCGCGTCAGCATCGTCGTGCCGGCGCGCAATGAGGCGCCGCATGTCGAGGCCGCCCTGCGCTCCGTTCTCGCGCTCCATTACCCGGACTACGAAGTCTTCGTCGTCAACGACCGCTCCACCGACTCCACCGGCGAGATCGTTGACCGCATCGCGGCCGCCCACACCGGCGCGCCGCCGCTGCACGTCCTGCACATCCGTGAGCTGCCTTCCGGCTGGCTCGGCAAACCGCACGCCATGTGGACCGCCGCCCAGCAGGCCACCGGCGATTACCTGCTGTTCACCGACGCTGACGTCAGCTTCCGCCCCGACTGCCTCCGCCGCGCCATTGCCTACGCCGAACAGCGGCACGCCGATCATGTCGTTCTTTTCCCTTCCTACATCCTGCGCAGCGCCGGCGAAAAAATCATGCTGGGCGGATTTCAACTCCTCTTCATCTTCGGCCACCGCCCGTGGAAGGTTGACGATCGCAACTCCGACGACTTTATCGGCCTCGGCCCGTTCAACCTTATCCATCGCACCGCGTATCAGGCCATCGGCACCTTTCGCGCGCTTCGCCTCGAAGTCATCGAGGACATGAAACTCGGCAAACTGGTCAAGGTGAACGATCTCTCCCAGCGCAGCGTCTTTGGCCCCGGCCTGCTGCCCTGGTCATGGGGAACCGGCGCCTTCGGCCTGGTCCGCAACCTGACCAAGAATCTGTTCGCGCTGATGCAGTTCCGCCCCGGCAAAGCGCTCGGCGCCTGCGCTCTCTGGCTCTTCCTTAATCTCATGCCGCTCATCGGAGCGATCCGCGCGCCCGGCTGGGCCAAGGTTCCCTATGTCGCCGCGCTCGCCGCCCTCGCCGCCATCTACGCCGGCATGGCCCGCCGCACCCCGGTTCCGGCCTGGACATTTCTCTTTCATCCCCTCAGCGCCCTGCTGATCGTGTACACCATGCTCCGCTCCATCGCGCACACGCGGCGACACCGCGGCGTGGTCTGGCGCGGCACGCGTTATGAACTGGAAGAATTGAGGAAGGGAATGGTCTAGGACATTTGTGATTTGGTGATTGAGTGGTTTAGTGATTTGTACACCGTGGTCAGCGCGCCTTCAATGTCGTCCCTGAACCGAAATTACTAAATCCATAGTTTCTACTGCGGCGGTGTCTTGTCCTTGCTCGACGACGGCGCCTTCGGACTGAATTTCCCCTTCCTTTCCACGTCGTATTCCTTCGGCACGGGCGGAAGTTTTGCGGCCTCGCCCTTCAGTTGCCGCGCATCCTTCAGCACGATCTCCGCATGCCCGCGCCAGCTCGTGATTTTGCCGAAGATTTCGATCGTTTTTCCCTCCAACGCGCGCACGTCGCCCACGTCTTTCAGGCTGGAAGGGAACACCACCACCGTGAACGGGCAATTTCGGTATTTCTCGCAGAAGTTAAGAAAGAAGGTCCCGCTGTCGCTTTGCGCTACCTTTACCACCTTGCCGGTGACGCACGCCTGGTCGCCGATCCTGTTGTCGGCCTCCGTGTAGGGGATGCACTTCGCCGCCGCCGTGCTCGACCACAACAGGATCGAGACCAGTAGTTGGGCAAAAGTTTTCACGGGATCCTTGAACCGCCCGCCTGGCGCCTGCAGCCTGGCGCCTGCAGCCTGTCGGTAAGCGCGATCCACGCCATAAGGGCCTAGGACCGCGCTCCCGGTAGGATTACTTGCCGAAAGAAGCGACCGCGGCGGCCTCGTCGTCCTTGATGTCGAACACGGTGTACAGCTTCGTGATCTGCAACAGGTCGTGCACTTTTTTCGTCAGGTTGAGCAGCTTAAGGTCTCCGCCTCCGTTGCGTACGGTGGTGAAGGCGCTGACCAGCTCGCCGATACCCGAGCTGTCGATATAGGTCACGTCGCCCAGGTTGAGAAGGATCTTCTTGCTGCCCTTGTTGAGCAGATCGCGTACCACGTCGCGCAGCACCACGCTGCCTTCGCCCAATGTGATTCGCCCGCTCAGGTCAACGACCGTGATTCCATCCACCTGTCGCGTGCTGGATTTCATCGTCACTTGCATTCCTCCTTGCCCGCGGCGTTCCCGCCGTGGACATTCTTGATCATGGTTACCTCTGTGCCCGGTTCCAGGCTGCGGATGCGCACTTCGTCCATGAATGCCCGGATCAAAAAAATGCCTCGGCCCGATTGCTTCAAAAGATTTTCCGGCCTCAGCGGATCGGGAATGACGTCCGGATTCAGGCCTTTGCCCTCGTCCGACACGGTGATCACCAGCGCCCCGCCGGTGTTCTCGAACCCGAACGTCACCTTCTTCGCGGGATCGTATGCGTTGCCATGCAGCACCGCATTCACCGCCGCCTCGCGCACCGCCATGGAAATGCGGTTCACGTCTTCCTCGTCAAATCCCATCTTGGCCGCTATTTTCGTAGCGACTTCCTCGCCCTGGTTCACGCTCTCCAGGGTCGAATCCATTCTGTAGGAGACCCGCATGGCGGTCGACATAGTTTGCACGTTCCAGGCCCGTCGTTCGCGGTCCACCCCGGTCGCAGCTTCGTTCCGCGAATTCGGTAGTTTGCCCTTGCGCACGAGGAATGTCAACGCGAACCCCGGCGGGGCCTTTTCCTGGCCGGAAGGGCCGGGCGTGTCCTGTCTTGGGCGGAGCGAAGGGGCCCGGCGAACCTCCGCGTGGGTTGAACAGGGCTTTAGGCGTGGTCCGCAGGTGGGAACACAGGTTACGAATTTCCCGTCTTTATGCACGCCGCGCTGGCTTCCGCTCCGGCCCTCGGGTATTCTCCGGTTGGTTGATCGCTTGCACCGAACGACCGATAGGCCGACAAATCGTCAGACGTCTTGCAGCCTGACGCCTGCAGCCTGGAGCCTGTTCTTACGTCCACTTTCGCACTTACCGAGCTGCTGAAATCGCCGGTTTTCGACTCCTCCGGCGCCCTCGCCGGACGTGTGCGCGAGGTCGTGCTCTCGCCCCAGGACGATCCCATCCGCCTCTCCGCCCTGGTCGTCCGTACCCGCTCCGGCGAGGACCGCCTGCTCGGCATCGCCCAGGTTGAATCCATCAACGGCATCATCAAGGCGCGCACCCGGGCCGCCGATTGGCCCGCCTTCTCCGGCGCCGAGGGTCTGCTGCTGCTGGAGCGCGATCTCCTCGACCAGCAGATCATTGACGTGCACGGCCGCAAGGTCGTCCGCGTCAACGACGTTGATCTTCACCAGGACCTCAGCAACCACCTTCTGGCCATCAAGCTCGCCGCGGTTGACGTCGGCGCGCGCGGCGCCGTCCGCCGCCTTCTCAAAGGCCTGGTTCCCAGCGCCGCTCTCCGCCCCTTGTTGCGCAAAATCCCGGAGAAGATGATCCCGTGGGAATTCGTGGATCTCATCGAGATCGACCCGGCGCGCCGCATCAAGCTGAAGATCTCGCACGAACGCCTCGCCAAGCTGCATCCCGCTGACATTGCCGACATTGTCGAGGAACTCGCGCCCGCCGAACGCGAGGCCGTTTTCGAGACCCTGGACGAGGAGGTCGCCGCCGAGGCGCTGGAAGAAATCGAACCCAAAACGCAGCGCTCCATCGTCGAGTCGCTCGATTCCGATCGCGCCGCCGACATCGTCGAGGAGATGGATCCGGACGCCGCCGCCGACCTGCTCGGCGACCTCACTGAAGAGCGCTCGCAGGAAATTCTCGAGGAGATGGAACCGGAGCAGCGCGAGGAAGTCAGCGAGCTGCTTGAATTCAATGAAAACACCGCTGCCGGGCGCATGACCACCGAGTACCTGGCGTTGCCCAGCACGGCCACCGTCGCCGATGCCATCGAAAGCCTGCGCAAGTTCGAAGGCGGCATCGAGGGCATCATTACCATTTACCTGCTCGACGACTCCGGCAAGCTGGTCGGCGCCGTGCCGCTTTCCAACCTCGTGCTCGCCTCGCCTGACACGCCGCTGGTTACGCTTTCCGTGGACCCGCTCATCTCCTGCAACGCCGGCTGCGCCGAAAAGGATGTCGCCGAACTCTTCGACAAGTACAACCTGCTCACCCTTCCCGTGGTAGACGGCGAAGGCAAGCTTACCGGGGTCATCACCGCCGACGACGTGATCTCTCTGCTTCGCGGCAAGCTGAAATAGTCATTCGGTCTATCGGTCAGTCGGTCATTCGGTCTTCCGATCGTTGGTTTGGCGCCGTTCGTGACTGATAGACTGACAGACCGATCGACTGATAGACCGACAGACCACGCAATGTCCAACATCTCCCACCTCGATTGTTCCAAGTGCGGCGAGCACCTCAGCGCCGATCAGCCCCGCACCATCTGCCCGCGTGACGGCGGATCGCTCTACGTCCGCTATAACCTCGACGAGATCAAGAAGACAGTCACCCGCGAAACCCTCGCCGGACGCACGGCCTCAATGTGGCGTTACGCCGATGTCCTTCCCGACGCTCCTCCGGTCACCCTCGGCGAAGGCTTCACGCCCATGCTGCCCAGCCGCAATACACCGAACGTGTTCATCAAGGACGAGGGCATCAATCCCACCGGCTCGTTCAAAGCCCGCGGCATGTCCGCGGCCGTCACCATGGCGCGCGCTTACGGATTAAGAAAGCTCGCCGCGCCATCCGCCGGCAATGCTGCCAGCGCGCTTGCCTGTTATTGTGCCGCAGCCGGAATCGAAGCTCACATCTTCATGCCGAAAGACGTGCCGCAAGCCAACCTGATCGAATGTCAGTCCTACGGTGCACACGTCAATCTGGTGGACGGGCTCATCAGCGACTGCGCCCGCATGATCGCCGAGCGCAAGGAAAAAGAAGGCTGGTTCGACGTCTCTACCCTGAAAGAGCCGTTCCGCGTCGAAGGCAAGAAGACCATGGGCTACGAAATCGCCGAACAGCTCGGCTGGACGCTGCCGGATGCGGTCATCTATCCGACCGGCGGCGGCGTCGGCCTGATCGGCATGTGGAAGGCTTTCGACGAAATGCAGCAGCTAGGATGGATAAAGACGGGAGCCAAACGGCCCAGGATGATCTCCGTTCAATCCACCGGCTGCGCGCCCATTGTCAAAGCTTGGGACGAGCACAAGCCCTCATCCGAAGCCTGGAAGAACGCCGCCACCATCGCTGCCGGTCTGCGCGTTCCCAAAGCCTTCGCCGACTACATCGTTCTGGACATCCTGAAGCAGAGCTCCGGAACCGCCGTCGCCGTGACTGACGACGACATCATGCAGTCATTTCAATCCTGGGCGCACGACGAGGGCATCTTCGCCGCTCCCGAAGGCGCCGCATCGCTGGCCGCCTACAGCAAGCTACGCGCCTCCGGCTTCCTGAAAGAGAGCGACACCGTCGTCCTGTTCAACACTGGTTCCGGCCTGAAGTACATTGACGTCATCGCCGCTTACTTCGACGCTGGAGCGCGTTCGCCCTCGAACGCGGTAGCGTCCGACGAACCCGCCCGTCGGGCCATCGGCGGCATCATCCAGCCGTATTGAACACGAGCGCGTTGGAGCGCGTTCGCCCGCGAACGATTCCTCGCGAGTGCGTATACTTTTTCGAAGCAATATGACCGAACGCCTCTACTACACCGATCCTAGCCTCACCGAATTCGATGCCCGCGTGGTCGGATTCGAGCAGCCAACTGAGGCGCACCCACACGTTGGGATCGTGCTCGATCGCACCGCGTTTTATCCGACCTCCGGCGGCCAATTGTTCGATACCGGGTGGCTCAGCGGCGCAGACGGTCCGGATAGCAATAAGCTTCGAGTTATTGAAGTAACCGAACTGCCAAACGGCGACATCGCGCACTGCATTGAGCTTGCGGAATATTTGATTCAGAGCGGTGTCACCGTTTGCGGAGTCATCGATTCCCCGCGCCGCCGCGACCACATGCAGCAGCACACCGGCCAGCACTTGCTCTCTGCTGTCTTCATCGAGCTCTTCAACGCGCCCACAGTTTCCTTCCACATGGGCGACGAGAGCTGCACGATCGACCTCGATGTGAAGCCACTCTCCGCAGAACAAATCCGCGAAGCCGAGCGCCGCTCGAACGAAATCATCACCGACGACGTTGCCGTCGAGATCAAGTTCGCCACGCCCGAAGAAGCGCGCCAGATGGGCGTTCGCAAGATTCCACCCGACTTGAAAGACAAGTTGCGGCTTATCGAAATCCGCGGGCACGACCTCACCGCCTGCGGCGGCACGCACGTCAGCCGCAGCGGCGAAATCGGCTCCATCCTGCTGCGCAAGGCGGAGAAGGTGAAACAGGGGATGCGCGTGGAGTTTGTCTGCGGCACGCGCGCCGTTGCCGCCGCCCGCAAGGACTTCGAAACCCTGACCTCCGCGGCGGCGCTGTTCTCCAGCCACCTCTACGACGTCCCGGAGCAGATTCGCAAGACCTTGGACGAAGCGAAATCGGCAGGGAAGCGCGAGCAGAAAACCCAGTCGGAGTTGGCCGAATTCATGGCCGCGGCCATGGTCGCCGCCACGCTGGAAGCGAACGGCATTCGCCTGGTGAAGCAAGTGCTTGCCGACCGCGACATGGCGTTTATCAAGTTGCTGGCGCAAAAACTCGCGTCCCATCCGGCGATTCTGGCGCTGCTCGCAACCACCACGCCGCAACCCTCGCTGGTGTTTGCGCAATCCGCCGGCGGCCGGTTCGATATGGGCGCTCTGATGAAGGAAGCGATGTCCGCACTCGGCGGACGCGGCGGCGGCTCGCGTGACTTTGCCCAAGGCGGCGCGCCCGCAGGATGCGATGTCGCCGACGTGCTCAATTCAATCGCCACGAAGGTTACGAATGCTCTTTAAATCACCGAGTCACCGAGTTCACCGAGCTGCACCGAGACAACGAAATGAAAGACCCGGTGTTCCTCGGTGTTCTCGGTGTGTCGGTGGCGGCACCGTGCTAGAGTAGGCCTGAACCGCGCATGGATCGCCTTGTCGCCATCAACCTGCTGATTCAGCTTGGCGTCGCCGCCGCCGTCGCCAGCGCGCTGGTGCGTTCGCTGATTTTCAAGAACCTGCTCTTCACCGAGCCGCGCTCGCTCTTGCAGACTCTCTACCTGGTCCTCTGGATCGGCACGCCGTTCGCGCTCGGCGTCGTGGTGCGCATCACCGCGCCGAGTTTTCTCGCGGCCGACCTTTCGTTTGAAAGCTCGGTGCTTACCGGCGTGATCGGCGGGCCACTCGCGGGCGCGCTCGGCGGCATCATGGTGGGTCTGCCCTCGGCGGTGCACGGCGGGTGGCTGAACCTGCCGTTCTGCATTTTCGCCGGCGTGATCGCCGGCAAGATGCGCGAATTGACCAAGGACCGCGAAGATATCTGGTCGTTCTCGCCCTTCATTGACCTGAGCATTTACCGCTGGATCCGGCGCAACCTGCCGCGTCCCAAGGTGGACTGGCAGATCGCGTTCTTCTTCCTCATTCTCGCGCTGCGCTTGTTGAAGCTCCAGCTGCACCGCTGGCAGCCGAAGCACATCTTCAGCGTGGACAGCAGCAATTTCTGGATCCAGGCGGCGATCTTTGCCACTTCGGTCATGTGCATCGCCATTCCGATGAAGATCTGGAACAACACCCGCATGGAAATCAAGCTGGGGGAACAGCAGCGGGCGCTGTTGCAGGCGCGCATGGAGGCCCTGCAAAGCCAGATCAACCCGCACTTCCTGTTCAACACGCTGAACTCGGTGACGTCGCTGGTCCGCTTCGATCCCGACACCGCGCGCGACGTCATCATCAAGCTGGCCAACATCCTGCGCCGCCTGCTGCGCAAGGGCGACGCCTTCGTGCAATTGCGCGAGGAATTCGAATTTATTGACGACTACCTGGACATCGAGGTCGTGCGCTTCGGCCGCGACAAGCTGACGGTGGTGAAAGACCTCGATCCCGCTTCCCTCGACGTGGTCGTTCCCAGCATGCTCCTGCAACCGCTGGTGGAGAATTCCATCAAGCATGGCCTGGCGCCGAAGATCGAGGGCGGAACCATTTATCTCCGCAGCCGCCTGCGCGACGGCCATGTCATTGTGGAAGTGGAAGACGACGGCATCGGCATGGGCGCGGCGCACATGCTGGAACCGCCCAGCGGCATCGGCGGCAGCGGCATCGGCATGGCGAACGTCGCCGAGCGCCTCAAAGTCCTCTATGGCGGCGCCGCCAAGATGGTGATTGACAGCGGCTCCGTCGGCGGCACGCTCGTCCGCCTCAACCTGCCCGTGCTGCAATCCTACGATGTGGGTGTATCGGTCTCGACCGCCTACTCCGACGCGCGCTCCAACACACCGCGATAAAACTTTTCGTACTGCGGGATGATGCGCGTCGAGCAGAAACGGCCCTGAGCGGCGTGACGTCCTTCGCGCGCCATTTGTTTTAACTTCCCATCGTCGGAGAGCAGGTCCACCGCGCAGCGCGCCATCTCTTCCACGTCGCCGACCTCGGCCATGAATCCGGTTTTGCCGTGCTCGACGACTTCGGGCAATCCGCCAACGTTGGTGGTGATGGGCACCACCTCGCACGCCATCGCCTCCAGCGCGGCCAGACCGAACGACTCCAGTTGGCTGGGCAGCAGCATCAGGTCGGCGGTCGCCAGCTTCTCGTGCACGCGGTCCTGCTTGCCGAGAAAAATGACGCGGTCGTGGATGTGCTTTTCCATCGCCATCCACTCCGCGCGCGAGCGGTCCGGCCCGTCGCCGATCAGCAGCAGCTTGGCGGGAATCTTCTTCTGCACCCGGTCGAAGATCTCGATCACGTCCTGCACGCGCTTCACCGGGCGGAAATTCGAAAGATGCACCAGCAGGCGTTCGTCGTCTCGTGCGAATTCGCGGCGGCGTTCTTTGGCTTCCGGATCGCGCCGGTACACGTCGCAGTTCACGAAGTTGTAGATCACCTGGATGGAATTGGCGAGCCCGAATTCCTTGAGCGTAATCTCGCGCAGGTATTTCGAGATGGCGGTGACGCCGTCGCTCTGCTCGATGGAAAAGCGCGTGATCGGCAGGTACGAGCGGTCCTGCCCCACCAGCGTGATGTCGGTCCCGTGCAGCGTGGTCACGAACGGCAGCCGCCGCTTGTTCTGCGACGTTGCCATCATCTGCTTCGCCAGGTACGCGCTGACCGAGTGCGGGATGGCGTAGTGCACGTGCAGCAGGTCGAGCGCGTAGATCTCCGCCACTTCCGCCATGCGCGTCGCCAGCGCCAGGTCATACGGCGGGTAGTCGAACAGCGGGTAATGCGAGACCTCGACCTCGTGGTACCAGACGTTGGGTTGCGGACCGGAAAGCCGGAACGGCTGCGCGTAGGTGATGAAGTGCACCTCGTGGCCGCGCTGCGCCAGCTCGATGCCCAGCTCGGTGGCGACCACGCCGCTGCCGCCGTACGTCGGATAGCATGTGATGCCGATCTTCAAAACCAGGCTCCAGGCTCCAGGCTTCAGCAAGCCCCAAGGCGGTTTGATTGTCTCGCAGGGGAGAGAGACTCGCAAATTGCAGGGACGAGGCGGAGGAAAGTCAGAACTAAAAAGTTAGAAGTCAGAATGAAGGCAATTGTTCGTGAATTGAAAATGAAGCGGTTGCCCCACCCTTATCTCGCCCGGGTTTGGCGAGATAGGGTGGGGGACGTTCCCGAGGGTGTTCCGTGCGCGCGAGGCCGCGGCGGCGCGGTTTGACCGCTCTTTTCGCGCTCACGTATACTGTCTTGGAGCTTGAAATAAGCCCCTCTTGCAGGGGCGGTTAGCTCAGTTGGTTAGAGCGTCTGCCTTACAAGCAGAAGGTCGCTGGTTCGAGTCCAGCACTGCCCACCACTTCTTGGCGATTCCGGTTGCCAGGGGCCCCCAGTCGGGCCGCTTTTGACCGACTGGGGATTGAGAGCCGGGGACGTAGTTCAGTTGGTTAGAACGCTGCCCTGTCACGGCAGAGGTCGCGAGTTCGAGTCTCGTCGTCCCCGCCATACTTTCAAACGCTTACAAGCTCCGCTCTCGACGACAGGCAATTCAGGAACTTGTGAACCGATCGGGCGCATACATGCAACCCGTGGGAAGGTGAGTCGCGGGATAGATATGTCTCGGGCTCACTCGATGACCGTCAGATGAACCCGCCGATTCTTTTGCCGGCACGGCTCGTCAGTCTCGTCGCACAGCAACGAGCCTTTGCCCCGACTCGCAACCTGCAGCCGGGCAGCGGGAATGCCTGCATGGATCAGCCTGTCCCTCACCTCGACCGCGCGCTGGTAGCCCAATTCCAGGTTGTACTCGACAGATCCCCTGTCATCGCAATAACCCTCCACGATCACCGTCGCGCTCGAAAACTGCCGCAACACACTCAGTAGAGTGGTCGCATCGTCAGCCAGCCTTTCGCTGCCATCCTGGCCCAAATCGCTTTTGTCCATCTCGAAGTGGACATCCTTCAACGGGGTAATACTTTGCTTGAATGTAGATCCTGCTCCCCGGGGCGGCGTGGTCCAGTTGCTGTTGCTGAGCACTTCCAGAGCCAGGTTCAGCCCGAAAGCCAGGCACGCGATGAAAAGGGAGTACTGCGCCCCCAGCATCAGGCGCGCCCGCTTCACCGTCTCTGGCTTCCACACCTCTTCAGAATTTCCCGCGAATTCGTACAGGAGTTCCGACCTCGTAAGATCCGGTTCTTTCTCAACCCGCTTTGCAGCGGCGGGCGTATATTCCGTTCCGGCAATTGCGAGGTTCCCCGGGTATTCGACGACATGGGTCTGCCGGGCCGAGATATAAATGAAACACAAGACCAAGCTCACCACGATCGAAGCGAGCGCCAGAACACCCCAGAATTTCGCCGACGCCGGGTCCGTGCTGATGCGAGCCAGCAACTTCACCGATAGAAATCCGGCCCCAGCAATCATGGAGGCCAGTCCAGTCCAGAGCCATGCTGCTCCCTCGGGAGGAGCAATCTTCTTCGGGAAACCTGCAAACAGGCTTAGGAAAAACATGCCTGCCTGGCTGACGTCGGGTAGGGACAGGATCATGAATCTCCTCCCTGCGGTGCGCGTGAAACTTACGGTTCGGGCGCAAGCAAGTCGACTGTTTGCTCGCGTTCAAAGGCCTTGCCTATGCCGATTGCAAGAATCGTGCCCTTCGCCTTGCCCTTTTGTGCCCACATCGTGTATTTGCCCACATGCAGACGTTCCGTCGTCGGTGTGCTCAGTCGAGCGAATCGCAGTGCCTTTCTCAGATCATCCCCGTACCCAAATTCGTTAGCCCATACTTCGCAAGCAGGCACGTCGGTCTTCCCGTCCGCGCCTCCCTTCGTATTGACGGTAACTTTCACAAACGGGTCCAATGGGTGGCCCTTGGGCCGTGGTCGAAGCCGGCCACCGCCCCTGCCGGCGCCACCGCTGCCGCCGCTTCCACGGCCACCGCCAGCACCACCCAGGCTCCAGAAAGACTGGTAGGCAGGCCCCAGTTTCCGCGAGGCCGCTCCAAACCACTGGAGCTTGAATTCCAGATCCTCCTTGGCACGCTCAGCCCGCAGGATATCTCCAGGTGAGGGCGTTGCGCTGGCTGTGAACGACTTCGCGAGGGTTCCGATTGCTTGCAGGTCGGTTCGAACCGATGACTTGAAAGCTTCCGGCCAGTCACCGTGCAGCAGAAACGTTGTCGCTGCGGCAAAACTGTCTTTTGAGAGCACCCGTTTCAGCTTTGGATCGTAATTCAGCTCGACCTTGAACAAATCGATCGGTTTCTTGCTGGGATTAACGATCTCGGAGAGGTCCGTCGGATTAAATAGATACATCAGGCTCCGCCCAGTTTCGCCCAGGACTGCCTGTTTAACACAAGTATCGACAAAAGCATTCTGCTTCACCGTCGGAAGCCCTGAATAGTAAATGACGCCATCACCCAGCTCCGGCCCGGGAAGCGTTCCTTTCGCGCTCAGTCTGGCTCTCTGTACGCTAAAATCCTTATGGTTCCACACCGCTTTTAGGTGAAATTGTCCTGCCATGGCGCCTCCTGCTTCAGCGCAGAGTAATTCTGTTTCTCTTTCCCATTGCCTGAATGGCGGCTATTGTACCCTTGTATTTATTGGCGGGTTCTATAAAAGGGGATGTCAAGAGCAAACACTTCTCTCACGGCAAGCGACTCCGGTCGTCCGAACAGCTCTGACCTTGCCTTTGCAGACACGGTCCACCTTTTCCGCAGCACGTTTGGCTAAGCGAACCACAGAGGCCACGGAGGAGCACGGAGGAAAACGTGATGCCCCTGATTTTTGGTTTAAGTGCGTTCAAACCTCAGCGTGACCGGAGAATTGACGCGTCAAAGGTCAGCATCACTCCGAGCATCAGCAAGTGCTGCGTCGGCTTCAGGCCGGCCACCCCCGGCTGCACTTGACCGTCGCTGAAGAAGCCGCCACCCGGCCCGCGGGAATCGTCAACCCGGTGCTCCAGCCTTAGAATCGCGGCGGCCTGACGATATGGAATCCGATATTCCAGGGTGGTCGTGTTGGCCTTTACCGTCTGCGAAACCCCCGTCAGGCGGCCATCGCGGTCCCAGTAAACTTCGGGACGCACGGTCACGCTCCAGTGCTGGTTGAAAACCCAGTGCACCGGCAACTGCCCAGCCATCCAAAGTGCGCGAGGGGTTCCGGGGACCGTGACCTTCTCTTCTCCCACGTGGTATTCGAAAGCGGTGGTAATTCGATCCGTTTTCCATTCCACGATGCTGTCAGACAAAAAACGCCAGTACTCCAGCGCAGTATTGGACTGGTGCGGTCCCCAAAGCACCGTCTGCTTCACGGTTGTGTGGTCGCTCGCTTTGTAGGCGAGCTGCGCTCCTGAACTCGGCACGCTGTTGGGATCGGCAAGATGAAAGTAGTCGTTGACCAGGAACACGGTTCCAGTCAGTTTCTTGCTGAAGGGATAACTGGCATTGATCCCCATCATGAAGTAGGGCGTGAAATCCGCGCCCCACGGGCGGGTGTAGTTGAGGTTGTCTTTCGCGTAGAGCGAATCGTAGCCGATGAGGCTGGGAAATATTCCAGCCTGTATGGTCAGTCCCTTGCCTACGGGCGCGAGATAGGAGATGTCCGTGGGCCCCAGGTGCCGAAGAAACGTTGAGCCGGCGAGGTTGGGCGCGGTCGCCGAAAAACCGAAGACCCTGGTATCCTGCCCGCCCTGCACCGTGACTTCAAATCCCCACCGCGATGACTCGACCGCGGTCTTGCGCGCGTATACGGCGGTCATGTTCAGGATCGGTTCGTCAACTTTGTAGGCGGTGCCGCGACTCCTGAAGAGATGGTTCGACGGGTCATTGAAATCCCACAGATACGCCGCATCAATGAATCCGCCGTATTGCCACTGAGGCTCGGCAGGCGCGGCTGCGGTTGGCGGCGGCGCAGCTTGCGCCGCAGACTGATCGCCGGACTGAGCACGCATTCCCAGAGGCACGAGAAGCACCGCCGCGAGCAGCACGCCGGAAACTTTCGCGCGACGCGCAGTTTTCGGGAGCACGGCCAGCGCGCAAATTCCTGTGATGATAACCAGCACCGTCACTCAGCTTTCCCGGCTGAGCTGTGCGGCCTGCCGCCGCACCCTGCCTAGCCTTCCATCCATTGGAGTTCGCCGGCCATAAACTTTGGATAAAAAGTGCATAAAGAGTTCGTAAAGCTGTGTCTTGTCAAATCAGAAAAGCCGACCTCAGCCATTCAAGCCGGTCTTTTTGGCGAGGGAAGAATGAGTGATTCGATTTGTTGCGGGAACTGCAGCCCTACTGCCTGCTACTCATCTCCAGGATTGAAGCGATACCCGATCCAGGGTTCCGTGATGATGTAGCGCGGGGCAGCTTCGTCCGCTCAAGCTTCTTGCGCAGGTGGCCAATCACGACGCGCAGGTATTCCGGCTGCTCCGTGCTGGTGTCTCCCCAGACCGCCGCCAGCAATGCGCGGTGCGTCACGATCTTGCCGGCGCGTTGCGCCAAATACACCAGAACGTCGAATTCCTTCGGTGTCAGCCGAACCTCTTGATTCTTGACCTGAACGCTGTGCGCTTGCAGGTCAATACGGAAATCCCCGATCGCGATGACCGGCGACTCCGGTGGCTGCGCTGCGGAGGCGCGCCGCAGGGTGGCGCGCACGCGCGCCAGCAGTTCATTGGTGCTGAACGGCTTGGTGACGTAGTCGTCGGCGCCGGCGTCCAGCGCTTCAACCTTGGTGCGTTCTTCGCCTCGCACCGACAAAACAATGATCGGGATCTGCGACTTGGTGCGAAGATGCCGGCAGAGTTGGAGACCGTCCATGTTGGGCATGCGGAGGTCGGTGATGAGGAGGTCCGGCGACCACTCCTTGATCACTTGCAGCGCATCATCACCGTCGGCGGCGGTGCGCGTCGAATAACCTCGGCTCGACAACGTCGTCTTCAGCACCCGCGTGATCTGCGGCTCGTCATCGACAATCAAAATCTTGTGCTTCTCGTCGACCATACTCACTTCATCTCTTGCGTCACGATGTGAACGTCGACGGGCGGAGCGTCCCGCAGGAACCTGTGGATGGCGGAAAGATAAAGGTACTTGCGCCAGCCCGTCTGGGCGGACCGCCCGAATACCACCTGCGTGATGTGCTTTTCGCGGACGACTTTCGCAACCGCTTCGGCTACGCTCTTGCCCTCGGTGCGAATCACCTGCGCACCCAGATTTTCCGCGAAGCGAATGTTCTGCGCCAGGGTGCGCTGGTTCTCCGGCGTCTCGTCGACTCCGACGTCCACGTAAATCACAGAAAGCTCCGCGTCGACGCGCTGCGCCATCCGCGCCGCCCGTGCGATCAGGTACTGCGCCGCGGGATTGGAGCTGATGCACACTCCAATGCGCTCGCGTATCCCGACGCTGAGCTCTGCCCCTTCCTTGGCAAGGTAAGACTCCAGGCTCCGATCCACCGCCCGGGCCACTTGCTGCAGTGCGAGCTCACGCAGCGCAATCAGATTGCCGGGACGGAAGAAATGGCCTAACGCCCGCTCGGCACGATCCACCGGGTAGATGTCCCCGCGCTTCATCCGCGTCTGCAGCGCCTCCGGGGTCAGATCGGCCATCACAATCTCATTCACCCGCTGCATCACCCAATCGGGAACAGTCTCCCGCACTTGGACGCCGGTGATGCTCTGGACCATCGGGTTCAGGCTCTCGATATGCTGCACATTCATCGTCGAGAGCACGTCGATGTTCGCGTCCAACAAATCGCCGACGTCTTCGTAGCGCTTGCGGTGTTTGCTGCCTTCGATATTGGTGTGGGCCAGCTCATCCACCAGCGCGACCTGCGGCTTGCGCGCCAGGATGGCGTCCACATCCATTTCCTCGAAGGTCGCGCCTTTGTACGTGATCTGCCGTCGCGGTACAGTGTCGAGCATGCTGGCGAGTTCGGCGATCGCCATCCGCCCATGGGTTTCGACCACCCCAATCACCACGTCCTCGCCACGGCTCCGGCGGCGAGCGCCTTCGCTCAGCATGTTGTAGGTTTTGCCGACGCCCGGGGCGTAACCCAGGAAGAGCTTGAAAATCCCTTGCCGCTTTTGCGGGGCCGCTTCTTCCAGCCATTGCTCAGGTGTCTTCGGCATCGCGGCTATTTTCGACGAGATCGGGACAGGCTGTCGATTACAATCTCGGCGTGAGAAGACCAGCGCAATTGATCCTACGCTTCCTGGTCGCCGCCGCGATTGACTTCGTGATCGGCTGGATCTATTTCCGGGTCATCCACGTAAATCCCACCACCGTGGGATTCACCTTTTTACTCGCGATTCTTGCCGTCTCCGCGTTTTGGGGATTGCGGGTCGCCATCTTCATGGCGGTGCTGGCAACGCTGGGCTATAACTTTTTTTTCCTGCCGCCGGTTGGGAAATTCACCATCGCCGACCCGCAAAACTGGGTGGCGCTGATTGCGTTTCTGATTACGGCAATCATCGGCAGCCACCTGTCGGAGCGCGCGCGACGCGAGGCCCTGCACTCCCATCAGCGCCGCCACGAGGTGGAGCGGCTGTACGCTTTCAGCCAGCAACTGCTGGTCTCGGAAAACGTCTTTGGCCTTCTCAACAGCGTGCCCTCCTACATCGTCGACTCCTTTGGAGTGACCGGGGCCGCCGTGTTTCTGGACCACAAGCAGAAGACCTATTTCTCCGATATCAGCGTTCAATCGCTCATCCCCATCGACGAGCTGAAGGCGGTGAGCAGTCGGGGAGAGCCGGTGCTGAATCGCGAACGTGGCATGTGCTTCATGCCGCTGCGCATGGGCGTTCGCTCCATCGGCAGCATGGGCATCGTCGGGTGCAGCATGTCGCGGGAAACGCTGGAGGCGATCGGAAGCCTGGTCGCCATCGCCATCGAGCGCGCCTCCACCATGGAAAAGCTGACCAAGGCTGAGGCCACCCGTGAAAGCGACCGGCTCCGCTCCCTGTTGCTGGATGCGGTGACCCATGATTTTCGCACCCCGCTCACGGCCATCAAGGCTTCGGCGGAAACGCTATTGTCGGAGGTGGAACTGGACAAGCCTCAATTGCAAGAGTTGGCCACCGTGATCAATGAGGAGAGCGACCGGCTGGACCGGCTGGTCGGCGAGGCGGCGGAAGTCGCGCAACTCGATGCCCGCCAGGTCGAGCTCCATTTTGAGGCGCATCACATCCAGGAAGCAGTGGACTTGGCGCTGCAGGAGGCCAAGCACGCGCTGGAGCGCCACACCGTCGAAGTGGCCGTTCCGGAGACGCTGCCGCCTGTGCCCATGGACTTGAAACGGATTACGGAGGTGCTTGCGCAACTGCTCGGAAATGCCGGCAAGTATTCGCCGCCGGGGACGCCGATCCATCTCACCGCCGAGCTGCGGGACCGGCAACTGGTCACCTCGGTCGCCGACCACGGCCCCGGCATCGACGATATTGAGCAGGGAATGATCTTCGAAAAGTTTTATCGCGGCCGGAACCAGAGAGTCTCCATGCAGGGCACCGGCATGGGACTGGCGATCGCCAAAGCCATCGTCGAACTGCACGGCGGAACCATCACCGTGACCAGTCAACTGGGACGCGGGTCTGTGTTCTCGTTTACGCTTCCGGTCACGTAGTCTTGCAAGCTGCTCGAGCGCGCTTTCCATGCCAACTGGCCCCAACAACGCCGACACGGGTATTGCCTGGCGGTATCACAATGGCACCAAGCACTCCTACCAGAGCGTGCGCACCAACCCGCACTACCTGGACTGGTCGAACCGGCCGCTGCCATTCAAGATTTATCCCGGCGTAGATCCCATTCGCCTGCCGAAGGAAGTGCCGCAAACCGGAATGGCGGCGCTTTCGGTGATCGCGGAAAATGTTCGCCCCGCCGGGACGAAGCTGCCAACGCTGAACGATCTCGCCTTGCTGCTGTATTTCTCGGCGGGGATCACCAGGCACAAGACCTATCCCGGCGGCGAAATCTACATGCGCGCGGCGGCCTGCACGGGCGCGTTGTATGAAGTCGAGTTGTACCTGGTCTGCGGCGATTTGCCGGAACTGAAAGCGGGCGTGTACCAGTTTGCGCCTGCCGAATTTGGCTTGCGCTTGCTGCGGGCCGGCGATTTCCGCCGCGTGCTGGTCGAGGCCACGGGCGCACACCCGGCGGTCGCGGCGGCTCCGCTCACCATCATCTGCACGGGAACGTACTGGCGCAACGCGTGGAAGTACCAGGCGCGGACCTATCGCCATTTCGGCTGGGACAACGGCACCATCCTCGCCAACCTGCTGGCCATGTGCACCGCCACCCAGTTGCCGGCAACCGTTGGTGATGGGTTTCAACGATGATCCCGTCAACCGGCTGCTCGATCTCGATACCGATCACGAGGTCGCGTTTTCACTGGTGACGGTCGGCTCAACCGCCACCTTCGACCTTCCGTCCGCCCCGCCGCTGCCACCGCTGCACCTGGAAACCCTGCCGCTGTCCGACCACGAGGTGGACTATCCCGCCATGCGCGAGATGCACGCCGCGTCATCGCTGGCCACTGCCGGCGATGTCCGCGCCTGGCGCGAGCAGGTGACGCCCGGCGATACGGTTGAGCCGCACGGGCCCGCCATCGCGCTGCCATCGGCGCCGGAAGAGCAGATCGCGCGCGCTGCCATCGAACGCGTGATCCTCCGCCGCGGCTCGACTCGCCAGTTCGCGCGCGAAGCGATCAGTTTTGCGCAGCTTGCCACCATGCTGGACCGATCCACCCGCGGATTTCCCGCCGACTTCCACCACCCTTCGGGAGCGCAACTCAACCACCTCTACGTGCTGGTCAACGCCGTGGATGGCTTGCTGCCGGGCGCGTACTACTTCCATCGCGATCGTCGCGAACTGGAACTGCTGAAGCAAGGCGACTTCCGCCGGCAGGCCGGATATCTCGGACTCGAGCAGGATTTGCCCGCCGACGCCGCCGCGAACGTTTTTTTTCTCGCCGACCTCCAGACCATCCTGGCACGTTATGGCAACCGCGGCTATCGTGCGGCGCAACTGGAGGCGGGCATTCTCGGCGGCAAGATTTACCTGGCCGCCTACGCGCAGCATCTCGGCGCCAGCGGCCTGACCTTCTATGACGACGATGTCGTCAACTTCTTCTCGCCGCATGCCGCGGGCAAGAGCGCGATCTTTCTGGTCTGTTTGGGAAACAGCGTGAAGCGCAAGCCGTGAGGGAGAACCGCGGTTACGCCTGGCGCGATGGCCGCGGTGGGGGCGGGAGGACGTTCTCGGGGAGATCGAGATCCTCCCAGGAGATAGCGGGCGGGTATCTTCGGTAAAAGCAAGGGAGCATCCGCTTGTCGCGGAAGAGGGACCACCCCAGCGGAATGTCTAATTCCGCGAACCAGTAAACCCCTTCTGCTACTCGTCGGATCCGTGGATGAGGGGCGCGCAGGTCCGTACGCACCGCATCTGACAATTGTTCGTACGTAATGGACCGGTCGCCCATCCAGCGCAGTTCCTCGAGGATGACATGCAAACCTTGGGGACAGCACTTCTGTTCGAGTCGTTCGAGCACCCGTGTCATGGGTGGGGCTTGCCTATGTGCCGCAATGCTGCTCATGGTTGGCTCGCCTTCGCTGCGGCAGCCACGTCGCGGGCCTGAATCTGAACCTTGCTGTACCGGTCGCACAGACACACCTTGCACTTGCCGTGACCGTGTTTCCCGATCAGCGGAAACACGTGGTCACGTTTCTCGTGCCCGCACTCGCAGTTTGTGCTCACCGCGTTCAACCGATATCTCCGTCAGGGGAGGAGGTGGATTCGCCGCTCGGGTGGACGATATCTTCGGCGGGCGCCTGCTTCTCAAGCTTTCTTTGCTGCCTGCGCTGAGCCTTGGCGCGCTGCTTTTCCTGGCGTGCCAGCTCTTTCTGCCGTTTCTGGAAGGTTTGACTTGGGCGCATGCTAGCCCCGCTTTTCTGCGCGAGGAGCATGCGCGGTGTGGAAGAGCTGGCCCAGCACCAGTTTGGTCGGTTGTCCTTCGTTGATGGGCCGATCACAGCCGGGACAGTACCCGATCACTTCATCTTGCGGCGGCATCGGTTCGGTTTTGAACAACAACTCCTCCTGATTCATCCCATGTGATGGGCGGTAGCCTCAATCCTGGAACGGACTCGGTGAGGCTGGTCATAAGAAGCGGCTCTTGCCGTCTCCTCCAATTGTGTTAGCTAAGAGGGAAGACTTCAGCTGAGCTGACTTAGTTCAGAGAATCTGAAAGAGGAGACAATCTCGCTCATTTTTAACCCTAGTCCTTACCCGCAGGGAAGTCAATGACGCGCGGATGCAGGTACTACCCATGCGCGGCGTTTCGATGATCCCCAATCGCCGCGCACAGGTTTCCCGATCTCTCCTCAGGCGAAAAATTCGCCGGGCAAGGGCTGCAAGGTGCGGCCGACGAGCGTATTCCGCGGACGGGACAATCTTTCGGCCGCGATATCGGCGTTGATCTCCTTGCGCTGCAAGCGCAGCTTCAAGACCCGTTCGATGTTCCGCAATTCCAGCGTCTCGGCGGGCGAGACCAGGGTGGACGCGCGTCCGTGCGCTCCGGCTCGTCCGGTGCGGCCGACGCGATGAATAAAATCTTCCGGCAGTGTCGGCAGATCGTAATTGATCACGTGCGCCACATCCTGGATGTCCAGCCCGCGGGAAGCGACGTCGGTGGCGACCAGCACCTTAAAGCGGCCTTCGTCGAAGCCGGCGAGCGCGCCCGTGCGCTGCGATTGCGAGCGGTCGCCATGGATCATGGCGGCCAGGAAACCGTCGCGCACCAGGTGCTTGGCCAGGCGCTCCGTGCCCCGCTTGGTGCGCGCGAAGACCAGCGTGCGCCCCTTCTCGGTGCGCAGCAGGTGGCACAAGGCCTGGAACTTGTCGGACGTCGCAACCTCGAACGCCTGCAGTTCCACGCTGTCCACCGGCTTGAGCGTGGAACCCAGCGCGATGCGGATCGGGTTGCGCGTGTAATCACTCACCAGCCCGGCAACCGAGGCTTCCAGGGTCGCGGAAAAGCACATGGTCTGGCGTTCCCGGGGCAGTTCGCCGACGATGCGGCGGATGGCCGGCAGGAATCCCATGTCGAGCATGCGGTCGGCCTCGTCGAGGACGAGCACTTTGACCTGGCGCAGATCCACCAGCCTGCGCCCGAGGAAATCCTCGAGGCGGCCGGGGGTGGCCACCAACAAGCGCGCGCCGGAGCGAATTGCGTCTAACTGGCCCCTTTCGCCGACGCCGCCGATGACCAGCGCCGCGGGCGAAATTGATTTTCCGCGCAACTGCTCGAATTGTTCATGCACCTGCATGGCGAGTTCGCGCGTCGGTACCAGCACCAGGGCTTCGATGGTCCGCGACCGGGGCGACTGCAGCAGTCGCTCGATCATCGGTACCAGGAACGCCAGCGTCTTACCGGTGCCGGTATGGGCTGTGGCCATCAGGTCTTTGCCCGCAAGTGCGTGCGGGATCGCGGCCGACTGGATCGGCATGGGAGTGTGAAATTGGCAGGCGGCCAGTCTCTGCTGCAAAGCAGGAGAGAGAGGCAGTTCGGAAAAGCTTGTCATTCGAATCGTAATCTTTCTGGAGAGGCGTCTCGCGAGACGCACGCAAAGATGCGATTCGCGACTGTGCAAAGGAAGCCGCTCGTAGGGTTTTGCGCTGGGAACGAACGGAGAGCAGGGAATCGAAGGAAGGGTCAGACCGGCTGTTTCAACCGACTGCCGCACCACAAGCGAACCGTGGTCACTAGCGTCTGGGACAGTATAGCACAGGCCCGTCTCAGAACCGAGCGCGCACCACGCTTGCTACCTCTGGTTAGAACTAAACTTCGGGATGCGCGACGCTCAATGGCAAAAAGATACAGCAAACTGGCTCCTCTACTTTTACTTTGGCATATCGTGACGATTTCTGCCCTGTTGCAGGTCGCCTCAGCGTACGCGCAAGTGCCGGCAAGCCAAAAGCGAATCACGAAGCAAGCAGGCAAGCAGGGGGCACTCACCCCGGCGATGCTGTTTCAAGAGGTCGCACCATCTGTTTTCGTGATTCAAGTACATGATGACAACGGGAACATCGTTGGAAGGGCCAGCGCAGTGGCTGTAGTGTCACCGCCCCGACCGAGCACTGTCGATGATCTCGCTGCAGCATTGAAGTCGAGCCGCCAGCGGCCTCCCGAGACGATTGAAGATCTGAGGCAAAACATGTGGGATGGCTGGCGGGGGAGATGGCAGCAGAAGTTTCCGAGTAGCACGATATTCGTAACAGGCGGGCACGTTGTAGCGTCGGCTAGAACATTGACGTTGGTGAAAGGGGACCACCTCTGGCCGGCATCAGTTGTGGGGATCGATTCGGATCATGATCTCGCTTTAGTTCGCGCTGACAACTTGGACGCTCCAGCGGCAGTGATCAGCTTTAGGACCGACCTTCCTTGCCCGGATACGATTCCATGTGAATACGGTTTAACCGTAGGCGAACACGTATACGCTGTGGGAGCACCGCTGGGATTGGAGTTGACTCTCTCAGATGGCCTTATTTCCGGGCTGCGGGGCGGTTTAACAAACAACCGCCTGATTCAAACCACAGCCGCGGTGTCGCACGGCTCAAGTGGCGGCGGGTTATTTGATGCGGATGGGGCTCTGGTGGGGATCATAAGTTCGTCGATTTCCGATGGCCAGAATCTGAACTTTGCCATTCCAATTGACTGGGTTCGATTCCTTCGTCCCGAGTAATTCAGGGCGCACGGACGTTCAGGCATTGGACTACAGAAGTGCACCATTGCATATGAAAGTGACCGAACTGAGGCTATGAAGAATTTTTATGCAGCTGATGCGTCCACGCGCATAGGCCAACTCGTGCAATCGTCGTTCCGCTTGACTGCGATTGATGTTAAGGCAAAGAGGAATGGAGAACCATTTGTTTGGCTGATGTTAGAGGACAGCAGTGGATCGATTGAAGCCCTAGTGTGGGACATGCAAGTTGGAAGAAGTGCATTGGACTTAAGCGAAGGCGATATTGTTGGAGTGGTAGGCAAGATCATCGGTACATTCCAAGAACGTCTGCAACTAGCTATAGACAGCATTTTCTTAATTCCCGAACCACAAGTGGACGCCGGCGATTACCCGCCGGCTTCAGATGATGGCTTAGGTACTGTTGCGCCAAACGCATTGAGAGAAAAATGGACGGCAATGGGGGAGAGGGCTCGAAAGAACGTTCCTAACATCTCCGCTCGAGCGACTGCAGACCTCCGGAATCGCATCGAAAAATCGGGAAATCAGTTTTCCGAAAAACCAAAATTGCCGGGTGACGGGCACGAATCAAGTAAGACGAAGTCCCGGGTGCTCACCGACACGGAATCCCTACGCCAGAAGATAGCGGCGCAAAAATCCAAAGCTACGAAGGATACAAAGCCCAAGACGTAGTAATTTCCCAGCCACCGGCGTTCGGAGTTGAGAAACTCAGAGCTTTACCTTCATCGCTTGTAGCCAATCTTGCGCAGAAACGAGTGCCGCGCAATCACGTCATCGGGGCCTTCGACGCCCTGGGGCGCGCTGCCGTCAATCACGCCCATGATGCCGCCGCCCTGCTCGCCGCGCGCCACCACCACCTCGACCTGGTTGGCGGTCGCGCAGAAAATGTTGCACACCTCGGGCACGTGCCGCACGGCGTTGAGGACGTTGATCGGAAACGCGTTGCGGATCAGCACCACGAACACGTGTCCGGCGGCGAGCGACTGCGCGTTGCGGATGGCCGCGCTGCGCAATTCATCGTCGTTGCCGTCGGAGCGCGTCAGGCACGGGCCGGAGCTTTCGTTAAACGCCAGCCCGAACCTCGCCTGCGGGACCGTGGTCGCGATCGCTTCGTAAACATCCTCGACCGTCTTGATGAAGTGTGACTGGCCGATGATGATGTTCGTGTCGGAAGGGAAGTCCATCTTGACCGATTCGAAGGTGAGCATGAGAACCTCGTGGGATTTGCAATTTGTAATTTGTAATTTGCAATTGCGCGCAGTTCGCGCCAGCTTGCGCTCCGAATCACCAAATTACCAATTACAAATTACCAATTACAAATTCTCTTGTGCCATTCCGTTGCCCGCTCGTAGGCATGCGCCAGTTGCAGGACGCGGGCATCGTCGCCGGGCGCGCCGGCAATCTGCAGCCCGATGGGCAGCCCGGCGCGGGTGAATCCGCACGGCACCGAAACCGCCGGCAACCCGAGCACATTAAATGGCCGCGTGTTGCGCAGCAAGATCAATTCGCGGCGGCGCAAGTCGTCCGGATTCGCCTGCAGCTCGGCGAGCGCCGGGGCAGTCACCGGCGACGTGGGCGTGACCAGCAGATCGTAATCGGCGAACAGGTCCGCGGCGGCGCGGCGCAGGTGGTCCAGTTCGATCCGCTTGAGGATGTACTCCCTGGCCGCGACCGATTCGCCGCGCTTGATGCGCCGCAGCGTTTCCGGCTGGTAAAGGTCGGCGCGCTCAGCGAGAAATTGCGCGTGGTAGGCGTACGCTTCCGCCGCCTGCACCGTCCGGTCGGTATCAATGGGCATGCTGGCGTCGCTCAGGCCGCTGGTGAGCATTTCCAACACCTGGAGCGCGTTGTTGATGGCGGCCGCGACCTCCGGTTCCAGGTCATCGAAGAAAAACTGCCGCACGATCCCGAGGCGCAGCAGGTGCGTGTCCTGTTCCAAGCCTTCGCCGAAATCGCTTTCCGGCAGCTCGCGGCTGGTGCTGTCACCGGCATCGTAACCGGCGATTGCCTGCAGGACGAGCGCCGCATCGCGCACGCTACGTGTCATCGGGCCCACGTGGTCGTACGACCACGACAGCGGAACCACGCCGCGCGCGCTCACCAGCCCGTAGGTCGGCTTCATTCCGACGATCCCGCAGCACGCGGCGGGCAGGCGAATGGAACCGGCGGTATCGCTGCCCAGGGCGGCGAAGCACATTCCCGCCGCCACCGCCGCTGCCGATCCTGACGAGGACCCGCCGGTGATGTGCGCGCGCGCCCATGGATTGCGGGCCGCACCGTAGTAGCTGACCACGCCGCTGCCGCCGTACGCGAATTCGTGGAGGTTGGTCTTGCCGAGCAGCACGGCGCCTTCGACCTTCAAGTGCCGCACCACGGCCGCGTCCTCCGCCGGCACGCGCTCCTGGAACAGCGCGCTGGCGGCGGTGGTGCGCACGCCCGCGGTATCAATCAGGTCCTTCAGGGCGACCGGAATTCCGTGCAGCGGACCGCGGTAGCGTCCGCCCGCAATCTCGCGCTCGGCAAGTCGCGCCTGCTCCAGCGCGGTGTTGCGCGTAACCGTGATAAATGCGTTGAGCGCGGAATCGAGGCGCTCAATGCGCTCCAGGCAAGCATGCGTGAGGTCGACGGGAGAAACCGCCTTGTCGGCCACCAACGCGGCGGCTTCGGTGAGCGTCAACCGGCACAGCTCAGACGCGGACGGCATGCGTTCGCCAGAATATCGGTCTGGTGCTGATCGGTCTATCGGTCATTCGGTCGCTCGCCATTCGGCGGGAACGATGGCGAGAACCGGATACCCGGGTTACTGGTCCACCGACGATGCGCCAGACGGTTCAGACCGCTTGTAGTGCAACTCCAGAATGGTGCAGTCGTCGCTCAGCGGCGTGTCGCCGCAAAATGCCTTAACGCTGGAAAAGATGCTTTCGTAGGGCGTGGCGCTGTTGGCGGATAGTTCCAGGCGTTCGTCGCCGTAGAACTCGCCGCTGGAATCCTCCGCCTCCGTGACCCCGTCGGTGACCATGACGAAGCGCCCGTCCGGCGGCAGCTTGATCTTGGCGCACTCAAACTCCGCCCCGGCCAGCAGGCCCACGGGTACGTTGCTCGACTGCCGGGGCCGTTCGATCCGTCCTCCCGCCACCAGCACGGGCGGCACATGCCCGCAGTTCACATATTCCAACTCGCCATCGGGCTTGAGGCGCGAAAGCAGCAGGGTAGCGTATTTCTGGCCCATGACCTTGCGGCAGAGAAACGCGTTGGCGGTGCTGACGATTTCGTCCAGCGGCATGTTGGCGATCAGTTGCGAATAAATCATGCCTTGCAGGATCGAGGCCAGCAGCGCCGCGGAAATTCCTTTTCCGGATACATCGGCCACCAGCACCGCCAGGCCCTCGTCGGTCATCACCACGTCGAAAAAGTCTCCCCCAACGTCCTTGCAAGCCAGGTTGGTGGCGCGGATGGCGGCGAACGGCACGTCGGGAATGGAGACGGTCATCAACCGCTGCTGGATGTTGGCGGCGATGTTCAGCTCCTGCTGGTAACGGCGCGCCGCTTCCTCCGCTTGTACCAGATGCGCGTTCTCCACCAGCGCAGCCGCTTCCGTCGCGATCGCCCGCAGGATGTCGTGACTGACGGCGGAAATGTCGCGCGAGGCGAAGCGGCTGTCCATGTAGAGCACGCCGCGCACCTGCGGCTGGCCGTCATCGGCGGTGGATTTTTCCGCGAATTGGGTTTGCGTGCGCCGCAGCGGGATGGCGATCACGGTCCGCAGATCGTAGGCGATGATGCTGTTTCGTCCCGCCAGATCGCTGGACGAGCTGGTGTCGCTGACCATGAATTCCGAGGCCGCGCTGGCCGCCTCTTCCAGGATGGACTTGGAAATCGTGCTGTCATCCAGCAATTGCTCGCCCTTGGCGTTGCGTCCCGCGGCCAGTCGCATGGCCCCATCCGCGCCTCGGAGGAAGACGTAGCCGCGCTCCGCCTTGGTGAGCTTGAGCGTGGAATCCAGCAGCGACATCAGGACATCGGAGAGCACGCCGGTGGTGTTCAGCTTGCGGGCCGCTTCCAGGAACAGGCGGAGCTTTTCCAGGTCGGAACTGCCGGTGCTCACCGGCATCATGGAAATCTGGCTCAGGAACTCCGCCGCCGAGCTGGTATGCGGCTTGTCCGGATTGAAGACCACGTAGGCGGCATCGCGCGCGCCGAAGTCAATGCGGTCGTTGGCTTCCAGCTTGTGGCGCTCGCGGCGAATGCCGTTCACGAACGTGCCGTGGCGGCTGTTCTGGTCCACGATGTAGTACGCGCCGTTTTCGCAGAGGATCTGCGCGTGGTCGCGCGACACCCGCGAGTCCGGGATCACCAGGTCCTTGCCCGTCTTCCGGCCAATGGCAAATGGCAGCCGCTCCAGGACGATATTGCGCTGCTCCGCCCCTTCGACGTAGAGCAGCATCGGTGAGGGCGCGGTAGATGGGGCGAGCGAGGTGGCCGACATCACGGACATGGCGGAAGCTCCCGATCCTTCGAGACCAGCGGCCGCGCACGCGGCAACCGGGGCTGGCTGCAGTTTCCAGAAGCCTACTTCGTTCGGAGCGCGCTTGCAACCCTCAGCCTGCGCCATCTCGATCCATCCACACGAAATCGGCATTGGCGGTTGGGACACCAGCGCGCGCTATGCGGACGGAATCCATTCGTCCTGCGGGAGAGTGGCATGCCGTAATGGAATAGCGGCGGTGTTACTACCGGGCCGGTTGTTATAATTGACGTTTGCAGTTACTACGGCGCCCTGCCTGTCGCATGGGCCGAGAAAGCGATCTTGTTGAGAGGCAGCAGCTCGCATGACTGTTAAGACGGCCAAGCCCAAGGTGCTGGTGGTAGACGACGAACGCGTCATCGCCGATACTCTGGCGATCATTCTCAACCAGCATGGCTTCGATGCTTCCGCCGTTTATACCGGAACAGCAGCCATCGAGCGCGCCCGCAGTGTCAAGCCCGACCTGATCATCAGCGATGTCATCATGCCCGACGTGAATGGCATCGAGGCCGCCATCAACATCCGCAAGTTCCTGCCGGGATGCAAGATCCTGCTGTTTTCCGGTCAGGCGGCCACGGCTGACCTGCTGGAGAGCGCACGCGCCCAGGGACACGAATTCGAGATCCTGGCCAAACCCGTCCACCCCCAGGATCTGCTGGCGAAATTGCGCGGGTAAACCACTCTCTGGAAGAACTGACAACCTGAAAAACTGGCTTACTAAAAAAGAAAAACCGGACTGGTTCGCCCGGTTTTCCTTCTTGGCCGCTGGGCTGCGTTTACAGCCACGGCGGCAGGGGCGACGAGCACCGATGGTCTCGGTTCGGCCGGCTCATCCACCCGTCAAAAATCGCTACCCGCTCGTGTTTCGAGCAGACGTGAATGTCTGTAAGCAAACGGCATACCAGTCTGAAATTGATGAAATACTTTACGGAATAGTTGTAAGTAATAGAAACTAAACAGTAGTGCCATCTAAAATGCGGGGCAAGGAGTCAATTAGTGCCGGGAAGTGGCACATTTGTTGCACACTCAACGGAAAGAGTCTGGTCACTCTGCCGATCGAATGTCACGCGCCTGAAGTCCAAACCCTGAATCCTGAAACCCTGAAGACTGGAGCCTGAAGCCTTCTCCTCACATCTCCCGCCGCCCCTCAATCGATTTCAGCATGGTGACCTCGTCGGCGTACTCGATGTCGCTGCCGGCGGGAATTCCGGTGGCGATTCTGGTGACCTTGACTCCCGGCCGCCGGATTTGCTGCGACAGGTACACCGCCGTTGCCTCGCCTTCGACCGTCGGGTTGGTTGCCAGAATGACTTCGTCCACCTCGCCGGAATCGATGCGCCGCACCAGGTTCGCTATCCGCAGGTGCTCCGGCCCGACTCCGTGCAGCGGTGAGATGGCCCCGTGCAGCACGTGGTAGACGCCGTTGTATTGTCGCGTCTTCTCGACGGCCGCGATATTGGTCGGTTCTTCGACCACGCACACCAGGCGCTGGTTGCGCGTCGCGCTGGTGCAGTAGGAGCAGGGATCGACATCGGTGATGTTGTTGCAGACCGAGCACAGACGCAGGTGGGCCTTGACGTCGCGAACCGCGGCTGCCAGCGCCTCGGCATCGTCATCGCTGGAGCGCAGAATATAGAAGGCCAGCCGTTGCGCGCTTTTGGCGCCGATCCCCGGCAGCTTCTTCAACTCGTCAATCAGTCGAGCCATCGGCTCGGCAAACTTAGACATTGGTAATTGGTAATTTGTAATTGGTAATTTCCGGAGGTGCGAACTGCTTCGGCGGTTGCGCGACTCCAGACAAATTACAAATTACAAATTGCAAATCAAAATCCCATTCCCATCCCGCCCAGCATGCCGCCGACGGTCGATTGCATCTGCTCGTCCACCTTATGCACCGCCGCATTCACCGCCGCCGTCACCAGGTCCTGGAGCATCTCGACGTCACCCGACTTCACCGTTTCCGGATCAATCGTGATGGACAGCACCTGCTTCTGCCCGTTCATTTTCACCGTCACCGACCCGCCGCCCGACGAGGCTTCCACCACGATCTCCTGCATCTTGCGCTGCAGGTCGTCGTATTGCCGCTTGGCCTGCGACATCAGTTCTTGGAGCTGCTTTGGATTGAATCCGCCCATAAGAAATCCGTCGTTGGTCGATGGTCGTTGGTCGATGGCCGTTCGCGCCATCGTCCCCGGCAACGAACTGCCAGCTACGAGCTACCAGCTACCTTTTTTCTCTATGATCAATCACCGTGCGTATCTGCGCGCTGAATTTTTCCTGCACCCGCCGCACCACCGGGTCATCGGCAGCACGGCTGCGCGCTCCCGGACCATTCGCCGGGCGCGGCGCGCCGGCCGCGGCCGCTTTGCCGCCATTTCCGGCAACCCCGACAACCCGCAGCTTCACCGGGCGTCCCAACGCTCTGACGGCCGCCGCAACCGCGCCTTGCCGCGCATCTTCGCTCAAGGCCAAACCCGCATCCACCAGGGTTTGCGCCATACCGACTTTGATCACCAACTCGGCGCCTTCGGCAGCCACTTCCACGATCGGTGTGCGCGAGTTCGCCCGTTCCAGGGCCTCGATCACCTGCGCCTGCAGCTCGACGCGCGAGACTTCGTGTGGCTCCGTCGCCACCGCGACCGCATTGGCAGCACTCAAGCCTTGAGCTCCGCTCTCTTCACTAAGCCCCGCGGTTCCGTCGCTCCTGCCCAATCCACTCGGCTGCACGGCGGAAGCTGCTTTTGGCGTCCGGGACCCTTCCCCATCGGGCGGCGCTGCGCTCTTTCGTGCCCGGTCGCTCTCCAAGGGCGAAGTTGCGCGGGGCGCAACGGTTTGCCCCTGGCTGCCGTGGCCCGGCTTCGAGACCCGCGCCCCACTCGACCCCGGTTGGGCGTCGCTCAGGATCTGTTCCAGCGGCAGCAACCGCTGCGCGTGCACCAGCTTGAGCAGGCCCAGCTCGAGATGGAAGCGCTGCTCCTGCTTGTACCCGAGTTCGCCGTGGGTGCGCAGCATGATCTGCAAAAATCGCGCCAGGTCCTCTTCGCTGAACTGCCCCGCGACGCGGCCGACGCGCGCCCGTTCGTCGAAGGAAATCTGCAGCAGCGGCGACTCCACTCCCGCCACCTTGGCTACGGTTGCGTTGCGCAGGAAGCGCACCATCTGGCGCGCGAAGTGCGCCGGGTTGTGGCCCTCGGTGAGCAACCGGTCCACCTGCCGCAGCGCCTCTTCGGCGGAATTTCGCGCCACCGCGTTCATCAGCTCTTCCAGGATTTCCGACGGCACCGCCCCCACCAGTTGGCGCACCGTGTCGGCGGTCAATCGCTCGCCGCAGCAGGCAATCGCCTGGTCCATGATGGACAACGCATCGCGCATCGAGCCGTCGCCGGCTTCGGCGAGCATGGCGAGAGCATTGTCATCGGCGGCGATCTTCTCCTGCCCGGCGATCTCGCGCAGTTGCTTGACGATTTCAGCGAAGCGGACGGCATGAAAGCTGAAGTGCTGGCAGCGCGAGCGGATGGTCTGGGGAATATCTTCGGGCTGCGTGGTCGCCAGCATGAAAATCACGTGGCTGGGCGGCTCTTCCAGCGTCTTCAGCAGCGCGTTGAACGCGGCGTCGGTGATCTGGTGTGCCTCGTCGAGGATCCAGATCTTGTAGCGGTCTCGCGCCGGACGGTAGCGCGCCGCCTCGCGCAGTTCCCGGATCTCGTCAATCCCGCGGTTGGTCGCGGCGTCAATCTCGATTACGTCCACCGCGTTCCCGGCGCGAATCTCGGTGCACGACTCGCACACCCCGCACGGCTCCGCAATCGGGTGATCGGCGGAGCGGCAATTCAGGGCCATGGCCAGGATGCGCGCGACGGTGGTCTTGCCGATGCCGCGGTGGCCGCTGAAAATGTACCCGTGCGCAACCCGCCCCTGCTCGATGGCGTTCTTCAGCGTGCGGGTGACGTGCTCCTGCCCAATGACGTCGGAGAAGCGTTGTGGCCGGTATTTGCGTGCCAGGACTTGGTAAGCCATCGGAAAATTCGATTCTATCAGTTGTGAGTTTTGAGCTGTGGGTAGCGGTTGCGGGCGCCTGGTCGGGTGGTGCCCGATCGGACACCGACCGGCCCGACTGACAACTCACAACTCGCCCCCCTTGCATTCCTTCGCCGACAGGGCTACATTTGCGCCGCTCGGGGTTGCAGGAGGTCCGGTATGACTCTGAAGCTGAACACGCGCCTGATTGACGGTATCACCGTCGTGGACTGCCATGGCCGCATCATCTTCGGCGACGAGTCGCTCATGCTGCGCGAGGCCGTCAAGGAACAGCTCAAAACCTCGAAGGACATCGTCATCAACCTTGCCGACGTGAACTATATCGACAGCGGCGGCCTGGGCACTTTGGTCGGCCTGTTTACTTCCGCCCGCAGCATCGGCGGCACCATCAAGTTGGCGAACCTGACCCACCGCGTCGGCGAGTTGCTCCAGGTCACCAAGCTGGTGACCGTGTTTGAGGTGTTTGACGGCGAGGACAAGGCGGTGCGCTCGTTTCCGAAAAGAGGCGCCGTCGCCTAGCGAATCAAAAATGAAGAAGTCAGATTGAAGAATGACAGGGGCCATTGTGCATTCTTCAATCTGACTTCTTCATTCTGACTTCTTAATTCCTACTTTCCCCTACTCCTGGCACCCGTGCTGCGCAATATGGCGGTCAATTCGGTCCCCAAGCCGGCTCAGCTTGCGCTGCAGGTAGGGGATGTACTCGCTCTTGCCCGACGGCCGCCCATGCCGAGTGTGGTTCGCCTTGCTGCGGGCTTTCTTCCGCTGCTCGTCCATCTGGTTCTTGACCCGGGTCGCCTGCTTGCGCAGTTGGACCAGTTCGTGGCACGCCATGGCGCGAGTATAACGTGAGTTCGTCCCCTTTGGGACCACGTTCGAATGGCTGCGTCGTACTGCGCCCGAGAGACCGACCGACCTGCTATCATTTTCCATTCCCACCTCGGAGGACCGTATTCATGCTGCGTTCTCGCATTCTTCATCTGTTTGTTGTCACCCTTGCATGCGCCGCATTCGCCTGCGCCGCTGATGGGCCAGCGGTCAAGCCGCCGGCGACTCCGGCCCACCCGGTTACCGACACCATCCAGGGCGTTGCCATCACCGACCCGTACCGCTGGCTCGAGGACCAGAACAGTCCCGAGACGCGTGCCTGGATTGATGCCCAGAACGCCTACACGCAGAAAGTGCTCTCCCAGTACGCCGGTCGCAGCGCCTTGCACGCGCAGATTGAGAAGGTGATGAAGATCGACAGCATCAGCATGCCGGCGCGCCGCGGCGACCGCTACTTCTACCTGCGCCGCCGGGCCGATCAGAATCTTGACATGCTGTGCGTCCGCGAAAAAGGCAGGGAAACCGTGCTGGTGGATCCCAACACGCTTACGCCCGACGGCAGCATCTCGGTCGTCCTTCAGGGCGGCTCCGAGGACGGCAGCCTGCTCGCCTATGGGCAGCGCAAGGGCGGCGCCGACGAAACCACGGTCACGATTCTCGACGTCAACACTCGCCGCCCGCTCAGCGATATTTTTCCCGCCGCGCGTTATGGCGGTTTCGATATCACCCCCGACCACAAGGCGCTCTATTACACCAAGTACACTCCGGGCGCCGGTCCGCGCGCCTACCTGCACACCATGGGCGCCGACCCCGCCGCCGACAAGGAAATCTTCGGTCAGGAGTTCGGCACCGGCGACTACATCGGCGCCGACCTCTCGCCCGACGGCCGGTATCTGGTTCTGGAGGTCAGCCACGGCTCCGCCGCGGAGAAAACCGAGCTCTATTTTCAGGACCTGAAGTCCGGCGGCCCCATTCGTCCCATCGTCAACGACATCAACGCGAACTTTGATTTCGACATCGCCGGCGATCATCTCTACGTCAAGACCAACTGGGAGGCGCCGAACGGCCGCATTCTCGATATTGATCTCCGCAATCCCGCGCGCGATTACTGGAAGACCGTCGTTCCCGAGGCCGCTTCACCCATCGAGGAGACGGTCGCCGCCGGCGGCAGGCTGTTCGTCGCTTATCTGCAAAACGTCGTGACCCATATCAAGGTGTTCGACGCGACCGGCAAATTCGTGCGCGAGGTTGACCTCCCCGAGATCGGCTCCGCTTTCGTCACCGGCCGCTGGAACCAGGATGAGGTCTTCTACAGCTTCAGCTCGTTTTCCACGCCGCGCGCCATCTTCAGCTATTCGGCTTCCACCGGGAAACAGGGCGAGTGGGCGCGCGTTACCGTGCCCATTCCGACCGACCAGATCCAGACCAAGCAGGTCTGGTACGAATCCAAGGACGGCACTCGCATCCCCATGTTCCTGGTCTTCAAGAAGGGAACTGTGCCCGATGGCCATCTGCCCACGCTGCTCACCGGCTACGGCGGTTTCCGCATTAGCCTGACGCCGGGTTTCTCCGCCCAGGCCGCGATCTGGGTGCTGAACGGAGGTGTCTACGCCCGCCCCAACCTGCGCGGCGGCGGCGAGTTCGGTGAGAAGTGGCACAAGGCGGGCATGCTGCAGCACAAGCAGAATGTTTTCGACGACTTCCTCGCCGCCGCCGATTGGCTGATCGCGCACAAGTACACCAGTCCCGCGAAGCTCGCCATCAGCGGCGGTTCCAACGGCGGCCTGCTCGTCGGCGCCGCCCTCACCCAGCGTCCGGAACTGTTCCGTGCCGTCGTCTGCGACTATCCGCTGCTCGACATGCTGCGCTACGAAAAATTCCTGGTTGCCCGTTTCTGGGTGCCGGAGTACGGCTCGGCCGCCGACAGCGCTGAACAATTCAAGTTTCTGCGCGCCTACTCGCCGTACCAGAACGTCAAGCCCGGAACCAGGTACCCGGCCGTCATCTTCGTCACCGGCGATGCCGATACTCGCGTTGCCCCGCTGCACGCTCGCAAAATGGCGGCGCTGCTGCAGGCCGAGAATGGCGACCACAATCCCATCCTGCTGCATTACGACACCCGCGCCGGCCACGCCCGCGGCGGCGTTGCCATCAACAAGCAAATTGACGACCTCACCGACGAGTTCGGCTTTTTGCTCTGGCAGTTGGGGAAGAAATGAGTCGCGAGTTGTGCGTTGTGAGTTCGAGTTGTTAGTTTGAGTTGTGACTTTGGGTTGTGAATCGTGGGTGCCCCACATCTGCCCGGTTTTGGCAGATGTGGGCTTCCACTCAAAACTCACAACTCACAACTTGCAACTGGTATCATTTCCTCATGGCCAAGAACGCCGCCCAACCCGCTTCCGCGTTTGAGATCGGATGTCCCTGCTGCGGCGCCGTGCTGAAGGTTGATCCGGCCACGCAGGCGGTCATCGCCCACACCGCCCCGGTCAGGCCCAAGACCTTCGCCGACCTGGAAGAGGCGGCGCGCGCCATGAAAGAGCAGGACAGCCGCAAGGAATCGCTCTTCCAGCAGTCCGTCCAGGCGCAGAAAAACAGCGCCGACCTGCTGGAAAAGAAATTCCAGGAGGCCGTCAAGCGTGCCAAGGAAACGCCCGACAAGCCCCGCATCCGCGACTTCGATTTGGATTAACTTCCTTTTTGCTTTGGAATAATCTCTAGCGAATGTCATCCTGTCTATAACGACATTGACCTTGTCAAGAGCGATTGGGGCACACGCCGGCGTTGACGCCGAGGAGCGCGCCATTTCGCTCTAGTTGGAGACCGTCGACCAAGGCTCGTCTCGAAATCGTTGGGTGGAATCGGTTCCACCATCCATCTATTCGGCCCTCAGACTGCGGCCATGATTAGCAATGCGAACTCCCGTCTTTACGGGAGGCAGGCTACCCACTCAAGTGAACGGCGCTCGCGCGCCACAGAATGACTCGGGCTCACCTG
>CAVXCR010000042.1:0-60455 GCA_963760265.1 Terriglobia bacterium
GTGCGCTACCAGGCTGCGCCACGTCCCGACGGAAGAGCTGGTACCGAGTACCAAGTACCGAGTGGGGTAGCACTATTTTAGCAAACGGCGGGTGGAATCGGGTGATCTGGTGATCTGCATGCGCGTGCGAGGCGGTTAGATCACACACGCATTACCCGATCATTCCTCGATGCCCAGCTTCTGCCGGCCTTCCGGGCTGATTCGTTCCGGACCCCACGGCGGATCCCACACCACGTTCACCTTCGCGTTGTTCACCCCAGGAGTGCTCAGCAGCGTAGTGCGCACGTCGCGGCTGATTTCGGTATGCGACGGGCAGCCCTGCGCGGTGAGCGTCATCTCCACCGTCACGTCGCCCTCGTTCTCTACCTGGACGTTATAAATCAGGCCCAGATCAACGATGTTCAGCGGAATCTCCGGGTCGTAGCAGTTCCGGAGCCGCTCCATGATGTTGTCCACAGTCGGCATGGGGATATTGTACCGAAGAGACAGGCGGCCTGCAGCGGGGCCCGCTGCCTGTGATAATCTTTCTTGCAGGTATGAGCACTGCCAAGCACGATGTCGAACTGCTGCTGAACAAGCTGCCGGAAGACTGCACGCTCGAGGATATTCAGTACCATTTGTACGTGCTGGAGAAGGTCCGGCGTGGCTTGGCGGAAGCACAGGAGCAGGGTTCGATTCCACAGTCTGAAGTGGAAGCGCGGCTTTCGGAATGGCTCACCGAGTAGTCTGGTCGCCACGCGCACTCGCCGACGTAGAATCCATCGCGCTGTTCATCGCCGCCGACTCGCCTACCTATGCCAAAGCCGTGGTTAGGAGAATCATTACTCTGACCCGCGGCCTCGCGCAATTTCCGGAGCAAGGACGTAAGGTTCCGGAGTTCGATGACTCAAGCCTGCGTGAACTTCAGGCCTACAGCTACCGCGTAATATATCGCGTCGAAGAGGCGCAGGTCGTGGTTGCCGCTGTTGTGCACGGAAGGCGAATTCTCCATGTTTGACGTACCCCGCAAGTCACCTGCCTCGCCTCGCCGCCGCGCCCATAATTAAGGACGAACCTGGAAGCGAGGAGCCGCGGCCGTGGACTCGGCCCCAGCAAGGACATTGGTTTCTTTCGTCGTGCCCGGAGGCGCGCTGTTGATAGCCGCGCTGGTGCTGGCGCACGTCCCGGCGGCGCATGCAACCGCGCAATACGTGGTCAACTTTTTGTTGTGGACCGCCATGTTCGGCGCGCTCGCCATGGCCTGGCGGTTCCACTCCAGCCGCGTGGTCTTCGCCGCCGTGGTGCTGTGCCTCGCCGACCGCGCGCTGGTCATGCTGGGACACGCGTCGGCGCCGGCGGCCAATGCGGGATTCGCGCTGCTGGCGCTGCTGGTCCCCCTCAACCTCGTCTTCTTTTCGGTGATTGGCGAGTGCGGGCTCACCCTGGCGTCGGTGGGATCGGGCGTGGGCATTGTTTCGGTTCAGGCGGTAGCCGTCGTCGTACTGGCGCGTCCGGAGAATCTGGAATTCGCGCGCTGGGCAGAACACGCGTATTTGCCGGGCGGGCTGTTCGCCTGGACGCCATTGCCGCAACTGGCGCTGCTGGCGATGGCGGGCGCCGCGGCCTGGCTCGGCATGCGCATGGCCCTGCTGCGCAAGCCGGTGGACAGCGCCTTCTTCTGGAGCGTGTGGGCCGCCTTCGCCGGACTGCACGTGGCGTCACCGGGGCGGGCATCGTCGCTGTACTTCGCCACCGGCGTGCTGATGTTTGCCGCCGCGCTGGTCGAAGCCTCGTACCTGCTGGCCTTCCATGACGAACTGACGGGATTGCCCGGGCGGCGTGCGTTCAACCAGGCGCTGCTCGCCCTGCATGACACCTACTCCATCGCCATGGTGGACGTGGACCACTTCAAGCGCTTCAACGACACCTACGGCCACGACACCGGCGACCAGGTTCTGCGCATGGTTGCCGGGCGGCTGGCGCAGGTTGGAGGAGGCGGGCGCGCCTTTCGCTTTGGAGGCGAGGAGTTTGCCATCGTGTTTCCCGCCCAGAACGCGGCGGACTGTGTTCCGCACCTGGAGGAGCTGCGCGCATCCATTCAACGGTCCAGTTTCATGGTGCGCGGCCCGGATCGCAGCGACCGCCGGCGCGATGAGCGCCGCTACACCAAGCCGGGGCGGCGTCCGGTGGGCAGCGCGCGGACCAGGACGGCGGTGACGGTGAGCATGGGAGTGGCCGAGTCAAGCGGGCGGTTGCGCACGCCGGAGCTGGTCATCGAGGCGGCCGACCAGGCGCTCTACCGGGCAAAGGATAACGGGAGAAACCGGGTGGAGGCGGCGGGGAAAGCGAAGCATATAGCGCAGCCCACCGCGGTCGGTACGAGGTAGTTGGTAGCTGGCATTCAGTGATTTAGTGATTTGTGATTTAGTGATTTACCAATCGCGTGGCGAACCGACAGATCACTCAATCACAAATCACTCAAGCGCTAAATACCAATAGAACTCACGCCTTCGCGCTCAGTTCCTTCACTTGCTCCGACGTCATGCCGTAGAGCGGCGGCGTTTTCACGCCCAACATTCCCAGGTAGACATAAATCTCGCCACGATGGTGGATTTCATGCTCCACCACCAGCCGCAGCACCTTCCACGTGTTGATGGGCGAACCGTCGGGCGTGACCGATTTCTTCTGCAGGTCGCCGGGGGTGAGGCGGGAAAAGATTTCGACGGACTCGGCGTGCAGGCGTTCGACGAAGGCCAGCACGTTGTCGTAGCCGTCGGCCAGTTCGCGCCCGCATCCGTGATAGCGGCTGGGCTTGCCCTGCACGATTTCCGCCCACAGATAGCGCTCAATCGTCGCCATGTGCCGCAGCAGGTCGCCGAGCGTGAACTTGCCGGGAGCGTAGGTCCACTCCAGCTTGTCCGCCGGAACCACGCGCGCCACCCGCATGGTGCGCTCGCGGATGCTCTTCAGGTAGGGCAGGAACGACTCGATGTGGGTGATTTCCATGGACGTGATTTTAATGTGCAGCGTGAGTGCGCCGCATGAATTTTGTCCCCACAGGAACTAGAGGTGGCTCCCAAAGTCGGTCACGGTGTTGGAGATTAATCCCTCAGGGGCTAAAGCCCAGTATTCTTGCGGGCTCGGCGGCACGGCTGAAGCCGTGCCCTTCCCAAAAGCGACTTTTGAAACCAGAATTAGTTTGCGCCGTTCCTGGCCAAGACCTTATGCGGCAGCAGGTAAGTGAATCCCATAAATACTTCCCACCGCGTGGATGTACTGGTGAGTCCACGGTTGAAACCGCCATCGAGCACGAGGTTTTTCCGGAGGTTGTAGTTCAACGCCCACAAGTTGCCGACGGCATGGCTGCGGAGAAAAGGCTGGGTGAAATGCCAGATTTCTCCGGAGATCCCGAATTTCTTCATTAGCGGATGCGAAATCGAGAGCGTCTGACCGAACTGGGCGCGGTGAATCGCGTTGTCGATGACGTCGTTGAAGAGATAGTTGGTGTCGTAGTGAAAGCCTTTTACGTCCGCGCTGGCAAGCAGGATCATGGAGTTTCTGGCGCTGCCAATATCGAGGTCGGGTGAGTTCCCACTGTAGACGCGGCGGAAATAACTCAAGGCTATGGTCGGACGCGCGCCTTCTCCCTGATGGACAACTCCTTGCACTCCCAGCGCGATGTCTCCCGTCCCGTTGGCAAATTGATGGCCAGCGCGAGAATGGGCAAACGGTCCTGCCGCGGCCAACAATTCGATCCGGCGGGTGAAAGAAAACTTCACTACCTCATTCAGACTTGACTGGGAAGAAAATTCGGGAGAGTGCCACGCACCCAGGAACCCGGATTCAAATTGAAAGTAGCCAACCGGAGTGAGGGTTGCGGGCGTGGAGATAGTTGGTCTGCCGGGATTGGCTTCGGGTTCGTCGCGCTGGCCCTGCTGCCCCGGGGCGGAAATTGCGGCGCCCGCCAACAATAACAGGAGTGCCACCGACGAGGACCGAATCATCGTATTTTCGCCGCGCGCTTCATTTCGCCTTAAGAAGAAGCACGGGCACATTGATACTGTGCTGAACCCGGGTGGCGGTGACGCCGCGAAACAGATCGGAAAGAAACCGGTGTCCGTGGGTGCTCATGGCCACCAGGTCGCAACCCTTGCGTTGAACCCACTTGATGATTTCGTCGGCCGGTTGGCCATACGCCAGTTCGGCCTGCGTCGGAATGCCGGCGGAGCGGAACTCGAGGCCAACTTTTTCCAAGTAAGCTGTATCTTCGGCAATCTCGGGACTGACCGCGTCCGGCCCGTAGGTTCTGGCAGCCCATCCATCGGCGACATGAAGCAACACGACCTTGCTGCCCGCGAGCTTCGCGAGCTGTTTGACGTGTTCGATAATCGCCCGGTCCGTTGGCGTGCCATCCAACGTCACGAGAATGGTGTCGTACATGGAGCGAGGTTTCCGACTTGCCGGCGTCATCCGCCGGCAATGACCTGCCACGCGGCTTTGAGCGAGTCCGGCAGGGCCCAAATATCCATCGCGGTGATCAGAATAGCACTGGCCCAACCGGCGATCAGTAGGAACCAACCGTTCTTCCATGTCCCCATTCGCTTTCGGGAACTGGTGAAGTGCAGGAGCGGGAACATGGCGAACGGAAGCTGCAGCGCCAGCACCACCTGGCTGAGGGTCAGCAGGTCGGTAACGCTGCTGTCGCCTCGGAGGCCGATTATAAAGACCGCCGGCAGGATGGCCAGCGTGCGGGTGATGAGCCGCCGCACCCAGGGCTGGATGCGCCAATGCATGAAGCCTTCCATCACGACCTGGCCGGCCAGGGTGCCGGTGATGGTGCTGCTCTGGCCGCTCGCCAGCAGCGCCACCGCAAACAGCGTGCTGGCCGCGGTCGTGCCCAGCAACGGCGCCAGCGTCAGATAAGCGAGCCGAATCCAATCGCTGTCGGCGCTGAACTTGACCACCTGGCCCCCGGCTACGGTCACGCTTTCCTTGCCGAAGAACACCGTCGCCGCCAGCACCAGAATCGCTGCATTGACGAAGAAGGCGATGGACAGGGCGACGACTGAATCAATGGTGTTGAACTGGATGGCGCGACGAACCGACAGTTGGTCCTTCTGCAACTGGCGGCTCTGTACCAGGGCCGAGTGCAGGTACAGGTTGTGGGGCATCACGGTGGCGCCGATCATGCCGATAGCGACGTAGAGCATCCCCGGGCGACGAAAGTGTGGCGACACCAGCGCCCGTCCCATCTCCAGAAAGCCGGGGTGGGTCTGGGGGAGAACGAAAATCTCGATGAAGTAGCACACGCCGATGGTCGCGATCAGCAGCAGGACCACGGCCTCGATGGTGCGGATCCCAAACCGTTGCAAGGCCAACAGCAGCAGCACGTCCAGGCCGGTGATGATGACCGCCCACAGCAGCGGGATATGGAAAAGCAAGTTGAGGGCTACGGCACTCCCCAGAACCTCCGCCAGGTCACAGGCGCCGATGGCCACTTCGCTCATCAGCCAATTGGGCCAGCGGGTCCAGTTGGGGTACCAGTCGCGGCAGCATTGGGCGAGATCCTTGCCGGCGACCACGCCCAATTTCGCGGCAATGACCTGCATGAAGATGGCCATCAGGCTGGCCAGGCCGACCACCCACAAAAGCCCGTACTTGAACTGCGCGCCGCCTTGCAGGTCCGTCCCCCAGTTGCCGGGGTCCATGTAGCCGACGCTGACCAGGATCGCCGGCCCGACGAAAGCCCGCCACTGCTCCCAGAAACCGGCCTGATGGTGCGGCACCTCGACGGTACTGTGCATCCCCTCCAACGAGACATGGCCGATCTCGGAACCGTTGGGCGCCATACTCTCCCTTATCCAGACTTAGCACCTGAAACTGAAGCGTGGTTAATGCGAGGTTCGTGCCGGCCGATCCGGGGCCACCCAGACCTTGTCCGCCGCGGGGCTGCCCAGCGGGACCTCGCCGCGTTCCGTGGCCAGCGTCAGCGTCTGGTCGTAATGGCGTCCCACGACGCGAATGTGGGCATCGGGGCGCACGCCGCGCTGGTCGAGAAATTCCAGCAGGCGCGGATCGCGCTCGTACACGCTGCGCACCACGTAGCTCTTCCCCGTTTCCGCCTGCGCCAACTGGACCAGCCCGCGCCGCTTGCGGCTGGCCGCGCTCTCCGGCGTCATCAGGTTGCCATGCGGGCAAATGCCGCCGCGGCCGAGCTTTTTGACCAGGCGCGCTTCGAAGTCCGCGGAGACGGCATGCTCCAGGCGCTCGGCCTCCTCGTGGACCTTGGTCCACTCCATGCCGAAAATCTCGTGCAGCATGCGCTCGATCAAGTGGTGGCGCACGGTCAGCCGGCGCGCGATCTCCCGGCCCGCCCCGGTGAGCTGCACCCGGCCGTCAGCCTGCACTTTCACCAGGCCATCGCGCTTGAGGCGGCGCATGGCCATGGTCACCGCCGGCGCGGAAACCGAAAGCCAGTGCGCCAGCGTGGCGGAAATCACTGCCTGGCCCTCGCTCTCCGCCTCCAGAATCGCCTTGAGGTAGTCCTCTTTCGAGACGGTAATCATTACACCGGGATTATACTCTAAAACTTAACCACAGTTAATAACATCATGGTTTTACGCTTCACGTTTCTCGTATGCACGACTTTTCACCACCGAGCCACCGAGTGCACCGCTGCTTCCTGTGTCGGCCCCGTGTTTAGGACCCGGTCAACCCGGCGGGCCTCAGTGCCCTCGGTGTCTCGGTGGTGAAATCGGCGCTTGGGGTCCGGCGTTGCCACGTGAGGCTTGAAAGGTGAAACGCGAAACCTGTACTCTGGGCGGCACATGAAGGTTCTGGTGATTGGCAGCGGCGGGCGGGAGCACGCGCTCGTCTGGAAACTGCGGCAGTCGAAACGCGTCCGGCAGGTGTACTGCATTCCGGGCAACGGCGGCATCTGCGCCGAGGCGGAATGCGCCGCGGCCGACGTGCGCAATCTGGATTCGCTGCTGGAAGCCGCGCATCGCATCCAGCCCGATCTCACCGTGGTCGGGCCGGAGGGGCCGCTGTCGCTGGGCGTGGTGGACGAATTCCAGCGGCGCGGACTGCGCATTTTCGGTCCCAGGGCGGCGGCCGCGCGCCTGGAATCCAGCAAGAGCTTCGCCAAGGAATTCATGTACCGGCATCGCATTCCGACCGCGAGCTATGCCATCTGCGATTCCGTCGACGAGGTGCGCAAGAACATCGAGCAATTCCGCGCGCCGGTCGTGGTGAAAGCCGACGGGCTGGCGGCGGGCAAGGGCGTGGTCATCGCCAAGAGCCGCGACGAGGCGATGGCGGTCGCGGCCGACATGCTGTCGGGCAAGATGGTGGGCGAGGCCGGCGGGCGCGTGGTGCTGGAGGAATTTCTCGAAGGCGACGAACTCTCGTTTCTGGTCTTGAGCGACGGCGAGCGCGTCACGCCGCTGGTCGCGGCCCAGGACCACAAGCGCGTCGGCGACGGCGACACCGGCCCGAATACCGGCGGCATGGGCGCGTACTCCACTCCCATGCTGGTGGACGACAAGATGCGCGACTGGCTGGTCAACCATATCGCGCGTCCGGTGGTGGCCGGCATGCGCGAGGAAGGCGCCGAGTTTCGCGGCATCCTGTATTGCGGGTTGATCATGACCGCGCGCGGGCCGATGGTCCTGGAGTTCAACGCGCGCTTTGGCGACCCGGAGACCCAGCCGATGGTCATGCGGCTGGAAAGCGACCTGCTGGGGCCGTTCATCGCCTCCATTGAAGGGCGGGTGAGCGACGGCGATTTCAAGTGGTCGCAGGACTCCTCGGTCACCGTCGTACTGGCGTCGGGCGGATACCCGGGCGCTTACGAAACCGGCAAGCAGATTTTTGGACTGGAAGACGCGGGGGCGATGGAGAACGTGGTGGTGTTTCACGCCGGTACGACGCGGCGCGAGGGCGCGTACTTCACTGCGGGCGGGCGGGTGCTCGGGGTCACCGCGCGCGGCCCCGATCTGCGGACGGCGATCGATCGCGCCTACGCGGCATGCGCCAAGATCCGCTTCGACGGCATGCATTACCGCAAGGACATCGGCGCGCGCGCGCTGAAGAAGTAATCGCCTACCGCAAAGGACGCAAAGGCACGAAAAGGCAGTTGTTAAACCACCTTGGCGCACTTTGCGCACTTTGCGGTTGATTTTTTCAAGAGGATGGAATGGCAAAGACACCAGTGGTCGCCATCGTCATGGGCAGCGACTCCGACCTGGAGATCATGCGGGAAGCCGGAAAGGCGCTGGAGGAATTCGGCATCGCCTACGAGATGGATGTCACCTCCGCTCACCGCTCGCCGGCGCGCACCAGCGAATTCGCGCGCAACGCCGCGGCGCGCGGCATCCAGGTAATCATCGCGGGCGCGGGCGGTGCGGCTCACCTGGCGGGCGTGATTGCCGCCGAAACCACGCTGCCCGTCATCGGCGTACCCATTCCTTCCACTGCGCTGGGCGGCCTGGATTCGCTGCTGGCGACAGTGCAGATGCCGGCGGGAATCCCCGTGGCAACCGTGGCGGTCGGCAAACCGGGCGCCACCAACGCCGGCATCCTGGCGGCGCAGATGCTGGCGCTTGGCGATCCCGAAATCGCGCGCCAATTGAAAGGCCACAAGGAAAAGCTGGCGCGCGGCGTGGAAGAGAAATCGAGAAAGTTGAAAGGCAACAAGTAGCCACTGATTAACACAGATGAACACCGATCTAGTTATTTCCAGTGTTGATCCGTGTAGAGTTGGCTGATTTTTGTCTTGGTTTTTCTTGATCAGTGTTGATCCGTGTTAATCAGTGGCTAATTGTTTTTCATCATTTCCGGGATCGTCACGAACTCATATCCCTGGCCCACGCATCTCTGGATGATGAGGTCCACCGCGCGCACGGAGGCGGAGCGGTCCACGCCCATGCGATGCTGCCCGCCGTCGTGCAGCAGGATCACGTCGCCGCCGAGCACCTGCCGCTGGACCAGCCCGGCGATCTTTTCCGGCGAGTGCGGATTCCAGTCCCAGGCGGTGACGCTCCACATGATGGGTTCCAAGCCCATGTCGCGCGCGGTTCGCAGCACGGTGGGAGTGCGTCCGCCGTGGGGCGGGCGGAAGAGTCCGGCGCGCACCACCCCGGCATTGTCGAGCGCGCGCTCGCAATCTTGCAGTTCCCGACGAACAGCGCCGCCATGGTGGAAAATCAGGTTGGGGTGGGTGTGGGTGTGGTTGCCGATGGCGTGGCCGGCCGCGGCGACGGCGCGCGCGATCTCGGGGCGCTGTTCGACGAAGCTGCCGATCATGAAAAACGTGGCGTGAACATTGTGGCGCGCCAGCACGTCAAGCAGGTGAAGGGTGTGCGGATCGTTGGGGCCGTCGTCGAAGGTCAGGGCGAGCCGGCGGGACGGGCGACGCTCTCCGATGAAGGTGCGGCCGTAAAACTGCGACCGCGGGGCCATGCTGTTGTAGCCGGCAGCGACGGCCGCCGCCGCGCCGGCGAGGAGTGCCAAGACCATTTACGGCATTGTAACCGCGAGAATCGCGATTTGTGATTGGTGATTTGTGATTTCTGTAGTTCAGACAATCCCACATCTGCCAAAACCGGGCAGATGTGGGGCACCGTCACGAATCGCGACTGACAATTTGTTTACTGAATCCGCAATTGCTTCCCGCAAAGTTGCGGGTTATGCTGCGCGCAGTTCCGAGGACGACGGCGACCCGGCACCATGGCCAATCTTTTCGAGCTACCCCGATATATAGCAATCGAAGGTCCCATCCGCGTGGGCAAGAGCACGCTGGCGGAAGTGCTGGCGGAGCGGCTGCACGCGCAGCGCATCGCCGAGCCGGAAGACAACCCGTTCCTGCGCGCCTTCTACGACGGCGAGCGCGGCGCGGCCTTTCAGGCGCAAATGGCGTTCCTGGTGCGGCGATTCGAGCAGCTCAAGGCGCTGGACGTGGGGCCGAAGTCGCGGCGCGTCGTGGTCGCCGACTACATTTTCGAAAAAGACAAGCTCTTCGCCTGTCTCAACCTGACCGACCCCGAGTTGGAGATTTACAACCGCTTCTACAGCGAATTCCGCGCGCAGGTGCCCACGCCCGACCTCGTCATCTATCTCCAGGCCACGCCCGAGGTACTGAAAAAGCGCCTGCGCAAGAAGGGCGCGGCGGCGGAATCGGCGATCAGCGACGACTATCTGGAAGAAGTCGCGCGCGCCTACGAGCATTTCTTCTTTCACTACACGGGCAGCGACCTGCTGATCGTAAACACCTCCGACATCGACTTTGTGGACCGCAACGAAGACCTGCAGGAGCTGTTGCGCAAGGTCAGCGAACCGGTGCGCGGCACGCAGTACTTCCTGCCGCTGGGCGGGCAGGCGGCCAGCGCGTAATCGGGCTCAAGGCTCAAGGCGCAGGGCACAAGGCTCAAGACACAAGGCGCAAGGCAAGAGGTTGAGGTCTTCGCGCGCGCCATCCGCAGCAACCCATTGGGACTAAAATCCTAAGCGCATGCCGAGATCGAGATCCATCCGCGAGGTGCTGGAGGCGCTGGAGTGGGTGCGGCGCGAGATGATGCACCACGGCTCGCCAGACTTCATCCGGCAGCGCGAGCTGGAGGGACGCGTGCACGAACTTGCCGCGCGGCTGGCACGCAGCGGATCGAGGGCGCCAGTCTCCAGCACGCATGACGGCGGCCGCCCACCTCAGCCAACGAAAAACCAAGCGACACGGTAAGCGCGGTGGGTCCCTGCCGGCATCTTAAACAGCGGAGGTTACGAGCATGCGACGACTGTGTCTGTTCTTGGGTCTGGCGCTATTTACGACGACGGTTTTCGCCCAGACCACGGCGCTGCCGCAGGAGCGGCAGAAGCTGGGAGGTACCGAGCCAACGCAACGCATCGCGCGCGAGGTCATGCACGAGATGCTGATGCTGCCGTATTACAGCGTCTTTGACAATCTCGCTTTCCGCGTGGAGGGCTACACGGTGCACCTTTACGGGCAGGTGGTGAACCCGGTGCTGAAGTCCGATGCCGAGGCGTCGGTGAAACACATTGAAGGCGTGCAAAAGGTGGTCAACGACATCGAGGTGCTGCCGCCATCCGGCATGGATGACCGCATCCGCCGGGCGGAATACCGCGCCATCTACGGCTTTGGCGGGCTCAGCAAGTATTCCTGGGGCACCGTGCCGTCCATCCACATCATCGTGAAGAGCGGCCACGTGACGCTGGTGGGCGTGGTGGACAACCCGACCGACAAGCAAATGGCGGAGATGCAGGCCAAGGGCGTGCCGGGAGTGTTCTCGGTGGATGACCAGCTGCAGGTGGCGGGCGCGGGAGCGAAGTAAACGAACGGTGCGCGATTGGGAACAGCCCCACCCTATCGCCAAACCCAGGCGATTAGGGTGGGCCACCCCCGGCAACCGAGGGCGATAAGGGTGGGGCAACCTCGGCACTATTTGCGGGCGCGGGCTTCCTGCGGCAACAGGCTGGCGTAGATGAACTGAGTCGCCGGGGTAGGCACGCCGGCCACGCTGCCAAGGCGATGGACGCTGCCAATGATGGCCTCGAGTTCCGAGGGGCGTCCGGCGGCGACGTCGCGCTGCATGGAGGCGGTGCCTTCCCCGGGCATGTTGTCTATGAAAGCCATGGTGCGCGCGACGATTTCGGGGGCGAGCCGCACGCCACGCTTGGCGGCCACGGCGGCAACTTCTTCCATGACCTGCTGCAGCAGGGCGCGCGTGGGCGGGGATTGGCGGACTTCGCCGACGTTGGCGCGCGACACGGCGCCGACGCCGCTCACGGCAGCGATGAACAACAGCTTCTCCCAGAGCGCCGCCTGAATGTCGGGCGCTTTCTGAATATTGACGCCGGCGGCGCGGAACGCCTCGTATAAGGCGCCCGCGTTGCCCGCCAGTTCGGAGCCCTGGAGTTCGCCGAGCGCGACCACCGGCTCCATGGGGCCGATCTTGATGGCACCGGGCGCGACGATGGAAGCGATGATGCGGCACAGTCCACCGAGCACGTGCTCGCGTCCGAGCACCTGGCCAGGTCGTCAACGGCTTCGACGCCATTCTGCAGCGGCACGACGCGCGTGTCCGGCTTCAGCAGCGGGCGCATGGCTTTCGCCGCGTCAGGCACCTGCCAGGCTTTGACCCCAACGAGAACAATATCCACGGGACCGATGTCGGCGGGATTGTCGCTGGCGGCGACGGGAGTAACGGTGAACTCCTCCTTGGGAGTCACGATGCGCAGGCCCTTTTCGCGGATGGCCTTCAGGTGTTCGCCGCGCGCAATCAGGGAAACGGGATTACCGGCACGCGCGAGGACGGCGCCGAAGTATCCTCCGACGCCGCCCACGCCATAAACAGCGACTTTCAGTTCGCTCATTTGCTCATCCCTACGGATTGCGAGCGGCGGGCGAGGGCGCCCGCCGCAGCCGCGATTTTGATTATGTCAAAAGTCAGCCCCGGCGAGGGCGCCGGGGCCTACGGGCACAAGTGTACTTGAAGTGCGAGGAAAATCTCCGCCCTGTCGCTGCCGTGTTAATGCGCGGCGGTTTTTCGCGAGCTCAGGCTGAAATGCGGTTGCCAGTTGCGCGCCGTCTCGCGAATTCCCAACCGGTGCTGGATGCGACGGGCTTCCCGTGAACCGCTTGGGGGATGACACTCTCTACCGTGCCGATAATCGTGCCGAAATCACCGTTAGGAACCGAAATGGTCCGGCCGTTTGCGATGATGTCGGCGACCAGGGTTTTCTGGCGCGCCGTTAATACGGACATGGGAAGGGAAGCGAAGTGTCGAAAAAGCCAGGCGAGCAGGAGACGATGCACGAACTTGGGTCGAAACGCGCGGCGCGACGACCCGCGTTCCACTACCACCACGCCTTCGAGCAACTTTGAGACGAACATGGTCCCCACCGAGCAGAGAGCCTGCACTGAAAACAGGGCAAGTTAACAACCATATAAATACTAGAGATAATCCCCTTTGATATCAGTAGGTTGGGATGTGATGGTCAGGTGAGTTGCCGGCAAGTGATGTGCAAAAGTTTGCACACTCGCGGAAGTAGTTTGCACATTTCGGCCTGACGCATTGGCCGGAGGCAATTTGAGAATTTTGGGGAAAATGTTGCCGGCGCGAGATCGTTAAGCGCTCGGGGTCAGGGCAGCATCGCGGATCACCCGAAAAACTTACCCACATCTGCCAAAACCGGGCAGATGTGGGGCACCGTCAAGCAGATGTGGGGCACCGTCAAGCAGATGTGGGGCACCGTCAAGCAGATGTGGGGCACCGTCAAGCACCGTCAAAGCGCCGTCTCGCACCGCCAAATCGACCTTCGCTTATTTGCCCGTCCCGGCGGCTGCGATAGGTTGCGGGAAGGCGAAGTCGGCCACCATCCTTAACGCCGCGGTGCCGCGGACTTCATCATCGAACAAGGGAACGACGGCGCGCACGTTGTCGAAGTCGCGCCAGATCTCGGCCATGTAGTTGTCCTGCATGGCGACGCGGTTGCGCACGAACTCGGGCGAGTCGGAGCGCACCTGCGCCTTGTCGATGAGCATGTTGACGATGACGCCGCCGACGGGAATGCCGAAATCGTGGAACCAGTTGATGAAGCGCTTGATGACCGCGATGGGCAGCGCCTCCGGCAGGGTCACGAAGAAAAACGCGGTCAGGGCCGGGTCGGTGAGCAGATCGCGGGCGTGCGCGATGCGCTCGCGGAAGCTGAGCAAGTACTCCATCAGCGGGTCGGCTTCCTTTTTCTTGGTGAAGGAGAACAGGTCGCGGAGGGACTGCGCCTCCTCGCGCGACTTCACCATCTTGTTCACCCACAGCGAGTAGACCTTGCTCATGCCGAGCAGGCGGCGGGCGTTGGCGGTGGGCGCGGTGTCGAAGACGTAGGCGTCGTACTCGTTCTTGAACATCAGGTCCACCATGTTCTCGAACATGGCCGACTCTTCGAACGCCGGGTTCATGGTGGCGCTCTCGACGAACATATCCGCCTGGGTGGAGATCTCGGCGAACTTCAGGAACCAGCGGATCTTGGTCTTGATGTCCTGCTTGGAGCGCTCAATGGTCTCCTTGGTGTCAATCTCGTAGGCCCAGAGGTTGGGAACGTTCTTGACCGCCGTAGGCTTGCCGTAAACGTCCTGGTCGAGCAATCCGCTGAGCGAGTGCACCGGATTGGTGGAGGCGAGCATGACGCGCTTGCCCTGCCCGGCCAGGTGCAGAGCGGTAACGCCGGCCATGACGGTCTTGCCCACGCCGCCCTTGCCGCCGAAGAAGCTGAACTTCATCTGCGGGTGCTCGGTCATGAAATCGGTAAGTGAAGTCTTGATCTCCGGCATGGCTCAGTGCCTCCCGTTTCCGTTGCCGTACATCAGCCCGGCGAGTTTCTCGATCATCTTCAGCCCGGTGATATCGCGTTCCAACTCGGGCACGCGGCTGATCACCTGCTTGCCGAATGTCTTATCGATCTCTTCGAGGTAGCGCCCCTGCATCTTGAGGCGGTTCTGAAGGTAGGCGGGAATGTCCTGGCCCGCCAGTTCCGGCGGCAGCACGCGGTTGACGACGTAGCCGGCAATGGGCACGTCGAACTTGGAGAACAACTGCGCCGCCTTCACGGTATCGAGGATGATCATCTCCTCGGGCACGACGACAAAGAAGAACGCGGTCTTCTTCCTGTCGGTGAGGATGCCGGAAGACTGGTTGATGCGGTTCTTGATGTACAGCAATTCGTTGAGGACGAGATCTTCCTCGGTGGTCTTCTGCCGCTTGATGCGCGCCACCATCTCTTCGTGCTGGCGCATTTCCTCGCGCAGCTTGGTGATGCGGTTGATCCACTCGTCGTAGACCTTGGCCATGGAGAGGTAATAGAGGGCGTGGCCGAGGGGCACGAGGTCATAGATGTAGTAGTCGTAGTCGCCGCCGACCACGATGTCCACCACGGCGTCGAAGATGGCCGATTCCTCCATGGCGGGCTCGGCCGAAGCCGCCTGGATGTAGTGCTCGATCTCTTCCGGCACCGTGTTCGAGGCCGTACATGTCGAGGATCTTCTTGCGGATCTCGTTCTGGTAGTTCTTGATGTGGCTGTCGGCGTCAATTTCCTGGGCGTAGAGGTTGTCCATGATCTTGACCGCGCCCTTGCCGAAAATGTCCTTCTGGAAGATGTCGCTGAGCGAGGCTTGCGGGTCCACGGAAAAGACCAGCACCTTGTGGCCCTGCTGCGCCAGCCAGAAAGCGGTGGCGGCGGAGAAGGTGGTCTTTCCCAGGCCGCCTTTGCCGCCAAACATGATGTAGCGCCGTTCCTTGTTCGCTTCGAAGGTTTCGCGAAATGACATGATTGGATCCTTTATGAGTGCAGATAAATTGCTACAGCGTTTCCGGTTGTCGGTTATCGGTTGTCGGTAAGCAAACCCTGGAGAAATCACTGATCACCGCGAACCGAAAACCGAGAACCGTGAACCTGCTTTAGAACATTGCGTCGGAAACGTCCTTCTCCCGCAACATGCGGCGCTTCCAGGTGGCGATGTTCGGGACCACGTAGGGGAGCAGGCGCAGCGAGTAGTACGGCGGGAGGATGGGAACGCCGATCAGGTCGCCCATGGTGATGAGGATGAACAGGTGCTCCATGCTGGCGCGCGTGCGCATGGCGTAGCGCGACATGTCATGAGAGCTCATGCCATAGGCGATGTCTTTCAACCGGCTCAGTAAACCCTGTTTCTCTTCTTCTGACATGCGATTCTCCTAACAGCAGATTCCTCTTCAGACTCCGTGCAAGTGAAACTCTTCCTTGTCGGACAAATCACGTTCGCGCATGACACGGCGCTTCCAGGTCTCGACCCGGGGAACGACGAAGGGCAGAAGGCGCAGCGAGTACAACGGCGGCAGCACGGGCACGCCGAGCATGTCTCCGAAGGTGATCAGCATGAACACCGACTCGACTTCGCCGCGCATCTCCAGCGCCTGGCGCTCGAACTCAAAGGCGTAGAAGCCGTAGAGAAACTCGCGAAGCCGGCGCGACCAGTCACCCGACACTGCCGTTGCCCCCATGTTCATGCGTCACAGTCTGACCAAGCCACGAGATACAATTGCCTCGGTAAATCCCCACCCTGTCTCGCCAAACCCGGGCGAGACAAGGGTGGGGCAACCGCAAGCTCGCATGTCGCTCAATCTGGTTTTGTTCATCGCCGTCGTTGTCCTGGTGGTCGGCTGGTTCGCAGCCGGCACGCACAGCAACGTGCGCAAGGGCGAGGACGCGCTTCGCTGGCTGCAACGAGGCCTGCCGCTGATCGGCGAGAAGACCACGCTGCGCTGGCTGGGCTCGTCCGTCGTCGAGCTCAAAGTCGGTCAAGCGAAGCCGCCGTTTCGCGAGGCCGAGGTGCTGTTGGTACTGGAGCCGCGCGACGTGGCGCTGCTCTGGTGGATCGCCCGGCTGCGCGGCCGGCGCGACCTGTTGATTTTCCGCGGGACGCTGAACAAGCACCCGCGACTGGAAATCGTGGCCCACGACCCAAACGCCTGGACCCTGGCCGTAGCCGAAAAGCACGACGGCTGGGTCCCGGTCACCGCGCCGGCGCCGCTGGTGGCATCCGTGCCACCGCAACAGCGTCCGGCTCTTGACGTGCTTGCTGCCGCCGCACTCGACGGCTGCCCGCTGGTGCGGTTCACCTTGCGCGCCACCGAACCTCAGCTCGAAGTGCAGTGGCGTCTCGATCAAGTGCGCAAGCACGAACCGCGCGAGGTATTCGAAGCCATGCGCGCGGTCACGCAAAAGCTTTGAACCCAGGAACCTTCTTGTATTGTAGTCCGCAGTCGGTAGACCGTAGTCCGGCTCCGGACTACCGACTACGGTCTTCAGTCGTGCGCCGCCGCCGGCAGCGGGCGTTCACGGTCGCGGGCTGGGGTGGGCGCGACGCCCGTCAAGTCCAGCTTCCGCCACGCCTTGAACGCGTCGTACGCGATCAGGAGGGCGGCGACGAACAGCAACCCCGCCACAATCATCATCGCGACGGCGCCGATGGTATTGATCGGCTGCGCCGCGATCTTGGGGTTGGACAGGATGCTGGCGTACAGGTTGTAGCCGGTGACCAGGATCGCCGCCATGGTGGTGACGTACATGAAAATCATCGGCCAGAAGGCGTAACGCGGATTGCGGCCGATGGACTTCAACCACAGGCTGACGATGAGCAGGCTGAGAGCGGCCATCAACTGGTTGGAAGCGCCGAACAACTGCCACAGGTAGATCCAGGTGCCGCTGAGCACCAGCGCCAGGGTCAGGCCCATGGAGACAAAGGCGGAGATATGCGCGTTCTTGAACCCCACCCAGGTATCGCCGAGCCACTCGCCCAGGGTGACGCGCATGACGCGGAAGACCAGTTGCACCACGGTCAGCACGATGATCACGAACACCCCGAAACCCAGGGCAGTGCCGTAAGCCGGGGCAATTGCGCCAAAGGTCACCACACCGAGCAGCTTGCCGACGCCCGCCGCGAAGGCTCCCGCACCGACGCCGCCGGCAATGGAAACCGCCACCAGCGAAAGCAGGGCGAGCGCGTTCTCGGAGAACATGCCGCCGCCGCCGACCGGCAGCGCGTCGGTCTCATACTCCAACTGGCGCGCGGTGCCGATGGAGCCGACCAGCGCGTGCCAGCCGGAGATGGCGCCGCAGGCGACGGTGACGAACAGCATCGGCCAGATCGGCTGAATCGCGGGCAGGGCTTGCACGATGGTCCCGGCCGCGTCTTTGGCCTGCGACACGGGCATCCAGGTGGAGAACACCTTGGTTTGGAAGGTGATCACCTTGACCATCTCGGGATTGCCAAAGAGCGCACGCACGCCGCCGACCAGCGCACCCAGGGCGGAAAGTCCGATGGTCAGGGACGTCACCCAGAATCCGATGTAATTCACCGGCTGGGCAAAGCGCCAGATGGGCAGTACCGTCCCCAGGTAGGAGAAGAGGAAGACCATCAGGCACCAAAAGATGAAGGAAGGCATCATCTTGATGGCGCCGCTCTTGTCCACGTACTTGGGCACAACCTTGCCATCGGGCGTGATGATGGTGGTCGCCAGACGGGGGTCGGCCTTGGTCGGGTCAACCACGGTGTAGAGCGCTTGGCCGCCGCTGATGCGGTTGATCGCGTTTCCGATCTTTTCGACAACCGAGTTCACCGGGCCGCCGAAGACGATCGCCGCCGCCGGTTTGCCATCCGCTCCCGTGCCCTTCGCTACGTTGATGCCCTTGGCGCCCAGCATCATCCCGCCGAGCGTGACCACCACGGCGATCAGGGTGACCAGGATCAGGTCCATTTTCCACTTATAGAGCATCTGCCCCAGCAGCAGGCCCATGATGGCGAGCATGAAGATGCCGAAGGGAACGTCGGCGCGGGGATCGAAAATACCGGCCATGATGCCGACGAACGCTCCCGCGAGCAGCAACAGGTAAAAGAAGATAAACACGAACAGGATGATGCGGGCGCGCGGCGCAATCAGCCGGTGGGCGATGGCGGACAGCGAATTGCCGTCGTTGCGGACGGCGACCATGATCGCCGAGTAGTCGCTGGCCCACCCCAGGAACGAAACCCCGATGGTCAGCCACAGCAGCGCCGGCATCCAGCCCCAAAGTGTGGCGGCGGCGATGGGACCGACGATGGGTCCGGCGGCGGCGATGGATTTGAAGTGATAGCCGTAGAGCACATTACGGCTGGTGGGCATGAAATCGACCCCATCCATGTACATGCGCGCCGGCGTGGCTTTCTTGTCATCGGGACGGATGACATCGGCATCAATGCGCCGGGCGTACTGGGTGTAGGCGAGCCAGATCATCACCGCCCCGAGAACCGCGACAACGGGGGCGGTCATGGGCTTGTGGGTGACCGCAAATCCGCCTGCCACCAGAACGGGGATGAGGACCAAGGCGAGAATAGTGAGCCGGATCTTCATCGAATCCTCCGAATCACGGACAAAACCGCGGGCGAGACCGGCGCTCCTGTTCCCAAATTGGGAAGCAGGTGAGCGCAGGCTGCACCATTATAGCGTGGGTGACGCTACGTCAAACAGACCGGGAAAACGGTGATAGAACGCACAGGGTGATGTGATAAGGGCGGCGGAAGGCTCAAGGCGCAAGGCGCAAGGCACAAGGCTCCACGACCAAAGCGGGAAGGGGATGACATACTTGCCGAGTACGATGGCTGCTCCGCCGTTTCCGCTTGAAATACTCTCCTCTCGCGACGGCCTTGCGCCTTGAGCCTAGAGCCTTGCGCCTATTCGAAACGGAGCGCTTCGATGGGGTCGAGCTTGGAGGCTTTGCGCGCGGGATAGAAGCCGAAGAACACGCCGACGGCGACGGCGAACAGCGCCGCGATGGCGATGGCTTGCGGCGGAATTTCCATGGGCCATTTCAGGGCGCGTCCGACAAGGTAGGAAGCGGCCACCCCGAAGGCGACGCCCAACAATCCGCCGAACAGGCTGAGCATGACGGCTTCGCCCAGGAACTGCTTGGCGACGTCGCCATCGGTGGCGCCGATGGACATGCGGACACCGATCTCGCGAGTGCGTTCAGTGACGGAGACCAGCATCACGTTCATGATGCCGATGCCTCCGACCAGCAGGGACACGGAAGCAATCGAGATGAGGAGGAAGGAGAAGGTGCGGCGGGCTTCCAGTTGCGCGTTGATGAATTCGTCGGGACGGCGGACGTTGAAGTCATCGTCCTGGCCGCGCCGGATGTGATGGCGGTCGCGCAGAAGCTCGGTAATCTGCTGGATGGCAGGATTGATGGCATCCGCAGAAACGGCGGAGCACACGATATCGTCGAGCCAAGAGGTGCCCTTCAGCTTTTTCTGCGCGGTCGTGTAGGGCATGACGACAGTGTCGTCCTGGTCGTTCCCGAAGCCGGTTTGTCCACGGGCAACCAGCACGCCCATGACCTGGCAGGGAAGCGTGCCGACGCGGATCACCTTGCCGATGGGATCTTCGACGTCGAAGAGTTGTTGCCGCACGGTCTCGCCGATGACGCAGACGTCGCTGGCGCGCTCCACGTCGGCCTGGGTGAAGGGCGCGCCCAGCGACATTCCCCAGCGCTTGATCTGGAAATATTCCGGCGCAACGCCGCGGTAACCGGTGAACCAGTTTTTGTTGGCGTACACGATTTGGGTGTGGGAATCGACGTTGGCGGAGGCCAGCTTGATGAGCGGCACCTGCTTGATGATGGCCTCGACGTCGCTCTGCAGCAGCGTCTTGGTGCCATGACTGCCGGTGCGGATGCCGCTGGGAGCGCGCGAACCGGCTTCGATCCAGACAAAGTTGTCGCCCAGATTATTGAGCTGCTCCTCCACTTGGGCCGAGCCGGCCTGCCCGATGGCGACGACGCAGATGACGGCGCCGATGCCGATGGTGATGCCCAGCACGGTGAGCGTGCTCCGCAACTTGTTGCGGAACAGAGCGCGCAAGGCTTCGCGGACGATGGCGCGGGGAGACATGGACCAGACAATTTTACGCCCAGATTGTGTACATTGATGTGACGAGCGGACAGTCCTGGCAGGCATATCTGGGGCTGGCCCAAGCATTCTTCCTGACTAATCTCGAGGCTGCCCCACCCTTGTCGCTCCCGGGGCGAAACGGTGGGCTACCCGCTACGGGGAGAATATTATGACGATTAACGGTTCCGACCCACGCGCACAGATACTAGCGGGAAGCCCCGAGTGGCAACTCACATGGAGTCTGAAAGACATTCCCAAACAGTTGCGCGAACAGATGCCCGATGACTATTGGGAGCAGATCATCGAAGGCGGTACAGACCGCCCCTACCGTGACTCCGAACTGATGCGCGAAAGCTATTGGCAACGGGTCGATGAACAAGAGCGGATTGACGCTACGCCTTTAGGGAACGTGACACGCGCAGAGTTCGAACGGATGATAGAAGGCATCTTGTGGCGCGTACTTCAGCGAGCAGAGAAGGCGGTTTCGCGGTTTGCGTTGCTGGCAGTCGTCATCATACTGATCTACACACTCATTTCGCGGATATTCAAGTGACGACTGCCCCCTTATGGAGATTGTTTCCAGTCCAGCGGGGGATCGTTTGCTGTGTAGTACGACGCGCCGATTGCCCATTGCTCGGCTAACTCGCGTGCATTCGCTTCAGAGTGAGCCGCCTCTCGCGCTATCCACTGATGAGCTTCGAGGTTGTATGCCTTAAATACCCAACCGCCTTCACCGGCCTGGATTGCTGCAAACAATCGGATCCCGGAATCGGGGACATCGGCATAGCTACCTTTGCCTTCGTGTGGAAATCCACTGGTCGTCATGGGGCACATTGTAAATGGGGTTCTGATCGAGAACCTGACAAAGTGGTATGCCGCGCGAACCGCCGGAGCCTACCTCGGCTTCCCGGTTGTCCGCACAAACTGCGGAACCACCGCCCTAGTCGTCGGCGTGCTGGCCGAGCAGCGCGGCCTCGTCGAGCACGGGCACGGTGCGCGCAAACTTGTTCTCAGCTCGGATGGAAATCACAGCCTACAGTCATCATCGAAGGCTCCTTCTTCCCCAGCGTCTTTAGACCTCAATCCAAGACGCCGCTAGGGTAAGCTCGGAGCCTTCGCTCTTATCCAATCAACCCTTTCTTCCTGCCTAATTTCGAGGTTGCCCCACTCTTTCGCTTAGTGGCGTGATTGCCTTAGACCGGGCCGCACACGCTGTTTCTTCTTGGGCTCGTAGGTTTCAAACGTCACGAGAAGCGAACGGCCTAAGTATCCCGGCAGTTTGCTCATTCGGTCGCGCTCCTGCAACGCTTTTTCTTCTGTGTCAAACCGCCGTGAAAGGTAGCGGATTTTCTCTAGCCGCTCGCACACAGACCAACCACCCTTATCTTTTGCACGATCCATGGCTCTAGTTTAACAGCGGCGGCGGGTGCTCAGGATTCGAGGCGTTACCCCCGGAGCTACGCAGGTAGTCACGGCACCTATGCACTGAGATAGCGCAAAGTTAGCGTCGCCTGTCGTCCAGAACCTCCGTAATGGTGGCATCTTCCCCGAACTTCTCGTCGCGACCGATGTCAATGCGGATGTATCGCGATCGCGGGCCACAGGTTATGAAAATGGCTTTCTGCTCATAGCCGGGGTCTTGCACTGGAGCGCCGATGCTGACAAGGCACTCGCGCCCCTGATCTTTCTCCATCTCAGCGACGGCCGAATACAGCGCGCGTGCAAACTCTACGCCTTTCTGTTGATCGTGCGGTCCCCAGTACTTCGCGAAGCTCGCCAGCTTCTCGTTCTTGAAATAAACACTCGCCACAGCGATGTACGGTGGAACGACCTTCGGATACACCATCCACGCACCGCCGGAATCCTTCTGGAGGGTGTACTGTTCAGCCAGCTTCGCGATCACTGCCTGCTGAGGGTCTCCCAGGCTGAACCTAACAGACCCGATGTAAATGGAGTTGTCATTCGCTGTTTGCGCGGGCTTCCGGCTTGGACCTTGAGCACTCGCAAAAACCGCGAATGATGCAATCTCTATCAAAACCGCAAATGCGAATTGTCTAGTATTCATGCGTGACTATCCCTCTGAGGCTCGTTTTTTCTCAAGCATGGTTCCGTGCGGCCTATCTAGCCTCCATGACGCACCTTGCTTTCCTCAACTTATCCTGAGCCTTTCACTTCAACTTACGGGGACATAGCAGTCCATGATCCCACGCGATGCGCTGTGAATCAAACGCCTAGTCGTCGGCTTGCTGTCCGAGCAGCGCGGCTTCGTCGAGTTCCGGCACGGTGCGCGCTTTGCGGCGCTCGCGCCAGTCCTGGAAGCGGCGCTGCAGGCGGTCGAGGTACACGTAGTAGACGGGCGTGATGTACAGGGTGACGAGCTGCGAAAAGAGCAATCCGCCGACCACGGCCAAGCCCAGCCCGCGGCGCGACTCGGCGCCGGTGCCGAAACCGATGGCGATGGGCAGCGTGCCCATCAGCGCCGCCATGGTGGTCATCATGATGGGGCGGAAGCGGACGAGCGCGCCCTGGTAGATGGATTCCTCCGGCGACTTGCCTTCCTTGCGTTCGGCCTCCAGCGCGAAGTCAATCATCATGATGGCGTTCTTCTTGACGATGCCGATCAGCATGATGATGCCGACGAAGGAGTACAGGTTCAGCTCCTGGTGGAAGATCAGCAGCGTGAGCAACGCGCCCACACCGGCCGAGGGCAGGCCGGAGAGAATCGTGAGCGGGTGGACGAAGCTTTCGTAGAGGACGCCCAGGATGATGTAGATCACCAGCACCGCGGCAAACAGCAGCAGTCCCATGCCGGTGAACGATTGCTGGAAGGCCTGCGCCGTGCCCTGGAAGGTGCCGACGATGTCGGGCGGCAGAATCTTCTGCGCTTGCTGCTGCACGGCGTGGGTGGCGTCCCCGAGCGCGACGCCCGGTTTCAGGTTGAAGCTGATCGTGACCGCCGGCAGTTGCCCAAGGTGGTTGACGGTGAGCGGACCCAGCGAGGGCACGAGTTTGGAGACGGTGTCGAGCGGGACCAGCTTGCCGGTGTTGGAGCGTATGTAGAGCGATGACAGCTCGGAAGGATTGTTCTGAAACTGCGGTGCCAGCTCGACGATCACGTAGTACTCGTTGTTGGGCGTATAGATGGTGCTGATCTGGCGCGTGCCGTAAGCGGAGTAGAGCGCGTCGGTCACCTGGCCCGGGGTCACGCCCAGGGCGTAGGCCTTGTCGCGGTCCACCTGAATGGTCAACTGCGGGTTCTTGACCTGGAGGTCGCTGGTCACGTCCTGCAGCAGCGGCAGGCTGCGCAAGGCCGCTTCCAGCTTGGGCGCGCTGGAATAAAGTGCGGGTAAATCGGGCGTCTGCAAGGCGTACTGGTACTGCGATTTCGTCAGGTTGCCGCCGATGCGGATGGTCGGAGGAATCTGCAGGAACACATTGATGCCGGGCACCTGCGCCACCTTCGGGCGCAGTTCCTGAATGATCTCCGCCGCGCTCATGTGGTTGACGCGGTCCTTCTTGTCCTTCAAGCGGAAGAACATCCGGCCCTGGTTCAGGGAGCCGCCGAAGGAAGGATTCCCGCCCATGGAAGAAATCAGGTTCATGACGTTGGGATCTTTGCGCACGACGTCGGCGACCTTCTGTTGAAGGTCGAACATATCGTGGAACGAGATTCCCTGTTGCGCTTCCGTGAAGGCAAACACCAGACCCTGGTCTTCATCCGGCAGGAACCCGGTCCTGATCTGCAGGAAGAGAACGGCGGTCAAGGCAATCACGAGGAAAGAAACCATCAGGGTGGCGAACTTGTGACGGAGGACCTTCTTCAGGGACCAATCGTAGCCACGAAGCCAGCCGTCGAACACTTTCTCGCTCGCCTGGTAGAAGCGCCCGTGCTCGCTGGCCACCTGGTGCTTGAGGAAGCGGCTGCACAGCATGGGGGTCAGCGTAAGGGAAACGAAACCGGAAACCAGGATGGCGACGCCGATGGTGACCGCGAACTCGTGGAGCAGGCGGCCGATGATGCCGCCCATGAACAGCAGCGGGATGAACACCGCCGCCAGCGAGATGGTCATGGACAGAATGGTGAAGCCGATTTCGCGCGAGCCCTCGATGGCGGCCTGCATCGCGCTCTTGCCCATTTCCATGTGGCGGACGATGTTCTCCAGCATGACGATGGCGTCGTCCACCACGAATCCCACCGAGAGGGTCAACGCCATCAGCGACAAGTTGTCCACGCTGTAGCCGAGCAGGTACATCACCGAGAAAGTGCCGATAATGGCCATCGGCAGCGCGAAGGACGGGATGATGGTGGCCGAGATGTTCCGCAGGAAGAGGAAGATCACCATGACCACCAGCGCGATGGTGAGCAGGAGCGTGAACTTCACGTCGTTCACGGAGGCGCGAATCGATTCCGAACGGTCGTACAGGGTGTCAACGCGCACCGCGGCCGGAATCTGCTGCTCCAGGCGGGGAAGCAGCGCCTTCACCCCGTTCACGACTTCGACCGTGTTGGTGCCGGGCTGGCGCTGGATGGCCAGGACGACGGCGCGGTCGCCGTTGTACCAACTGGCGCTCTTGTCGTCCTGCACGCTGTCAATGACGCGGCCGAGTTCATTCAGGCGAACCGGGGAGCCGTTGCGGTAGGCGACGATCATGGGGCCGAACTGGGCCGCGTTCTGCAGTTGACCGTTCGACAGCAGCGTAAAGGTGTGGGCGTTTGCGTAGAGCGTGCCGGTGGGAGTATTGGTATTGCCCGCTTGCAGGGCGCTGTCCACTTCGTCGATCCCGATCTGGCGACTGGCCATCTGGCGCGGATCGAGCTGCACGCGGACGGCGTATTTCTGGGAGCCGAAAACGGCGACCTGCGCCACCCCGTTCACCATCGAGATGTTTTGCGCCATGGTGGTTTCGGCGGCTTCGTCGACGTCGGAAAGCTTCAGCGTCGGCGAGCTGACGGCGAGATACAGGATGGGCTGGTCGGCGGGATTCACCTTTTGGAACGACGGCGGCGTCGGCAATTCGGGCGGCAGTTGGCTGGCCGCCTTGGAAATGGCCGACTGCACGTCGAGCGCGGCGCCATCCAGGCTGCGGCTGAGGTTGAACTGGATGGTGATATTGGAGATCCCCAGCGCGTTGGTCGAGGTCATCGAGTCAATGCCCGCGATGGTGGAGAACTGTTTCTCCAGCGGGGTTGCCACCGAGGACGCCATCGTCTCCGGGCTCGCTCCGGGCAGTTGCGCGATCACCTGAATGGTGGGGAAGTCCACGTTGGGCAGGTCGCTCACCGGCAGCAGCGTGTAGGCGAAAATGCCGAAGATCAAAATGGCGGCCATGACCAGGGTGGTCATGATCGGCCGCTTGATGAAGAGCTCGGAAATACTCACTGGCTGCCTCCGGCCGGCGCCGCCGCGGGAGCAGCCGACGCGCTGGGGGGAACCGTGCTCTGCACGTTGACCTTCCCATTGGGCACGACGCGGAGCTGTCCATCCACGACGACGCGGTCACCCTTGGCGAGACCGCCGGCAACCAGCGTCAGGTTTTCAAACGTGCCGATAGTCTGGACCGGCTGCGCCTTCGCCGTATTGTCCTGGGTCACGATCAAAACGTAATTGCCCTGCTGGCCCGTCTGGATGGCCTTGGTCGGGACAACGATCGCGTTCTTATGGACAGAAAGATTGAGCACCACGTCAACAAATTCACCCGGCCACAGACGCCGGTCCCGGTTGAGGAAGGTGCCTTTCAGCTTCACCGTGCCGGTGGTGGGATCCACGCCGTTGTCGATGAACGTCAGCGTGCCCTCGGCGGGATTGTTGGCCTGCCCCTTGGGATAGGCGAGAACTTTGAGATGTCCGCCGGCGGAATATTGGCGCACCGCCTGGAGCTGCGTTTCCGGAACGGAAAAGGTCGCATAGATGGGCTGAATCTGATTGAGCTGCACCAGGAACGGGGTGTCGTTGGCCTTGATGAGGTTGCCGACGTTGATCAGCAACGCTCCGGCGCGGGCATCGATCGGCGCCTTGATATCGGTGTAGCGCAGTTGCACCCTGGCGGCATCCACCGCGGCCTTATCGGCGTTAACCGCGGAAGCATTGGCCTCAGCCTGGGTGCGCATCTGTTCCGCCTGCTCGCGCGAAATCACGCCCTGGGTCTCCAGGGCGGTGTAGCGGGCGGCCTGCGCCTGCGCATTGACGGCATTCGCCTGGTCGCGCTGCAAATTGCCCTCGGCCTGCTCCAGTGCCGCCTGGAACGGCGCCTTGTCGAGTTGGAAGAGCATTTGCCCCTTGCGGACGTCGTCGCCTTCCTTGAAGAACACGCGCTCGATCTGACCATTCACCTGCGAGCGGATCTGCACCGTCTGGTAAGCCTCGACGTTGCCGATGGCGGTGATCTGAACCGGGACGTCGCGCTGGTCCACGGTCGCGACGATGACGGGCGCCGGGGGGCGTTGACCGGCAGCCTGCGCGGTGTTCTTGCTGCAACCGAGCAGAAGGGAAATGGCCGCGATCGCGACCAGCAGTAACGAGAAATTGCGTAATTTCAAAGAGCGGGATTTCATGATTTCTTTACTTGCCATTTTGTGTCGGTAAGCCCCGCAGAGGAAGTAAGCGGCTACTTACACTTCGATGCCAAAAAATGCGCCGAGGATTCGACGAATGCCGTCATTTTACCTATGTTTACAACTGCTTACAACGCGGTAGTCACGCCAGCCAGGTGGCGTGCGGCTCCAGCCCGGCCCGATCGCGCATTTCCCACGGCTGCCTGCCGCCGCGGCGCATCAGCTTCCAGCGCAAACGGTCGAGGTAGAGGTACATCACCGGCGTCGTGAACAAGGTCAACGCCTGGCTGACAATGAGCCCGCCGACAATGGTGAATCCCAGCGGACAGCCCAGCTCGGCGCCAACACCTCCGCCCAGCGGAACCAGCGCGAGAGCGCTGATCATCAGCTTCAGCAAGAATGGCAAGCCAACCAGCGCCCGCAGCAGCGGCGGCAGCACCCAAATGCAGGTCAGCAAGAGCGCGATGGATTCCACGCGCAGGTGTCGAACCGGATTTCTCGACAGCTATGTGGATAATGCGAAAGCTAGTCGAGCGTGCGCTTGGGGTCAACCCGACTGAACACCAGCCATCTGGAACCGCAGCGGCTCAGTGAAGGGGAGCTGTAGAATCTCCCGCATGTAACACTCGCAGACATAAACTATCATCGCCATCGGCACACCGGGCTATTTCAAGCAGCGGGTCGTCCGAGGCGCGCACGGTGAACCGCCCTGCCTGCAACTGGAGCGAACCAAAAAACGTATCCACATTGCTTCGCGACCCGGGCAGCACATGCACTCGAAACTGTCCTGTGGTCGGCTCGTAGTTCGCGAAGCTATAACAGCGGCCAATACAAGCGCGATCGATGAGATGTCGAACAGCAAAAGGCGCGTCAGTGATCACTGATACGACCCGACTTCCCTGAGGTACAGTGGAGACGACAGCCTCTATTCTCTCTTCCCAGTTCTCCAGTTTGGTGTCGTAAGCGAGCAACGTTGCGAAATACAGACCGGCAGCGGCTATCGCCAGCAGAAGTTGCGAGCGGGTTGGCCGCATCCGTCCCATGGCCGCAAACAGCAGCACGCCCGAGAACAGACCGATGCGCAGCGGAATCAATGTAAAAAACGAGCTCGTGTTGGGCGGAAGCGCGCTGTCCGGCAGCAGTACCCCGGCACATACAAACAAGAGGTAGACAGGCACCAGGTTGAGAACGACCTGGCTGGTCAGTACAGCGCGAAGGATATAGACGAACAACGCACAACCAATGACCACGGAGGAGATAACGAACGTTCTCGAAAGAACAGGAACAAATTGTTCAAGCCCCGTGCTCAGATGATATTTCGCCGGGCCGAACTGCGACGAGAGATTCGCTCGCAACAAGAAACTAACAGCAATCAAACCTATGATGCTGCCACTGAACAACGCCCGTCGTCGCGCCGTTCCAACGCGCGACTGCGCCCACCGGTATCCCGCTATGCAAACCGCCCAAATCGGAGGAAGAGGCTGGGCGACTGCCGATAACAGAAGCAGACCTGCCGCCAGCATGAACCGTTGGCGGTTGCGCACACGCCACACACATGCGAGAGCAGCAAGAGCGAGCCCTGTTGCCAGATAGAAGTTCATGAATCCGAGATAGAAAACTCGGCTGTATGTCAAAACGGCAACGAAGGGAACCAGGTGCCAGGGCGTGCGTTCGCTTGCGCTTGCGATAAACGCAAAGCAAGACCAAAAGAATAATAGGGCTAGTGCCGATGCTACTAAATGCTCAGCTGGACCGAAGCCCACGATTCTTGCGAAAGCTTCGCAGATCCAGTCGAACAATACATTGGTGAACCGAAGGCCAACGTAGATGCCATTGGCACGCCCACTTTTCGCTAGAATTGCCAGCCAACTGTTGTATACGTGGCTACTGAAATCGGCGGATTGTATGTGTGCAGTCCACCAGCAGGGCAGGAGGACAACGGCACTGACGCCAATATACCGCAGATGTGTAGCTGTCCGCCCAAGGATCATGATTGAATTCCTGCAAGCACGTGCACAGTGTCCGGCAGAGCATTGGATACGCGGCGTAAGCACCTAGGCGTGCCCTAAGTTTTCCAACAATCCCAGTTCTATTGACCCTGAGATTTTCATTTTGGAGTTCCGAGCAGTGGGCGGCCAGCCGGAAACGTCCTGCGCCAGCCCCTAATTACAGGTACAACTTCCGTCAGACGCCACCACGGTAGAACAGTAACCCAAATGCGTCGCATCCTTGAAACACACTACTTTGCCTGCTCTTATGCTGCCCATGTGAACACCGCCCAACAAGTCTGCGTTCCAGCCGGTAACGAGCGATGACGGCGCAACGATTCGCGATGCATAAGTGAAATCTACTGCCGCCGGTTGCGTGGCCGATTTGCCGAATTTAATTGCGCCGCGCAGAATTGCTCCGCCCGTCTCGTTGTAGGTGGGATAGGCGTAGGTGTAGGTGCTGCTGTCGGTGGTGATGTTCACCGTGCAAGGGTTGGCCGCACAGGAAATGTTCGACATCAGCAGGTTCCAGGTGTTCGGGTCAGATCCCTGCTGAAGAATGCCGTACTTATTCACGCCTAACGCCGGGGTCCAGGTCAGCGTCACGTAGTCGCTTCCGTCGAGTGCCGCCAGGGCGTTCTTTACGCGCACGGAAGCCGTCGGAATCGACCGATGCCCTGCCGCGCATCTGGTGTCATCGCAGGCGACCACGGCATAGTTGCGTGTCGTTGAGCCAGCCCTTCCCGTGTAGCTGATCGTCGGGTTGTTGAAGATGGAATGAACGCCGGTAAGTTCAACTTGCCCTTCGTTGAAGCAGATATTCCCCCGGGTGCATGGAGTAAAGTCGCCGCGCAGCCCAGCGCCATAATTCGTCTGTTGCATCCCGATCCCGGGAACCATCATTCCCTTTTCGTCAAGAAACCCGCGACCGGTCCAGATAGGATTGTTGCCACCCGCCACCCCGGACGAGAACCCATTGTTGTTAAGGAAATTCAGGGGATTGGCGGGTGCGCCTCCTATTCCGGCACCGTAAGTTGTGATTCCCGGATCGTAGAAGTCAACATCCGCGATGCAGGTAGCGCAACCGTGGAGGAAGGTAAGCCCCGGAGACGGGTATCCGTTGAAGTTAATGTTCCTGACCTTGAGAATTCCACCGCCGGAGTTGTCCCACGCCGGATGGCCGGCGGTTCCCGTCAGACCTGTTCCCCCCAATCCTGGCGGAGCATTTAGAATGACCCGCCCATTCTCCTCAACAAACGCGGGGCCACCGCCGCCACTGGGAACCTGCAAAATCTGATCGGCCCACTCGATGTCTTCGTGTTGGACGTGGAAGGTCGCACCACTGGTTCGCACTTTGTAAAGCAGCGCGACAGACGTGGCGTTGACCTTATTGACGCTGGCGCCGGAGTACCAATCGAAGCCCACCGCCATGTTGTTCAGGCCGATGGCACGAAACTCGGTGCCGTATACGTTGGTGTTGACGTTCTTAAATGCGGTGCCGCACTTCGTGCAACTCTGGCTAGCAACGGAGACGTGATTGAATTTCATCTCGTCGCTGTTCTGGCCGATGTCGCCAATCATGAAGCCGATAAAGGTTGATCTTCCGTTGTTGTTGAGAAGCTGGATTTCCTCGAACGAGTCACTGGTGGCGATGTTGGACCCGCTCCCGGTCTGCCCGGTCTGGAAACCGATATCGGCGGCGCCCGCATAAACCCTGAATCCCTTGAAGATCACCGAGTCCCGCGTGCGCTCCACGTCGATTACCGTCCCGCCGGCGGCGCCGGTGTAAATGAGCTGGCAGTAATTGTTGAGGGTATGCCCGCCGCCCGCGGTTTCGATGCGGATGCCCACCTTGTCGCGCACCACAACTCCGTGGGAGTAGATGATCATGCCGGGCTTGTCGCACTGCAGGACGCCGGTATAGTTCGGCAGCCTGGCGATGCAGGTATTCAGTGCAGCGGTTTCGTTGCCCGAGCCTACGATGCCGCAATCGCGATTCATGCGAACGACGGGATCAACGAACCATCCGATCTTCGTGCCGTTGTAAAACGGCATCTGGTCGGGAGCGGTCGGACCATCCACAGCTTTCCCTTGAATCTGGGTAGCATTCCCCGATAAGCCCGATGGGGGATTATTCACCCCGCCCGATACGTTGACCTGCGCAACCGCGCTGGCGGCAAGGAGGAGCAGTGTCGGAAGCAGTCGGCGCATTATCTACCTCGCGTGTAGCAGATTAGCGGGCCGGTAGCTGCCAAGCAATAGCACGGAACAACAAGCGTTTTTTCCACTGCGGCAGCCTGTTCAGGGAGCCGGCGATGAGGCTCGCAGCCGCGGGACCAGCGCCAGCGCGAGCAAATACGCCAGCGCACCCGACGCCAGGGTCCAGCTCAAGCCGAACTGGATGGCAATTACCATCGCCAGCACCGAGCCCAGCACGCTGGATGCGGCATTCAACGCCCACGCCCACTCGATGGCGTTGTCCTGCTGCGCGCTTCCGTTGGCGAGGCTACCCGCCGCGAGGCTACTCGCCGCGAGTGCGCGCAGGCCGCTGGGGAACGGCATCCCCATCGCGAGTCCCAGGGGAACCAGGGCGAGAGCGCTGATTATCAGCTTCAGCAAGAATGGCAAGCCAACCAGCGCCCGCAGCAGCGGCGGCAGCACCCAGATGTAGGTCAGCAACAGCGCGACGACCACGACGAGCGGCGTCCGGACTTGCAGCGGATCGAACAGCCACCGCCGCGACAACATGCTGCCGGCGCCGCTGGCCAGCAGCATGAGGAAGATGACCACGGTGAGCGCGTAGGTGGGGTGGCCGAGGAAGAGGACGAAGCGCTGGATGAAGGCGATTTCGGCCAGGATGTAGCCGAGGCCGATGGCGATGAAGTAAAGGAGGCGCGACACCGGCGCGTGACTCGCCACCGGCTGGCTGCGGCCGGCGCGCGTGTGCAGCGCCAGGGGAACAATGAGGAACAGCAGCACACAGGCGATCGATACGACCAGCACCATGGCGAGGACCGCGACGCCGAGGTTGTTTTTCCAGTCCCGCCACGCTCGCCGCCGCTCAGCAGCCGCGATAGGACGTCGCGTGTCTTCATGGTGAAGAAGAAGAACGGCGAGTTGTCGAACACCGGCGCGATGTTGTAAGGGTATCGCGCAATGTAGGCGGCGCGCGGGCTCCACGGTGTGGCGCCGAGCTTCATCACGTCGGGAGGCTGCGTTATCAGGTCGCGAAATGCGCGCACATCGGCACGAATCTGGTCTGCATTTGGAGGCGAAAACAGCGCAGCGTCCGATGGCATGTAGATCGGATGCAGATCCGGATACTCGGCGACGTGCGCGCGCACCGCTGCTTCCTCCGCCGGGGTGAAGCGGGACTTCTTGCATAGCACGATCACCGGCACGCCGTCCCGATCCAGCTCGCGCTCGGAAACCACGATGAAGTGCGAGCGCGGGTTGGAGACTCCGGCGCCTTTCAGCAGTTCCAGCTCCTGCGACACAACGCGCAGCGCCTCGCGCGGCTGGCTGAATTCCCAACGCGTGATGGCAATGATGCCATCCGGCTTGAGGTGATCGAAATATTGGCGGAAGGCCTCGACGGTGTACAGGTTGTTCTCGCTGAGGGCGAAGGCGCCGGCGGCGGTGGAGGCCCAGGTGTCCACCAGCGTCATTTCCACAACGTCGAACTGCTGGCGCGCCTGGCGCACCCAGGAGCGTCCGTCACCGAGATGAACGTGGACTTCCGGCTGGTCGTAGAGGTGAAACGAAAAATCGGCCCAGCGCCCGCGCATGATGTCGTTGACGATAATCGGGTTGATCTCGATGGCGGTGACGCTGGGGCTGCCGTTGGCGAGGGCGCGCAAGATGTCGACGCCGCCGCCGGGGCCGATGATGGCGTAGTCGCCGCGCGGGCGAAGCACGTTGACGACTCCGGGCGCCGCCGACATCAGGTTGCGCTTGTAGTCCGGACTCCAGTGGTGGGGATCCGTATTCATGATCCAGGTCGAGGCGTCAGCATCGATGACAATGACCCTGGCATCGCCCTGCTCGTCCACCTCGACGCGGGAAATGGCGTTCCAGCGCGCAAACAGGACCCAGGGCTGATCGCGCCGGACGCCCTTGGCGTAGACGATATCAATGAGTTTGCCGGAATAGTTGGCGGCGGTGAGCAGGGCGAAGGCGGCCATCAGCGCCAGGGCAAAGCGGCGCGACCGGGGCGTGCGCGCCCAGATGGCGGAGGCCGCCGCCGAGGCGATCACCGCGACCAGGATCGAGTTCGGCCCGCCGACGAAGTTCAGCAACGGCACGATGGCCAGGCAGGCGAGCGCGCCGCCGGTGAGGTCAGCGGCGTAGAGTTCGGTGATGCCGCGGGTTTCGCGCGCGAATACAACCGAAAACAACAGCCCGGTGCAGAAAAACGGCAGCGCGGACACGATGTACATCAGCGCCAGCCGCAGCATCACCTCGGGCGTCAAGTCAAACGCGACCGAAACCGGGGCGTGTAGATCAACCTCCAGGACGACCAGCAGCAGCACGGCGTTGGCGGCGGCCAGGCGCGAGCCCAACGTGCGCGTGTCCCACTGTGCCAGCCGGTTCCTTTCGAGGTAGGCAACCACCCCGCCGGCGCCCAGGCCGAGCAGGGCAATCGAGATCGCCAGAAAGGCGAAGTGATAGAAGAGGATCACGGAGAAGAGGCGGGTGAGCGCCAGTTCCAGCAAGAGGCTGGCAAAGCTCATCATGAGCACGCCGGCAAGATGGGTGCGGCGATCGGCTTGGGGCGTGAGTTGGGGCGCGGGCTGGACTACAACCACGGTTTCGGACAAATGAGATTCTCCGGAATGAACGTACTCGAACTGGTTTCAGAAATGCATTTTCGCCTCAGGGAACATTTCCCTCAGGGGCTAAAGCCCGCCATTTTTGCGGCCTCAAGCGGCACGGCTGAAGCCGTGCCCTGCCCAAGAACCGATTTTTGAAACCAGTTCTCGTCAGTCACTGGTCTCCAAAATCACGGAAGCAATCGCCTGATCCTTGGTGTGCGACAGCGACAGTGAAGCTCGCGTGACGCCGAGGCGCGCGGCGAATTCGGCGGCCTTGCCGGTGAAGGCGATGGTGGGGCGACCGCCGGGCTCGCGCCGGACCTCGACATCAGTCCATGCCACGCCGTGTTTCCAGCCGGTGCCGATGGCCTTGAGCGCGGCTTCCTTGGCGGCAAAACGGGCGGCGTATCTCTCCATGCGGTTGGCCTTGGAGTCGCAGTAGCGGATTTCCTTTTCGGTAAAGATGCGGCGCAGGAAGCGGTCGCGGAAACGCTCGATAGCGGCGGCTATCCTGGGGACTTCGGCGATGTCAATTCCGGTGCCGACGATCATGCGCTTGAGTTGCCAGTGCCAACTTGAGAAGTGCAACACACCATCCGCGGTCCAATGTACACCGAAAGGAATTCATGGCGAATAGAATGCGCCGCCAGGGGTCGGGTTCACGAGCCCAGGCGGTCTTGACGGCAACTGCTTCATGCCTAAAATTGGAACGCCACCCAGGGGGCGGCGAATGCCTTGCTAGCCAAGGGCCGAAAAAAGGACTAATTTGGCCTGCTGCACCAGATTTATTCCGGTACCGCCGTATCCGGCCTCCACCCAGCACGTGCCAAGACCGGCGTGCGGGAGGATCTCCGCCGGGCGTACGCCGAGGAGGAATTCATGGCCAACGACACGCTCACCATCGTCGACAATCGGACCAACCGGACCTACACCCTGCCGATTGAACACGGCACCATCCGCAGCATGGACCTGCGGCAGATCAAAACCGATCCCACCGACTTCGGCCTGATGGGATACGACCCCGCCTTCATGAACACCGCGTCGTGCCGCAGCAAAGTCACCTTCATTGACGGCGACCGCGGCATCCTCCGCTACCGCGGGTACAACATCGAGGACCTGGCGGAGAACTGCACCTACCTTGACGTCGCGTACCTGCTGCTCAACGGCGAATTGCCTACACCCGAACAAAGCCACGATTGGGTGAAGCAGATCACGCACCACACCATGCTGCACGAAAACACCAAGCAGTTCATGAAGAGCTTCCGCCACGACGCGCACCCCATGGGCATCCTGGTGAGCACGCTGGCGGCGCTGTCGACGATGTACCCGGAGGCGAAAAACATCGCCGATCCGGAATGCCGCCGGCACCAGATCATCCGCCTGATCGCCAAGATTCCGACGATTGCGGCGTATTCGTATCGGCACAGCCTCGGCTATCCCTTCGTCTATCCCGACAACGACCTCAGCTTCCCCGAGAACTTCATGAACATGCTGTGGAAGATGGTGGAGCCGAAGTACGTGGCCAATCCGGTGATGGCGCGGGCGCTCGACGTGCTCTTCATCCTGCACGCCGATCACGAGCAGAACTGCTCCGCCAACGCCATGCGCTCGGTCGGCAGCTCGCAGGCCGATCCGTACCTGTCGGCGGCGGGGGCGGCGTCGGCGCTGGCCGGTCCGCTGCACGGCGGCGCCAACGAAGCCGTGCTGCGCATGCTGGACGAGATCGGCGACATCAAGAACATCCCCGAGTACGTGAAGCGTATCAAGGAGGGCAAGGGCAAGCTGATGGGCTTTGGGCACCGCGTGTACAAGAACTACGATCCCCGCGCGCGCATCATCAAGCAGACCGCCGAGGACGTGTTCAAGATCACCGGCCGCAATCCCAAGCTCGACATCGCCATCGCACTGGAGAAAATCGCGCTCGAGGACGAGTACTTCGTTACCCGCAAGCTCTATCCGAACGTGGATTTCTACAGCGGGATCATTTACCAGGCGATGGGCTTCAAGCCCGACATGTTCACGGTTCTGTTCGCCATCCCGCGCATGGCCGGATGGCTGGCGCAGTGGCAGGAGTTGTTGGAGGACAAGGAGCAGAAGATCGCACGTCCGCGGCAGGTTTACCTGGGCCACGAACTGCGGAAGATCGATAAAGCGAAGCGGGCCGAGCAGGCGTTCGCGACGCGGTAACCATGAACCGGCAGCTCGTTGCCGGCAGGCCGTGGCCGGTAGTCCGTTCCTGGGGGATACGGACTACCGGCTGCGTCGACGAACCTTGCTCCTGCTTACGCTGCGTTGCGGAGTTGCGGCGGCAGCGGAATCGCGTGTTCCGCACCTGATCAGAAATCGCAAAACGCAAATCAGAAGTGGTATATTCCCGCCGCGTAGCCAGCCATCAACGCAGGAGAGCAACTTGACTGTCGACGAGGAACTGAACGTTCTGGAAGAGAGCGTGCGTCGGCTGAAGGTCGAGTACGACGTCTTTTTCGGCGGCGGCTCCAAGAAACCGCCCTCCGACACCGAGTGGCGCGTCCAGAACCTCCTCCGGAAGTTCAGCGACTCCTCGAAGCTCAGTTTCACCCAGCGCTTCAAGTACAACGGCCTGGCGCAGCGCTATGCGCTGTTCAGCGACCTGTGGCGCCAGAAGATGAAGATCAAGGAAGAGGGCTACCGCAGGCCGCAGGACGCCGTGCTTGGCATCTCGGGCATGCGGCGCGAGGAAGAGCAGGCGGCCGCCGCGGCGCTGGAAGCTCGCGCCACCGGGCAGCCGTTCAAGATCCACTGCTCCGATGTCGAGACCGACCTCGCGGCCGTCAAGTCGCTGTTCGACGCCATGATGGATGCCAGGAAGAAGGCCGGGCAGGCGGTGGACCTCAACAGCTTCGATTCCTTCAAGGCCTTCGTGAAGAAGAAAACCGACCAAATCCGCGGCGAATCCGGCTGCCCCGGCGTGGAATACTCGGTCGAGGTCCAGAATGGCCAGGTGCGGCTGAAGGCGAAGGCGAAAAGCTAGTTTCGGTTTCAGTTTCAGAAGGTCCGAATTGTGAGTTGGAGCGCGCTCGCCCTAGCGCGTTAAATGTCTTATTCACCACCGAGTCACCGAGTTTGCTTTTGACGAGTATTCTCGGTGAGCCTCGGTGAACTCTGTGTCTCGGTGGTTACTTGTCATCTGCCCTATCGGGGAACACAGTGGAGCCATGACCCACCCGGCCCTGGTCGAACTGGCGGTCCGCTGGCTGCGCACTAGCTACCGCTGCGGAATTATTCTTTCCGAGCAGGCCTGCTGCACGGGCGAAGTTCCCGACGTGATCGGCTGGAAGGGGCGCTGCCGCTCGGTGCTGGTGGAGTGCAAGATCTCGCGCGCCGACTTCCTCGCCGACCGAGGCAAACCCTGGCGCCTGAACCCGCAAGGCGCGCTGGGCTGCGAGCGCTTCTACATGGCGCCGGCGGGGCTGATCGCCGCCGCCGAGCTGCCGTCCGGCTGGGGACTGCTGGAAGTACGTAATCGCAAGGTGGAAATTGCGGTCGCCTGCAACAAGCGCAAATCGCTGCGCACCCCCGAAGGCCTGCTCAACGAAATGAACCTGCTGCTGGCAAGTTTGCGGCGGGTGGAAATCCGTATCGAGCCGCAGACCATTACCGACTTCTTGAAATGGGAGAACCGGCTGGCGCGCTACAACGGCGGCACGCTGCCGCAGGGGGTGGACGATCCCGCGGAAACGAACGGGTACCTGCGCATATGAATGAGTGTTTCAGTATTTCAGTACGTCAGTAGAACTGGTTTCGAAAATCATTTTCATGAGGTCGGAATCCCTCAGCGGCTAAAGCCGCCAAGATTCGGGCTTCTTATGGCACGGCTGAAGCCGTGCCCTTCCCAAAAACCGATTCTTGAAACCAGTTTTAGCAAGTCGCTCCATGCGACGGCCGTACTGAAGAACTGAAATACTGACAAACTGAAAAGCTTCTGTACATCCGCAACGTGATCCCTGTCACAGCTACTCCGTTCGCTGTTAAGATTTAATTTCGGTTCCCGCACAATCCTGCACTCTTCGGAAGGAATTCATGGCAAAGATCGAGCGCGCCATCCTCAGCGTCACCGACAAGACCGGCCTGGTGGAATTCGCCGACAACTGGCAGGACCTCGGCGTCGAACTGATCTCCACCGGCGGCACCGCGCGCCTGTTGCGCGACAGCGGCATCAAGGTCAAGGACATCTCCGAACTCACCGGATTTCCCGAGATGCTCGACGGCCGCGTCAAAACCCTGCACCCACGCGTGCACGGCGGCATCCTGCACATGCGCTCCAATCCTGAGCACCGCTCCACCGTCGCCGAGCACGGCATCCAGCCCATCGATATGGTGGTGGTGAATCTCTACGCTTTCGAGAAGACCGCGGCCAAGCCCGGCGTGCGCCTGGACGAGATGATCGAGAACATCGATATCGGCGGGCCGTCGATGATTCGCTCCGCCGCCAAGAATTTTCACGACGTCGCGGTGGTGACTTCGCCCGCCGACTACCAGGCCATCGTGGATGAAATGCGATCGTCCGGCGGCGAACTCTGCGGCGCCAGCAAGTGGAAGCTGGCGCAGAAGGCGTTCGCGCTCACCGCCTCCTACGACTCCGCCATTGCCTCGACGCTGGAGCGCGTGCACGCCAACGGCGACTTTGAACTGCAGACCCAGGGCGGCTTCCCGCCCACCTTGCGCCTGCGCTACAACAAGGTCATGGACCTGCGTTACGGCGAGAACCCGCACCAGAAAGCCGCCATGTATTCCGACGGCACCGATGTGGGCGTCGCCAACGGCAAGCAGCTCCAGGGCAAAGAACTTTCCTACAACAATATTGTCGACTTGCAGGCCGCCTGGGATCTGGCCGCCGAATTCGACGAGCCCTTCTGCGCCATCATCAAGCACACCAACCCCTGTGGCAGCGCCGCCGGCAAGAACCCGATCGAGGCCTTCCAGCGCGCCTTCGAGTGCGATCCCGTGTCCGCTTTCGGCGGTGTCATCGCGCTTAACCGCCCGGTTGACGGCGCGATTGCGGAAGCCATCGCCGGCCTGCGCCACAACGGGGTCGCGCTCTTCATCGAGTGCATCATCGCGCCTTCCTTCGACGCAGCCGCGCGCGCCCGCTTCGGCAAGCGCAAGGACCTGCGCGTTCTCGAGGTGACACCCGGCCCCATGAAGTACGTCATCAAGGCCGTTACCGGCGGGGTGCTCGTCCAGGACACCGACCTGCACAAGCTCGATCCCGCCACCGTCAAGGTGGTGAGCCAACGTCAGCCCAGCGAGCAGGAGATGAAAGACCTGCTATTCGCCTGGAAAGTGTGCAAGCACGTAAAGTCGAACGCGATTTTGTATGCGAAGGACGGCCGCAGCGTGGGCGTCGGCGCGGGCCAGATGAGCCGCGTGGACTCGGCCAAGATCGGCGCCATGAAGTCGGTGCTCGGGACCCAGGGCTCGGTTGCCGCCTCGGACGCGTTCTTCCCCTTCCCCGACGGCGTGGAAGAGATCGCCAAGGCCGGCGCCACCGCCATCATTCAGCCGGGTGGCTCAGTCCGCGATCAGGAAGTGATTGAGGCGGCCAACAAGCTCGGCTTGGCGATGGTCACCACCGGCATCCGGCACTTCCGGCACTGAAACCGGGAGTTAGAAGAGCTGGTTTCAAAAATACATTTTCGCCTCAGGAAAGATGTCCCTCAGGGGCTAAAGCCCACTATTTTTGTGGCCTCGAGCGGCACGGCTCCCTCGGCAGGCTCGGGACAGGTTCCGCCGTGCCCTTCCCAAGAACGACTCTCGAAAAACCAGTTCTAGTTGGGAGTTAGGAGTTAGTGTTCGGTAGCGGACGGGGACGGATTTCAGGACATCACTCCCATCCCTGGTCGCCCGTAAGGACCTAAGTAACCGCTGTTTTTCCGCCCCGACCGCAACTCTGCGCGCGATTTCGCGTAAAATTACACTGACACCCGCGGGATGAGTTCGGCATCCAACCGTGGTGGGATATTTGTCTCGTTTAAGGACCTTAATGATTACCGGTAAGCCTGCCATTGCCGTGCTTCTGCTTGCCTCGCTGGCGGGTGTCGCGCAAACCGCTCCTGCGAAAGCCGCCGGGCCTGCGGCGCAATTGTCCCCGCAGCCCGCACCCAAGCAGGGCAAGAAAGCCGACCGCGCCGCCGCCTACTATCACTACGCCATGGCGCACATGTACGAGGAATTGGTCGCGATGTACGGCCGTCCTGAGTACGCCAACAAGGCGATCGACGAATACCGGCTGGCGATCGAGAACGACCCCGCTTCCGAGTACCTGAATTCCGGTCTCGCCGAGCTCTATGCCAAGACGGGACGCATTCGCGACGCCGTCCTGGAAGCCCAGGAGATCGTCAAACGCGATCCCGACAACCTGGAGGCGCGCAAGCTGCTGGGGCGCATTTACCTGCGATCGCTACCGGATACGCAGGCGGGCGCGCAATCGCAGGAGATTCTGAAACGCGCCATTGAGCAGTACGAGGCAATCGTCCGCATCGAGCCCAAGGTGGTGGATAACCACGTCCTTCTCGGGCGCCTCTACCGGCTGGACAATGAGCTGCTGAAGGCGGAGAACGAATTCAAGACCGCGGTCAGGCTGGAGCCCGGATCGGAAGAGGCGCTCACCACGCTCGCCTACCTCTACAACGAGGAAGGGGATTCCGCGCGGGCGGCCGAGGTGCTGAAGGGCGTTCCCGAATCGCAGCGCAGCAGCAAGCTGTACTCCGCGCTCGGCTACACCTACGAGCAGCAGAAGGACTACAAGAACGCGGTGGCGGCGTACAAGAAGTCGGTGGAGATTGACCACGACAATCTGGACGCGGTCCGCGGCCTGGCGCAGAACCTGATGAACGACAATCAGACCGAAGCTGCGCTGGAGCAGTACAAGACCATCGTCGAATCCGATCCGCACGATGCGCAGAGCCTGATGCGCATCGCTGAAATCCAGCGCCGCAACGGCAAGTTCGACGACGCGCTCGCCACCCTGAAAAAGGCGGAAGCCGAAGTCCAGGACTCGCTGGAAGTTCCGTACAACATGGCGGTCATCTACCAGGCGCAGGGGAAGTTCGACGATTCCATCCAGGTCCTCAACCGCCTGCTGCAAAAGAGCGAGAAGGCGGACGGCAATTACACGACCGGCGAGCGCAACAACCGCGCTGTGTTCCTGGAGCGGCTGGGCAGCATCTATCGCGATACCGGGAAGACGCAGCTCGCCCTTGACACGTTCCGGAAGATGCTGACGCTGGGCGACGACAACGTCACCCGCGGATACCAGCAGCTCATCGACACCTACCGTGAAGCCAAGGAGTGGAAGGAAGCCACCTCGGTGGCGCAGGAAGCGGTCGCCAAGGCGCCGAAAGACCGCAGCCTGAAGCTGGTCCTGGCCGGGCAGTTGGCCGATACCGGGCAGGTGGACCAGGCCCTCAGCGTGGCCAAGGGCATGCTGAAGGGAACGGCCGAGGATCGCGAGGTCTACATCGCGCTGGCGCAGATGTACAGCCGCCTGAAGCGCTGGCCGGAAGCGGAAGAGGCGCTGGCCAAGGCCGAACCGCTTTCCACCAAGCAGGAAGAGAAGGATTACGTCAGCTTCGTCGCCGGCTCCATCTACGAGCGGCAGAAAAAGTACGACCGCGCCGAGGAGATGTTCAAGAAGGTGCTGGCCACCGATCCCAACAACGCCGTCACCTTGAATTACCTTGGCTACATGCTGGCCGACCGCGGGGTCCGGCTCGACGAGGCCCTGGGATACGTGAAGAAGGCCATCCAGCTCGACCCGCAGAACGGCGCGTACCTGGATTCGCTCGGCTGGGCCTATTTCAAGCTCGGCAATTACGAGCTCGCGGAAGAGAACCTGCGCAAGGCCATGGATCGCATCCAGAACGATCCCACGGTGCTCGACCACATGGGGGACCTGCTGCAGAAAACCGAGCGGCTGAAGCTGGCGACCGCGTACTGGGAGCGCGCCCTGGCGGAATGGGCCAAGAGCGTCTCTGCCGAAGTGGACACCACCGAGGTCGCCAAGGTGCAGAAGAAGCTCGACACCGCCAAAGTGAAACTCGCCAAGCAGAACGAGCGCAAAGCGGAAGCGGTGAAGCCGTAGTTTCAGTTTCGAGTTTCAGTTTCAGTTGGCCCGGCCGGAAATGGCCGGGCTTTTTGTTTTTCGCATCCCAAGAACGAAAGGGAGTCTTGAAGGAGCTGCGATGGCTAGAGCAAAATCGAAGAGAAGATGGGTACGGAACGTCACCACAGATTCGACGCATCCTCCCGCAGGCCTATTCACGAAGAGCGCGGCCACCATCGCCAGAACGCTGGCCTCGAAGAAAGTCTCGCCAAAAGGTCCGGGCTCAGGCATGCGAATGCTGACGTTTTTCATCAACCGGGGCGGGCGCGGGTTGACGGCTGAGCGCCGGGCGGAGCTGGGGAAGGCAAAGGCACTACTTGCGAAACGGGTACGGCGCGCGAGGGATGTGCGGAAACGTGCCGCCTGAGCGGCCTGCTCACAGGTGGACAACGGCCACGATGTTTCCGCAGGTTGCGGCAGGCACAAAACTCACCCGCATGTTCTGGTTAAGAGGAAACATGCTGCTCTGGCTGCCGCAGAAGGTGAACGTCTGGGGCACTCCCGTCTGCTGGAGCGTGACCACGGTGACGCTGACCAGGGTGCCGCTGCCGTCCAGGATTGCGGTGAACTGAACGAAAGTGACGAGGCCGCTGACGGTGACTGCATTTCCGGGAGAACTGTTCGCTTGGAAGGTCACTCCGCCGCAGCCGATCAATACGACGAGGAGGACTACTAGAGCCCGTTTCATACCACAGCTCCGCCTCAATTCTACCGCTCTGGTGGCAGGATTGCGCGTCCACCTCAGCACTTGAAACTAGAAACTAGAAACAGGAAACTGTTGCCATGCCCGCTTCCTACGCCGCGCGCGTCGAACTCAGCCGCGGGCGGCGACATCCCGAAGCCTCGCATCCCTACCGCACCGACTACCAGCGCGACCGCGATCGCGTCATCCACGCGCGCGCCTTCCGCCGCCTGGAAGATAAAACCCAGGTGTTCACCCGCCGCTACTCCGACCACTTTCGCAACCGCCTGACGCACACCATCGAAGTCTCGCAGATTTCGCGCACCATCGCCGGGCGGCTGGGGCTGGAGGTGGACCTGGTGGAAGCGCTCGCGCTGGTGCACGATCTCGGGCATCCTCCGTTCGGCCATGCCGGGGAAAAGGCGCTCGACGCCGCCATGCGCGTCCACGGCTCGTTCTTCGACCACAACCTGCACGCGCTGCGCATCGTCGAGGATTTCGAGCAGCGCTACGCCGCCTTTCGCGGCCTGAATCTCACCTTCGAGGTTCGCGAGGGCATCATCAAGCACTCGCGGGATTACAGCCCGCAGGAATTTCCCCAGCTTTCCGAGTATCTTCTCGAGCAGCGTCCGCCGCTGGAAGCGCAGCTCATCGACCTGACCGACGAGATCGCCTACAACACTGCCGACCTGGATGATGGCTACGAGGCGCACATTCTGAAGCTCGACGACATCCGCGCCGGCGTGCCCGTGTTCAACCGTTTGTACGAGCAGGCGGAAGCGCGCTACCCCAAAGTGCGCGAGAAGCTGAAATTCAACGAGGCGCTCAAGGCCATGCTCGACCGCATGGTCTCCGACATGATCGCCACCACCTGCCGCCGCATCAGCGAGGCTGCGATCCAATCCCTCGCCGACGTGCGTGCCTGCCCCACGCGGCTCGCCTCGTTCAGCGACGAAGTGAATAGCGAGCGCGGGCAGGCAAAGTCGTTTCTCTACGAAAAGCTCTATCTCAGCGCCGACCTCCAGCCGGAGAAATCGCACGCCGAACGCGTGGTCACCGATCTGTTCGATCATTGGACGTCGCATCCCGAGGCGCTGCCCCCGAGCTATCGCGAGCAGACGGCCCGCGAGCCCGTGCACCGCGTGGTCTGCGATTACCTCGCCGGCATGACCGACAGCTTCATCCTGCGCAAACATGAAGAGCTGTGCGGCAGCGGGTAGATGGCAGTCGAGCGACGGCCCGGCCGCCGTGCTTCAGCTAAAATCAAGTCCCGATGAAGCCCATACTCGCGTTCCTGCTCGCTTGTGCCGCCATTTCACTCTCCGCCGCCGACAACAACACCGTCGTCCCCATTTCCCAGGAGCCGCACCACCACCTTGTGCTGGAGAATGAGTACACCAGGGTGTACGACGTCACCGTCCCAGCGCACCAGTCCACCCTCATGCACCGCCACGACAACGACTACCTCGCCGTCATACTTGAGCCGGCGGAGATCCAGAACGACGTGCTCGGGCGCTCCGTGACCACCGGGCGCGCCGGCAAGGGCGAGGTGCGCTTTGCCGTGGCGCCCTTGACCCACCGTCTCATCAACAGCGGCGATACGCCGTTTCGCAATATCACCATCGAAATTCTGAAGAAGAAATCCGGCACGCCCAAGCAGACAACCGCGGAGCGCGGCCTCGACGTCGGCCACGGCGGCCTTAGCGATATCGTGGTTGATAACAGCGAAGTCCGTGTCCAGGAAGTGCAGATCGCTGCCGGCGGCATGCTGCACAAGCACACGCACGAGTTTCCGTTCCTGGTGGTCGCGCTCAGCGATCTCGACCTGCACAACATGCCGCAGGGCAAGCCGGCGGCCATGGTCCATCAGACAGCCGGCGAAGTGAAGTGGATCGGCGCCGGCTCCACGCACCAGGTGATGAACGTGGGCAAGCAGGAAGCGCACTTCATCGAGGTGGAATTTAAGTAGTGGTCAGTGGCCAGTGGCAGGCTGGGGTGTGAGAGTTAAGCCCACATATCCGGGCCTATCGGCTGCGCTCGGGTCAGCAGGCTGCGGGCAGAACCGCCGGATCCCAGACTGTCGGGTCACCGCGCTCGCGACCCTGACGCTACTCGCCGGCGGCGCCGAGGCCTACACGCCACGCGCTCAGCCCGCGCTGACCACCTCCGGCTTGTTCTTCCCCGCCAGCAGTTGCCGCAGCACGAATTGCAGAATGCCGCCGTGCTTGTAGTAGAGCGCTTCCTGCGGGGTGTCAATGCGCAGGCTGACGGTAAACTCGCGCACCGTGCCCTCGGGATGCCGGGCGCGGACCGTGACCTTCTGTCCCGGCTTGTAGTTGTCGATCAGATCGCGCAAGCCGGTGATTTCGTACGTCTCCTCGCCCGTCAGCCCGAGCGTTTCGTGATCGTCGCCGGAGGCGAACTGCAGCGGGAGCACGCCCATGCCCACCAGGTTGGAACGGTGAATGCGCTCGAAGCTCTCGGCGATGACGGCGCGCACGCCCTGCAGCATCGGTCCCTTGGCCGCCCAGTCGCGGGACGACCCCGAGCCGTACTCCTTGCCCGCGATGATGACCAGCGGCACTTTCTCTTGTTTGTATTTCATGGCCGCGTCGAAGATGGTCATCTCCGCGCCGCTGGGCAGGTGGCGCGTGAAGCCGCCCTCGGTTTTGGGCACCAGCTTGTTGCGCAGGCGGATGTTGGCGAAGGTGCCGCGCATCATGACCTCGTGATTGCCGCGCCGCGAGCCGTAGGAATTGAAATCCTTCACATCAACGCCGTGCGCGATCAGGTACTTGCCCGCCGGGCTGTCGGGCTTGATGGAGCCCGCCGGCGAGATATGGTCGGTGGTCACGCTGTGGCCCAGGACTGCCAGCACGCGCGCGCCGATGATGTCGTTCACCTCCGGCGGGTTCGGCCCCATGCCGTCGAAATACGGCGGGTCCTTGATGTAGGTGGATTTCGCGTCCCAGGCGAAGGTCTCGCCCGCGGGCACGTCCAGCGACTGCCAGCGCTCGTCGCCCTTGTACACGTCGGCATAGCTGCCGCGAAACATGCTGCTGTCAATGCATTTTGCGATGGCCTCGCCCACTTCCTTCGAGCTCGGCCAGATGTCGCGCAGGTACACCGGTTTGCCCTGCTGGTCGCGCCCCAGCGGCTCTTTCGCCAAATCAATGTCAATGCGTCCCGCCAGCGCGTAGGCCACCACCAGCGGCGGCGACATCAGGTAGTTGGCACGGACCTCGGAATTAATTCGTCCTTCGAAATTGCGGTTGCCGCTGAGCACCGACACCGCCACCAGCTCATTGTCGTTGATGATTTCGGAGACCTCCGCCGGCAGCGGACCCGAGTTTCCGATGCACGTCGTGCAGCCGTAACCGACCAGGTTGAAGCGCAGCTTCTCGAGGAACGGCGTCAGCCCCGCTTTCTTGTAGTACTCGGTCACCACCTTCGATCCCGGCGCCAGCGAGGTCTTCACCCACGGCTTGGTCGAAAGCCCGCGCTCCACCGCCTTCTTGGCGAGGATGCCCGCCGCCATCATGACCGACGGGTTGGAAGTGTTGGTGCAACTGGTGATCGCGGCAATGACCACGCTGCCGTGCCGCAGTTCTTTGCGCAGGTCCACCATCACCGGCTTGTCGGCCGAGGGCGATTCGGTGTCTTCGACGCCGACCGCCGTGCTGCCCCCCTCGCCCTCGAAGGCCCCGATTTGTCTGTCGCCACCCTTGCTGCCCGGGCGCAGCAGCGTCGGCAGGGTCTGCCGGAATCCGTCGGGAACATTGAACAGCCGCACCCGGTCCTGCGGCCGCTTCGGCCCGGCCACGCTCGGCTCCACCGACGCCAGGTCGAGCCGCAGGTAGGTTGAATAGTTCGCTTCCGGCGAATCCGGCGCGTGGAACAGGCCCTGCTCCTTGCAGTACGCCTCGACCAGCGCGACCTGCTCCTCGCTGCGCCCGCTGAGGCGCAGGTAATTCAGCGTTTCCTTATCAATGGGAAAGATGCCGCAGGTAGCGCCGTATTCCGGCGCCATGTTGCCGATGGTGGCGCGATCCGCCAGCGCCAGCGTGTGCAGCCCCGGCCCGTAGAACTCGACAAACTTGCCGACCACGCCTTCGCGGCGCAGCATTTCCGTGATGGTCAGCACCAGGTCGGTGGCGGTGGAGCCTTCTTTCAGTTTGCCCGTCAGCTTTACGCCCACGACCTGCGGGATGAGCATCGAGACCGGCTGGTTCAGCATGGCGGCCTCGGCTTCAATGCCGCCCACGCCCCAACCGAGCACGCCCAGCCCGTTGATCATGGTGGTATGCGAATCCGTCCCGACCAGGGTATCGGGATAGGCCAGCGGCCGATTGCCATTGTGAGCGCTGCCGACAAACACCACCCGCGCCAAATATTCCAGATTGACCTGGTGCACGATGCCGGTGTCCGGCGGCACGATTTTCAGGTTCTCAAACGCGCCCTGGCCCCAGCGCAAGAACGCGTAGCGCTCCTTGTTGCGCTGGAACTCCAGGTCGGCATTCACCTGGAAGGCCCACTGCGTACCGAATTCGTCCACCTGCACCGAGTGGTCGATGACCAGCTCGGCCGGTGAGATGGGATTGATACTTCCCGGATCGCCGCCCAGCTTCTCCACCGCCTCGCGCATTGCCGCTAGGTCAACCACCGCGGGGACGCCGGTGAAATCCTGCAGCAGCACGCGGCTCGGCGTGAAGGCGATTTCCTTCACCGGCACCGCCCTGCCGTCCCAGGCCGCCAGCGAACGGATGTCGTCCGCTTTCACCGCTCTGCCGTCTTCGGTGCGCAGCAGGTTTTCCAGCAGGATGCGAAGCGAGAACGGCAAGTGCGTGGTCGAAATGCCCTGCTTGTCGAGGGCGTCCAGGCGGAAAATATCGTATTCCTTGCTGCCGACGCGCAACGGGGAGCGGCTGCCAAAGCTGTTAGTCATGGTTATTCCAATCTGGGATGAGTTCTGGCCGGAACGGAAGCTTCCGCGGGCCCACGGTAAACATCCAGTCTAAAACATAATGTGAGATGTCGGCGTCAGATTCCATTGTGACGGGAATCACAGGTGTGAGTGATTTGCCGGAGCAGGCGGGCGCCTCTGCCGTTGCAGTGCGTAACCAAAAAGCTCCACGACGCATCAAGTAAGGCCATGCAGCATGTCTCCTGGTTGCGAAAACCACCGGACCTCTTAGCCTTCATCGCGGTCGTGCTGATCTTCGCTGTCGGCTGCGGCGGGGGCCAGACGAGCAGTACGAACACCACGCCCGCAGCTTCCACGCCAGCCGCGTTACCGGCTTTGCAGTTGACGAGTTCTGTCGCCGGCCTGGCGTCGCCGGTCGGGCTGGAGTCGGCGCGCGACGGCAGCGGCCGGCTGTTCGTGCTCGAACAGGCGGGCAGGATCCGCATCATCCGCAACGGCGCAGTCACTGCCGCTCCGTTTCTGGACATCACCGCAAAGGTGGCCAGTGGCGGCGAGTTGGGCCTGCTCGGCCTGGCATTCCATCCCGCGTACGCGTCGAACCGCAAGTTCTACGTGGACTACACGCGCCCGCTGGGATCGCAATGGGAGACGGTAATTGCGGAGTACCTGGCATCAGCCGCAAATCCCGACCAGGCGGATGCCGCCAGCGAGCGCATCCTGCTGACCGTGGCACAGCCTTTTTCCAACCACAATGGAGGGCAGTTGGCGTTTGGCCCGGACGGCTTTCTCTACATCGCGTTGGGAGACGGCGGCAGCGGAGGAGATCCGATGGGCAACGGTCAAAATCTTCAGGCGCTGCTCGGCAAAATCCTCCGCATCGACGTGAATGGTTCCAGCGGCGGCCGGCCGTACGCCATTCCTCCCGACAATCCGTTTGCCACCGGCGGCGGTGCGCCAGAGATTTTTGCCTACGGCTTCCGCAATCCCTGGCGCTTCTCGTTTGACTCCGCCACCGGAACGCTCTTCGCGGGCGACGTGGGCGAGAGCAGCTTCGAAGAAGTGGACATCGTTCAGAAGGGCGCCAATTACGGATGGAACATCATGGAAGGGTCTCACTGTTTCGCGCCGGCCACGGGCTGCAACATGACGGGACTCACGCTGCCGATCAACGACTACGGCCGCGACCAGGGCTCCACGGTGATCGGCGGCTCGGTTTACCGCGGTTCGGCCATTCCCGCCCTGGTGAGTGCCTACGTCTTCGGCGATTTCGGCAGCGGCCGGATCTGGGGCTTGCGGCAGGGCTCGTCGGGCGCCTGGGAGCGGACGCAGTTGGCAGCCACCGGCAAATCGATCTCCTCATTCGGCCGCGACGAAAACGGCGAGTTGTACGTCGTGGATTATTCAGGCGCCGTGTGGAGGCTCACCGCACAATGATCGGTGCTCGCCGGTAACTTAAACTATTTCCTATGCCGCTGCTGCGGCCGCGACGGCGCCTCCTCCACGACCGCGAACTGCAGCTTGCGTTGCACGCTGTCAATGCGGTCCAGGATCACGCGCACTTTATCTCCCAGCGAGTACTTCTTCTTCGTGCGCTGGCCGACGATCTGCTTCGTATTGTCGTGATAGGTGTACTGGTCGTCGGTGAGCGTGGAAAGCGGCACCAGGCCTTCGATGAACATGTCCATCAGCTCGACAAAGAACCCGAACTTGGTGACGCTGACGATCAGACCCTCGAAGTCCTCGCCGACGCGGTCCTGCATGAACTTGATCTTCTTCCATTCCATCAGCTCGCGTTCGGCATCGTCGGCCCGCCGCTCCGCTTCCGACGATTCCATGGCGATTTCGTGCAGCACCTCGGGCGGGATCGGCCCATCGTGGGCGGCGCGGGCGTCCTCGCCTGCGTCTTGAGGCCGCTCCCGATGTCCTGCCCTCTTCGGCGATCCTTTTCCCCACGGAGAATTCGCGCTCGAGGGCGAGCGCGCTCCTTCGCGCTCTTGTGTTGACCAGGCGCCGCTGCTTCTCACTAAGGACTCCCACGCCCAGGGGCACTTGGCCATCGTGCTTCTCCGCCGAATCGCGCAGCACCTGCTTCAAGATGCGGTGCACGATCAAGTCCGGATAGCGCCGGATCGGCGAGGTGAAATGCGTGTAGGTCGGCGCGGCCAGCGCGAAGTGCCCGACATTTTCCTCGGAATATTTCGCCTGCTTCAGCGAGCGCAACATCAGGTACGACAAAATCCGTTCTTCCGGCTTGCCTGCGATCTTCTCCGTCAGCTTCTGGTACATGCGCGGCGTGATGGGCACGTCTTGCGGGATTTCCATCTCGTGCCGCTGCTGTCCCGAGCGCGTCCGCCCCGGTCCTCTCCCCGGCCGCCGCTGATCGGTGTAGGAGAAACGTTTCACCGGCAGCGCGCCCACGCCGAGGGAATAGCCAAAGGCGACCGCAATACTTTCGAACTCGTAAACCCGCTTGGGATCGGGCTTTTCGTGGATGCGGTAGAGCGACTCCACGCCCTTGTTCTCCAGGTACGAGGCCACGCTCTCGTTGGCGGCCAGCATGAACTCCTCGATCAGCCGGTGGGCAAAATTCCGCTCCGAGCGCGTGATCGTCTTCATCAGCCCGAATTCATCGAACTCGATCACCGGCTCCGGCAGGTCGAAATCAATCGAGCCGCGCCGCACGCGCTTGCGGTTCAGGATCATGGCCAGCTCGCGCATCAGCTCGAACACGTCCACCAGCGCGTGATAACGCTGGCGCAGCTTGGCGTCGCCCTCCAGGATGGCGTTGACGTCGGTGTAGGTCATGCGCTCCGCCGAGCGGATCACGCCCGGACCGATTTCGTAGCCCACGATGTCGCCCTTGGAATCGATTTCCATCACGCAGGACATCACCAGCCGGTCCAGGTGCGGGCGCAGCGAGCACAGGTCGGTGGATAGCTCGATGGGCAGCATGGGCACCGCGCGGTCGGGGAAGTAAACCGAGTTTCCGCGCAGCCGCGCCTCCGCATCCAGCGCCGAGGCCTGGCGCACGTACTGCGCCACGTCCGCGATATGCACCTGGAGCTGGAAATTTCCGTTGTGCAGGCGGCGCACGAACACCGCGTCGTCGAAATCGCGCGCCGTTTCGCCGTCAATGGTCACGGCCGGCAGGGTGCGGTAGTCGCGCCGCCCGCGCAGTTCGCGAGCCGGAATAATGTTTTCGAATGCCTGCGCCTCCGCCAGCACCGCGGTGGGAAAGCGGTGCGGCAGGTGGTACTTGCGGATCACGATCTCCACGTCCACGCCGAAATCGTCCTCGTACCCCAGGATCTCCACCACGCGCCCGCGCGGGTTCTGGGTGGGCGTCGGCCACTCGGTGATCTCGACGTCGACGACGACATTCTCCAGGTCCTCCGCCACTTCCGTGCGCTTGGCCTCCGCGCCCAGCACGCGGTGCCGCTCCTTTTTCTTTTTGCTTTCCTCCGTGTCCTCTGTGGCTAATGTTTCCGGTATTTCCGCCCCGCGCGGGATCACGATGTCGAGGGTGATCTTCTCGTCCATCGGCGTGACGTAATTCCACCCCGTCAGGCCAACACCGGGCCTGCCGGGGACCCCGGAGCGCGCCCCGTAGTGGAAGGTGCCGACGACGGTGGCGTGGGCGCGCCCGATGACCTTGACGATCTGCCCCTCCGCGCGCCCCTCAGCGCGTTCGCGGCGCAATTCCACCAGCACGCGGTCGCCGTGCATGGCGTTGTCCGTGTGCTGCGGGCTGACGTAGATGTCGCCGTTCAGCCGCTGGCGCAACTCCTCGCTGTCGGGGATCACGAACCCGTAGCCGTCGCGGTGCATGGTCAAGCGGCCGGATACCATATTCTGAGCGGCGGCTTTTTTCGGGATGGCGTAGCGGTCGCCCTCGTGCGGCACCAGTTCGCCGCGCCGCACCAGTTGGTCCAATTGCGCGGCGAACGCGCGCCTGTCTTCGCCGCGCACGCCCAGTTCGCGCACCAGTTGCTTCAGACCGGCTGACTGCTTCGGCTGCTGGCCGATTTTTCGCAGGATGGCACTGTCGGAGATCATCGCCACATTGGATTCTGCGCCCCCCGGGAAGGCGAATCAATCTGCCGAGGCGGAAAGGCCGCCGATGCCGCGCCGTATTTCGGCAGTGAGCGCGTCGTCCGGGAAGGACGCCATGAAATTGACCAGCGCAGTTCGCGCTGCCGGCGTGCTGTTGCGCAGCAGGGCGTCGAGCGCGATTTTTCGCGGCGGAAACGGCAGGCTGCGATCCGTCGCCACACGCGCCAGCACCTCGGCGGCTTTCCCGGAAACGATTTCCGCTACCGCCTGCACGCCCCGCGTCAGATGCGCGTTCCGCCCCGGACTGTCGGAGAACAGGAATTTCTCCAGGTCGGCGACCGTCTCCGGAGTTTTCAGGAACATCAGTTCATTCAGCGCCTGCTCCAACACATCATCCAGCAAGAACGGCAATGCCGCTGCCAGGAGTTGCGCCCGCCCGGCCGCGCGTGTCTTGATCAGGGCCTCCGCCGCCGCGCGTTGTACACGAACATCGGTGTGCTGCAGCACCGGCGCCACGTGCACCGCCATATCGGGGTCCGCCAAATCCCCCAGCAGCAAGCAGGCGTTTCGCACCACGTACCAACGCGAATCGGCCAGGCGTTGCCGCACAACCTCGAGCCCCACGGGGCCCATGCGCGCGATCAGCCGTATGATCGCCATCCGGTTCTGGCCGTTGTCTTCGACCTCCAGCCGCTGGAACAGGAACTCGACGGCCGGCGCGCCCGCGCGGTGGACCATGGCCGCGGTTTGCCGCGCCCACGCCGAGTCGGTCCGCTTCTCCAGGTAGAGCTCCACCACGCGCTCGAAGGTCGAAGGCGGCAGTAATTGGCCCAGCATTTTGCCGCAGCACGCGGCGTGACGTTCGCGGTTGTCGGCCAGCAACTGCTCCATGGCCGAGCCGGCGCTGCGCACGATGTCGTAATCCTCGTAGGTTGCCGCCGACTTCGACAGCGCCAACAGCGCGTTCAGCACCTGCATGTGCCGGAACGATTCGAAGACATCGCGCTGCAGCAACTCCAGCAGCTTGTCGGCCGCAGTCTGCGCAAATCCGGTGTGCACGCCGGCCAAGGCGGTGATCAACTCCGGCAGTCGAGACAGTTCCTCGACCTCGATCTGGTCGGGCTCGCGGTCCAGGAATTTCAGGTAATGCAGCGCGAGCTCGGTCGCGTCCACGGCTAACGCTTTGCGCATCAGCTCGCGCACGTGTTCCATCAGGCGGCTGAAATCGCTGCGTTGAAAGCGCTCGATCGCCAGCAACCGCTTGTGTTTTTCCTCCGGCGGCAGCGCGATCCAGTTCAGCTCGGTCTGCACCTTTTCCACCAGGTGGGTGGGGAAGCTGTATTCCTGGAAGAATTTCGCCAGCCGTCCCGCCAGCTTCTCCGCCATTTGCGTGGCATGCAGGCTGCGCGCGAGCGCATACACCACCTGCTCCTCGACGACGAACGCGTCGCCGCCGCTGGGCACCGACGCCAATTGCTGTGCCGCCCAGTCCATCGCCCGCGACTGCACAAATTCCGCCGCGACTTCTTTCGCCGGCAGCGATTTCACCTCGTCCCGCCGCGACGCCGGAAACGCCGCCAACACCGCATCGGGACGCAGGCCCCGCAGCACCTGCGCCAGCGAGGCGTATGCCTTTTCCGGCTCGCCGCCCTGACCCGCCATCGCGGCCTCAATGATTGGCGTCACCCGCGACAGGATTTCATCCGGGCCGCCGCTCGCTGCCCCTCCGCCGGGGGAGGCGGAATCCAACAATCCGGCGAACACGCTGCCGGCGCCCGCTTCTTCCGCGTTTTGCGCGCGGAGAAACGCCTCCGCGTCCATCTCCAGCACCGTGTCGCCGCTGGCCGTACGCTTCTGTGTCTTGCCCGCGGGAAAAATGTGCACACCCTCAATTTCATGGCGCGCAAGAAAGGGCGCGGTCCCGCCGATTTCTTCAATCTTCCTTAACGGGGTGGCCAGCATCGCCAGCACCACCTTGTAGCGCGCCAGTGGCAGGCCAGCTTCAAACTTCAGCGCGCTCACGCCCCGTTTCAGGAAGTCCTCTTCCAGTTGATTCAAGCCGCGCGCCGTGGTCAGGACCGTGTCCACCAGGATTCGCCCTTCCACGAACCCGAAGGTAAAGGCGTGCTGTTCTTTCAAGATCGAATTGAGCTGGTTGTAGCTGTCCTGGATCGCTCCGGCGGCGACATTGTGGTCGGGCGAAAACATGCCCGACGTCCGCACCGCAATCTGCAGCGCGCGTGCGAAGCGCAGGCCCACCACCTTGAGGTGTTTCGCGTCGAACATTTCAAGGCCAGCTTAGGGGTACTGGAGCGGGTTGCCAAGTGCCGCGCAAGGCCACACCTAATTGGGATGGTTCACCGCCGGCCGGTTGCCGACGTAAACCGGTCATGGCACTGCTTGGCCTGGGCCGCCAGCGCCGAAAATTCGGGGGCCGCGCGCAACTTCGCCAAAGCCGGATCGCTATGCAGCGCCGTATTCGAGCAGTAATTCTGCTCGATGGCGCTGCGGATCAGCGCCGACGCCGTGTCCAGTTCACCGCACCACGCCAGCAACGACCCATGATAGTAGCGGAACTCGGGATCGCGCTGCGCCAGGATGCTGGGCGCCGCGGCCAGCGTCAGCCTATGCATCTCCGCCTGTGACACCGGCTGCAGACACGCCTGCAGCAGTCCGGCGTACCAGGCTGGACGCGACGAAATCTTGGTCGCCGCCACCTTGGCTTCCTCGGGCTTGTTCTCGCGGACCAGAATCGCCGGAAACACGCTGGCCGCCCAGTCGGACCCGCTGTCCAGGTGGACGTACTCCAGCGCTCGATTGGTGTTGCCCAACTCGAAGAACACGAACGAGCACGAGCGGAAGTCGTAGTTGCCGGGATCCAGTTGCAGCGCCGCATCGCATTCCTTGGCCGCATCGTGCAGGGCACCCGCGTAGCGCAGCACGTAGGCCAGCGTGAAGTGCGCCTGGGCGTTTTCCGGACGCCGCTTCACCAGGTTGACGGCCTCGTTGTACGCCTTGGCGATCTCGCCGGCTTCGGCGCGCAAGCGTGTCAGGTGCGCCGCCGAAGAAATCAGGTTCGGATCCAGGGCCAGCGCCTTTTCATAGGCCGACGCCGACTTTTGCAGCGCCTCATTGCCTCCGGCCGAGTACTGGGATTCGTAGTAATAGCGCAGTCCGAGCGCGTCCCAGGCCGGCGCAAACTTCGGGTCGAGCACCACCGAGCGCTCCAACATGGTCATGGCGGTGCTGTTAGGCGCCGCATCGTGGGGCAGCGCCGACCCGCGCAGGTAGAGATCGTAGGCGGTGGCATCGTGCGGCTGGGTGGCGGTCGCGATCATCGCCGAAGACGACCCCAGCGCTGGCAGCAATCCCTGCCGAACCTGCCCCGCCAGCTCTTCCTGGAGCGTCAGCAGATTCGACGCCGGCACCGTCACCGTACCTTGCCACACCAGCCGGTTGTAGCGCGTGTCCACGTCGTCCAAGGTGATGATGAGCCGGTCGCCCTGGCTCATATAGTGCCCGGTCAGCACGTTGGCGGCGTGGAGCTCGCGCCCGGCCTGCTGCGGATCGAAGTTCCCCTGCAGGTACTTCGCGGCCGAGGGCACCGGACGAATCTCCATCGAGCGCGTGTACGCCAGGATTTTCACTAACTGGTCGGGCACGGCAAAGCGCAGGTAATCCGTGTCCGGGTCGCCGCTCACGTTGTTGAACGGCAGAACCACGATGGTGTTGTTGGCCGCCACCGGCGCCGGGCCGCCGCGGCCGTGCTTCGCCCACCAAATCGTAATCACCAGCAGGATCATTACCAGCAGCCCCGCGATGCCCACCAGGGTGTAGATCTGCCGCACGCTGAGCTTGCGGAATGTCCGGGTGTGCGCGACCGGCGCCCGCGCCGGCACCTCCGCCCCAACCGCTTGCAGTTCCAGCTCCCGTTTCAGGGCGCGCAGGTCCTGACCGAGCTGGTGCGCGCCGGGGTAGCGCTGCTCGCGGTCTTTTTCCAGCAGCTTGCCGATGATCGGCTCGAACCCCGGCGGCAGCGACGGGGTCAGGGTGAGCGGCGATACCGGTTTCTGGTGCTGGATCGCCGCCAGCGCCAGCACCGATGTCCTGGCCATGAACGGCTTCCGTCCGGTCGCCGCCTCGTACAGCACTACGCCGAGCGAGAACAGGTCGGTGCGGGCATCCAGCGGCTCGTTGCGCGCCTGCTCCGGCGACATGTACACGGTCGTCCCCGGGATCACGTTCATCTCCGTGATCGCCTCGCTGGGCCGGTGACGCGGCCCGCGCCCGCCGTCGCTATCGCCGGCGGCCACCAGTTGGTGCTCCGGCGCCAGTTTCGCCAGCCCGAAATCGAGGATTTTCGCCTGCCCGCGGTGAGTCAGAAAAATGTTCCCCGGCTTCACGTCGCGATGCACGATGCCCTGCGCATGCGCCGCCTCCAGCGCGTCGGCGATCTGGATGCCGATGTCCAGAACCTCCAGAGCATCCAGCGGTCCACGCTCCAGACGGTCCTTCAGGCTGTGCCCCTGGAGCAACTCCATGACGATGAACGGCATGCCGTTGTGCGAGGCGATGTCGTAAATGGTGCAGATGTTGGGGTGATTGAGCGAGGAGGTGGCGCGCGCTTCCAGCGTGAACCGCTCCAGCGACCCACCGTTCCCGGAGACGTTTTCGGGGATGAACTTCAGCGCGACTCGCCGGCCCAGGCGGATGTCCTCGGCCTCGTACACCAGTCCCATGCCGCCGCCGCCCAGCTTCTTCACAATGCGGTAGTGGGAGATGGTTTGACCGATCACGGCGGAGTACCCCGCAGTATCGGGCATCTTAGGTCTGCTCCGTCACAAAATCAACGCGGGGTACCTGGGGGAGGGATATCCGACGCAAAAATTCGCTTGGTTGCATCAGCACTTGCAGCCGGCACCCGCAACCGTCATAATCTGTCCCCTTCCGCAGGGGTGTGGAAATAATGCACGGTTCCTAAGGAGACGCTCATGGGCTTACTCCATCTGTGTGACGAGCAGCCCGCCGTGGTCCATCCGGAGACGAGCGCTGCCGACGCCATCCAGATCATGCTCGAGCATCGCGTCGGCGCGGTCACGGTGGTGGACGATCAGCGCGTGGTCGCCGGCATCTTTACCGAGCGCGATGTCCTACGCAAACTCGTCCTCAGCGGCCGCGATCCCGCCACGACCGCCGTCGCCGGTCTGATGACGGCCCCGGTCATTCTGGCCACTGCCGATACGTCGCCCGGCGAGGCCTTTGCCATCATGATGGAGCGTCACTTCCGCCATCTGCCCGTGGTGGACGATCGCGGCCGCCTGATCGCCATGCTCTCCATCCGCAATCTGCTGCAGTGGCGCGTTGACGAACTCACCGAACGCCTCGACACCATGGAGCAGTACATGACCAACGATGCTCCGGGAGGATGATCAGCAGGGGGAAAGCGTAAGCCGTGCCGCCGGCTCAATGCTCGGCGGTGCGGCGCAATTCGGCGATGACCCACACCGCCGCCGCGATCAACAGGGGCGAAGAATAGAAACCCGGCGCAGGCCGCGCAAACCTTACTTCGGGAACGGTATGGCCGAGAGCGGTTGCCACCGCGTGTCCCAGTCCATTCCCCACCATCAAGGCCGAAAAAACGTATGCCGGCAGGCGAAGGACTCCAGCGCCGTGGAAGAAGCGCGGCCAAGCCGCGAACAGAACGACGACCAGCGCGATCAATCCGCCCAGCCAGACATCGAAACGGAACGTCGGCATGGGCAACCACGGCCAGCGCACATGGACGGCGGCCACGGTCGGATTCCACACGCCGAGAAAGCCGGTCAGCGCTTCGTCGGTTACGTGGAGCGCCAGCGCGGCGCATAGCGCGAGCCAGGACCAACCCAGGCGGCTGGTGCGCTGCAACCGCCGTTCCGCTGCTGGTTGACGCGCAAATCCGTTGCTGCCCATAGAATTTTGGGCTACTCGGTTTCGAATATCTCGCGTGGCAAGCGGGATGCCGGATTATGGACAGCAGTGTTCCTACTCGGATCTCGTTATGATCCGGTACAGGGACGGTAATAGTCGTTCCTTCTTCGCGTCTCTGCATGACAATGTGGCTGCCCTTGCGACGAACTTCTGTGAATCCTTGTTGGTTCAGAATACTGCAGACTTCGCGGCCGGAAAGGACGCGAAGTTTAGTCACTCCCCACCTCGAAGCGCGTTACGAAGACTTCCGTGTGCAGGCGGGACTGCACTTCAGCGGCGTCGGCAGTCTCCAGGAACAACCCCACCGCTTCCTTCAAATTCTCTCGCGCCTCTTCAACCGTCCTGCCTTGGCTGGCAATGTCGAGTTCGGGGCACAGGGAAACATAACCATCGCCTTCTCGTTCGATAACGGCCGTCAGCTGATGTGTGCGCTTCATGTTGATCATTGTACGGCAGTTCGCCGGCTCGGACCTGTGCCGTCTTGCCCAGGCGATTGAAAACTAGAACAGGGTGTTCTGTCTTTGTCCTGGCTTGAGCCCGAAGTGCTCGTAGGCGAGATGGGTCACCGTGCGTCCACGCGGCGTGCGGTTCAGGAAGCCGATTTGAATCAGGAACGGCTCGTAGATTTCCTCGATCGCGTCCGGCTCTTCCGCCAGCGCCGCCGCCAGGGTGTTCACGCCGACCGGACCACCCTGGTACTTGTTGATGATGGTCAGCAGCAGCTTGCGGTCAATCTCGTCAAAGCCGTGGCGGTCCACCTCGAGCATCTGCAGGGCCGCCTCGGCGGTCGCCCGATCGATGTGGCCGCCGCCGCGAACCTGGGCGTAGTCGCGAACGCGCCGCAGCAGCCGGTTGGCGATTCGCGGCGTTCCGCGGGCGCGTGAGGCAAGCTCCAGCGCGCCTTCGCCATCGATCTTCACGCCAAGAATTTCCGCCGACCGCCGCACGATGATTTCCAAATCCTGGTGGGTGTAAAACTCCAGCCGCAGCACGATCCCGAAGCGCGAGCGCAGCGGGGACGAGAGCAATCCCGCCCTGGTGGTGGCGCCGACAAAGGTGAACGGCTGCACGTCAATGGTGTGGGTGCGCGCGGACGGCCCCTGCCCGATGATGATGTCGAGCTTGTAATCCTCCAGCGCCGAATAGAGCAGTTCTTCGAGCGCGGGCTGCAGCCGGTGGACCTCGTCAATGAACAGCACCTGTTTGTCGCGGACGTTGGTGAGGACGGCCGTCAGGTCGCCTTTGATCTGCAGCGCCGGCCCCGAGGTCTGCTGAAACTGGGTTCCCAGTTCGTTGGCGATGATGGTGGCCAGCGTGGTTTTTCCCAGGCCGGGAGGGCCGTACAGCAGCACATGATCGAGCGCTTCCCCGCGCGAGCGCGCCGCCTCGATGGCCACCGCGAGGTTTTCCTTGACCTTCGCCTGCCCGATGAATTCCTGCAGGCGGCGGGGCCGCAGCTTCAGCTCGAACGACGCATCGTCGTCCACCGGAGCGGCGGAAACAATGCGGTCTGGGTTTTCCTTGGATGTAGCCACGGTGCGGCGATAGTAAGACGAAAGCGCCGCCGAGGCAATTAAGGGATTTGCCGAGGGAGTGATTCAGTGATTTAGCGATTGAGTGATTGGATGGAAAACGGCGGGGTAATTGAATGTCGCCTGAGCCCGCAGCACATCACGAAATCGCAACTTATGAAATCACTAAATCACAAATCACTAAATCAGCCAATCATTGCAGCACGATGCCGGCCGATTGGCATGTCGCCGCCGTTCCGTCGTTTCCCTGCCAGATGGTTCCGCTGACGTCGGAGCAGAAAGAGCGCGTGCCGCTGGCGCCGACCTGAAGCGGTACCGCCGCCGACTTGTAGGTGGAAATCGGAACTCCGGTGCAGCCCGAAATCGAAAAGGTGTAACCCGCTTTCACGCCCGAGGCCAGGACCGCGTCCAGGATGCCCGCGCCGGTCGCGGTGATCTGCCCCGATGCCGGCGGGCCCAACTCTCCGATGGTGCAGGTGTAACCGATACTAGGAAAGGTTTGGGCGTAGGCCGTTTCCGCCGTCGAAATGGTGCGCACCGACGCCACCGCCGATGCCTCGTTGGCCGCGAGTTTCGATCGAATCAGGTTGGGAATGGCAATGGCGGCAATGATCAGGATGATAGCAATCACGATCAGCAATTCGATCAGCGAAAATCCTTTTGCTTTCCTCATAGCCGCACTCTTTCCCGCCCGCGGGGGAAACGCGTGCAAGTCACATCATAGGCCCGATTTGGCGGAAGCCAGTGGGAGGGTACTTAGGAAGTAATAGGGGGAGGAGAATCGCAGCCATTCTGCCGCAATTCCAAATCACTGGCAAGTTACTTTAGTCGGCGGCCTGATTACCAGCTACGGTTCATCCCGCGTGGCGCCGATCTCGCTCAGCACTTCCTGACCCACTGCCTTACCGTTTTCATACACCACTTGCATGAGCCGCACGCGGTAGCGGCGTTTGCTCGCCATGACGTGCGCCACGTCGAAATCCTTGAACGATGCAATGAAATCCCATCGCCCGTGGTTGAACTCCCAGATTTCGAACTGTTCAAAGCGTGCCATGAACTACAACTCGGAACTATTCCTCCTCCGCCGTCTCCTCGCCCCGCGCCTTCTTGTAATTCTCGATGATCTTCTCCTGTTGTTGCGCGGGCACGATGTCGTAGTGGTTCATTTCCATGTTGAACGCCCCCCGGCCCTGCGTCATCGAGGTCAGGTCTACGCCGTAGGTCAGCATCTCGGCCATGGGGACCTCGGCTCGAATGATCGTCTTGCCGCCCTTGTTGTCCATGCCCTGGATGCGCCCGCGCCGCCCGTTCAAATCGCCCATGATCGCGCCCGCGAACTCGTC
>CAVXCR010000043.1:0-37701 GCA_963760265.1 Terriglobia bacterium
TTGGGGCTTCTCCTGGGCGACCAGGATGCCGGTAGTCAACAGGGCGGCGACGAGCGAGGCAAGGCAGCGCATGGCCGAGATTATAAGCGAACCGAAGCCCGGCTGTGTCTTGGGTGAGCGGGCGTTCAGGATCGCAAGGGGACACTAGCTGGGAAAATGGAAGTACACATCCTGCTGCGAAGGAATGGCGCGGCCGTCCATGATCGCGGGGCGGAAACGCCAGTTGCGCAAGGCGGCGACCACCTTCTCCTCAATGCCGTGACCGAGACCCTGAAGAACCTTGGTTTCGGTGACGTTGCCCTGCTCGTCAATGGTGACTTCGACGATCACATTGCCTTCCACGCCGGAAGGAACTTGCCAGGGCAGGATGGCAGGATTCGGGAAAACCAGCGGCAGCGCCGGCCGGATATCGTGGCCGGTGGCGGGTCCTTGCGCCAGCGAGCCGAAGGGAGATCCGGCGCGCGAAGGCTGCTCGGCGGAAACGATCTGTTGCGCGTTATTCAGAGCCGAGGGCTTCGGGCTGGGCTTGGGGCGCGGGCGCGCCGGCGCGCGCAGCGCGATGCGGCGTTGTTCCGGCCTGGCTTCGGGGCCCTGGGCGGCGGCCGAACCATGCTGCGTCAGGTAAACCAGCTCGGTGGAACTGCCGCCGTGTCCGAACGCGACCGAGGACGGCGTGACGTAGATGGGGCGGGGTGGCCGTACGAGAAACGTAAATGACCACGCAGTGCAGAACGAACGACACCAGCAACGCGGTGTTCCACCTGCGGTTCGAGGGTCGAATTTCGGTGAACATGCGCACCCCTGCCGGTGAGGACATTGTATTGCAGATTGAAGATTGCAGATTGTGCCGAGCAGGCATGTTTCATTCTTCAGTCTGCATTCTTCAATCTTCACTCTTCAATCCTCCGTTCCAGCTAGACAGCAGTTCCAGCACTGGCGTATTCTGCCGCGCCATGAACCGCCGCGACTTCATTACCACCGCCGCCGTGGGCGCCGCCGCATTCGCGTGGCCGCGTCTTGCCGAATCCGAACAAGCCGATCTGAAGCCCATCTGGGCGGAAATCGAGAAGCGCCACGACGAGTCGGTGCTGCGGCTGCAGCAGTGGATCCGGCAGCCTTCCATCGCGGCGGAAAACCGCGGCGTGAACGAGGGCTGTGAGTTGACCATGAGCATGCTGCGCGAGGCGGGATTCGACAAGGTGACAGAAGTCCCGACCGACGGCCAGCCGGGAATCTTCGCCGTCTACGACGCCGGCGCGCCGCGCACCCTCGGCCTGTATTTCATGTACGACGTCAAGCAGGTGGACCCGTCGGAGTGGTCGTCGCCGCCGTTTGAGGCGAGGCTGGTGGATAAGCCCGGGCTGGGCAAGATTGTCGTCGGACGTGGCGCGGTGAACCAGAAGGGGCCGGAGGCGACGTTCCTGGCGGCGCTGCACGCCATGCGGGGCGCCGGCCGGAAGCTGCCGGTGAACCTGGTGTTCGTGGCGGAAGGCGAGGAGGAGATCGGATCGCCGCACTTTCCTCAGGTGGTGCGCCGGCCCGACGTCGCCGCGGCATTGCAGCGCTGCGAGGGCGTGTTTATGCCTTTTCCATCGCAGGACCTGCAGGGACAAGTCACCGTTTACCTGGGGGCGAAGGGAGTCATCGAGTGCGAACTGGTGTCCAGCGGCGAGCGCTGGGGCCGCGGGCCGAAGCAGGACATCCACTCCAGCAACAAGGCGCGGGTGGACAGCCCGGCGTGGCACCTGGTTCAGGCGCTGACCACTCTGGTGTCGGCAGACGGGAATACGCCCGCGATTGAAGGCTTCGCGGCCAAGGCGCGCCCGCTCTCGGCAGAGGAAAAGCAGATGATCGCGGCGGCGGCGCGACGGATGAACGAAGATGGCGCCAAGAAGCAGCTTGGCGTGCAGCACTGGGTGCACGACGTCGGCTTCCAGCAGTCGCTGGAGATGCTGGTTTCGCAGCCGACGGTGAATATCGAGGGCCTGGTCGGCGGGTACACCGGGCCGGGCGGCAAGACCATCCTGCCTCACAAAGCGGTGGCGAAACTCGATTTGCGCCTGGTGCCGGACATGACCGCGGCGGACGCGCTGGCGGCGTTGAAGGCACATCTGGCCAAACACGGGTTCGGCGACATCGAGGTCAACATGAGCGGCGGCTACGACCCGACGAGCACGCCGGCCAATTCGGCGCTGATTCGGGCGGAGACGGCGGTGTACCGGCGGGCGGGCATCGAGCCGGTGGTGATGCCGCGCCTGGCAGGATCGTGGCCGGGCTACGTGTTTACCGGGGATCCGCTGCGCTTGCCGGCGGGACATTTCGGCCTGGGACACGGAAATGGCGCGCATGCCCCGGATGAGTATTACGTGATCGAGTCGGCGAACCCCAAGGTGCAGGGGATGGACGGGGCGGCGCGCTCCTATGTCGAGTACCTGTACGAGCTGGCGCGGACCAGCTAGCCGACAGCCCTATTGCAGGCGGAAACGCTCCTTCATCAAGCGTTGCAGCCGCGGTTTGTAGATGAGATCGTAGGCGAGTTCCTTGTCGGGGAACATGGCGAGGGCGGCGCGCTTGGCGTCGGCCACCAGCTCGGAAGCTTCCTCGACGGTCATGTTCACGTCTTGGCTGATGACGGACATGACCATGTTCATCATCACCTGCAGCCGCCGGATCATGCGCAATTCTTCCCGTTCGGCCTGGCTCCACTGCGGGTTGCGCGTTTCCTCAGATTCCCTCATTTGGCCCCTGGTTCGGCGAACGCCTTGTAGTCCACGATTTCCCGGAGCGGCACACGTTTCGGTGTCACCCGTGTCGCTTGGCGCCCCCTCGAACCGGAACTCTGCTACGATTTGCTGCGGTCTGTTGCGCATCATACCGAGGCCCGCCGCGGATGCAAGCGGAATTCCGGGGTGCCGGAGTAACCGGATCGGCGCATCCGGCCACGGGGAGGATCTATGGCCACCAAACCAATGCCCAATGAAGAGCTGGTGCAGGTGTTCGGCTCCAACGAAGAATCGGAAGCGATGGTGGTGAGCGGCTTGCTCGAGACCGCCGGCATCGACTGCATGGTGACCGCCATCGCCGCTCCCCAGGACGTGCTGCCCGGCGTCGGCGGCACGGTGGTCAAGGTTGCCGCGGAAGAGGCGGAGGAGGCGCGCCGCATCATCGAGGACTACCGGGCCAGCGCGGCGGCCGAGGTCAATTCGGAGGATGAAGAGGAAGAACCGGCCTGACGCGCTCGCCATCCAGGTAAAAACCAACCGCGCCCAGCGTGTCCGTGCGGAAGGTGACGATGTGCCGCTCGGCCAGCCGCTCGAGCACCTCCGGCCGCGGATGATGGAAGGAATTGCGGTAGCCCACCGATATGAACGCGAACCGCGGGCGCACCGTGTCCAGGAACTCGGGCGCGCTGGAGGTCAGGCTGCCGTTGTGGCCGACCTTGAGCAGCTCCGCCCGGGGCGGCGGCGCGTTTTCCACCAGCGCGCGCTCGATCTTGCGCTCCGCGTCGGCGGGCAGCAGCGCCGCCGTGTTCCGATAGCGTAACCTCAGGACCAGGGAATCGTTATTGCGCACACGCGCCGCGACTTTCCAGTCGCGCGGCGGCGAGAGCACCTCAAAAGTCGCGCCGCCGAAGACGAAAGAATCGCCGCCATAGCGGCGGATGACGGCGACATTATTGGCGGATGCGTGGCGCAGCAGGTAGGTGTAAGCGGGCGTGAGCGCGTTCGGTCCGACCCAGAGCTCCCGCGGGCGAAAGCCACTGATGATCGACGCCATGCCGCCGAGATGGTCGGAGTGCGCGTGCGTGAGCACGGCGGCGTCCAGGCGCGTGATGCCGCGCCACCACAAGTAGGGCGCGATCACGTCTTCCCCGAAATCGAATTCCGAGACGGAGGGGCCGAGCGCTCCGGCGGCGTCCACCACCAACGTCTTGCCCTCGGGCGTCACCACCAGCGTGCAATCGGCCTGGCCGACGTCAATGGCGGTAATCTCCAGCACGCCCGGCATGAGCTGTGGTTGGCGCGGAACGACGATGAGCACGAGTGCAGATAGTAGGAGCGCGGCAAGGCCGGCGCCGGCGAGCGCGCGGCGATGTTGTCGCAGTGACCACACACAGAAGACGAACGCGCACACGGCCAACATGGCCGCAAACCATGTGGGCGGCGGCACGCGCCAGTCCGCGGCGCGCAAGCCGCCCAGGACCCGGATCGAGCCGGTGATGCCGTCCAGCGCCCACGCAGTGACCATGACGGCAGGTTTCGCCAGCGCGGGCGTAACGTACGATAGCCCCAGCGCCGCTACCGCGGCCGGCATCAGCACGCCGGTGAGCGGGACCACCACCGCATTCGCCGGCAGGCCGACAACGGTCGCGCGGTGAAAATAGACGATCATCGGCAGCGTCAGCGCGAACTGCGCGACGATGGAAATCAGCAGGATTTCATAAGCCGCAACCAGCGTCTGCGGGATTCCGATCACGACCGCATGCGCGACCCTGCCGCCGGTGAGCTTCGCCAGCCGCGCGCGTAACAGACGCAGGTCGAGCCGGAACTGCGCGACGCGCGGCGGCATGGTGAGGTCGCGGCCGGTTTCATCCAGTCCGCTGAGAGCGCGCCGGTATGCTTCCGAGGTCCGGCGGAGCAGCGGCACGCCGACGCCCGCGATTGCCAGCACCGCGCCGAAGGTCAGTTGGAAACTGGCATCGAACAGCGAACGTGGATCGAGCGCCAGCAGCACCAGCGCCGCGGTTCCCACCGCATTGAGCGCCGCGCGGTCGCGATAGAGCAAGCGGGCGCCGAGATAAATCGTGAGCATGAACACGGCACGAAGGATGGGCGCGCCGAGATCCGCGATGTACGCGTACCCGATCGACATGACGACCGTCGCTGCCGACGAGACCACTTCACTTACGCGCAGCCGCCGCAGCACCCAGAAAATCACGAACGCCAGGATGCTGACGTTCATGCCCGACACCACCAGGATGTGGTAAACGCCGGTGCGCTGGAACGCCATGCGCGTGTCGCGGTGGATGGAGGCGGTGTCGCCGATGAGCATGGCGTCAATCAGCGCCGCGCGCGGCGGGTCCCATAGCGCATGCACGTGCGCGAGAATGCTGCGGTGGGCGCGGCTCGCCCAATCGCCCCAGCGCGTACCGCCGAAGCCGGAGAGCAGCTCAATACGGTCCGCCCTTACCGCCGCCAGCGCGGTGATGCCGCGTCCCGCCAGGTACCCGCGGTAATCCCACGCGCCGGGATTGCCGAAATTGCGCGGCTCCCTCAGCCGGGCCGCGAAGCGCAGCCGCTCGCCATAATTAAATTGGTGGTGAGCCACAGTCTCGGGCGCTCCGTCGTCTTCGCTTTCTTCACGTGAATAGATGGTCAGGCGCATCCCGGCATGAACGGCGGTTTGCGGCCCACGCACATCTGGCCCACGCGCTTGTGGCACACGCGCCCCCCGCGTGTGCATCGTCGTCAACGGCGGAGACCTCCTCTGTCTCGATCTCCACGATCTGCCGGCGGTCGCCTCCGAGCACGCGAACCACGCCGTCGCGAACCACGTGCGCGGTGATCGTCACTTCCGAACCGTCGAGGTAAGGCGCAATCTGCTGGCCGCGAATGGAATCGGAGAATTCGGCATTGCGCGCGTCACCGGCCAGGCAACCGAGCGCCACGACGGCACACAACGCCGCGCCCATGGCGGTTGTCGAGTGCTTCCGGCGGAACACAAGCGCGGCAGCAACCAGGAGGAGGCAGGCAACCGCCCACCACATCGGCGGACGCCATACGCGCGAGGCAAGCAGGATTCCGGCGGCAAATGCGGTGGCGGCAAGCAGCGCGGGCACTCGCTCGTGCGGCGGCGGGTTGGCAAATTGCGGCGGCATCGGCTGAACCGCTGAATTATCCGGGGAAAACATCCGCCGCGGCGAGAACTTATCGCTCCAGCCGGACAACAGTTTCGATATGGAACGTCTGGGGGAAGAGATCGAGGAGGTGAATGTGGCGCATGCCATACCCGGCTTGGGTCAGCACGCGCAGGTCGCGCGCCAGCGTTGCCGGGTCGCAGGAGACATACGTGAGCTGTGGCGGCTGCAGGGCCGCAACCGCGCGCACTACTTTTTCGCCCAGACCGCCGCGCGGCGGATCCACGATCACGTAGTCGAAACGGGTTTCGGACGGCACCTGCGCCAGAAACTTCTGCACGTCAACCCGGTAGCCGGTCACGTTCGAGGGCGAGTTCGCCTGCAAATCGTGAAATGAGAGGTCCGCCGACTCCACCGCCGCCACCTGCCGGAAATTCTGCGACAGCGGCAGCGAGAACAGCCCCACGCCCGCATAGAGGTCGAGGGCAAAGCCGCCGGTGCGGTCCGCGGTCGCCAGCGCCACCATTTCGTCGATCAGGCAACGGTTAGCCTGAAAGAACGATCCGGCGCTGACCCGGTAATTAGCATGGCGCGCGCGGTACACCAGGAAGTCGCTGCCAAAGTCCGCGGCCATGTCTTTCGGAACATCAATCCGAACCACGCTTGCGTTGGCCGCCGGCTGAAAGGGAACCACGCTCGCCACCGCGGGAAATTCCTGGCGCAATTCACGGGCAAAATCCGCCACGGCGCGAAGGTCTGGCGAGGGCTGCGGGGCAAGCGTGCCCTCCAGCAGCAACTCGGAATCTTCGGCGTTGGCGAAGAACTCGATTTCCGCCACCCCGGCCGGAACTTTTCCCGCTTCGCCAAGATTCCATATCGTGGCCAGCGCGCGATTGATCAGGGGCGAGCTGATCGGGCACTGGCGCACCGGCAGCAGCGCGTGCGAGGCGAAGCGGTTGTAGCCGATCACGAATTCGGGTGCGGTGCGGACGCGCATGCGCGTGCGGTTGCGATAGTTCCATGGCTGCGAGGGGTGGACGTGGATGTCGTTGTCAAACTCCAGTTTGGCGAGCCGGCGCAGGGTTTCGCGCACGATGTCGGACTTGATTTGCAGTTGATGTTCGTACGACGCGTGCTGGTACTGGCATCCGCCGCACTGGCCGAAGTACGGGCAGGCGGGCTCGACGCGTTCGGGCGCAGGCTGCAGCACGCGGTTCAGCCGCGCGCGCGCAAATCCTGGCTTCTCGTCTTTTAATGTGGCGTCCACCCGCTCGCCCGGGAGGACGAACGGCACGAACACGGCTTTGCCTTTGCCGCTCTCATCGGCAGGCAGATGCGCGAGGCCATCGCCGCCGTAGATCAGTTTTTCGATGGTGAGTTCCAAGCTTCTGATTATACGGATCGCGGATTCCACCAAGGAGACAGGGAGGGAATTTTGTAAGCGGATGCGAGGACGTTGCAGCGCGCTCGCGCCCGAGCGCGACGAAACCGAACGCCATTCTTCATTCTGACTTCTTAGTTCTTCATTCCTCCGTGTCTCCGTGCCTCCGTGGTGAATTCATTGCATATAGAACAGCGAGAGCCGCGGCAATCCGTACCGCTCCAGCAGGCGTTTGTGGACATACTGCTTCTGAAGCTGTTCGATTTGCGGCGCGGCCATGTTACGGCGATAGGGCGCGAGTTCGCGGTCGGCCTCGCTGCGGACGGCTAGGAGTTGCTCGTCGGGCGTGGCTGCCAGCAGTGATGCGAACAGCTTGTCTTCGAGCACGGTGAGCCGGCGCTCCAGGTCCTCCAGTCTGGCGTGTGGGGTGATTCCGCCCGACAGGCCGCGCAACGACTTTGCCGTCTCGGCGGCGAGCGCTTGCGAAATTTCCGGCAGCGCAGCGCGGGACAATTCAATCGCCGACGCATTGTGCTCCAGGTAGGCCGCAATTTCTTCCGGCGCGAATCCGGCATCCGGTTTTTCGGCGCGCGCCGTCCCCACCTCTGCCTCTTTCATCTCCTCGGCCGCGGCCAGCACTTCCTGCGCGCAGTAAGCCAGGCTGTTCACCTTGCGGGTCTTCGACGGACGCCGCTCCCAGCGCTCAAAGGCGGCATCAATCCCGCGCAGGGCGGCTTCCAGCGGAATGCCGGCATCCTTCCAGGTTTCGATCAGCGCCCAATCGAGCGTGGACAGCAGCAGGATGGTGCCCCGCCGCCGCTGGAAGTGCTCCTCGATTTCGCTGAAATAATTGAAGTAATTTTCCACGAGGTCAGCCGCAGATTAACGCAGATTAACGCAGATCGGAAGGTCAGACGTGTGCGCCTCGAAATGTTCGGTTGGATTGGAAAAACGAAGAATCTGCGTTGATCAGCGTTCATCTGCGGCAAATTATTTTGCCGTCTTTCGTTTCGCGCTCGGCGCCGCCTGGTTGCGTTGCCAGATGATGCGCAAGCCTTCCAGCGTCAGCAGGTCGTCCACCTCGGTGATGAACCGCGAGTGCGCCCCGATCATGCTGCCCAACCCGCCGGTGGCGACGACTTTCGTTTTTTCGCCGAGTTCCGCAATCAGCCGCTCCAGGATGCCGTCCACCAGCCCGAGGTACCCGTAAAACAGGCCGGCCTGCAGGCTGCTCACGGTATTGGTGCCGATGATCTTCGCCGGCTTGCGAATGTCCACGCGTGGCAGGCGCGCGGTGTGCTCGAAGAGCGCGTCGGCGGAAATTCCGATGCCGGGCGCGATCACGCCGCCCAGGTACTCGCCCTTGGCGGAAATCGCGTCGAAGGTGGTGGCCGTGCCGAAGTCCACCACGATGCAGGGTCCGCCGAATTTCTGGAACGCCGCGACGCCGTTCACCACGCGGTCGGCGCCGACCTCCGCCGGATTATCGTAGTGCACCGGCATGCCGGTTTTGACGCCCGGCTCGATGAACAGCGGCTTGATGCGGAAATATTGTTCGCAGACCTCGTGCAGGGTGGTATCCATGGGCGGAACCACCGACGAGACCACGATTCCCTTCACCTGCTCGACTTCCAGTTGCGCCATGGCGAACAGGTTGCGGAAGAGCACGCCGTACTCGTCCACCGTCTGCGTTTTGATGGTAGCGACGCGCCAGTGCGCCAGCAGGCGCGCAGGCGCGCTATCGCGCTCGAACCCGGCGGCGGATTCGAAGACGCCCAAGACCGTGTTGGTATTGCCGACGTCCAAAACCAGGAGCATGGCTTTGCCGCTTCACTGATTTGCCGATTTGCCGATTGGGCCGTGACAATCACTCAACCACCAAATCACCCAATCACCCAATTTCCCTCACGCCTCCGGAAAGCACCGTCCGCACGCCCGCGTCCGTGCGCACCCGCAAAAAACCGCGCTCGTCCAACCCTTCCGTCACTCCCTCGTAGCCGCCGTTTTCTTCGACACGCACGCGCCGGCCCCTGGCTGACGAAGAATTCTGCTCGAAGCGGAGCCGCACCTCGTTGCGCGCCGCAGCATCCGGAAGCCGGCGGTACTCGCGGTCGAGCGATTTTAGCAAAGCGGCCGCCAGCTCCACCCGCGACCACGTTCTCCCGCTCTCCATCCGCAACGACGTAGCTGCGATGCTGGGAGGAAACGTCTCCTGGTTGACGTTGATGCCCATGCCCACCACCGCGTAGCGCACGCGCGTGGCCTCGGCATTCATCTCGATGAGGATGCCGCAGAATTTCTTGCCGCCGAGCAGCACGTCGTTGGGCCAGCGCAAATCGGCGCGCAAGCCGGTCACCTGTTCCACCCCTTGGCGCACCGCAAGTCCAGCCGCCAGGGAAAGCATGAGCACATCGGCCGGCGCGACCTGCGGTCGCAAGAGGACGGAGCAGTAGATGCCCGCCGAGCGGGCCGAGTGCCACCCGTGACCTCCGCGGCCGCGACCCGCCGTCTGCTCCTCGGCCACGTACACGCTGCCCTCGGGCGCCGGGGTCTCCGCCGCACGCGATTTTCGCGCGGTGGCGTGGCCGGGCGAACCTGCGGCGGCGGCGTTCATCGCTTCCGCGTTGGTGGAGCCGATGCGGAAGTAATGATGAATGTGCTGGCCGAAGATGGTGCCCTGCAGTGCGGGCGCGAGAAATTCGGGCAGCAGCAGGTCAGGCATGCTTTCGATCTGGTACCCCGTCGCGGGACGGCCGGCGATGCGCACGCCCAGCCGCCGTAACTGCTGCACCAGGCGCCAGACTTCCGACCGGCTGGCCGCAATCTCCTGCGCCAGCTTGGTGCCGCTCACTACGACCATGGCGTGGTCGGCAAGCAGGCGCACAATCCGGCCCAGTCGCGCGTCGCTCAGCCCGCCGTCGCGGGCGCGCAGTTTCGCCGAGGGCCGCATCTGCCGCGGTGTCCGGGATGTGCGGTTGCGTGGTATGGGGAGATTATGCGTGACCAGCGAATGGGAACGCAAAGTATTCCGCGTACGCGGTTCGAAGTGGGTCATCCTGCCCTCGGCGCTTGTCATCCCGAGCGAGGGAGGGTTCCCGCGCGTTTATGCTTCCAGCGCGGGAAGCCCGAGTCGGGGATCTAGGTTCTTCTTTCCCTGCCTGCGAGCTGTTAGCTAAGAGCTAAGAGCTTTACGCCGGCTTCGTCCTCAAATTCATGTCCACCGCGGACAGGGAATGTGTGAGCGAGCCGATGGAGATGAACTCCACGCCGGTCTCGGCGTACGCGCGCACGGTTTCCAGGTTCACCCCGCCGGAAACCTCCAGCGGCACGCGGCGCGTGTGATGCGCCACGCGCACCACCGCGCGTTTTACGTCCTCTACCAGCATGTTATCGAGCAGAATGGCTTCGGCGCCATTGAGCAGCGCCTCTTCCAATTGTTCGAGGTTGCGCACCTCGATCTCGATCGGCTGATCGCCGCGGCGGTTGCGGTGCGCCCGCTCCAGCGCCGGGGCGATGCCGCCCGCGAGCGCGATGTGATTGTTCTTGATGAGCACGCCGTCGCTCAAATCGAGCCGGTGATTGTGGCCGCCGCCGCAGCGCACGCCGTACTTGTCGAGCATGCGCAGGCCGGGGGCGGTCTTGCGGGTGTCGAGAATGTGCGCTCCCGTGCCCTCGACGGCATCCACAAACTTGCGCGTCATGGTGGCGATGCCGCTGAGCCGCTGCAGCAGATTCAGGATCACGCGCTCGCAGGAAAGAATGACGCGCGCGTTGTGCCGGATCACGGCAACGAAGTCGCCCTTTTTGAGCCGCACGCCGTCGAACACTTCCGGATGGCTGCGCACGTCGGGATAGCCGCTGACCGTGCCGTCGAGCTGCGCGAAAACGTCGAAGATGCGCGGGATGGCGCCCAACCCGGCGAGCACGCAGTCCTGCTTGGTCATGATGGTGGCGGTCGCCTGCTGCTGCGGCTCGATGCAGGCATAGGTGGTCGCGTCGCTGGTCGCTTTGTCTTCCAGCAGCGCGTTCTCCAGCACGGCGGTAATGCGGCGTGAGTGCCAGTCCATGGATAGTCGCCAGTCTTCAGTCGTCAGTCGTCAGTCGTCAGTCTTCGGTCGTCAGTCTTCAGTCGTCAGTCTTCAGTCGTCAGTCGTCAGTCGTCAGTCTTCGGTCGTCAGTCGTCAGTCGTCAGCAATGACCAGCGCCGGAGGCGCGGTATTCGTTAGCCCACCGCGGCAGCGGTGGGAACGTGCATTGACAAGGTACACGAGCGCCGGAGGTGCGGCACTATTTCAGCTCCCGCAGGCCCACCCTTGTCTTGTCGCGCAGCATCTTCGACTCAGTCAACTGCTTCCGCAATCCCTCCACCACCTTGGGCGGCGCCTTCGCCAGGAACTGCTCGTTCCCCAACTGCCGCTCGGCGCTCTCGATCTGTTTCTCGATCCTCGCCAGCTCTTTATCTAAGCGCTCGCGTTCGGCGGCAACGTCAATTTTCTTTTCGTAGAGCACGCGCACGTCGAACCGCGCCGTCGAACGCGCCCCGGCTTCCTTGGCCAGCGACTGCGGCACAAACGCCATCTCCTCCACATTTGCCAGGCGCTCCACCGCGCCGCGATTTTCCTCGAAGATCTGCCGCACGCCATCCTGCGTGTGCACCTGGATGGGAATATTCAGCCGCGGCTCCACCTTCAATTCGGCGCGCAAATTCCGCACGCTGACAATCAAATCCTGCAGGATCGCCATTTCGGTTTCAGCAGCTTCGTCCATCTGCGCGGCGTCCGGCTGCGGATATGGCGCCAGCGCGATCGATTTCAGCGGCGGCTTCTGGTCGTAGAGCGCGTGCCAGATTTCCTCGGTGATGAACGGCATGATGGGATGCAGCAGGCGCAGCGCCGCCTCGAACAGCGCCACCAGGTTGCGGCACGCGCGCGCGACCGTCGGCTTGTCCTCGCTGTTCTCTTTTGCGGGGTCCCCAGCGCGCGCCTCGCGCGATGGGGTGCTGAGCCGCGGCTTGATCAGCTCCAGGTACCAGTCGCAGAACTCGCCCCAGAAAAATTGGTAGATGACGTGGCACGCGTTGTCGAAGCGATAGGTCTGGATCGCCTCGTTCATCTCCTGCGCCACGCGATTGAATCGCGACAAAATCCAGCGGTCCTCCAGCGCCGCCGCTTCAAAACCAGCGATTCCCGCCTTTGCTGACGACTGAAGACTGACGACTGGCGACTGCTCCGCCCGCCCCATGTTCATAAACATGAACCGCGCCGCGTTCCAGATCTTGTTGGCAAAGGCGCGATAGCCCTCGGTGCGCGACGGATTGAAGGCGATGTCCGTGCCGGGCGCGGCCTGCGCCGCCAGCGTGAAGCGCGTGGCATCGGTGCCGTACTGCTCGATCACCTGGATGGGATCGAGCACGTTGCCCTTGGTCTTCGACATCTTCTGGCGCTCGGCGTCGCGCACCAGCGCGTGAATGTACACCTCGCGAAACGGCACGCTCTCCGCCAGTTCTTCGTCTTTGCCTTGTGCCTTGAGCCTTACGCCTTGAGCCTCTCCTGACGACTGAAGACTGACGACTGAAGACTCGTTCCTGAAGTGGCAGCCCATCATCACCATCCGCGCCACCCAGAAAAACAGGATGTCGAAGCCGGTGATTAACAGCGTGTTGGGATAAAACACTTTCAGGTCACGCGTTGCATCGGGCCACCCCAGCGACGTGAACGGCAGCAGCGCGGACGAAAACCACGTATCCAGCACGTCCGGATCCTGCTCCAGGCTGGTGCTTCCGCAATGCGGGCACGCATTGGGCGCCTCGCGCGCCACCGTGATCTTGTGACAGTTGCCGCAGTGCCACGCCGGAATGCGGTGTCCCCACCACAACTGCCGCGAGATGCACCAGTCGTGCAGGTTCGCCATCCATTGCAGGTAGATGGCCGCATTGTTCTCCGGCGTGAAGCGCAACGCGCCCGAGCTCACCACCTCAACCGCGGCTCCGGCCATGCTCAAGCGGACGTCCGTACCCCTCGATTCCTGTCCGCCCGCTTTGCTCTCGGGACTTGGGACTTGGGACTCGGGACTTTTGTTCACCGCCACGAACCACTGCGTCGAAAGCCGCGGCTCCACGATGGTGTGACAGCGTTGGCATTTGCCCAGCGGCACCGTGTAATCCTTCGTCCCGGCGAGCAGCCCCTGTTCTTGCAAGTCGTGCACCACGCGCTCGCGCGCGGTGAAGCGATCGAGCCCGGCGTACGCGCCCGCGTTTTCGTTCATACGAGCGTGCTCGTCCATCACCGTGATCTGCGGCAGATCGTGGCGCAGGCCGGCCTGGTAATCGTTGGGATCGTGCGCCGGCGTTACCTTTACCGCGCCGGTGCCAAACTCCGGGTTTGCCACCTCGTCCAGAATGATGGGAATCTCGCGGTTCATCAGCGGCAGGATGACTTTTTTCCCATGCAGATGCGTGTAGCGGACATCGTTTGGGTTCACCGCTACCGCCGTGTCGCCCAGCATGGTCTCCGGACGCGTGGTCGCCACCGTGATGAACTCGCCCGTCGACTGTTGCCCAGAGCCTGCGCCGAGCGCAGTCGAGGCGACCGCCGCCTCTTCTCCGCCTTGCGCCGTGCGCCTTGTGCCTTGCGCCTCCCCACTCACCGGATACTTGATCTGGTACAGCTTGCCCGGCGTGTCCTGGTGGACGACTTCCAGGTCGCTAATCGCCGTCTCGCAGCGCGGGCACCAGTTCACGATGTAAACCCCGCGGTAGATCAGCCCTTCGTCGTACAGGCGGACGAACACTTCCTTCACCGCGCGCGACAGCCGCTCGTCCATGGTGAAGTACTCGCGGTCCCAGTCCACCGAGGTCCCCAGCCGCTTCATCTGCTTGAGGATGGTGCCGCCGTAGTGCTCGCGCCACTGCCACACGCGCTCCAGGAACTTCTCGCGCCCCATCTCGCGCCGGTCGAGCTTTTCGCTGGCCAGTTGACGCTCCACCAGCATCTGGGTGGCGATGCCGGCATGGTCGGTGCCGGGAATCCACAGCGTCAGGTCGCCCCGCATGCGGTGCCAGCGCACCACGATGTCGCTCTCGGTGTGCTCCAGCATGTGTCCCATGTGGAGCGCGCCGGTGACGTTGGGCGGCGGCAGCAGCAAGGTGAATACGGAACTCGGACCTCTGTCGACCGTCGACCGTCGACCAGAGCCTGCCCCGAGCGCAGTCGAGGGGACCGCCGGTGTCTTCACCGAAAACAGCTTTTCGCTGACCCAGTACTCCGCCCAGCGCTGCTCGATGGCGCCCGGGTCGTACGCCTTGGACAATTCGTGGGGCATGGGCCTTTCTGAAACTGAAACCGAAACTGAAACTGAAACTGAAGTTCGATATTACAGGCGGGCGGAAAAAGGGGTCAAACTAACACGGTCTATCGAATCCGGGCGCTGAGAGACTTCGGCGATGTGAGGCGCGGCGACTTGGGAGGGTATATAGAGAGCGAGAACAATTTGTGCCACGCGGGGGATGCGTGGGTTTACGATGCGGCGCAAGTTTACGGGCCGTTCGCCGTGGTGCGGGACAATGGACGTGTTAGAGGCTGCGCGTGGGTGATGGGTTGCGTCGAGGACGACGCACAGGTTGATGATTTGGCGATCGTGGCGGAGGGCGCCCGCGTGGGCGACCGGGAGATTTTACTCTATGACGAGATCGCAAGGGCGCGGACGCCGGAGCTGACGCTGCGGCCGACACGTGCGGTTTCGGCGGCGGCGATGCGCTGAGTGCCGTAGAAGCTTTGGGCGTCGGCGGTGTGGAAGCGTGCGGCGGACTCGCTCAGGCTTGCTCGGAGGTGGACGGCGCGAGATTTTGCACTTCATACCGAAGCGCAGAACTAATCGACATGGTACTTGCTTGCCGGAAGGTCGGGGATAGGGTGGTACAACTTGAAGAAATCCCGCCAGAATCTCACCACAACCTCAAGCAACGCGCCAGCGGGATAAAATCGGTGCTCTGCGGCCTGCTCTCCAAAATCTATGAGTAGGTAGGGCTGTCCATAGGGACCGACCCCATACGGTCCTTGACCGTATCCTTGTATTTTCTGAGTGTCGAAGCCTGGGTTTCGGATGAAATGTTTTGAGCCGTTAGCCAGAGCCTGGATGCTGGAAAACCAAGGACAGGCTTTATCTATCCACGCCAGAAAGGACTCCTTGTCGCGAATGCTCAGCGCTTTCCACGTGAGATAGTCCGTTCCGAGCCAGTCTCCCCATACCCACTCATGGAGATGATAAGCGGTTATGGCGCAATGAATCGCGCGCCGCGAGGATTGCTGGTCTTCAATGAATTCATCGAAGTCTTGTACGAGCATGGCGTAGAAATCTCGGGAGCTGGAAATATCGAACATGGCTTACAGTCTATTTGAACCGAGAGTGCGCAGAATCCCTCGTGGGTCTTACCCAGAGTATTCGAGACACAGGTTGCGAAAATTATCGCGTATGACCTGGCGAGTCGACACCTCAGACAGGTACCAGATTCGAGCAAGATCGACTGTTCCCAAGTTTCGGATTCGTTGAAGCCATTGGATTGCGATTCCTGCGGTAAGGTCGAGAGCTGCGATTACGCGGTTGCGCAGCAACTGGTGTCCCGGACGTGACTCGGGAATTGGCATTTGAAGAACTGCACCTTAAGAGGCTCTTACCGCGAACTGTTTTTTCTACTTTTCTCGATAGCGGCTAACAGTTTCTCCCGCTTACCTGCCGCGATAACCCATTGACGCAATCGGGCATGGGCCTTTCTGAAACTGAAACCGAAACTGAAACTGAAACTGAAGTTCGATATTACAGGCGGGTGGAAAACAGGGTCAAACGGCGCGCAGGGCAAGTGACTAAATCGGCCACTATTCGGCTAGCTTATCGGACAGTTTAACCACTGCCTGCCGCCGTACTTCAGCATCCTTCTGAAATGCTTTCAGAGATGCTCTCTTCTCACGAATTGTCTTGAGTTGAGACTGGAATCGGTCTCTTTGTACAAGTCCATTTCGACAAGCCGTTCGCCATCCATCGATCAACTCCTCAGATGCCCCACGCTGTCGAAGCGAGATTTCCGAGCCCTTGCAATTGTTTACGAGAGTGGCAAACTGTTTTTCCAGATTCGTTCCACCATCGGACAGCCTGTCCCATGCCGAATCAACTTGGGTGTCGAAATTGTAGCCCTCGATGTCCAGGTGATAAACGTTCGTTGATATCTGGTATCTGACACTGCTATCGGCGATTGTGCGTTCCCTTCCGATGAGTTTTTGCATCCGTGTCTCAATTTGCCGGTATCCATTTTCGATGGCGGGATATTGTTGAACGCGGCCTTGCGCTTCTGATATCCAAGCGTCGGAGGTGGGTACCATCTGTTTGACGGCTTTAACGAACTGGGACAGCAGAGCGTTGGTCGAAATTGCTGTGGCTCTTTTCTTTAATTCGTCAGTGTACGTTGCGAACAGGCTTTCCGAAGCGCGAGATAACACCATTGGCGTTACCTTGCCTTTATCGATGATTTGGAGAGTTATGGTGTTCCCGCGCACAGTGCCTGAGCACGTCGGTTTTCCAAAACCAAGAAAGCCTTCTCCAAATGTTAAAGTGATTTGCCCGTTATCGGTGACGCCTCTGACGCTTACCTGAGAGGCTTCAATCTTTCCGTCTTTCAATAAAACGAGACTGAACACACCCGCCAGTTGTCCGTCATTTGTTTGGGTCAACTGAAGCATCATCGCCCCGCTATTATCGTGTGCCAGGTAGGCCCCGCTAATCCGTGCCTGCCCTTCAGCGCCTAGGCAGAACATGAAGGCCAACACGACAACGGCGTACAGTGAGACAGTCGAATTGCCTCGTGTAAGCATGTGGATAGCATTAGTATCTTTGGCGCGCGGGCGCACGCGCCCGATAAACCACTGTCGGATTACTGCCCAACGGCCAACTGGCTATGCACTGTCGCCAGCGCGACCAGGCAATACTCCGAGACCTCCAGAATGCCTGCGATGCGTCGAATTTGCGGCGGCGACGGCACGCAGCGATTGCCTTCCAGCTTGCTGATGTAGGTGCGCGCGATGCCCATTTTCTTTGCCATATCTCGCTGCGACATTCCTCGCGCCGAGCGCAGCAGCCAGATCGCCGTGGCCATGTCGACCGACGGACGCGCTGCACCGGCGGACTGGTCGGACTGGGCCGGATGGAATTCGGGCACAATCACCGGAGGTTCTTCGCACAGCAAGGGGCAGCGACAGCGCCGGCAGTTTCCTTGCCTGGTCATAAACTGGTTGAGCTGGCATTTCTTGCAGCGGATCACGGCCTTGCTATCGACCGAAATGGCTGGCGCTGGCTTGGTTTCCGCGACCGTGACGTCCATTGTGTCCTCATTGGCCCTGGGGGGCTTGTCACGGTTAAGGGCAGGTTGGCTTCCAACTTGTTACTTCGGTAACAAGAAATCGTAACTAATTGAAATCATTGATGAAGCTTGGCGTCAGCGACACTTCTGCCCAAATCCAGGAGCAAAATGTGTCTCAATAGTAGACAGGGAATTGGCGAAACGCCGCGTCGCATCTCATTGCGAGACAGGGAATGCAGTTGAATTTGTAGTGGCCGGATTGGGTGCCGATGGAGTTGGCGAACTGGTCTGTGAAGCGCGGCATCTTCGTGTGGCTTATTGCGAAGTGGCGGCGGTCGGCATCGGCATCGCGGCCTTCGTGGTTGCGTCTCGCGGGCTTTCGCCTAATCCCCAAGCCCCTCGATTCGCAGCATCACGACATCGTCGACTTTGACTGTAGTGATCGAAAGGGCTACGGAAGATTGATCGCTTCCCAGCGTTAGAGTCGCTGGAATGCGGATTTCCGGCTCGCCGGTTTCGAAGGTCTTGAGCACGGCCTTCCGGATCGCGCAGCCGGAGCAGCACACCGCCCTGCCACAGCCTCCTGGAAGGCGTGCCTGCTCGCACTCAAACACGTCTCCGGGCAGTTGGGCTGCCGAATCTTTGGGGTCGCTGCCGGTGATTTCGCAGGCTTTGCGATTCAAAGCTGCGATCTGGAACTCGCTGTCGAGAACCAGAATCGGAAGGGGGATGCTGTCCAGGTAACTCTGCAGTGCGACGCCTTCCTGGCAGTCGATATTATTCCGGCAGGATGCGCAGATACCGTGACTGACGGGGCCTTTGCCAGGCTCTTCCGTTCCGCGGGACACCATCTCGGTTCCACACCACGCGCATATGGACTTCATCTCTGCACTTTTTCCGCTTCCAGCAAGAGTAGCCGCTGAGGTACAAGCCCCCAGGAATTCCGCCGTTCCGCTCTTGAGCCTAGACTGGGACGTACCCAGAGGCAGTGAGCATCGTCACGATAGCTTGTGAGTTGCACAGCGCAGCCCGTCCGCCTGCTGTGTACCATTTTGTGTGAGCGCGAGGGGCGGCGTTGCACCGGAGGCTGGAAATAGGAATGCAGAGCGACGCGGGGCGGCAGCCGAAGGCGGCTGCCGCCATATCGTTTCGCGTCATGCTAACTGTGGCCTGCGTTTGGCCCGTTAGTGTCGGCCACCATCATCGTCACCGCCGCAGCGATCGCCTTCATGTTCATGTTCATGCTTAACGACCACCGGGATGTGGCCGATCATCGCGGGGCGGCGCATCGCGCTGAACTTCCGCTGGGCCCAGCCGGACGGCGTGCTGGAACTGTACGAGGCGGGCAGCGAAGGCCCGCAGTGGTGGACGCGCTATGAGGACCACGCGCGCCACCTGCCGGCGCGCGGCATCCTCGATCGCTGCCGGGAATCGCGAACGTGTCCCAAGATCATCGAGCACTTCGGCTCGGCGGAGGTCTGGGAGCTGAAGCTGGGCATCGAATGGGTCGGTACCGACGGCGAGGAAGACATCCCGCTGCCCCGCAACGTGCGCCGCTACTACATCCCCAGCACCACCCACGGCGGCGCCACCACGCCGGCTGGGACCAACCTGTTCGACTTCACCCCCAACCCGCCGAACTGTCCCGGCAACAAGTGGGGCACCGGCGTTCTGAAGGGCAATCCCGTCCCGCACACGCAGACCGTCAACGCGATCCGCGTGCACTTCCGCGACTGGGTGATGGCCGGCGTTACGCCGCCGCCCAGCCTCTATCCGCGGCTGCGCACGCCCGATGGCGACGACGATGACCACGGACGCGGCCATGACCGCGATGGCGACGATGACCATGACCGCGACCACGACCGCGGGCTCCACAAGGGCGACCGCGACGACGTGCGCAACCTGGTGCCGCCGACGCTCGCCGCGATGGGCTTCCCCACCGGGATTCCGCAGCTGCGTGACGTCGCGCCGCACGCTCCGCAGGCGGCGACCATCAACGGCGCCGACGAGGTGCCCTTCATCAACCCGGTGCTCGACTACGACTGGGGTCCATTCTTCGATCCCAGCGACGGCTCCGGCGTTCCCACCAACTTCCCGCCGCCGATCAAGCGGGTGATCCACATGATGGTTCCGCGCACGGACTCGGACGGCAACGAGCTGGGCGGCGTGCCGGTGGTGTTGCGCGACGCGCCGCTGGGCTCGTACTTCGGCTGGAATGTCACCGCGGCGGGGTTCCACATGTCGCAGAACTGCGACTACACCGGCGGGTACGTGCCGTTCGCAATCACGAAGGCGGACCGGATCACGAACTCCGATCCGCGGCCGTCGCTGGAAGAGCGCTACAAAGACCACGACGGCTACGTGAAAGCGGTGCAGGCCGCCGCGGCCAACGCGGTCGCCAAGGGGTTCCTGTTGCAGGCAGACGCGGACGCGCTGGTCGCCGCAGCGCAGGCCAGCCACGTCCTGCAGTAAGCGATCTGCAGCGGCGAAGAAGAATGATTTGCTGAAGGTAAGCCCCCGTGATGTCGGCGGGGGCTTTTTTATCTGGGAAGCCGGTCACGCCACCAGCGATTCGAATTCGGGATCGCCGTGCAGGCACTCCAGGTCGGTATCCTGCCGGGCATAGCCCTTGTTCAGATGCCCCATCGCGTTCAGCTTCTTGAGCAGGCTCAACGCTTCCTGCTTTTTTTGCAGGATGCCGTAAGTGCACGCCGCATTGTAGAGGATGTTGCTATCGTTGGGCCGCAGCGCCACCGCAATTTGCAGCGCCTGAACCGCCTCTTCGTTCCGCCCGAACCAGGCCAAGTTGCTGGCCAGCAGGATGCGCGCCCGCACGTCCTCTGGTACCAAGGTGAGTTGCTGCTCCAGCGAGACCACGCACCGTTCGCGGAGCCGGCGCGCGCCCTCCTTGTTGCCCTGCCGCTCCGCCGCCACCATCAACGGGACATACACGTTGTAGTCATCGCTATTGGCTGCCAGGGCGGCCTCGGTGAGGCGGACCGCTTCCTCCGGGTGCCCAGAAGCGATAAACGCCCGTGCCAGCACGTAGTACGCTCCATCGCAATCGGGTTTGCGTTCGATGGCCTGCTGCGCCAGTCGGGTACCATCATCGTAGCGCTTCAGCGCGTAGGCAATGCGTGCTTGCGCCAGCAGCGCCTCCGGCAAGTGCGGCTCCAGCGCCAGCGCCCGGTCCGCTGCCGCGGTGCCCTTCTCGATCCACCGCTGGTCGTGTTCGTGCCACTCGTAGTACTCGCCGCACGCTGTCGCCACGCCTGCGTGCGCCAGGGCAAAACCGGTATCCAGAGCGATCGCTTGCTCGAACATTTGCATGGCGAATTCCAGGTCGGAGCGGGTCACGCGGCGGGCAAAGCTGCGGCCGCGCAAGTAGAAGTCATACGCCTGGGTGTTCTCGGTGGGCTTGCGGGCGATGGCCTTCTCTTCCTGGGGCGACAGGGTGATGCGCAGCGCCTGGGTGATGCTGCGGGCGATCTCGTCCTGCACCTCGAAGACGTCCTTCAGCTCACGGTCGTAGCGTTCCGCCCAAGCGGCGTGCCCGGTGCGCGTCTCCACCAGTTGCGCCGTGATGCGCAGGCGGTTGCCGGCGCGGCGCAGGCTGCCGGTGAGCACGTGCCTGGCATTGAGCTGCTGGCCCACCTGCGGTCCGGTCACCGCCTGGTCGCGGAAGCTGAGCACCGCCGCCCGGGGAAACACCTTCAGGTTCTTGATCTTGGACAGCTCGGTGATAACGTCTTCCGTCATGCCGTCGCGGAAGTACTCGTCCTCCTTGGCGCCGCTGAGGTTTTCGAAATAGAGCACGGCCAAGGAGCGTTCCGCCAACGCCGGCGCCGCCACCGCTGCCGTCCTGCTGGAATCGCTGTCGCGCTTGAGCTGTTGCAGATCGGCCTTCAGCCGGGCAGCGCTGTCATAGCGTGACCGCGCGTTCTTCTCCAGCGTCTTGCTGAGGATCGGTTCCAAGCCGGCCGGCAGGTTCGGGTTCAACCGGACCGGGTCAAGAGGCGCCCGGTTCAGGATGGCATCGAACACCACCGCCGAGGTATTACCGGGGAAGGCTTCCCTCCCGGTGGCCATCTCGTAGAGCACCACGCCCAGGGAGAAGATGTCGGAGCGGCTGTCTACTTCCTCCCCGCGAGCCTGCTCGGGGGACATATAAGCGACGGTCCCCAGCGCCATACCGGGACTGGTCAAATGTGCCATGGTATCCGCGTTGGGACCGATCAACGCGCCGGCCCCCATAGCCACCCTGTCCCTCTGGGGCATCAGCTTGGCCAGGCCGAAGTCCAGGATTTTGGCTTGGCCGCGCCCGGTGACGAAGATGTTGGCTGGCTTGATATCGCGATGAACGATGCCCCGCTTGTGGGCCACATCGAGCGCATCCGCGAGTTGGATTCCCAGATCCAGCAGCTCGTCGGTGGAAAACGGTCCCTGGGCCAGGCGCCGCCTCACGGTCTCGCCTTCCAGCAGCTCCATGACCATGAAGGGACGCCCTTCGTACTCGTCGATGTCGTAGATGGTGCAGATGTTGGGGTGGTTGAGCGCGGAAGCCGCGCGGGCCTCGCGCTTGAAGCGCTCCACCGCCTGGCTGTCTCGGGCGTATCCCTCGGCCAGGAACTTCAGCGCCACGGTACGGCCCAGCCTGGCGTCATCGGCGCAATACACCACGCCCATGCCACCTTCGCCGAGCTTGTCGGTGATGCGGTAGTGGGAGATTGTCTTGCCGATCATCTCGAGGAGGTCACCCTGAAAGTTTTGCCATCTTAGGTCTTGCTGGCAAAAGGTGTCAAGAACCGCTTGGCCGCACGGATTGTTGCTGCGAACGGCTGGTGGCACGCATCTCCAGCGCGGCGTTCGACTCGAGGGTGCCCCACATCTGCCCGCCGTTGGCAGATGTGGGAACGAAAAACCCGGCGCGTCAGCAAATGAAAAAGCCGTCAGGCTCGAAACCCGACGGCTGAAACGCGATAGCTGAAAGCTGACAGCTACCCCTTTGACTCCCGCACCATCGCCGCGATCGGCTCGCCCGAGCGGCGCTCCAGCACCACACTCTTAGAACGACGACTGGTTGATCAGATTGGCGATGTTCTTCGCCAGGGCCTGCGTCGCTTTGATGTTCTCCCCAAACAGACGGACTGTGCCCTGCGCCGTCTTGTCCACCTTGATTTGCGAGTCGCGCGTGGCCAGTTGTGCGCGCACCGTAACCTTGGTGGCGCCCGCCACCGTGGTGACGGCACGCTTGGTTTGACTGCCGCGCTCGAACTTCTCCAGCTTGGTGGTGAGAATCAGCAAATTGGGCACGTCGGTCGCCCGCCGGTCGCCGCTGCGGAATACCTGCTGGAACTTGTTGGTCTTTCCGATGTCCTCGACCAGCCTCTCGTAGATTGCCATGGCGAAGTCGGGCGGGAGCTGGCCTTCCTCGGCCAAGACCGGCTCGATCTGGATTGCCCACGGAGTGGCCGTCGCGGCCGGTTTCGCGGCTGGCTTCGCGGCTGGCTTTTCCTGTGTGAAAGCAGAACCGCCGGCCAGCAGCGTCAGCATCAACGCCGCCGCCATCAGGGCACGCAACAGTGCTCGTTGGTTGCTCATTTCTTCTCCTTCGGCGCGGCATCTTTGGTCTCGCCTGTTTCTTCCACCGGCATGCTGGTTTTCGCGCCCTGCGCCACCAGTTGTTTCTTGATGTCGCTCGCCTGGCCTACCGGCATGGTGAAAAGAGCGCCATGCAGGCCGCCGTTTTCGTCGCGATATTCCACCGTGAGGCTGTCGAATTTCTCGCGCGTAATCAGGCTGAGGACGCGCCCGCCGCCGTAGGGCACGCCCATTTTGGCCAGCGTCATCACTTTGCCGCCGGTCTGGTGGCTGTCCTCACCGGTGAAGATGTCCTCAATGGATGCGATAGGGACCTTTGCGTGCGAGGCGGCGCCCTGGAAATCCAAGCCGGTGGCGCTGACCGTCAGCTTGCCCTTGGCGTTATGCTTGACGTCCTCGAGACCAAGCAAATGGTTAACCTGAGGCGTGGCATCCGCCGCCGGTGATTTTGGTTTTGTCGAACTCTGGGCCCCTGCGGCGGCCGACAGAGCTATGACTGTCATGGCGAGCAGGAACCTTCGCGGCCCGCTCCATCCTGAATATGGCATGTCGCCCCCAGTACGTTTTGATTTGAACTCTCCGAGTGGGCGGCATTATATCCGCGCCGCTCTCATTTGCCAGCGCATAATCCGTGCCCCGCAAATTTCCCACATTGGTTGGTTGGCGTTGAAAGTATCGGCAAGGGCTTTCCATTGGCCGGTTGGCTGTTTCTATCCTCTCAACTTGAGGCGCAAATTAGCGTTCGCCGCGAATGATCAGCAGATCGTTTTGCCAGCGGCCGCACGAATGGATGCTGCGCCGCAGCCAACAATACAAAAGCCGCCGGTTTTTTCCGGCGGCTGATTCTTGCTAGCTGAAAGCTGGCAGCCGAGACCTGACAGCTAGGACTGCAGCTCGCGCAAAATGGCCGCGACCAGTTCGTCCTTGTAGCGCTCCAGCACGCGATCCACAACCTCGGCAATGTGCCGCTCATCCATGGTGATTGCGGGTGCGGTTGCGGCAGCGGACGGGGGCTCCATTTCGAGCTCCGGCGGTGCTTCCCTTTGCGCGGCTTCCAATTCGGCTGCGAATTGCGCCGCCAGCCTCTGCGTAAGCTCGTGGCTTTCTGCCGGATGTTCGGGTGCGGCTTCGATTTCCGTGGCCGGCGCGGGATATGGCTCCGGGAAGATCTCGAGCGGCTGTGTATCGATGCCGGCTTCAGCATCCGGCTCAGGTTCGCGCGCGGGCGCTACGGCTGCGGCCGCACCGCCCGGCGTCTCGAACGCCTGGCGCATTTCGTGCTCAAAACTCGCCGCTTCCGCCACCGGGCCAGACTCGGCCGCAGATTCCTGGATTGCAGCAATCGCATCTTCGTGCGGAGGCTCCTCCATGGCGATGCCGACGGGAATCTCTTCCGGATGTTCTTGGCCGAACCTGGTGGCGAACTGCATGAAGTCGGAGGGATCGGTGGCCAGCGCCGAATCCCGCACCACGGAAACCTGGTCGGCGCCGGCTTGCAAGGTCGGCTCAAACTCGGCTGCCGGCGCCACTTCCGTCGGGACCGCCTGCGGCGCCGCAGTGAATTCCAACTCGGCAGGAGGCGCAATCACCGGCGCGGCGTCGGGCGGTTCCGCATGCCGCAAATCAAACACCGGCGCAGGAGCGTTCAGGTCGAAGATCGGGACTTCCGCAGGCTGGCTCTCCACGGCGAACGGCGCAGGTAAGGACTCGACCGCGAATATCGACGCCGCGTCCAGTCCTTCGATGCCCAGCACCGGCGCGGAGCCAACTTCGTGCGACATCTCCGCCGGCTTCGCGGTTGCCTCGTCCGCCGACTTCCAGTCGGCGTAACTCTGGTCGGAAAAATCTTGTACTGCCGGCATCTTGAGGGTGGTTGGGGCCTCCGCCGGCTCCGCGGCATGCAGCTTCTCTTCCAGTTTGCGCACCACGGCGAGCAGATCGGTCGCCTCAAACGGCTTGGTCAGCACGCCGTCGGCCTTCACTCGATTGCCGTCTTCGGGCCTGAACGGCTCCATGCTGGTGATGGTCAGCAGCACCGGAATGCGCGCGGTTTCAGCCGCGCTCTTCACCTTTTCGCAGACTTCCAGGCCGGTGTAACCGGGCATGAACACGTCGAGGATGATCAACTCCGGCTTCTCGGAAGCGATCTTCTTCACCGCAGCGGCGCCATTGCTGACCGGCACGACGCTGTAACCGGCATCGGTGAGGATCTTGCAGCCCATTCTTTGGGCGGTAATGTTGTCGTCGGCGAGCAATACCTTCAATGGCACAGAGAGCCTCGTTCGGGGCACCGTGGCACCGAAGTTACTGTGTCTCTGCTTGCAAGTCAACCGAAACAGCACCCCCCTCGTCCGCCTTGCAAACCGCCTTAGGACATGTCCAATTGGGCACCTGACGGCGGGCGAAATGCTTCCGGCGCGAGGGGCGAGCCAGAATGCGGAAGGGCAGTACGAACCAGGGAATTGGGATTGGTAGATGGCGGAAAACAGCCTTGCCCAATGGAAATTCGCAAACAAAAAGGGCGACCAGTGCTGGTCACCCTGCCTGTATTGCCTGAAGCCTCATCTCTCCCTAGAACGGAATCAGCTTGCCCAGCCCCTTCTTCTTTTTCTTCTTGCTCGTCGAGGAGGTGGCCTTGTCGTTCGAACTGGAAGAGCTGGCATTGGAACTCGACGCCGCATTGCCCTGGTCGCCGGCGGCCTCATTGACCTGCGCGGGTGGCGCGGGGCTCTCGCCCTTATTCGTCGACCCAGCCGGTGCGCTTGCAGTTCCCGTATCCGACCCGGCGCTGCTGCTGTCCGCCGAGGGGATGGGTCTCAGTTCCGGAACGCCGGTGTCGGCGGCCGGCGCGGCGCCCGGTTGCGCATCGCTGCGGGGGACTGGCTGGTTGGGCGGGGGCGCGCCGCTCTTCACCGTTTCCACGCTCACGCTTCCGGTTCCTGTCTCTCCACCGCCCGTCTTGCCGCTGGCCGCGATGATCGCCGCCGTGTTCGCCCGCACGATGTCGGGTGCGTTGGTCGGCTTGGGATCCACCAGCGTGGGGTCACCCACGCGCGCGGCCAGCGACGTGTCGGGCCCGCGATGCAGGTTCAGCTTGAGCTTGCCCCAGTGTCCTAATTCCCGGCGGCTCTCTTCTTCTCGTTTGTTCTGGGCGATCGCTTCCGGCGTCGCCGTGGGGACCGGCCGGTGCAAAGCCTCCAGGCGCTTGCGAGCATCGCCGGCGCGGTCGGTGGCCGGATACCGGGTCACGATGCGCGCGTACGCCACCGCCGCCTGGTCGCCGAATTCCTTGATCATCTTCCCCTTCGCTACCTCGTCGAATTTCGAAGCGCGAATGGCGTCGATCTGCCGCTCGTAGGTTTCGCCCAGCAGGTAAAGAGCCTCGTCCGCGCCGCTGTACAGCGGATAATCATCCACCACCGATTGCAGGCGCGCGATGGCCGCCGCCCACGACTCGCGCAGGAAGTAGAAGCGCCCGATCAGGAACTCGCGTTCCGCCAGGACCTCCTGCACCTCGAGCAACCGCTCCTTGGCCTCCGCCACCAGCTTGCTGTCGGGATACTGGTTGACCAGGTTGCGGTACTCTTCTTCCGCGCGCATGGCGTGGGTGAAGTCGCGGTCGGGTTTCTCCATCTGCCGGTAGTGAATGTTGGCGATTTTCAACTGCGCTTCCGCCGCCTCCGGCATGTTGGGGAAGAAGGTCTCGAAGTCCTTGTACTCGTTCTCCGCCTGGGCCAGCGCCGCCGATCCGCCCTCGGCGTACCAGGAATCTCCCACCGCCAGCTTGGCGCGGGCGATGTACTCCGAATCCGGGTAGGTGTTGATCAGCGTCTGCAGGATGATCCGCGCCTGGTCCATGTGGTTGTGCTTCATCTGGTCCATGGCCCGGTCGAACAGCACCTTGTCGGGCTGCTTGGACCCCACGTTGGCCAGCGGATTGTTGACTTTCTTGTTGTGACAGCCGGCCAGCGTGATGACAAGCAGCGTCAGGCCTATAAACGCAAGGATACGTCGGTACATTCCCTACCTCGATACCTCTCGGAACAAAGCTTCTGGAGCGGAGAACTGTTCCTATAGTTTACAGGAATCCGAGTTGTGAGTTGCAACTCGGGACTCGCAACTCGGGACTCGGGACTCGGGACTCGCTACACCTTTTGCAGGGTCGCTTCCATCGCGGCCTTCAGCATTTTCTGGGCGTTGCTCTTGGGATCGCCTGACCCGAACACCGCGTTGCCGGCCACCAGCACCTCGGCCCCGGAACGCACTACCTGCTGGACGGTGTCGAGCGTCACCCCGCCGTCCACCTCGATGCGGAAGGCCAGGTTGCGCTCCGCCCGCAGCGCCGCCAGGCGCGCAATCTTGTTCAGCGACGCTGGAATAAATTTTTGACCACCGAATCCCGGGTTCACCGACATCACCAATACGAAATCGACGATGTCGAGCACCTCGCTCAGGGTCGCGACCGGCGTGGCGGGATTGATCACCACACCGGCGCGGCAGCCGTGCGACTTGATCAGATCCAGGGTGCGGTTCAGGTGGACGCATGCTTCCTGGTGCACGGAAATCCAGTCGGCGCCCGAATCCGCGAACGACGGAATGTACTGGTCGGGATGCTCGATCATCAGGTGACAATCCAGCGGCAAGTCGGTCACCTTGCGCAGCGACTTCACCACCGGCGGCCCGATCGTGATGTTGGGCACGAAGTGGCCGTCCATCACATCCACGTGCAGCAAGGACGCGCCGCCCTCGAACACCGCATGGACTTGTTCGCCGAGCCGGGCGAAATCGGCCGACAAGATCGAAGGCGCTAACTCGATCACCCCACACCCGCCTTTCGGAAAAACAGCGAAAGTTTACTACAGTCCGGCGCGGGCCGGGTCACTCCGATCGGAACTGGACACTCGAAACCAGAAGCTGGAAACTAAGGACCGTGGCTTTAGTCGAAGTCCGCAATCTGACCAAGACGTTTCCGCTCGGCGAATCCATCTGGGGGGGAAGCGCCAAGGGCGAAGTGCGCGCCGTGGACGACGTCTCGCTGGACATTCACCAAGGCGAGACGCTGGGGCTGGTCGGCGAATCGGGCAGCGGCAAGAGCACGCTGGGACGATTGATCCTGCGGCTGATTGAGCCAACCTCGGGAAGCGTCCGCTTCGACGAGCGCGTGGATGTGTTGTCGGCGAGCGCAGCCGGGGTGCGGCGGCTGCGGCGCGACATGCAGATCATCTTCCAGGACCCGTTCGGCTCGCTCGACCCGCGGATGAAAGTGACGGACATTTTGGCCGAGCCCGCGGTCATTCACCGCGCCCAGGCCGGCCGCAACCAACCCGCGCCGCTCACCCCCGCCGAACTGCTGCGCGCCGTCGGCATGGATGAGTCGGCGCTCGGTCGTTTTCCTCACGAGTTCAGCGGCGGACAGCGACAAAGGATCGGGATCGCGCGGGCGCTGGCGCTGCGGCCGCGCTTCATCGTCGCCGACGAACCGGTGTCGGCGCTCGACGTCAGCGTGGGCGCGCAGATCATCAACCTGATGGCGCAACTGCAGCGCGAATTCGGCCTCACCTACCTGTTCATCTCGCATTCCATGCCGGTGGTGCGTTACCTGGCAACGCGCATCGCGGTGATGTACCGCGGCAAGCTCGTGGAGGTGGGCACGACGGAGCAGATCATGACCCGGCCGGCACATGCGTACACCCGCAGTTTGCTCGAGGCCACGCCGGAGATGAGCCAATTGTGATTGTGTTTGGTGATTGTTTGCCACAGAGGGCACAGAGGAGCATCGTAGAAACACGCCCCACTCGCTACCGCATGAAGGCACAACCACCAGCCAAACAACAGCTATAGACGATTTACTTTTCCCTCTGTGTCCTCTGTGGCTGAAGCGCGTGAGCTATTTCGCCGGCACCAGAGCGGGCAGGATCATGGTGAAGATCTGGCGCAGGTCGGCGGCGGTGTACCGCGAGGGGAAACCGGTTTTTTCGGCGAGCATCTGATCGCGTAACAGGCCCTCGAACATGCCCATGAGGGCGGAGCGGACGGCGTCGATGTTGATGTCGGGGCGCAACTGGTTGGCGGCGCGCATCTGCGCCAGGATGCCGTCGAGCACGCCGATGAACTGAAGAAAGCCCTGGGTGAGCAGCACCATCTGGCCTTCCTTGCGAATGCGGCGGCCTTCCAGCAGGATCAGCAGCTTCAGCTCCGGGTCACGCTCCATGCCGGCCAGCATGAGGTCCACCAGCATACCGAGCTTGTCGCGAGGAGAAGCAACACTCTCCAGGTCCTTGACGTGCGCAGCGAGCGTGGTCCAGCCGTCGTCAAAGATGGCTTCCAGCAATCCTTCCTTACTGCCGAAATGCTTCATCAGTTGGGATTCGCTGGTTTCGGCGAGGCGGGCAATGGCAACCGTGCTGGTGTTCTCGTAGCCGCGGGAGGCGAACAGGTGCTTGGCGGCCTGGAGAATCCGTTCGCGGGAAGTGCCAGTCTTGCCGGCCTGTGCGAGGTTGCTCGGAGCTGTCATCGCCTTATAACGGACGCGATCAGGACGACGCCTTCAGTGTTCTGGGATTCCTTCCAGATGGCTCGGCGGTCCTACGAGCCGGCTTCGCTCTTCATCTGGTCAATCAACTGGAACAATTGGCTGCGGTCCACGACCTCGATGAACGGCCGCCCGGTGCGGCTATTGTTGACCACGTAGAGCGTGGGCGTGTGCTGAATGCCAATGCGGACGCCGAGGTCGCGGTCGGCGCGCACGGCATTGGCGAATTTGTTGTGCGGGTCCACGACGAAGGGCAGCGCGATTTTGTGTTCCTGGGCGAATTTTTCCGCGGCGGCGCGCAGGCGCTGCTTCTGGCCGCTTTCGTCGGAAGGGTTGGTGCCGGTGATCTCCTGCTGGTGCTGAAAGATGTACTCGCGGAAGTCCACGCCGAGGGCGGGCGACTTGCTGCCGAAAAAGCGGGCCAGAACCGCGGCGTCAAACGACCAGAGATGCTGCGGCAGGGGGAAGTCGTAGCGGACTACCGGAATCTTGTAAGTCTTGCCGGCTTCCACCACGAGCGGAGCGGCGCGGGCGCAGTCGGGACACTCCAGGTCTTCGAAGACCACGATGGCCACCTTGGCGCCTTTGGGTGGACGCAATACTTCGCCGGTGGTCTGCGCGCGCACTGCGATGGTTCCGCAGACCGCGAGAACCAAAAAAATGATCGGCCATGCACGACTGCACTTATTCATTTTCATGTTGAGCGATGCTCTTTCCGTATAGATGCCGACGACCACCGATGGTTGCGCTACAACGGCGCGCGACCCTGTAATTTACCGCATGGACAGAGGGTGAGCGCAATAGCCACGGTCTTTCATTTCGCTAGTATTTAAACCGGTAGCGGACTTCGACCATCACTTCGCGCGGGTTGACGTAATGGGTGCCGCCGAAGGTGTTGCTGTTGTCGAGCAAGTAGTGGTTGTCATTCAGATTCAGGCCACTGGCCTGGATCGTCCAGCTCTCGCCGAATGTCTTGCCCAGGGCAAGATCGAAGGTGGTGTGCGGCGGGAGATGGAAGGGGCCGTCGCCGTCAAGAAATCCGGAACCATAGTGAAGGTTGGCGGACGTCCAGGCGCGCAGCGGCAGGCGCAGGTTCCCGCCCAGAGTGAGCGTGTCGCGCTGGTCGTGGTCGAGGAAGTACCAAGCGTCGGGCGGCGGCGAGAAATCCGTCAATCCGCCGGTTGCGCCGCCGAAGCCTTCCACCCACTGGCGCGAGAAGGCGAGATGAACGCTGGCGCGGCCGGCGACTTGCGGCGAACGCACGGTGGCTTCGTAACCGTGAATGCGGGCACGGTCAATGGTAAGCGGGAAAAAGATGTTGGAGTTGCCGAGGACGTCGTGGTCGAAAAAGTTTTTCGCGGTGGTGCGGAAGTTGGCGAAGTCGAAGCTCCAGCCGCGAACCGGAATGGTGAGACCAAATTCACGCTGTTCGTCGCGTTCACCCTTGAGCGGCAGGAAGCCGAACCCCTGGCTGGCGGCAAGCGCCAGCACCGGGCCGCCCACGCTGAACAGCGGCGGGGCCTGGTAGTAGCGTCCGTAGAACGCGCGCAGCGTCCAGCGCAGCCGCGGGACTTGCACCGTGGCGCCGATACGCGGGTCGGCCACGCTTTCGCCGACGGCGCCGCTGAAGTGCGTGAGGCGCACGCCGGCATTGAAGGTGAGCCAGGACGCGGCCTTGAACTGGTCCTCGGCAAACAGGGACGCGAGGCTGCCCCACATGTGATCTGACGCGCTGAACGCACCGGTGTCGCTGGTCAACGCCAGGGCGCGCGAGTCGTGCTGCGTGAAGCCTTCCACGCCGATGCGGCCATTGTGGCGGCCGCGGTCGACGCCGAGCGTGGCCACCCCGCCGGCATAGTTGGAGCCGCGATCGTCATTGAGGCTGCCCTGATAGTGCGCGCTGTTGAAGTGGTAGAAGGGCGAGACGGTGAGCATCAGCCCCTGCGGAGAGGTGTGCACCCAGGAGAAGTTGGCGAAGACGTCGCGCTCGTTGTCCACGTCGCGCAGACCGGCGGCCTGGGCATCGGGATCGTTGGGCACCTGGTAGTGGTCGCCGCGGGCGGAGATGACGGATCGCAGTTGGTCATTCGGCGTTTTGTTGTAGATCAACGACGCGAACGCGCTGAGGCCGCTTCCGAGATCGTGCAGCACCTGCGGGACCGGGGTTTCCAGACCGAGGTCGGTACGGTTGCCGGATACGCTGCCGTAATAAGCGAACCGCTCATTGTGGCTGCCGAAGTTGAACTGGTCGTTGGTCTGGTTGAAGCTGCCGTAGCTGGTAACCAGTTCGGCCTGGCGGTCGCGCTCGAAGCCCGAGCGCGGAACCACGTTGAGCACGCCGTAGGCGCGGTCGCCATATTCGGCGGAGTACCCGCCGCGCTGGATCTCCAGGTAATCAATGTCCTTGGGATCGAACTGCGGGCCGACATTGCTGGCGATATTGGTGTTGGGCACCGGAACGCCATCGAGCAGCCAGGTGACCTGATGTCCGCCCCGCAAGTGCAACTGGTCATGCACGATGACCGCGCTGGGCGTGAAGTCGGTGACCATGGCGAGACTGTTGGTGCGGTCGGCGCCGGGAGTTTGCGCGATCTGCTCGCGGCTCACCAGGCCCGTGGTGGTGGAGGTCGTGGTGCCGACCGATTCGGGTTCGGCGCGCACCTCGACCTCCTGCTGAACCCGCGCCACTGACAGCGGGAAGTGCAATTCAAGCACGTTGCCGGAGATGATGGTGATGGGCTGGCGGGCCTCGGCGAAGCCGGGTGCGCCGACCTCGACTTCATAGGCGCCGACAGGGAGCGCCTCCAGGCGGAATTCGCCGAGATCGTTGGTGACCGCGGTCTTGCGGAAATCGGAGTTGACGGCGCGGATGACGACCTGGGCGCCGGCGATGGGACGATGCTGGGCGTCGTGAACCAGGCCGCGAATGCCGCCGAAGACGGTGGCCTGGGAGGACAGCAGCACAAAACAGGAACAGGAGAAAAATCCAGTTCTTTCTCATGGAACAGGACCCTCACCGCAAAGGACGCGAAGGACGCTGGTGATCAGAGCAATTTCGGATTCCAGTTCACCGCCGAGCGCCAGGCCCACCGAGGTTCACCGGAGTCGATTTCATTCCTCGGTGATTCTCGGTGGCCTCTGTGTCTCGGCGGTGAACCGCAATCGGACTGCTCTAGCTTTCGGCGATTGCGCTGCGCGGAGGGGCGCGCGAGGCGTGCAGGCGGGAAGGAGCGGCAGCAGGTTGGGACAGTGACTCGGAAAGTTGGGGCGCGTGATAGACGGAGAATGAGAACGCAATGGCGGCGGATGCCAGGTGCGCGCGGGCGTTGGGGAGAGCGTGGCACCATCCGCAGGTGCGGCAGACGGATTCAAACTGGGCGCCGGAATTGTCGTGCGAGTGGCAGCCGTGCGCCATGCGCATGCAGCAGGCAGGCAGGGCGGGCGCCGAGGCGGCGGCGGCCAGGGCGGTCGCCATCGGCCAGCAGAGCGCCAGCACGATGAGCGCGGAGAGGGCGCGCGCGGATTGGCGTTGGCCGCCAGTCATGGGCAGTTAGAGTTGCCTCCCGTCATTGCGGATACTCAGAATTATGGCCCCCACAGCGTGTAGCCAGTATGCGATGGAGCGGGGGACTGCGCAAGGAGAAGAAAGGACCGACTCCGAGGCCGCTTGAGCCGCAAATTTCCCGTCTGCTAGAATCCTAGGTTTCATAGCTCTCCCGTTCGCCCTTCCGCAAGGGGACCCAACCCGCCGGCGGTACAACCCGGGATGTGGAATGGCCTGAAGGAGTTTCACTCGTGAAAGTTTATGAAGGCGTCAACGTGCGTAATGTCGTCGTGGTGGGCCACGGCCATGCCGGCAAGACGCAACTGATCTCCGCCATGCTCTACACCGCCGGCACGACGCCGAAGCTGGGGCGCGTGGACGACGGCAGCACGACCACCGACTTCGACGAAGAAGCCGTGGCGCGAAAGATGACGATTGCCAGCGCGGTGGCGTACGCCGACTGGAAAGGCACCAAGGTCAACTTCATTGACACGCCCGGCTTCAACATGTTCGTCCACGAAGCCAGGATGGCGATGCCGGCGGTGGAGGGCGCTGTGGTAGCCGTCGACGGCGTCGGCGGGGTTGAGGTGGTGACGGAGAAGACCTGGCAGTTCGCGGAAGAATACAACCTGCCGCGGGTGATCGTGGGAACGCGCATGGACCGCGAGCGCGCCGATACCGAGCGCATGCTGGAATCGGCCGTGGGGGCGTTCGGGCGCGCCGTGATTCCGGTGCAGATTCCCATCGGCAGCGAGAAGAACCTGAGCGGCGTGGTGGACCTGGTCAAGATGAAGTCTTTCACCTACGACATGGGCGGCAGCGGCCAGGGCAAGGAAGGCGAGATCCCGGCGAACCTGAAGGATGCGGCGCAGAGCGCGCACGAGAAGCTGGTCGAGCTGATCGCCGAAGGCGACGATGGGCTGATGGAAGAATTCTTCGACCAGGGCACCATCAGTGAAGAGCACCTGCTCGCCGGCCTGCGCAAAGCGTTGGACGAGCGGCGGATTTACCCCGTGCTGTTCACTTCCGGGCTGGGGAACATCGGGGCGGACCGGCTGCTGCAGTTCATCGCCGATTACCTGCCGGCGGCGACCGAGCGTCCGGCGGTGGAAGCCGTGCCGGGCAGCGGCAACGGCTCGCCGCAAATGCGCAAGGTGGCGGACAACGAGCCCGCGTCGGCGTTCGTGTTCAAGACGCTCAACGACCCCTTTGCCGGGCGCATTTCGTATTTCAAGGTGTACTCCGGCGTGGTGAAGAACGACGCCACGCTGCAGAACTTTACGCGTTCCAGCCCGGAGAAACTGGCGCACGTCTCGGTCATGCAGGGCAAGAACATGGTGCCGGTAAACGAACTCCATGCCGGTGACCTGGGAGCGGTGGCGAAACTGCGGGACACGCTGACCGGCGACACGCTGGGCGACAAGGCATCGCCGATCCAGTATCCGCAGGTGAAACTGCCGGAACCGGCGATCACCTTCGCCATCGAGCCGAAGACGCGGGCCGACGAAGACAAGCTGTCGAACGGCATTGCCAAGCTGCGCGAGGAAGACGCCATGCTGCGCTTCTTTCGCGACGCGCAGACCAAGGAATTCCTGATCGCGGGCACGGGACAGCAGCACATCGAGGTGACCGTCTCCAAGCTCAAGAAGCGCTTTCACACGGAGGTGAATCTGAAGGCGCCCAAGGTGCCCTACCGCGAGACCATCCGCGGGCGCGCCGACGTGCAGGGACGCCACAAGAAGCAGACCGGCGGGCACGGGCAGTTCGGCGATTGCCGCATCAAGATGGAGCCGCTGCCGCGGGGAGCGAACTTCGAATTCGTGAACGAGATTTTCGGCGGCGCCATCCCCAAGAACTTCATTCCCGCGGTGGAGAAGGGCATCGTGGAGGCGGCGCAGCGCGGTTTCCTGGCCGGCTACCCGGTGGTGGACTTCAGGGTGGTGCTGTACGACGGGTCCTATCACGACGTGGATTCCAACGAATTGTCGTTCAAGACCGCGGGCCGCATCGCCTTCAAGAAAGCCATGGAACAGGCCAAGCCGACGCTGCTGGAGCCGGTCATGCGGGTGGAGATCGAGATTCCGGACGAGTTCGCGGGCGCGATCATGGGCGATTTGAACGGGCGGCGCGGGCGCATCCAGGGCATGGACAACAAGGGCGGCAAGACGATCATTCGAGCCGAGGTCCCCATGGCCGAGATGCTGACCTACGGCGTGGACCTGACCTCGATGACGCAGGGCCGGGGGGCGTTCAACATGGAAATGAACCACTACGACATCGTGCCCGCGCAACAACAGGAGAAGATCATCGAGAATTACAAGAAGGCGCGGGGCGAGGAGACGGCGGAGGAGGAATAGTTCCGAGTTGTAGTTCATGGCACGCTTTGAACAGTTCGAAATCTGGGAGTTCAACCACGGGCGATGGGATTTCATTGCATCGTTCAAGGATTTCGACGTGGCGCACGTCATGGCGAGCAAACGCCGCTACCGCGTGCGGCTCATGCAAGTGGTGTATGAAAACGGTAAGGCAGTGGGTCAGGAAGTGCTGAGCGAGATCGGCGCCACGCGGGATGAACCGTAGCTGGTAATCAGGCCGCCGACTAAAGTAACTTGCCAGTGATTTGGAATTGCGGCAGAATGGCTGCGATTCTCCTCCCCCTATTACTTCCTAAGTACCCTCCCACTGGCTTCCGCCAAATCGGGCCTATGATGTGACTTGCACGCGTTTCCCCCGCGGGCGGGAAAGAGTGCGGCTATGAGGAAAGCAAAAGGATTTTCGCTGATCGAATTGCTGATCGTGATTGCTATCATCCTGATCATTGCCGCCATTGCCATTCCCAACCTGATTCGATCGAAACTCGCGGCCAACGAGGCATCGGCGGTGGCGTCGGTGCGCACCATCTCGACGGCCGAGACGACCTACGCAACGACCTTTCCCAGTATCGGTTACACCTGCACCTTGGCGAGCTGGGACCGCCCGCCTCGGGCGCCGATCAGTGCCACCGGCGCGGGCATCCTGGACACGGTCCTGGCCTCGGGCACGAAAGCGGGTTACACCTTTTCGCTTTCGAACTGCACCGGAGCTCCGATCCACCTACAAGCTCAGCGGCGGTACCGCTGCAGCGTCGGCGCGACCGGGACGCGCTCTTTCTGCTCCGACGCCAGCGGGATCATCTGGCAGGGAAACGACGGAACGGCGGCGACATGCCAATCGGCGGGCATCGTGCTGCAATGATTGGGTGATTTAGTGATTCATAGTTGCGATTTCGTGATGTGCTGCGGGCTCAGGCGACATTCAATTACCCCGCCGTTTTCCATCCAATCACTCAATCGCTAAATCACTGAATCACTCCCTCGGCAAATCCCTTAATTGCCTCGGCGGCGCTTTCGTCTTACTATCGCCGCACCGTGGCTACATCCAAGGAAAACCCAGACCGCATTGTTTCCGCCGCTCCGGTGGACGACGATGCGTCGTTCGAGCTCAAGCTGCGGCCCCGCCGCCTGCAGGAATTCATCGGGCAGGCGAAGGTCAAGGAAAACCTCGCGGTGGCCATCGAGGCGGCGCGCTCGCGCGGGGAAGCGCTCGATCATGTGCTGCTGTACGGCCCTCCCGGCCTGGGAAAAACCACGCTGGCCACCATCATCGCCAACGAACTGGGAACCCAGTTTCAGCAGACCTCGGGGCCGGCGCTGCAGATCAAAGGCGACCTGACGGCCGTCCTCACCAACGTCCGCGACAAACAGGTGCTGTTCATTGACGAGGTCCACCGGCTGCAGCCCGCGCTCGAAGAACTGCTCTATTCGGCGCTGGAGGATTACAAGCTCGACATCATCATCGGGCAGGGGCCGTCCGCGCGCACCCACACCATTGACGTGCAGCCGTTCACCTTTGTCGGCGCCACCACCCGGGCGGGATTGCTCTCGTCCCCGCTGCGCTCGCGCTTCGGGATCGTGCTGCGGCTGGAGTTTTACACCCACCAGGATTTGGAAATCATCGTGCGGCGGTCGGCGGAAATTCTGGGCGTGAAGATCGATGGCGAAGGCGCGCTGGAGCTTGCCTCACGCGCCCGCGGAACGCCGCGAATCGCCAACCGGCTGCTGCGGCGCGTTCGCGACTACGCCCAGGTCCGCGGCGGCGGGCACATCGATCGGGCGACCGCCGAGGCGGCCCTGCAGATGCTCGAGGTGGACCGCCACGGCTTTGACGAGATTGACCGCAAGCTGCTGCTGACCATCATCAACAAGTACCAGGGTGGTCCGGTCGGCGTGAACACACTGGCGGCGGCGCTGGCGGAAGAGCCGGACGCGATCGAGGAAATCTACGAGCCGTTCCTGATTCAAATCGGCTTCCTGAACCGCACGCCGCGTGGACGCACGGTGACCCATCTCGCCTACGAGCACTTCGGGCTCAAGCCGGGACAAAGACAGAACACCCTGTTCTA
>CAVXCR010000044.1:0-59441 GCA_963760265.1 Terriglobia bacterium
GCCCTGGTTGGCCCGTACGACAAAGCGTACTCGCTGATCCCGCACTGCCATCGTTCGCCACGCCATCCTCCCCCCTTATTAGGAGGGTTTTTGTTTTATTACCCTCCCGCGCTCGCTGCGCTCGCGCGGGACTGTAAAGGATGTCCTGGCAACGTTGTGTAAAGGATGTCATGGCACTGAACAGCTGAAGCCATGCCCTACCCAAGAACCGATTCTTGAGACCAGTTCTACCCGCTACCCCCAAGCGCTTTCTCGACTCTCTCCATATCCTGCTTCACCTGCGGTTCCGGATTGATCTTCCACTCCTCCCGCAGTTCCTCCCGGGCCGCCTTGAGCTTGCCCTGTTTCTCCAGCGATGTCGCCAGGGCGTAATGAAATCCCGGCTTGGCGCCGAACATCTGCACCGCCTTGCGGAAATATGGCTCCGCCTGCGCGTAGTTCGCCTGCTGCATCAGCGCCAGGCCAAGGTAGTAATACTCGTCGGCATTGTTCGGCATCAGCGGGACCGCCGTTTCCAGTTCCTTTTGCGCTTCCGGAAATCTCCCCAATCCGTACATCGTGATCCCCACCGCGAAGTGCGTCGCCCAGTGATCCGGCTTGATCTGCAGCGATTCGCGATACAGCGCCAGCGCGTCCTCGGGACGATGGCGCTTGTAGAACTCATTCGCCAGGTGATTAATCGCAATGACGTTTTTCGGTGCGGCGTTTACGGCGTGCGCGTAGAGGATCAGGTCGTCGGTCCAGTACACGTTCTGGATAGCGGTACCGGCGGCCAGCGCACAGCCCAGGACCAGGGTGATCGCCATCGGCACTGGCGGCGCGCCGAACAGTTCCCGCCCGTTTGACTTGATGGACCGAATCGCCCATGCCAGCACGATAGCGAAGCCCACCGCAGGCAAGTACAGGTAGCGGTCGTGCACCAGGTCTTCCTGAATGAACGCGTAGATGCCGGCAATCGGCGGGACCATCAGCACGGCGATCCACCACGAGCCGAACGCGGCCACGCGCGACCGGCGCGACGCCCACAGCAGCGCTCCCACCGCCGCCGCCACGCCCGCCAGCGGCAGCACGAAATTCGTCAAGCCCGGCGTATGCACCAGGGGCGTGTCGTGGAACACCGACAAGCCCACCGGCCACACCAGCTCGCGCACGTAGAACCAGAGGAACGACGGCAGGGTCAGCGCCACGTCGAGCCATGGCTTGGCTTCGGGATACCCCAGTCCGCGCAGGACGTAGTGGCGTAGCGCCATGTACGCCAGCGCAACCGCCGCATACGGCGCATACCGCCTCGCCAATGACGCCATCGTCTCGCCCTGACCGCCGCGGCGCGAAAGGATCAGCCGGTCATAGGCGAACAGCAGCGCCGGCACCATTACACCGGTCTCTTTGCAGAGCATCGCCAGCCCATAAGACGCCGCCGAGGCCGCCCTCCACCATCCCGCGCCTGCGCCACCGTCGCGCGAGCGCGCGTAGCTTACAAAGCTGCCGATCACGAACACGGCCAGCAGCGGCTCGGTGACGCCCGATACCCACGCCACGGTTTCAATATGCGTCGGGTGCAGTCCGTAGATCACGGTTGCGATGGCGGCCGTCAGCCGGTCGCCCGTCACCCGCCGCGCCAGCACGTACACCATCAGAACCACCGCCAGGTGCACCGCCACGGTGGTCGCATGCCACCACGCGGGATGCAATCCAAACAGGCTGTAATTGATGACCAGCCACAGCTCGAACAGCGGGCGGTAGTAATTTCCCGGCTGCCCCGAAAACTGGCTCCAGACATGCTCCACGAACAGCCGCGGCGCATGCTGCCAGGAATGGACCCGCGGGTTGCTGACGATTTGCGGCAGGTCGTCATACACGAACTGAAAGCGCAGCGTGTTGACGTACGACAGCGCCGTCAGCACCAGCGCCAGCACTACCAGCACCCGCGCCGCATCCGGGCCTGTCGCCGGGCCGACGACCCGAGGCGCGCTCTGCCCTGCTGTATCCTCTGCGCTGATGTTCTTGTTGACGGAGGTTCCTGCTGCCGTATCTGCCAAAGGCTCTCCCCTGGTATTTGGAGGTGGTCCCGCTATCTTATCGCGGAAGCTACTCCCTCCCCATCAACAACTACCCGCCAGGTGCCGTCCAAAATATAATGAGTGGTCCAAACCCACATGAACGCCATCGAGACCTACGCGCTGGAGAAAACCTATCTCGCCGGCTTCTGGCGCAAGCGTCCCAAAACCGCCCTGAAGCCCCTGACCCTCACCGTCCCCGACGGCGAAGTCTTCGGCTACCTTGGTCCCAATGGCGCCGGCAAGACCACCACGCTCAAGCTCCTGATGGGCCTGATTTTTCCTAGCGGCGGCTCGGCCAAGGTCTTGGGCGCCGACTGGCGCGACCCGCGGGTGAAGGCGCAGATCGGTTTCCTGCCCGAGCAGCCGTATTTTTACGATTACCTGACCGCCAACGAACTTCTCGACTACTACGCCCAGCTCTCCAGCGTCGATGCCCGCGAACGGCGCCGCCGCATTCCCGCCGTGCTCTCGCGTGTCGGCCTGCCTGAATCCGGGCACACGCAGTTGCGTAAATTTTCCAAGGGGATGTTGCAGCGCGTCGGGATAGCACAGGCGATCATTCACAATCCCAAGCTGGTATTTCTCGACGAGCCGATGTCCGGCCTGGATCCGGTGGGCCGCCGCGAGGTCCGCGACCTCATCCAGTCGCTCAAAGACGAGGGCAAAACCGTCTTCTTCTCTACCCACATCCTCTCCGACGCTGAGGCTTTGTGCGACCGCGTCGCGGTCCTGCACAAGGGCGAGCTGCGCGGCGTGGGCGTGGTGCAGGACTTGCTGGCCCGCTTCAGCGGAAAAGTCGAGATCATCTGGGATGGGCAGGCGGCCATGGCCGCCGTGCAGGCGCTGGGCTCCGAATGTCACTCGACCGGCGACAGCATCCGCGCCGTCCTGCCGCAGGAGCAACTCGACGCCGCCATTGACGCCATCCGCCGCGCCCGCGGCCGGCTGATGTCGGTTACGCCGGTCCGCGCCTCGCTGGAGGACTACTTCCTGGAACAGCTCAACGAACGCTCTGTGGCGGAGGTGACGAGGTGAAGGCGAGCGCGACCGCTAGACGGTTGTCATTCCGAGCGCAGCGAGGCATCTGCTTTTCCCATCGACCAGAGCCTGTCCCGAGCGGAGCCGAGGGGACCGTCGACCGTCGACTCAGGAGCCGGGCATGATCAATCGCGTCGCTGCCATTTCGTTCAACACCTTCCGCGAGGCCGTGCGCGACCGCGTCCTCTACAACCTCATCTTCTTTGCCCTGCTGCTGGTGGCCTCGGCGCTGCTGTTCGGCCAGATCTCGATCGGCATCGAACGCATGGTGCTGATCAATCTCGGCCTGACCGCCGTTTCCCTCTTCGGCATCGTGATCGCCATCTTCATCGGGATCGGCCTGGTCTCGAAGGAAATTGACAAGCGCACGCTCTACACCGTGCTGGCACGCCCGGTGCGCCGCTGGGAATTTCTTCTCGGAAAGTTTTTCGGCCTGGTGGGGACGCTGGTGGTCAACACGTTTTTCATGGCGATCGGCTTCTTCGCCGCGCTGCTTTACCTTGTCCATCACTTCCAGCGCGGTGACGCCTACCTGCTGGTGGCGCTTTACTTCATCGTCCTCCAGTTCGTGATCGTCACCGCGGTCGCGCTGCTGTTTTCGTCCTTCTCCTCGCCGTTGCTTTCGGCAGTCTTCGCCTTCGCTCTATTCATCATTGGGACCTTTGCCGAAGACCTGCGCGCGTTTGCCGCGCTCGCCCACGGCCCCGCCGGTTGGATCGCCACCGCCGCGGCCTATCTGGTGCCGAACTTTTCCGCCCTCAACGTCATCTCTTCCGTCGCCCACGGCGAGCCGGTGGCGCGCACCCTGATCGCGTACAACAGCGGCTACGCTTTGCTGTACGCTGCCGCCGCGATTTCGGCTGCCGCGCTGATATTTGAGCGCAGGAACCTGAAATGAGTCGACGGTCGACGGTCGACAGTCGACGGCGAAAGCCATGAAGCATCGCGCCGCCATCACCGTCACGCTCGCCACAGTGCTGGTGGTGTGCATGAGCGGCGCCATCCTGCTTCTGCGCCGCATCGACCGCATGCGCTCCGGCGCGACCCTGGAAGAGGTGCTGTACATGCCTTCGCCGAAGATCCTGAAGCGCATGAGCCTGGGCTATAACGGCCTGGTCGCCGACATCTACTGGACGCGCGCCGTGCAGTACTTCGGCGCCAAGCATCGCGCCCGCGCCACCCAGTACCAGCTGCTGGCGCCGCTGCTCGACATCACCACCGAACTGGATCCCCACCTCATCGTGGCTTACCAGTTCGGCTCCACGTTCCTGGCGCAGAAGCCGCCGGAAGGCGCCGGCGAGCCCGACAAGGCTGTCGCACTGGTCGAACGCGGCATCCAGGCCAATCGCAATCGCTGGCAGCTTTACTACGAGCTTGGATTCCTGCAATACATGGAACTGCACGATCCCGCCGCCGCCGCTCGCGCCTTCGAGCGCGGATCGCAAATTCCCGGCGCACACCCGTTCCTGAAAGTTCTCGCCGCTGCCATGGCGCAGCACGCCGGACAACTGCTCACCGCGCGCATGCTCTGGACCACCACCTACGAATCCACCGAAGACCCGATGATCCGCGCCAACGCGCTCAAGCACCTTCGCGCGCTCAAGGTGGATGAAAATGTCCCCAAACTCGAAGGGCTCGCCGCCGAATTTCAGCGCCGCACCGGCCGCCAGCCCGCGTCCTGGGCGGATCTGATCACTGCCGGCCTGCTGCGCGGCGTCCCCGTCGACCCGGTAGGCAATCCTTACAAGCTGATGCCCGACGGCCGCGTCCAAGTCGCCGATCCCGACGCCCTGCCCTTCATCAACCAGGGCCTTCCGGCGGGAAAAAAGCTGCGAGAGTCTGGTGCTCGCGCCCTGTAACTTGCGATAAGGGGATTTATCGTAAGTTATCCAAACAAAGCTGCTGGCAGCGGTGGGTGCTCAGGCGGTGTGCGGGATGTAGCAGTGAGTGGTGCGCTCCCGTGGACGGACGTCAGGGATTCGGCACGCAACTTGGGCAATAGCCCCACCGCTTCGGTTGCTAACTTGGCTTCGTTCTTTGGTTGTTCCTGAATCGGTCGAATGTGTACCTTGTCACTTGCTTAGTACAAAACCGTGGACATTGCCACTCGCGTCCGAAGACCAGCCCGTAACTTGGCCTCTTGGATTTATCCCTACGGCTTGCGTGTTCGTCGAGTTAGGTACATCGAAGGTGGTTATCGTGCCACCCGGCTGTCTCCAAAAAACCGTGATAGGCATTGCTCGCGTCTTGGTAGAACCCTGTGATCTGACCCTTTTGATTGATACCCGTGGGCTGAGTATTCTTTGAGTTCGGAACGTCAAAGGTAGTAATGCTCCCATTCGCTTCCCGCAGAAAGCCATGGGAGGCATCGCTCGCGTCGAGGTAATACCCAACAATCTGTCTCGCTGGAGTTATGGCTTGCGGGAACGTGAGAAAGGAACCCACCCTGAAGAAACTGACGGTGCCGTCAGGCTCCCGCAGAAAGCCGCTGCCGCCGGAAGATCCTGTGATCTGTCCCGCCGGATTTATGGCTCGCGGGTTCGTGGAAATACCCGTGGAATTACAGAGAAGGAATTGGGTGACGGTGCCGTCAGGGTCCCGCACAAAGCCTGCGTTACCGCAGAGATAATCGGCAGCGCCAGTGATCTGGCCAGCGGGGTTGATGCCGAAGCCGATGTCTTGATTCCCACCACCGACCTTGAAGCAGGTAATAGTACCGTCCGGCTCCCGCAAAAAAGCCATAAAACCGAAGAAGCTGCTGCTATATCCCGTGATCTGGCCAGCAGGATTGATGGCTAGAGGTCGCGTAAGCTCAAACGAGGCGTGACAGGCGGTGCGAGCAGAAAACGTGACGACGGTGCCGTCAGGGTCCCGCACAAAGCCGCTGCCGCCAGAAGATCCTGTGATCTGTCCCGCCGGATTTATGGCAGAGGGGATGGTCTGTCCAGATGAACCGGCCACATCGAAGGTGGTGATGGTTTGTCCGAAGCAGGTGGTTGCGGCAAACAACAGTCCCAATGACCACGCAATTGAGAGCGTGCGGAATCTCATAAGAATGCTCCTCTGAGTGGAGAATGAATGGGCCTTCTGCGTGAGAACTAACTGTGAGGGCCGACGGAGCTAGTCACGCGACGGTATTAGGTCACGGCCTGCACGCTTCTGAGCGTGATGGGAATCACCAGGTCTGGTGAGAAGGTTCCGAATCGGGAATGTTCCTTGACTGAGTAACTGGCGTGAACAGCCCTTATCACAAGTTACGCCCAATTGAAGACTGAGTCATTTGCGCTAATCTATGGATTATGAGTTTTCTGTCTCGCGCCGTAATCGTTCTTACGCTCACTGCGACCGCTCTCGCCCAGTCCGATGTCCACACGATTGCCGAGGCCGTGGACCATCGCTACAACAACATGCAGTCGCTGGAATCGCAATTCACCGAGACGTATCGCGGCGCCGGCATGGCTCGCAACGAATCGGGCACGCTCTGGCTCAAGCGCCCCGGCAAAATGCGCTGGGACTATCGCGAGCCCCGTCCCAAGCTTTTCATCTCTGACGGCAAGACCGCATGGTTCTACGTTCCCGGAGACCAGCAGGTGCGGAAAGCTTCCGTCAAGAAACTCGACGACCTCCGCTCTCCCCTCCGCTACCTGCTGGGCAAGACGAAACTTGAAAAGGAATTCAGCGGACTGTCGCTCGCGCCCGACGCCAAGCCGCTCGACCCCGGCGACATCGTCTTGCGCGGCGTACCCAAAGGCATGGAAGACCGCGTCAGCCAAGTCCTGCTGGAGATCACCCCCGACTCCGAGATCCGCGCCATCACCATCGACGAGGCCGATGGCTCCACCACCCAGTTCCGTCTTTCCGAGCAGAGGCAGAACGTCCAACTCTCCGACAGTCGCTTCCGCTTCACCCCGCCTCCCGGCGTCGAGACGGTGGAAGCCACAGAAATCTCGCAGTGATAGCCGTCAGCACTCAGAGGTCAATCCTCACTTGCCTCATGCCCCATGGCTGGTGGCTGATGCTTTTGGCTCCCCTCGGTTTAATCCTAAGTAGCGGTGCTACACTGGTAAACAAGCAACTCCCTTCGACGCAGTAGAATTAGCAGTCTGAAATGGCTGAATTTGTCATCAGAATGGCCGACGAGCGCGGCCACGTGCTCGAACGTATGGAGAACGGAGTGTCCTCCGGCGAAGTCCGCGAGCGCTTCGCCCAACAGGGCTTTCTTGTTTACTGGGTCAAGCCCCGGAGCATTCTGGCGGGCGGGCAGATCCGTCTTCCCCGCCGCCGCAAGATCAGAGTGGACCAGTTCGTGGTCTTCAATCAGCAGTTTGTCACGCTGATTCACGCCGGCCTGCCCATCCTGACCGCCCTCGATCTGCTGATCCGCCGCCAGCGCAACGCCTATTTCCGTTCCCTGCTGGAAAACGTCCGCGACCGCGTCAAGAGCGGCGAATTGCTCTCCGACGCCTTTGCTGCGCAGGGGGCATTCCAGCGCATCTACACCACCACGCTGCTAGCGGGGGAAAAAAGCGGCAACCTGGAAGAGGTCCTCAACCGCTACATCGGCTTCCAGCGCCTGGCCATCGCGTTTCGCAAGAAGCTGCTGGCCTCGCTGGTTTACCCGGCGCTGCTCGCCATCCTGGTGGTGGTGATGCTGGCATTCCTGGTGACCTACGTAATCCCGCAGTTCGCGACACTGTATGCCGCCATCGGCCGCCCTGAGGCCATTCCGCCGCTCACCCAGATCATGCTCGCGGTTGGCGTCGGCGCTCGGCATTACGCCGTTCCTGCCGTGGCCGTCCTGCTGATCGTGTTTGCCTTGCTCTGGCGGTGGGCCAGTTCCGAGAGCGGCGGGATTTACCTCGAGCACTTGCGGTCCCGCATCCCGCTGCTGGGCGATATTTCCTTGAAGTACCAGGTCGCGGTGTTTGCGCGCATGCTGGCGACCTTGCTCTCGGGCGGTCTGCCGCTGGTGCCCTCGCTGGAGACCGCCGGCACTTCCATGCACAGCCGGCTCTTGGCCAAAAGCATAGGCAAGGCCGCTGTCCGCGTGCGCGAGGGTGCGTCTCTTTCCACGAGCCTGGAAGAAACCGGCACCATCCCCGACCTCGCCGTCGAGATGATCGAGGTGGGCGAGAGTACCGGGGCTTTGCCTGCGATGCTCACCTCGGTGGCCGAGTTCTTTGAGGAAGACGTGCAGACGGCGCTGACCGCCGCCATGGCGCTGATCGAACCCGCGATCCTGATCGTGATGGGCATCATTGTCGCCTTCGTGCTGATCTCGCTCTACCTGCCGATTTTCACCCTCGGCGCTGGAGGCGTGCGATGATGCAAGTTCAGGCGATTCCGGCGTTCTTCCCAGCAGACGTCCTGGTCGGGTCTATCATTCCGACCCAGGGCGAAGTCGAAGGGGAGGAGTCTGCTTTTCCTCGGTACTCGGTACCAGGTACTCGGTACTCGCTGACAGCTAACAACTGGCAACAGGCAACTGGTTTTCATGGCAACTGACAAGAAATCTCTGTTCGTCAACGGCGTCAGTGGCGTCGTCGCCGCCACGCCCGCGGAAGAAGAAACGCGCGCCCGCGACCTCGCCCAGCGCTACCGCTGCGAGTTCCTCGACCTGCGCAATCACCATATCCAGCACGACCTGATGCGCAAGGTCCCGGTCGAGCTCATGTTCCGCTTCAACTTTGTTCCGCTCGAGGAGCTTGCCGACGGTTCTCTCGCCATCGCCATGGCTGACCCCAGCCAGCTCATGATGATTGACGAGATCGGATTCCTGCTCCACAAGCGGATTCGCACCAAGGTCGCGACCCTTTCGCAGATCAGCGACATCCTCAAGAAGACCGAGCAGTCGCAGCGCGTCCTGGAAGAGGCCAGCGAGGGCTTTACGCTCGACGTGATTCCGGAGGAAGACGCCTCCGACGAGAACATCTCCATCGAGCGGCTCACCTCCACCGAGGGCGATATCTCGCCCATCATCCGGCTGGTGGACACCACCATCTTCACCGCCCTGCAGCGCCGCGCCAGCGATATTCACATCGAGACCCGCGACGACTCGGTGGTCATCAAGTACCGCATTGACGGCGTGCTGCAGCAGGCCATGCAGTCCATCGCCAAGGAGCACCACTCCACCATCCTGTCGCGCGTCAAGGTGATGAGCGAGCTCGACATCTCCGAGCGCCGCGTTCCCCAGGACGGCCGTTTCCGCGTCCGCTACAACAGCCGCTTCATTGATTTCCGCGTCTCGATCATGCCCTCCATCCACGGCGAGGACGCCGTGCTCCGCGTGCTCGACAAGGAATCGATGAGCGAGAAGTTCCACAAGCTCAATCTCGACGTGGTCGGCTTCGACGACGACAGCCTGCGCCGTTTCCGCCGTTACATCAAAGAGCCGTACGGCATGGTGCTGGTCACCGGACCCACCGGCAGCGGCAAAACCACGACTCTGTACGCCGCGCTCAACGAGATCAAGACCGACGAAGACAAGATCATCACCATCGAGGACCCGGTGGAGTACCAGATCCGCGGCATCACCCAGATTCCGGTCAACGAGAAAAAGGGCCTGACCTTTGCCCGCGGCCTGCGCTCCATCCTGCGCCACGACCCCGACAAGATCATGGTCGGTGAAATCCGCGACACCGAGACGGCGCAGATCGCCATCCAGTCCGCCCTCACCGGCCACCTGGTCTTCACCACCGTGCACGCCAACAACGTGGTGGACGTGCTCGGCCGCTTTCTCAACATGGGCGTCGAGCCGTATAACTTCGTCTCCGCGCTCAACTGCATCCTCGCCCAGCGGCTGGTGCGCGTCATCTGCGATAGCTGCAAGAAGCAGTTGCGTTACCCCGCCCCGGTGCTCGAAGCCAGCGGCCTGGACCCCAAACTCTGGGGCGGCGTTCCCTTCTATGAAGGCGAGGGCTGCATCGAGTGCTCCGGCACCGGCTTCCGCGGGCGGACCGCGATTTCCGAGCTTTTGGAACTCAGTGACCGCATCCGCGAAATGATTCTGGAACGCAAGCCGACTTCCGAGATCCGCCGCGCCGCCCGCGAGGAAGGAATGCATTTCCTCCGCGAATCGGCGCTTGATAAAGTAAAGTCAGGCACCACCACCCTGAAGGAGATCAACAAGGTCACGTTCATCGAAACCACGCGATGAGAGGAATGGGCATTCCGACCGTGAGCGAAGTCGAAGGGAAGGAACCTGCTTTTGCCGATAGCTGAAAGCTGATCGCGAATAACCAATGGCCAGATCCGACAAACCGCGCGTCGCCTGCGAACTCACGCCCGAGCGCGTGATCGCCGCCCGTGCCGCCGACTCCGGCGCGGTTGAAACCGTGTCGGCGCGTACCTTGCCGCCGGGCAGCCTGGCTCCTGGTCTCGCTACTCCGAATGTGGGCAACACCGGCGCCCTCCGCGAAGCCATCTCCGATTCCCTCACCGCCGTCGGTTCGCGTTCGCGGGACGTGATTGTCGTGGTTCCCGACGCCGCCGTCCGCCTCGTCCTCCTCGACTTCGAAGAGTTGCCCGAGCGCCGGCAGGACGCCGACTCCGTCGTCCGCTTCCGCCTCAAGAAGTCCTTGTCCTTCGAGGTCGATGATGCTGCGCTTTCCTACGACGTCCGCCGCAGCAATGGCGCCATCAAGGTGATCGCCGCGGTCGCGCCCTCCGGCGTCCGTGAGGAATACGAATCGCTGTTCCGCGATGCCGGCTTCAATCCCGGCGTGGTGCTGCCCTCGATGCTCGCCTCGCTCGGCGCCGTCGAAGCCAGCGCGCCCACGCTGGCACTCAAAGTGGACCCCAGCAGCACCAGCGTCGCCATCGTTCAGGGCGAAGACCTGCTGCTCTACCGCACCCTGGAAAACGCGCACGGCGACCGGCTCGACGCCACCGCTCTCGCCGACGACATTTATTCTTCGCTCGTCTTCTTCCAGGACAACTACGGCATGAAGGTCGAGCGCATTCTGCTCTGCGGGCTGGCTTCGGCCCAGGAGATCGGTCCCGCATTGGAAACGCAGACCGGGGCCCGCGTCAGCGATCTGGTTTCCGCCTCGCAAACTGGCGGCCAGAGCGGCCTGGCGCCGGCGTTGTTGGCGGGTGTTGTGGGAGCGTTGCTGGGATGAAGTCATCACGCGGGCGAAATGGAAGAGTAGCGGAGAGCTGAAAGCTGACAACCGATAGCTTGATACCATGAAGTTCCGCATCAATCTCGCTTCCGAGCCTTACGAAAACGCCAGGCTGTTTTATGTGCGCTGGGGCTCGTTGCTGCTCGCCCTGGCGGTGCTCACCGGCGCGCTGGTTTTCGGGGCCGTCTCCGGCTGGCGCAACGCGCACGGCCTCAGCGGCAAGATCGCCGCCGAAAAAGCCAACCTCGACAAGCTCAATCGCCAGGAACAGCAGGACATCGCTATCCTCAACAAGCCCGAGAACCGCGACGTGCGCGACAAATCCCAGGTGCTCAACGGCCTCATCCGCAGCAAGGAATTTTCCTGGACCCTGATCTTCTCCGACCTCGAGCACCTGATGCCGGCTCGCCTCCACGTGCTTTCCATTACCCCGCAGCTCGATCAGAACAACGATATCGAGGTGCACATGGTCGTGGCCGGCGATTCGCGGGAGAAGGCCATCGAGCTCATTGAGAACATGGAAAAATCCCGCGAATTCCGCCGCGCCCAGGTGCTGTCGGAGAGCGAAACGCGCCGCGAACAAGCCGGCACACAGGTCAGCGACACGGTGCAGTTTGAAATCACCGCCCAGTACGTGCCGGTCGCGCCGGCCGCGCCCGCCGCGCCGGGAAGGAGCGGTGAGTAATGGCCAACCTGCACCAGGCCCGCCGCCGCATCTACGTGATTCTGGGTGTGCTGCTCGCCGTGGACATCGCCGCCGCCGTCGTGCTGCTGACGCCCATCGCCGGGTCCGGCGCCACTCGCCAGCAGGAGTTCGACGCCATCCGCCGGCAGTTAAAGCAGAAAATGCAGCTTGTCATCCCGCCTGACCAGGTGCAATCCCGTGTGGACCAGGCGCGCGCCCAGATTGATGCCTTCTACAAGGACCGCCTCGCCGGCGGCGCCTCGGCCCTCAGCACCGAGCTCGGCAAGCTGGCCGCCGCCAGCGGCGTCCGGCTGAACTCCGCCCATTACCTCGAGCTCGACTCCGACCTCCCCGGCCTCGCCCACGTCCGCGTGGACGCAAACATCTCAGGCGACTATGTTGCTACCGTCAAGTTCATCAACGCCGTCGAGCGTGACAAAATGTTTTTCATCGTCGACGAGGTCAACCTCGGCGAGCAGCAGGGCGGAACTGTCCGCCTCGCCGTCGGCGTGGAAACGTATATGAAGGGTGCAGCGGAATGAAACTGGGCGCGGAAAATCGGACGACGGCCTTGGTGGCCATTGCCCTGATGGTCATCGCCGTCTTCATGATCGTGCGCATATGGAGCGGCGGAGGCCGACCCGCGGCTGTTGCCAATCCCACCCCGGTTCAGCCGGAAGCTGCCGCGACGCCCGCGCCCGCTCGCGGACGCCGCGTCGGCCGTGGTGGCCGTGGCGCCGCCCGCAACGCGCCCTCGGGCTCCGCCGTCACTCTCGATCCGCGTCTCCGCCTCGACCTTCTCAAGCTGAGTGAAGAAACCGAATACAAGGGCGCCGGCCGCAACATCTTCCGCGCCGAAGCGGAAATTCCCAAGCCGATTGCCCCGCCAATCAAGAGATGCCTCGAAGACTCCTCCTATTAATCAGCCGCCGCCGGGCCCGCCTCCTCCACCGCCGATCAACCTCAAGTTCGTTGGCTTTGCCAGCGGCACCGGCGAGCCCACCAAGGTGTTTCTCACTCAAGGTGATGACATCTTTGTCGCCGCCGAAGGCGATATCGTCAACCGCCGTTACAAGGTCATGCGGATCAATGCCAACTCCGTGGAGATTGAAGACGTCCTCGGCAACAACCGTCAGACCATTCCTCTGTCAGCGGGATAGCGCGTTGTTCGTTGTGACGACCATGTTTCAAAGTTTCAGCGTTGCAAAGTTTCGGCCATCAGAAATTCCGGCCTGATAAACTAAAGGCAATGCTTCCCGCTTCCGCCGCCGCTCCAACCAGTCAGGTTACGTCCTGATGGTCATCATGTTCCTGATGGTCCTGCTGATCGTGGGCTTGCTCGCCGCCGCGCCCGCCATCAAGACCGAGATCCAGCGCGACCGCGAAGCAGGAAATGATCCATCGTGGAGCGCAGTACTCGCGGGCCATCAAGAAATACTTCAAGAAATTCGGACGCTATCCCGGCACCCTCGATCAGCTCGAAAATACCAACAACATCCGCTTCCTGCGCAAGCAGTACAAGGACCCCATGTCGGCCGACGGCAAGTGGAAGCTGCTCCACGTTGGCGACGTGAAGATCGGTAACACTTCCAATGTCGGCACGCCGGTTTCCGCCATGGGCACACAGGGCGGCGCCGGCGGCAACCTCGGCCAACCTGCGAGTCAGTCCGCCTTCGGAGGATCGCCAGGAACCCTGGGCGGAGCGGGCAGCAGCTTTGGCGGAGCGGCAGGGGGCCTGGGTGGAGCGGGAAGCACAATCGGCGGTCTGGGCGCCATGGGCGGATCGTCGTCCTCGGCCGCAGGCGCCACCGGCACGCAGACAACTCCCGGGGGCGCGGTCGGATCGCAGACATCCACCACCGGTTCCAGCAGCATGATCTCCAGCACCAATGCCATCGGCGGCGGGGTCATCATCGGCGTTTCCAGTCTCAGCGAAAAGGAAGGCCTGCACGAGTTCAACGAGAAGACCCACTACAACGAGTGGTTCTTCTTCTATGACCCGACCACCGACCAAGGCGGCCTCATCAACGGTCCTTTCACCGGCAAGACTTTCACGGCCGCCGGCGGTATTGGCACGCCTGCCAGCGCCCTCGGCCAGCAACAACCCAGCGGCTTCGGCCAGCCTTCCTCATTCGGTCAGCCCTCGTCGTTCGGCCAGTCCGGCGGCATGGGCCAGCAAACACCGCAGCAGCAGCAACCGCAAAATCCGCGCTAAAGGCCGCTGCCGAAGGCGGATCGCCCACATGCAAAAAGCCCCGCGTCTCCGCGAGGCTTGGAATCTGCTTTAGCTAATCGCTAACAGCTAAAAGCTTCTTACACGTTGAACGAAGACCCGCAGCCGCAGGTGCTCTTCACGTTCGGGTTTTCGAACTTGAATCCGGCGCCTTCCAGGGTCTCGACGTAGTCAACCTGCGCGCCGTTCAGGTACATCAGCGAGGTCGCGTCCACGTACACCTTCAGACCGTCGAAATCGTAGCTCTTGTCCATCAGCCCGGGCGCATTCTCGAACGACATGGAATACGAGAACCCGGAGCAGCCGCCGCCGACCACGCCCACGCGCAGTCCCGCCGGAACCGGGTTTTGCTGGGACATGATTTCCTTCACCTTCGCGATCGCGTTGGGTGTCATGTTGAGCGGGGCAGTCTTGGTTGGGGTGGTCGTCGTGGTCGCCATTTCTTCTCCTCTGAGTGATTTACGAGCCAAATTATACCATCGAAGCCGTGCCGGTCACATCTGGCTGTGACCTGCAGTTGGCTCCTGTGATTCCATTCCGCTATTAGATGATTTCCCCTGCCGCGCGGTCGCACCCAAATCCTCCGCCCGGCCGGCAGCGCGCAGCCGATTCAGCCCTCCGCGTATGCCTTGACGCTTGCGTCTTGCTGCGGGCTGAAAATAATCCCCGTTTTCGCCCTCCTCGCGGGCATATAATTTGGCGAGGTCCTGCCCGTATTGGACCTGGGAACATAACAACCGAGGTGGCGCATGTCATCGACGTTGACCAATCTTCTGATCGTCTGGGGCGTGCTGACGGCCGTCCTGGTGATTCTCCTGATCTATCGCAGCACCCTGGCCATGCGTGAGGACGATCAACTTTTCCTCAACGACTCCGAATCCCACATGCAGATCGAGCAGCAGCAGGTGATTGCCCGCCTCAACAAGGTCAATTTGCCGGTTCGCATTCTCGGCGGCGCCTCCGGCCTGCTCATCCTCGTCATCGCCGGCCTGTGGATTTACGAGGGCCTCAGCCGCGTCCAATAGCTCCGGCGCCCAGGTGAGCGCGTGTGTAGGGCAGGCGTATGGTACGTTTGTGTAGCGCGTGTGGCACGGGTCTTGTGATCTCCCGAAAGCGCCCCGTTCTCTTCACCACCGCCCCAGTCTCTATGCGCCTGGTTTTGCGGGCGGCTCAAATTTCATGCTGGTGTGCGTTATGACTGTCGCTCACGTCTCGTGAGCCTCATTCAGCGCGAGTGAGAGAAGGGCGAAACAAAATGGACGCGCCGCAGGAGTCCCATCCCCCATGGGACCGCCTGCGGCGCATTGGATCGCGATAAACTTCATCGCGCAAAATCCGAGGCTGGTGCTGCACGTCTGGTGCCAAGCGTCGTGGCTTGCAAATCAGCCACTTGGGGAAGAGTGCAGTGTCACAAATTGCAAAACTTTGCAGACGAGTGGACGGCGCGCGCTACACGGCAATGACGAATCAGGCGTCTTGCGCGGCATCGCGCTCTGGGTTCGACCGCTGCACGATCGTTAGCGAGAGTCAAGGTTGCAAACCGTGTTCCGGTCAGCCGAGCCTACCTCGAACAGGTTGTATAATCGCCACGTTCCCGCAGTGCGAGAGTGGCGGAACTGGCAGACGCACCAGACTTAGGATCTGGCGGGGAAACCCGTGGGGGTTCGAATCCCCCCTTTCGCACCACAGCTTCGCTGTTAGACCCTTCGGCTTCGCTCAGGGTCTCGGCGGCGGGCTCCCGCTGCGCTCACGCCCGCCAAGCGCCTCGACTTAGGATCTGGCGGGGAAACCCGTGGGGGTTCGAATCCCCCCTTTCGCACCACAGCTTCGCTGTTAGACCCTTCGGCTTCGCTCAGGGTCTCGGCGGCGGGCTCCCGCTGCGCTCACGCCCGCCAAGCGCCTCGACTTAGGATCTGGCGGGGAAACCCGTGGGGGTTCGAATCCCCCCTTTCGCACCACAGCTTCGCTGTTAGACCCTTCGGCTTCGCTCAGGGTCTCGGCGGCGGGCTCCCGCTGCGCTCACGCCCGCCAAGCGCCTCGACTTAGGATCTGGCGGGGAAACCCGTGGGGGTTCGAATCCCCCCTTTCGCACCACAGCTTCGCTGTTAGACCCTTCGGCTTCGCTCAGGGTCTCGGCGGCGGGCTCCCGCTGCGCTCACGCCCGCCAAGCGCCTCGACTTAGGATCTGGCGGGGAAACCCGTGGGGGTTCGAATCCCCCCTTTCGCACCACAGCTTCGCTGTTAGACCCTTCGGCTTCGCTCAGGGTCTCGGCGGCGGGTTCCCGCTGCGCTCACGCCCGCCAAGCGCCTCGACTATGCCCTCTCCGGAGAACTCCTCGGACTGGTTCTGGCTTGATGAAATCGTCTTAGAAAATTTTACGTAATATTGACGTCGTCACGCATTGACATTGGGACCGCCTGTGGCCTAGACTGCGCCCCCATGTGGGGCGGCCAACCGCCTGTCGTCCATTCTGTGCCACCGCATTTATTTTTCCTTGGATTCTTCAATGATTCAGAGCTCTGGTGCTTCAGGAGTGCGGCTTGATGTGCGTTCCGCGACCTGGGGCAGCGGGCTTACGCGTTGAACGCCCAACTGTTTTCGCTCGGACCTCCGGCGAAAACCAACGATCTGAAAGGAGAGAACGATGAGATGCGGACGATGTTTGTACGTGGGCGCAGTCGTGGTTGCGCTTGTGATCGGCCTCGGGCTCTGGAACCCCCTCCACGTGAAAGCAGATCATGATCGTAATCAAGTGACCAGGTTCAGGGTCGATCCGTCCTGGCCCAAGCCATTGCCCGTAACTGTCACCAATGGAGTCGCACACCGCTGGGTACAGGGAGAAGTGGCGGGAACCTGTGTCGATTCACACAATCACGTCTTCACCACCAACCGCGGCTGGCAAGCCGGAGTAGTCGTCGGCGGCGTCACGTTCGGAAATGAGTCCGGCGCGCTGGTCGGACAGGACGCTACCGCTTCCTCGATCCCGTCTCCACCGATCGTCGCATTTGACGAGGACGGCAGGGTGGTTACCTCCTTCGGCGATGCCACGCTGTTCCAGCCTGGAGACCCGAGTCTCCCTCCCGGAGCGGAGCCCGGCGGCGCCAAGGTCCTGCCGCACGGCGCCCACGGCTGTTTCGTGGATTACCAGGACAACGTTTGGGTCGGTGGCAACGGGGACGGAATCGTGCAGAAGTACTCGCACGATGGCACCCTGCTGCTGCAGATCGGACAAAAGGGAGTCTGCGACGGACCCACCAACAACACCAACGTCTCGGGTGGCGGCGCCAACGTGTTTCCCACCTGTGGCGACGCGCATGACGGCAACAGCAGCACGACCCTGCTAAACGAACCGGCGGATATGACAGTCGATCCGGACGCGAACGAAGTGTATATCGCCGACGGCTACGGCAACCATCGCATCGTCGTCTTCGATGCGACCACCGGCGCCTTCAAGCGGCAATGGGGCAGCAGCTGCGGTCACAACGAGAAGGCCGACGGCAGCAATCCTTGCCCGGCGGGGACTTTCGGAGCCACCGGCGGCGGCCATCCGCACTGCGTGGTGCTCGGCAACGACGGGCTCGTCTACGTCTGCGATCGTCCCAACAACCGCATCGAAGTATTCACCAAGAGCGGGACCTGGCAGAAGTCGATTTACATTCTTCCGCCCGATCCCACCAACCCGAAACAGGCCGCAATCCTGCTGGCAGGCACGCGCGCTTGTGACATGACCTTCTACCCCAACGTCGACTACCTGGCCGGCAAGAGTCCAACCCACCAGAAGTACATCGTGGACGTGGATCTGGGAAACGACAATGCCTGGTTGCTGGACAAGTCAAGCGGCGCGATGCTGAGCGGCTTCGGACGCTGCGGACTTGGCCCGTGCCCCGGACATAACGCCGGGGAGTTCGCGTTCGCGCACACGGTTTCCACCGATACTCACGGCAACGTGTATATCGCAGAAACCATCACCGGTCGCCGCATGCAGAAGTTCGTAAGAGTGGATGATGACGACCACCACGATCACGACCGCGATCGCCACTGAACACACTTAGCCCGTCACAGCAGCGGCCGGGAAACGAAAGCGTCCCGGCCGTTGCCCGTGACAGCCGCAAGGGGTTTCTATGCTTAACCGGAGGCTCAAGCGCACCGCCCTCCTCGGTCTCGCACTGGCGATCACTTCCTCGCTGGCGGTGGCTCATGACATGCCTGCGAACACGATCGTGAATGCCTTCGTCAAGATCGAGCCACACCAAGCTCATCTCGTGGTCCGCGTGCCCCTGGACTTGCTGCGCGGGGCGGCGTTCCCGGTAAAAGGCGGTCAATATGACCTGGCCGCATCCGGGCCCGCGACCCAGGAGGCGCTGCGCGACTTGGCGCAGGGCTTCATCGTGCTGGAAAACGGCGAGCGTCTGGCGGCGTCGAATTCGAGTGGCCGTTTATCGCTGCCCTCCGATCGCTCGTTCGAGGAGTACGAAAGCGCCCTCGCGCTCACCTCCCATCCTGCGGACCCGACTGTGGGCATCTATTATGACCAAGGTTCGTTCGACGCCCATTTCACTTATCCCATCTCGTCGCCGAAGTCCGTCTTCAGGATCCAAACGTCGGTGGCGCCGGACCTGGGGGATACGGTCAAGCTGGCGGTCCGCTATATGCCGCTGAATGAAAGTAGCCGGGCGATCCTGATCCCCGGCGGATCGGGGCCTGTCGCCCTGAACCCGGCGTGGTATCACGCCGCCAGCGGCTTCGTGGTGCTCGGCATCGAGCACATCCTGAGCGGCATCGACCATCTGCTGTTCTTGTTCTGCCTGATCATTCCCTTCCGTCGGCTGCGGGGACTCATCTCTGTGATCACCGCCTTTACCCTGGCGCACTCGGTCACTCTGATCGGCTCCGCCTATCATCTGGCGCCCCGGGGAGCCTGGTTCCCTCCGTTCGTGGAGACGGCGATCGCCGCCTCTATCGTTTATATGGCGTTGGAGAACATCGTGGGTGCGGATCTTCGTCGCCGCTGGCTGATCACCGGCATGTTCGGCCTGGTACACGGCTTCGGATTTTCTTACGCCCTGGGACAGCAGTTACAGTTCGCCGGCTCGCATTTGCTGGTGTCGCTGTTTGCCTTTAACGTCGGAATCGAGATCGGCCAGCTCTTTGTACTGGCGCTGATGTTTTCCGCGCTCATCCTGTTCCGGCGCCTGGTCCCGGAGCGGATGGGCGTGATTATCCTTTCCGCCCTCGTCGCCCATACCGGCTGGCACTGGATGACGGAGCGCTGGGAAGCGCTGCGCCTGGCGGAATGGCCGCGCCTGGACGCCGCTGGCCTGGTAACCCTGGCGCGATGGGCGGCAGCGCTGTTGCTGGCCTTTGGCGCCGCCCACCTGCTGGCCAACTGGGCGGGGCGGAAATTACCACCACGGGTGGAATTGCCGGAAGGAAGAATGGAGAAAACGACCGGCTGATCGGCACCAAACCGTCCGACGCAGACCCTTCGGCTTCGCTCAGGGTCTCGGCGGCGGGTTCTCGCTGCGCTCACGCCCGCCAAGCGCCTCGACTTAGGATGATCTGGCGGGGCAACCCGTGGGGGTTCGAATCCCCCCTTTCGCACCAATACTTTCCGGCCTGCTTGCTTTCTTCTTGAAACCGCCAACTAGAACCTAGAAACTCGCCTGCGTGCACCTGCACGACGCACTCATCCTCTTTTTCGCGGCTTTCGTTGCCGGCGTGCTGAATTCCATTTTCGGCGGCGGCAGCTTTCTTTCCTTCCCGACACTGTTGTTGACCGGAGTTCCGCCCATCCACGCCAATGCCACCAACACTGCCGCGCTCTGGCCCGGAACCGTCGCCAGCACCGCCGCCTACCGCCGCGAGGTCGCCGGTCATGCCCGCCTCCTGCCGCTGCTGACCATCGTGGGCGTTGCCGGCGGATTCATCGGCGCCAAGATCCTGCTGCGAACTCCGCAATCCACTTTCATGCGCCTGATTCCCTGGCTCTTGCTGGTCGGAACATTATTCTTCGTCTACGGCGTCCGCATTGCCCGCTGGGTGCGTGAACGTACTCGTCATCGCCCCCGCGTCTCCGCCGCCACCCGCGCCGTGACCGTCGTGTTGCTGTTGCTTATCTCCATCTACATCGGATACTTCGGCGCCGGCGTCGGCATCCTGCTGGCTGCCGCTTTCGCTCTCATGGGATTGGAGAGCGTGCACGCCATCAGCGGCCTGCGTACCTACCTGGTCAGCGTTTCCAACCTGGTGGCGATCGTCACGTTTATCGCCGCCGGCGCCGTCCTCTGGCCACAAGCGTTGGTCATGGTCACCGGCGCCGCCCTCGGCGGTTACGGCGGCGCGCATTACGCCCAGAAAATGGACCCGCGGCGCGTCCGTCAATTCGTTATCTTCATCGGATTCGCCACCTCCGCCTACTTCTTCATCCGCACAGCTTAGGGTCTGGCATCCTGAACGCCAGTTGCGCGCGTTGAATCACCCGATCACCCGATCACCCGATCGGTTAGAATCCCCCCATGGCCTTCCCAGCTCAGCCCAACATCAAGCTCGTCAATACCGCCGAGTACCGCGAAAACTACGCCAACAGTGTCCAGGTGCGCGTTAACGTCTGGGACTTCTTTCTTGTCTTCGGCACTCTCCAGCAGCCGAGCGAGCACGAGGTCGAGGTGCGCAATTTCCAGGGCATCTATCTCAGCCCGCAGCAAGCCAAGGCCCTGATGAGCATCCTCCAGCAGAATGTATCGCAATACGAGAAAACCTTCGGCGAGATCAAACTCGACCCGCACATGACCGTCCCTGGCGGCGTCAACTGACCGATTCTTGATGGAGCGCGCTGGCTGCGCGTTCCCGCGTGTCTGTGGGTCCCCGCGCCCTCGCCATTTGCGTCCGTGTATCATCCTTCCCGTGCCGACGACCTCCGCACGCGCGCCGCTGTTGACGAAATCAACAATCGGCAATCGACAATCAGCAATTCTTTTGCTTCTGCTTTTTGCGGGCCTCATCCTCACTCACTTTCCGCTCCTGGGTCTTCCCTACTTCTGGGACGAAGCCGGCTACTACATTCCCGCCGCGCGCGACCTCCTGCTCAGCGGCACGCTGATCCCAACCTCAACCATGAGCAACGCCCATCCGCCGCTGCTCATGGCGTATCTGGCTGCCGCCTGGAAGATGATCGGCTACTCACCGCTGGTCACGCGCTGCGCCATCCTGCTGGTTGCCGCCTTCACTCTCCTTGCCGTCTACCGTCTGGCGTGCCAGGTCAGCACTACCGGAGTCGCCATCGCGTCCCTCATCTGCACCGCGCTGTATCCGGTATTCTTCTCGCAAAGCGCGATGGCCCATCTCGACCTCGCCGCCGCAGGCCTGATTCTCTGGGGCGTTTATTTTTATCTCGCCGATCGCCGCATTGCCGCCATCATCTTTTTCGCTCTCGCCTGCCTCGCCAAAGAAACTGCCGCCCTCGTCCCCGTGTCACTCTTTGCCTGGGAACTGCTCCTGGTTATCAGAAATAAATTGAGCGGATGTCATCCTGAGCGAGGCGACGCCGCTTTTGCGTCGCCAAGTCGAAGGACCCCTACCCTCATCAAACCACCAGTGTCGACCGAGAGCTCTTCAATCGGCAATCGACAATCTTCACTCTCCAATGCCGCTGCAATCAGCCGATCACCCGATCACCCGATCACCGGATCGTTCGCGTTGCTTCTCTCGCTCCTTCCTCTCTGTGCCTGGTTTGCCTTCCACTACGCACGCACCGGACACGTCTTCGGCAACCCCGAATTCTTCCGCTACAATCTGGGCGCCACGCTCCATCCGGTGCGCTTCCTGGCCGCGTTCGCGCTGCGACTCTGGCACCTGCTCGGCTACATGAACATGTTCCTGCTGACGCTGGCCACCGCCGTGGCTATGTTCTTCCCGCCGCGCATCAGCGACAGCGGAGCGAAAACTCCCGCCATTGCGGCGCGCGTCCAGGCAGTCTTTTACGTGCTCATCGTCGTTCACCTGGTCGCGCTTTCCATCCTCGGCGGCGCCATCCTGGCGCGCTACCTGCTTCCGGTTTACCCGCTGGTTGTGATTGTCTGCGTTTCCACGCTGCGCCGGCGCCTGCCGCGGTGGCCTGGGTTCGTCGCCCTTATCTGCGCAGGGCTCCTGATGGCGTTGGTCACCGAACCACCGTACCGCTTTGCGCCCGAAGACAATCTTGCCTGGTCGAATTATGTGCGGCTGCACCAGTCCGCCGACGTTTTTGTCGCCCAGCACTATCCCGCCGGCCGCGTCCTGACCGCGTGGCCTGCTTCCGACGAACTCACGCGTCCCTGGCTCGGTTACGTTCCCCAAGCTGTGCCCATCGTCCGCATCGAGGATTTTTCCGCCGCGCAGATCCTCGCCGCTGCCGACGCGCGCTCCAGCTACCGCGCCGCGCTTGTCTTCTCCACCAAGTTCGAGCCTCGCCACCTGTTGCGCGTGCCTGGGTGGGAGCGGCTGCAGGAGCGCTTCTTCGGCTACCACCGCGACCTGCCACCCGAACTGATCGCCCGCTTGCTCGGCGCGCACATCGTCTTCAAGCAGCGCCTGGGCCAGCAGTGGATCGCCGTGCTCGAGGTCGAATCCATCGAGAATGTCCGCCTGGAGCGCTTTTGATTGGTGATTTCTGATTGGTGATCTCGTGCACGTGAATTAAGAATGAAGAATTAAGAATGAAGAATCAAAACCGAGCTCGCGGCGCTTCTCATTCTTCATTCTGACTTCTTAATTCTTACTTCCCCGCAGCCTGAAGCCAGTTTTCTCGCCTCTTGGAAAATCTTCCGGAACATCTTTTCCGTCAGCTTGCCCGTCTGCGTGTTCTGGTTCGACGGGTGATACGACGCCAGCAGAATCCTGCCGCCGGGCGTCACGTAGCGCGCGCCATGCGCGAAGACATATTCCTTCTTGCTCTTCAGTTCGCTGCGGCGGCGCAGGTAATTCAGGTAGGCATCGAATCCGATCCGCCCCAGCGCGACGATCACTTTCACATTCTTCAATCCCGCAATCTCGCGATCGAGAAACGGCGCGCAGTTCGCGATCTCGTCCGGCGCCGGCTTGTTCTGCGGAGGCGCGCATCGCACCGCGGCGGTGATGTACGCGCCCTTCAACTTCAATCCGTCGCCGACGTGCGTCCCGTTCGGCTGCGAGGCGAAGCCCGTGGCGTGCAGCACCGGGTACATGAAGTTCCCCGAAGAGTCGCCGGTAAAGGGCCGTCCGGTGCGGTTCGACCCGTGCGCGCCCGGCGCCAGTCCCAGGATCAGCACGCGCGCATCAGGATCGCCGAAGCCGGGGACCGGCTTGCCCCAATACTCCCACTCACGATAGGCGCGGCGCTTCTGGCGTGCGACGGTGCGGCAGTGTTCCACCAGCCGCGGACAGCGCGTGCACGCGATCACTTCCTTGTCGAGCTGATCCAACCAGGCCGGCATCGGGACGCCATTTTATCGTTTGTTTGGGTTGCGACGTTCGTCATCACGGGATCGGGTGACTTGATTTCTTAGGTCACAACTGCAAACACTCCCAAGCGCTTCTCCGACTCGGTCAGCGCCTCCATCTGCTGATCCAGGGCGCTGTACTCCTGGCGGTTCACGGCGCGGAAAGCACCGTAGGAATCCTCGTCTTCCCAGGTGTCGATGGTCACGTAGCGGCCCGGGTCGGTGATGTCGTGGAGCAACTGCGTGCCCTTGTAAGCGGCGTCGCGCTGGAAGAATTCCGCCCAGGTGCCGCCGGCGGCGTAGTGGCGCTCGAAGTCGCTGCGCTGCTCCTGGCGCACATGGAATTCCCACACGATCTGAATCATTCTTCACCTGCCATATCTTGGGCAGCATTTAACACCGTGGGGTGGCGCGAAGCAATGATCGGCGCAGTACCCGTCTGAATACCATCGACGTTTTAACGGGCTTTGGCCCCGTTGCCTTTCGCCATCGACCAACGACCATCGAAGTTTTTTATTGTGTCGCCCTCGCGCCTCACAGAATCCGTGTAAGCGTGCAATATCCGTCCGTGGCCGCCACTCCATTCGCGGTGCTGACCGCCGTGGTCGCGCCGGCCATCCTCACCAACGCGTCGTCGGTGCTGTCGCTGGGGACGGGCAACCGTCTGGCCCGGGTGGTGGACCGGACGCGTGCCGTGATGGCCCAGCTCGCTTCCATCGACCCCGCCTCCGCCGACCTCCACGCATGGACGATGCAACTTGACGGCTTGCGCGTTCGTGCGCGTTTGCTGGTCAACGCACTGCGAAATTTCTATGCTGCCCTAGGCCTGTTTGCCGCCTCGGCGCTGGTGTCGGTGGGAGGCTCCATCGCCGCCTACTACGGACAAATGCTTTTCTTCGAGGCAGCCGCCGCCCTCGCCATCCTGACCGGCGCCGCCGCAGTTGTGGGCTTGTCCTGGGGATGCGCGCTCATGGTCCGCGAGACGCGGCTGGCGATCCACAACCTGGCGGAAGAAGCGAAGATCAGCAGCCAGCAACGCACCTGAGACCACTCACATTGAGGTTGCCCCCAATCGGACAGGCGATTATGCGCATTTTGCCAGGTGCCCCTGGTGTCCGTACTCGAGATCAAAAGATTTGATCCCCTCAACGCCGGAGACCGAGACTTCAAGCCGTAACCTGTCGCCCTCGAGTGTGCCGGCGTAGATGGCGTTAGCTCCCGAGGAATCGCCGGCTTGCATTGGGGCGGGAGTGTCCGCCTTGTAGGTCCCCTTGACTCGGAACCGACCGTTGGCATCAAGCGCAAGCGGTTCCAATATCCTTCCCCTTGCACAATCGAATTCGATTTCAGCACCCGCGCTATCTACCTCCATGCGTATGTGCTCGCCACCCCACACACCAGCGGGAACCAACCCGGCCGCACGGGCCTTTTTGCCTGATGGCGGGCCCATGCCGCTGGTGGTTAGCAAAGCAGTCAAGGCGATGATGAGAATCAAAGCCAGACGAAACTTCATTCGACCTCCTTCTATCAGGATGACCCAGCACGAAGCCGTTTTCTCTTGACAATTCTTGACGATCAATTTCTTGACGATCACACATCGACGTGATATTAGGTGCGCGCTGCTTTAGCAGCCATCCTTTTACCTCCCCTGGCCAGAGGACTCTCCAATGCAAATACGCGCATTTTCTCGCACACTTCTATTCGTAGTTTGCGCTCTCACCATCATCTTCTGCCAATCCGTTTTCGCCGCTGCAGGCGCGAAGACGGCTCTCCAACAACCCGACGACGGGCAAGGAGCAGGCGCAAGCGCAAGCTCAGATCCGCCAACGCTGACCCGGGACAAGGTCAGTTACCTGCCCGGCGAGAATATCATTTTTACCGGAACGAACTGGGCGCCGGGAGAGGCCGTCGCGATTATTGTCACCGTAGACACGAGCGGCACGGTCTTGACACTTCAGGCCACCGCTGACGATTCCGGCGCGTTGAACATCACCGGCATCATGCCGGACGTAGCATCGTCCGGTGGGGCAACGCCATCCTCGGGGGGAAGCAGCGCGGTCTATACGGCGACCGCGACCGGCGCCACTTCAGGTGCGACGGTCCAGACGCAATTCAACTACGGCCATGCCCCTACCGATGCCGAGCGGATGATCGATCAGGAAACTTACTGGAACCATCGCCTCACCTATCCGACCGGAATGTACAACCCCGGATGGACACGTAAGGCGGCCGCGCAAGACCGTCAGATCACGCGCGGCGTCCCCCGTGGGCGCCAGAGAGGTAATCCCCACCAGACCAGCGCGGACCAGGGCAGCAGCCAGACCGGCACGGGCCAGACCAGCAGCCAGACCAGCAGCTTGAACCAGAGCAGCAATCTCCTTCTACCCATGACACTCAGCCCCACCAGCTTCACCGCGCTCGGCCCAGCGCCCGAGCACATGACTGGTTGCTCCGGCTGCTATGACTATGGAACGACCGAGGGACGCATCAATGCCATCGTGATCGATCCGACCACGACGACCAACGGCAGCATCGTTGCCTATGCAGGCAGCGTCGGCGGCGGCGTCTGGAAAACCACGAACTGCTGCAGCAGCAGCACCACCTGGAGCGTCACCACCGATGACCCGCTGATCTCCACCACCAGCATCGACAGTCTGGTGATCGATCCGAACGATCACAACACCATCTATGCCGGAACCGGCGACCTGAATTATGGGTCCTTCTCGATGGGCAGCCAGGGGATCTTAAAGACGACCAACGCGGGCGCGTCCTGGACGGTGTTGGGCGCGAGCGTTTTCGGCCCGGAATATACGGAGCCGACGGGCCAGTTCCCGCAATACGACTCGGTTGGCAAGGTGCGCGTCGACCCCAACAACAGCAGCAATGTAGCGGCGGGCACAAAAAAGGGCCTCTACTTCTCCTATGACGGAGGGTCCAACTGGACGGGCCCCTGTACGACCAATAGTTTCACCACGCAGCGCCAGGACATCACCGGCCTGGAGTTGAGCAATGTCGGCGGCAGCACGCGCATTATCGCAGCCGTCGGCGTGCGCGGCTTCGCCACCACGGTGCAATACGATCTGGGCAATAACGGCGCCAACGGCCTGTACTCGGCCGCCATGCCCGCCGGCGGCTGCCCGGTTTTTAGCTCGATCGCCAGCAATGCCAATGGCTTTGTGTTCGGCGCTGCGGCGGGCGCATATGCGGCTGGGGCGAGCATGAACGCCGGCAGCGGCAACGCCTACGTCAGCGCCGCCAGCGGCAACCAGCTTGGCAGGATTGACATCGCGGTCGCTCCCAGCAACCCCAGCGTGGTTTACGCCCAAGCGCAATCGATTACGGCCAACACCAACAGCGGTTGCGGCAACACCAGCGGATGTGAGCTCGGCGCCTGGGCCAGCACCGATGGCGGCGCTTCCTGGACTTTCATGGGCGGCTCGGCCGGCCCTTCGCTTCTGGGATGCTCAGGTTCAGGAGCAGGCTCATCAGGAGCCGGCGATTATCCGCAGAACTGGTACGACCAAGGGGTCGTGGTCGACCCAAATAACGCCGACCGCGTCTTCTTCGATACCTTCGAGGTCTGGCTGGCGAGCCGTACCGGTAGCGCTTGGTACGACACCACCTGCGGTTACAACGGCTCCAGCGTAAACAACCACGTCGTGCATGTGGACCAACACGCCCTCGCCTTTGTTCCCGGCTCGTCCAGCATGCTGGTGGTGGGCAACGACGGCGGCATCCATGGGACCACGAACGCCGACACCGCCGCCCTGAACACGACCAGGCCCACCTGGTTCAACATGGATGGCGGCGTGAACACCATCGAGTTCTATTCCGGTGACATCAGCGGCAACTTCGCCACCTCGGCATCGCCGGCAGCGGTCGGCGGCGCCCAGGACAACGGCCCCAGCTCGGTAATGTTTACCGGCAGCCCGACCGGACCGGTGCAGTGGCAGATGGGCTTGGGCGGTGATGGATTCTCCGGCCAAATTGATCCCGTGGGCACCGGATCCACACAGGCTCAAGGGACGATTTCCCTGACGACAGGTGGCGCGGTGGCCGGTGAAACGTTCGTGATTGGCTCGCAGACGTTCACATTCCAGACGGCGGCACGGACCGGCACGGGTCAGGTTACGCTCAACTCGAGCACGACGACGGAGGGTAACAATATCGTCACCGCGATCAATGCCGATATCCCTTCGACGGCGACAGCCACACGGTCTGGATCAACCGTGGTGGTCACCGCAGTGACGGGGGGTACCGCGGGTAACTCCATCGTGTTTACTGAGACGGCCACGAACTTCGCAATGAATGGCGGCGGCTTGCTCGGCGGGACCACTCAAGGCGACGATACGGGAGGTCCCCGCTTCTGGGAGGGCAACAACAGCGGTGGCCTGAGCCGCTGCATCAGCCACTGCACCTCCCCCGGCGCCTCTTGGTCGAGCCGGCGGGGCGGTTGGACGGGCGACACCCAGTCGTTCATCCTGCCAATTAATCTCTTCCACGGGGGTATCCCAGGCGGCGACGACTGCGATCCCGCCGGCCTCTCAACCGGCTGCGGTCACCTGATCGCTGGCACCACCCGCGTGTGGGAGACGATCAGCGGCGCTACTTCCACTAACACCTGGTACGTCACTAGCAATCCGACGACAGCGAACTTGACCAAAGGGTCGCTGGGCAACCGGTCGTTCATCAATCAGGTTAAGTATTCGCCCAAGGTTCAAAGCATCGCCATCGTCGGCACTAACGACGGCAGCGTGCAAATTGGCTTCAACCTTGGGACTGGCGTTCAGGCGCAAGCGACCTGGGTGGACGTCACCGGGGCCAATGCCGTTCTGCCTAACCGCCCGATCATGGGAATCGCGCTCGATCCCTCGACCACGACCGCCCCGATCGGCTATGCGGCCGTAGGCGGCTTCAACGAGAACACGCCGAGCACGCCGGGACATATCTACCGAGTCGTCTGCGACACCGGCTGCGCTTCCTCCACCTGGACGGACAAGAGCGGAAACCTGCCGAATATCCCGGTGGACTCGATCATCGCCAACCCGAATTTCCCGATGCAAGTGTTCGCGGGCAGCGATTTCGGGCTCTACTACACCGACGACATCACGGCACAACACACCGGTGTGGAATCGCTTCAACAACGGCCTCCCCAACGTGATGATCTGGGACATGGCGATCGACCGCGGTGCGACCACGCTGTCGCTGTGGACGCGCAGCCGCGGCGCCTATGTCTGGCCGCTGCCCCTGGGCCCAGAGAATCCCCTCCCGACGGTTCTGAGCACGATCTCCGCCAGCGGCACCTACGGCGGAACCGTGAACCTGTCGGCAACGCTTAGTTCCGGCGGTAATCCGGTGAGCGGCAAGACCATTGCCTTTACACTCAACGGCAACGCTGCCAGCAGCGCAATAACGGATGCCAGTGGTTTTGCCGCGCTCAGCAACGCGAGCCTCGGCTCAATCGGTGGCGGCAGTTATCCGGGGGGCGTGGTGGCGAGCTTCGCGGGCGACAGCATCTATGCCGCAGCAACCGGCTCGAACGACCTGACGGTCGGACAGAAGGACCAGACCATTACCTTCGGTGCGCTGGCCAACCATGTGGTGGGCGACGCGCCGTTTGCCGTCAATGCTACGGCGTCCTCGGGACTGCCGGTGAGTTTCGCCGTACTTTCCGGGCCGGCGACCGTCAGCGGGAACATTGTTACCCTGACCGGAAATGTGGGCACGGTGACGGTGGAAGCTTCGCAGGCGGGCAACGGGAATTACAATCCCGCCCCGAATGTGGACCAACCGTTCGAGGTCTCGTTTGCAACCTGCCTGCAGTATGACGCGGCAAAGCTGAATAACGCGGGCAGCACGGTGCCGATCAAGCTGACCTTGTGCAGCGCTAACGGGACGAACCTGTCCTCCGGCGCGATCGTGCTGCACGCGGTCAAACTGGTGAATGTGGCCACCGGGGCAGTGGCGCCGGTGAACGATTCGGGCAACGCCAATCCTGGCGGTAACTTCCGCTTTGCTGGCGGAAGCTACATCTTCAACCTGAGCACGAAAGGACTGTCGGCCGGCGCGTGGCAATTGGTGGTGACGGCGACGGGCGACAACGTGCCGCACAACCTTCCGTTGCAGTTGCGCTAACCAAATAACGGCGTCGATGAATGCAGGGGCTCAGGCCCGAGCCCCTGCACTTTTTTCTACAACTTCGGTTCGCGCAAATAACAAGCCGCTGCCCTGGGCTTGTTTGCCGCCTCGGCGCTGGTGTCGGTGGGAGGCTCGATCGCCGCCTACTACGGACAGATGCTTCTGTTCGAGGCCGCCGCCCTCGCCATCCTGACCGGCGCCGCCGCAGTGGAGGGACTGTCCTGGGGATGCACGCTGCTGGTGCGCGAGACGCGGCTGGCAGTGCAGAACTTGGCGGAAGAAGCCGGGATCAGCAGCCGGCCCTGAACCTGGAGACCAGAGCCCTGCCAGCCGGCGAAAGAGTGCACGCGCCTGTCGAAGGCCGAATGTCGCCGCGTGTTACGAATTCAGAACAGATCAAACTTTTGTGCTAACCCGCACTGGCCCTTGCTTATTGTGTCGCCGTGATCACATGGGCGAAGGGAAAGCCGCCGTTAAACGCCCAGCATCCGTCGCCGTCACGGATTACCGTGATGTCAGTCACGGCTGCACATGAGGTTTTCTGCAACGCTTTTGCCCGCTACAAGGCGGGATTGGCACCAATTGTGGTGCGGCGGAGCACGGCAACACGGGCCTCCAACTCCATCCAGATCCGCATGCACCAGGACAGCAGCAGGTGTCCGCGCGGGTCAACCGAAAAGCATTCCGCGTTGTTGATGTTGTGCGAGCGCGATCTAGGCGGGAGGCAATCAGTTCCCATGCGGTTCATCTCGGCGGCAACTCTTTCTGCTGTTTTTGTCCTGGTGGCAAACCTGCTCGCTTTCGGCCAACAGCCGGAACGAAATCGCATCGCACAACCGATCGATGAGAGCCGGGTTGTGACTCTGCGCGGCAACGTGCCTCCATTCGCGGTCCCGCAATTCGACCGGGGAGCTGTGCCGGCTTCCAGCCCGTCGCGACGCATGCTGTTGCTGCTAAGCCGCAGCCCCGAGCAGGAGCAATCGCTGCTGAAGCTGCTGGAAGAGCAACAGACGCCCGGTTCAGGCAATTACCAGAAGTGGCTGACTCCCGCGCAGTTCGGGCAGCTATTCGGAGTGTCGGACGCCGACGTGCAGACCGTGGCGAACTGGCTCGCAGATCACGGCTTCCAGGTGGAGCACCCCGGCGCGGGAAGAAACGTGATCGAATTTTCCGGAAATGTCCGGCAAGTACAGCAGGCGTTTCACACCGAGATTCACAAGTACGCGGTGAACGGAAAGGAATACTGGGCCAACACGAGCGATCCGCAAATTCCCGCCGCTCTGGCACCGGTCATCGATGGCGTCGTCTCGCTGAATAACTTCCCGCGCAAGCCGCTTTCGCGCCAGATCGGCCTTTTTTCTCGTGACCGCAGCGGCGTCGTCACCCCGGAATACACGGTCTCGAGCGGATCGGGGACGTATTATGCTCTTGGACCTGCCGACTTCGCGACCATTTACAACACCAGTCCGCTACTGCAATCAGGAATCAACGGCACTGGACAGACGATCGCGATCCTTGGGCGCACCAATATTCATCTCCAGGACATCACCGACTTCCGCAATCTGTTCGCGCTGGGCGCTGGAAATACCTCCGTCGTCATCGACGGTCCCGATCCTGGCATGGTGACGGGCGATGAAAGCGAATCGCTTCTCGACCTGGAATGGGCCAACGCCGTCGCTCCAGGCGCTTCCGTGATTCTGGTCTCAGCAGAAGATACGGAGACGACGAGCGGTCTCGATCTTGCCGCACTGCACGCAATCGAGAACAACCTCGCGGGAGTGATTAGCGTGAGTTACGGCGGTTGTGAAGCGCATCTCGGCTCGGCAGGCAATCAGTTCATTCAGTCGCTTTGGCAACAGGCGGCGGCGCAGGGTATCACGGTGATGGTTTCGTCCGGTGACAGCGGGTCAGCGGGATGCGACAACCAGAACGTGAAATATGTCGCAACCTCCGGTCTGGGCGTGAACGCCCTCGCTTCCACGGCCTACAACGTCGCCGTCGGCGGCACCGACTTCGATGATGCCGGCACGCAGTCGTTGTATTGGAATAGTACGAATGACTCAACCACCCGCGCATCGGCGAAGTCCTACATCCCGGAAGCAACCTGGAACGAAACCTGCGCCGCTTCCGCTACCGCGAGCAACCTGAACGTCTGCCCCACACTACCGGCGACCGGCACTCCTCCTGATAGCTTGAATCTGTGGGCCGGTTCAGGAGGGGCCAGCAGTTGCACGGTTTCGACTTCGTCGGTAGGAACCATCAGTTGCCAGAGCGGCACCCCCAAGCCATCATGGCAGACGGGTCCTGGCGTTCCCTCGGACGGTGTGCGCGACCTTCCCGACGTGTCCCTCTTTTCCGCCGCCGGCAGCAACAGCAATAGCTTCTACGTGGTTTGTCAGGCTGACGGATTGCCGGCCGGTTACCCTTCCTGCCAGCCCTCAAACAGCGGCATTTACTTCTTCGGCGCGGGTGGCACTTCTGCCGCTGCGCCGAGTTTTGCCGGGATCGTGGCGCTGGCGGAGCAGAAGACCGGCACGCGCTTGGGCAATCTCAATTACCTTCTCTACAGCCTGGCCGCACAAGCGGGCGCATCTTGCGCCTCGGCCGGCTCGCCCGGCTCGAGTTGCGTCTTTAATGACGTTGTCAAGGGCAACATCGCGGTCCCGTGCCAGGCCGGTTCTCCCAATTGCAGCCAAGCCAGCGGAACCGCCACCGGCGTGATCGTCGACGCATCGCAATCGCCGGCGTATTCGGCAGCTTCGGGCTACGATCTGGCGACCGGACTCGGCTCGGTGAACGCGGCAAACCTCGTTACCGCGATTGCCAAGGGTGTGAGCAGCTTTACTCCGACCTCCACCGCGCTGACGCTGAACGGCACGAACGCAGCGCTCACCGCCCAACATGGCGACAGCATCAACGTCGGCATCAGCGTTACGCCAAGTGCCTCGGCTGGTAGTGTCGCGCTGCTCGGCAACTCCGGAGGAATTGCCTCCAACACCTTAACTTCGGGGACGGCAAATTGGAGTTCCAAGCTGTTTCCCGGCGGCAGCTACTCGGTCAAGGCGCACTACGCCGGTGACGGAATTCACGGCGCGAGCGATTCCAACGGGATTTCTGTCACCATCAATGCCGAGCCCAGCCAGTCGTTGGTTAATCTCGTTACGTTCGATAGCAAAGGCCTCCTGCAAACGTTCACCGGCAATAGCGTGAACTACGGCTCGCCTTACCTGCTCCGCGTGGACGTGACCGACGCCGCCGGAACCGTGTCTTCGACACAAGGCGTAAACAGTAAGTGCTCTACCGGCACCGCAAGCTGCCCAACCGGCACTTTGACCATCGCCGCAAACGGTGCGGCGCTCGACGGAGGCAGTTTCCGGCTAAACAGTAAGGGCTTCAGCGAAGACCAGGCGATTCAACTTGCTGCGGGGACGTACACAGTTACAGCGGCTTACCCGGGAGACGCCAGTTACAACGCCAGCACAGGCACGGCTTCAATGACTGTGTCGAAGGGTGCAACCACGACCACGGAAGGGATTTCCTTGGTGTCCAGTTACGAGTACGGTACTCCAGCCCAGATTAACGCCAATGTGGCGACGACAAGTTGGGGTGCGGCACCGACGGCAACCATCACTTTCTCCGATAACGGTACGCCAGCAGGTGCAAGTGTCTTTACCATCCTGCAGACTACGAGCAAAGATACCCAAAGCGGATATGTGGGCTTGGCATATTCCGGCTATTACATAGCTCCCGCGCCAGGGACCCACAGCCTTTCGGCGCAGTATCCGGGAGATTCGAACTATTTGGGCTCAAGTTCCCCTGCCGTTTCGATTACCGTGGCGAAAGCAACAACGAGCGGCGGAGTCTCGGCAGTTCCAGCTGCTTCAACACCTTCCCTGCCCGTGAAGCTGACGGCGCAGATTTCCAGTGGCTCAGTAACGGCTCTGCCGACCGGCACGGTCACCTTCTATGACAATGGCACACCCTTGAGCGAGACGGTCACGTACGGCGGGCACCCGGGCGCGGGGATCACTTACAGTGCGGTGCTGACGGCCAGCCTTACACATACATTTTCTCAAACCGGTGTGCATGCGATTACGGCCGCGTACTCCGGGGATGCGAATTACACGGCGCTGAGCACGGCGGCAACGACGCTCAACGTGTCTGATAAGCTCCCCAGCGCCGTTTACGGCCTCTTTTTGCTTTCCGCACCACTCGGGGTGCCCGTCAATATCTCTGCCACCGCCGAAGGTACGACGTTCGGCGGCCCGGCATTGACCGGTACCATCGCTTTCACCGACAACGGCGTTCCGATGCCGGGCACCGTCAGCTACCAATACACGGGGGGCCTCGTCACGGCTGTGCTCGGCGTGACGTACAACAGCCTGGGAACGCACACCATCGTGGCCCAATACAGTGGAGACTCAATCTACGGACCCTCTCAGGCGCAGACTTCGTTTAGCGTTGTTGCACCATTCTCGCTCTCTTCGACCAGCGGCAACGCCCTCACGATCGGCAAGAGCGGCGGGAGCGGAACCATGAACCTGGCCGTATTCCCGGCGTCAAGCATGACCGCTGTAACTGTGAACCTTTCCTGCACGCCAAGTTCGAGCAAGACGACGTGCAGCGTAAGTCCAGCATCGGTGACGCTGGGCCAAGGGACTGCTTCCAATGCGACCGTGACCTACGCCGTACCGGCTTTGGGCGCCACTTTGCTGCCAGCGCGCAGAATCTGGCCGTGGTCGGTTGCGAGTGGCGTGGTGGTCGGGGGCATGTTCATGTTGTTCGTGCCCGGATGGCCACGGCGACGCGGCGTCATGCTGTTGATGATAGTGATCGGCATGGCAGCGACAATGATTGCCTGCGGAGGCGGTGGTAGCGCTGCGACTGGCGGGGGAAGCGGGGGACCTACCAGTCAAACCTATACCTTCACGGTCACAGGTTCGCTGGCGACTGCGCCTAGTGTGACCACAAGCTTGACGTTTACCGTAACGGAACAATAAGCGGAGCCTGTCGCTGGAACAACATAGAGTTTTTGCGGCGGGCGGCCTGCGCTTTGTGTGACCAATCCATAACTTCACCCTAGGGCCGCGGTTCCGTTAAGTCGAACGGCGTTGAAGCCGTTTGACCGTCCGCGCTCCGCGCCTTATATTCAATAGGTTGTCTTACCTCTAGCCGACGAATTCTGTACAGGAACAGCACATCTCTTGAGCCCAGCCGAGACCAACACCGCCACCCGCCGCGAGATTCAGGTCGAGATTCCCGCCGACATCGTCTCCCGTGAAACCGAAAAAGTGATCCAGAAGATGCAGAAGGTAGCCCGCCTGCCGGGTTTCCGCCGCGGCAAGGTGCCGTCCACGGTGATCAAGCAGCGCTTTGCCGAGGAGATCAAGAGCGAGGTCGTGGAGTCGCTCATTCCCCGCTATTTCCAGCAGGAGGCGAAGGAGCAGAAGCTGGTGCCGGTGTCGCAGCCGCGGGTCACCGATTTGCACATCGCCGATGGCGAACCGCTGCGCTTCAAGGCGTCATTCGAAGTTCTTCCTGAAATCGAAGTCTCCGGATACCACGAGCTCACGGTCGAGAAGCCGGACACCGCGGTGAGCGAGCAGGAAGTGGAGGAGCAACTGGGCCGCCTGCGCGAGCAGCAAGCGACGTATACCGCGATCGAGGACCGGGCGATCGAGAACGGCGATTACGCGCAGGTGTCGCTGGAAGGCATACCCAAGCCCGCGGGGCCGGCAGAAAGCGCCCCGGCACGCGCCGATGTTGCGCCTGATGGCCCGGCAAAGCCGGTGAAGGTGGACGACGTCATGGTGGAAGTTGGCGGCACGAACACGGTGCGCGAGTTCTCCGACAACCTGCGCGGCACGCGTCCCGGGGAACAGCGGAGCTTCGAGGTCTCATATCCGGCGGATTTTACCGACCAGCGGCTGGCGGGCACGACGTTTGAGTACACGCTTGCGCTGAAGGCGATCAAGCAGAAGCACCTGCCGGAGCTGAACGACGATTTCGCGAAGGAGTTGGGCGGCGAAATCAACAGTCTCGACGAGCTGAAGCAGAAGATCCGCGAGGGCCTGGAACACGAAAAGCAGCATGCTGCCGAGCGCGAGGGCAAGGAAAAGATCCTGGACGAACTGGTCAAGCGGCACGATTTCCCGGTGCCCGAGGCGCTGGTGGACCGCCAGATTGATATCCGGCTGGAGCGCGGACTGCGGGCGCTGGCGGCCCAGGGCATGCGCTCCGAAGACATGAAGAAGATGGACTTCAACCGCCTGCGCGCCGGGCAGAAGGAGGCCGCCGAGCGCGAGGTGAAGGCGTCGCTGCTGCTCGACAAGATCGCCGACGCCGAGCACATTGAGGTCAGCGACGAGGAGATTGACAAGGAAGTGCAGGCGCTGGCTGCGCAGACAAAACAATCGCCGGATGCCGTCCGGGCTCGTTTGACGCGTGAGGGCGCGCTGGATAGAATCCGGAATAGACTGCGCAACGACAAAGCCCTCGATTATCTTTACCGCAGGCCGGCCTAGGCTGGCCCGTTTTCGGTCCTCCCCAGCGAAGTGCACGGTTGTTTAGGGCCAACGTGTCGGGCACAGAAGGAGTCATATTTCATGCTAGTTCCCATGGTGATCGAGCAGACCGGCCGCGGCGAGCGCGCCTACGACATCTACAGTCGGCTGTTGCGCGACAATATTATTTTTATCGGGACGCCGATTGACGACAACGTCGCCAACCTGGTGATCGCGCAGTTGCTGTTCCTGGCGGCGGAGGATCCGGAGAAGGACATCCAGCTCTATATCAACTCGCCGGGGGGGTCGATCACGTCGGGCATGGCGATCTACGACACCATGCAGTACATCAAGCCGGACGTGATGACTATCTGCATCGGGCAGGCGGCGTCGATGGCGGCGGTGCTGCTGGCGGCGGGAGCGCCGAAGAAGCGGTTCGCGCTGCCCAACTCGCGCATCCTGATCCACCAGCCGCACATCATGGGCGGGCTTTCCGGGCAGGCGACCGACATCGACATTCATGCCCGGGAGATCCTGCGGATGAGGGAGTTGCTGAACCAGATCATGGCCAAGCACACCGGCCAGAAGCTGGAAAAGGTGGAAAAGGACGTGGAGCGCGATTTCATCATGAATGCCGAGCAGGGCAAGGAGTACGGCATCATCGACGACATCATTTACCGGCCGCGGTGAGGGGGAGTATCCGCGGGCACACCCCTGGGTGACCACAGTCACGAGGTAATGTGCACCGATTGGGTGCACAATGCAGTGTTGTTGGTTGCGAGTCGTGGGAACCCGAGTTGCGGAATGCGCTTATACTCGCAGCCCGGAAGGCACGACGCGTAACCCGGTCAGGAGTACATCAGTGAAACCACGGTCAGGTTCCGAGGACACCTTACGCTGCTCGTTCTGCCATAAATCGCAGGATGCGGTCGCCAAGCTGATTTCTTCGCCCAGCGACTACCCGCGAGCGTACATCTGCGACGAGTGCGTCGCGGTGTGCAATTCCATCCTGGAAGACGACCGCGGTGACACGCATGCGGCGGCGGCGCCGGACCATCTGCCCAAGCCCGCCGAGGTGAAGGCGTTCCTCGACCAGTACGTCATCGGCCAGGACCTGACCAAGAAAAAGCTCGCGGTCGCCGTCTATAACCATTACAAGCGCATCCACATGAACCGCCAGCGCAACAGCGAGGTGGAGCTGGCGAAGTCGAACATCCTGCTGATCGGGCCGACGGGAACGGGCAAGACGCTGCTGGCGCAGACGCTGGCGCGCATGCTCGACGTTCCGTTCGCGATCGTGGACGCGACCACGCTGACCGAGGCGGGCTATGTCGGCGAGGACGTGGAAAACATCATCCTCAAGCTGCTGCAGTCCGCCGACGGCGACGTGGGCCGGGCGCAGACCGGCATTATCTACATCGACGAAGTCGACAAGATCGGGCGCAAGGACGAGAACCCGTCGATCACGCGCGACGTCTCGGGCGAGGGCGTGCAGCAGGCGCTGCTGAAAATCCTGGAAGGGACGATCGCCAACGTGCCGCCGCAGGGCGGGCGCAAGCATCCGCACCAGGAGTTCACGCCGGTGGACACGACCAACATCCTGTTCATCTGCGGCGGGGCGTTCGTCGGGCTGGAGAAAGTGGTTTCGCGGCGAGTCGGCAGGAAGAGCCTGGGATTCAAGTCAGACCAGCAACAACAAGCGGAAGGAACGGTTCCGCCGCAGCGGCGCGATACCGCGTTGCTGCAGCAGGCGCAACCGCAGGACCTGATCAAGTTCGGGCTGATTCCGGAGTTCGTGGGACGCATGCCGGTGGTGGGTATTCTCGACGACTTGGACGAAGGCGCGCTCGTGGAAATTCTGACCAAGCCGCGCAACGCCATCAGCAAGCAGTACCAGCGTCTGTTCGAGTTCGAAAGTGTGCGCCTGAAGTTCACCGACGACGCGCTGCACGCCATCGCGCGCGAGGCGCTGAACCGGAAGGTGGGCGCGCGCGGGTTGCGCATGATCCTGGAAGAGCTGATGCTCGACCTGATGTATCACCTGCCCAGCCAGAAGCGGATCAAGGACTTCGAGGTCACGCGCGAGATGGTGGATAAGCGCGACCTGGCGATCGTCGCGGTGATGGAAAAAGCGGGATAGCAATTAGCGATTGGAAGGCGGGCTGAGCGCCCGCCTTTTTATTTGCCTGCGCGTGCGCGGTCAGCGGTTCCGGAGGGCACTGCGCTACACACGATACGGTGATTGGGCTGACAACCCGGTTCGCGCACGACGATTAATCACATTTCCGGGTGATGCGGGTCATTGTTGACACCGACACATTCTGGATAGCCTCTGGCGAACCGAATTGTCTGTCGGTGCGACCTCATGATCTGGCGATGCATGCTGGCGGTTGTGGTCTGCTGCGGGATGGCAAGCGCCGCCGAGATCCAGGGAAAGATTGTCAACGCGCAAGGCGCCGAGCCATTGTCCAAGGTGCGCGTCTCGCTTGAAGAGAGTCACGCGGTCACCATCACGTCGCCCGACGGCTCATTCGGCATAACCGACATCGCGCCCGGGCGGTACACGTTGCGGGTTGAGGCGATCGGATTCTGGCTGCAACGGATGACAGTCGAGGTCCGCGATGCTACCGAAGTGAAGGATTTCTCGATCACTCTCGTTCCAGAGGGCAGGCGGCCGACAGAAGTTGTGGAGGTCACTGCCGACCGGTTTGCCGGCCCCGAACCCGCGCAGGTTGCGAGCGAAAGCATCACGCCGGGGGAACTGCGCAATAGCGCGACCGTGCTTGCTGCCGATCCATTTCGCGCGATTCAGACGCTGCCGGGAGTCACCGCCAGCGGAAATAACGATTTCTTTGCGCAGTTCACGGTGTGGGGTGCGCCGTACGAGTCAGTTGCGGTCTACCTGGACGGAATTGAGCTGCGGCAGCCATTCCACGGTATTCCGGGACGAAGCGACGGCGCTTCGGTGAGCCTGCTGAGCAACGACATGCTCGAGTCGGTGACCCTTACGCCTGCCGCGTTTTCGGAACGCTATTCCGACGGGACGGGCGGTGCACTCGACATGCATACACGCGACGGCAGCCGCACCGGGCCTTTAGTACGGGCCTCCGTGGGACTGGTCGAAAGCCACGTTACCGCTGAAGGAGCATTGGGCAACCTCCCCGGATCCTGGTTGGTCGCGGCACGGAGGAGCTATGCGGGATACCTGATTCATCGGAGCGTGGCGGATGCAATCGACGTGTCCATTTACGACGTCGCCGGGAAATTGACGTACGACCCATCGCCGAGGCAAACCATCGAGTTCTATGCGTTGGACGGGCATGCCTCGCTGGACCGTGGGGCAGACATTTCAGCGCTGGCGGTAAATCAGATCGCCGGCGGTGAGAATACGTTCAGCATGGCGCGCGCAGGGTGGCGCTGGGCAGCGACGCACAACCTGCTGTTGAAGAGCCAGGCGGCCTGGATTCGGCATCGTTACAGCACACTCAACCCGCAAAATCGTCCGATGACCGCCGATTATTACGGGGAGTGGACAGGCGACACGGCGGCGGTCTGGAACTGGTCTGCCAATCATGTGCTGGAAGGCGGCTGGACCGTGCGCCAGCTCCGCGACAGCAGCGAATCCATTTTGTACGCTGCTCCCGGCACGGTCCCGGACGCGTTCATTAGTAATGCCGCGGAAGGTACGGCGCTGCGACAGGGCGGGTACGTCCAACAATCCTCCGACTTCTTCCACCATCGCCTGCACTTGATGACCGGCGTCCGCTACGACCGGCACTCGATGGCCCTGGTGCAGCCTGTTTCACCACAAGCATCGGCGAGCTTCCGCGTGCGGGGCTCGACCACGATTCTAGCGGGGTATGGACGGTACGCTCAGTATCCTGACGTTACGCAGTTGTTTGAGACGATCCCTCCGTTGGTCATCGACGGGGTCCGTTATTCCGTAGCCGAGCCGATCCTGGTGCGCTCGACCCACTATGTTGCCGCGGTGGAACAACGGATTCGTGAGTCCATCCGGCTTCGTGTGGACCTCTATCAGCGGTCCAATGATGTGCGCGAGGGTACCCGCGACCCAAACACGAATGGACGCGGGCCAGTGAAGCCGCTGCCTTCCGCATATTCATTTTTCGACAGCTGCGATCGCTCGCGCGGGGTGCAGATCACGCTGCAACGGCGCAGCGCGAACCATTTGTCGGGTTGGGTCGGCTACACCTACGGAGTCGCGAGGGAAACGAATTACGGGCGGTTATACAGGGACCAGGACCAGCGTCATACCTTGAATGTTTTTGGGAGCTATCGGTTGACGGCGACGGTCAGCTTGAGCACCAAATGGCTGTATGGTTCGGGCTACCCGGTGGAAACGTATTACGAAGTTGGCGCGACGCCGCAGTCATCTGGTGCGGTCAGGCAAATCCGACTGGGACCGTATGAACGGCTGGACCTGCGCGCTGATAAAGTTATGTCCGTGCACCGCAAGAAGGTCACCGTGTATGGCGAGATCATGAACCTGACAAACCACCACAACTTACGGCCCACCGGCTTTGGGAATTTTGACCCGCAGACGGGACGCGCTCCTCTCATTTTCGAACGTGCAATCGGATTCCTTCCCGCCGCCGGCATGACCATCGAATTCTGAATGCCCGGTGTCGTGCTCTATTTCGCGACACCGGCGTCTTCCCCGAAGTTCCACCTTTATTTTTCGCGATTCCCTTTCGATGCAGGAACAGCGCGCCTCACGCGGGTGTCGGTAAGAGCATGCAATCGCTGTGAAACCGCTCTAGGCGGCGTCCAGATCCCCGGGCGACACCTCGTCCAGGTAGCACCACATCCAGGCCTCACCGGGTTCAATCGAGCGGATGAGCGGGTGGTGCGAGGACTTGAAATGTTTGGTGGCGTGCTTGTTCTTGGAGGAGTCGCAGCAGCCGACGTGTCCGCAGGAGAGGCAGAGGCGCAGATGGACCCAGGTATCGCCGAGTTTCACACAGTCTTCGCAGACGCGCTTGCCGGTGGTGGTGATCTTGATCTGGTCGGTGTGCTTGCAGGTCATATCAGGCTCCAGGCGCCAGGGGGCAGGCTCCAGGCGCTCGCGGGCGAGCGCGCTCCAACTCTCAAGTCAATTTCCCGCCGCGGGCGCGTTCCCTTCTCCGAGCAGGAATTTTCGCACGAACATGATGGTGGAGAAGAACTGGAACTGCTGGTTCTTCTTCTTGGCGAAGCCGTGGCCCTCGTCGTTGGCGATGAGGAACCAGACGGGGGCGCCGTTCTGGCGGATTTTTTCGATCATCTGCACCGACTCGGTGTAGGGCACGCGCGGATCGTTCTTGCCGACGACGGCGAACAGCGGCTTATGAATCTTGCCGGCATTGTTGAAGGCGGAGATTTTGGTCATGTACTCGCGCATTTGGGGATCGCGCTCGTCGCCGTACTCGACCCGGCGCAGGTCGCGGCGATAGGCCTCGGTGTGTTCGAGGAATGTCACCAGACTGGTGATGCCCACCACCGGCAGCGAGCAGCAGATGCGGTCGTTGTAGAAGGTGGCGATGGCGTAGGTCATCAGGCCGCCGTAGCTGCCGCCCATGATCATGACGCGGCTGCTGTCGAGGTCCGGCTGCGCGGCAATCCAGTCCAGCAGCGCGTTGATGTCTTTGAAGGTGTGGTCGCGCAGCATGCCATTGTCGAGCTTGAGAAACGATTTGCCGAAGCCGCTGGAGCCGCGCACGTTGGGGAAGATCATGGCGACGCCTAACTCGGAGATGTAGTAGTTGTTGGTGCCGATGAAGCCGGGGCGCGACTGGCCCTCGGGGCCGCCGTGAATGTTGACCATCACCGGGCGCTTGCCGGTGAAGCGTGCCGGCGGGCGGTAGAGGAAGCCGGAGATTTCGCGGCCGTCGAAGCTGCTCCACTTGATCAACTGCGGCTCGGAGAAATTCTGCGTGTTCAGGCCGCCGGTTTCGCTGTACGTCCAGCGGCTGAGCTGCCCGGATTGCGCGTCCAGCGAGTAAACGTCGGCGGGCGAGCGCGCCGAGGTCATGGTGAAGGCAAGATCGCGGCTGTTCTTGTGCCAGCGAACCCCGCCGATGATGCCCAGGGGCAGCTTGGGCGCCGGCTTCGGCTTGCGCGAGGCGGTGTCCATGAGATGCAGAACGCTGACGCCGTTTTCGTTGCTGACGAAGGCCAGGGTGCGGCCGTCCTCGCTCAATTCCAGGTTGCTGACATCCCACGGAATGTCGGTGGTGAGAAAGGTGTGCTGCAGCGAGGCGAGATCCACGTAGGCGAGACGATGGAATTCGGAATCTTTGTCGGTGGTGACGTACAGGCCGCGGCCATCCTTGCTGAACGCGCCATCGCCGTAAAACACCTTCTCGGCGCCGCCTTTGGGGGTAAGCAGTTTTTTCTGGCCGGCGGCGGCATCCACCAGCCAGAGATAACTTTCGTTGGCGGAGATTTCTTCCGCTAACAGCACCTGCTTGTCGTCGAAGGACCATGCGACCGGCTGCCATCCGCCACCCTGCAACTGGAGCAGCATGCGGTCCGACTTCGGGTCCAGCGGATTCATGATCCAAACGTCGGTGTCCTGGTTGTTGCGGCGGGTCGAGGTGTACACCAGGCGGTCGCCGGCGTGGGAGAAGAGTGCGCCCAGGTTGCGCGATTTGCCGTCGGTGAGGAGGGTGATGTCGCCGGAGGCGAGATCGTAGCGATAGAGCTGGAACCATTCGCCGCCGCCGATGTCCTTGAGAAAGACGAAGTAGTCGCCTTTGCTGGGCTCGAACCGGGCGCCGAGAATGCGGTCGGGGAAGAAAGTGAGCTGAGTGCGAGCGCCGCCCGCCATTTTGACGATGTGCACCTGGTTGGTATCGCCGAATCGGGTGAGGACCAGCAATTCGCGGCGCGCGGGGTGCCAGTCGGCGACCGTCGCGCTGCGCACTTCGGTGTAGCGGCCGGCTTGCTCGGCGATGGAAGCGGGAATCGGCGGAATGCCCTCGGTCCCCAGGTTGTCGGCAGGCTTGATAACCGCCGCGGACTGGGTGGGCGTGGATTGCGGAAAAGCGAGCGCACTGAAAAGCAGGACAACGACAAATAGTTTTGCGCGATAGAGTTTCATAGTCGCCTCAAGAAAACCCGCAAGTTTAGGGCGAGGGACGAACGGACGCAAGTGTGTGGCACGAGTGATGGTTCAGCGTTCAGGAACACCCCCACCCTATCGCTCCCCTTCGGCTGCGCTCAGGGCAGGCTCCCCCGGGAGCGATAAGGGTGGGGCAACCGCGATCTGTAAATTTCAAGTCACAGCACGCGGGCGATCACCAGCGTGAGATCGTCGGCTTGCTCGCCGACGCTGAAGCGTTGCACGTCGGCGATCACTCGGTCCATCAGTTCGCGGGCGGAGCGGCTGCGGTTGGCCTCCAGCGCGCGCCGCAAGCGAATCTCGCCGTACTCTTCATCACCGGCGTCGACTGACTCGGTGACGCCGTCGGTGTAAATCGCCAGGACATCGCCGGGAAACAAGTGGCGCTGGGCGCGCTGCTGTACGCGCTGCGCATCCTGGGGAACAATACGGGCGCGTTGGAGGTCAGGATCGCGCCCTGACCGGCATCTGGATTGATCGCCAGTTCGGGTATCTCCCCGGGGTTATGCCGACCTTCCGGAGCCAGTAACCCCGTTTTCGCTGAACGACCGGATCGCGAGAACGAGGGACAAGCGGTTGCCACTGACGCGCAATAGTTTGCAGCTAAGAAAGAGTGGGCGCTGTAAGTGCCTCAGCCACAAGCTCCGCGCCAATGGCACGCAGCGTGCTCAATCATTCCAAGCCTTGTGTTGACGCGACCACAAGGTCTCGAAACAGTGCGCCGCAGGGGACCTTCTCGAAGCTAGAGACCTCCTGCGGCGCGTCCATGCTCCCCCTCATTACTTGGCATGATTTCCTGGCACGATCTTCGGATCTGGTTGTCGGGTTTCCTGGGCGGGCTAGCTGTGGCTGCGTTCGTCGTAGCCACCGTCATACGCGCTCGCGAGCGTGCCCGGCAAAACGAGGATCGTGCAATCCCCAAGCGCCCGGTCGCCAAAGCGGATGTCTCAGATGACGCCAAGATCTTCCGTGCCTAAGCGGCGCTTGAGGCGAGCCGGGCCGGTGCAGCACACTCGGGCTGGGGATGCAACCGTGATATAAATTTCTGGAGAGCATCTTCTCAGCAACTTGCGCAACCGTCCCAGCATTTATAATGTGAACAGTCGCGCCACGGTGCCGGTCGGGTGACCGGCATGAGTAGCAGGATCCAACACAAAAGGCGGTCCAGTGAACCAGACCAAGGAAAAGTTCGAGACGCGCAAGCTGCCCATGATGCCCATCCGGGACGTCGTGATCTTCCCGTTCATGATGACCCCGTTCGTGGTGGGCCGAGAATCCAGCGTGCGCGCCCTGGAAGAGGCATTGGCCGCGGACAAGAAGATCTTCCTCGCCACCCAGCACGATGCCAGCGTGGACGAGCCCAAGTCCAACGAGCTCTACCAGGTGGGCACGGTGGTCAACATCGTGCAGTCGCTCAAGCTGCCCGACGGCAACATCAAGGTGCTGGTCGAGGGCATCGAGCGGGGCAAGATCCTGCAGATCGCAGACGCCGACGGCTATCTCGAGGCCACCATCCGCACCGCCAAGTACGCCCCCGAACCTTCGCCGACGCTGGAAACGGCGATGCAGCGCGTGACCTCGCTGTTCGAGCAGTACGTGAAGCTGTGCCAGTCGCTCAATTATGAAACCATGATCGCCGCCGTCCGCATGGAGGACCCGGCCAAGCTCACCGATACCATCGCCGCCAATCTTCAGCTCTCGATCGAAGAGAAGCAGGAGTTGCTGGAGATCTTCGATCCCACCGAGCGGCTGAACCGCATTGCCGACGTGCTGGAGATCGAAATCGAAAAGCTGAATATGGACCGTACCATCCAGTCGCGGGTCAAGCGGCAGATGGAGCGCGCGCAAAAAGAGTACTACCTCAACGAGAAAATCAAGGCCATCCAGAAGGAACTGGGCCGCGGCGAAAAGAGCGAGTGGGACGAGCTGAAGAAGAAGATTGACGCCGCCGGAATGCCCAAGGACGTGCACGATAAGGCGATGCAGGAACTGAAGAAGATGGAAGCCATGCCGCCGATGTCGGCCGAGTCCACCGTCTCGCGCAATTACCTGGATTGGCTGCTGGCCGTGCCGTGGAAGAAGCGGTCGAAGGAAATCCGCAACATCGAGCGCGCGGAGAAGGTCCTGAACGAAGATCATTACGGGCTGGAGAAGATCAAGGAGCGCATCCTGGAATTTCTCGCGGTGCGCCAGTTGGTGAAAAATCCCAAGGGCTCGATCCTGTGCTTTGTCGGGCCGCCGGGAGTCGGCAAGACGTCGCTGGGCATGTCGATCGCCAAGGCGACCGGGCGCAAGTTCGTGCGCATGTCGCTGGGCGGGGTGCGCGACGAGGCCGAAATCCGCGGCCATCGCCGCACCTACATCGGCGCGCTGCCGGGGCAGATCATCCAGATGATGAAGAAGGCCGGCACCAAGAACCCGGTGTTCATGCTGGATGAAGTGGAGAAGATGTCCATGGACTTCCGCGGCGACCCGTCGGCGGCGCTGCTCGAAGTCCTCGATCCCGAACAGAATTACATGTTCATCGACCACTACCTCGACGTCGAGTACGACCTCTCGCAGGTGTTCTTTATCGCCACCGCCAACGTGCTGCATACCGTCCCGCCGGCGCTGCTGGACCGCATGGAAGTCCTCCGGTTGCACGGCTACACCGAGGACGAGAAGGTGGAGATCGCCAAGCAGTTCCTGGTGCGCAAGCAGCGCGGCCAGGCCGGCTTGACCGACAAGAATTGCGTCTTCACCGACGACGCCATTACCGGCATCATCCGCAACTACACGCGTGAAGCGGGCGTGCGCAACCTGGAGCGCGAGATCGGCAACGTCTGCCGCAAGGTGGCGCGCCGGGTGGTGAAAGAGAAGAATTTCACCATCGTCATCAATGGCGAGAACGTCGGCGAGTTCCTCGGCGTCACCAAGTTCCGCGACACCTTGGCGCACGAGCGCAGCGAAGTCGGGCTGGTTACGGGACTGGCGTGGACCGAGGTCGGCGGATCCATTTTGGCGACCGAAGCCACGGTGGTGGACGGCAAGGGCAAGCTGCTGCTCACCGGCAAGCTGGGCGACGTGATGCAGGAATCGGCGCAGGCGGCCATGAGCTACGTGCGCTCACGCTCGCACCGAATGGGACTGCCGCGCGATTTCTACCGCAATATTGACATCCACGTGCATGTGCCCGAAGGCGCCATTCCGAAAGACGGGCCGTCGGCGGGAATCACCATCGGGACGGCGATCGCCAGCGCGCTGAGCCGCATCCCCGTGCGGCGCGATATCGCCATGACCGGCGAAATTACGCTGCGCGGCAAGGTCCTGCCCATTGGCGGGCTGAAGGAAAAGCTGCTGGCGGCGCACCGCGTCGGCATCATGGAAGTCATCATGCCGAAGGACAATGAAAAAGACTTGCCGGACATTCCGGAAAACCTGCGCAATGCGATGAAGCTGCACTTCGTGGACACCATGGATGATGTGCTGCGCATCGCGCTGGAAAAGCCGCTGCCCGCGATTTCCAAGGAAGCAGCCGAAGCCGCGGAGGCGACGCTGATGACACCCACGCCACCGGGCGACCAGCCGGCGGCGCATCAGTAGCAGGAGTCAGGAGTCCCCAAGCCCGCGAAAGATGCGGGCTTTTTCACTTTCCTGGAGCAAGGTGCCACCTTTCATGATGCGGTTTCCATAGACACACGCGAGGGCGCGTGTGCCACAAAGGAGATCGCACGGCGTGCGAGTGGGTAGTGTCTCGCGAGCGCAGGCACTTGCAACAGGCGGCTGGAACCTAGAAACTGTCCTGATGAAAGTGAACGCCAAGTTCCTGCGCTCGGCGGCGGATGTGGTCCACTTCCCCGCGCCCGGCCCGCCGGAGATCGCATTCCTGGGGCGTTCCAACGTCGGCAAATCCAGCCTGATCAATTCCCTGCTGGGCGAAAAGATGGCGCGCACCAGTTCCACGCCGGGGCGCACGCGGATGATCAATTTCTTCGAGATCCGGCGTCCAGGCAAGCCGCACCCCGAGTGGTTGTTTGCCGATCTTCCCGGCTACGGCTACGCCAAGCTGCCGCGCGAGCAGACGGCGGAGTGGCCGAAGTTCATCGAACCGTACCTGGAGACACGGGAGTCGCTGACGCTATGCATCGTGCTGGTGGACGCCAACATCCCCTCCCAACACAGCGACAAGCAACTGGTGGAATGGCTGCAACATGCCGGCCGGAGGTACGCCATAGTAGCCACCAAGGCCGACCGGCTGTCGGGCAACAAGTTGACGCATGCCATGCGCGGTTTGCGGAATGACTTTCAGACGGAGCGCATCCTCCCCTTCTCTGCCCGCAGCGGCGCGGGGCGGGATGAGTTGTGGAAGGAGATAGTTGCGAGTTGCGCGTCATCGGGCGATGCGGCGATCCGGTGACCTGAAAAAACCTAGTAGCGCGCGCACGTGAGGGCGCCCTTCGACCTCGCTCAGGGCAGGCTGTGTGCCACAAAGCTGAATTCCGCAACAAGGTACCGGATAGCAGAAGACTTCAGCACCCCCGGCAAGCCGTTGAATCCTCTACATTTGATCGGTCATTATTGAGTTTCGCGATTCCGCAGTGTTGAGAATCGCATCACAAATCACCTTCACAAGTGATCGGCCTCACATCCTGTTTTGGTCCAAAGGTTGAATATTTCAACTGTAAGGACACCGATCCTGGCGGTTGTAAAGGAACGACTCAAAGGAGACTGGCACTAATGAAGACGTACAAAGTAACGATCCTGGTATTGGCGATCGCCATTGTGCTGTTCATCGCTCTGCCGAACCTCTCGTGGGCTGCGGAAGACGGCGCGGCGCTGTTCAAGGCGAACTGCGCAATGTGCCACGGAGCCAACGCGGAAGGCAAGCCCGCTCTGAAGGCCCCGGCGATCAAGGGTAAGACCGCGGCCGATGTGACGAAGGCGATGGCGAAGGAGAACCCGAAGCACGCTGCGGCGAAGAAGAAGTTGAATGACGCTCAGCTCAAGGCCATCGGCGACTACCTGGCGACGTTGAAGTAATCACCCGGCGGCGAACCTGCCGCGCATGTAGAGCCGGTCAGACCGGCAGAACCGAGGGTGGCGTGAACAGCTCAGCCGCATCTCGGCTGACCCGCAACCTGGAGGTTGCGGACGCGAAAAAAGGGCCCAAGCCACAGATGGGGGGCCAGTTGCAAAGCCTGGTCCCCCTTCCCCGATTAATTCAAACGTTCGTTCTATATCGAGCCGGCATTCCTTCCCATCATTCGATCTGGTGCCGTCCCTACGGGACTGAGAACGTCTTTTCGGGCCGTCGTCCCGGCACTGCGGTGCCGGGCTATGAACTCACGTCGCTGCGGGACTTTTCAAGCGACCGCGTTTGCGGGCGAACGCGCCCCAGCACCTCGAATTTCTCCCGGAGAACTTCATGAGCAAGGCACTTTTATATGACGCCACGCTGTGCATCGACTGCAAACAGTGCGAGCAGGCGTGCGCGGAACACAACAAGCTTCCCTATGACGACAAGATTGCCGCCGAGCAGCAGTCGGCGCACAAGTTCACCGTCGTGCTGGCGAAAGAGGACAAGTTCATGCGCCGCCTGTGCATGAATTGCAACGATCCGGCCTGCGTATCGGTGTGCCCGGTGGCGGCGCTGCGGAAGACCTCGGCGGGGCCGGTGATTTACGACGTCAGCCGCTGCATGGGCTGCCGCTACTGCATGATCGCCTGTCCGTTCGGCGTCCCGCGCTACGAGTGGAACAGCATCAACCCCAAGGTGCAGAAGTGCACTATGTGCGCCGACCGCGTGCTCGCGGGCAAGCAGACGGCCTGCGCCGAAGCGTGCCCGACGGGCGCCACCAAGTTCGGCGAGCGCAGCGAACTGCTGGCCGAAGCGCGGCAGCGGCTGCGCGACAACCCCGGCAAGTACGTCGACCACATCTACGGCGAGCACGAAGTCGGCGGCACCAGCGTGCTGCTGCTCTCGAGCGTGCCCTTCGAGGAGTTCGGATACCGCACCGACTTGCCGACCGATCCGCTGCCCAACCGCACCTTCATCGTGCAAAAGCAGATACCTGCGTTCGTGCCGCTTTGGGCCTCCGTGCTGGGCGGCATCTGGTGGATCACCCACCGTCGCGCAGAGGTCGCACTAGCTGAGGCCCGCGAGCCGCAGAAGAAAGGGGGCACGGAGTGAAAATTCCCAATATCAAGTGGATCAGCTTCTGGAAGCTGGTGCTGTATTTCGCGCTGGCCGCGGGCGCGTATGCGACGGTGTACCGCTTCGTGCTCGGGCTCGGGCCGTCCACTCATCTTTCCGACCAGTTCCCCTGGGGCATCTGGATCGGCTTTGACGTGCTCTGCGGGGTCATGCTCGCTGCCGGCGGGTTTACCCTCACCGGCGCGGTGTACATCTTCAACATCAAGCGCCTGCAGCCCATCGTGCGCCCCACCGTGCTCACCGCGTTCCTCGGCTACGTGCTGGTGAGCGTGGCGCTGATGGTGGACCTGGGGCGCCCGTACAACATCTGGCACCCGCTCATCATGTGGAACCCGCACTCGGTGATGTTCGAAGTCGGCTGGTGCGTGATGCTGTACACCACCGTGCTGGCGCTGGAGTTTTCGCCCATCGTGCTGGAGCGCTTCAACCTTTGGAAGCCGATCCGGTACATCCGCAAGGCGCTGATCCCGATCATGATAATGGGCGTGATTCTCTCCACGCTGCACCAGTCCTCGCTCGGTTCGGTGTACCTGATCGTGCCCACCAAGCTGCACCCCTTCTGGTACACGCCGCTGCTGCCGGCGTTTTTCTTCCTGTCGGCGGTGGCGGTGGGATTGGCGATGACGATCTTCGAATCCTCGATGAGCGCCAAGCATTTCGGGCGTCAACTGGAGCTGCACATCCTGAAGGACCTGGGGCGCGCGCTGATGGTGGTGCTGATCGTGTACTCGGTGCTGCGCGTCGAGGACCTCATCCATCGCGGGGTGCTCAAGCAGGTGCTGGTGGCGGGCTACGAGCGCAACCTCTTCCTGCTGGAAATCGCACTCGCGCTGGTGATCCCGATCGTTCTGCTCTCGTTCCGCAAGGTGCGCGAGACGCCGGGGGGGCTCTACCTGGCATCGGTGAGCACGCTGCTGGGCTTCGTGACCAACCGCCTGAACGTGGCGGTGACCGGCATGGAAGCCTCCGCCGGGGTGCGCTACATCCCGAAGTGGACGGAGATTGCGGTGACGGCGGCCATCGTGGGCGCGGGCTTCGCGATTTTCGGCGTGGCGGCAAAGTACCTGCCGATCTTCCCCGAGGAGCATGCGGCAGAGCCGTTGCCCGTCGAACCCAGGGCGGCAGCGCCGGTTGTGGTGATGCAAGATGCCGACTGACGAAAACCCGGCTGCAGACTCCAAGCTTCAGGCAGCAGGCAAGATTGGGTGGGACCCAAAGTCCGCACCCCTTCCGCCTGAGCCCGAGCCGGCGCAGGCATGGAAGCGCCACGGCCACAGCCTGAGCGTGAAGCTGATCGCGCTGATTTTTTCGGCGATGGTGGTCATCTTCGCGCTCCTGGGTTACGCCAACATCCGGCTGCACCGACAGCAACTGGAGACGGAGACGCTGACCAGCGCCGAGCGCGTCAGCGACGTCATCAAGCGCAGCACCTCGTATTACATGCTGCGCAACGATCGCGAGGCGCTCTATCGAACCATCAACACCATGGCGGACGAGCCGGGGATCGTCAAGATCCGCATCTTCGACAAGGAAGGGCGGATCGAATACTCCAGCGACCCCAGCGAGGTCAACCGCTCGGTGGATAAACGCGCCGAAGCCTGCTACGGGTGTCACGCGCAGGCGCAACCCCTGGCCAAGCTGAACCGTCCCGATCGTTTCCGGATTTACCGCGCCAACGGTTCGGGACGGGTGCTGGGCATCATCAATCCCATCGAGAACGAGCCCGCGTGCTCCAATGCCGCCTGCCACGCGCATCCCGCCAGCCAGCAGATTCTTGGCGTGCTCGACACCAACGTGTCGCTGGCCAAGGCGGACGCCGGGCTGGCCGAAAGCACGCGCATGATGCTGATCTACACCGTGCTGGCGGTGATCGTGATTTCCATGCTGACCGGGGTGTTCGTGCTGCGCCTGGTGCACCGCCCGGTGCAGATCCTGAAGCGCGGCACGGAAGAGCTGGCGCGCGGCGACTTGGGCTACCAGATCGCGGTCGAGTCCACCGACGAACTCGGCGACCTGGCCAATTCGTTCAACATCATGAGCCTGCAACTGCGCGCCGCCAACGAGGAGATCACCTCCTGGGCGCGGACCCTGGAGACGCGCGTGGAGGAGAAGACCAACGAGCTGAAGCGCGCGCACGAGCACATGGTGCAGGTCGAAAAGATGGCCTCCATCGGCAAGATGGCTGCCGTGGTCGCGCACGAGATCAACAACCCGCTCTCCGGAATCCTCACCTACGCCAAGCTGCTCAAGAAATGGGTGCAGAAGGTCGAGGGCGACGAGCAGAGGCGCACCGAAATTCACGAGAGCCTCGATCTGATCGAGTCGGAAAGCAAGCGTTGCGGCGACCTGGTGAAGAACCTGCTGATGTTCTCGCGCACCGCGCCCATGAACCTGGAGTGGGCCGACGTGAACGGGTGGTGGACCACTGCATCCGCCTGGTGCAGCACCAGCTCGATCTCGGCAACGTGCAGTTGCAGCTGGAGACCGCGCCGGAGTTGCCCATGCTGCATTGCGATCCGGCGCAGGTGGAGCAGGTGCTGCTGGCGCTGGTGATGAACGCCATCGACGCCATGCCGCGCGGCGGCAACCTGATGGTGCGCACCCGTTCCCTGCCCCAGAGCCGGCAAATCGAAATCCAGGTACGCGATGACGGCGTGGGCATTCCGCCCGACCTGCTGCCGCGCTTGTTCGAGCCTTTCCTTACGACCAAGGAAACCGGCAAGGGTGTCGGGCTCGGGCTGGCGATCAGCAAGACCATCGTCGAACGGCACGGCGGCGTGATTGAAGTGGAATCGCAGCCCGGGCGCGGCACGACCTTCTACATCTTTCTGCCGGTGGACGCGGTCGGCGGACAGGCCACGCCCCTCGAGGCAGGTGCGGCGAACAAGAGCGGGCAGTTAGCAGCCCGTCGCTGAAGAGGTGACATTTTGGAAGCAAGCAAAGGCAGACTCCTGATCGTGGACGACGAATTCAGCGTGCGCGACTCGCTGGGCAAGTGGTTCCGCGAAGAGGGCTACGACATGGGCACGGCGGAGAACGCGCAAGACGCGCTGGCGCGCATGGCGGAGGGCCGCTGGGACCTGGCGCTGGTGGACATCAAGATGCGCGGCACCGACGGTATCGAACTGCAACGCCGCATGCACGAGATTGATCCGGAAATGATCGTCATCATCATGACCGGGTACGCCTCGGTGGAAACGGCGGTGGCCGCGCTGAAAAACGGCGCCTACGACTACGTGACCAAGCCGCTCGATCCCGACGACATTGCCCACCAGATCCAGAAAGCGCTGTCCCATCGCAAGGTGCAGCAGGAAAATGTCCGCCTGCGCGAGACTGTCGCCGAAGTGCAGCGCCCGCCCGACCTGGTGGGACAAAGCCAGGCGATGCAGAAGGTCTTCGATGCCATCGAGACCGTCGCCCCCACCGACGCCACGGTGCTCATCACCGGGGAAAGCGGGACCGGGAAAGAGATCGTGGCGCGCGCCATCCACGGGGGCAGCCCGCGGAAATTTCAGCCGCTGGTCGCTATCCATTGCGGCGCGCTGACCGAAACCCTGCTGGAGAGCGAACTGTTCGGACACGAGAAGGGCGCATTCACCGGCGCGCAGTACCGCAAGAAGGGCAAGTTCGAGATCGCCGAGGGCGGCACGGTGTTCCTGGACGAGATCGGCGACATCAGCCTGAAGACCCAAACCGACCTGCTGCGCGTCCTGCAAGAGCGCGAGATCGTACGCGTCGGCGGCAACCAGCCCATCAAGGTGGATTTCCGCTGCGTCGCCGCCACCAACAAGGACCTTGAGCAGTTGATCGAGGAGGGCAAGTTCCGCCCCGACCTGTTCTACCGGCTCAACGTGTTCCGCATCGAAATTCCGCCGCTGCGGGACCGGAAGGACGACATCCCGCTGCTGGTCGAGCATTTCGTGCAGAAATTCTCGCTGGCGATGAACAAGCGCATCACGCGGGTCGCGCCGGCGGCCATGTACCAATTGCAGCAGTACGCCTTCCCGGGCAACGTCCGCGAACTGGAGAACGCGGTGGAGCGCGCGATGGTGGTGGCGCAGGAGCCGGAGTTGCGCGAGCAGGACTTCATCCTCAAGCCGCGCGCCGCCAATGGCGCGGAAAGCAGGACACTGGACGACATGGAGAAGGCCCACATCCTGCGCGTGCTGGAGGACTGCGGCGGCAACCAGACGCGCGCCGCCGAGGTGCTCGACATTGACCGGGTCACCCTGCACAACAAGCTGAAAAAGTACGGCTGGAGCAGGAACGGGACGGCGGCCACGGCCGGCGCGGAAAAATGAAGCTGCTGCAGTTGCTGCCAATCGGGGATGTCGATCTGCGCGCGCTCGAACAACTGGGCCCGCCGCTGGCGCAGCAGTTTCACGTTGCCTGGGACATTGTTCAGCCGGGGCTCGATCCGCAGTTCGCCTACCACGCCGAGCGTCAGCAGTATCACTCAACGGAACTCCTGGCCCGCATCCACAGCTACCTTGGGCCGGAGTGCTGGCGTTTGCTGGGCATCACCGATCACGATCTCTATATCCCCATTTTGACCTTCGTTTTTGGGGAGGCGCAGATGGCCGGCCCGGCAGCCGTGGTGTCGACGCATCGCCTGCGGCAGGAGTTCTACGGCCTTGCTCCGGACAAGAGCCTGCACGGCGAACGGCTGCTCAAGGAAGCGGTCCACGAGTTGGGACACACGCTCGACCTGCGTCATTGCGAAGACTACCGCTGCGCCATGGCGGCCTCGCACGCGGTGGAGTGGATCGATCTGAAGGAGAGCGGGTTGTGCCCGGAATGCAGTGAGCGCGTGTCCCCGCTGTTGCCGGTGCACAGGAGCTCGCGGTTACGATTTTTCTAGAACGCCTTGTAGCGCCGGCTTCCAGCCGGTTGTTGTGGCGGCATCCTGCAATCCCGATGCCTCCGGGCAGCAGTCGTCAGCGCCGGGTAATTCAGTTCACTTGCGAACGAGCATCGCAGCGAGCACAAGGCACATGGCCGAAAACATGGCAACGAGGCGTACGTGGCGCCATTCCTACCACCGGCGAAGCAACGCCTAGGCGCTGTGCTGTCCTGGATTGCCCAACGGCGGGTTCTTGGATGACGGCATGGTTGCAACCAGCGTGCACAGGACAGTAGCGGGCCAAAGTTGCGCGAACAATCGATACACCGAGGTGCCTATGTGCCACTGTACGTTAAACGGACTTATCACGTAAATTGCCGTGTACCCAGCGACCATCATCAGCAGCGCAACCACGCACGTTTGCAGCTCGCGTGTGGGGCGCAGTCGCGGGAACGAACCCCCCGGTTCCGCCGTCCGCCAGGTCCACCCAGCCAGAATCAAAACCGGAACTAGCAACAGCGCGAAACCGGCAAGTTGACCAGTCATGCTGGACATGATCGACCACAGCCTGTGGTGGTCCGTGACGCGCATGAGGAGTGGTCTGAGGTCGGCGACACCTTCGATGACCTGTCCTCTGCTTTGATGGAAAAGGTCGCTGGGAACATGCACGGCCCACTTGTACCAAAACACAACTGCTGCGACGACACCCAATGGCGGCAGTAGTCTCGCCAGCGCACGCCGGTCCAGGGCGGCCACCACAAGCGTCACGACAAGGGCGAAGAGCAGGCCTTCATTCTTCGTCCAGGCGGCAAGTCCAGCCATGAGGCCGGCTAGAAACACTGTGCGGCGTCCCTGCAATGCCAAAGCAAAACAAGCCGTAAAGTAGTAAGCGAGAGGCCAGTCGGCATACTGACTGCTAGCAACCACCGGCACCGCCCCATTGATGCTCATCACGACTATGCCGACACAAGCGGCATCGCGGCCGGCAATAATTGCCGCCGCGCCGTATAGCACCAAGATTGAACCCAAAAGGAACAGGAAACCTACGAGCGCCGGAATCCACGTGGGTTCAGCGGCCCACGCGTGCCATAACCTGGCGATGGTGACAGGCAGCAGCACGGGATAATCCGGGTGGTTGGTGGCGCGCATGGCTGCGCACCAGCCCTGCCCAGCTTCGCCCAGAATGCGAGCGTGAGCATTCCAGATGGCGAATGCATCCCATCCCCCCAGCGGCCCCAGCATGTACCGTATCCAGAACGAGGAGAAGACGCCGGCAACACTGATGATTGCTGCGACAACGAAGCCCGGTTGGGCCCGAAGCGCCGTCGCCGGATTCCGTTCACGAGCGAAATAGATCCACGCCACCGCTCCGGCAGCGGCCAGAATCTCTATTTCAACTTCTGCCCACGCGGACACCCCTGCCGCGAGCGCGACGAAGTACCAGAGAGACAGAACCCCTAAGCCAATCCCAGGTGCCAGGCCTAATTGCAGGAGCAACACGTCTTGACGGTTGGCGCCGGGCACGCGGACCGTAGATGCGAGCGCATAGCCGACCACCAAAGCAACCGTCACGGCAAACAGAAAACTCATCGCGCCGTTACCCGAAACTGCGGCCCAACTGTCCAGCGGCATGAGTCGTTATCCAACCCGAGCGGCCGCGGCGCCCAGGCATATTGCGCGAGCTGGTACAGGCGCAGTTCGTCTTCCGTGTGCGGCACTGGTGAGTAACATACCTGCACATCCTTCGAGACTTGGTTCTTCAAACTGGCAAATCGGGCGACAATCGGGGCTCCATCGTCTGGCGCCACCAATGCGGCGCGACGAAGTTCACGCGCCGTACTTAGCACAGCCAAGGCGAGGATGAACACGACAGGTGCATGGTGGCGGCGCAGGGCTGAAAACAGCATTCTCCTCTCCTCCCGATGATGAACGGTCGTTCTCCTGCCTAGATCTGGAGTGTCGCGGAAATCCTGTATTTCATTTCCTTATCGCACCTCGCAAGGCGTGAGTCAATAGTGGTTCGACCCGACATCGCATCACTGCCCAATCTGTGCCGTCACAGCATCCTCGCACGCGTCAAACGCGTGTCTGCTTGGCAAATGGAGGAGTCATTCCTGGCGGCCACACAGCAATTCAATTACACGCATCTGTGACCAAACCCTATCGAGGTCCGCAGCTGAGGATGCGATAAGGAAACCTGAGCCGCACGGAGGCCATACCTCCTGCGGCTCGTGGTGTTGGGCGTGATCGTTATCGATATTTTGCGAGTAAGTAGCCTGAATCCAATGATTTAAATGGGATTTCTCGCTAAGTACTTGAAGCCAAAAGTTCGCCCGGGGGAGGAGTATACCCCGGTGCGCATCACCGCCGCCAGTGCCTTGCGTCACAGCATTCCCGGACGTAGGGAGCGAAGGTTGTGATGAGAGTCTATGCCCGAAAGCGGCCCAGCACGCGAGGTCCGCTCCGACGCACGCGTGCGCCTGGAGATGCTCACGATTGCGGCTGTGCTGGCGGTGGTGGTGCTCGGCCTGTTCTACCTCCTGGTCCCTCCCGATTGGCTGGAAGTGCCCCACCTTTATCTCTGGACCGTGCCCTCCATCGTCATCGCCCTGGGAGTGGCTCTGGCGGCCGCACAGCACCGCCTCGAGAAAGAGAAGGAAGCCTGGGCGGAGATCGCGCACCTGCGCGAGCTGGTCGAATACCGCGAGCATGAGCGCGACCTGGCGCAGCAGGAGCTGGTGAATCGAATCCAGGCGGAGCGCAACCTGGCGAGCGACAAAATGCAATTCGAAGCGCAGCTCGCGGCCTACGAGAAATACGCGGCGCTGGCGCAACTGGCCCTGGGCGCGGCGCACGAAATCAATAATCCCCTGCTCGGGATCTTGTCGCACCTGGAGCTGGAGTGGAAGGTAACAAGTGACCCGGAAAGGCGCGAGGAGATCGAGCAGTGCATCGCCGGCACCAAGCGCATCTCCTCGACCATCCGCGGCCTGATCAATTACGCGCGTCCCGGCCCGCTGCAACTGGCCAAGATTCATGTCGGCCGGCTGGTGGAAGATACGCTGGCGTTTCTGCGCCATCAGCCGATGTTCCGCGGAATCAAGCTGGAAACGCGGGTCGCGCACGATCTGCCGGCGATCACCGCCGACGGCAACCAACTCTCGCAGATCCTGATGAACCTGCTGCTGAACGCAGCTCAAGCGATGCCGGAACAAGGCGGCAGCATCACCATCGAGGCGCACAAGATCAAGTTCACGGACAACGTGGAGATCTCGGTGGCCGACACCGGCAGCGGAATTCCCGCCGATATCCTGCCGCACGTGCTGGAGCCGTTCTTTACCACCAAGCGCGGCAAAGGCACCGGGCTCGGGTTAAGCATCAGCCACGCCTACGCGCGCAGCCACGGCGGCGATATCAAGGTGGAAAGCATCCCGGACCGGGGCACAACGGTGCGGATCGTGCTGCCGATCCGCCAGGAAAAAATCGAAAGCCAGCCGGAACCGGAGACATCGGGCGATCTGGTGATCGGGTGATCGGGTGATCGGGTGAATCGGGTAATTGAACAGCGCGCTCAGAAGTTTTCAGTGGCGCAATTACCCGATTACGCAGTTACGCAGTCGACTTAAACGAGGCGAACGCGATGGGGTATTCGATTTTAGTAGTGGACGATGAGGCGCTGACGCTGCGCACCATTTCGCGCGCGCTGCGCGACGAGGGCTTCGAGGTCTTTCTCGCCACCACCGGCGAGGAGGCGCTGGAAATCTTCGCGCGCGAACATCCCGCTCTCTGCATGCTGGACGTGGTGCTGCCGGGCATTGACGGCATCGAGGTGCTGCGGCAAATCAAGCGCCAGAGCCCGGCGTCCATCGTGGTGATGATGAGCGCCCACCACATGATCGACCGCGCCGTAGAAGCGATGAAACTGGGCGCGCACGATTACCTCAGCAAGCCCTTCCATCTGGCCGACATGGTGAACACCATCCGGCGCGCGCTGGAGATGCTGGCGCTGCGGGTGCGAGTGCGCGAGACGGTGGAATCCGCCAAGGGCCGCTACGACTTTGGATGGGTGAAGACCAATAATCCCGAGATGCGCGAGCTGCTGGAAATTTGTGAGAAGGCCGCCCAAGCGGAGCACACCACCATCCTGATTCTCGGCGAAAGCGGGACGGGCAAGGGCGTGCTGGCCAAAGCGCTGCACTACAACAGTCCGCGCGCGCAGATGCCGCTGCTGGAACTGAACTGCGCGGCCATGCCGGACACGCTGCTGGAAAGCGAGTTGTTCGGCTACGAGCCGGGCGCATTTACCGACGCGCGCCGGCGCAAGGAAGGTCTGCTGGAGCGGGCGCAGGGCGGGACCGTGTTCCTCGACGAGATCGGGAACATGTCGGCCAGCGTGCAGGCCAAAATCCTGCGCGTGCTCGAGGAAGGCACGTTCATGCGGCTGGGCGGCACGCGGCCGATCAAGGTGGACGTGCGCATCATCGCGGCAACCAATTGCGATCTCAAAGAAGCGGTGGCGCACGGGCAGTTCCGCGAAGATCTGTTCTACCGGCTCAACGTGCTGCCGATCACGCTGCCGCCGCTGCGCGAGCGCAAGGAGGACATCCTGCCGCTGGCGGTCAGCCTAGTGGAGCGTTTCAACAAGGAAATGAAGAAAAACTTCACCGGGTTCACGCCCGCGGCGGCGGAGTGTCTGAGGCACCATCCGTGGCCCGGGAATATCCGCGAGCTGAAGAACGTGATCGAACGGACGATGATCCTGGCGCCGGAGGGCGACATTGACGCCGGATACTTGCCGGAGGAGATCCGCGATTACACGGAGCCGCAACAGGCGCATGAGCCGAGCCACATGGACCTGTCGCCGACGGGAGAGCAGTGGGTCACGCTTCGCGAACTGGAGGAGCGGTACATCCACGAGGTGCTGACGCTGACCGGACACAACAAGGCGCAGGCAGCGCGAATCCTGGGGATCCATCCCACTTCAATCTTGCGCCGGCTGAAGAAGCAGCAGGAAGAAGAGAAGGTTGAGACGGTGGCGAAATAGGT
>CAVXCR010000045.1:0-10420 GCA_963760265.1 Terriglobia bacterium
GCCGCTGCTGCAACGCGGCGAGAACGCGGTCGGGCGTGATGGGCAGGAACGGAACGCGCACGCCGATGGCGTTGGCGACGGCGTTGGAGATGGCCGCGCCGGGCGAGATCACCGGCGGCTCGCCGAGCCCGATGACGCCGCGCTCGTCGTAGCCCGGACCGGTCATCATGTGGACGACCAGCTCAGGAATGTCGCCGTAGCCGGCGAGGCGGTAGAACTCCATGTTCGGGATTCAGCATGCGGCCGGTGGTCGGGTCCATGATTTTCTCTTCGTAAAGCGCGTAGCTGATGCCCATGGTGAGCGCGCCGTAGCACTGCGATTCGGCGGTCTTGAGGTTGATGATGAGGCCGCAATCCTGCACTGCGACAATCTTGTTGACGCGCACGATGCCGGTTTCGACGTCCACGGAGACGTCGGCCATCTGCGCGCCGCCGACACCGCTGTTGGTGAGGTCGGGCGGCTTGGAGGGATCGGGATTCTTGCCTTGCGCGGTGACGCCGGTGGCGCCGAGCTTGGAACACGCATGCTTCCAGGTGATGCTCTTGCCTTGCGAATCCTTGACGCGAATGGTGCCGTAGAGGGCTTCGAGCTGGTCGGGCGGGGCGTCGAGCAAGGGCGCGACCTTGGCGAGCAACTGGTTGAGCGCGTCGGTGGCGGCGCGTCGCGATTCGGCGGAGACGGCGCCGATGGTGGTGGAGCCGCCGGAGCCGCCGTCGTGCGGGAAGTTGGTGTCGCCGATCTTGACGGTGATGGCGTCCAGCGGCAGCCCGAGGGTTTCACCGATCACCATGGCGATGGCGGTGCGCGTGCCGGTGCCGAGGTCCTGCGTGCCGCTGCGGTACTCGACCGTGCCGTCGGGATGGATGGTGAGATCGCCGGCGCCCTGGTGGCCGCGTCCGCCCCAGGTGTGGATGGAGAGGCCGAGGCCTTGCTTCACCGGGCCGGATGTCTTGTCGCCGCGCGGGTGCCAGCGCTTCTTCCACTGCATGAGCTCATCGGCCCTTTTGAGCTCGGCTTCATAGACGTTGGCGCGCGGAGTGAGCGCCAGGTTCTTCATGAAGACGTCGTAGGGGTCCATGCCGAGGCGCGCGGCGAGGTCGTCGATGGCGCACATGGTGAGCACAGCAGCCTGCGGGTGGTTGGGCGCACGCCAGGCGCGCGCCGGGCCGATGTTGGTGGCGATGGAGATGTGCTGTTTCCGCTGGTGGGGAATTTCCGTGAAGATATACGGAAGGGGCGGCATGTTTCCACCCAGCGGGCCCGCCGTTGCCCCAGGACTGCGAGTCCCAGCCGGTGATGGTGCCGTCTTTTTTCGCCGCGAGCTTGACGTGCGCGTAGGCCGAGGGACGCGCTCCGGCGACTTCCAGTTCGGCGCGGCGGTCGAGCATGATTTTCACCGGAGCGCCGCCGGCCTTCTTCGACAACTGCGCGGCGGCCAGACTCCAGCGATCGGCGGCGAACTTGCTGCCGAAACCTCCGCCGATGTGCTGCTGCTGGTTGTGGATGTTGGAGGCTGAAATGTTGATGCCGGCGCCGGTGAGGGCTTGCGCAAGCTGGTCGGGAATGCCGGAGACGTTTTGGGTGGAGACCTGGGTTTCGAGATGCTCGGCATCGGGCCAGTGCGCGACCACGCCGTGGGCTTCCAGGCAGCAGTGGGTGATCACCGGCACTCCGTAGAGGCCTCCGCTGGTCATCTCGGCGGTCTTGAATGCCTGGTCGGGATTGCCGGTGACGTTGGCGGCGGACTTCTTAAAGGGCGAGCGCGTAGTTTCGGGAGACTTCTGCGGCGCGGATTGCAAGGCCATGATGACGTTTTCGCCGACGTTGAAGGAGCGCATGCGCTTGACCAGGTCGTCGATGACCGGGAAGCTGATGCCGCGCTTCTGCACGGTGGCGGTGATCTGCGGCTCCGGCACCTGGTTGCTGAACATGTTGATCAGATCATCGAGCGCGAGCGGGCCGGTTTCCTCGGCGGCGTCCTGGGGCTCGGTGGTGTCGTCCACGAAGTGCGGCAGGACCTCGTACTGCACCTTGATGGCGCGCAGGGCGTCTTCGGCAGTGCGCTCGTCCACGGCGGCGAGAGCGACGATCTCGTCTCCGGCCCAGTGGATTTCCTTGCCGGGACCCTGCAAGATCTGGACCGCCTTGACGCCGGGCATTTTTTCGGCGGCGCTGGTATCGACGCTGACGACTTTGGCGTGGGCGTGCGGGCAGCGCAGGATAGCGCCGGCGAGCAGGCCCTTGGGATTCTGGTCGTAGGTGTATTTGGCGCGTCCGGAAACTTTGACGGGACCGTCGACGCGGGTCTGGCGCGTGCCGATCAGCGTGCGATGTTGCGCATCAGGCCACTTGTATTCCGCCATGGCTCACGCTCCCTTGTATTGGTCTGCCGGTCTATCGGTCTCTCGGTCGCTCTCGTTCGGCAGCAAGCCAGACCGGTTGCCGGTCATCTGACCGATGGCGCCGCGCATGCCGTAGTAGGTGCCGCAGCGGCAGTAGTTTCCGCCCAAAGCTTTCACCACCTGCTCGCGATTCGGATTGGGGTTGTTCTTCAGCAGGGCGTAGCCGGCCATGACGAAGCCGGGGGTGCAGAAGCCGCACTGCTGGGCGTCGTTGGCGACGAAGGCGTGCTGCAAGGGATGGAGCGCGTCGCCGCTGGTGATGCCCTCGACGGTGGTGATGCTGTGGCCCTGGGCGTCAATGGCGAGCACGGCGCAGGCGTAGACCGGGCGATCGTCGAGCAGCACGGTGCAGGCGCCGCATTCGCCGCGGTCGCAGACGCGCTTGGCGCCGGTGAGGTCGAAGTTATCGCGCAGGGCGTCGAGCAAGGTGACGCGCGGCTCCAGCTCGGCGGTGTACTTTTTGCCGTTGACGGTGAGCGTGATGGGCGTCTTGCCGGGGCCGTAGACGGGGACCTCTTCGCCACCGACTTCGAGCACGGAGGGGCCGACGACGGCGGGCACGCTGACTGTGAAGGCGGAGATTTTCAGGAATTCGCGGCGGGAGACGCCGGGTTTGGATTCATCGTCAGGCATGCGGGCCTCCGGGGGGTCGATGGTCGATGGTCGATGGCCGTAACGGATGCGGCCGGCGGCTGATATGAAAACGAACAAGTATAAAACGCGGGGAGGAGGGAGTGGAAGTGGTGGGATGGGTGGCGAAAGCCGTTGCCTACACCGTCATCTCATGCGCATATCCAATGCCGCTCTCATTGTAGATTTCACGTTTGCTAGATCATCATCACTCTTAACGGGATACTCTTTCCACTCGTCTTCGGCACCGTATGTACCGATGAGGTAGTGTTGGCGCCGCGGCCATAGGTATGCAAAGACACGGTTTTTGACCTTCATCGAGATACCATACTTGATTGGGTCGAGGGAGATGTGCTCCGGTTTCCAACTTTTGATTTCATCCAGGAGCGCGGCGACTTTGGTTCGGACCGTTGTGTCCGTGATGTAGGCCAATTGATCCTGTATGGTCGAGACCTCGACCGTTTCCGGTGGGTTTGGAATCTCCCGTTCTGTGAAGATCGGCACTAGGTCGTCTGCACCTTCGAACTTGAGGCAGTTGAAAGTGAAGAGGAAGATTGGAACGTCAAGCCACTTGCATCTGTTGACAAGCGTCTGAGAGAAATCTGGGGCAATTAGGAACAGGCGCACCTGCTGCGTGGGGTCAATCGAATGGACTCTGTAGAGTCTAGCGAACGCCTCTACTTGAGTTGAGACGTAATCGTAGTAATCAAGCGCCTGGACCAACATGCCATCGTCTTGTGTGACTTTGAGTTCAGCGAGGACGAGCGACTTGCCGCTGTCCACCATGAGGACGTCGAGGCGCCCCGCTGCCGCTCGCTTCTGGTGGTCCACGTAAATGAGTCCTTCTTCTATCAATCCGGGGTTCCGCTGGACCATATCCTCAAGTTCTTGTTCTGCCACATCGGCTTTCGTGTAGGTCCTCGTCATGCAATCCTCGATGTGCGTGAGCTTCTAAATATGTTTCACGCCGTACACTACTCCGGTTTGGAGTCCTGCAGCAACTGCACCAGGTACTGCTTCCAGAACACGGCCCAGGTGTGGGTGCCGTGGCCGCGGGTTTGGTCGGTGGCCTGGATAAGATGGAACTGGCCGTGCGGGATGCGCTTGACCTCGCTTTCCGGGGTGGTGAGTTCGGGCGGGTTGATGAAGTCGTCGGTGGTATTGATCCACATCAGCGGGGCGCGGATTTTCTCCAGGTTGGGCGACGGGTAGTAGTTCCGCGAGGAGCCGACCTGGTAGAGCAGGTCGTTGGCATCGAGCGCCTTGATGCGTGGTTCCTGCGCGTCCACAAATTTGTCGGCATCGTCGCGGGTGGAGTACTGCTTCTGCCAGAACAGCGGCGCGCTGCCGGCGATGGCAAGCAGGTATTGTGCCGCGCGCAGGGCGCCGACCGGCTCCTCCTTGTACTCGCCGTTGTTCCACGCCGGATCGAGCTTGATGGCGTTGATGATTGCGCCGCGCCAGAAGCGGTTGCGCCCGGCGATCTGCACCGTCTGGCAGGCCATGGGCATGAGCGCGTCCATGAAGTCGGGATAGGTCTCGCCCCAGACGAAGGAGTGCATGCAGCCCATCGAGGTGCCGAAGATCAGGCGGAGGTGCTGCACGCCCAGGCCTTCGGTCAGGAGCAGGTGCTGGGCGGCGACCATGTCGTCGTAGTCGTAGTTGGGGAAGCGCATGTGCAGGCCGTTGCTGGGCTTGCTGGACCCGCCGTGGCCGACGTTGTCGGGCAGGATGATGTAGTAGCGGGTGGCGTCCAGCGGCTGGCCGGGACCGAAGAGTTCATTGGCGAACTGCGGCTGCAGGAACTGCTTTCCCGATCCGCCGGTGCCGTGGAGGATCAGGACCGCGTTGGTGACCTGGCCGCGGGCGTCGCGATGGGGCGCCCCGATGGTGGCGTAATGCAGGCGCAGTTCGGGGAGCGACTGGCCGTCGCGAAACTTGAAATTCCTGGTGGTGTAGTCGCCTTCCTTGGGCGCGGGGTAATCGGCGGCAAAACAGGAGAGAGCGAGGCAGAGGAGCGCGAGGTATTTCATGGCGCGAAAAGGGTAGCAGAAGTACCGGGTACGGAGTACCTGGTACCGAGCGGAAAAACCATTGCCGACTGTCGATTGCGTTGTGAGTTTGCGCGGTGGTCAAGAAAATCCCCACCCTGTCTCGCTAAACCCGGCGAGACAAGGGTGGGGCAACCGCTGACTAGAAGCCGCTCACTACCAACTACCAGCTACGGACTACCGACTACCGTCTTTCTGACTACTTCTTCAAACTGCGGATGAACTTCACCAGGTCGTTGATCTGGGCATCGTTGAGCTTGCCACCGTAAGGGGGCATCTTGGGCGGCTTGCCCTTCGTGACGATGTCCTTCAGGTCCTTATCCGACATTTTCTGGACGTCGGCCGAGCCCAGATCACGAATCTTCAGGTTCTTGCCCATCGTGGTATTGCCGGAGCCGTCTTTGCCGTGGCACATGGCGCACTTGGTGGCAAAGAGGTCAGCACCGGTGTCGGCGGCCACGGAAAACGCCGGCAGCAAGAGTCCGAGGACGAGAGTCAGCAACCCAGACTTGATCAGCAGGTTCTTCATTCCATATCTCCATTCGGGTTCGCGAAGTGGGCGCAGCCAGAATCGCCAACCAATTTGAGTGCAACTGCGGGCCCAGATTGTACGCCCATGCATGCTTTTGAAGCGAAATAGTCTTGCCGCGCCGCCTGCATGGGGGAGAAATTTCGCGGCGTGAAAAAACGCGCAGCACGGGTGATATCCCTCAACCGCGTGCGCGCGGGCGCGGATGCGGCCCCACCCGGCGTGAATAACTCGTTGAAAACTCAGCCCGTAGCAAGGTGAGCGGAGGCAGCGCGGTTTGGCAACCGGGGTGCGATCAGCAGGGTGGTAAACGCTTTTTTCGGCGGTAGGAGAGGCCCTGTGGACCCCTGCGTGATGGTCATCGGCGTGAATTACCGGACGGCGCCGGTCGCGGTGCGCGAACGCTTCTGGATCAGCGAACCGCGCCGCTACGAGGCGCTGGTGCAATTGTCACATGCCGAGGCCATTGACGAAGTGGCGGTGCTGGCGACCTGCAACCGGACCGAGTTCATCCTGTGGACACGCGACGCCGCGGCGGCGTCGGGTTCGGTGCTGAATTTCTTGACCCGCGAATACGGCCTGCGGCTGTGCGAGTGGAAGCACTTCTACCGCAAGATCGACGAGCAAGCCCTGGCGCACGTCTTCCGGGTGGCGTCGAGCCTGGATTCGATGGTGCTCGGCGAGCCCGAGATCGAGGCGCAAGTGAAGTCGGCGTGGGCACTGGCGCAGCAGGTTGGAACCACCGGGCGGTTTCTGGACGCGGTCTTCCAGAAGGCGCTGACGGTATCCAAGCGGGTGCACAACGAGACGGCGGTTGGCAGCGTGGCGGTTTCGGTGCCGCACGCGGCGGTGGAACTGGCAAAGCAGATTTTCGGGTCGCTGAAGGACCGCAAGGTGCTGCTGCTGGGCGCGGGCAAGATGAGCGAGACGGCGGCGCGCTACTTGATCACGAACGGCGCCAACGACGTGCGGGTGATCAACCGCACGATCGAGAACGCACAGGAACTGGCGCGGACGCTGAACGGACGCGCCTTCCCCTTTGAAGACCGCCTGGGCCAGGTGCGCGAGGCGGACGTAGTGATCAGCTCCACCTCGTGCCCGGACGTGATCCTCACCCGCGAAGAAACGGAAGACATCGTGGCCCAGCGCGACGGCGCGCCGCTGCTGCTGGTGGATATCGCGGTGCCGAGGGACATTGACCCGGCGGTGCGCGAAGTGCCGGGCGTGTTTCTTTACGACATTGACGAACTGGAGCAGGCCACCAAGAAGAACGAGGGCGAGCGCAGGTTGGCCGCGGCCGACGCGGAAAAGCTCGTGGCCGAGGAAACGCGGGGGTTCCGCGCCAAGCTGGCGGCGGAGCGCGTGGTGCCGACCATCGTCGCGCTACGCGGGCGTTTGGACGAAATTTGCCGGCAGGAGCTGGAAGCATTCAAGCAGGAAGCCGGGCCGCTGAGCGAGGAGCAGGCCAGCTCGCTGGAGGCGCTGGCGTCGCGCATCACGCAGCGGATTTCCAATTCGCTGGCGCGCGAACTGAAGGACGTTCCGGAAAAGGTGGAGCAGGACCGCATGACCGAGGCGGTGCAGCGGCTGTTCCATCTCGAACAGCTGGAAAAAGCTGTGGCGGGAACACGAAATTAGTGGCCAGTGGTGAGTGGCCAGGGGTCAGAAACGGGAGAGGGAGATGGCGAGAAACGGAAACGGCAAGAGCGAGATTGTGACCATCCAGGGATGGACGACGATGCAGGCGTATACCCTGGCGGTGGTTTGCCTGCTGCTGGGCGGGGCGATTGGATACCTGCTGCGCGGCTCGGAACCGGCGGCGGTGGCGCCGGCACAGGCGGCAACGCAGACGGAGGCGCCCGCGAACATGGCGCCGGGCCAGATCCCTGGATTTGGCGGCGTGCCGGGCGGCGGCAATTCGCCCGAGATGGTGGACAAGGCGGCGCAGCCCATGCTGGAAGCCCTGCAGAGGAATCCGAAGGACAGCGACACGCTGGCCAAGGTCGGGAACCTGTATTACGACGCGCAGCTTTATCCCAAGGCGATCGAGTATTACCGGCAGGCGCTGAAGATCTCGCCGGGCAATGCCGACGTCCGCACCGACATGGGGACGGCGATGTTTTACCTGGGCGATTTGGACCAGGCGCTGGCGGAATTCGAGAAATCGCTTTCCTACAAACCGAATCATCCCAACACACTGTTCAACATCGGGATCGTGAAGTGGCAGGGAAAGAAGGACGCCAAGGGAGCAATCGCAGCCTGGGAGCAGTTGCTGAAGACGAACCCGAATTATCCGGAGCGCCAGAAAGTTGAAGACCTGCTGACTCGCGCCAAGGAGCACGCAAAAGGTTAGGCGTACGCGGCCGCCCGGAAGTGCCTCGATCCAGGCACCGTAGGGCTTGGGAACCAAGGGCCGCACGACGCCGCCGGAGGAAGCTTTCTCCTATCCCTCATCCCGCTTCCTCCGGATTTGAACTGGGCCACGGGCCATTTGTAACTCTAGCCGGGGGAACCGATTTATACCCCCTCATAACGGTTCCTCCGGATTTTGCGGTGCACAGTCGAAGAAGTGGCGCACAATTGAGGCGGACATGGGACCTTATCTGATTTCGTTGTTTTTTGTGTTCATGGGCCTTGCCTACATCATCTTCGGGAGGATCTCGTCGCAGGCCTACGCGGCGCGGCCGTTCGATCCGAATGATCCGCCGCGTTCCAAGGCGCGGTATTTCTGGAAGGTGTACCGAGAGCTCTACCCGCAGAGCTTTTTAACCGAAGCCTGCGCGGCCTGCGCCGTGATTGCGGTGATGATCCTCATCGCTGCTCCGTTCGCCTTGATGCGCTGAGGCGCGGATGGGTCCAGGCGCGGTATCATGCCTACATGATTCGCCTTTGTCGTTTGTCATGGGTGTTGGTGTTGATGGCCGCCGCGACAGCGCTGGCGCAAACTCCCGCCAAGCCGAATCTGACCGGGATATGGAACCTGGACCTGGCGAAGAGCAACTTCGGAGGGCTGGAAGTGCCGCAATCGGCGCGCTACCTGATCCGCCACCTGGGAGCGAAGGTGGAGATGCAGTACGAACAGGACGGGCACATCACGCGGGTGGACGTCACGCCCGATGGCGAAGAGCACGTCCTGGAGACCGGGCCGGACACGGAAAACCTGGCGCGGGTGTACTGGTCGGGGGCGGTGCTGGTGTTCGAGGGGCGGATCAGGCCGATGGCGTCGAGCAACGCGCCGCCGGTCAAGTGGACCAGCCGGTGGACGCTTTCACCCGACAAGAAAGTGCTGACCATCGAGCGCCACATCGCCAGCCAGCAGGCGTCGGTGGACCAGAAAGTGGTCTTCGAGAAGCAGCCACCGCAGGCGAAGGCGCAGTAGAGGTCTATCGGTCTATCAGTCGATCAGTCTTTCGGTCGATCAGTTTCTCAGTACGTCAGTATTTCAGTTCGACCGACGGACCGATAGACTGACAGACCGATAGACCGTAAGATCCAGTCAACGCTTCAGAACCAGCAACCCGATTATCCCCGCTGCCAGAATCAGCCACGCGGAATTCAGGCGCGTCCAGGTCAGGACGGCGAAGCTCACGAGAAAAATCAGGATGGCCGGCAGGTCGACGACGGCGGCCCGCCCGAGCTGAAGCGTGACTACCGCGATCAGCGCCACCGACCCGGCGACGACTCCATCCAGGGCTGCGCCGGCAATGCGCGAGCGGCGCAGCGCGCGCACCAGCGGCTCGCTGATCGCAACATAAACAAAGGCCGGGAGAAACATGGCGATCGTCGCCACCAGCGCGCCCAGCGGTCCCGCCAGGATATAGCCGAGGAAGGTCGCGGCGGTGGAAATCGGACCCGGCGTCACCTGTCCGACGGCAATGGCGTCGAGCAATTGCGAGTTGGTCACCCAGTGCCAGCGGTCCACCAGGTCGGTGCGCAGGAAGGCGAACAGGACGTACCCGCTGCCGAAGAGCACGGTGCCGACCTTCAGGAAATAGAAGAACAGCGGCGCCAGCCCGACTGCGGGAGCGGCGGCGGCTTGCGGCAGCAGAAGAAGAAGCCCGGCGCGCACATCGCGGATGGGGTGGCGCATGGCTTCCAACGCGGCGGCCATCAGCGCGGCGGCAGCCAGCAGCCCAAACGGGTGCGGGACGAAATACCCGACGACGGTAGCGGCCATGGCGATTGTCACCAGCGCGGGAGTCTTCAGCGCGGTGACCGAGTAGCGCCACAGAGCGCGCGCGATGATGGCGACGATCACCGGCTTCACCGCGTAAAGAAACGCGTTCATCTGCGGCAGGGCCCCGAAGCGCACGTACGCCCAGGCGAGCGCGGTGACAAAAATCGCCGAAGGAAGAATGAAGCAGGCTCCACCCAGGATGAGTCCGGCCCAGCCGCCGCGCACGTAGCCGAGAAAGATCGCCATTTCGGTGGAGTTCGGCCCGGGGAGGAGGTTCACGGCGCCGAGGAAATCGAGGAAGCGCTCGCGGGTGAGCCAGCGGCGGCGGACACACTCGTCTTCCATCATGGCGATGTGCGCGGGCGGCCCGCCGAACGCGGTGACGCCGATCTTCAGGAAGAGGAGCGCGACCTCGCGCAGAGGGTCTCGCTTTTCAATCTCCGGCTCGGGGTTCATTGGCGAAAGCAGTAGTAAGTATGCAGTCGCTGGTGGTCAAGAGAAAACGAGCGGCACGGCGAGCGATGTTGTGCCGCGCCGCTGGCGCTCGCTGCCGTACATGATTCGCCTCCCACCGCTGCCGCGGTGGGCTAACGAATGCCGCCGCTCCGCGGCTGGCGGCCCGCCCACGCG
>CAVXCR010000046.1:0-79230 GCA_963760265.1 Terriglobia bacterium
GGTATCGAAGATCTCCTTGGCCTCGTACATACGGTTGCCGCTGAAGGAGTGTTCGCGCGGGGAGAGGCGCGCGGTCATGACCACGACGTCCTGCTTGGTGGTGTCGGTGCGGCGAAGGATGTCGCGCAGGTAATAGAGGCTGGGATCGCGAACCGGGACCAGCGCGTTGCCGGGGCGGACGCGGACCTGCTGGTTATCGAGTTCGGGATCGGCAAAAACGCGGAACTGCTCGAGCGCCCCGTGCCTGCCCTTCTGCTGGCGCAGTGTGTAGCGCTCGCTGAAGGTGAAAATGCCGAAAAACACCAGCGAGAACGCGACTCCGGCGATGGTCGCCTCCTGCTTGGTAAACAGGTTCACCACAGCGGTGGCGAAGAGCACGAGCGCAATGCCGACCAGCCCGAGCGGAACTTCGCGTCCGCCAATGTGCAGGTTGCCGGGCACCTTCCACTCGCGGTTTTCCGGCTCGGTATAGCGCAGTACGAGGACAGCCAGCGCCTTGAAGGCGAAGCTCCAGATCACGCCAAAGGCGTAGAGCGCAGCCAGCAGATACACGTTGCCGCGGCTGATAATGATGGTCAGGATCTGGAGGCCGACCACCAGGTTGATCAGGCGGAAGCTGGTGCCGTAGCGCTTTTGCGGGCGCTGGAACCAGGGCATCAGGACACCGTCTTCGGCCAAGCGGTTGAGCACGCCGTTGGCGCCAACAATCGAGGTATTCAGCGCGCCCGCCAGAATCAGCACGCCCACCAACACCACGAAGCCGTGGAAGATCAGCTTGGGCAATTCAGGCCCCGCCAGGTAAATGGCGATACCACCGATCAGGTTGGCAAAATACTGGGGACGGACGGCGTCGGGGATGATCATCGCCGCGAAGAAGGAGACCAGGCCAGTGAAGAGCAGGCTGTAAATGAAAATTACCAGCCCGGCACGTTCCAGGTTCTTGAGCTTGGGGCTCTCGATTTCGCGGTTGACCTGGGCAAGCGTTTCCTCGCCGCTCATGGCGAGCACGGAGTGACCGAAGCCAACCAGCAGGATGATCAATGTGATGTGCTGCGCCCAGGTGCCGTTCAGCCAGCCCCAGGCTTCCTTGTCCATCTGGAAGTTGGTCTGGGACGGCGCCGGCGGCAGGTGCGAGCCGCGGCTGATAATGGTGATCAGCGACCACACGATCAGGATCACCACCATGACGGTGGTGATTTTCATGATCTGCATCGCCTTGTCGCTGGACTCGTGCATGCCCTGGATGTTCTTCCACCAGAAATACACGCAGACAATGACGGCAAAGCCGGCGGCGAAGTAGTCTTGGTTGAATTTGACGCTGTGGCCGGCGTACTTGGCGAGGTCCTCAACAAAGCCCGCCAGGTACTGCCCGGCGGATACGGCGCTGATCGGGCCGGTCAGGATGTAGTCGAAGAGCAGAGCCGAAACCGAGAACTTGGCCAGCGTGGGGCCGAGCGCTTCTTTGACGACGCGGTACACGCCGCCACGCACGAACATGCTGCTGGATTCGATATAGATGGCGCGCACGGCGTAGCTGAACAGCATCACCGCCAGGATGAACCAGGGCGCGCTCTTGCCGATCACCTTCTCCGCGTCGCCGCCGGCGTAATACGCCGACGAACCGAGGTCCGCCAGGACCACCGCCGCCACTCGCCAGAAGCTGATGAAGCTCAGCATGACGGTGGTAGCGATGAACACCGGAATCGCCGGGCGTTTGATCTTCGAATTCTCGGCTAGCGACATGGAGTCGTGACTATCATGAACCGGCGCCGATGCAGGTTGAAGTGAGTTCGATGTGAGCAATCAGTACCGCGATTCGGATTCCTGTACCCGCGCTCCCGCTCACAACTCCAGACTCACAACCTGCGCTTTCAGCTTCCTGGCGAATTCCTTGGATGCATTAGAAATCAAAATGGCGGATAAGGGAAACGGGGTTGCGGGTTCCGCGGCGCCATGGGCGAGTGGACGCAAATTTGTGATGGGTGGTATGGGTGGTATGTGATTTGCAGATGGTGATCGACCGGGTTCTAAATCACAAATCACAAATGTGACCGTGCTCAATCGGCAATCGGCAATCGACAATCGGAAATCGGAAATGGTTTTCCACCCCCCAGCCACTAGAACTGGTTTCAAAGATCGGTTTTTGGGTAGGGCACGGCTTCAGCCGTGCCGCTCGAGGCCGCAAGAATAGTGGGCTTTAGCCCCTGAGGGACATTTTTCCTGAGGCGAAAATGTATTTTTGAAACCAGTTCTATCCACCAGCCACTACGTAGGTTCTGGTGATGCGGTCGTGCCAGCAGAGTGTGTCCTCGTCGAGCAGGGCCCAGACCAGTCCGAGTCCGAGCGACAGGGTTGATAGCACCATGGCGACGGAGCGGCCGCGGCGGGCGTGGCGGCGCGCCGGCCCACCGTCAAACGTGATCAACCGCAGGCGCGCCATCTGCATGCCCGGCGTGATACCGGCATAGACCAGGAACAGGTATTCGTAGATCGCCCAGAAGACGCAGGAGGCGGCCATGGCAAACAGGAACCCGGCTTTCGCCGGCGGCATCGGCACCCCCGCCTTGAGGACGATCAAGACGAACACGGCCGCTCCCACCAGCACGATCAAGGCGTCCACCAGGCCGGCGAAGACGCGCTGCGACATGGGCGCGACCTGCAGGGGCAATTCGAATTCGACCGCCCGTTGCTCCTCTTCCGGCGCGACGCTGATATCGGACAGCGGCGAAGCGGTATCGACCTCTTCCGGCGCTTCCAGGATGCGAGGGCGGTCCATCATCGGCTCCGCCAATTCCTCGATGGAGGGCGGCATCACCGGCAGCAACGCCTGGCGCGGAAACTCGATGATCTTGGATTCCGGCTGCTCCTCGGGCCATGGGTCCAGTTGCGGCCCGGCGGAAACTCCTCGGAGCGTTCGCCCCGGGGCTCCGGGCTTGCGGCTTGGAACTCATCTTCTTCGACACTCGCGGACAGATTGCCGCTGGTGATCTCGCGGTTGACGGCGCGCTCGAAATCCAGCGGCAGCGACCGTTCGCGAATGGGACGCCGCCGGCGCGCGCGGTAACTCTCCACCCGCGACGCCACTTCGTTTCGCCAGAATGCCCCTTCGTCCACGCCCCGATTCGCCTCCCGCGATTCCGACCCGCCCTGCGCTCCTGCGCCGGTGCCCCACATCTGCCCGCCTTGGGCAGATGTGGGAGGCGCACTCGCCACCGCCGCCACCAGCTTCCACGTCCGCGTGCCGTCCCCCCGGATCCACGCTCGGCCGCGATCTCGGCAAGGCTGGCGGAGAACCGCCCCTCGCTCAAGTCTATTCTTCGGGATCGATGAAGAGGAAGCCCTTCGCCGCACAAGGGGCACGACATCGCCGGGGCGCCGAGAGCGGCGGAGTCCACTGGCCGGTTCCAACCTCCGCGCCCGACAATCTTTCCTTCGCGCGGCTCGCGTGGTACCTTGCCTCTTTACCCGAGACCGACGGCTGATGACACTCCGCTCCCGAATCCTTACCACGGCAGTGCTGGTTTGTCATCTTCTGCTGCTGCCTCGGTTAGTAACCAGCGAGGCGCGGGGCGGAGTTACCAGTCGTCAGGCGCCAGTTGCCAGCCAGGCGCCTCAACCAAATCCGCCATCGACCGAGAGCCTGCCCCGAGCGCAGCGAGAGGACCGTCCTCCATCGCCCCAAAAGTCCCATTTCGCCGGTCCCAACCAACCCGGCGAAGAGGTCACCATCCAGGCGCTGCAGCAGGAAAAAGCGGGCGACATTTATCACCTAAGGGGCGACGTTGACATCCGCTTCCGCCGGTTTGTCCTGCGCGCCGACGACGTGACTTACGACACCGCGACGGGGGAAATCACCGCCACCGGGCACGTCGTTTTCGATGGCGGTCCTCACGATGAGCATCTCGAAGCGGACCGCGCCACCTACAACGTACACACCGACAGCGGGAAGTTTCACGATGTCCGCGGCACCACCGGCGCCCGCTTTCGTGGCAAACAGGTGGTCCTGACTTCCTCGAACCCTTTCTTCTTCACCGGGTCGCTGGTGGAGAAAGACGGCCCCGACCACTTCGTGGTGCACGATGGCGTGGTGACATCGTGCCAGCTTCCGCATCCCAAGTGGACTTTCGAGGCGCGGAAAATCACGGTGGATGTGGGCGAGGAAGCCCGGATGTACCACAGCACCTTCCGCCTGGGCGGCATCCCGATTTTCTATTTTCCCTACGTCCAGCACCCGGTGGACCAGTTGGGCAGGCAAACCGGGTTCCTGATTCCCACCATCGGGCAATCGTCAACCAAGGGCACGCTTCTGGGCGAAGGGATCTATTGGGCGATCAACCGCGAAATGGACGCCACCATCGGCGCCGAGTACTTCTCGCACCGCGGGTGGTCGCAGCATGGCAGCTTCCGCGCCCGCCCCACCGACAACTCCTACTTCAACGTCAATTATTTCGGCGTGCTCGACCGCGGTATTGGCACGCCCAAGGTGGACCAGGGCGGCGAGGAAGTTCGCGCCAACGGAGAAATCCAGTTGCCGCACGGCTTCCGCGCCGTCGCCGACATTGATTACCTCAGTTCGTTCGTTTTCCGGCTGGCCTTTTCCGAGACCTTCACGCTGGCAGTGAATTCCGAAGTCCGTTCCAACGCGTTTCTCTCCAAGGCGTACAACGGGTACTTTTTCAATCTCGATTTCTCGCGCTACCAGAACTTCGAAAGCACCCAGCGCGGCGACCTGGTGACCATCCTGCACGCGCCCGCACTCGATCTGTCGAGCGTGGACCATCAGCTTGGGCGCACGCCTTTTTACTGGTCCTACGATGCGGCGGTGCAGGGCGTGTCGCGGCGCGAGCCGCAGTTCGTGACCGCGCCGCTGGTCGGGCGGGTGGACGTCGAGCCACGCCTGGCGATGCCGCTGGTCGCCGGCGGGTGGAGCTTCCGGCCCGAGATCGCGCTGCGCGACACCTACTACACGCAGCGGCTGGCAACCTCCGGCGTGCCCACCAGCGGCATCGGCGCCATCCTTGACGCCGATGTCAACCGGCGCGCCGTCGAAACTTCGCTCGAGATACGCCCGCCCTCGCTGTCGCGCATCTTTCAGAAAACGGTGAAGGATCACGTCATCAAGCACACCATCGAGCCGCGTATTGTCTATCGCTACGTAGCCGGCGTGGACAACCTGCCGGCCATCATCCGCTTCGACGCGCGCGACATCCTCAGCAATACCAACGAGCTCGAGTACGGCATTATTCACCGCTTGTACGCCAAAGGGACGAAGTCCACCGAGTGCACCAACCTCGCCGAGCAGCCCGAGCAGGCGCCGCTGGCGGTGCCGCTGCCCGCCGCCCCGGAAGTGAATCCGCGGAAACCCGTGGCCGCCGCGCGCGGCTGCCAGCCCGGCCCGCCAGTGTCGCGCGAGGTGTTGAGCTGGGAAATTGCGCAGAAATATTTCTTCGATCCGACCTTCGACGACGCGCTCGTCCCCGGCCGGCGCAACGTGTTGACCACGACGGCGGAATTCACCGGGATCGCCTTTCTCACCGACCCGCGCCGCTTTTCGCCGGTGATTTCGCGGCTGCGCGCCTACCCCGGCCGCGCCACCGAGGTCGAGTGGAAGCTCGACTACGACACCAAGAAGGGATTCATCAACGCCAGCACCACCCTGGTGACGCATCGCTTCGCCGATTTCTTCGTCGCCGGAAGCCACGCCTACCTCAACGTGCCGGGAGAAATATTCGGTTCCACAACGGTCGCCGGGCCCGCCAAGTTCAACCAGTTCCGCTGGCTGGTCGGGTACGGCCATCCCAACAAGCGCGGTATCAGCGCCGCCGCCAATATCGGGTTCGACATCAACACCGGGTTCCTGCAGTACTCGGCGTTCCAGACCAGCTACAACTGGGATTGCTGCGGCGTCAGCTTCGAATACCGGCGGTTCGCGCTGGGGTCGGTGCGCAATGAAAACCAGTTCCGGTTTTCGTTGTCGCTCACCAATGTCGGGACCTTCGGTACACTGCGGCGCCAGGAAAGACTGTTCTAAAGCAGTTCCATAGCTGACATACCCTACTGTCATCCCGAGCGAGGGTGGGCTCCCGCGCGCTTTTTCCAGCGCGGGAAACCCGAGTCGGGGATCTCGGGCTTGTGTTGGCGGCCACACCGACTCTGGGAGCGCTCTAGTCGCGGCGGAAGATCAACGCAGAGGACGCAAAGAGGCTGAGGCCGCGGGCGCTCTGCGCTCTCCGCGATTTCTCGGTGGGCCCTGCGTTAATGTTTTATCGTTCTACGATATTTAATTTCCGCCAAGAATGCCCCGGAATCGCGGTACAATGAAGCCATGGCGAGAGGTTGGGAATCGAAATCCGTGGAAGCGCAAATCGAGGAAAAAGAGAAAGCGATTGCAAAACCGGTGAAGACCCGCACAGCCGATCAAGTCCAGCACATCATAGAAAAAAGAACCCTGGAGCTCGCCCGCGCCAAGGTGGCGCATGAGCTCGCATCGAGCCAGAACCCGCGCTACGCGCAAATGCTCCAGCGGTCTCTATCGGACCTGGACAAAAAAATCGCGGCCATCGATTAGCTGCGAAGTCTGAAAAATCAGCATTGCGCGCGAAGCGCGCGTCCGCCTGGACGGCCAGTCCTAAGCCAGCTTTCTGTCCAGCAGGTCGGCGCCCTCCTCGCTGCTACGGTAGGTCACGGTCACGCGCCCGCCGACCGGGAACTGGTCGCGCACGTCGCCCTTGAAGACCAGCATGCGCGGGCTGGCGCCGTCGCGCAGCGTCACCAGGCAGCGGTTGGTGCGCCCGATGCCCGACTCGTAATACGCCACATTCTCCACCACGCCCGATTCCTTCACTTCGCCGGTGGGCATCACCACGTAGGCGCGCCCAGCCCCGACGGCCACCATGCCCGGCTCGCGTTTCTTGCCCAGCAGAGGGATGGGCAGGCCGCGGTCGCGCAACTCCAGCAGCACGTTGATGCCGAAGGTCCCCGAAATGGTCAGCAGGATCAGCGACATGAAAAGGTTGTCAACCGTCAGTTCGGGATTGACATAAATCAGCCCTGCGATGCCGAGCAGCGGCAGCACGGCCAGGATCATTGACAGCAACAGGAGCATTTACCCCACCCCCAGAAGATCTTCCAGGCCCTTCTCGTTGATCACATTTACCCCGAGTTCGCGGGCTTTGTCCAGCTTCGAGCCCGGTTCGGCGCCGGCGACAACATAATCGGTCTTCTTGCTGACCGAGCCGGCCACCTTGCCGCCGGCATATTCGACCAGGGCCTCCGCTTCCGCGCGTGTGTAGTGAGCAAGAGTTCCCGTAAACACTATGGTCTTTCCGACAAGCACGTCCTTCCGCGGTGTATGTATCCGGTAGTCCCAGTGCCTGTCCTCGATCGTATGATCCGAGCAGCACGGGTAGTATCCGCCGGGGAACAGCCTACCGGTTTGGATGCCAGCAAGCTCCGCAAGATCCGAGATTGACCCAGCATTCAGCTTCGATGCGGCTCGCAGGACAATCTCGGCCGATGCAACTGCATCGCTTTCTGCATTGTGATGCCGGAGCGGAATACCGAGAGCCGAAGCGACAACGGGCAGTCGATAGTTAGCCAAGTCGGGCCATACAGTTCGCGAAACTAAGAGACTACAGAGGTAAGAAGATTCTGGGTACGGCAGTGAATACAAATCCAGCACTGCGCGCAGGGCACTCATGTCGAAGGAGGCGTTGTGGGCCACAAGCAACTTGTCGTTAATCTGACCCCGTAACGTGTGCCACAGGGAGTCGAATTCTGGTTGATCACGCACATCATCTGCGTTGATGCCGTGAATGCGAACATTCCAGAAGTCGAAGTGGCAAGGGTTGGGCCGCACCAACCAGTAGTTGCGGCTTACAACTACCCCGCCCTCAACAACCGCAACTCCAATAGCACAGATGCTGGATCGCTTTGAATTCGCTGTCTCAAAGTCGAGGCTTACGTAGCGCACGCCTTTTCTCCGGGAATGGTGAACCGAGGGAGGTGCCTATTCTACGAAACGCCCAGCATTTCTTTGAGAGTTTTCTCGTCAATTCGGGGGACTCCGAGCTTTTCGGCTTCGGCTAGCTTCGACCCAGGGCCCGTCCCAACCACGAGATAGCTTGTGTTCTTGCTTACACTGCTCGTTACTTTCCCGCCCTGTTGCTCAATTAACGTCTTCGCCTCTTGTCGAGAGTAGGATTCCAATTCACCCGTAATGACGAATGTCTTCCCCGAAAGCGTCGTGCCACGCTTTCTTGTGGGCTGGTCAAATCGCAATCCTGCTTTTTCCAGGTCAGAAATTAGCTGCAAATTAGCCGGTTCGCGGAAAAACTCGTAAACACTTTGGGCTACGGAAGGTCCCACATCTGGTACCGCCTGCAACTGGTCGACATCAGCAGATGCCAATGCCTGAACGTCGCCGAAATGATCCGCAAGAGCGCTGGCGGTCTGCTCACCAACATGGCGGATTCCCAAGCCGAAAAGCACACGTTCAAACGGCTGTTGCTTCGATTTTTGGATATTGTCCACCAGTTTGCGGACGGCATCTGACTTGATGCTGCAGAGCAGTGCGCTTAATTGCTGACTCACAGGCATTTGTACGAGACGATTCCAAAAATCCGATTGCTTCTCATGCACGAATTCATGGATGCGCTCAGCTGCGCCGATGCCCAGTCCAGCCCGCGTTAGCGCACCCCTATCAGCGTGTAGAAAATCTTTCAGCGTTGGGAAGGCAGCTCCCAGCTTTTCGGCTATTTGCTGTGAAACTCCCGGTATTCGGCTTGGACTCTTCTTTGTCTTGTCTCCGCTAAGTATCAGTGCCAGCGGTACAAAACCTTGCTCGCGTACTGCTGTGACGAGACGTTCTGCGTGCGTTGAATAGAATGGCAGCAGCTTTGCCTCATTCAAGCTGTAGATATCGGCGATATTTCTAGTAATGTTGCTAGTTGTAAGGTACTCCACAAGCTCTTCGCCCATGCCCTCGATGTTCATCACCCCGCGTGACGCGAAATGCAGAATGCTCGCCCGCAGCTTGGCGGGACAATTGGCATTCACGCAGCGGTGGTCGGCCTCGCCCTCGACGCGCACCACGTGGCCGCCGCATTCCGGGCAGCGCTCCGGCATGTGAAATGGGCGCTTAGCAATCTCCTCATCAAACAGCGACCCAGTCGTTGGTTGCGCTTCCACAACTTTGACTATTTTGGGAATAACGTCGCCTCCGCGCTCAACCTGCACCCAATCGCCGATCTGAATCCCAAGGCGCTCAATTTCATCGGTGTTATGCAGCGTCACTCGTCTAACCGTAGTACCGCCGATCTGAACCGGATCAATTTCAGCTACTGGCGTGAGTTTCCCTGTCCTTCCAACTTGAGGAACTATGTTTCGAATGCGCGCAGTCGCAGATTTTGCTTCAAACTTGTAGGCGACTGCCCATCTCGGTGCACGACCCGTGAAACCGAGTTCTGTCTGGAGGGGTGTGCGGTCCACTTTTAGGACAACGCCATCTATTTGATACTTCAGTGATTTCCGCTCGCGGCCCCACTGTTCGATGTACCGAAGCACCTCTTGTTCCTTTACTGGTGGCGAGTGCTCTACGACGTTAAAGCGCGCATTCTTCAATGCAGACAGTGCTTTGGATTGCGTAGGAAAGTGAGGCCGCCCGTTTACGAGAAAGCTGTATGCGAAAAAGTCCAACCTCCGCTTCGAGACAATTTCCGGGTCTAGTGTTCGCATCGTGCCCGCCGCAGCATTTCTCGGGTTTGCGAAGAGACTTAGACCTTGCTCTTCCCGATCTTTGTTTAATCTTTCGAATGTCGAGGTCGGGAAAATTACCTCCCCCCGCACCTCGAAAGAATTCGGTATGCGGAACTTCCTTCGCATCTCTTTCGGTATTGATAACGGTAGCGACCGGATAGTTCGGACGTTCGCCGTCACATCTTCGCCGACCATTCCGTCCCCCCTGGTCAGCGCCTCGACTAGACACCAATTGCTATAGCGAACCGCCATCGACAATCCATCCATTTTCAGTTCGCATACGTAGTGCAAGGTCTTCTTTCCGGTAACGCCGCGCACCCGCTTCAACCATGCATTGAGTTCGTCCTGCGTGTACACATTGTCTATCGAAAGCATGGGCGAGGAGTGTTCCACCTTCACGAAGCCCTCGCGCGGCTTGCCGCCCACGCGCTGCGTCGGCGAATCCGGCGTGATCAGCTCCGGGTGTTCCGCCTCGAGCTTTTTCAGCTCGTTGACCAGGCGGTCGTATTCGGCGTCGCTGATCTCGGGAGCGTCGAGCACGTAGTAGCGGTGCTCGTGATGGCGGATCTGGTCGCGCAAAGCCTCGATTTTGTGCTGCACCGTTTTGACGGCGGTGGCCATAGGTGAATTATAAAGACGCCCGGAAATAAGCCACGGATTCACACGGATGCACACGGATAAATTCTTATTCTGATCCGTGAACATCCGTGACGATCCGTGGCCGCGTTTTGCCCGGAGTACACTGAACCGCTCTCGTGAAACGCGCCCTGCTGCTCTACAACCCGGAATCCGGCCGGCGGCGACGCCACCGCCTCGCCGACGTGCAGGCTGCCGCCGCGGCATTGCAGGCAGCCGGTGTGGAACCCATCGTGGAACCGACCAGCGCACTTGGCAGCGCCGCCGTGCAGGCGCGCGCAGCGATTGGCCGCGGGTCCGACGCAGTCATCGTCTGCGGCGGCGACGGCAGCGTGCACGAGGTCCTCCCCGCGGTAGTTGGAACCCCGGTCGCGCTCGGCGTCATTCCGCTCGGCACCGGCAACGGCCTGGCGCACGATCTGTGCCTGCCCGACGATCCCGCGCAGGCGGCGCGCCTGCTTGCCTCCGCCGGCACGCGACCCACGATTTTGCTGCGGGTCGAGTACACGCGCCCCGACGGCGCCCGCGATTTCCGCTACTGCATCGTCGGGGCTGGAGTCGGCGCCGACGCCTACATGGTTTACCGCCTCACGCTGCAGTTCAAGGAGCGCTGGGGCATGGCCGCGTATTACACCGAGACCACGCGCCAGTGGCTGACGCACGATTTCCCGCTCTTCACCGCCGAGTTCCGCCACCACGACGGCGAGTGGCGGCGCGAACAGGTCTCGCAGGTGCTGGCGATCCACATCACTTCCTTCGGCGGCCTGCTCGGCAAACTTGCGCCCGGCGCCGCGCTCACTCGTCCTGACTTTCAGTTGGTCCTGTTCAAAACCCGCAGCCGCCTCTCGTTTCTGCGCTACATGATCGGCGTGTGGACCCATCGCCCCTACTCCCGCTCCGACATCGAAATCCTGCCTGTGACCGAATGTCGATGCTTAGAAACTGGAAACCAGAAACTAGAAACTCGTGTTTACGCCGAAGCCGACGGCGAGTTGCTGGGCACGCTGCCGGTCTCGCTCTCCATGTCGAAGGAGACCGTGAACCTGCTCGTTCCCGCCACCGCGTCCGCCGCAGCTGCTGTGCTATAGTCCCGCCCGGCATGTGGAAAATTTACGCGTTTGCGCCGCTGCTGCTGACGGTTTTCGCGCTGGTGCATTTCTTCAAGCGCGGCAGCGGTAATTACCTGTGGGTGTTCCTCATCATCTTTCTCCCAACAATCGGCCCGATCGTTTACATCATCGTCGAGGTCCTGCCGGAGCTGCGCGCCGGCCACGCTTCTTCCGGCTGGATGGTGAAACGGAAGCGCATCAGGGAACTGGAAGCGGCCGTGCTCGACAACCCTTCCGCCGGCAACTACGAGGAACTCGCCGACCTTCATCTCCAGGACCAGAACTACGCGCGCGCCCGCGAGTGCTTCGATCGCGCCATTTCTTCCCGCACCGACCTGCCCGATTCCTTCTATGGTCGCGCGCTTTGCTCTCTCTCCCTGGGCGACATCCGGAAAGCGGTCCCCGATCTGGAAACAGTCCTGGCCATGGACCGCAAGCACGCCTACGGCCGGGCCATGGGACTGCTCGCGTTTTGTTACGCGCAGACCGGCCAAGCGGACGCGGCGGAAAAGCTGTTCCGTGAGGCGCTGACGACCTCCACGCTATCGGAGACGCAATTTCGCTTCGCCGAATTCCTCGCTGCGCAGGGCAAGTCCGACGAAGCGCGCGACTGGGCGCAGCGCGTCGTCAACAAGCACGCCCTTTCCGGCCCGCTCCGCCGCGCTGATGCGCAGTGGATTCGCCAGGCCGAATCGCTGCTCAAGCAACTCAGCGTCTCGCCCGCCGCGCGCCGTTGAAGCGATCGGCCATCGACCATCGACCATCGACTCGTTACAATGAATGTGTGGGGGTTTCGGAACAATACGACGTGGTCGTGGTCGGGGCCGGGCATGCCGGTTGTGAAGCCGCGATGGCCGCCGCGCGCATGGGCCTGAAGACCGCCCTGTTCACGCTCAACCTCGACCTGATCGCGCAGATGTCCTGCAATCCCGCGGTGGGCGGCATCGCCAAGGGCCACCTGGTGCGGGAAGTGGACGCGCTCGGCGGCATCATGGGCGAGGTTACCGACGCCGTCGGCATCCAGTTCCGCCTGCTCAACACCTCGCGCGGACCGGCCGTCTGGTCGCCGCGCGCGCAATGCGACAAGCAGCAGTACCGCTTGCAGATGCGCCAGGTGCTGGAATCGCAGCCGAATCTCAAAATCAAGCAGGCGGAAGTGGTGGATCTGATCGTCGACGGTCCACGGTCGACAGTCGACGGCAACAACTCCGAACCGGACGGCCGTCGACCGCCGACCGCCGACCGTCGACGCTGTTCCGGCATCGTTCTCCGGGATGGTCGAACCGTTGGCGCCGACGCCGTCATCATCACCACCGGCACGTTTCTCAATGGCCTGATCCACTGCGGCGAGCAGCAGATCCCCGCCGGACGCAGCGGCGAACCACCCTCGGTCCTGCTGGGCGAGAACATCAAGAAGCTCGGCCTGCGCGGCTGCCGGCTGAAGACCGGCACGCCGCCGCGCCTCGACGGCCGCACCATTGACTGGTCGCGCTTCCAGGCGCAGCCCGGCGATCCCGACCCCACGCCCTTCAGCTTCCGCACCCGCCGGGTTACGAACGCCGGCCGCCAGGTGCCGTGCTACATCGCGTTCACGACGGAGGAAACCCACCGCGTCATCCGCGAGAACGTCCATCGCTCGCCCATGTACAGCGGCCAGATCAAATCTATCGGACCACGATATTGTCCCTCGATCGAGGACAAGATCGTCAAGTTTCCCGACAAGCCGGCGCACCAGCTTTTCCTCGAGCCCGAGGGCCTGAACACGCACGAGATTTACGTCAATGGCATGGCCACCTCGCTGCCGTACGAGGTGCAGGCCGCCATCCTGAAGACCATCCCCGGGCTCGATCAGGCCGACATGCTGCGCCCCGGATACGCCATCGAGTACGACGCCATCGATCCCACCGAACTCGAGCGCACGCTCCAAACCAAGCAGATTGCGCGCCTCTACCTCGCCGGGCAGATCAACGGCACCAGCGGCTACGAAGAAGCGGCGTGCCAGGGGATCATGGCCGGGATCAACGCGGCGCTGGCGGTGAAGGCGGAGCCGCCGCTGGTTCTGGATCGCACCGAAGCCTACACCGCCATCCTGATTGACGACCTCATCAGCAAGGGCACCAACGAGCCCTACCGCATGTTTACCTCGCGCGCCGAGTTTCGCCTCCACCTGCGCATCGAAAATGCCGACCGCCGCCTCACCGCCTACGGCCGCCGCGTCGGGCTGATCTCCGACCAAGCCTGGCTGGGGTATGTCGCGAAGCAGGAGCGCATGGCGGCGCTGAAGGAAGTGCTGGAGAAGACGAAGCTGAGCGGTGAAATGCTGGCGATGATCGAGAGGTCGACAGTCCCCTCGGCTGCGCTCGGGGCAGGCTTTGGTCGACGGTCGACAGCCGACGTGGTTGAAGATGCAGACACCGAATTAACCGGCTGTCATCCCGAGCGAGGGCGCATGCCCGAGTCGAGGGACCCCTACTCGATCGACCTCTCCGCCAGTCTGGGCGCTCCTCTCTCGCAACTGCTCAAGCGTCCCGAGATCACCATCGAAAAGCTCGCCGAACTCATTCGCGAGTTGCTGCCTGACTTCTTCAATCGCGATCTTACCGTCGACCGTCGACCGTCGACCGTCGACTTTCCGGGCACCGAAGATTGCCTGCTGGTGCGTCAAATTCCCGCCTTCCGTGCGCGTCCCACACCGCGGGACCCCAACGCTCTCCCGGTGGAAATCCGTAACGAGCTCAAGTCGGTGGAAACCGAAATCAAGTACGCCGGCTACCTGAGCCAGCAGCAGAAGGCGATCGAGCGCTTGAAGAAGGCCGAGCAGCGCACCATTCCGGACTGGTTCAATTACGGCTCGGTCAGCGGCCTCTCCCGCGAGATGAAGGAAAAACTGCAGCGCGTGCGCCCGCGCACGATCGGACAGGCGAGCCGCATTCCAGGGGTCACGCCGGCGGCGGTGTCGCTGATTAACGTGTACATCGAGATCCAGGCGCGCCGGGCGCAGCAGGCTCCGACCCTTTTGTCGGACTAAGCACTCCGGCCCCGCTGAAACTGAAACTCGAAACTGAAACTGTTTATGTTCATCGGACACTTTGCCGTCGGCTTCGCCGCCAAAAAGTTCGCGCCGCGCACCAACCTGGCCGCGCTGCTGGCGGCGGCGCTGTTGCTCGACATTCTGTGGCCTGTCTTCGTGCTCGCCGGGTGGGAGCGGGTCCGGATCGACCCCGGCAACACGCGCTTCACGCCGCTGGACTTTGTCAGTTATCCCTGGTCGCACAGTTTGCTGATGGCGGTGGTCTGGGCGACGGCTTTCGCGCTGGTCTTTTACGGCATCACGCATTACCGGCGGGGCACGGTCGTCGTCTGGATCGGCGTCGTCAGCCACTGGGTATTGGATTGGGTCAGCCATCGTCCCGACATGCCGCTGTATCCCGGCGGCCCGAAACTTGGGCTTGGACTCTGGAACTCAGTTGCGGGAACGATGATCGTAGAAGTGGCGATGTTGGCCGCCGGCGTTTACCTGTACATCCATGCCACGCGGGCCAGCGACCCAAGCGGCCAATATCTGTTGGCGGCTTTTGTGGGATTGCTGCTGATCCTGTACGGCGCCGACCGGTTCAGCCCGCCACCGCCGAGCGTGGCCGCGATTGCCTGGACCGGCATAGCCGCGGCCATCATTTTCCTGCCGTGGTCGTGGTGGATTGACCGGCACCGCACGAGTGATTGGTGAGGTCTATCCGGCCGAGCCTCGCGCCAGCGCCTGGTATTCCTTATCCGCGCCCGGCGACACCAGCACCCACAACGTGTAGATCCCGAGCGCGGTTCCGAAGGGAATATTGATCAGCGAAACGACGCCCAGCACGATCGCCAGTATGCGACCCCAATCCTGGCGCTGGAGCAGGCCGAGACCCGTCGCGATCCCCACCGCCGCCTTACATATCAGCACGATCGCGATGGCCGAAAGCAGCGGCCGGATAAACATGGGCGGCCCTCCCCGCATGGAGGGGAGTCCGAGGGGCCCGAAAACCGTGTGCGACACGATCATCAATATGACGCCGCCAATCAGCGACACCGCCGAGTACGCAATCCACAGAATTCCCAGCAGATGGGCATGCCGCGCCACGCGCCCGCTTCCCTCGACCACCGGCCCGATCACCTGTTTGCTGCAACGCGTACAGTAGGCCTGTCCGGGCTGCAGCGCCGCGCCACACGCATCACAGAACATTCGCCAAGCCCTCCCCTCGGCTTCACCACGAGATACGCGCCCGCGGTTCCAAAAGTTCCGTCATCAAGCCGAACTACGCATCCGGCCATCAACATGGATCGGGGAAAGTGAGGTCCGATCCGTGTTCATCCGTGGAAATCAGTGGCTCAGTCTTTCCGCGGCTATTCGCGAATTTCCGCCAGCGCGCGCTCCGTCGCCTGCAGCAGCGCCTCCGGCCCCACCGGTTTCCCGGTCGCATGCACCATCCACAAGTCGGGCGCGACGCTGCCGAAGCTCGCCATGCGCTCAAATTCCGGCCCGATCTTGCCCGCCTTCTTCATCTGCTCCTCGATCTGGAAGGCGATCATGTGTCCGATCGGATAATCGGGCAGGTAGAGGAAGTAATCGATCATGTGCGAGTACACGCCCAGCAGCACCACGTCGCGCTCCTTGAATACCGGCGCGTAGTACTGGTTCCACACGTCTTTCGCGATCTGCACCGTGGCCTCGCGCAGCTCCGCCGGGGTGGCATTCGGATGGTCGTACATCCAGTGCCACACTGCCATGTCCACCAGCGCCACGCCGGCAATCTCGTACGTCCCCCAGAAGTCGTTCAGCGTGCGCAGCGCCTCATCTTGAGCGCTCGGCGCATGCAGGCCCAGCAACTCCAGGTCGCGCGCCTGAAAGACGAACGCCAGCGCCTCGGTAAACGCCGTGTTGGGCACGCCCGCCAGCAGCCACTGGTCAACGTCTTTCATGGAAAACGTCTGCTCGACGTTGTGCCCCATCTCGTGCACCGCGATGTTGAAGCCCTTGTAGTTCATGCCGGTTTTTTCGATGCGCGTGCGCAGGTGGACTTTGGCGTCGCGCATGGCGGCGCCCATGGCGTGCCCGGAGCCGCGCGCCGGGTCCACGACGATGTTTTGCGCCACGTACTGCGCGCGCTCCGGCGAAAACCCCAGTTTCACCAGCAAGTTCGGAATGTCTTTGCGATACGCCTCCGCCGTCGGGTAACGCTGGCGCACGATTTCATCGAGTTGCGCCTCGGTGTATTCCGATTTCGGCCGGAACCCGGAGTACCACACGTCGAACGGCTCCAGCGGCCGCCCCAGCCGCTTTTCGATCAGCGCCGCCACCTTGGGCGCCAGCGGCGAGCTGACGATGTCCACCAGCATCTGGCGTACGCGCGCTTCCGGGATCTCGCGGTTTTCGTCGAAGCGGCGCGCGATCAGCGTCGGCGCCGTCGGCGAGTATGGGTCCATCTTCCGCTCGGCCAAATAATCGTTTCGCAGGATCGCGTAGCGCGTGTCCGGCTCGCGCTGGTTGGTGATCCCCTCCCCGATGTTGGAACGCGCTCGCCCTTGGTCGGGTTGATTTCGGAGGGGCACGGCGGAACCTGTCCCGAGCGAAGCCGAGGGAGCCGTGCCATTAGGCCCTTGCAATTGTCCGGCTTCAGCCCCTGAGGGATTTGGCTTACGAGAAGGCACGAAGTCCGAATCCTTCTCCGCCGTCGGCTTCACCTGGTTGGTCCACGGATTCCAGTCCACCTGCGGATTGTTAACGACGGCCTCCGGAATGGTCTGCGTCACAATGCGCTCCATCACCTGCTGCACCGTGCGCTGCCGCGCCAACCCGTTCTGCTGAACGTCGTAGTCGGCCTTGATCTCGTCGCGCAAATTCCAGTGCGACAACAGCCGCATGCCCTTGGGAAACAACCTCAACGCCTTGTCATCCTGAGCGAGCGCGGCCGCTTTTGCCGCGCGAGTCGAAGGACCCCTACCTTCATCCGCGCTCCCCACCACGTGGTACATCCAGATGTTGTACTCCGAAATGTAGTGATCGCCCTCGGCCTGCGCCTGCGCGATCGCCTGGTTCACCTCCGCCGGCACGCGCTTGGAGAAGCGCTGCGCCAGCCGCACCTCCGCCCACTGGCGCCGCGTCCAGTGCTGTCCCTCGCTGAGCCGCTGGTCGAGGGTGGTCAGCGGAAAATTCAGCAGCACCACGAACGCCAGCTTGTTGCGAAACATGTCGTCGACGACATGCGCTCCGGCGTCGAACCCGGCGAAGGTTTCGTCCAGTGGCAACATCGGCCCCAGATCCAGGTCGGCCTGCGTGCGGAACTCGCGCCCGATCTCCTGCAGGTGTCCCTCGAGTTGCTCCAACAGTCTTTCGAAGCGCGCGAGTGTGGTATCGAGCGTTGCCTGGTCACCGGCAAAGTTGGCGCGCACGAAGGCCTCAAACGCCGCTTGATCTCCGTCTTCCGTCCGCCAGAATTCGCCCACCTGCTTCAACCCGCGACGAGCGCGTTCGCGCTGCCCTTCGCCGTACTTGGCGACCAGTTCGTCTTCCATCTTGCTTTGCGCCGCGTCGAGCCATGGAGCGCGCACGCCCTCGTGCGCGACATTTCTCGCCTTGTCATCCCGAGCGAGCGCGCCTTCTTTTGGCGTGCGAGTCGAGGGACCTTGCGTTTGTGGCGCAGAGCCTGCCCTGAGCTTGTCGAAGGGCGCCCCCGCCTGCGAGATTTCCGATGATCCCTTGCTCATTGCCTTCTCCTGTGCGACCACCGCGCCGCTGATCGCCACGCAAACCAGTATGACTAAAATGCCGTCGCGCCGCATGCCTCCTCCTCCGTAACCCAGCGTCACAGTATAAACAAACAGTTGTGTGTGTTTGACCGCGTCGGTGGTGATAAGAGCTGTTCACGCCAGCCATGCTAGTATCCGCGCAGATGGAATACCTGTTGGAATATTCGGCGGCCGCGGTTCTGCTGATTTTCGGCTTCTGGACGATGTTTGCGAGCATCATCGTGGCTCACCGCGGCGCGCATGGGAACCCCAATCCGCTCCTCGGGATAGCTACCGCAGTCGCGGGACTTGGGATTTGCCTGGGCGCGTACTGTCTCGTTCGGAATCTTCCACGAGAGAAGATTTTTCGCAACGTTTTCAACGTGTTGCTACTCTTGGAAGCCCTCTCACTGGTTGGTCTAGCTGCAAGCTTCGGCTGACTCCTCTTTCCGCGGTGCGCCGGAAATTCGTCTGAACCGTACGAAAACGCAAGATTCGCATACGGGTTCACTGGCTCGGCGGCCTATGCAGGTTGCTACTTTGTGGTACATTTCTTCGACCGAGACAAAGTTGAGGCCGTATGTAACGGCTTCGAGATCATCTCTGTCCAAGAGTTCGAGGAGGGTAATCTTCCAGAAACCTTTCTCTTCGCGCCACAGAAACAGCGTAACTGTTCGATCACTGCGTGAAATCGCCCTATCACTAGTCGCCCCTTTTTCCGGTTATAATTATTTCGGCAATGAAACCGCACTCGCACTCCCGCCGAACATCCCCGCGCTCCTAGCGCCGCGCCCTCGTTTCCTCTAAACTCAAACGTTCCAGCCGTACCCGCGGAGTCCTCCATGGCAGACAGCGTCGAAGTAAAGGCCGACATCATCCACATCAAGCTGCCCGACGGCAGCGTCAAGGAAGTGCCCAAGGGCACCACTGCGCTCGACATCGCGCGCTCCATCTCGCCGCGCCTGGCCGACGCCGCCCTCGCCGCCAAGACCAACGGCAACCTGGTTGACCTGACCAGGCCGCTGGATCAGGACACCGAACTCCGCATCCTGACCGACCGCGATCCCGAAGCGCTGCAGGTTTACCGGCACTCGTCCGCGCATCTGATGGCCGCCGCCGTGCTCGAACTGTTCCCCGAGACCAAGCTCGGCCACGGTCCTGCCACCGAAACCGGCTTTTTTTACGACTTCTACCGTCCCACTCCCTTCACCCCCGAGGACCTGGAGAAGATCGAGAAAAAAATGCAGGAGATCGTCGCCCGGAACGAGCCCTACGCGCGCGAGTGGCTGCCGCGCGTCGAAGGCCTGGAGCAGTTCCAGCGCGAGGGTGATTTCATGAAGTGCCACTTCATCGAACAGTTCACCCAGCCGGACGAGAAAATCTCGCTCTACAAGACCGGCAAGTTCGTGGACTTCTGCCGCGGGCCGCACATCCCCTCCACCGGCAAGATCAAGGCCTTCAAGCTGCTCACCATCGCCGGCGCCTACTGGCTGGGCGACGAAAAGAACCAGCAGCTCCAGCGCATCTACGGCACTTCGTTCTTCTCGAAGAAAGAGCTGGACGAATTCATCAAGCAGCAGGAAGAGGCCAAGAAGCGCGATCACCGCGTGCTGGGCAAGCAGCTCGACCTGTTCTCCATCCAGGAAATCGCCGGGCCTGGGCTCATTTTCTGGCACCCCAAGGGCGGGCGCATCCGCAAGGAGATGGAAGACTGGATGCGCGAAGAGTATCTTCGCCGCGGCTACTCGCTCGTCTACACCCCGCACGTCGCGCGCGTGGATTTGTGGAAGACCTCGGGCCACGAAGGCTACTACGCGCAAAACATGTTCACTCCCATGGAGCTTGACGATTCCGACTACCGCATCAAGCCCATGAATTGCCCGTTCCACATCCTGATCTACAAGGACCAGCTCCGCTCTTACCGCGACCTGCCGGTGCGGCTGGGCGAGCTCGGCACCGTCTACCGCTACGAACGCAGCGGAGTGATGCACGGCCTGCTGCGCGTGCGCGGGTTTACCCAGGACGACGCTCACATCTTCTGCACTCCGGAGCAGATCGAGGACGAGGTCGTCGCCTGCATGGACTTCGCGCTGGAAGTGCTGCGCGTGTACGGCTTCGAGAAATTCCAGGTCGAGCTTTCCACCTGGGACCCCAACGACCGAAGAATTTCAGCGGCAGCGAAGACCAGTGGGACCTGGCCACCAAATCGCTGGAGAGCGCGCTCCACCGCCGCCAGATCGAGTACACGATCATTCCCGGCGAGGCTGCCTTCTACGGCCCGAAGATTGACGTCAAGCTGGTGGACGCCATCGGCCGCCTGTGGCAGCTTTCCACCATCCAGTTCGATTTCAACCTGCCGCAGCGCTTCGATCTCGAGTACGTGGGCGAGGACGGCCAGCGCCACCAGCCGCTCATGGTGCACCGCGCGCTCTACGGCTCCATCGAACGCTTCTTCGGCGTGCTCATCGAGCACTACGCGGGCGCGTTTCCGGTGTGGCTGTCGCCGGTGCAGGTGGCGATCATCCCCATCAGCGAACGCCACGCGGAATACGCCAAGAAAATCGGCGACGCCTTGCAGGCGGACAATGTGCGCGTCGCGGTTGACCAGCGCAATGAGAAGATGAACGCCAAGATCCGCGAGCACGCGTTGCAGAAGGTCCCGTTCCTGCTGGTTGTCGGCGACAAGGAAGCGGAGGCGAATTCAGTCAACGTTCGCGCCCGCGGCAAGGAGAAGACCGAAACCGTTCCGTTCACCGAATTTCAGGCTCGCCTGCGCAAGCTGATTGAGCAGAAAGCGGCTACTCTGGAGTGACTGGTGTCATCTCGAGCGAAGCAAGGCGAAGCCGAGCGCAGTCGAGAGACCTTGCGTTCGTCTGGCGAAACACAGGGTCCCTCGACTCGCGCTCCCTCGCGTCCGCTCGATCGCGCTCACTCGGGATGACACGCCAATCGGACACTGCGTGAGCACTTCGACAAAATTCTGGAAAGCCCTGAGCTGGGCGCGCTCCATCTTCATCTTCGACCCGCTCATTTACCTGTACACCGCCGTGCTCGGCATCCTCTCGCTGCTGTCGTCGCTCTTCGACCGTGACGGCCGCATCCAGCACGGCTTTGCGCGGCTCTGGTCGCGGCTGATCCTGCACACGATTTTTTCCCCGGCAAAAGTCACCGGCCTCGACCGCATCGACCTCTCGCGCCCGCACGTCTTGGCCGCCAACCACATTTCCGCGCTCGACATCCCGCTCCTTTACGAGCACCTGCCGTTCCAGTTCCGCATCATGGCCAAAAAGGAGCTGTTCCGATACCCGTTCATGGGGTGGCACCTGCGCCGCTCCGGGCAGATTCCCGTGGACGCCGCCAGCGCCCAGGCTTCCATGCGTAGCCTGATGCGCGCCGTCCGCAGCCTGCAAGGCGGCATGCCGCTGGTGGTCTTTCCCGAAGGCGGCCGTTCTGCCAACGGGCAGGTGCGGCCGTTCATGGGCGGCGCGTTCTACATCGCCATCAAGGCCGGCGTGGAGGTCGTGCCCATGGCGATTGTCGGCTCTTATGAAGTGCTTCCCATGAACAGTTTCCATATCCGTCCCGGCCCCATGGAGCTGGCCGTCGGCGAGCCTATCTCTACCGCCGGCTACAGCCTGCGCGACATGGACGTGCTTGCCGCCCGCGTGCGCAAGGCGGTCGAAGACCTGTATTATTCCCGTTCGCGCGTGCCTGACCCGCGCGTTTCCGCCGGAGCCACGACGGGTTCATGACCGGCCCTGGTTGGGTTTACACTGGCCACTGACCACTGAAGACTGGCCACTTTATGCGACCCCGCATTGCCATTCCCGTCCCGCACTCCGAGCACGATTACGCGCAGCGTGCCCTGGTGCAATACGAGCAGGCAGTGCGCCAGGCCGGCGGCGAGCCCATCGCGGTCCCGCTGGAATGGTCGAACCAGCAGATCGCGCAAGCGGCCAAGCGCTGCGACGCCATCCTCCTGCCCGGCAGCAAGGCCGATCTTGACCCGGAAAAATACGGCGCCGCGCGCGACCCGCACACCGCGCCCGCCGATCCCGCCCGCGACAACGCCGACGAGCTCCTGTTGCAGGACGCATTCAATATGCGCAAGCCCATCCTCGGCATCTGCTACGGATTGCAGGCGCTGAATGTCTGGCGCTCGGGAACGCTGGCGCAGCACCTCACCACCGGGATCAATCACGCCATCGGGCGCGAACAGCCGCGTGCGCACACGGTCACCGTCGAGCACGGCTCACGACTGGCGGGAATTGTCGCTCCGGTCAAGGAGTTCTCCGCCGAACTTTGCGGCGACGTTGCAGGCGACGCGCAAGAGAGAATTTCCCTGGTCGTGAACTCCAGCCACCACCAGGCTGCGGATGTGGTGGGCGACGGCCTGCGCGTGGTCGCCCGCGCCGAGGACGGCACCATTGAAGGTCTCGAGGGCACGGAGCCCGATCATTTCGTGGTCGCCGTGCAGTGGCATCCGGAACGCAACTTCGCCGACGACGAGACCTCGCGCGCCATCTTCCAGGCCTTCATCCAGGCCGCGCTCCTTCGCCACCACCAGCCGCGCACGCCGGTGCCGGATTTCGAATCGCTGCCGAAGTAGCCGTCAGCTATCAGCCATCAGCTCTCATTGCAAATACCAATCTTAACGGCTGTCATCCCGAGCGAGGACGCCGCTGTTTTCGGCGTCCGAGTCGAGGGACCTTGCGTTTTGTTTCGCCTTGGCGTCCCTTGCGTCCTTTGCGGTCCAATGTTCCTTGGCTGACTAGAAGCGCGGCTTTCTGCTACCTTCTTCCATTCATGCCAAACGGAATCACGCTCTCCGTGCAGGACCGCGTCGCCATCATCACCGGTGGTTCGCGCGGCATCGGCGCTGCCACGGTCAAGATGTTCGTCGCCGCCGGCGCCAGGGTCCTGTTCAATTACCGGAAGAATCGTACGGCCGCGGAGCGCGTTATCAGCGAGTGCGGCAGAAACAAAGATCGCTGCGCCGCCGTTCGGGCCGATCTGCGCAATGTCGAATCGGCGCGCGCCTTGGTGGAGCAGGCCACCCAGCGCTTCGGCGGCCTGGACATTCTTGTCGCCAACCACGGCATCTGGCCGCCGGAAGACGTTGCCGTGGACCGCATGACCGACCGCCAGTGGCATGAGACCATCGCCATCAACCTCGACAGCGTTTTCGGCCTGGTGAAGCATGCGGTGGCGCAGATGAAAAAGCAGGCACGCGGCGGGCACATCGTGCTGGTCAGCTCCACCGCCGGCCAGCGCGGCGAGGCCTTCCATTGCGACTATGCCGCCACCAAGGGCGCCGTCATCAGCATGGTCAAGGGGCTTTCGACCGAACTGGCGCGCGACCTCATCCGCGTCAACTGCGTCGCTCCCGGATGGGTCGCCACCGACATGGCCGCGCCCGCGCTCAACGATCCCGCCACGCGCGAAAAAGTGTTTGCCACCATCCCGCTGCGCCGCGTCGGCACGCCGGAAGAGATCGCCGCGCCCATTCTCTTCCTCTGCACAGAACACGCCGGGTTCATCACCGGAGAAATTCTTAATGTCAACGGCGGCGCGGTGCTGGTGGGATAGGCGGTGCAGGCTGCAGGCGCAAGGCTCAAGGCACAAGGCTGCAGCGCCGTAATACGAAAGGCACAAGACCAACAGCCCGAGCGCAGCGAGGGCGGCAGATCATAGCCCGGGGCGTAAGCCCCGGGGTAAGGACGCAAGATTGAACCCGAGCCCCTTCAGGGGCGACAGAATTTGTGCGGGGGCGTCAGATCGAGCGCGTTCCCCCGCGCGCCTTTTGCCTTGCGCCTTGAGCCTTGCGCCTGGCAAGCGTCTAAAATAAGCAGTTCACCTATGAAGCGCTTCATCATCACCATGCTTCTCGCAGTGTGCGCCATTACCGCCGCCGCACAAACCCCGCCAATCTCCGTGTCCTCTGTGGCGAATACCGGCCCTGCCCAGCAGGATGCCAATGCGCGCAAGGCCCGCTCGCTGCTCGACGAATGCATTCAAGCCTTGGGCGGCCAAGCCTGGCTCAACCTCCAGGACATGGAGCAGCAAGGGCGTGCGTACGCCTACTCACACGGCCAGCCGAACAGCCTCGGTACCCTGTTCTGGCGTTTTTGGAAATATCCCGACAAGGAGCGTATCGAGCTCACCAAGCAGCGCGACGTGGTGTTCATCAACGTCGGCGAGAATGGCTACGAAATCACGTACAAGGGCACAGCCGCCATGGAACCCGATCAGCTCGCCGACTACAACCGCCGCCATCGCCATTCGCTCGAGGTCGTCCTGCGCCAGTGGCTGAACCAACCGGGCATCGCGCTCTTCTACGACGGACCCGCCGTGGCCGAGCAAAAGCCCGCCGACTCGGTCACCATCCTGACCGCCGACAATGATTCCGTCACTCTCTTCCTCGACAACCACACCCATTTGCCGATCAAGAAAACGTTCGAGTGGCGCGATCCGGCCGACCGCCTGAAGAACGTTGAAGGCGAGATCTTCGACAACTGGCGCCTCGAGCAGGGCATCATGACGCCGCACAGCCTGCTGCGCACCCACAACGGCGATACCACCAACCAGCGCTTCATCACCAACGTGCGCTACAACGCCGGCTTGCCCGACTCGCTGTTCCAGGCGGCCATCACCTACGACCCCAACAAACGGCCGGCAAAGCGGCGCTAGAAGGCTGTAGGTTTTAGGCGTTAGGCTTTAGGCTGCAGAAATTCGGAATTTTCAAAATGCTAATTGCAAATCCTAACGCCCAAAGCCTAACGCCTAAATCCTGATTCCGCCCGAAGCCTGATTACGTCCTCAGCCCTGTCCAAGCCTCGGAAACCACGATGGAATTGCCGGGATTGCGCGGATCGTATCTGACGGAGCTGGGCAGCCCCAGCCTGCAGGATTCGATATCAACGATCTGGCGCAGGTGGGTGACATCCTGCGACGCCTCGTACGACACGCCGCCGACATCGTAGGAATAGATGAGCAGTTGGGTGGGGCCGTGGCCGTTGGCGCTGATTTCCTGGACGTCGAGCACGGTGCCATCGCAGATGCGGCCTATCTGCGCCAGGCGCTGGCGGCGTTGCTGTTCACGCTGTTCGGGCGTCATGCGGTGGCTGCGGATCCACTGCCACACCCCCGCGGCAGCCGTGGCCATTCCTGCCGCCATCACCGCATACATAGGAAGCGCACTCATACGAATCTCAGGAATAAACCGGCCAGTCCTGCGTGCAAGGAATTACGTCCCCCGACCGCGATACATCCAGCTTACCTCTTAGATGCCGGATACGCGAGGTTAAGATTCGGGTGCGGGGTTGCGGCCACACAAAAAAAGCAATCGGCGCGACCTGCGCCGCGCCGCGTCAACATTTCCTGCCCTGATTATCCCTTTGCTACCAGATCCGCTTCCGCCAGCGCCTTCACCTTCTCCCAGTCTTTCAGGAAGGCGTCGAGCCCTTTGTCGGTGAGCGGATGCTTGATCATCAGGTCCAGCACCTTGAACGGGATGGTGGCAACGTGCGCGCCGGCCATCGCCGCTTCCACCACGTGCAGCGGATGCCGCAGCGATGCCGCCAGCACCTGCGTCTTGTAGCCATAGTTGTTGTAAATCTGCACGATCTGGCGCACCAGGTCCATGCCGACGTGGCTGATGTCGTCGAGGCGTCCCACAAACGGGCTCACGTAGGTCGCTCCCGCCTTGGCCACCATGAGCGCCTGGTTGGGCGAGAAGCACAAGGTCAGGTTGGCGCGAATGCCTTGCCCGGTAAGGGTTTTGCAGGCTTTCAAGCCTTCTTTCGTGGTCGGCAGCTTGACCACGACATTCTTGTGCCAGGTGGCGAATTCTTCGGCCTCGCGCAACATGCCCTTGGCCTCGAGCGCGACCACTTCCACGCTGACCGGTCCGTCCACGATGCTGCAGATCTCCAGGATCGTGTCCTTGAACGGCTTGCCTTCCTTGGCGATGAGCGATGGGTTGGTGGTGACTCCGTCGAGGATGCCCATCGCATTGGCCTCGCGGATTTCGTTCAGGTTGGCGGTGTCGATGAAGAACTTCATAGGGAACTCAATTATCGCCGATTATCCATTGGGTAATTTCGTAAATTTGCAATTTGGTAACTTGAAAACCAACGACTGCAGGTTCCGAAATTACCAAATTACTAAATTACCCAATTACGAAATTACTCGTCCACCACCGGGTTGCGCAGCGTGCCCACGCCCGGAATGGTGATTTCCACGACATCGCCGGCGTGCAACGGCCCTACCCCTTCCGGCGTTCCGGTAGCGATCACGTCGCCGGGAACAAGCGTCATGGCCGCGGTAATGTGGCGGAGGATGGCATCGAGCGGGAAGATGAAATCGGCGGTGGTGCCGTGCTGCCGAACCTCGGAATTGATGCGGGTTTCCACCTCGATGCCCGCCCACGGATCCAACCCGTCCACCACCACCGGGCCCACGGGAGTGAAGGTGTCAAAGCCCTTGGCGCGAGCCCACTGGTTTTCTTTTTTCTGCAGGTCGCGCGCGGTGACATCGTTCAGGATGGTATAGCCGAGGATGTAGTCGCGCACGTCCTCGCCTTCGCGCACGTGGTAGCAGGTCTTGCCGATCACCACCGCCAGCTCGCCTTCGTAGTGCACGTTCTGCGACAGCTTGGGCAGGCGGATCTCCGCGCCCGGATCGTTCAGCGACGACGGCGGCTTGAAGAAGATCAGCGGCTCGGTCGGAACCTCATTCCCCAATTCGGCGGCGTGCGCCCTGTAATTGCGTCCCACGCAGACGATCTTCGAGGGCAGCACCGGCGCCAGCAGCTTGGCGTCCTGCAGCGGGATGGGATCAATGCGCTTCGAGGCCGCGTCTTCGTCGGGAATGCGCGCGCGCGCATCGGACTTGAAGACGCGCGTGACCAGCTCCCGCCCCGTGGACCCTTCGGTCTCCACCAGCGCGAATTGAGGTTCGTTGTTGATCAGCAGTCGGCAGTATTTCATTTCAATCCTTTAGAAATCTTTTACCGCAAAGGACGCCAAGGACCGCAAAGGAAAATCAATAATAAACACGATCTCAGAAGTTGTTTACCAATCGTTTGATTCCGTCCTTCAGATGGGGGACTTTGAAATTGATGAGAAGCCCGAGATGAAGGCCACTAACTTTCAAATGTGACAACAATTGGGCCTCGTGGACAGGAAGAAGGCTCTCGACTGCTTTTAGCTCGACGATGACGCAGTCTTCAACAAGAAGATCGAGGCGATAACCAACTTCCAGCCGCACTCCCTCATACGTGACCGGTAGAGCAACCTCTCGTTCAACTTTGAGACCCTGTTTTCTTAATTCCTGAGCAAGACAAACCTGGTATGCGCTTTCAAGCAGCCCGGCGCCGAGCAGTGAATGTACCTTCATAGCCGCGGTCACGACCAACCGGCTAATGTGATTGATACGGATGCGCTCCTTCTCTGATAATTCCGCGGCAATCATGGTTTGCTTTCCTCTGCGTTCCTTTGCGTACTTTGCGGTTCAATGTTTCTTACGGCACGCTCTCAGATGCTTCTGCCGACCGCGGACTCTCGTTCCCTCGCAAGTCCACCGCCGTTACAGCATAGAAGTAGTTGTGTCCCGCCGTCACCTCCCGGTCGCGGTAGGCCGGCGCCTTCACCAGTTCGGTGTTGATTTTCACCGGCTGCTGCCCTGCCTGGTGCCGGTAGACGTTGTACCCGGCGAGATCAGCCTCGGTGTTCGGCGCCCACGTCAAATCCACAAACGGAGGCTGGCCGACGCCCGACGCTACCGCTTGCAGTCCCGCGGGCGCGGCAGGCGGGAAAACGTCATGGGCGAAGACCTCGACGTCCGCTGACGGCTCGCCCTCCACCTGGACGGCCGCTGCGCCACCGCGAATAACGGAGGTGACGACCACCACGCGATACAGATAAGTCTTTTCCCACTCGAAGCCGGTATCCACGAAGCGGGCGTGCGGGTCGGTGGAAAGCTGCACCTCGCCGACCACGCTCCACGCCGGCGTCTCGGGTGTGCGCCGGTAGACGCGGTACAAATGCCGCAACTCCGCAGCCTCGTGCTCATGCAGTACACCCGTCCAAGTCAGCACGACTCCCTCCGGCGTGACTTCCGCGCGTACGTCGCTCGGCGGCGGCAGCGTCGGCGCCAGCGGCACCTCCACCTGGTTCGACAATCCGGCGCTGCGCCCGCGCCCATTTAACAACTCCAGCGCGTAGGTCGCGAACCCGGCGGGATGCTGCTGCTGCAAATCCATTGGCAGAGTATCGGCGTAGGTCCTCTGTTCCGGTTTGGCGCCCTTGGCAACTACCGGAGCGGGCGGCAACTCCGCCACCTGCGGGCACTGCACCATGGCCGTGGTATTTACGCCGCGGCAAATCCGCACCGGCCCGGGATGCCGGATGTTCTGCTTGTCGGTGGTCTCGCGCGGCGCGGTCCAGGTGAGCGTGACCTTGTCGCCCTGCCGTGTTGCCGCCAGATCCGTGACCGGCCGCGGCAATTCCAGAGACGGCGGGCGCGGCGCGCCTGGCGTTCCGCACGCCGCCAGACACAATACCGCCGTCAGCACGAGATGAAGCTGCCATTTCATGAAAGCTTGACAGACTAACAGCCTACCTTCGCACTTTCCAGCTTGGAATCACTCGATCGCACCACGGAGACACGGAGTCACGGAGGATAAGAAAGAAAAAGAGGCACGTTTTTCTCCGTGCCTCTGTGTCTCCGTGGTGAATTTGTATTACAGGATATAGCGCGACAAATCCTGGTCCTTCACAATCTCCGCCAGCATCTTGCGCACGTAATCGGCGTCCACGGTGACGTTCTTTTCCTTCATGTCGGGCGCTTCGAAGCTGATCACATCGAGCACGCGCTCCATGATGGTGTGCAACCGCCGCGCGCCGATGTTCTCGGTGCCTTCGTTGACCCGCGCCGCGAAGTTCGCCACTTCCTCCAGCGCGCCCGGCGTGAATTCCAGCTTCAGCCCTTCGGTCTCCAGCAGCGCCGTGTACTGCTTCACCAGCGACGACTTGGGCTCGGTCAGGATCTTGATGAAATCCTCGATGGTGAGCGATTGCAGCTCGACGCGGATGGGGAAGCGGCCCTGCAGTTCGGGAATCAGGTCGCTCGGCTTCGATACGTGGAACGCTCCGGCGGCGATGAACAGGATGTGGTCGGTGCGCACCATGCCGTAGCGCGTGTTCACGGTGGTGCCTTCGATGATCGGCAGGATGTCCCTCTGCACGCCCTCGCGCGACACGTCGGGCCCGTGGCCGCTTTCGCGCCCGGCGATCTTGTCAATCTCGTCGAGGAAAACGATGCCCGACTGCTCGACGCGCTCCACCGCGATGCGCGTCACCTGGTCCATGTCAATCAGCCGCTGCTCTTCTTCCTGCACCAGGTACTCGAAGGCCTCGTTGACCTTCATCTTCCGCTTCTTGGTGCGCTGGCCGAAGATGTTGGGCAGCATGTCCTTGATGTTGACGTCCATCTCCTCGACGCCCTGGTTGGAGACGATCTCGAACGCCGGAAAGGATTTCTCGCGCACATCGAGTTCCACGATGCGGTCGTCGAGCTTGCCTTCCCGCAACTGCTGGCGCAGCTTTTCGCGGGTGCGGGTATTGGATTCGCCGGGATGAATGACCTCGATGGCCCCCGACCCGCCATCCCCGCGCGGCGTGCTGACGAATCCGACGTTGCCGGGCAACAGCAGGTCGAGCAGCCGTTCCTCGGCGTTGAGCTCGGCCTTGTCCTGCACGTCCTCGAGCTTTTCCTCGCGCACCATGTCAACCGCGATCTCGACCAGGTCGCGGATCATGGACTCGACATCGCGCCCGACATACCCGACTTCGGTGAACTTCGAGGCTTCCACCTTGAGAAACGGTGAACTCGCCAGCTTCGCCAGCCGGCGCGCGATCTCGGTCTTTCCCACGCCGGTGGGGCCGATCATGATGATGTTCTTGGGAATGACTTCTTCCGCCAGCTCCGGCGTGAGTTTCTGCCGCCGCATGCGGTTGCGCAGCGCGATGGCCACCGCGCGTTTGGCCGCGTTTTGGCCGACCACGTACTTGTCGAGCTCGGCGACGATTTCCCGCGGCGTCAGCTCATCCAGTCCGATACCTTCTTCTTCGGCCGTCTGGGGTAGATAAATAGCCATAAAAGCAGTTTCAAAGTTTCAGTTTCAGTTTCAGCCGGCGCGGCCCGCCGCTTTCGCTTGAGCCTTGCGACGGTAAAATTTCAGGCCTTCACCAGCGGCGTTCCCGTATACCCTGCCATCCTGTCATTTGTAATTTGTAATTTCAAATTTGTGATTTGTCGGATGTGCCGGATGATCGCGCAACAGCACATGCCCACAATTGCAAATTACAAATTGCAAATTACCAATTACAAATCCCCCTACAGCTCTTCGAACGTGAACTGCTCATTGGTATAGATGCACATCCGGGCGGCGATCTTCATCGCTTCCTCGGCGATCATGCGCGCCGACAGCTCGGTATGCGCTGCCAGGGCCTGGGCTGCCGCCTGGGCATACGGGCCTCCGCTCCCGATCGCCGCAATCCCGGAATCGGGCTCAATCACATCGCCCGCGCCGCTGATCAAGAACGTCTGGGTGTGGTCGGCCACCAGCAGCAGCGCCTCCAGGTGCCGCAGCGCCTTGTCGGTACGCCAATCTTTGGCCAGTTCCACCGCGGCCCGGCCCAGGTTCCCGTGGTATTGCTCGAGCTTCGATTCAAAGCGGCTGAACAGCGAGAAGGCATCGGCGGTCGACCCGGCGAACCCGGCCAGGATCTTGTCCTGGTAAAGGCGCCGGATCTTGCGGGCCGTATGCTTGATAACCCCTTCACCCAGCGTGACCTGCCCATCTCCCGCCATGACCACTTTGCCATCCTTGCGAACGGCCAGCACGGTCGTGGAGCGGATTTTCGGGAAATGACGGTCGGATACTGCTCGCGGCGCTTTCATTAGGGCTGATTCGATTATAGCAGCCGCACTACGAAGCGTTTGGCGCGGAAGTCCGGCGTGGACTTCAGATCCTCAGCTTGAACCTGTCGGAATCGGTGTGGGGCTCCTGCGGAAACTCGTCTTTTTCTTCGTTCCGGTAGCGCCGGCTGTAGGGTTCAATATTCGGCATGGCGGAGGTCTCCAACTCGCCGTCCGGTTCCGGATGCTCCCACTTGCGATGGCGGCGGCGGTGATACAGCGATCCTAGCCCCAGGTTTTCTCCCGCGTGCCCGAAGCCGAATAGCACGAAGAGGAACAACAGCAGGATCAGCTTGCCGCCATTGTCGAGGTAGCGCCACATGGGTTCGTTCGGTCCAGGCGCATTCCAGGTGGCAAGCATCAGGTGAACCATGTACACCGAGCCCAGGATGGAGATGGGGCGAACCGCCAGCCCGAGCGTCAGCCCCACGCCGATGAACAATTCGATAAATGCGGCCAGCGCCGCGTATCCTGCGAGATGCTGCCCGGCCACGCTACCGAGGAAATCGCCGTAAAACCCGACAGCGGCGCCGTGAGCCGCTTCCGAGACAAACTGCGGGAACTCGATTTTGGCGAATTCCCATGACGAGATCTTGTGCGCGGCGGCGAACAGGAACAAAACACCCGTCAGGACTCGAACCACAGCCAGCGTCTTGCGCAAGCGCAAGTGTGAATATGCCATTGCAGCTCCCGGCGTCCCGGGGGGCGGGCTTTCCTATTGACAATCATGTACCCTTGCGCCCCGGAAACCAAGACTTTTCTGCACCAAAATGGTTGCAGATCTTTGTACCCCTATCTTTTGCAAGGCCTTGCACCGTCAGCAGATGGCGCCGATGTCCCGGCGCGCTGGATTGTTGGGGTCGTTATCAGGACATTACTACCCCAGTGCCAGACGGGGTGGGGCGAATGCTGCCGCATCGTCCAACTGCTACAATTTCCGGTTTTGCGGGGCGCCCGACGAAACTCATGGAAACGACGGAGAGAACATGCGCGAAGTGATCGCCACCACCAATGCTCCCAAAGCTATCGGCCCATACTCGCAGGCGATTCGCGCCGGCGGGATGATCTTTTGTTCCGGCCAGATCGCGCTCGATCCCGCCACCAACCAGCTGATCCAGGGCGACATCGCCGCCCAGACCGAGCGCGTGCTGAAGAACCTCTCGGCCGTGTTGTGGGAGGCCGGAAGCAACCTGGAGCAGGTGGTCAAGACCACCGTCTTCCTGAAATCCATGAGCGATTTCGCCGCCATGAACGAGGTTTACGGCAAGTTCTTCACCAAGCAGCCGCCGGCCCGCTCCACGGTTGAAGCGGCCCGCCTGCCCAAGGATGTGCTGGTGGAAATCGATGTGATCGCGGTTCTGTAGCGCGGACCCACTTTGGCCCTAACCGCCTGAAGACTGACGACTGAAGACTGGCGACTCTCTGTGGTTGCCCAGATCAAGGTCGGTTAACGTCACTTTGGCCCCAACCGCCTGAAGACTGACGACTGACGACTGGCGACTGGGTTACGCCTTTACCACTTTCCCGCTGCGCAAACACGACGTGCACACGTGCAGCTTCTTGGTGGCGCCCTTCACCTTGGCGCGCACCGGGCGCAGGTTGACGTTCCAGCGCCGCTTGGTGACGTTGTGGGCGTGGCTGATGTTGTTGCCGAACTGCGGTCCCTTGCCGCAGACATCACAAATTTGTGCCATGACTGCTCAGAATCCTTCCATTCCCAGTGGGGCAAAACATAGATTTTACAGGAGGTGCGCTGATTTGGCCAGCCTCAGGCCGCACTGCCTTTGCCCCTCGGGGCGATCTTCTCCAGTTGCTTCTTGAGTGCCGTGTGCGTGCGGCGCAGGTCAAAGGAAGACTGCAAGTTCATCCAGAACTGTTCGGTTGTGCCGAAGAATCGCGCCAGGCGCACAGCCGTGTCGGCGCTGATTCCTCGCTTCTCCAGCACGATGTCGTTGATCCGCGGCGCCGGCACGTGCAGCCGCTTCGCCAGTTCGTAGGCCGACAGCTCCATGGGCTTGAGAAACTCTTCCCGCAGGATCTCACCCGGGTGGATGTTCCTATTTCCTTTAGAGCCGCCCACGCTGCCACCTCCTAACCAGCATGGTCTGAACTGTAATACAATGCAATCGTCGAACAGGAAAAACACCATGGCGACTCGGGCGATACCCAAAGGCCGGACAAAACGCACTCCAAGGCAGGCCGCGCAAGACTTGGCCGATATCATCCTGGAGCAAATGGCAGACCTGCCTGTTAAAGAGCAAGAGGCGCGAATTGACGCCTTCAGCCACGATGTCGCCCGCCTCCGTGCTGCTCGCGCCAAATCTGCAAGACCTCCGCGAAGCGCGGCGAAGTCTCGTTAATTCCAAAGCGCCTCTCCAGCGCCCGAATGTACTCTCGTTCCTCTGTTATTTGCAGAAGCTCTGCCAAGTCCCTCATGAGCTGTCGGCGTTTCAGTTGCGAAACAGCGTAGCGCGAAGCACCGCGCTGTTTCTCCTCTCGGAGCACGTCCCTTAGATCGTCGCTCTGGCGTCGTTCCTTGTCCTTCATCGCGGGCGTGCAGCCTCCAAACGAAAACCCTCCCGATCGCGGCAGCCTAAGCGCCTTGCGATCTCGGGAGGGCGATTTTTGCGTTATTCAAGTCTTAGCTGTTAGCCCTATGTATACGCGTCCCGAAACTATGCCGTCAAATTTATTTTCGTAGCCCTGTGCGATACTAACTCCATGCCCCCCGCCCCCCAGCCCAGCCCCAGGTCGGTGAAGGTCCATCTCTCCACCGGCGCCGGCATGGACATCGAGTGGATGGACGGGCACAAGAGCAATTACACGTTTCAGTACCTGCGCGACGCCTGCCCCTGCGCCCTGTGCAACGACGAGCGCGTCAAGCAGAACCGCGAGCCCGGCGAGCGCTCCAAGCCCGCTCCCGGCGTGCTGCCCATGTATACTCCGCCACCGAAAGCTACCGTCGCCGAAGCCGTCGGCAAGTACGCTATCCGCTTCACCTGGAGCGACGGCCACGAGCACGGCATCTTCTCCTGGGACTTCCTGCGCGAATTCTGCCCCTGCCGCGAGTGCTCCAGCCTGCGCCGCGAGACGAAACCGCCGGGCGCAGGCGTGACGCGCACCGTGCCGCACTGAAGCAGTTTCTGGTTGCTAGTTTCTGGTTTCTAGTGCTCCGCATTGAACAGCCGCGGAGCGGCGGAATTCGTTAGCCCACCGCGGAAGCGGTGGGATTGCCATCAAAACGGAGACGAGCGCCGGCGGCGCGGCACGCTTCGCTCGCGGTAAACTGGTAACAGTGACCTTCCTCGACGAACTCAATCCCCAGCAGCGCGAAGCGGTCGAAACCGCCGACGGGTCAATCCTCATCCTCGCCGGCGCCGGATCGGGCAAGACCCGCGTCATCACCTACCGCATCGCGCATCTGATCGAGAACCTGGGGGTCCAGCCCGAGGCCATCCTGGCGGTCACGTTCACCAACAAAGCCGCTTCCGAAATGGCCGAGCGCGTCGAGCACCTGGTCGGCGGACGCTCTTTCGCCAAACCGTGGATTTCGACCTTCCACTCCATGTGCGTGCGCATGTTGCGCCGCGACATCGAGGCGCTGCGCGTCAACAATGTCGGCTACCGCAAGGATTTCGCCATCTACGACGAAGCCGACCAGCAATCATTGGTGAAGCAGGCTATCCGCCGCCTCGGCCTCGACGACAAGCAGCTCACGCCGCGCTCCGTGCTGGCACGCATTTCCTGGGCGAAGAACCACATGCTCGATCCGCAGGAAACCTTCCTGCAATCCTCCGACCTGAAATCCGAGCAGGTGGCGCACGTCTACGAAATTTACCGCCAGGAACTGCGCAAGGCCAACGCCATGGATTTCGACGACCTGCTGCTGGAAACCGTGCGCTTGCTCAAGGTCGCCGAACCGGTGCGCCATTACTGGAACCGCCGCTTCCAGTACATCCTGATTGACGAGTACCAGGACACCAACCGCCCGCAGTACGAGCTCATGCGGTTGCTCGCCGGCGAGCGCCACAACATCTGCGCCGTCGGTGACGAGGACCAGTCCATCTACTCCTGGCGCGGCGCCGACATCCGCAACATCCTGGAGTTCGAAAAAGATTTCGGCGACGCCAAGATCATCCGCCTGGAGCAGAATTACCGCTCCACCCAGAACATCCTCAGCGCCGCCTCCGCCGTGGTCGCCAACAACGTCAAGCGCAAGGGCAAGAACCTGTGGACCTCGCGCCAGGGCGGCAACAACATCGGGTATTACGAAGCGCCCGACGGCGAGAACGAAGCCCTGTTTGCCGCCGACCTTTTCTCCAAGTACTTGCAACAGTCGGCGCAGGAGGGCCACGACCGCGCCCGCGCCGCCGTGCTCTACCGCACCAACGCGCAATCGCGCCTCTTTGAAGAGGCGATGCGGCGCTACCAGTTGCCCTACCACGTCGTCGGCGGTTTCTCGTTCTACGAACGCGCCGAGATCAAGGGCATGATCTCGTATCTCAAGGTCGTGCAGAATCCCGACGACACCATCGCGCTGATGCGCGTCATCAACACCCCGGCGCGCGGCATTGGCCGCACCACGCTCGACACGCTGGAGCGGATCGGGCTGGAAACCGGAACTTCGCTGTGGGGCGCGATTGGCAACGCCATTGACGGCGTGCTTGTGCCGCAGCGCGCGGTCGCCTCGCTGAAGAATTTCCGCGAGATCATCGAGGGTGGACGCGCCATGCTCGCCGGCAGTTACGCCCAGTGGCTCGGCGATTCGATAGACGAGAGCCCCAGCAAGCCCGAAGACCGCACCGCGCCCGGCGCCGCTCCGTCCACCAACGCCGATGAATCCTTCGACTTCGGCGCGAATCTCGATATCGCCATCTCAGCCGCCGACAATTCAGATCGCGATGCAGATTTGGGCGTTGTAGGCCCCGGCGCCCCCGCCGGGGCTGCATCCGAGGATGACGAAAATCCCGACGCCGAGGGCGCCCTCGCCCGAGGCTCCGACCCGCGCCCCGGCACCACCGCCGAGCTCCTCAAATACCTCCTCGACCGCACTGGCTACATCAAGCAGCTCGAGGAGGAGGACACGCCCGAATCGCTGGCCCGCGTCGAGAACTTGCGCGAACTGGTGAACGCCGCCATGGATTCGCGCGACCGCGGCGAGTCGCTCCAGGAGTTCCTCGATCACGCCGCGCTGGTCAGCGACCAGGACCAGTACGACGCCGCTGCCAAGATCACGCTCATGACCCTGCACTCCGCCAAGGGCCTGGAGTTCCCCCTGGTGTTCCTGGCGGGCATGGAGGAGGGCCTGTTCCCGCACTCGCGGACGTTCCTCAATCCCGACGATGTTGAGGAAGAGCGCCGCCTCTGCTACGTCGGCATGACCCGCGCCATGGACCAGCTCATCGTCAGCCGCGCGCGCTACCGCCGCCGTTACGGCACCGATATGCCGGAGGCATCGATCGCGTCGCGCTTCCTCGAGGAGATCCCGCCGCAATTGCTGGACGACCTGGGCGCGCCGCGGCGTTCAGCCTGGAGCGATACCGATCGGGTGGCACGCGCGCCTTCGCGTGTGGCGTCCGATGACGGCTACTCCTCGGCTCACTACGACTACGAAAGTGAAGACCAGCGCCCGGCATACCCCCGCCAGCAGCGCCCCGCGTACTCGAATTCGCATCCGACCTACAACTCGATTGACAACATCGCCGAGTTCTTCGCCTCGCGAGGGAAAAAGTTCACGCGCCCGAAAATCGAGGTTCCCGCCACGCCCGGGCGCACTGGATTTCGTCCCGGCCAGCGCGTCAAGCACCCGAAATATGGCGAGGGAACCGTCTACAAGCGCGAGGGCGACGGAGACGACGCGAAGATTACGGTACAATTCCCAAGATTCGGCCTGAAGAAGCTGGTCGAGAAGTACGCGCAACTGGAGCGCGTCTGAAACAAGCTGTCAGCTTTCGGCTATCAGCCATCAGCTTTCGGCACCCAGCGAAACAAGCTGTCAGCTTTCAGCTATCAGCCATCAGCTTTCGGCACCGAGCGTCGAGCGAAGTTCAGTCCCGCAGGGACGGCAGTTCATAGCCCGGGGCGTAAGCCCCGGGGAGCAAGCGATGAAATTCCGAGTCCCGTAGGGACGGCACCAAGCGCGTGCAGCGCGCGACAGAATCCTAGCCCACGGCGTAAGCCGTGGGTCAGCACGTAACGCGAGATCAAGCCCGCTTTAGCGGGCGACAGAATTTCCAATCCAACGTTAGCGAGAACTCATGGCAAATACGCAAGCACTGTCCAAGGAAGAACGCAAGAAAATCAAGCGCGCGGCCCGCAAGAAGGCCGTGGCTGAGAAACCGAAAAAGAAACGCGACTACGCCCGCGGCTCCAAGAAGCGCAAAGTGAAAAAGATGGTGCGCGGCCAGGCGAAACGCTAACCACCCGCCCTCAGCCGTTGCGCACGGCGGCTGAGGGCTTGCTTTACCCGAAACCGAGACCAAAACTCTCTTGGCTGACTCAACCCCGACGACCGACAAGAATTCGGCAAGGCGCACCGGCTCCCAGCTTCTCGCCCGCAAGTCCATCGACAAGCTGATCTCCGACTCCGAACGGCCCGAGCACCGGCTCAAGAAGACCCTCGGCCCGTGGAGCCTGACCGCGCTCGGCATCGGCGCCATCATCGGCAGCGGCATCTTTGTGCTCACCGGCACCGCCGCCGCCGGCGAACATTTCGAAGTCCCCTCCATCCTGCACGCCCAGGTCCTCGACCTGATCGCCAACTTTCTGCGACACGGATCGAGCGCGGGTGCGCTGATGCACGGGCGTCCTCCGGCCGGCCCGGCGATCGCGATCTCGTTCATCCTGGTCGCCGTCGCCTGCAGCTTCGCCGGGCTGTGTTATGCCGAGCTCGCCTCCATGATCCCCATCGCCGGCAGCGCGTACACGTATTCCTACGCCACGCTCGGCGAAATTTTCGCCTGGATCATCGGCTGGGACCTGATTCTGGAGTACGCGGTCAGCAACGTCGCGGTCGCCGTCGGATTCAGCGGATATCTGAAAGCGCAGCTTGCCTCCTTCGGCATCCCGTGGTTGATCTTGCCTGACCACTGGTCCAGCGCCGTCTGGGCTTCCGGCAAGTGGACCGGCGCGTACTTCAACGTGCCCGCGTTTCTCGTCGTCTTCGTTCTCACCATTTTGCTGGTGCGCGGCGTGCGCGAGTCGGCCGAGACGAACAATGTCATGGTTGCCGTCAAGCTGACGGCGATCGTGATCTTCCTGATCGTGGGCGGCATGCTGGTGCACCCGGCGAACTGGCATCCGTTCATGCCCTCGGGATTCGGCGGGGTGGTCACCGGCGGCGCCATCATCTTCTTCACCTACATCGGCTTCGACTCGGTCTCCACTGCCGCCGAAGAATCCAAGGAACCGCAGAAAGACATTCCCTTCGGCATCATCGCCTCGCTCATCGTATGCACCGTACTCTATGTCGGCGTGGCGCTGGTGCTGCTGGGCATGATGAAGTACTCGACCTTCACCGAAGGCGCGGCCGCCGAAGCCCCGGTCGCCTACGCACTCAAGCAACTCGGCGCCAGCCGCGTATGGCAGTCGGTCATCATCATCGGAGCGCTCACCGGGATGCTCTCGTCGCTGCTGGTCTTCCAGTACGGCCAGACGCGCATCTGGTTCGCCATGTCGCGCGACGGCCTACTCCCGCGCATCTTTTCCGCCGTGCACAAGAAATTCAAGACGCCGCACTGGTCCACCTGGATCGCGGGTTTCGCGGTTGGCATCCCGGCCGGAGTCGTTGACATCGGCGACGCCGCGGACTTGTCGAACATCGGCACGCTGTTCGCCTTCGTGCTCGTCTCCCTCGGCGTCATCTTCCTGCGCCGCACCCAGCCCGACCGCCCGCGCGGATTCCGCGTCCCCCTGGTCCCATTCTTCCCGCTGATCTCGGTGGTGCTCTGCGGCGGCCTGATGACCGGGCTCACCGTCATCACCTGGATTCGCTTCTTCGTGTGGCTGGCGATCGGCCTGTGCATTTATTTCCTGTGGAGCCGCCGGCACAGCGAGTTTGCGAAAAGCTAGCCACGGATTTGCGCGGATGAACACGGATAAGAAAAACGTCGACGGTCGACAGTCGACGGTCGACTCTTTGCCGTCAGCCGTCGACCGTAGACCGTCGACTTTCATCCACTCTCTCCCCAAGGCCGAGCTCCATCTCCACCTCGAAGGCTCCATCGGCCCCGACGAACTCGCCGAGCTGATCCTTCTGCACGGCGGCGGGCCGGTGGATCGCGAGCGGCTGGCGCGGCTCTACCAGCACAAGGATTTCACCGCCTTTCTCGACGCCTTCAAGTCCGTCACCTCCTGGATGCGCACGCCCCAGGATTACGAGCTCATCACCTATCGCCTGATGCAGAAGCTCGCGGCGGAAAACGTCCTCCACGCCGAGGTCTACGTTTCGGTTGGCGTGATCCTGTTCCGCGGGCGCGACTTCGATGCCATCTTCGAGGGCCTGGAGCGCGGCCGCCGGCGCGGTGAGCGCGATTTCGGCGTGTCGCTGCTGTGGATTTTCGACGCCGTGCGCCACTTCGGGGTCGTGGCCGCCGAGAAAGTATTCGAAAAAGCGATCCCGCTGCGCGACCGCAATGTCATCGGCATCGGTATCGGCGGCGACGAACGCCGCGCCGCACCCGAACTGTTTCGCGAGCTCTACGCGCGCGCCAAGGACAACGGCCTGCGGCTCACCGCGCACGCCGGCGAATCCAGCGGGCCGGAGTCCATTCTGGGCGCGCTCGACGCCCTCAAGGCGGAGCGCATCGGGCACGGGCTCACCGCCTACCAGGACTGCGAGCTGATGGCCCGCCTGGCGCAAACTCAAATCCCCGTCGAAATCTGTTTGACCAGCAACCTGCGCACCGGCTGTTGCGCGGCGGCGCGGCGGCATCCGCTGAAGACCTACTACGATCTCGGCTTGATGGTCACGCTCAATACCGACGATCCCGCGATGTTTGAGACCTCGCTCTCGCGCGAGTACCAGGTCGCGCAGGATACCTTCGGCTTCACCGACGCGCAATTGCGCGAGCTGGCCATGAACTCCTTCCGCGCGTCGTTTCTCAGCGAGGATCGGAAGCGCGCTTTTCTGGCGCGGTTCTAGGGTCCCGAGACGCGAGACCCGAGATTGCCTTCGCTCGGGACTCGGGTCTCGGGACTCAAGACTGGTATACTTCGCGGCAACAACCGGGGGAAGACGAATGCCGGAAGAGAACAGCAGCGGAACCACCGCCAAGAAGAAGCGGGCTGTGAAGCGTCCTGCCGCGAAGAAAAGCCGCAAGCGTGCCGTCAAGGCCAGCGCCGCACCGGCCACAGCACCAGCAGCCACAACGGCGGCGGCACCAGTGACCGCCGACCGCTTGACGGAAGTGGCGCGCACCATCGGCTCGACCGTGGGCGACATCGTCGCCAAGACCAAGCGCGCGCTGCACCGCCCGCCCGAGAACAAGTAATTCGCCGGTGGTCCTTGGCGGCAACGGCGACGCGGTCGTCGTGCCGCCGCAGAGTCCAGTAGCTAGATTCCACTCTTCTTCAGCACGATCTTCATGCTGATCTCAGAATCCGCAAGCACCTCAACTTCCCTTTCCCAAGGATCGTACCCATCCAGAAGCGCGCGAATCTTGTGCTTCCCGGCACTCAGTTTCACCTTTGCAGGCGTGGTGCCTACAGCGGCGCCATCAATGTACACCTGAACAGCTCCCGCATCGGAATTGAGAATGAGCAACCCTTGCTCCAGTGAAGAAGCAGTCGGGGCAGCCTGCTGATTTCCGCCACTTGGCGCGGGCTGCCGCTCCTGGACCAGCTCCTTCTTGGCCTCCGCGACCACTTCTTTCTTGGGTGCGGCTTCTGCGGCTTTCTTTTGCTCAGCTAGAGACTTCTCGACCCGCTCCTTGAAATCGCCCGCGTCGTTGTGGATCATTCCGCTATACGCAGTCTGGGTTTGCATTTCGCATTCTTTGTCGCCCTTGCGGTTCAGCACCACGGAGTTGATTCGCTTTCCTCCAAGGCCTCCGCCAATGTTGTACGAAATGCTCATCTCCGTACTGTCAATTCCGATGATTCCGTACTTGCCCGAGTTTCTGACCACATCCTTGACCGCGGGCCAGAGCACGTCGCAAGAGACCGGATACGTGTCTCTGTGGGTTTTGGCAAATGCAGCAGGCGCGAGCCCGACAAGAACCGACACCAGAGCCCAAACGCAGATTCTCTTCATTGCATTCAGCTCCTTTTGAATCTTTGGGAGCAGCATTGTATTGGGCGAGACGGTGGCTACGTCAACATCCTTTTTGGGGGGCGGATGTTCTCAAAATCCGATGGCTGTGCCGCTTGGCGACGGATTGGAAGTGCATGTGCCATACCGCGGCCCCTATCTCACACGTCTGAAACTGAAACTCGAAACTGTTTTTCAGATTTTCTGCACGCGCTGCACGTCGTGCACGCCGGGAATCTTCCGCAGCCCGCCGACGATCCGCTCCAGGTGCTTCAGGTCCTCGATGTCGATGACGAAATCGACCGTCGCCTGGCTGTTGGCGGTGCGGGCTTCGATGTTGCGGATGTTGATGTTCTCGTCGCTGATGAGCGCGGTCATCTGCTTGAGCATGCCGCTGCGGTCGGCGCAGAACACGGTGAGCTTGACCGGATACCCGGTGCTGCCATCTTCCTTGGCCGGCCTCGCCCACTCGACGTCGATGCGCCGGTCGGATTCGTACATCAGGTTGACCACGTTGGGGCAGCTCTTGGCATGCACCGCGACGCCCTTGCCGCGGGTCACGTAGCCGACAATCTCTTCGCCGCGGATGGGATTGCAACATCGCGCGCGGTACACCAGCAGGTCGTCGTGCCCCTTGACGGTAATAGCGCCGCTCTCGCCGCCGAAGACGCGCCGCAGCAGGCCGCCGGGCTTTTGTTCGGGCGCGGCCTCGGGCGTGGGTTCCGCGGCCGAGGAGGGCGCCAGGCGCGCCAGCATCTGCCGGGCTGAATATTTGCCGTAGCCGATGGCCGCCATCAGGTCGTCGGGCCGGCCCAGGCCCATCTCGCCCGCCACCTTGTGAAACTGCTCTTCGGAAATGTCTTTCAGCGGGACGCGATATTTCCGCGCCTCTTTCTCGATCAGCTTGCGGCCGATTTCAATCGCGCGCTCGCGCTGGTGGACATTGAGCCAGTGCTTGATCTTCTGGCGCGAGCGGCTCGACTTGACCAGCGCCAGCCAGTCGCGGCTCGGCTTGTGCCCCGTCTGGGTGAGGATCTCCACGATGTCGCCGCTCTTCAGCTTGTAGCGCAGCGGCACCATGCGCCCGTTCACCTTCGCGCCGACGCAGGAATGTCCGACCTCGGTATGCACCGTGTACGCAAAATCAATCGGCGTGGCGTCGCGCGGCAGCACCACCACCTTCCCCTTCGGGGTGAAGGTGTACACCTCTTCGGGATAGAGGTCGATCTTGAGCGTGGAGAGGAACTCGCTGGGATCGCTGATGTCGCGCTGCCACTCCACCACCTGGCGCAGCCACGCCAGGCGCTGCTCGTCGCGCGCCGTAGACCGGCCCGTCCTTGTATTTCCAGTGCGCGGCGATCCCCTCCTCCGCCATGTGGTGCATCTCCTCGGTCCGGATCTGCACCTCGAACGGCGTGCCGCTCTCCGCGATCACCGAGGTGTGCAGCGACTGGTAGAGGTTGGGGCGCGGCATGGCGATGTGGTCCTTGATGCGCCCCGGCACCGGCCGCCACAGGTTGTGGCACATGCCCAGCACGGCATAGCAGTCCTGCACCGATCCGGTGATCACCCGCACCGCCAGCAGGTCGTACATCTGGTCCACGCTGATGCGCTGCCGCTGGATCTTGAGGTAAATCGAGTACAGGCGCTTGATGCGGCTTTCGACCCGCGCCTGGATGCCGGCTTCCTTCAGCTTCTCGCGGATGAAGCTTTCGATCTTGGCCAGGAACTCCTCGCCCGCCTTGCGCCGCGCCTCCACCGCCTCGTGCACCTGCTGGTAGGCGATGGGATCCACGTAGGGGAAGCCCAGGTCCTCCAGTTCGCCGCGGATTTTGCCCATGCCGAGGCGGTGCGCGATGGGGGCGTAGATTTCCAGGGTCTCGCGCGCGATCGCCAGCCGCCGTTCTTCCGGCAAGTGCTGCAGCGTGCGCATGTTGTGCAGCCGGTCCGCCAGCTTGATGAGGACCACCCGAATGTCGTCCACCATGGCCAGCATCATCTTGCGCAGGTTCTCGGCCTGGCGCTCCTCGCGCGTATGGAAATCGATTTTGCTGATCTTGGTGACGCCCTCCACGATGTGCGCCACCTGGTCGCCAAACTCCTTTTCGATTTCCTCGATCGTCACCGAGGTGTCTTCCACCAGGTCGTGCAGCAGCCCGGCGGCGATGGCCACGGTGTCGAGCTTGATCTCCGCCAGCACGCAGGCTACTTCCAGCGGGTGCACCAGGTAGGGTTCACCGGAAGCTCGGGTTTGTCCGGTGTGATAACGCAGGGAGAAGTCGTAGGCCTTCTTGATGAGATCGAGATCGTCGTTGGGCCGGTAAGCCCGGACCTGCTTCATCAGGTCACGGAAACGCGTGACCCGCAAGACGTTGGTCGCGATCTGCTGGCGGAAGGTCGCCATGCTTGATTATAGCCGCAGGCTCAAGGCGTTAGGCGCAAGGCTCAAGGTTTAAAACGTACGGGCGTTGTGCGCCTTGCGCCTTGTTCCTTGCGCCTTGTTCCTTGCGCCTTGTGCCTTGCGCCTTGTGCCTTGCGCCTGCCCATTGACACCCGCAAAGGCCGCAGCGTAGGCTTGGACCGCTCATGCGGCCCGTACTGGGGTGGGCCCTTCCTTACTCGCTGACTCGCGTCAATTCATTCGGAATCAACCAACCAAGAAGCAAAAAGAGGAGATCCTATGCGCAAAATCCTTGTTTGGGCGGTCTTTGCTCTGCTCGCCTCCCCCGCGATCGTGGTCGCGCAGACAGCGGAAATGCACGGTCCGCCAAAAATTCTAGAGATCGTGCGGGAAGACTCGAAGCCGGGCAAAGTCATTGCCCACCGCAAACACGAGGCGGCCTGGACGCAGGCCTTCATCAAGGCCGGATACCCGTACAGCCTGACCATCAGCTCGGTGACCGGACCGGATCAAGACTGGTTCATGACCGGGTTCGACACCTATGCCCAACTGGAAAAGTTGAACGATTAAGTTCGAAACCCCGGCGTTCGAGAAAATCATGGAAACGTTTTCGCCCAAGGAGAGCGAATTCGTTTCCGAATCGCGGATCGTCTTCGCCAAGTACCGTCCGGAGCTGAGCTACAAGCCGGACTTCAATTTGGGCGAGTACAAGTACTTCAACGTGCTGGTCGTGCGCTTCAAGATAGGCTCCGGCCCGGACGAGGTCGGCAAGATTGTTGCGGCCGCGCGTGCAAAGGCCAACCCGGATTACCATTCGGTTGCCTACGAAGTGACCTCGGGCATGCCCGTGGGGACTTACATATATTTCACCCCAGTCAAGAGCCTGGTGGCATGGGACGAGCCCCCAAACAAAGCCTATGGCGATGCGCTGAAGGAAGGCGGGTTTTACGATGCGGTCGGCAAGACGGTTCAGTTTGCCGAGCCCCGGCTGTTCGCCTTCAATCCGCGGCTGAGCTACGTGTCCGACAATGTGGCAAAAGCCGACCCGTCGTTCTGGCACCCGAAGATGGAAACGCCCAAGCCGCCGGCGGCCAAGAAAGAACCGGCCAAGACGGAAAAGAAATAAATCTGCTTGCGTCATTGTGCCCGGTCGGAGAGGCCGGGCATTTTTGTTGGTCTGTCAGTCTGTCGGTCGATCGGTCTGTTGGACCGGCGACGACCGATAGACCGAAAGACAGATAGACCCGTTTGAAGCCGCGCTTGGTTCAGCTACCATGATCCCATGAGAGTTCTCGTCACCGGGGCCTCGGGGTTGATCGGCACGGCGTTGATGCGCGCATTGCGTGAGGCGGGACACCAACCGGTGGCGCTGGTGCGGCGCGCGCCGCGTCAGGGCGCCGCTGAAATCCAGTGGAACCCCACCGGCGCCATTGACGGCGCAAAATTCAGTGGCGCCGATGCGGTGGTGCATTTGGCCGGCGAAAGCGTCGCTTCGGGGCGGTGGAACGCCCAGCGCAAGGCGCGAATCCTGAACAGCCGGGTGCAGGGGACGCAGACCATCGCCGCCTCCATCGCACGGGCCAATCCGCGCCCGCGCGTGCTGGTGAGCGCCTCGGCGAACGGCATCTATGGCGATACTGCGGACAAGGTAGTGACCGAGGCGGAGCCGCCCGGATCAACGTTTCTTGCCGAGGTCGGCCGGCAGTGGGAGAACGCCACGCGCGCCGCCAGCGACGCCGGCATCCGCACCGTCATGATGCGGACCGGCCTGGTCCTGAGCGGAAAGGGCGGAGCGCTGGCGCGCATGCTGCCGCCGTTTCGCATGGGGGTTGGCGGCCGCCTCGGTGAGGGACGCCAGTGGATGGCTTGGATTGCGCTCGATGACCTGATCGCGCTCTTCCTGCACGTGCTGACCCATGAATCGGTGCGCGGGCCGGTGAATGCCGTCGCGCCGAACCCGGTCACCAACGCCGAATTCACCCGTGCTCTGGGATCGGTGCTGCACCGCCCGACACCGTTTCCCGTGCCGGCGTTTGCGGTGCGCGCCGCCTTCGGTCAGATGGGAGAGGAATTGCTGCTGGCGAGCAATCGCGCCGTGCCGCAAGCGGCGTTGGCCAGCGGATTTCAGTTTCGCTATCCGGAAATTCGCGGCGCGCTGGAACACGTGCTGAAAAGCAGGTGTATCGGTTGTCGGTTACCGGTTGCATTGCATCCGAATTTCGAAGCGCCGAGCTAATTTCTGTCGCCTCTGCCCCGATTACCGGGAACCGAAAACCGAAAACCGTCTACTTCTCGAAAAACATCTTCACCGCCACCACCACCAACAGGGCGGCAAAAGCCTTGCGCAGCACGGGGCCAGGGATATACTGCGCCCAGCCGCCGCCGAAGTACCCACCCAGCACCACGCCGACTGCGATCACCAATCCCAGTTTGAAGTCGGCTTCGCCGCGCTGGTGATAGCTCAGGAAGGCGAGAATTCCCGTCGGCGGCAGCAGGATCGCCAGCGAGGTTCCCTGGGCCAGCTTCTGGTTCATCTTGAAGAAGTACAGGAGTATGGGCACCAGCACCACACCGCCGGCCACGCCCAGCAGGCCGGAAAAAATGCCCACCACTAAGCCGGCCAGAACACCCCAGACGATCCACATAGCGCCTCGCTTCAGTTTCAGTTTCAGTTTCAGTTTCGGTTTCAGTTGGGCCGGTGAGAGAAGAAATCGTATCAGAGGTGCGCACGCAGGCAATGATTACAGCGCAATCCAGCCGGCGCGGATGGCCGCCGCCGATGCCACCGCCACGATCAGCCACAGCAACACACCCTGGATCAGCGGGCGCGCGCCGACCTGTCTCAGCGTAGCGCGCGAGATACCGCTGCCGATCAGGTACAGCGTCGCCGTCAATCCGACGATTCCCAGGCGTGCCAACCCGTGGAACGCGGGCGCGCCCGCCGGCGCCAACGTGTTCGCCACCGCCGCCAGCACGAAGAACAGGATGAACCATGGCCACGGTACGCGCGTCGGGGACGACGCGGTGCGGCTGCCGTTCTTGTTGTCGAGGCGCCGCTTCACCGCCGCCGTGCCCAGGGTCATGGGCACGATCCACAGCGCGCGCGCCAGCTTCACCGTGGTGGCAACGGCCAGCGCCATCGCACCGTACTTTGCGCCCGCGCCGACCACGGAACTGGTGTCGTGAATGGCCAGCGCCGCCCACAATCCGAACTGCGATTGCGTCAGGTGCAGCGACGCTCCAATGCCGGGAAATATCAGCAGCGCAATCGAATTGAGGATGAACACCGTGCCCAGGGCCACCGACATCTCTTCTTCATCGGCTTCGACCACGGGACCGACCGCGGCAATCGCGCTGCCGCCGCAAATCGCCGTCCCTGCCGAGATCAGGAAGCCCGCGGTGGGCGCCACCTTCAGCAGGCGCGTCAGTGTCAGCCCGACCAGCATCGCGAAGCTGATGCCGACCGCGGTGTAAATGAATCCCGAACGCCCGGCTTTCAGGATCTGCTGCAGGTTCATGCCGAAGCCCAGCCCGACTACCGATGCTTGCAGCAGGTATTTGGTGAACCTGCGCGACTGGCTGCGGAATGGATTGCCGAACGTGAACCCGACCACGAGCCCGACGGCCAGCGCCAAGGGTGGCGATGCCCACGGGGTCAGGGCAAACAGCAGACCGGCAAGGAAGATGATTTTGGTGAAATTCAGTTTCATCAAGGGCAAGTTTTCGGTTGTCGGTTTTTCGCTCCTGGACTGTCGGAATGCGCACCGACATTCAATTGATTCGGCAGTACCGATGACCGATAACGTAAACCGACAACCCTCCTAATCTAACAGACAGGTTCGCAACGAGCGCCACGCTGCTGGCGCAACACCGCCCGAAACGTGTATTCTTACCGCCGCTTCTGGTGGGGAGGCAACCATGAAGAAACTTCTGTTCCTTGCGCTGGCTCTGCTGTGCGCGGCTGCCGTCGTCGCGCAGCAATCCAAGTCCACTTCCAGCTCGAATCCGGTGAGCGACACGGTCCGCACCCTGATCGCGCGCCAGTCGAAGAACCTGACGGCCGCCGCCGAAGAGATGCCGGCGGGCATGTACTCGTACAAGCCGACCGAGCAGCAGATGACGTTCGGCACCCTGGTCGAGCACATCGCCAAGTCGAACAATTTCTTGTGTGCCAAGCTGGCCAACCTGGCTGAACCGTCTGACAAGATCAGCGACAAGGATCCGAAGGACAAGCTGGTCGCCGCGCTGAAGAGTTCGTTCGCCTATTGCCAGACGGCGCTCAAGGGCGTACAGGACTCGCAACTCGGCGAGCCGGTGACCATGTGGGGAGGACACCAGGCGAACAAGGCGGCCGCGCTGATCGGCCTGACCAACGACTGGGCTGACCATTATGGGCTGGCGGCGACCTACCTGCGCCTCAACGGCATGCTCCCGCCGACGGCCAAGAAACCGCCGGCCGCGGACAAGAAGTAGAAGGCGCTGATGTGGCTTGTGGCTGGTAGCTGGGACCAGTTTCCCCGGCTACCAGCTACCGGCTGCATTTTGCATCCCACCACCGTGGTCCGCATCCAACAACCCGGGCCCGCACAAGCTTACAACTCATTGTGACCGCGACGTTTAGGCCCCGTAAATGCTCCATTCGATGATCGATTCCCGCCGCTGAACGTTTCCCTGCCGCAGCCGGCGGGTTCGAAGTGGTTTAATAACTGGTTTGAGAACGATGGCACTTCCCGCTATACGACTCCGGCGCAGATTCAACGCCATCCATCGCCGCTCCCGCGAGTGGATGATGATCGCCAAGGCACTGGTGTCCACGCGCCATCCGGTCCTGGCGCACATCATCCTCATGCGCCGCTGCAATCTTTCCTGCTCCTATTGCAACGAGTACGACGCTGTCTCCAAGCCGGTGGCGCTGGAAACCATTTTCCAGCGCATTGACAAGCTGGCCTCGTTGGGCACGACCATCGTCACCATCAGCGGCGGCGAACCGCTGTTGCACCCCGAACTGGACGACATCATCCGCCACATTCGGCAGCACGGCATGATCGCCGGGTTGATCACCAACGGCTACCTGTTGACCGCCGAGCGCATCGGGCGCCTCAACCGCGCCGGGCTGGAGCACCTGCAGATCTCGATTGATAACATCAATCCCGACGAAGTCTCCAAGAAAAGCCTCAAGGTGCTGGACAAGAAGCTGCAACTGCTGGCCGAGTACGCCGAGTTTCACGTCAACATCAATTCCGTGGTCGGCGGTGGCATTCACCGCCCGCAGGACGCTCTGATCATCGGCAAGCGCGCGCGGCAGTTGGGATTCACCTCCACCATCGGCATCATTCATAACGGCGACGGACAGCTCCAGCCCCTCAGCCCAGTGGAGGGCGCGATTTACCACGAGATGAAGAAGCTGGAGAAGGGGAGCTACTCGCGCATCAACCGCTTCCAGGACAATATCGCCAACGGCCGGCCCAACAACTGGCGCTGCCGCGCCGGCGGGCGCTATCTCTACATCTGCGAAGACGGCCTGGTGCACTACTGCTCGCAGCAGCGCGGCTACCCGGCCAAGCCGCTGATGCAGTACACCCTCGCCGACGTTCGCCGCGAATACCTCACTGAAAAAAGCTGCGCGCCGCATTGCACCGTGTCGTGCGTGCACCAGGTTTCCTACCTCGATTTCTTCCGCGCCCCGCAGACCACGCAGTCCATTCCGCCCTCGCCCGCCGAGGCGCCCGATCTGGTCCAGATCCAGTCGGATTAGTTTCCAGTTTTCAGTTTCCAGCATTTTCGTCGCGGCGGGGCGAGTGCGCCACACGTTCGCGCTCGAGGGCGAGCGCGCTCCAACTGAAACTGAAACTCGAAACTGAAACTTTCTGGAATGCTGGCTTCGGTGTTGCTTTCACCATTCACTCGGCGGAGAATCGCAGCCTCAACTCACTTTTATCGACAGGGAGGTACTTTGATGACACATCGCCTCAGGTCGGTCGGTGTGCTTTCAGTCGCGAAGCTGTCTGGGATTTTCTACGGAGCGATGGGCTTGTTGTTCGTCCCATTTTTCCTGCTTTTCTCGATGGTCGCCGCGGTTGCCGGCAAGCAGACGGGCGCTCCCGGATTTCCGGCGGCATTCGGCATCGGCTTCGCGCTGGTAATGCCGATTCTCTATGCCGCATTCGGCTTTCTGTTCGGTGCATTCAGCGCGTTTGTTTATAACTTGGTCGCCGGCTGGATCGGCGGGATTGAAATGGAACTTCAAACCACGCACTCCGGCGTCTCAGCAGTCGGCGCCGCCATCCCCTAGTGTGCCGCGTGCTAACATTACAGGTTTGCCCATAGTTTCCGCGCGCCCTTATTGCGCGCCAAGGATTTTCATGCCGGACACCATGCTCGCGGTTGTGAAGCCCGAACCCAAGCCGGGCGCCGAGATCCGCGAGGTCAAAATCCCCGCCTTCGGCCGCACCGATGTCCTGGTCAAGGTCAGCGTCGCCAGCGTCTGCGGCACCGACCTGCACATTTACAACTGGGACCCCTGGGCGCAGCGCCGCATTCATCCGCCGCTGATTCCCGGACATGAATTCTGCGGCACCGTGGCCGCCGTCGGCGACGAGGTCACCAGCGTCCAGGAAGGCGACTTCGTTTCCGCCGAGATGCACGTCGCCTGCGGCAAGTGCCTGCAATGCCGCACCGGCGAGGCGCACATCTGCCAGCACGTTTCCATCATCGGCGTGGACAGCAACGGCGCCTTTGCCGAGTACGTGGTCATTCCCGAGTCGAACATCTGGAAGCTCGACCCCGCCATCCCGCAGGAATACGCCTCCATCCTCGACCCCCTCGGGAACGCCGTGCATACCGTGCTCGCGGGCGAGATCGCCGCCAAGACCGTCGCCATCACCGGCACCGGGCCGATCGGACTGTTCGCCATCGCGGTGGCGCGCGCCTGCGGCGCGACCCAGGTGTTTGCCGTCGAGGTGAACCAGTACCGCCGCAAGATCGCGCAGCAGATGAAAGCCGACCACGTGCTCGATCCCGCCACGCAGGACGTGCGCCAGATCATCATGGACCTGACCGGCGGCACCGGCGTGGACGTGGTCTGCGAAATGGCCGGGCACCCCGACGCCATCCGAACCGCCTTCAACATCGTGCGCCGCGGCGGGCGCATCTCCCTCCTCGGCCTGACCTCCAAACCCATCGCGCTGAATTTTTCCGAAGACATTATTTTCAAGGGCATCACCGTCCAGGGCATCAATGGCCGCCGCATGTACCAGACCTGGTACCAGATGACCGCGCTGCTCAAGGCCGGCAAGCTCGACCTGCACCCGGTGATCACCGACAAGCTGGCGATGAAGGACTTCAACCAGGGCATGGAGCGCCTGAAAACCGGCGAGGCCAGCAAGATCCTGCTGTATCCGAATGGAAGTCGCTAGCCACGGATCGCCACCGATTTGTACGGATACGGAATGAAGAATTAAGAATGCAGAATGAAGAATGGGAGAGCCGCTGCATCTATTTGCTGTTTTTCATTCTGACTTCTGACTTCTTAATTCTTAATTTGTTTGATCCGCGTTGATCTGCGTTAATCAGCGGCTGATTTCTTGGGGGTCCGAATGCCGACTGCCACCCGCACCAACCCGCTTTCCTATCTTTCCGACCAATTGAACGAGCTCAAGAATAAGGGCACGTACTTCCGCCTGCGGGTGCTGGAGGACGAGCAGGCGCCGGAGTGCACCTTCGACGGCCGCCACGTCATCAACCTGGCGTCGAACAACTACCTCGGGCTGACCACGCACCCCAGGCTGCGCGCGGCGGCGCTGGAGGCCACGCGCCAGTACGGCGTCGGATCGGGCGCGGTGCGCACCATCGCCGGCACCATGAAGATTCACATGGAGCTGGAGGAGAAGATCGCGCGCTTCAAGAACGTGGAAGCCAGCGTGGTTTTTCAGTCGGGCTTCACCGCGAATTCGGGCACGGTGTCGGCGGTGCTGGGCAAGGACGACTTCATCATCTCCGACGAACTCAACCACGCCTCCATCATTGACGGCGCGCGGCTTTCGAAGGCCAAGATCCTGGTCTTCCGCCACAAGGACATGGCGCACGCCGAGGAGCAACTGAAGTCGGTCGCCAACCAGCCCGGGCGCAAGCTGCTGATTACCGACGGCGTTTTCTCCATGGATGGCGACATCGCGCCGCTGCCCGCGCTCTGTGATCTCGCCGAGAAATACGGCGCCATCATGATGGTGGACGACGCGCACGCCTCCGGCGTCCTGGGCAAGAATGGTCGTGGCACGATCGATCACTTCGGCATGCACGGACGGGTGGACATCCAGGTGGGCACGCTGTCCAAGGCCATCGGTGCGCTCGGCGGATACGTCTGCGGCACGCGCGACCTGATCGAATTCCTCTATCACCGCGGGCGGCCGTTCCTGTTCTCCACCTCGCACCCGCCTTCGGTCGCCGCCACTTGCATCGCCGCCTTCGAGGTCCTCGAGCAGGAGCCCGAACGCATCGAGAAACTGTGGGAGAACACGCGCTACTTCAAGAAGGAATTGGGCAATCTCGGCTTCGACATCGGCGGGCGCAACACGCCCAGGAGCGAAACCCCCATCACTCCGATCATTGTCGGCGAAGGACGGCTGGCGATGGAATTCTCGCGCGAGCTGTTCAAGGAAGGCGTGATGGCCACCGGCATCGCTTTCCCCACGGTCCCCGAAGGCAAGGCGCGCATCCGCACCATCATGAGCGCCACGCACACGCGCGAGGAACTGGACAAGGCGCTGGTCGTGCTCGGCCGCGTCGGCAAGCGCCTGGGAATTATTACCTAGCTAAGAAGAAGCTCACCGCAAAGGACGCGAAGGTTCGCAAAGGAACTTGCCGCTGATTGACGCGGATCCACGCAGATCAAGAAAAACAAGAATCGGCGTGAATCAGCGTACATCTGCGGCTGCTTCTTTCCTTCGCGTCCTTCGCGTCCTTTGTGGTTCTGCTTTTTCGGCTCAGAGGCTGAGGATCATTCCGCGCCCGCGCTCTGCGCGACTTCCGGCGGCGCGGCGGGACGCAGCGTCAGCCAGTCAGTGCGCACCCGCGCCCACTCCTGCACCAGTAGGCCATGAGACTCGAAAAAATCGCGAATCTTCGACGCCTCCCAGCCCGCAATTTTCTCCAGGATCGGCAGCAGCATGGCGAGCGCGTTGGCGCTGATCACCGTGCGTTTCGCGATCTGCGTCACGTTGCTCGTCTCCGACACCGCAATCGTCAATCCATCCCGCCCGTTCACGTGCAGCATGGCGTGGACATCGGAGCTGCCGTCGCCGGCGAAGATGACGTGGTCGGGCCCGATCTGCAGCCTGGCCTGCAGTTGGTCGAGGCAGGCGACCTTGCCGTAACCGGCGGTGGTGCGCACGATCCTCTCGATCTCGCCCGCGCTGTTGTACTGGAACTCCGTACCGTAGATGTGGTCCGCCGGGACGATTCCTTCCAGCGCCGACTGCACGATCTCCACCGGCGCCGCCGACAGCACGAAGAAATCGAAATGATAACCATCAATGCCGCTGGCCAGGATCTGGTACAGCAGCCCGATATTCTCCTTCAGCGGAATGCGCTTCCCGACTTGGTGCAGGTGCTCGCGCCGGCAGCGGCGGAACTGCGGGTCGTGCAGCAGCAGGTAGGCGAGTTCCGCCCCCTGCTGCACCAGGTTCAGCTTCGCCATCCCGGTGGCCTTGCGTTTGAACTCGTCGGGCGGAATGCCGAGCAATTCGCTGAGCACGTGCCCCGAGTCATTGAAGCTCAGCGTCTGGTCAAAGTCGCTGGCGAATAAGTACCGTTTTATGAGCTTGTCAGCCATATCCTCGATTAGATTCGCCCAGCGCCGCGAACGACATTAAAACCGCGTAAAATTGCCATAAATCTTGTGAATCGCGGGCATCAGTATTTTGCGTACCGTCGCAACTTTCCCTTTACACTCGAAGGTTGCCGATGTGAGCGTATGCGTCTTCGTCAAGCCGCAATCCTTGTGCTTCTTCTCTGCGCGACGCTGGTCGCGCAAGCGCCGCAGCCCGCGCCGGCGCATCCTGCTTCCATCGAGCAGCAGTTCCTTGCCGTGCCCGACCCGCGCCAGGCCGAGCAGCACATGAAAATCCTGACCGCCGCGCCGCACATGGCGGGCTCGCCCGAGGACCGCAAGACCGCCGATTACGTCGCGCGCAAGTTTCGCGAATGGGGCTTCGACACCGAGATCGTCGAGTACAAAGTCTGGATGAACTATCCCGTCGAGGTCAGCGTGGACGCCTTCACGCCCACCGGCATCCTCATGCACGGGCCCACCCGCGAGCACGTCGAGGGCGACCCCTTCCAGGACGACCCGCGCGTCGTCATGCCCTTCAGCGGCTACTCGCCTTCCGGTGACGTCGAGGCCGAAGTGGTCTACGCCAACTACGGCCGCCCCGAGGATTTCCAGCAGCTCAAAGAGATGGGCGTGGACGTGCGCGGCAAGATCGTGCTGGTGCGTTACGGCGAGAATTTCCGCGGCGTCAAGGTGTACATGGCGCAGGAGACCGGCGCCGCCGGCATGCTCATTTATTCCGATCCGATGGACGACGGCTATTTCCGCGGCGACATTTATCCCAACGGCCCATGGCGGCCCGATACCGGCGTGCAGCGCGGCACCATCGAATTCGGATTCGAGCATCCCGGCGATCCCACCACGCCCGGCTGGCCGTCCACGCCCGGCGCCCGGCGCGTCAGCCCGCAAACCTCGCCCGACATTCCGAAAATCCCCACCACACCTCTGTCGTATCACGATGCATCGCCCATCCTGCAGGCGTTGGGCGGGACCGAGTCGCCGCGCGAGTGGCAGGGCGCGCTGCCCTTTACCTACCACGTCGGGCCGGGGCCGGTGCGCGTCAAGCTGCACCTGAAGCAGGATTTCGGCTATCGCGCCATCTGGGACGTGATCGCGCGCGTCCGCGGCACGCGCTGGCCGGACCAGTGGGTCATCGCCGGCGCGCATCGCGACGCCTGGGTCTACGGCGCCGTGGACCCCGTCAGCGGCGCCACCGCCATGCTGGAAGCGGCGCGCGGCATCGGTCATTTGCTGCGCACCGGCTGGCGCCCCACCCGCACCATCATCTTCGCCAGTTGGGACGCCGAGGAGCAGGGCCTGATCGGCTCCACCGAGTGGCTCGAGCAACACGAGAAGGAACTGGAAAGCGCGGCCGCCTACTTCAACCTGGACACGGGCGCTTCCGGCCCGAATTTCCGTGCCTTGGCGGTGCCCAGCCTGCGCGGCTTCCTGCGCGATATCACCAAGTCCGTTCCCAGTCCCAAGGGCGGCACGCTCTACGACGCCTGGCGCACCGCGGCGCGCCGCGAGAACTCACCCACCGCGAACCCGCCGGCTGAGCCGCCGGTTGGCAATCTCGGCAGCGGATCCGACTTCACTTCCTTCCTCGACCACTCCGGCGTGCCCGCCACCGACATTCGCTCCGGCGGCAATTACGGCGTGTACCACTCGGTCTTCGACAATTTTGCCTGGTACAAGAAATTCGGCGACACCAATTTTCTTTACACCCAGGAAATCGCGCGCGTGTACGGCCTGCAGGTGCTGCGCATGTCCGAGGCCGACGTGCTGCCCTACGACTACGAGGCCTACGGCAAGGAAATCGCCACCTATCTTGACGGTGCGGAGAAGAATGCGGCCGAGCATCTCGCCGACCAGGCGCCCAGCTTCAAGCCCGCCCTCGCCGCCGCCCGCCGCTTCGCCCAGGCCGGCGCCGCGATGAATGCACTTGTGGCACACGCGAATGTGGCACACGCGCCCTCGCGTGTGCGCGATGTAACGCAGTCGGTTGCCCCACCCTTGTCGCTCCCGGGGTTGGAGCGACAGGGTGGGGATGTTGACCGCCTGAACCAACTCCTCCTCGCCACCGAGCGCGCGCTCCTGCTGCCCAACGGCCTGCCGCGCCGTCCCTGGTTCCGCCACGCCATCTACGCGCCCGCGGACTTGAAGGGCTACTCGGCCTCCACCATTCCCGGCGTCAACGAGGCCATCCAGCACCACGACGCCGCCACCGCCGCCCGGCAATTGCAGGAGTTGACGGACGCGCTGAATCGCGCCGCCGCGCTGCTGGAGAGCTACAAGCCCACTGGCGCGGAATCAAAGGTTGGAAAATAGGCGGAAGCAACTCGATGTCAGGCCGCGAAGCGGCCGGAATTCGTTAGCCCACCGCGGCAGCGGTGGGTGACGTGGGCAAAAAGCGCACCGAGCGCCAGCGGCGCGGCACACAAAAACAAATCTCATCATCCCGTTCCCGCGAACGGGTCCACCACCGTCCCCGGCGCGATCTCCAGCGGCTGCTCGCCGCGCCGGAAAATCTTCGCCCCCGTGGTTCCCTTCAGCGTCGTCGCGCCGTTCTCGACCCGCAACATCGATCCTTCGCGGATTCCCACCACCGGCGTTTCATTCTCCTCGTGAAATTCGCGCAAGCGCACCTCGCGCGTTTCGCCCATGTGGGTCGAACTCGGGTCGGGATCGACATAATGCGCGTTGATCTGAAACGGCACCAGCGCCAACGCCGTCAGGCTCGGGGGTTCGACAATGGGCATGTCGTTGGTCGTCTTGATCGTCGGACACGCCACCACCGATCCCGCGCTTGACCCGATGTACGGCATTCCGCCTTCCACCCGGAGGCGAATCGGCGCCAGCAGCCCGTATTCGTAGAGCGTCTTCAGCAGGCGAAACGTGTTGCCGCCGCCGATGAAGATGGCCTCGGCGCTTTCCACCGCCTTCCGCGGGTCGGGCGCGCGATGAATCGATTCCAGCGCGAAGCCCATCTGCGAGAACTTGGCCCGCGCTATTTCCGCGTACCCGTCGCGGTCCTTCAGCGCATACGGCACGAACAGTACGCGCTTGATGCCGCCCAGAAAATCCCGCAACTCTTCCTCCGCATGTTCCAGGTAGCCGCGCCCGTGCTGCGTCGAGTTGCTGATCAGCAGCAGCCGTTTCTTATCGTTCACGTTGTCCTCTCCCGCGGCATTGTATGCGACCGCACAGAAGGAATCACGGTCCCGCGCTTGTCCGTGGCACAATAAGCATGTGTGGGGAGGACGCCCGTGAGCACTCAGCCGGCCGTGAACGCCTGTTCCATCCAGGACTTCGTCCGCGAACTGCGCAAGTTCCCCGAATCCGCGTTCCTGGAGGTCGCGCAACTGCAGCGCTTCCTCAATGCGCATCCCATCGAGCCCGACACGCTCGCGCCCTACCTGGTCTGGGACCGCCAGCACTACACCCGCAACCTGATCGACAAAACGCCGCTGTACGAGCTGGTTGCCATCTGCTGGGAAATCGGCCAGGGCAGCTCCATCCACAACCACCACCAGCAGAACTGCTGGATGGCGGTGCCCATCGGACGCCTTCTGGTGCAGAACTACCGCACTCTCGCCGAAGACCTCGCCGCCGGCACTTGCAAGATCGAGCCGACCAACGTCGAGGAGATGAATCCCGCGCAGTGCTGCGCCGTCGATCCCGCCGAGCCGGTGCACAAGGTGTACAACCCGCGCGAGTTCAACCAGCGCGCCGTCAGCCTGCACATCTACTCCAAGCCGTTCGACTCCTGCGTCGTTTATTCCGACGAGCAGGGCACCTGCGGCGAAATCAAGCTCAGCTACACGACGGTGTACGGAAAGAAAGCTTAGCCGCAGATGGCCACGGATCTCACGGATCAATGCGGATCAGCTGTTCAAGTCTTGGAGAGAAATTAACGGATGTCATCCTGAGCGAGGACGCGCCGCTTTTGCGCGTCCGAGTCGAAGGACCCCTACCGTCTCCGCCCCTCGCCGACCGCTCCCGCCCTTGCTAAACTGATCTGTTGCCCCCACGCAAAAAATTCGCTCAGCAACCCGCGACCACCGCGCCCGCGCCGTCGTCCCCCAAAACGCCGCCAAAGCATGACGGCAAGCCGCGCATCTTCCTGATCGACGCCATGTCGTTCATCTTCCGCGCCTATCACGCCATGGCGCGCCAGCGGCCGATGAGCACCAAAACCGGCGTTCCCACCAGCGCCACCTTCGTCTTCACCAACATGCTGCTCAAGCTGGTGAAGGACTTCGCCCCCGAGTACCGCGCCGCCGTCTTCGACGTGGCCGCGCCCACCTTCCGCGACCAGCAGGCGGCGCAGATGTCCGCCGTCGGCAAGTTCGACCTGAAAACGCAAACCTTCCAGCAGCAGGAGTACAAGGGCTACAAGGCGCAGCGCGCGGAAATGCCCGCCGACCTGGCGCAGCAGATTCCCCACATCCGCCGCCTGCTCGAGGCCTACCGCATTCCCATCCTCGAGATGCCGGGCTACGAGGCCGACGACGTCATCGGCACGCTCGCCCGCCAGGCCGCCGCGCAGTCGCACACCGTCTACGTGGTTTCCAACGACAAGGACATGCTGCAGCTCGTCAGCGACCGGATCCGTGTCCTCAATCCGCCCAAGGACAACCTGATTTGCGATCCGCCCAAGGTCGAGGAAATTCTCGGCGTGCCGCCCGCGCGCGTGGTGGACGTCATGGCGCTGCGCGGCGACGCGATTGACAACATTCCCGGCGCGCCCGGCATCGGCGACAAGGGGTCGGTGGATCTCATCCAGCGCTTCGGCTCGGTGGAGAACGCCCTCGCGCACGCCGCCGAAATCGAGAAGAAAACTTACCGCGAGTCGCTGCAGAATTATCGCGAGCAGATTCTGTGGTCGAAGCAGTTGGCCACGATCGATGCCAACGTCCCGGTCACGCTCGACCTGGAGCCCATGCGCGCCGTCGAGCCTGACGCCGCCGCCTGCCGCGAGCTGTTTGCCGAGCTGGAGTTCACCACGCTGCTGAAGGAATTTCTGCCTTCGGGCGTTGAACTTGGCGAGACCGATTACCGTGATGCCGCATCCGCCGCCGACGTGGAAAGCGTGCTCCAGTCGGTGAGCAAGCACGCCCCACTCGCTATCGCCGTGCAGCAAGCCAAAGTGGCGCGCTCGCCCTCGCGCGCGACGGATGAAGACGAAATCGCTGAAAACGAAACCACGGTTGCCCCACCCTTGTCGCTCCCGCTGGAGCCTGCCCTTAGCGAAAACGAAGGGGAGCGACAGGGTGGGGATGTTCCCGAAGTGACTGCTGCCGCGCCCGACAGGCTCGCCATCTCCGCCCATCCCGGCCATGCACTTTCAATTTCCCTCGACGGCGGCGACGCCGCCGCGCGCGTGAAAGAGGCGCTCGCCGATCCCAAGGTTCCGAAATCCATTCACGACTACAAGGCCGCCCTGCACGCGCTCTCGGGTGGCCCTGAAAACGTGGCCTTCGAACTCGCCGGCGTCGAGCACGACCCCATGCTCTACTCCTACCTGCTCGACCCGACCTACTCCAACCACGAGCTGTCCCAGGTCGCGCTGCGCCACTTCAACCTCAAGCTGGGTGGATCGCTCCCCGAAGCCGCCGACGTCACCGGCCGCCTCGCCTCCTCCCTGCGCGAAAAAGTCGAACAGGCCGGACTGAAGAAGCTTTACGACGAAATCGATCTCCCGCTCGTGCCCGTGCTGGCGCGCATGGAAGACGCCGGCGTGAAAATCGATCGCGACGTTTTGGCCGAAATGTCGAATCGCCTGGATCGCGACTGCCAGTCGGTGGCGCGCCAGATCTACGAACTTGCCGGGCAGGTATTCAACATCAACTCTCCCAAGCAGCTCGGCGACATTCTCTTCAACAAACTCAACCTGCCGAAGCCGATGAAATACGGCAAAGGCAAGACCATTTCCACCGCCGTGGACGTGTTGCAAGACCTCGCCGCCGCGCACGAAATGCCGCGCCTGGTGCTCTCCTACCGCCAGCTCTCAAAGCTGAAGTCCACCTACGTCGACGCGCTGCCTCTGCTGCTCAACCCAAGCACGCGCCGCCTGCACACCACCTTCGATCAGACCAACACCGCCACCGGCCGCCTCTCCTCGAAGAACCCAAACCTGCAGAACATTCCCGTCCGCACCGAGCTGGGCCGCGAAATCCGCGCCGCCTTCATCGCCGAGCCCGGCTGCGTGCTGCTGGCGGGTGATTACTCGCAGATCGAGCTCCGCCTGCTGGCGCACCTCTCCGAAGACCGGTTGCTGGTGGAGGCCTTCCGCCGCGGCGACGACATTCACACCCTCACCGCCTCGCAGGTCTTTGGCGTGCCGCCGCTCATGGTGGATTCCGAGCATCGCCGCCGCGCCAAGGTGGTGAACTTCGGCATCGTCTACGGCCTCTCGCCGTTTGGCCTCTCGCAAACGCTGGGGATTGATACCAGGGAAGCCAAGGCCTACATCGAGGCCTACTTCGAAAAATACCAGGGCGTGCGCCGCTTCATCGACCAGACCCTGGCGCAGGCGAGGCGCGACCAGAAGGTGACCACGCTGTTCGGCCGCGTGCGCCCCATTCCCGACATCCTCAGTAAGAACTCCAACCTCCGCGGCTTCGCCGAGCGCACCGCCGTCAACACCCCGCTGCAGGGCGCCGCCGCCGACCTCATCAAGATCGCCATGATCCGCATTGACCGCCTGCTGCGCGAACAAAAACTCAAGTCGCGCATGCTGCTTCAGGTCCATGACGAGCTGGTCTTTGAAGCGCCGGAAGAGGAAATCGAAACCCTGCGCGCGCTGGTCAAGCAGCAGATGGAGCAGGCCCATCCGCTCAAAGTCCCGCTGCTGGTGGATATCGGCGTGGGCAAGAACTGGCGCGACCTGGAGTGAGTTATTTCGGCCCGGGCGCCGGGCCGGATGCGATTCTCTGCTCGGTCTGCCCCAGCATTCCCCGCGCCGCCTCCGCTTCCGATCCCGTCGGCTGGTACTTCAGGAACACTCGCAGTTCTTCCGCGGCCCCGGCATAGTCCCCCCGTTGCATGAGGACGTTGGCGAGAATGAAATCGATGCGTGGCAGGTGATATTGCGAATCCAGACGCCGCCCGGTGCGGGCGCTCTTCTCCGCCGCATCCAGGTTGTGCAGGTTGTAATTCGCGATGGCATTCATCAGGTAGGTGGAGGGAAACTCGTAGGGATCCAGCGCCAGCGCCTTGTCGCTCCACTCCGCCATCCGTTCCCAGTCGCGATGCTCGCTCGCCAGTAGTCCCATGTTGTAGTACGGCCCGACAAACCGCGCGTCTGCCTCCATCGCCGCCCGGAACAGCTTCTCCGCCTCGTCCTTGCGTCCATCGTTGGAATACAGCTCGCCCAGTCGCGACATCGCTTCGGCGAATTTCGGGTACAGCGCGATCGCTTTTTCCAACTCTTGCTGCGCTTCCGCCCGGTTATTTTTCGCCAGCGCGTTGCGCGCGCGCTCGAACGCCTTCTTCGCGTCCGGCGGCGCCTGCAGCGTGGTCAAACTGACGGTGGTGCCCTCCATCTTGCCCATGCGGTGCAGGAACACCGTGCCCACGTTGGGGTTATCGAACACCTGCACAGCCGCCAGGTTGATGGCGTCCGAGCGGTATCCGCTCAGCGCGGCGCGCAGTTCGCAGCCCATCAGGTCTCTCGGGCTGATCCCCACCACCGGCGCGGTCGGCGCCAGCATCGACCCGCTTCCGACGCCGGGGTTGGCGGGGTTTCCCGGCAACCTTCCGCCGTCGGACGCACCCACACTGGCATCCTGCATGACCTCAGCCTCGGCGCCCATCTGGAAGCCGAACGCACCGTGCGCGTCGGTGTAGGCCTCGCGCCGCACCCGCCCGTTGCAGATCCGCTCGATCGCAACCCGCTCCGCGGGAGGCATGCCGTCGTCCAGCATGACTTTCCCGCTCAGGAACAGCGGCTTCCGGTCCGCCTCCGAAGCCGGCGCTGATCCCCTTCGGCCTCTCCGGCTGGTTGTTCCGCTCCCCGAGCTTTGCGCCAACCCCAGGGGAGCCAGCAGCAGAGTGGTCGCGATCAGGTGGACGAGGATTCCTCGGCGAGACATGGCGGCACCTCGATGCGCAGCGATGAGGTGGGCCGTATGGGATGGAAAGACACGACTGGCCGGGCCTCACCCCGCGTGCCGTTCAGCGTAGGTCCACTCCAAAGGTAAGTCAAACCTTAACTGCACCGAGCTGGGACCAGTGGAACAGCCGCGGCAGCAATTCACCGGCCATGCCCAGGTAGCACTCGTCGAACAAGGCGCGGTTGGCCGGTTCCTCCGGCCCCACGTAATACGTCCTCGCCCCGCCACGGCGGCGTGCCTGAGCCGCGAATGCCGCCGCCGGGTACACCACGCCCGACGTTCCCACCGCCATGAACACCGAGCAGCGCTGCAGTTCCCGCTCAATCACGTCCATCTCGTACGGCGTCTCGCCAAACCAGCAGATGTGCGGCCGGATTTGCCCGCCGCACCCGCATTGCGGCACGCTGTCCTCGTAGGTGTTGGCGTCCTCGAACGGCGGCCGGGCGCAGGTGTCGCACCGGCTCTGGAACAGCCGCCCGTGCATGTGGACCACGTTGCGCGACCCCGCTTCCTCATGCAGCTTGTCAACGTTTTGCGTGCACAGCAACAGACGGTCCCCGAGCGCTTCTTGCAGTTTCGCCAATGCGAAATGCGCCGGGTTCGGCTGCTTCTCGCGGTGCGCTTTGCGCCGCATGGAATAAAACTCCCACACCATCCGCGGATCGCGCGCCCACGCCACCGGCGACGCGACGTCCTCCACGCGATAGCCCCGCCACAACCCGCCCGCCCCGCGAAACGTCGGCAGCCCGCTCTCCGCGCTCACCCCCGCGCCGGTCAGAACGAATACGCGATCGTTGGCAGCGATGTCGATCATGTGGGGTTCCAGGACTTGGTAATTTCGTAAGTTGGTAATTTAGTAATTTCCAGAGGTCAGGCGTCGAGTCCGCCCTCTGACTGCCACCTGTATTCAAATTACAAAATTGCCAAATTGCCAAATTACGAAATCCCTATCGCTCTCTCAATCGCCCCCGCGATTCCCTCCGTGATCCGCCGCATCGTGTCTTCCGACTCCGCTTCCACCATCACGCGCGCCAGCCCCTCCGTCCCGGAATATCGCACCACGACTCTTCCGCTCCCGTGCAGCTCCTTTTGCGCCGCGTCAATGGCGCCGGCGACCTCGGGCAAATCGGCGAACGGGGTCTTCTCCCTGACCCGCACGTTCTTGATCGTCTGCGGATAGACCTTCAAATCGCCGACCAGTTCGTGGAGCGGCTTTCCGCTGCGCGCCATCGCCTCCATCACCCGCAACGCGGTCAGCAGGCCGTCGCCGGTGGTGGAATCGCCGTCGCGGAAGATGATGTGCCCCGACTGCTCGCCTCCCAGCGTCGCGCCCGTCTTTTTCATCTCCTCCAGCACGTATTTGTCTCCCACCGGCGCCCGCAGCATGCGGATGCCGCTGCGCTCCAGTGCCACCTCCAGGCCCATGTTCGACATCGTGGTCGCCACCACCGTGTCGCCCTTCAGCCGCCCCCGCGCCTTCATGTCGCGCGCCGCCAGCAGCAGGATGCCGTCGCCGTTCACCACTCGTCCTTCGCGGTCCGAGAACAGCGCCCGGTCCGCGTCTCCGTCGAAGGTGACTCCCAGGTCGAAAATCCCGCGCCGCTGCGCGACTTTTTCCGCGACGATTTTCGGATGCAGCGCGCCGCAAGTCTCGTTGATGTTCCGCCCGCTCGGCTGATCGCAGGTCAGTTCGGCGTGAATGCCGCAAATACGAAACATCTCGTGCGCCACCGGTGTCGCCGCTCCGTTCGCACAGTCCACCAGCACGCGCAGGCGGCGCAGCGAAGTCCCTTCCACGCTCTTCGCCAGCCACGCGACATATTCCTTCAGCAGCCGCGGCTCGGTGCCCACCGGCCCTGGCGTGTCGCCTGCCTGCGACGTCGTAGCCGGAACCACGTTTCCGTGCAGCAGTGCGAAGATGTCGCCCTCCAGTTTCTCTTCCAGCTCATCGGAGAGCTTGTAGCCGTCGTGCCCGAAAATCTTGATGCCGTTATCGGTCCAGGGATTGTGCGATGCGGAAATCACCACGCCCGCGGCAAAACCGCCGCGCGCCAAAAACGCCACCGCCGGCGTGGTGATCACGCCCGCGCTCTGCGCGGCGACGCCCGCCGATTCCAGTCCGCGTGTCAGCGACTCCGCGATCCACGCGCTCGACTCCCGCGTGTCCTGCCCGATCACCACCTGCGCGTCGCCGTGCTGCGCCTTCAACTGCCGTCCCAGCGCCGCACCCACGGCATACACGGTGGCGGCATCCAGCGGCGGATCGCCCGCCACGCCGCGGATCCCGTCGGTTCCAAATAGCATTCTCATCGGCCAGAGAGCCCTTTCATTCCAAACATCACGATGCAGAATTCTATCGTAGCTTGTTGGCCTGTAGGCCCCGGCGCCCTCGCCGGGGCTGCCTTCGAATGCGCCCGACTCCCAGCCGCGGCGGGCGCCCTCGCCCGCCGCAGCATACCTCGGGAAAAAAGACGCCCGCCCATCCGAGCGGACCAATCACTCAATCACAAATCGCAAATCACAAATTTCCAACCCACAACTCACTTCTTCTCTCCAACGCTGAACTCCGTCCACGGCCCGGCGATCATGTCCGTCAGCGCCGGTTTTTGCCATGCATATTCCGGATGCAGCGCCAGGAACTCCGCCGCCTTGAAGTTCGCGCCGCACGCATGGCCGGCGCGCGCCACGAAGGCCATCTTCTTCGCCATGGCCGCGTCGGCGGCCTTGGCCTGCACCGTGCCCCCGGGATAATACGGATCCCAGTCCCATTCCTTCGTCCCGCGCGGCGACGTCTCCACGTGCCCGCACAGCGTCCGCTCGTTTGCCTCTTCTTTCTTCTGGAATGAATCGTAGTGGTCGCTCTCGAACTTCTTCGCCAGCGCGGCGTCAATCTTCCCTTTATGCTGCGCCATCAACTGTTCCCAGCGCGCGTGCCGCGCGTTCATCGAGCTCGACTTGTCGCTGACATCGAAATCGGTTTCGTCCTTGATCAATTCCGGGTCGCTGGGAAAATTCGATCCCACGTAGTACCCGTCCTTCGTCCGCCAGAGACGAGTGTGTTTCAGGCCCTGCTCGAAGCGCGCTACCTCGCCGGTGTTGAAGTCCGCCAGCAGCCAGTCGTTGGCGTAGCCGCCGTTGTTGCCGTCGTTCATGATCTTGACGTACTCATCGATGGACTTCGCGTACTGCGTCGCCTTGCGCGCGCGCACGAACTCCGGTTTGCCGTTGGGATCGAACCCGTGGAAGCGCGCGATGGTCGTCTCCGTCGCCGCCAGGCCCGCCGCATTGATGGTGAAGTCGTCATCGCTGACGATCACCCCCGGAAATCCGTCCATGATCATGCGGTAGCCCTTCTGCGGCACAATGTCGAAGATGATTCGCCACCGCGCCCCGTGAAGAACGCTGGTCCAGTTGTTGTGCGCGATCACCGGACGATGATCTTTCGTCCAGCTTCCGGTGGCGACGAAGGCGCTGCAATTCCCCGGCGCGTGCAGAGAAGGCGGGGCCCCCAGCGCGCCCTGATTTTGGGCGTGCTGGGGTGCGGAAGGCTCGCCTGCGTGCTTCTCTTTCGCGTCCAGCCACGGCACGTAATAATCCGGCACCTCTTCGAACGCGTTCAGCGCCACCACGTCCCACACGTCCATGGCGACGCCGCGCTCCTTCAGACCATCGGCGATCCCCTGCAGTTCCTGCTGGTACTCGGTGTCAATGTGCGGCCACAGCACGTCGCGAGCCGTCGCGCGAAAAAATTCCCACTCGCGCTTGGTGTTGTGCGTGTCCTGCAGCTTCACCGCCCGGAACGCGTCCTCGATCTCCCAGGCCAGCAGATATCCGTGCTGATATCCGATCTCCGCCGGCGTTCCCTCCAGGTGCACATACGTCCACCGACCGCGCTGGAACCGCCACGCGGTTTTCAGTCGCGGATCGACCGCCTGCGGGCGAGCTTGGGAGTTCGGCAGCGTCGCCGACCGGCCTGACAGCGCCAGCATCGCAAACGCCAGCCCGCCCATGATGGTGAACGTAAGCAGCAACGGATAGCGGGAATTCCATGGAGAACGCATCGGCAGAGTCTATCCGCCAAAGCGACCTGCGCTCAATGGGCTGACAAAACAATTTTGCCGGGTGTCATCCCGAGCGAGAGCCTGTCCTGAGCGAAGTCGAAGGAACGCGCCATCCAACCAGGACGCGCCGGTTTTGCGCGTCCGGGTTGGGCGGGGCCCCCGCAACACGCCGCTTTTGCGTGTTGTGGGGTGCTTTGGCGCGTCCGAGTCGAGGGACCTGCTTTTCTGTTGTATTAGCGCGCCGAAACTTGCAACTTGCACCGCGAAACCTGAAACTTCCCTCATGCCTGAACCACGCCGCGAGCCCGCCTACCTCCACAGCGAACAGGACGCCGCCGCGCGCAGCCCGATCGCGCGCCAGTTCCTTGACGCGCGCCGCCGGCTGAATGAGAACGTGGACGCCGCCGACAACTACCTGGTCAAGCGCTTCTACAACCTTGACCACAACACCTACCTGGAAGGCGCCATCCCGGCCAAGTACAAGGAATTGATGGGGCTGGTGGTTTCCGCCGGGCTGCGCTGCGACGACTGCATCAACTACCACGTCATCCAGTCGTACCGCCTCGGCGCCTCGCGTTCCGAGCAGGAGGAATCGCTCAATGTCGCGCTCATGGTCGGCGGCTCGATCGTGATCCCGCACCTGCGCCGCGCCTACGCCTTATTGGAGGAGTTATATCGGACGTAATCCTGTCCTACGCGCGCCGCAAGCTGAAAGCTACTCGTTCGGCTCTGGCCAGCGCTCGAACACTTTCGCCTCGATGAATAATTTGAAGAGGTTCGGATCGATGTTGCCGTCTCTCATTTCCATCCCGAGGATGTCCAGCGCCTTCGCCCTTGGCATCCTGCGCTTGTAGGGGCGGTCCGCGGCCTGCAGCGCGTCAAAAATGTCGGAGATGGTCATCATCCGCGTCTGCAGCGGAATCTCCGGCGCCGTCAGCTTGTTGGGATATCCCTTCCCGGTCAGCTTTTCGTGGTGGCCGCGCGCGATCTCCGGAATGTTACGGATCTCCTTGGTCCACGGAATCTTGCTGAGAAACTCGAAAGTGTGCGTCACGTGCGACTCGATCAGCACCCGCTCGTTTTCATCCAGCGATCCCTTGGGGATCGAAAGCAGCCGCACCTCGTCGGGCGTCAGCAACGGCTGGTCCGCGCCCTCGAAATCCAAAAAGTGCCGCGCCGTGATCTCCTTCAGCTTGTCGAAATTTCCTTCCGCCAGCACCGTCGGCTCGTTCGACTGCAGCACCGTCGCGAAAAACCCATCCACTTCCTTCAACTGCTGCGCGAAGAACGCGTCGAACTCGGTCTGCTTGGAAAGGTACTCGTCGCGTCCCTTTTCCAGCACGTAATTCAGCCTCGACTGCAGCGACTGCACCTGCATGCTGCGCTTCACGGAGTCGCGGAACCGCTTCTGGAGCTCCTTAAAGTCCGCTGGAAGCAGCTTCTTCGCCTTGACCAGCACCTGCTCGGGCACGCCCACCTTGCCGAAGTCGTGCAGCAGCGACGCGTACCGGATCTCCTTCATCTGGTCGCGCGTGAACCTGACTTCCTGGTACGGTCCGTCACTGGCCCGGTCCACCATTTCCGCCAGCGCCACCGTCCCCGTGGCGACCCGGCCCGAATGGCCGTAGGTGGTGATATCGCGCGACTCGATCGCCTTGACCGACGCGTTCACGAATCCCTCGAACAACTCCTGCTGTTTCTGGTACAGCTTGCTGTTTTCCAGCGCCACCGCCGCCTGGCTCGCCAGCGACGCCACCATCTCCTGTTGCCGCACCGTGTACGCCACTACCTGCGTCACCACCGCCGAGAGCGAATTCAGCTTCGCCTCGGAGTTCCGTTTGGCGTTGATCAACTGCACCACGCCCACGATCTCGCCCGTCTTCGGGTTGCGCATCGGCACCGCGATCATGGACTTGGTCCGGTATCCTGAATCCTCGTCGAACTTGCGGTTGAACGAGTACGGCACCAGCTCCGGCAGGTGATACGCGTCTTCCAGGTTCACGATCTCGCCCGTCTGCACCACGTAACCCGCGATGGATTTGTCGCTGATCTCCATGACCGCTTCGCGGAACGCAACGTTACCCACGGTGTCATTCTGCGGCAGCTTGAAAAGCAGCACCTTCTTGGTTATTTCCTTGCGGCTGACCACCAGCTTGGCGCCGCCGTACTCCTTCAGTTCCTCGGGCACTGGCGGCAGCGCCTCGCCCTCCAGCGGCACTTCTTCCACCAGGTACAACGATCCCGCATCGCTCTTGGTGATCTCCCGCGACTTGGTCAGGATCATCTCCAGCAGCTTGTCCGTGTCGTGCTCGCCCGAGAGCGCCGCCCCGATCGCGTTCAGTTCTTTGATCTCGTTGGTCGCGCGATCCAGCCGCTCGTTCGCCTCCCGCCGCGTCGCCGACAGATGGATGTGGTCCAGCGCCTGGTCCATCATGCGTTCCACCAGCAACGGCTGGGTGTCGGCCGGCAGGTAACCGTACACGGCGCCGTCCAGCCGCGCGTCGCGGTAGCGGGTGTCGGAAAGGGCGATGATGCGGATGTTGGGCGCGCGCAGCAGCGGCTGGTATTGCGCCAGCAGCCGTTCCGAGGAGACCACCACGATGGTCTCCGCCTCGCGCGACGCCAGGTCGGCGTACTTCAACCGCGCGTAGCGCTGGCAGGCGGCAATCGCCTTGTGCGCCAGCGTGTCGCCATCGAAGCAGATGACGGCAGGCATGGTGCGCAAGGCGCTGGACACGTTCGCCTTGTCCGGCGTTGCTCTGCTGGTACTCATAGGCCGGCCTGACCAGCGCGCGCGCGCACACTGGTGCTTGCGGACGGAGCCGTCACTATAGCTCAAGAAGCGGGGAAAATGAACCGTTGCCCCCGCTTGCCAGGGAGGTACCCTCCGTCACGGGTGCTGACTTCGCAATCCATCCGGCCTATCCGGTTGCCTGATGTATAATCCCTCGCCTCTCCCCCCGGCGTTTCTTGCGGAAGTCAGTCGCAACCCGACGAAGAAGTTTCAGTTTCGGGTTTTGAGTTCGCAGTTTCGGGTTCAGCTCCGGCCGTCTGAAACTTGAAACTGAAACTGAAACTCGTTTGGAGGCCCATCATGTCGTCTGACCCGGTGAAAGGGGTTGAACCGCCGAATGGCGGCGCCGCTGCTGACGCTCCCACGCGCGAAGCCGTCGAGGCAGTCCAAGCCCGCGGCCGAGCCGCAGCATTTCTTGCAGCGCATCAAACTGTTCAGCGCCCTCTCCGTTGACGACTGCCAGCAGGTGGTCAAGCGCATGAAGCGCCGCGACTTCCTGCCCAACCAGATCATCGTCCGTGAAGGCGCGCCGGGCAAATCCATGTTCTTCATCACCTCCGGCCTGGTGGAGATCCGCAAAAAGGACCCGCACACCGGCATTGACTTCCTCCTCACCGAAATGGGTCCGGGACAGAACTTCGGCGAAATGGCGCTGCTCACCGGCAAGCCGCGCACCGCCTCCGTCACCTCGGTTCAGCCCACCACCTGCGCCGTGCTGGAACAGGCCGACTTCCACGACCTGCTGATGGGATACCCGAAAATCGGCCTCGCCCTGACCACCGTGCTCGCCGAGCGCGTCGAGAACGCCAGCCAGCATGTCGGCATCGAATTCATCAACCTCGCCAAGATGCACTTCGATCCCCGCGTGCTCGGGTTGCTTCCCCTGCCCATGATGCTGCAGCACAAGATGATTCCCATCGCCCTCATCAATAACCGTCTCTCGCTCGCGATGGTCAATCCCAACAACATCATCGCCGTGGACGACATCCGCCGCATCATCAAGGGCGTCATGATCGAGCCGGTCGTCACCACCGAGGAAGATTTCAAAAAGTTCATGAGCACCACCTACCACCAGCTCATGAAGAAGGAAGAGGACAAGTCCGCCACCGGAGTCGCATCCACCACGGCCATGGCTGCGCCGCCGCCGGTCTCGCCCGAGGCCATGCTCGACATGATGCAGTCCGACCTCATCCGCGACATCCAGGTCTCCGAGGACAAAATCGCCGAAAGCAAGCAGGACCTGATGTCCGCCAGCGAGGACGCGCCCATCATCCGCCTCGCCAATTCCGTGCTCGGACTGGCCATCAAGAAGGGCGCCAGCGACATCCACGTCGAGCCCATGGAGAAAGACGTCATCATCCGCTACCGCATCGACGGCGTCCTCCAGACCATCCAGAACCTGCCCAAGAAAGTGCAGCTCGGGCTCATTTCGCGCCTCAAGATCATCGCCAAGCTCGACATCAGCGAGAAGCGCCTGCCGCAAGACGGCCGCATCTCCGTCAACATGGAATCCCGGCCGATTGATTTCCGCGTCTCCACCATTCCCGGCAAGTGGGGAGAAAAGGTCTGCCTGCGCATCCTCGACAAGTCCAACACCATGCTGGGACTCGACAAGGTCATCTCCCACGAGCCCACCCTCAAGCTCGTCCGCGAACTGATCAGCCAGCCCTACGGAATCATCTACGTGACCGGTCCGACGGGATCGGGCAAAACCACCACGCTCTACTCCGCCCTCGCCGAGATCAACGACCCGGCCTTCAACATCTCCACCGCCGAAGACCCCATCGAGTACGACCTCGCGGGCGTCAACCAGATCCAGGCCAACAGCGACATCGGCCTCGACTTCGCCCGCATTCTGCGCGCCTTCCTCCGCCAGGATCCCGACATCATCCTGGTCGGCGAAACCCGCGATAAAGAAACCGCGCACATCGCGGTGGAAGCCGCGCTCACCGGGCACCTGGTCTTCACCACGCTGCACACCAACTCCGCCGCCGGCGCGTTCACCCGCCTGAACGAGATGGGCATCGAGCCCTTCCTGGTTTCCTCCTCCACCATCGGCGTGATGGCGCAGCGCCTGGCGCGGCGCCTGTGCAAGCACTGCCGGGAAGAGTACGTCGCCGAAGACGCGACCTGCGATTACATGGGCCTGCCGCGCGGGTCGAAGTTCTGGAAAGGCCGCGGCTGCGACGCCTGCGCCGGCAAAGGCGTGAAGGGGCGCATCGGCATTTATGAAGTGATGAAGATGAACGCCGAGTTGCGCTCCATGGTCGCCAAAGGCGCGGTAACGGACGAACTCCACAGCGCCGCGCTGCGCATGGGCATGCTCGACCTGAAGAAATATGCAGGCTTGCTCCTGCTGAATGGCGACACTTCGGTGGAAGAAGTGTTGCAGGTGGTGAGCGTGCAGGAATAGAGACGCCAAACCCGCAAAACGGAAAGCGACCTACCCGTTTAAGCCTGCAATGGGCGGTGCAACGCGATACAAGGTTTCGGAAACGGCGTCCAGAGGCATCGCGTACAGTCGCTCATCGGACTCCGAGGCCGGGCACCAATCGCTATCAAACACAGTCCGCTCGATCTGACGAAATTCGACGACATAAATGGCTTTTTCGGCACCGCTATCAAATTCATGCTTCACAACAGCAATAGCAATGGGTTTGACCGCGTCTATTCTCGGCGCCTGTATAGCTCTTGTGATCTCCATCGCCTTTGCGACCTGCTCCCTGATCTGATCCTCCAGAATTCGCTGATTAAGCTGCTTTGCTTCGCACGAAATTAACATGTGAAGGTTCGTCAACGACTTCAGTTTTGCATTTTCGCCGAAACTCGCAACGTACACTGCATCGATTTCCGGCTGAGTTTTCATTCCCATTTGCAGATAGGTCACGTCGCGAACACGCTCGCGCAGAGGAGAGAAAATCGAGAGCTGCGTTTCAACAATACGGAGGTTCACTACGATCTGGGTGAGCCACGTTTCCTCTTTTCGACCGAGTCGTCGGGCCAAGAACGACATCGAAGCTGATTGGACCGAGTAATCTGGTGTTTCCTTCTTCGGCCGAAAGCGATCGGGAAAGGGTTCCTCCTGCCCTTCGGCATACGTCACAAATTGTAGAACACGCTTCGCACCGTAGCGTTGACGCGCCGTGATCCGTTTTGTCCTGAGGCTGCTCGGCCATATCGCGTTTGCATTCTCCGAACGAACTATGTCCTTCAGAAAATTGGCGGGATTGGCGCTGCCGAGCTCGGCGCCTGTCGCTTTGATCGCATTCACGACGTCGGCACTCGTGACTATGCCCTCTGGTACCTCGCCAGCCTCGTAGCGCTCAAAAAGCTTTTCAATAACTTTCGGTTTTTCGGATTCCTTCTTCGGGAGCATCGTATTGCCGTAAGCGGGTTCTTCGGTAACATAGTTCAGGAACAGGAATGCGGTCATGTCATTGTAGGTAGGGAACCTTGACCGACAACAGATCGCCTGAGAGCCGCAGTGCGCTAATGTCGCGAATTCACGGCAAGGACACAGCTCCCGAGTTGCTCGTTCGGCAACTGCTCCACGCCTTGGGATATCGCTTTCGGCTGCACCGCCGGGGGTTGCCCGGCACCCCAGACATCGTTCTGCCGTCTCGCCGCAAAGCAATTTTCGTGAATGGATGCTTCTGGCACGCGCATGGATGCCGCATCGGCCGGAGTCCGAAATCACGTCTAGAGTTTTGGAAGCCCAAATTGGAACGCACCCGTGCACGTGACACAGAAAATAAAGCCGATCTGCGAGCGATGGGTTGGACCGTTCTAACCATCTGGCAATGCCATACCAAGGCACCCCAAAAATTAGCCAACAAGCTCGTTTCATTTTTGGGCCCTCCGGGTACAATCCAGCAAGCGTCAAAATTCGAAACCGTAAGTTGGCAGCAACCAAACCAGGAGTTGATGGTGCGACCGATAGCAATCGATCTGTTCGCCGGCGCGGGAGGGATGAGCCTCGGTTTCGAGCAGGCAGGATTCGACGTAGTAGCAGCCGTCGACCTTGATCCCATTCACTGCGCTGTTCATAAGTTCAACTTTCCAGAATGCCTTGTGCTGCCGCAGTCCGTATCGCGCCTCAGCGGCGCCGAGATTCGAAAAAAGGCACAAATTGGCCGACGCGAGGTGGCCTTGGTGTTCGGCGGTGCTCCCTGCCAAGGGTTCTCCATGATTGGACACCGCGCGATGGACGATCCGCGGAACAGCCTAGTCCGGGATTTTGTGCGGATTGTTTCCGAACTGAACTCCGCCTATTTTGTTTTCGAGAATGTCAAAGGCTTAACGGTTGGGCGCCATCGAATCTTCCTCGAGGAACTCATTCAGGCATTCGATGATTGCGGCTACACAACGCAGCTCCCCTGGGAGGTACTCGACGCAGCGCGCTTCGGAGTGCCACAACATCGGGAGCGGCTCATATTGTTAGGTGCGCGGAAAGGCTTACGGCTGCCTGAGTATCCTTTGCCTACGTGCGTTCCGGCAGACCGCTTACGGACGAGCAACTTGCCTAAAGGCCCTACCTGCAAGGAAGCTTTGGGTGATCTCCCCGATGCCGAAGCATTCACGGAGCTGCTCGATACCGATCAAGTTTGGACGAACAATTGGGGCATTCCAAGCGTTTATGCTCGGGCCATGCGCTGCATCGGGCGCGGATCGTGGCATTACTCTTACCGCCGTCAATGGGATCCGCACTTGCTAACGTCGAGCCTTCGAACCAATCACACCAAAATCTCGCGTCAACGATTTGCCAAGACCCCACCTGGCCAAGTCGAGCGTATCTCCCGATTCTATAAACTGCCGGCGGACGGCCTCAGCAACACGTTGAGGGCTGGCACGGATTCTGCGCGAGGCGCCTTCACGAGTCCTCGGCCGATCCACCACCGGTACCTGCGTTGCGTTACGGTACGAGAAATGGCCCGACTACACGGGTTTCCCGACTGGTTCCGATTCCATGCTACGAAGTGGCATGGTGCAAGGCAGATTGGCAACGCAGTTCCGCCGCCACTTGCTCGCGCAATCGCGGGCTGCATCATCGAAGCACTCGGTGTTCAACCCGAACATCCAGAGCGCTCAGTGGCACTTGGAAATGCTGACCTCCTGGGGTTCGACATGTCGCAAGCATCTGCCTACTTCGATGTCCCGGTTCCGATTTCAGGCCGGAATCGGAAAAGCGGTGCAAAGAAGCGCAAGCAGCATGAAATCGAAGCGGAGTTAGCGAGACAAAACTTATTCGCCGTCATCAGCTGAGTCAACATAATGCCGGGTACCTGCCCAACGAGTCGGGAATTCCTCCGAGTAGTTTGCCGGGTGCCCCACCCAGCGCGGTTTTCGTTGGGTGGGTCTTTCTCCGCGTCCTCCGCGTCCTCTGCGACAAAGCCCCGGGGCCATTCCCGCATTCGGCATCGCCGCCGCCTGGGGCGTGAGAACGTTAATGGCTGGTGGATAGGAGCCTCCATCCGAAGCACTGCCGCGCCGGGCTGTGCGTAACCATTGCTTACAGCCCGGCGTGGTCTTGCTTACCGCTAATGATGCCCAAACCCACCGTGGAAGCCAGCGGAACCGCCGGCATGAAGTTCGCCGCCTCGGAATCCGCCTCGGAATCCGCTCTGCGCCGGGCGAGTGAATCCACCATGGAGTTCGCCGCCCCTGAATCCGCCTCGGAATCCGCTCTGCGCCGGGCGAGTGAATCCACCATGGAGCTCGCCGCCCCGAAATCCGCCTCGGAATCCGCTCTGCGCCGGGCGATTGAATCCACCATGGAGTTCGCCGCCTCGGAATCCGCCTCGGAATCCGCTCTGGGGCGGGCGAGTGAATCCACCATGGAGTCCGCCACGCGGTTCGCCTCCGCGAAACGCAGGGTGGTAACCAAAACCACGGTCCCACGGGCGGTATTCCCGGCCGAAGGTATGGCCGACGTGCCCGTAGTAATAAGCCGGCGCCCGGTAGGCCCACAACGGTGAGTAGAATCCCCAGCCGAACGGGCTATAGAAGGCTCCGTCCGCAGGGATGAACGTGTAGCAACTAAACCCAGGGTCCCAGTACCATCCCGCGCCCACCCAGCCAGGACCGTACCAGCCGTTGACGAGGTACACACGCGCCTGGTCTGCGTTCGCTTCCGCCAGGTACTCCGAGCGCAGGCTGCTCCAGCGATACAGCCCGTTGTCCGCTTTGAAGCTGTCCTTGTCGAACTTGTGGGCTTTCAACTCGGGAGCGCCGAGCACCACTTCGTGGCTGCCCTTGATCTTGATGCTTGCGTCCCCATCGTGCAGCATGGCCTGGCCGTCCAGGACGCGCACGACACGCGAGTCGGCGTTGAAATCGTAAACGCCTCGCTTCTGAAGTTGGGTGGTCGTGCCGTCTTCCGAGACCAGCAGGTCGTTCTGCTTGAAAATCTGGCCCACTTCCACTTGCGCTTCTCCGCGCTGAACTTCGACTTCCGTGTTGGTGATGCTCGGTGAGATCATTTTCACCGAGCTGTTGCTGCCCACGCGAAGATACACGCCGGGCGTCAGCAGGATCTCCGCCTTGCCCGCTCGGCTCATCAACGTCTGGCCTGGTTGCAGTTCGGCCGAGCCCACGGATTTTGAACTCAGCGATTCGGAGCCGATGGATGCCTGGCCTTCCACATAGTTCAATGTTCCCGGAACCGGCGATGCGGTTCGCGAAGCCACGTCGGCCGTGGCAGGCAGCGCCAGGATGCCGGCGACAAGCATCGCCCCTATTACTGTTGCGAATGTTCGCCTTCTCATGACTCACTCATCCTTTCCCCTACCGATATTGGATGATGGCGCCCCAAGGAGCGATGCGGCTCCGCGTGCTTGCCAGAGGAGTTTCGTGTGCCCGCCACAGGCAACTGAAAGGGTGTAATGATTCATCTAAGATAGCGGAGTTACCAATGCCAAGAGCTGCTTTGAGACTTTTCCTGATCTTAGCTGTGATGTCAGCCGCGGTGCCTGCGCTGGCTGTGCAGCATGCCACCGAGGGCGTCATCACCCGCGTGGATTCGGCGGCCAGGACGATCGCCGTGAAGACGGCCGACGGCGCCGTTGAGGTGTTCAAGTTCACCGGCAAGACTGCCGTGCATGCGGCCCAAGGTGTCAAGACGGGTGCGGTGGCCAGCTATCTGGCGGGCAAAAAAGGAACCCATGTCGTGGTTCATTACACCGAAGAAGGGGCCGACAAGACCGCCGTGGGTTTTGATGACTTCGGCAAGGATAGCGTGAAGGTCGGCAAGGGCACGATCACGGATCTCGACAAGGCCGGCCACACCGTGACCGTAAAGACCGAAGACGGCTCGCAGCAGACCTACCACGTCGCCAAGGATGCCGCCGTCGATACGGAACATGGAGTCGTCAAGGGCGCCGAGTACGAAGCCAAGAAGGGCGAGAAGGTTTCCGTACATTACACCGAAGAAGGCGGACACAAGATCGCGCACTTCATCAAACGCATGTAAGCAACGGCGGGTGACCGCATCCGAGTCGAAGCACCGGCATTTCTCCTGGCGCATCCGGAGCGCGCCGCACACCCTCCCAAATCGGAACCGTCGCTTCCGCCAGCGCCACTTCTGCCTTCCCGCGCCCGCAAGCGCGTGGCAAGCTCTTCCCGGCCGCCATGGATCGAGCACAATACATGCTCAGGCTCGGAGCGCTGTGCAACTTCGCCATTGCGCTTGCCCACCTGCTGTTCTATTTCGCCGGCGAGAAGGTACTTCGGTTCTTCGGCGCGCCACGCTCGGTAATCGCCATGCAGCGGCGGGGAGACGTCATGTTCTTGCTGCTTCTGGTGGCCATGGCGGCCATGTTCAGCCTGTTTGCGCTTTACGGGTTGTCGGGGGCGGGCTCGCTGCGCCGCCTGCCGTTGCTGCGCACCGGGTTGATCGCCATCGGCGTGCTGTTTGTGCTGCGCGGCGCCGAAGTCGGGCTCGACGTCATCATCATCGCGCGCTACGCCGGACGCTACACCCAGTTCCTCGGCTTTTCGCTGATCTCGCTCTGCGTCGGAGTGCTGTACCTGAAGGGTACGGCAGGTGTCTGGCGCCAGCTCGCGCAACGCGCCTGAACAACCTGTTGGGTGCGGTACTCGGCATTGGTCTCCGGTTGACACTCGTCCCAGCCTTCACGTAGCCTTGCGGCACTCCAATTCCAGGTCCTGAACCAAGCGGCCCCCATTTATCCGGAAAAATCCAACAGAAGAGTTGTTCAGGAGGTCGCACCGCATGCGCAAAACGTTTCTCGTGCTGTTCCTCGTTTGTCTAACCGCCACCCTGGCCGCAGCCCAAGCCCCGCCGCCGGCCAGCGTCTGCGAGATCCACATCAACAAGGTAAAGCCGGGCATGACCGCGCAGTACGAGCAGGCCCGCGCCAAGCACATGGCCTGGCACAAGTCGCAGAACGACGCCTGGTCCTGGAATGTGTGGGAGTACACCACCGGGGAAGGCACTGGTAACTACCTGGTGACCACCTGCGGCCACGATTGGAAAGACTTCGACGCGCGCGACAAGTTCAACGTCGCCGACGGCGCCAACGCCACCGCCACCATGGGTCCCTATCTGGCCGGGGAAACCATGGCGTACTACGTGCATCGTTCCGACCTCACCGTGCCCCACAAGCCCGGCCCGCCGCCCCCGTACCTGAGCGTGTTCCATTTCTTCCTCAAGCCGGAGGGGATGCTCGACTTCGCCGACGCGGTCAAGAAGATCAACGCCGCCTTTGCCAAGACCAACACGCCCATCTCTATCCAGGACTGGTATGCGCTCGCCAACGGCGGACACGGCCCCGAGCTGGTGCTGGTGCAGGAACGCAAGAACATCGGCGAGATGGCGGGGACAAGCGCAAAAACGCTGGACCAGATCATGCAGGAGGCCTACGGCGCCGAGGGCGCAACCATCTTGGGTACGCTGCGCAAGAGCTATTGGAGCACCACTTCCGAGCTGCTGCATTTCCGGTCCGACCTCAGCTACATGGCGCCCGCCGCCAAGTAACTGCGGAACTGCCGATTGGGTGTGGCACGTGTCTCTGGCCCGTTGGTAGTACGGAATTTCGCTTTTGGCAGGTGCGCTGCTCGCGGGCAGAACCCGCAGGCAGCGCAGTCCTTCGTAGGGGACAAGAAACTGGCCGCTGATTCACGCGGGTGAACGCGGATCAGAGTCCGCGCGGAGCTTCTTGCCAGATCGAGATCGCAGCTTCCGCGTGATCCTCGCGAAGCTGCCGTCTCAGCTCACCCATAGGCTACCGCGCGTCGTCCATGGCAAGGGATTGCTTACCCGGCCGCCTTCCGGCGCCGGGATTCTCGACCTCGAGGTCTCTAGTTGGCCCGACCTGGGCTGCGAAGCGGCACACCAACTCGTGCTCTTGTACGCTGGCCCTGGCGCGCTCCATATCAACCTGTTTCATCGCGGCAAATTCAGTGCTGACTCGATAGAACGCTGCCGAACGAGCCTCGATGTACTTAGCGAGCGCCGCTTTGAGGGTTCGGTCCAGAGCCGCGCACTCCAGGCAGCTCATAAATCCCTCCCGCGCTTGATGTAGCAGCATGGGTGGAGGTGGATCGCTTCTCTAGCGCTGATGAGTGCGGATTTCCTGCTCGGCTCTGAGCCAGTCCTGCTCGTCCTTGCCATGCTCACGACCGCGGCTTTCATACAGCTCATAAGCGCGCTCTCTTATCCGATCGTGTAAGGGGACCGGGTCGGGCAAAATTGTCACTTTTGGAGGAGTGCTTTTCGGACTAGCGACTGTTGTCGGCTTCTGTTTTGTGGGCGCCCTGAAATCATACACGTCAACCTCCCGGCTGGGGTGGACTAAGAGGAACTACTTCAGATGGGCTGACTTAGTTCAGAAAATCTGAAAGGGGATGGAAACTCCTCACCTAAGTTCAATCCTACGCCTGACTCCACTGCATGTAAAGCTGGTCCTCCTGCGCCATTCTGTGCGCCTGGTGCTCCACCTTCGCGGTTTTCGAAAGGCGGGATTGCCTCCGTGTTTTCCGTGCCCCACCCAAGACTGGGACAGGACGCCCGCGGGCCCACACACCGAATAGTGCCGGAATTGTACGCCCAGAACGGAACCGCGTGCCAGCGCCACCAAGCGCCGGCGTTACCTCCCGCCAGCGCCTTTCGTGACGCGACAAGATGAACCGCCCGCCCTACAATTTAGGTTCCAACATTCAAGACTGAGAGGTAATGTACCGTGCAATCCCGCCGGTTTCCCCGCTATCCCATCGACCGGCCCCTGAGAGCCATCATCTTCTGGGACGACCTGCCCATCCGCCGACTCCACGGGCGCGCCGTGGTGGTGGGAGAGGGCGGGCTGGGCGCCTCGCTCACCGACCAACTCTACCTCGGCGAGGTGGTGCGCCTGGAGATGCCGCCGGTGCCCGCGCTCTATGCCATGGTGCGCAACACGCGCGGGACGGAGCATGGGTTCGAGTTTCTCTACTCGCGCGATGGACAGCGTCGGGCGGTCAACGAGCTGTGCGCGGCGGTGGCGGAGGAGCAGAAGTAGTTCCGACCCAGGACG
>CAVXCR010000047.1:0-162500 GCA_963760265.1 Terriglobia bacterium
AAGAGTTTCTAGTTTCTAGTTTCTGGTTTCTAGAAACAGCAGATTCCTCCCCTTCGACTCGCTGCGCTCGCTCAGGGTCGGAATGACAAACGTCAACAGCAGATTCCTCGACAGCAGATTCGTCGCTCCGCTCGGAATGACAACTCTCGAGGGGTGAACCGGGTGAGACGGGCGGGACGTAGGGAACGGCGCTGACGGCGCGGGCGTCGCGCTCGAGGATGGTAGTGCCGATGACGTTGTTGGCTTCGGGATGCTGCGGCAGGGTGACGACGGTTCCGCCGGGACGGATGATGCCCGCCTTTTCGCCGGCGATCTCGCGCACCGTGTTGCCGAGGAATTTCTGGTGGTCGAGAGCAATGTCGGTGATGACGGAGACGAGCGGCTCGACAACGTTGGTGGCATCGAGCCGCCCGCCCATGCCGACCTCGAGGACAGCGAGATCCACGGGATGCGGCGCAGTTTCCCCGGGCCGGACGCCACACCAGCCCGAAAAGTGCAGGAAGGCCATGGCGGTGAGCACTTCGAAGAAGCTGGGATGCCAGGGCAGCTTGCCTTGCTGAACGAGACCAACGGCAGCGGTTTCGACCTGGGCATGGGCGCGGGTGAAGTCGGCATCGGAGATGGGCTCGCCGTTGATGCGAATGCGCTCGTTGATGCGCACCAGGTGCGGCGAAGTGTACAGGCCGGTGCGATGCCCGGCGGCGCGCACGATGGAAGCCAGGGTGGCGGCGGTGGAACCTTTGCCGTTGGTGCCGGCGATCAGCACCGAGCGGAACTGTCGCTCAGGCGAGCCGAGCGCTTCCAGCAGCACGCGCATGTGCGCCAGGTCGAACTTGTGCGACGGAGTGCGCGCCAGTTCGTGGCCCAGTTCGTAGAGTTGCGCAACTGCGGAAGCGTAAGACATCAGTCTTCAGTCGTCAGTCTTCAGTTGCCAGGCTTCAGGCGTGAACAGCGGAAGAAAATGGAAGATCACATCGGTTCATGCGGTCTTGCCGTTGGGCGTCATGAAGTCGAGGGCGCGGGCGATGTAGTTCTTCAGGTGCTTGCGATGAACCACGGCGTCGAGCATGCCGTGCTCGAGCAGGAACTCGCTGCGCTGGAAGCCCGCGGGCAATTTCTGGCGGATGGTCTGCTCGATGACGCGCGGTCCGGCGAAACCGATGAGGGCGCCGGGTTCGGCGATATTCAGGTCGCCGAGCATGGCGAAGGACGCGGTGGTGCCGCCGGTGGTGGGGTCGGTGAGGACGGAGATGTAAGGCACGCGGGCATCATCCATGCGGGCCAGCGCGGCGGAAATTTTCGCCAACTGCATCAGGCTGATGACGCCTTCCATCATGCGCGCGCCGCCGGAGGCGGAGACGATGATCAGCGGCATGCGCAGGCCGGTGGCGCGCTCGATGTTGCGGGTGATGGCTTCGCCAACCACGGAACCCATGCTGCCGCCGATGAAGGCGTATTCCATGGCGCTGACGAACACCGGGCGTCCGTTCAGCTTGCCGCGCGCGTTGAGGATGGCGTCCTTCAGGCCGGTTTCCTTCTGCATCTTGGTCAGGCGGTCGGAATATTTTTTCAGGTCGGTGAATTTCAGCGGATCGGTGGAGGCGAGCTGCAGATCGTCGGTGGTGTACTCGCCATCGTCGAGCAATTGCGCCAGCCGGGTGCGCGCGTCCACGCGGAAATGGCGCTGGCACTTGGGGCAGACATTGAGGTTGGCGTCGAGGTCCTTTTTCCAGATGATCTGGTGGCAGTCCTCACACTTCACCCACAGGCCCTCGGTGCGGACCTTCCTCTCGCCCGAGGAGTCCAGATCGCCGGATTGTCGCTTGAACCAGGCCATGGTCGATTGGGTAATTTGGTAATTTCGTAATTTGGTAATTTGGTAATTTGGTAATTTGCAAGCGTCGCAAAGCTGAAGGCGCGACGTTGCTCCTGTCAAATTACTAAATTACCAAATTACAAAATTACGAAATTCAGTACTCGATTCCCCGCTGCGCCTCGACGCCCTTTTCGTAGGCGTGCTTGACCTGACGCATTTCGGTAACGGTGTCGGCCAAATTAACTATTGTCGGGTGCGCGTTGCGTCCCGTCAAGATGACATGCACCATCTCGGGGCGTTTCTGGAGCGCGTCGGCGACCTTTTTGGGATCGAGCATGCCGTAGCTGATGGCGTAATTGATCTCGTCGAGGATGACCAGGTCCCACTCGCCGGACAGGATGGCCTTCTCCGCTTCCGCCCAGGCCTGCTCGACCATGCGGATGTCCTCGGGATCGGTTTCGGCGCCGCCGACCTTCACGAAGCCGCGCCCCATCTGCTTCATGACGAAGCGGTCGCCGAAAGCCTGTACGGCGTCGAGCTCGCCGTAATGCCACGAACCCTTGAGGAATTGCAGCATCAGCACCTTCATGCCCTGGCCGACGGCGCGCAAAGCGGTGCCCATGGCGGCGGTGGTCTTGCCCTTGCCGGGACCGGTGTTGACGATGATGAGACCTTTACGAATGTCTGGCATGCCTCAGTGTCCCAGTTGGTAGGGATGGCCCTTGAGGATTGTAAACTGACGCTAATAATCGCGGGATGTATCATGTGCGAAATGAACAAGCAGCACATCCTAGACGAAATACGCCGGACGGCTAAATCGAACAGCGGAGCACCGCTAGGGCACAAGCGATTCGAGCAACAAACCGGGATTAGGCATTCCGATTGGTTCGGAAAATACTGGGGCCGGTGGAGTGACGCGCTACGCGAAGCCGGATTGCCTCCAAATACCTTTGCGCGAGATGCCTCCAGCGACGACGTTTTGATAGAGGCGCTGATTGCATTGATTCGGGAGCTCGGACGTTTCCCGGGTATTGGTGATCTTCGTCTAAGAAAGCGTGATGACCCGACGTTCCCAAATGAAAAAGTCTTCGATACTCACTTCGGGTCTCGCGCTCGGCAAAGACAAGTGGTGATCGACTACTGTCGCAACCATCCCGAGTTCGATGACGTTCCGCAGTTGTGCGGTCTGATTGCTTCCAAGCGTGAGGAGTCGAGCACTGAGGAGAAGCCATCAACTGAGGTAGTGGGATTCGTTTACCTGATAAAGCACGGACGGCACGGACGCCAATACAAGATCGGGAAGTCGAACGCAGCGGGACGACGCGAATATGAACTTGGAATCCAAACCCCCGAAGAGCTACGAACTGTCCACGTCATTAAGACCGACGACCCGGACGGAATCGAACAGTATTGGCACAAGCGGTTTGCTGCGAAGCAAATCAAGAACGAATGGTTCGAGCTTGACCCTGCCGATGTACAGGCCTTCAAACGACGCAAATTCTTCATGTAGCTGGTTTTACGGGGTTCAGTGTCCCAGGTGATACGGGTGGCCCTTGAGGATTGTAAATCCTCGATAGAGCTGTTCGAGCAAAACCACGCGGGCGAGCTCGTGCGGGAGGGTCATTTTGCCGAGCGAGAGCTGAAAGGAGGAGGCGGCGCGGGCCTGGGGGGAGAAGCCGTCGGGGCCGCCGACGGCGAACAGCAGCGACGGCGTGCCGCGGTCCTGGTGACGGCGGAGGAATTCCGCGAACTGTTCGGAGGAGAACTGCTGGCCGCACGCGTCGAGCAGGATGAGCGTCTGCGGGGAGCGGGATTTCTCGAGCTGCTTGAGGAGCGCGGCTTCGCCGGCGAGTTCGACTGACTCGGTGGGGAGATAGCGCGCGAGGCGGGTGAGGTAGTCCGAGGTGAGTGATTGGATGGCGGAGTCTTTGGTTTTGCCGATCCAGGCGATGCGGAGTTTCACGGGAGAAAGCTAGCAGGTTCCGGATGAAAGGTCATTCGCGGCGGGCGAGGGCGCCCGCCGCCATCACGATTTCGGGTGACGTACAGGGCGGCCCCGGCGAGGGCGCCGGGGCCGACAAAACCGCGAATTATTTGCGGAATCGGTGCCGGGGCCTACAACTCCATCAGTTGCGTACGAGAGTAGGGGTCCCTCGACTCGGGTTTCCCGCGCACGACCACCCCAGCACGCAAAAGGCAGGCGTGCTGGGGACCCCGGTAAAGACAGCGCGCGGGAGCCCTCCCTCGCTTGATTTCATAACGACGTTGGCTCGGTCGCACCGGGTACATTGGTTTGCGACCAACAAGACCAAGGCTCGGGCGAAGGAGCCAACGCGATGTTGATTATAGGTTGTGATTTTCACCCGAGTTTTGAGCAGGTCTCGATCTTTGACAACCGAAACAACCAAGAACGCAGTTTGCGGCTGGATCATCCGGAAGGGGCGCGGCGGTTCTACGAAGGACTGCGCGGAGAAGAGGTGCTGGTGGGGATGGAAGCCAGCGGGTTCAGTCACTGGTTCGAGCAGCTGCTGGCCGACTGCGGACATCAGCTGTGGATCGGGGACGCGGCGCAGATCCGAGCCAGCTACGTGCGCCGGCAGAAGACGGACCGGCGCGACGCGGGGCACCTGCTGCGGCTGCTGCGCGAGGGGCGGTTTCCGCGGATCTGGGTGCCGTCGCCGGAGGAGCGCGATGTGCGGCAGCTGCTGGTGCACCGGCACAAGCGGGTGCGGATGCAGACGCAGATCAAGAACCAGTTGCAGGCTTTGGCGCTGAACCAGGGGTTGCAGCGGCGGCACAAGCTGTGGACGGCGGCCGGGCGGCAGCAGCTGCAGCAACTGGTGCTGGCGCCGTGGGCAGCGCGGCGGCGCGACGAACTGCTGGGGAGCCTGGACCAGTTGCAGCGGCAGATCGCGGCGCTGGACGAGGCGGTGGAGCAGGAAGCGTCGCGGCGTCCGGAGGTGATGCGACTGCGCACGCAGAAGGGCGTCGGTCCGGTGACGGGGCTGGCGGTGGTGCTGACGCTGGGCCCGGTGGAGCGCTTTGCCAACGCACGCCAGGTGGCCAGCTACGTGGGGCTGACCCCGCGCGAGCACAGCTCGGGGGGCAAGCAGCGGCTGGGCCACATCAGCAAGCAGGGGTCGCCGTTCTTGCGCGGCCTGCTGGTGGAGGCGGCGCAGTCGGCGGCGCGGCACGATCCCGAGTTGCGACGCTGCTATGTGCGGCTGGCGATGCGGAAAGGCAAGGCGGTGGCCAAGGTGGCCGTCGCTCGCAAGCTGCTGGTGAAGATGTACTGGATGCTGCGCCAGGAGTCGAAAACGGCGCCGCTTCCCGGTTCGTCATGCAGGTGAGCCCGAGTCATTCTGTGGCGCGCGAGCGCCGTTCACTTGAGTGGGCAGCCTGCCTCCCGTAAAGACGGGAGTTCGCATTGCTAATCATGGCCGCAGTCTGAGGGCCGAATAGATGGATGGTGGAACCGATTCCACCCAACGATTTCGAGACGAGCCTTGGTCGACGGTCTCCAACTAGAGCGAAATGGCGCGCTCCTCGGCGTCAACGCCGGCGTGTGCCCCAATCGCTCTTGACAAGGTCAATGTCGTTATAGACGGGATGACATCGGTGAGGGTTGCAGCCGCGGGCGGAGGCGCCGGGGCCCACAAGACCTCAAAATTACTATTGCAAGCGGGCGCCGGAGCCTACCGAAACGCAAATTTATTGGCGGGAGTGGCACCGGCTCGGGGTAGCGCCCTAATTAACATTTTGTACGAGAGTAGGGGTCCCTCGACTCGGGTTTCCCGCGCTGGAAAAAACGCGCGGGAACCCTCCCTCGCTCGGGATGACATCGGTGAAGCGTTGCAGCCGCGGGCGGAGGCGCCGGGGCCTACAAGACCTCAAAATTACTATTGCAAGCGGGTGCCGGAGCCCACAAGACCTCAAAGTTATTATTGCAAGTGGGCGCCGGGGCCTACCGAAACGCAAATTTATTGGCGGGAGTGGCACCGGCTCGGGGTAGCGCCCTAATTAACATTTTGTACGAGAGTAGGGGTCCCTCGACTCGTCCGCGCAAAATCGGCGCGGCCTCGCTCGGGATGACATCGGTGAGGGTTGCAGCCGCGGGCGGAGGCGCCGGGGCCTGCAAGACCTCAAAATTATTACTGCAAGCGGGCGCCGGGGCCTGCAAGACCTCAAAATTACTATTGCAAGCGGGCGCCGGGGCCTACCGAAACGCAAATTTATTGGCGGGAGTGGCACCGGCTCGGGGTAGCGCCCTAATTAACATTTTGTACGAGAGTAGGGGTCCCTCGACTCGGGTTTCCCGCGCACGACCACCCCAGCACGCAAAAGGCAGGCGTGCTGGGGACCCCGGTAAAGACAGCGCGCGGGAGCCCTCCCTCGCTCGGGATGACATCGGTGAAGCGTTGCAGCCGCGGGCGGAGGCGCCGGGGCCTACAAAACCGCGAATTATTTGCGGAATCGGCGCCGGGGCCGACAACTCCATCAGTTGCGTACGAGAGTAGGGGTCCCTCGACTCGGGTTTCCCGCGCACGACCACCCCAGCACGCAAAAGGCAGGCGTGCTGGGGACCCCGGTAAAGACAGCGCGCGGGAACCCTCCCTCGCTCGGGATGACATCGGCTACATAAAAAGTGAAACGTCTCTAGCGATGGCCGCGAGTCCTGAGTTGCGAAGGGAAGCAGATTCCTCCCCTTCGGCTCGCTGCGCTCGCTCAGGGTCGGAATGACAAATCGAAAAAACTTGGGCGAGTTGTGGGTCCCTGAACTGCCAGTTTGAGTCAGCGGACGGCGGAAGCGAGGACGAGGTCGGCGGTCATGTTCACTTTTTCGCCGTCCCAGTAGCGGGAAAACGCGGCGTGGACTTCGCGCGTGATGGGCTCGATTTGTTCGGGGCGGACCTGATCGAGCAACGTCCGAAAGGGGACGGTGGCGACCTGGAAATACTCCCACAATTCCTCGATGGAAGCGGGCCACACCCAGGGCACGGTGCGGAGTTCTTCCTTCACTTCGCGAAATCCGGCGGCGGAGAGGGCGGCGGCCAGCGTGCCGCGCTCGCCGAATTTGAAGATCTGCCGCGCCGCGGGAGGAAGCGCGGCACCGGTGTGGCGCATGATGACGTGTCCGGTGGACTGATAGTAGGGCTGGTCGGGCGGACCCCAGGCGAGCAGCGCGATACGGCCGCCGGGCTTGAGCACGCGGCGCATCTCGGCCAGCGCGCGCGGCAGGTCGGAGAAGAACGTCACGGCCATGCGGGAGGTCACCAGATCAAAGCCGGCGTCGGGAAACGGCAGGTGGTGGACGTCGGCAACTTCAAAATTGATGTTGGTGAGGCCGCGCTGGCGGGCACGTTCGGCGGCAATCTTGAGCGGTTCGGGCGAGAGGTCGGTGGCGGTGACGTGTCCAGTGGGCGCCACGGCGCGCGCGATCTGCAGGCTGGGGGCGCCGGTGCCGCTGGCCACATCGAGCACGCTCATTCCGGGGTGAGGTTGCGCCAGGGAGACGATGGCTTCGGTGGCGCCGCGTCCCATTTCCGCCGACGGACGCTCCCAGCGGGTGGCGGCGTTCATGCGCGCGTGCGTGGCCCAGTCGGGGGAGGGAGAGGGATTGTTTTCCACCAGGAGAAAATAGCAGAAAGAATTAGGGTTGCGAAATCGGCCGATTGAAGATTGAAGATTGAAAGACACGTCGCACGTGCATTCCACAAGAGGGTAGGGGTCCCCTCGGCTTCGCTCGGGGCAGGCTCTTCGACTCGGCATCGCAAAAAGCGGCGATGCCTCGCTCAGGATGACAGCCGTTAAGTAATCATCGGGATTTGCGGGCTTCGTTCTACGCTTTGCGTGCGCGGGGGCGCGAACGATGAGGGCGGCTCGGCGCAGGCGTCGAACGCTTGGCGGGGGCGCGTTTCCTGGGCTGTGAACGCAGCTCCCCTGGGGTCCATTGTTTTGCCGACTTCCAAAGCCGCTCCAGGTTGTAGAAGTGCCGCGCTTTCTGCGAGAACACGTGGACCACGAAATCCACGTAGTCCAGCAGGACCCACTCCGCCTGGTTGTAGCCCTCGACGTGCGTGGGCCGCAATCCGGCGCGGGAGAGTTTCTGCTCTACCTCGTCGGAGATGGCTTGAACCTGCCTGGGGTTGCCACCGGAGCAGATGACAAAGAAATCGGTGAAGCCGCCGGAGGCCTTGTCTAGCTCCAGCACGGTGACGTCTTCCGCCTTTTTTTCCTCGGCGGCGGCGATGGCGTCCATGACCTGCCGTTGTAATGCGTTTTTCTTAGGCATGGAACCTCTGGGCATGCGGCGGGGATGTTCGGTAGAGATGCATCTTGGCGATGTAGGCGGCCACGGCGTCGTCCAGGAAACGGGAGACGCCGCGGCCGTGGGCAAGGGAGGAGCGGACCTGGGTGGCGGAGACATTTTCTTTGACGCCGGCGAGGATGTGGAGAGTGACGCGGCCGAGGACGAGATCGCCGGTGGCGGGCCGGTGGCGGAATGGCGCCGCGGCGTCGTCCCTGGGGCGCATGGACCGGGGCAGGGCGCGGGCAACGTCGGCGAGCGAGAATCCGGGGCGGCTGGCGACGATGAACTCGACCTCGCGCAGCAGGGCCTCGGGCTGGCGCCAGCTTGCGATGGTCAGAAAAGAATCGATGCCGAGGAGGAAAAACAGGCGGTCGCTTTTCGGCAGCGAGGCGCGGAAGCGGCGCACGGTATGAATGGTGAAACTGGGCGTGCGGCGGGCTTCTACGCCCGGAGCTTCCATCAGCGAGGGAAGAAAAGTCTTTTCGCCGCGGGTGGCGAGCGCGAGCATGGCGTAGCGGTGATGATAGGGCGTCACCGGCCAGCGCTGTTTCAAAGGCTGGATATCGGCAGGGACGAAATAGATGCGGCCGAGGTCGTAGGCTTGCTGCGCCGCGCGGGCGACATTGAGATGGCCGCGATGTACCGGATCGAAGGTCCCGCCGAAGATGGCAACGTTCATTAAGAACAGTAGTCAGTAGTCAGGAGTCAGTGTCGGGCTTTTGATATGCATTTTCAAGCGACATCAGTGTGGAGTCCGTTGCCTAGCGATGTTCCCCGATCAGTTGCACCGCTTACCGTGGCCCTGACTCCTGACTCCTCTTCGTCAGCCCGCGATGGGTTCGGCATTGGGCTTAGGCGTGGCAGCGGCGGCAAGTTCGGCCTGGCGCACCTGCATGACCCTTTTGGCGATGGCGTGGGTCAGCTTCGCGATCCCCTCGCCGGTGACGGCGGAGATGGGGTAGAGCGGCAGGGTGTGTTTCTTGCAGTGGCGGCGCAGCTTGGCGAGCTTGTCCTTGTTGGCGACGTCAATCTTGGAGGCCGCCACCAGCACCGGCTTTTGCTCCAGCCCGGCGCCGAAACTGGCCAGTTCGTTGGTGATGACCTCGTAATCCTTCGCAGGGTCGGGACGGTCGCTGGAGTCGGAGACATCCACCAGGTGGACCAGGAGGCGGGTGCGCTCGATGTGGCGCAGAAACTGCGTGCCCAGTCCGGCGCCGGTGTGCGCGCCCTCGATGAGCCCGGGAATATCGGCGACGACGAAGCTAACGTCGTTCGGCTCCTCGCCCACGACCACCACGCCGAGGTTGGGCTGGAGCGTGGTGAAGGGGTAGTCGGCAATTTTCGGGCGGGCGGCGGAGATACGGGAGATGAGCGTGGACTTGCCGGCGTTGGGATATCCCACCAGCCCAACATCGGCGAGCAGCTTGAGTTCCAGGCGCAGGGTGCGTTCTTCGCCGGGATGACCGGCCTCGCACTCGCGTGGCGCCTGGTGAGTGGAGGTGGCGAAGCGCGCGTTGCCGCGGCCGCCGCGCCCGCCGCGCGCCACCACCATGCGGTCGTCGGCATGGGAAAAATCGTGGACGCGCTCGCCGGTGGCGTCGTCGTAGACCAGGGTCCCGACCGGAACTCTAAGAATGACGTCGACGCCTTCGCGTCCGGTGCAGTTGGAGCCCTCGCCGTGGCGGCCGCGCTCGGCCTTGTATTCGGGATTGAAGCGGAAGTGGACCAGGGTGTTGTGGCGCTCGCTGGATTCCATGATGACGTCGCCACCCTTGCCGCCGTCGCCGCCGGAGGGACCGCCGCGAGGAACGAACTTCTCGCGGCGAAAGGCCATGCAGCCGTTGCCGCCGTTGCCGGCTTTGATCTGGATTTTGGCTTCGTCGATGAACATGGAAAAACTAGCCGCTGATTAACGCAGATGAACGCTGATCATTGGACGAAAAAGAAAAGGGGCGCGATAGCCCCTCCTGGAATCCGCGTTCATCAGCGTCGATCCGCGGCAAGTCTGGCTACGCTTCTGCCGGCTCGACCAGCACGAACTTGCCCGAGCGGCCCTTGTCCACGAATTTCACCTTGCCGGTGATTTTCGCGAAGAGGGTGTCGTCCTTGCCGCGGCCGACGTTGAGGCCGGGCTTGAAGGGCGTGCCGCGCTGCCGGACGATGATGGAGCCGCCGGGCACGGTCTGCCCGCCGAACACTTTGACACCAAGCCGCTGCGAATTGGAGTCGCGGCCGTTGCGTGAACTACCTAAACCTTTTTTGTGAGCCATAACAAAATCCAGTTTCAGTTTCGAGTTTCAGTTTCAGTTGGTTTCAACTTCAGCTTCGGTTGCAGTCCTTGGCGGCACACCGCCTCTAACTGAAACCGAAACTGAAACTATTTCTTCTTAGCGCCGCCCTTGGACTTCGATCCTGCCTTCGCGCTGCCGCCATGATGAGCGCCCGCTTCACCGGAGGCGGCTTTCCTGCCCGACGCCTTCTTTTTCGGTGCTTCTTCCGGCGCCGCTCCGCCCTCGGACGCCTTGGGACGCTTGGCGACTGCGGGCTGTTCCGGGGCCTTGAAACTCTGGCCGTCAAAAGCGATTTCGGTGATGCGGACCGCGGTGTACTGCTGCCGGTGTCCATTGAGCTTCTTGTATTGCTTCTTGCGCTTGTAGTGGAAGACCAGGACTTTGTCGCCGAGGACCTGGTTCACGACCTGGCCGACGACGCGGGCTTCGCCCTGCGGCTTGCCCAACTCGCCCTGGTTGGCGGAGACGGCGAGCACGTCGCCAAATTCCACCTGCTGCTGATCGCCGCCGAGTTTCTCCACCCGGATGACGTCTCCCGGCGCGACGCGATACTGCTTCCCCCCGGCGCGGATGACCGCGTACATAAAGCCTCCATCATGAAAGCCCGGCGCCCCAGCGCCCGCGGCCTATCAACCTTGCGTGCTCTGCTCCCGCGCGCCAGGACGGCGGCGGTAACCCCTGACGGGGCCCGGCAGTACAGGCAAACCAATAGATTTTAGCGTGTCGGAGACGAGCCCGTCAACGAAGGGCCAGGCACGGTAGTGGTCAGTCTCGGGCCGAGAAGCATGGCATGAGGCGGGAATTGCAGACCACGTGTGGTCAATCGAGGAATTGGTGAGCTTGCTAGAACCTCAAGAACAGAACCAGATCGGTAGTCTTTCAGCTTGAGAGTGGCAGTATCGGTCAATCTGTAATCGTTACCCGCTTGGAACGCCCATCGAATTCGATAACCCAGTTTCGCAGAATGTCTCTGCCAATCAAGCATGCATAGGATCGCTCTTTTACGAAAACGGCCGACAGCACGCGAATGGGGTCGAATGGCTGCAGATCAGTACCGGGGAAACTTATGGCAGCGGCGTGTTCCCCGCAGTGAAGCGTGGCACCGAGTGATGTTATTTCAAAATCTTCATTGGTCGAGAAGAGTTTGTAGGAGCTGGCTAATACCTTGTTGATGACGGTGAACGATGCGCCGGTGTCGAGAAGTGCCCTTATTGGGCGAGGCCCTGGATATTCGAGGCCGATAGCACGCCCAGCCTCAATCACGTCGCGTGAATTCATTATTATGATGTTAATGCACGGGTATGGATCAGTTTGGTCGAAGGGATCCCAATGGAACTCAAAGCGACCCATATTATTCCACAAAATATACTGGCTCGGCCACCCATACCTGCTTTACAAGAAAACTTCGGCGAACACCAAACTTTTGTAGGCCAGCTTTGAAAGCCTCCGCATAGGTGCCGAAGAATCCTTCCGCCACGACGTCGTCCCGGATCGCAACGTACTCGCCAGGGTGCGAACGCGACCACTCTTGACGGTGCTGCTCAAACACCATCTGCTCTGCCGAGAAAGGGCCAGTAGATGCCATTTACATCCCTCCAAAATCTTATTGCCAATTACCCCTCAGTCGCGGGCCTAAATTGCGTTACTAGGTTACTGCACTATAACGTAATAATGCAATAATGCGAAAATGCGGTCAATAGAGAACCTGACTCGTGAGTCCAAAAGAAAAACACGTTCCTGCTGACGCTCACCGAACTTCGGTTTGCTTCACGGCCGAGGACAGGGCAGCAATACGCTGGATTAGCGAGGCACGGAGGTACAGGAAGAGCAAACGGATCACGATAAACGACATTGTTGTGGATGCGCTCTGGCACTTCCTAGAAAAGACAGAAGGCAAGACGAGGGAGCAGATTCGAGATACCATGCCGCCTGCCCCTCCGAAGGAAGCCGCACCACAAAATGTTACGCAGATGCCGAAGCCCAAAAAGAAGCGCTGATTCTTGGCTGTTACCTAGAATGCAGACTGACCCACTACCCAGCAACACCGCGTGCCGGCACGACCGCTACGGTGAAGTTATTTCCGCCACCCACTCTTCCGGCAAACGGGCAGAGGCGTCGCCGCGTTCGCGGCCCAGGCGCAGCATGGCCACAATGCCTACCACCGGTCCGGCGGCCATGGTGAGCGCCGCCCAGCGCCAGCCATAGGCGCTGCCGACGCCGGCGACGAGGCGGATGGAAACGCTGGTCAGCAGAAATCCCATGGCGGTCTGCATGGTCAAAGCGGTCCCCACGTAGCGCTGGTCGGCGACCTCGGAGGTGATGGTGGAGAACTGGGCCGAATCGGCGACGACGGAGACGCCCCACACCAGCGCAATGGCGGTCAACATCCAGAAGTGATGAAAGAAGGCGGCGGCCAGCACGCAGCATGCGCCGCTCGCGGCCATGGCAACGATGGTGACACGCGATCGGGCGCGGACGTCGACGACCACCCAGCGCGGAAGCGGGCACGCGCCGCTGGTTGCGGTCGCTGACGTACCCGGCCCAGACGCAGCCCACGGCGCCGACGGCAATGGCGAAGAACGAGATCGTTTCCAGCGCGTTGTGCGACAGGGTGGGAGCGGCGGCGGCCAGCAGCAGGGTGATCCACCCCCACATGGAATAGAGCTCCCACATATGGCCGAGATACCCCAGGTTGGCCAGGCGCAGCTCGCGATTGCGCAAAGCCTCCGCAACCTGGCGAACGTCAAACCGGGGCGCGGGCGATCGGTGCGGGCCCTCCTCGACGCCGAACAGCATGAGCACTCCGGCGACCAGGGAGAACCCGGCGCAAACATAAATGACGCCGCGCCAGGGCAGCGACCCGATGTGCACCGCGTGCGGCAGCGCCGAGCCGATGGTGATGGCGCCGACCACGATGCCCAGGGCCAGTCCGCGCCCGCGCTGATACCAGCCGGTGAGGACCTTCATTCCGGTCGGGTAAACCCCGGCGGCGGTCATGCCAGTCAGGAAGCGGAGGAACAGGGCCAGACCGATGTGCCGTGCCGCCACCACCGCAAACGCGGCGGTAAATGCCGCCCCCAGCAAGCTCGACACGGCAAAGATGCGGGCGGCGCTGGTCAGGTCGAGGAGGTTGGTGACGGCCAGCAGCAGCGCCCCGGCTACGAAGCCAAGTTGCACGGTCAGCGTGAGCCACGACGTCAGCGACAGGCCTGCGTGCCACTCGTGGGAGAGCTGCGGGATCACCGCCGTGCCGGAGAACCAGAGCGATTTCGCCAGCAGTTCGGCGAGGGCGACGATGGCGAGCGCTTTGCGGGCACCTGACAAGGGCATGAATTAGGTCGCGGCAAAAGCGCAAGCATACAACAGGACGGATGCGGGAACCGCGCCGGGCACTCACTAAATCGCTTGCTTCGACGGGGATTGACGATTGTCGATTGAAAAACACGCCGCACGTGCATTCCACAAGAGGGTAGGGGTCCTTCGACTCGGATGCGGCAAGCTCTCCAACGCGCAAAACCGGCAGTCGCGGGCACTTCGAACCCGCGCCAAAAGCGGGCGCTGGTCGTTTGCCGCATCCTCGCTCAGGATGACAGCCGTTAAGTTTTGGAGTTGGTTTTCTTAAGAACCAGAAAACTTATTGCGTCCCGCGCGGAATGGGCCAAGAATCGCGGCAGCGGGCACGCGACCCTGCTGACTTGAGGATTTCCATGACCAGGAACATCTGCGTATTCAGCTCGTCGAGCGACGCGGTGGATGCGGCCTTCTTCGCGCTGGCGAAGGAACTGGGCGGGGAGATGGCGCGGCGCGGACACGCCCTGGTGTACGGCGGGACCAATGTCGGGCTGATGGGCGCGGTGGCGCGCGCGGTGCGGCAGGGCGGAGGCAAGGTGGTGGGCGTGATTCCCAAGTTCATCGCCGACCGCGGCCTGGCCTACGACGCCGCCACCGAGCTGATCATCACCAACGACATGCGCCAGCGCAGAGCCACGATGGAAGCGCGGGCGGACGCATTCGTCGCCATGCCGGGCGGTTTCGGCACGCTGGAGGAGGTGCTGGAGATCATCACGCTGAAGCAGTTGCAGCAGCACACCAAAGCGGTGGTGTTTCTGAATCCTGGCGGCTATTACGATCCATTGAGCGTGCTGTTCGAGCACATGTACGAGCAGCGCTTCGCCAAGGCCGCCTACCGAGGCATGTACCAGTTCGCCGCCGACGTGGGCAGCGCGCTCGATTACATGGAGCAATACCAGCCGCCGGTACTGCCCGCGAAATGGACTGGCGCGGGGCATTGAAGAATTGAAGAATTGAAGAATGAAGAATTGAAGTATCGAAGAATTGTCGTCAATCTCAAGTCCGACAATCCACTAAATATCCGACTGGAAGTACTGTTGCGTGTACTCGCGGTGGCTTGAATTTGCTGGTAAGTTGCTGTAGGCAGCGCGCAACCGCCGCCGGTCCGCTTCCACCCCAACCACGCGCCCTCGCGGCCTGAGGTGCGCGCGCGCGGTCCACGGAACGGGTCACGTTATGGAAAAGATCGGCCGCTACGAGATCGCCGGTGAAGTGGGCAAAGGCGCCATGGGAGTGGTGTACAAGGCGACGGATCCCAACATCGGCCGCACCGTGGCCATCAAGACCCTGCGCATCGACATTCACGGCACGGAAAACGAGGAGATCCTGGGCCGCTTCAAGAACGAGGCCCGGGCCGCCGGGATGATGAACCACGCCAACATCATCACCATTTACGACGCCGGCGAGCAGGAGGGCATGTTTTATATCGCGATGGAGTTTATCGAGGGGCAGACGCTGCAGGGCCTGCTGAAGCAGGAGAAGGCGCTGCCGGTGGAAAAGGCCACTGCCATCGTGCGCCAGGTCTGTGCCGGCCTCGATTACGCCCACGCGCGCGGCATCATTCACCGCGACATCAAGCCGGCCAACATCATGATCACCGGCGACGGCACGGTGAAGATCATGGACTTCGGGATCGCCAAGAGCGGGGGCACGGGCATGACCTCGACCGGGCAGGTGGTGGGGACGCCCAACTACATGTCGCCGGAGCAGGTGAAGGGCAAGGCGCTGGACGGGCGCACCGATCTGTTCAGCGTTGGCGTGGTGCTCTACGAAATGCTGACCGGGGTCCGGCCGTTCGCCGGCGAGAACGTCACCACCATCATTTACAAGATCGTGCACGAGAACCCGCCCGCGCCGCGCGAGGTGGTGGACGGGTTGCATCCCGGCCTCAGCGCGGTGGTGATGAAGGCGCTGGCGAAAGCGCCGGAAGAGCGTTTTGCCACCGGCGCCGAATTTGCGCGCGCCGTGCAGGCGTACCCATGGTTCAAAACCGAGGAGGCGAAGCCGGCGCTGGAAGTATCTCGATGGGACTCGAATCCGGCGCCATTGCTTCGCCCGTTCCGTCAGCAACGGGCAGCGCCGCGGGGGCGAAGCCGGCAGTGAAGTCAACCCCAGTGCTGGACAGCACGGTAGAGGCGCCGCGACTGCCGGACGGCCCGCCGGCGCCAGCCAAGACCGGGCGGCTGTCTACCATCGCAGCCGTCGTGCTCCTGGTCGCGCTGGCTATGGGCGCGTACGTTGGACTGCATCGAACCACGCCGCCTGCCAATCCGCCTGCCGCGGACGTGAATGCAGGCAGAGAGTCGCCGCAAGCCGCCACCGAGGCCACGGACGGAAGCACGGCAAAACCCGGCAAGCACCGGTCCGGGGGCAAGGAAGTGGCGAGGGGAGCGCCCGAGGGTGCGAAAGCAACGCCGGCTTACTTGGGCGATCTGCAAATTTCCTCGACGCCGTTCGGGGCCAGCGTCACGATTGACGGCAAGACCGATCCCGACTGGGTGACGCCCTTCGCAGCGAAAAGACTGAGGCCCGGGCGGCACTCCGTGGTCTTCACCTTCAAGGATTACCAGCCGGAAACGCGCCAGGCAGAGGTGGTGGCGGGAACGAAGTTGCCGCTGTACGTACAACTGCAGGTGGCACAAGGATTCCTGGTGCTGAACAGCGATCCGGCGGGAGCGGAGATCTACATTGACGGGCGCGACAGCGGCCAGGTGACGCCGGCGCGCATCACGGTGAATGCGGGCCAGCACCGTGTCGCGCTGCGCAAGGAAGGGTTCAAACCGAAGGTCACTTACGCCGACGTTTCGCTCGGCGAATCTTTCAACTTTGCGCCCGCGCTGGCGCCCGGCAGCGGCCAACCGGCCATGAGCAGCGCGCCCGCGGGCCAGGGTCCCAGCCCATTCCGCAGGCTGCGCCGATGGTTCGGGAAGGATCCATCCGACAGCGGCGTGCTGGAAGTGCGCACGCGTCCGCGGGGCGCGGATATCCGGCTGGGTAATACGCCGGCGCCGTCGAAGAGTCCGGCAAAATTTGCGGTGGCGCCCGGCAATTACACGCTGACCCTGAGCCTGCCCGGGTTCAAGCCGATCACGCGCGCGGTGCAGATCGAAAAAGGAAAAATGATGGGCGTGGACGAGGTGTTCGAGCCGCAATAGCTTGCCACATCGCAGTGGGCAGCAAAAAAACCCGGCTCCGAGGAGCCGGGTTCACAACAAACCATCACCCTCTTATTGCAGTCTTATGGCAGTCCCACGGCGCGGGCGGCATTGATGCGGCCCTTGCCGGAGAAAGGATCGGCGCCGGGCTTCAGGATGTCATCGGAACTATTCTCGATGATCGCCTGAATCTGCGCCGGGCTGAGCACGTGATGTCCGTACTTGCCCACGATCAGCGCCGCCACGCCGCTGACGTGTGGTGTCGCCATGGAGGTTCCCGATGCCCAGTAGTAGAGGTATCCGATTGTGTTTCCGGCGCCATCGGTTTGGAAGCCGCCGGGAGCGAACACGTAATCGAAGACGTAGCATTGCCTGGTGAATCCGCCCGCAATGCCAATGTAGGGCACGAAGCAGTTGTTGAATGCGTTCGGGTCGCCGTTGTAATACATGGAGGCATCGCCGCCCGGCGCCGTCACGTTGATCACCGACTGTCCGTAGTTGGTGTAGGAAGCCGGCAGGTCAAACAGAGCGTTCGTGCCATAGGCGCCCCATCCCTGAGAGGTGGTTGCGGCCACGGCCATTCCGTTGCCCGACTGCGCCGGAATCTGCCACAAGCTGCACGGCTTCTCGCTGCCGCACACGGCCGGGTTGTAGGCCGGCGCGTTGAGGTTGGACGCGTCATTTCCTGCCGCGCTGACCACCAGCGTACCGCGACGCGTGGCGGTGTTGATGGCGCGGTTGAGCGCTGCGATGAGCGAGCCCAGCCCGCCACCGCCGGCATTGACGCGCGGGAAAATCGCCCCCAGGCTCATGTTGATAACGTCGGCCTGCACGTCCGGTCCGGAGGCGTAATCGATGCCCTCAATAATCCAGCTGAACGAGCCGCTGCCGCTGATCGTGTGCAGGACTTTCACGGGAACGATTTCCGCCGCCGGGGCGACGCCCTGGGTGCGATATCCGGTGCCGGCGATGATGCCCGACACGTGCTCGCCGTGAACGAAGAGCCCGCCCGTATAGACTCCGGGCGGCGCTTCAATGCCTTCGCCCGGCACAAAAGATTTGGCCAGTGCCAGGTTCACGTTGGGTTTGGTTTCCGGGTGATTGGCGACGATACCGCTGTCCACGACGGCGACCCGGGCGCCTTGGCCAAGATAGCCGGCGGCGGCGGTCACGTCAGCGTGGATGTTGGGAATGTCCCACTGCGCCAGAAAGTAACGGGAGCTATTGGCGGCGAATGCTTCGGTACCGACGCCAAAGGATTCCCCGGCGATGTTGGTCTCTTTGGGCGAGATCCACTGCACCATCTGGTCTGCTGCCACATCCTGTACTCCCGGCAGCGCCCTCGCCCAGGTAGCGAAATTAGGATCGCTGGAGCGGGCCAGCACCAGCCCCATATCCTCGAGGTTGGCGACTACTGCACTGCTCAAGTTGGCGGTGAAAGCGGTACTACCTTTGCCCTGACCTTTTGCGATTATTACGTAGTCTTTGCTGGTCTGTGCCACAGCGACACTGACCAGACACAACAGAATACTTACTACCACCAAAATTTTTCTCATGTATTGTCATCTCCCATCAGGCTTCGCACAGTGCGGTGCGCGCTCGGGGACAGCACGAACCGTGACGAAGGAGAAATCTGGATTTTGTTTGAAAGAGCGGAGCGAATGTTACCTGCTGCCGACGGAGGCTGCAATCAGAATGTCGCGATTTATGCGGGTGCGAAAAGGTTTGCATCAATGTGGCAAAGCTTTGATCTGGCGCTTTTCCAAATCGGGATGTTGTCAAGATGGGCTTGACCTGCAACTGCAGTTCGTCCCTGGAAAATTTCGGTTGAGGAGAATTGTCCGATTCAGGCGCGGCGCTTGCCTTTGGCTTTTTCCCACGGCTTTTTGGGGCGCGCGGCAGCCGGCTCATCGCGGTGCTGGACGCGGTCGTAGACGTAGTTTTCGCTGACCGTCCCCAGCGACTCGTTGTACAGGCTGGGGGCGCCGATGGCCTCTTTCAGTTCTTCGGTGAACTGGTGCAGCGCCTTGAGCTGGTCGGCGGTGGCGGGCACTTCGGTTTTCGTGGTCTTGAAAAACTGCTGGTAGCCGCGGTTGATCAGCTTGGCGATTTCGCTGCCGATGAGGTAACCGGGGTAGGCGAAGATTTTTACCCCGCCGTCGCCGGTTTTTTCAAGGGCCGCCGAGCAGTTGTACTTCTTGACGAAGACGCGGTTCTGCACGCCGGGAGCTTCCAGCAGATCGAAACCGTGATCGCGCAGCCAGGCGATCGCTTCGTCGTACGTCTTGGGAACCGGGGTCTTCGCCATGTTCGGATCGCAACCAAATGTAACGCCGAACCACCCTACCACATCCAAGACGGTAACGGTTAGAGACGGCGCTCGCTGCTGCAAATCGGCCGCTGGGGACGAATACGATACCTCCCGCCTCGCGATGGTTGCCCGCTGTCCCATGAATCCGTTACTTTTGAGGTGGTGGGGACACAGCCGAAACCCGTGCCTATGCCTTCCCCCAGCACGCGCAGGAAGCCGATGACGCCGGCCCGCGAAGGCGCGCCGGAAAAGCTGGGCCGCAGCGTGCTGGAGCGCATCGGCAACACGCCGCTGATCCGGATGGCTCGCATCACGCGAGACCTGCACGGCGTGGAGGTGCTGGCGAAGGCGGAGTGGTTCAATCCCGGCGGGTCGGTGAAGGACCGCGCCGCGGCCAACATCGTGGAGGCAGCGATGGCGGCGGGGCAACTGGCAGCGGGCAGGGAACTGCTGGATTCCACCAGCGGCAACACCGGCATTGCCTACGCCATGATCGGGGCGGCGATGGGATTCGGGGTCACGCTGTGCATGCCGTCGAACGTTTCGGTGGAACGCAAGCGCATCCTGCACGCCTACGGCGCGAAGATCGTGTACACGGATGCCGGCGAAGGAAGCGACGGCGCCATCCGCAAGGCGCGCGAGATGTTCGACGCCGAACCGGGCCGCTTCTTCTACGCCGACCAGTATTCCAACGACGCGAACTGGCGCGCGCACTACGAAACCACGGCAAACGAAATCTGGCGGCAGACCGAGGGGCGCGTCACCCACTTCGTTGCCATGCTGGGCACGAGCGGAACGTTTGTCGGCACAGCGCGCCGGCTCAAGGAACTGAACCCGCATGTCCGGTGCGTGTCGCTGCAGCCGGATTCGTCGTTCCACGGCATTGAAGGCACCAAGCACATGGCCACCGCCATCGTGCCCAGGATCTACGATGCGGCGCTGGCCGACCCGATCTCGGCATCTCCACCGAGCGCGCGTATGAAATGGTGAAGCGGTTGGCGTGCGAAGAAGGAGTGCTGGCGGGGATTTCCTCGGGCGGCGCGCTGGCGGGCTGCCTGGAGGTGGCGAAGACGGCGCCGCGCGGGTCGGTGATTGTGACCGTGTTCCCCGACAGCGGCGACAAATACCTGAGCGAGAAATTCTGGGACGAAGACTGATCTCGCCATCGGTACATTTGCACTTTGTACATTGAGATTTGCAGATCGGCTCAGGGTTGCGGGCAACGGAAATTACAAATTACCAGTTACAAATTGCAAATTCTCATGCTGCTGATTCCTCAATCCGCCTTCGAACGCTCTCCGCGCACACGGCGAGGAGACCTATCCGCACGAGTGCTGCGGCGTGCTGCTGGGGCGGATGGAAGACGAGGAGCGGCAGGTTTTGGAGATCGTGCGCTGCGGCAACACGCGCGCCGACCGGCCGCAGGACCGCTATCACATCGATCCGCGCGACCTGGTGCGCATCCAGCGCCAGGGACGCGAGCGCGGGCTGGACATTGTCGGCTTCTATCACTCGCATCCCGACCATCCCGCGCGCTGGTCGCAGACCGACCTGGCCGAAGCGCACTGGATGGGATGCTCCTACGTCATCACCAGCGTGGAGAAGGGCCGCGCGGTGACGACCAACTCCTTCGCACTGCTCGGCTCAGGCGAAGAGGACAAGCGTTTCGAAGACGAGCAGGTTGAGGTGGCGAGCGAAAAGGTGCTGGTGCGGGAGTTTGAGGAAGAGTGAGTCGATCGGGTGATCTGGCGATCGGAATGACAAATACAAAAAGGGCTCGTTTTCGGCACGGCTAAGAGGCTGCTGAAAAAGTCAGAACAGCAGATTCCTCGCGGGCTGAAGCCCGCTCGGAATGACAAGAATAAAGGACTTCTCGGCATGGCTAAAGCCGTGCCCTTCCCGACAGCATGGTCGCGGGGAAACGGTCGTGGGAAAACCTTTCGCCTGAATCCGGCCGCGAGTGGCGGGCATCAATAACAATCTGGGAAGCCTATGAAAATCATGATTCCGACGCCGTTACGCCAGTATGCCGACAAGAAGGATGCCATTGAGGTGAATGCCGGGACGGTGGCGGAGGCTCTGAGCGGCCTGACTTCACGCCACCCGGAGCTGCACAAGCACCTCTACACCGATGACGGGCGCCTGCGCGCCTTCGTCAACGTGTACCTGAACGACGAAGACATTCGCTACCTCAGCAAAGAGCAGACCCTGGTGAAGGACGGAGACACGCTGTCGATCGTGCCGTCGATCGCCGGAGGAAATTTGCAATTGGTAATTTGCAATTTGTAATTTCACGGAATCGGCGCACAGGGCTGCTCAATTACCAATTTCAAATTGCAAATTACAAATCGAGTACAGACCATGGCCACCATCGCCCAACTCGAACCGGTCACCCTCTCCAAAGAGGAAATCCTGCGCTACTCGCGCCACCTGATCATGCCCGAGGTGGGCATGGACGGCCAGACCAAGCTCAAGGCCGCGAAAGTCCTGTGCATCGGCGCGGGCGGGCTGGGGTCGCCGCTGGCGCTCTACCTGGCGGCGGCCGGCGTGGGCACGCTGGGCGTGGTGGATTTCGACGTGGTGGATTTCACCAACCTGCAGCGCCAGATCATTCACACCACCGCCGACGTGGGCCGGCCGAAGCTGGACTCGGCCGCGGAAAAGATCAAGGCAATCAATCCGTACGTGGAAGTGCGGCCATTCGAAACGCGCCTGACCAGCGCCAACGCGCTCGACCTGTTCCGCCAGTTCGACATCGTGGTGGATGGCACCGACAATTTCCCCACCCGTTACCTGGTGAACGACGCTTGCGTGCTCACCGGCAAACCAAACGTGTACGGCTCCATCTTCCGCTTCGAAGGACAGGTGAGCGTGTTCGCCACCGAAGCAGGCCCGTGCTATCGCTGCCTGTATCCGGAGCCGCCTCCGCCGGGCCTGGTGCCTTCGTGCGCCGAAGGCGGCGTGCTGGGAATCCTGCCCGGACTGGTGGGGGTGATGCAGGCGACGGAAGCGATCAAGCTGATCCTGGGCGCGGGCGAGCCGCTGATCGGACGCCTGTTGCTGGTGGACGCGCTCGCCATGAAATTCCGCGAGCTCAAGCTGCGCAAGAACCCCGATTGCCCGGTCTGTGGAAAGAACCGCACCATCACCGAGTTGATCGATTACAACCAATTCTGCGGAATCCGAGGCGAGGAGAAGCCGGTGGGCGAATCGAAGATGCCGGAAATCAGCGTGGAAGAACTGAAGAGCCGCCGCGATGCCGGCGAGGACATCTTCGTGCTCGACGTGCGCGAGCCGCACGAGTACCAGATCTGCAATCTGGGCGGATACCTGATTCCGCTGAACGATCTGCCCAAGCGGGTCAACGAGCTGGATTCCAGCCGCGAGATCGTTGCCCAATGCAAGATGGGCGGGCGCAGCGCCAAGGCGGTGGACTTCCTCCGCCAAGTCGGCTTCACCAAGGTGAAGAACCTTACCGGCGGTATTAATGCGTGGGCGGACAAGGTGGACCCGACGATGCCGAAGTACTGAACTGCTTTAGCTGGTAGCTGGGTGCTCGTAGCTCGGGAAGAAATCGGGAGCAATAAGGCCGATCGTGATTCACGGTCGGCCTTTTTCTCGCAGTGCGTATTCGAGCGTTGGCAAACGTTGTGGTAGTGGGGCGGTGCCCCAATGTCCCGTGGCCCGGCTGCCTTCGGCCGGGCTTTGCCATGCATCGCAGTACGACTGTTTGCCGTGCCGTCCAGCGTCGAGCTCCGCAATTTCGTGTCATGCCGCTTGCAAAAATCCTCAGTTCGTGGAGAATTGCGTGCAAGTGATTTCGGGGGTTTCTCCGTGGCGCTGACGAATTCTCCCCGTCCCCGCCGCCCACTCGCTTGGAAGCGATCCGAAGATTTGCCGTGGAGGCTGCACATGAAGTCCAAGGTTCTCTCACTCTGCGCGCTGCTTGTCTTGCTCTCGGTTTCCGGTTTCGCGGCTGAACGCAAGAAGCGCGTCGCGGTATTCGACTTCGACTATTCCACCGTCCGCACTGGGGTTGCCGCCGTGTTTGGCACCGACATTGACGTGGGCAAGGGTATCTCCGCTCTGCTCATCAAACGCCTGGTACAAGACGGCACCTACAGCGTCATCGAGCGCGAGAAGATGGACGCGATTCTAAAAGAACAGAATTTTTCCAACAGCGACCGCTTCAATCCCAACAGCGCCGCCAAAATCGGCAAGTTGTTGGGCGTGGACGCGATCATTGTCGGCAACATCACCCAGTTCGGCAACGAGACTAAGAACCAGGGAGTGGGCGGCGGTGGCGGCGGATGGGGCGGCTTTGGACTCGGCGGCTTCAAGCATAAGGAGTCGAAGGCCATCGTGACGCTGGACGCCCGCATTGTGGACATCGATACCGCCGAAATTCTCGCGGTGGCCGACGGCAAGGGCGAGTCGTCGCGCAGCAGCACCTCGCTGACGGGCGGCGGCGGCAACTGGCACGGCTTCGGCGCCGGGGGTGTGGATTTCGGCAGCAGCGACTTCCAGAACACGATCATCGGCGAGGCGATAAAAATCGCCGTCGACCAGATGAGCACGGGAGTCATTGCCGGCGCTCCCAAGCTGGAAGCGCGCGTCATCAAGGTCGAGGGCGTGGTGGCATTTGTCCAGCCGGGCCAGGTGGTGCTCAACGTCGGCGCCAAGGCCGGGATCAAGGTGGGCGATCAGATGAGCGTCGAGCGCGTCTCGCAAGAGATCAAGGACCCGACCACCGGGAAGGTGCTTCGCCGCATGAGCACCGAAGTCGGCAAGGTCCAGATCAGCGACGTGGACGACGTTTCCGCGGTGGGGAAGGTGGTCTCGGGACAGGGATTCAAGGTGGGCGATGTGGTCAAGACCGTGACGCAATAGGAGATTTGGCGATTTAGTGATTGGTGATTGAGTGATTGCCGGCCGAGGTGCGGCCGGCTTTTTTATTTTCGGGCCTGAAGGCCCGCGCTTCGACGATGCTGCGAGCTTTCCGATATTAGTGAGATAGCCTTGCTCTGTTGACATCCTGTCAGGCTGCAAGCTACTTCGTGCCGTCCCTACGGGACTCGGGCATTCTTGGGGCGGCCTACCCGGCACTGACGTGCCGGGCTATCCTCTGCCGCCCCTGCGGGGCTGCGGTCCTGGTGATCCTGAACGCTGAAGCGACCCGCATGAGGGGATGTCAACAGAGCCAGATAGCCTGTAGTTTCAGGTTCAGTTTCGAGCAAAAGCAGATTCCTCCCCCTTCGACTCGCTGCGCGCGCTCAGGGTCGGAATGACAACCGGTTTTGCTTAGGAACCGGGAATATCACTTGCTGCCGAGGGCCACGTCGAGGCTGGCGTGACAGTTGGTCGCGGGATCGTGGGTCACGGTTTTCGTCTGGTCCTTGTAGGTGATGGTGAATGCCAGCGGCTTCTTGACGTCGTGCGGCAGGCCGGTGAACTTACCTTTGCCGTTGGAATCGGTGGAGAGTTCCAGCTCGGTTTTGCGCTTGCTCATGAATCCGTAGCGCACGACGGTGTTGATCTTGGCGAGATAAACCGGCTTCTGGGCGGCGTCGGTGACGGTGAATTCTACCCAGCACGGGCCGGCGTCGGCGCTGAGCTGCGGCACGTCAGCGGCGGTGGCGGTGATGGCGATCAGCGGCAACATCGCCGCGCGGAAAATCCATTTATGGAATGGCATTGCGGCCCTCAGTTCTTGTGCTGCCGCCGCAGGCGCGCGATGGCCAGCGCAATGCGGCTCGCGCGCTTCGGCCTGCAGGAGGCCGGGCCATCATAGTCGTCGCCGCTGAATGATCGCAACGCCACGCCAACCGCCCAACCGATGGCGGCGAAGATCACGATGACCCAGAGAAAATCGGTCAAGTATTCCATGCTGACGGAGCCACTAGCCACCGATCACCAACACCACTTTCCCGTAATTCTTTCTCTCCAGCATCAAGCGGTAGGCCTCGGCGATTTTCTCCAGCGGCAGCACGTGGCCGACGACGGGATGCAGGCGTCCGGCGTCAATCCACTGTTTGAGTTGTGCCCAGGCCGGGCGCATCAGTTCCGGGCGCTGCGACATCTTCGCCAGCCACAGGCCGTGCACGCTGGTTTGCTTGTCGTACAGGATTCGCGGATCGAGCGAGGCGCGCTCGCCGGTGGCGGCGCCGTAGGTGATGACGCGGCCGAGGAAGCTGAGGCAGCGCACGCTTTTGGCGACGTGCTCGCCGCCCAGCATCTCAAAGACGGCGTCCACACCCCCGCCGCCGGTCAGGTGGCGAATTTTTTCTTCGTAATCGTCACGCTGGTAATTGATCGGGTGCTGGAGACCGAGCTTCTGCACCGCGGCCAGCTTTTCATCCGAGGACGACGTGCCGTACATCTCCACCTGAAGCACGCCGCCGATCTCCACCGCCGCCGTGCCCACGCCGCCGGCGACGGCATGGATCAGCACCGTCTTGCCGCGAGCGGCTTCGCCCAGCAATCCGGCTTTCCAGTAGGCGAAATAAGCGGTGAAGTAATTGACCGGGAAGGCCGCCGCATCGGTCGCGGACCATTGCTCCGGTACCGGCCAGAGCAGGTCCGGGGAGGTGGCGATCTTTGCGGCGAATGCCTTGCTCTGGATGTATCCCATGACGCGCTCGCCGGTATCTTGGCGACGTCCGGCGAACTCGCGCCCGGCAACCAGGGGCGGCTCCGGAGTTCCGGGATAGCCGCCGCGCGCCGCCATGATGTCGGCAAAGTTGACGCCCGCGGCCTCCACTCGAACCAGCACCTGGCCGGGGTTGGGCCGCGGGTCCGGCACGTCGCGGACCTCGAGCACCTCCGGCCCGCCATAACGCGTTATGACAGCGGCTTTCATGGGAAATGCAGAAGGATGGATTGTATAGCGAGAGGGCTCTCGGCTCTCGGGGAATGCGGAACTGGCGGCTGATTCCGGGCAGGCTTTCCCCGGGGCGAAAGGGTGGGCCACCCGACCGAGCGAGACCGCAGATACTGGTGGGAGGAGCCGCACACGCGGGGGCGCGTGTGCCATAAAATTTCTATTACTACGGCACACGCGAGGGCGCGTGTGCCACAAAACTTCTATACTACGGCACACGCGAGGGCGCGTGTGCCACACGACTTCTATTACTCCTGCACATGCGAGGGCGCGTGTGCCACAGAAATCCAAAAAAAAACAAAAACCGGCGCGGTTCTCCCCCGAGACATGCGCCGGTTCCTTAAGGCTCCAGATAACAGCACCGAGGTAATTTCACGGCTGGTCCCGTACGGACTCGGCGCACTGGGTCCTTAAATGTTGCCGCCGCCTCCGACATGGTTGTGTACGGCCCAATGGCGGCGGACTTGGGTTCTGCCCGGTTCCCAAGTTGCGCTACCGGTTGAGGGGTCAACCGGAAAGCGCCTCGTGATGTTGTCAAAGTGAATAACCGTGGGAAGAAGTGGCTAGTGGTTAGTGGCTAGGGGTTAGGACATTGCACGCGGTCTGCAAGGAGGAGGCGCAACCCTCAGGGGCTAAAGCCCAGTAACTTTGCGGGCTGGGCGGCACGGCTGAAGCCGTGCCCTTCCCAAGAACGATTGTCGAAACAAGAATGATTGTCGAAACAAGAATGATGATTGAAGACTCTTGTTCAAGGAATGGAAAAACAGTTGTTCAACGAACTAGCCACTGATCACTGCTTTTTACATGCCTTCCTTGCCACGCTTCATCACGTAGACCAAGGCGAACTCGCTGCCGGAACCGATGGGCTTGACGGCCACGATGTGCTGCCGGTCGGGCGTGCCCGCCTTCAATTCCACGTCCGTGCCATTGTGCGAGCCTTTGTCGCAGGTAATCTCTTTGCTGTCGTCCACGTGGTTGTAGGTGACGAAGCCCTGCTGCTGGCATTCCAGGAACTTGCCGCCGAAATCCTTCATCTTGGGACGATAAAACGCCAGCACCTTGTCGGGCGAATCGTCGCTGCGGAACTTGATCGCCACCACCTTCAAACCGATGCCCCCGACCGAGAGGTTGACGTTGGCGGCGTGCTTGTCTCTCTCCCCGTCGGTAACACGTTGAGCGCCGGGATAGACGGGTAGCCCGGTGTCCTTCACGTCGACGTCGGTGTTCACGTTCAGGTTGCCGAAGGGCGTGCTGATGTCCACCTTCTTTTCGCCGCTGGCGGTGCGGTCCTCGTGGACCGTGCACCCGGCGAGGAAGGCCAGCGCGGCGAGGGCGAGAAGGGTATGTACAAACACCCACCCTGTCCCGCGAAAACCGCGCGGGACAAGGGTGGGCCACCCAAACCGAAGACCGCGCGGGAGAAGGGTGGGGCAACCGGCTGGTTTACGGGGCGGAAGCAGTTTTGGTCCTGACATTGAATTTAGTCCCTCCTCGGCCACCCTGCTGCGGCCGGTCAATACCCTCGCCGCGTTGCGCGACGCCGGGAATGGTCACCGGCAGGCGGCCACGAATCGCGATCTCTCCGAACAGCGCGCGGATGGCGCTGAGTTCCGACACGGTGGTGAACGAATATGTGCACAGATAATTTTGCACCATGGGGAACTCGGCGGCGAGGTACGGGTTTCCCATGGCAATGATCGCGGTGCGCTCCGGGGCGCGCTGCAGGATGGCCTCGATGAGCGCATTCATATCGGGCGGCAGGCCGAGCGAATTCTTCATCTCGTTGCTGGCCATCGGGCCCAGGAACACCGGCGCCAGCACCACCTGCGACTCTTCGACGGCAGCGACAATCGGCGGCGTCAAGCCGGCTGCGATGCGCCGGTCCACGTAAAACACCCGGGCATCGGGCACGCGCGCGCGTAACTCGCGCTCGAACACGCGGCCGTACTCGAAGCGGAGGTCGTCGGTAAAAATGACGGCCACCACCCGGTTGCGGGTTTCCTCCACCTTGAGATACGGATTGAGGACGGCCTTGGTTCCCGCGTTTTGGCGCTTGAGCGGGAGCAGTTTGCGGTTGTCACGGACCAGCGTGACGGCCGCGTCGGCCACACGCTGCCCGAAAGCGACGTTGGCGGGCTGCCCCACCAACTCCGGCACCTTGTCGAGGTCCACCAGGCGGGCCTTGTGCAGCCCTACCGAGGCCTTGGCGCGCAGCACCTTCAGCACCGACTGGTCGATCTGCGACTCCGGAATTTCGCCGCTGCGTACCGCCTGCAACAAACCGTTGTACGCGCCGTCAATGTCCAGCGGGATCAGAACCATGTCGTTGCCGGCCTTCACCGCCGCCACCGCCGCCGCGCCCGAGGGATTGGGCGAACCGGCGTAAATGCGCATCAGCGCGTTCATGTCGAGCGCATCGGTGACCACCAGCCCCTGAAATCCCATTTTCGTTTTCAGCAGGCCGGTGACGACCGCATGCGAGGTGGTCGCCACCTTGTTGGGGTCGGGCTCCAAGGCCGGCACGGTAACGTGGGCGATCATCACCGCGTCCACGCCGGCGTTGATGGCTGCCTGGAAGGGCGGCAGCTCAACCGTTTGCAGCCGCTGCATGTCACCACTCACCTCCGCCAGGCTCAGGTGCGAGTTGGTGGCGGTGTCGCCGTGCCCGGGGAAGTGCTTGGCCGTGACCAACATTCCCGCCTCATGCGCTCCCTTGATGTAGGCCGCCGCCAGCGCGCCCACCTGCTGCGGGTCTTCGCCGTAGGAGCGGGTATTGATCACCGGATTCGCCGGGTTGGAATTCACGTCGGCATCGGGGAAGAAGTTCCAGTGCACGCCGATGGCGCGGGCTTCCACGCCGGTGATCCGGCCGGAGGTCTCGACGTCGGCGGGGTTGCCGTCGGCGCCGAAGGCCATGGAATGGGGAAACACGGTGGCGCCGTAGAGGCGCATGGAGAGCCCGCGCTCGAAGTCCGCTCCGATCAGCAGCGGCAGCGCGGAGTCGAGCTGCAACTGGTTGATGAGCATGGCCGCTTCGTAGGGCTGGTTGCGCAGCACGAACGGGCCATCCACCGGCACGGTGAGCCCAAAAGAGCCGAGGTGATACTTGCGGATCATGTCGCGCAGCCGCGTGAATTCCGGGCTGTCGAGGTTGAGAAACTCGGCCCGCGCCCAGACCAGCAACATCTGCCCGATCTTCTCTTCCAGGGTCAGCTTCTTCAGCGTCTTCCGCGCCCACTTGTCGCCATCGTGGTCCAGTTGCACCGGGCCGAAGGACTGGAAGCGCGCCTTGCGGTCCTTGGCCATCGCGCCGCTCGCAAGCAAGACGAGCAGCGCAGTCACCAGGGCCAATCTTTTGAGCATGAGCGAAGCGTAACACACGGCTCAAGGCGCAAGGCTCAAGGCGCAAGGCTCAAGGCGCAAGGCTCAAGGGGTGGGCCCCAGCACGCCGCGAAACTAGCTCCCCCGCATCGGGTTAAGTAATTGACTGCGCGTGCGTTCCGGCGCATCAGGTGAGACAATAGAGCGCACCGTTATCCTCCGACCTGTGGCTGAAAAAGGTCCGCAGCAGTTTGCGGCGGCTGAACGTCTAATCTCTTATGCGGGCGCGCGGCTCGCAGGGGAACTCTTGTCTTCATGGCACTGACCATAATTCCGTTGAATACAGCTCCGGTGACTACACCTCCGGCGCCGCCGCGCAATGGGCGTCCGGAGACGGTCCAGGCCAGGCTTCCTTTCGATTACGAAGATCTGCCGACAGACCATCCGATAGCAGTGCCGGTTCTCCTGATCCAGCTCCAGGATGACCTGTCGCGCTCACGGCTGCGGGAAGCCTTCTGGATTTCCGTGGTCGCTCACCTGCTGGTGCTGATCGCCGTCGTCGCCGGGCCCAAGTATTTTCCGATGCACCGCCTGATCGCGGTGCGGTCGGCGGAAGATCTGTTGCGCGAGCGCCAGGCCACCTTCCTGGAACTGCCGCCCGACCAGCAGAAGGTCACCACGCGGCCGAAGTCCAACATCATTTCCGATAAGGACCGCATCGCCACCTCGCGCGCGCCGCAGATTGACCGCAAGACGCTGGACGAACTGCGCGACGCGCGCCGTCCCGGACCGCCGCAACCTCCCGGAATGCCGGAGCAGCCGGCGGCGCCCGCGATGGCGCAAGCCGCGCCGCAGCAGTCTGCGCCCAATGCGGGGCGCGGCGCGCAACCTCCGCCCAGCCAGGAGACGGCGCAACTACGCACGCCGGCGATGACGGCGAAGCAGGCCTTTGGCGGCGCCATGTCGGCGGGTTCGGCGATCGAGCAGGCAGCGCGCGCGGCGGCGGGCACCCGGGGATACGGCGGCGCCGGCGGCGACTACGGCACCGCGTTTCCCACCGGCGGCGGAATCAAGAGCAACATGGACATCCTCAGCGACACCATGGGCGTGGATTTCGGTCCCTACCTGGCGCGCGTGCTGCACGACGTCCGCCAGAACTGGTACCAACTGATTCCGGAAATCGCGCGCGCCCCGCTGATGAAAAAAGGAAGAGTGGGAATCGAGTTCGCCATCATGAAGGACGGCACGGTGGCGGGCATGCGGCTGGTGAGTCCCTCGGGGGATGTGTCGCTGGACCGCGCCGCCTGGGGCGGCATCACCGGGTCGAACCCGTTTCCGCCGCTGCCTAACGAATTCCGCGGCCAGTACCTGGCGCTGCGCTTCCGCTTTTTCTACAACCCCGACAAGCACGACCTGGAGTAGGGCGATCAGCCGCATCGCTCATAGGTTCGCCGACTCAATACCCTTTACGTTTTTTTACGCATCAGGGACAAACGGAGAGCAACATCCGTCACCTTGGCGTGTATCCCTATGAGTGCAGGGGACTGCGGCGCAGGTCGATGCCTCTCCATGTCCACAGTACGCGGCTCCTTTCACTCGACTTCCCAGACCCTCACAAAAATGGGAGGAGGGGGAAATGAACGCGAAAGCGGTTGCGATCGTGGTACTGGCCGCGGTTGGCTTCACCATCGGTTGTGGGTCCCCGAGTCTTCAGATCACTGTCACCCGTTCCACCACGTTGACTCCGGCCAGCGGCGTTGTGCTGATTTCGGCGATCGAGGGCCCGCTTCAGGCCTTTGCAACGGATTTGAACGGCAAGATCGTCTGGAAGTACAGCTTCGATAGCCGTTCGGGTCAGTTCGAGCCGCTGCCCATCCAGCTCTTGCCGAACGGTCACATGCTGATCGTCACGGCCCACGGCGATGGGATTGGATCTTGCTCCACCTGCGGCACGGATAACTTGATTCGAGAAATTGATCTGGCTGGGAATACCCTGTGGCAGCTCACCAATCAGCAACTCCAGCAGGAGCTCACGGCGGCGGGGTACAACATCACCATTGCTCAAATGAGTCACGATGCCCTGGCGCTGCCGAATGGGCATATTATTGTGGTCCTTAGCGATCTAAAGGATTTCACCGGCTTAGCCGGGCAGACGGGCACAACAGCGGTGGAAGGCGGCGCCCTGGTTGATCTGGATGCGAACCACAATCCTGTTTGGGTGTGGGATGCGTTCGATCACCTCGAGGTGAACCGCCATCCCTACTTCCAACTTCCCGATTGGATTCATGGCAATGCGGTGATCTATTCGCCGGATGACGGAGACCTGATTTTCTCCTCGCGGGCTCAGTCGTGGGTGATGAAAATTGACTACCGGAATGGGAGCGGAACCGGCGACATGGTTTGGCGCCTCGGTTATCAGGGCGACTTCAATTTAAGCAACGGCGGTCCGGCTGATTGGTTTTACGGACAGCACGCCCCGGTTCTTCTCAGCCCCAATAGCACGGGAGTATTCAAAATCGGAGTGTTCGATAACGGCAATGGCCGGGTTTTGGACACGAGCGGAGCGATGTGCGGCGCCGCGGGCCAGTCCACATGCCACAGCACCGTGCCGATTTATGAGGTTGACGAGGCCAACCGCACGGCAACCGTGGTTTGGCGCGACACGCTGCCATTCTTCAGTTCCTCGGTCGGCAACATGCAGGTCCTCGACAACGGCGATGTATGGTTTGACGCGGGGTCTGTGAATGGGATGGCCGAAACGATCGCCCGGGAGGTGACGATGGATTCCAACCCCCAGACGGTTCTGGAAATGGACATCAATCGGAGGGCCTATCGCGCCGTTCACATGCCGAGCCTTGATTCAGGCGTTCAATAGTGGCCCTGGGATCCTAAACCGGTGCGCATCCTGTCCATCACCGGACGGTTTGAACTGGAAACGAGAGCGCTTCCAGAGTCGGTGTGCCCGCCAACACAAACCCGAGATCCCTCGGCTCGGGTTTCCCGCGCTGGAAAAAGCGCGCGGGAACCCTCCCTCGCTCGGGATGACAGTAAGGTATGTCAACTGTGGAACTGGTCTAGAAAACGGAAACTGGAAACTGGCTCACGGCTGGATTTTCTCCACCACCACCGCCGTCCCGTACGCCAGCACTTCGGTCACTCCCTGCATGATTTCCGTGGCGTCATAGCGCGCGCCGATGATGGCGTTGGCTCCCAGGTCGGCGGCGTGCTGCAGCATGACCTCGAAGGATTCGCCGCGCGTCTTCTCGCACAGTTCGGTGAGCAGCGTGATGTTGCCCCCGATGAGCGTCTGCAGGCCGGCGCCGATGGTGCCCAGCACCGAACGCGAGCGCACGATGATGCCGCGCACCACGCCCAGATTGCGCACGATGCGGTAGCCGTCGAGTTCGAATGCCGTGGTCACCATGTTGTGCGCGACGCGGGCGGTGGAACGAGCGGTAGTTGCCATGAAACCTCCAGTAATTTGCTGACTGTTTCCCTCAGGGGCTAAAGCCCAACGTTGCTCGGATACCAACGGCACGGCTGAAGCTGTCTAGTGCCAGAACATGCGTTACACTGCGTTGCCACCACATCCTTTACAGTTTGAAGGTTGCGACCAACGCTCCACCGGGGTGGATCGCTGGTCGGCCAGGTCGATCTCCCGCAGCAAGCTCTGGCAGTAGTACACCAGCACACGCTCCTCGACCCGTACTAGTTGCACGGGCTCGTAAGCCAAGGCTTCACTCACCTGCCACCAACGTCGTTGCAGTTTCAACTGGCCGTTCGCTCCCAAGCGTTGCACTTCGGCTCCGGTGCCATAGTCCCACTCCGGCGGATGCGGGTGGTAGCGGCGCGTACTCGGGTACCATGCACTGGCCGGCGTTTGCCCGCCCAAGGCTTCGTGCGGACGCAAGTGGTTGTACTCCTCCCGGAACTCATCCAGCCAGGCCTGATGCTGCTCCGCGCTCGGCAGCCCGCGTCGTCGTCGCGCCATCTCCAGGGCTCCGTGAAACCGCTCCACTTTGCCTTGCGTTTGCGGATGCCCATAGCCACTGAACCAGCACCGGATCCCCTGCTTCATCAGCCATACCGAAAGCCGCGTCCAACCGCTGGGCGCCTGCGCATTCCACCACGGAATGCCATGGTCCATCAGCATCTCCTCCGGCAGGCCGCACTCCAGGAATGCGCTCTCGAGCCGCTCCCGTACCGCCTCGCCTTGCGTGCTACCGGTGGCCGCCAGCGCCACCACATAGCGGCTGTGGTCATCCAGCACCGACAACGGCCCGACTGATCGCTGCCAACCTTTCGGGCTCTTGAAGTCCATCTGCCAGAGCTGGTTGGGCGCTTCCCGCTCGAACCGGCGTGGTGCGGGCCGATGGCTATCGTCTTCGCGCACCAGATCGTGCCGCACCAGAATGCGATGCACCGTGCGCGTCGCCAGCTTGGTTCCTTGCCGCTCCAGCAGCGCCTGCAACTTGCGCGCGCCCCAGTCCGGACGCTGCCGCCGCATGCCCACCACCTGCTGCTCGATCGCCGCTGGCGTGCGCTCCGGACTGCCATGCGGACGGCGACTGCGCTCCTCGATCCCGCTCACCCCTTGATCGTGGTAGCGCCGTAGCCATCGATAGCCGGTCGGTCGTGAAATGTCGAACTCCTCACAGAGCGCGGAAAAACTCTCCTCGCCCTGGTTGGCCCGTACGACAAAGCGTACTCGCTGATCCCGCACTGCCATCGTTCGCCACGCCATCCTCCCCCCTTATTAGGAGGGTTTTTGTTTTATTACCCTCCCGCGCTCGCTGCGCTCGCGCGGGACTGTAAAGGATGTCCTGGCAACGTTGTGTAAAGGATGTCATGGCACTGAACAGCTGAAGCCGTGCCCTTCGAGAGCCGTGCCCAATCCGGCCGCACGAAATCGATCTATCTGGCCACTGGCCACTGATCACTGGCCACTGAATACGTCATGCGAATCAGAGTGCGCTGCGAAAACGGCACATAGAGCAGCGCGGCAGTGGCGGCAAACGCCAGCCCGAATCCGATGTAGCCCACCAGCAGGAACGGCGCCAGCGCCCACAGCACATCCAGCGGCAGCAGAAACCAAAACAGGCGGCGGAATTTTTCCCCCAGCTTGCGGTAATCGAACAGCACCGCTGTCAGAAGATACAACCGCGTCGGAATTCCCATCAGCGCGGTTACCACCATCATGGCCAAGACCGTGAAATCCGAAGATGGTGGCGTAGATTTCGTGCAGCTTCGCCAGGCTGACGATGTAGAAGGACAGGTACATCACCTGGATGAGCGCGAACAGCGCACGGCCCACACGGCGGTCGATCTTCGGCAATTCTGCGTCATCGGCGGCGCGCGATTCCGAGCGTGCCACGGCCACGGCACATTCGGCAGCGGTGGGAGGCGCGCCGGGCGGGAGTTGAGTTGAGTCAGGAACTTCCCCACCCTGTCGCTCCAACCCCGGGAGCGACAAGGGTGGGGCAACCGGCGGTGGGAGTTGGGTTGAGTCAGGAACATCCCCACCCTGCGCCAACCCCGGGCGCAAGGGTGGGCCACCCGACGGTGGGCTTTGGCTTGGGTCAAGAACTTCCCCACCCTGCGCCAACCCCGGGCGCAAGGGTGGGGCAACCGGCGCGATGAAGCGGTAGCCGCGCTTGGCGAGGGTCTCGATGAAGCGCGGGTTCGCCGCCGAGTCGCCGAGGGCGTCGCGCAGCTTGTTGATGGCGGTGTTGAGGCTATGGTCGAAATCCACGAAGGTGTCCGCCGGCCAGAGCCGCTGGCGCAGTTGGTCGCGCGTCAGGACCTCGCCGGGACGCTCCAGCAGCATGGCGAGCACCTGGAAGGGCTGCTCCTGCAGCTTGAGTTTCGCGCCGTTCTTGCGCAGCTCGCCGGAACGCAGGTCCACTTCGCAAATGCCGAAGCGATAGAGGCGCGCATTGGTGGCGGCGGGCATGACCGGCAGTTTAATCCAATTGAAGAATTGTCGAATTTACGGATTGACGAGCAGCCGTGCTTTTTTTCGTGATTCTGTCGCCCGCTAAAGCGGGCTCTGTTCTTCCCCGGAGCTTTCCCCGGGCTTACGCCCGGGGCTAGGTTCTGCCGCGCGCTGTGCGCGCTCACGAATTCACTGCTCGCCGCGGCGCTAATTCATCAATTTCTTCAGGGCGTAAATCGCTACAATATCCGCGTGGCTGACGAGCCGAAATCCCGCGTGGTGAGCGCCGAAACCATCGGGCTGATCGTAATCGCGGTGATGCTGGCGATCATGATCCTGGCGCGCTGGGCTGGCATCATCGCGTGGAGCGCGCGCTGAATGGCGCCGCTGCTGGTTGCCGTCGTCGGCCCGACGGGCAGCGGCAAGACCGCGCTGTCGCTGGCGCTGGCCGAGCGCTTCACCGGCGAGATCGTCAACTGCGATTCGGTCGCCATCTATCGCGACTTCAACATCGGCAGCGCCAAACCATCGGCGGAAGAACGCGCCCGCGCACCGCATCACCTGTTCGACGCCATTGATCCGAACCACTACATGACCGCCGGCGAGTATGCCCGCCGCGCGCGTGAGGTGCTGGACGACATCAAGCGGCGCGGGCGCACTCCGATCGTGGTGGGCGGAACCGGCCTGTACCTGCGCGCGCTGCTGGAAGGCCTGTTCCCCGGCCCGGAGCGCTCGGAGGAATTGCGCGAGCGCCTGCGGGCGCGACAACAACAGCGCGGCGCGGAATGGCTGCACCGCATTCTCCGGCGCCTCGATCCCCAGGCCGCCGCCAACATCCACCCCAACGACACGCCCAAGGTAGTGCGCGCCATCGAAGTCTGCCTGGCGTCGCGCGAGCCGATGAGCGAGCTATGGAAGAAGGGCCGCGATCCGCTGCCAGGATTCCGTATTCTCCGCCTCGGACTGAACCCGGAGCGCAACGCGCTCTATACCCGCATCAACGAGCGCGCGCGCCGCATGTTCGACAACGGCCTGGTGGAAGAAACCAGGCGCCTGCTGGAAAAATATCCCGGCGCGTGGGCGCTGTCGTCGCTCGGCTACAAGCAGGCGGCGCAGTATCTGCGCGGAGAAATTGACCTGAAGCTGGCGATCTGGGCAGCGCAGCAGGCGCACCGCAACTACGCCAAGCGGCAGATGACATGGTTCCGGCGCGAGCCGGAGGTGCGGTGGATCCAGGGATTCGGAGACGAAGCGCGAGTCCAGCAAGAAGCGGTGCGGGTGGTGGCCAGCCATTTAGTGATTTAGTGATTTGTGATTTAGTGATTTGAACCGGCTGCGAGCATGCGACCGTGCCGTCCCGCCGGGACTCCGCTATCCTGACGCGCGACATCCCTGGGCTGGCGAGTGTGTGTGAGAACTGTGCCGCGCCGCTGGCGCTCGACAATTCTTTTCCACTTTCCCCAGCGCTGCCGCGCTGGGCTAACGAATTCCGCCGCTCCGCGGCTGGATTAGGCATTTAGTGATTGGTGATTTAGTGATTTGGTTCAGCTCGCAATCCGCACGCGATTCCAATTACAAATTACTAAATCGCTAAATCACTAAATCACAAATGGCTCAGCTTGGCGCGCTCGGCATGCGAGCGGATGGCTTCCAGGATCTGCAGCGCCGCCGCCAGCGCCCGGCGTCCGTCCTCCAGCGACACCACGGGAGGCGTACGCCGCCGGACCGCGTCGAGGAACGAATACAGCTCCGCCTTCAGCGGCTCTTCCTGCACGACCTTGGGTTTCTCGATCTTGAACTGCGGCGGAATCCCCACCGCCTTTTTCGCCCGCGCGGCGATGGCTCGCTGGATCTGTTCCAAGTTGAACATGCCGGCGCGGATTTCCTTGCCTTCGGCGCGCGCCGCCGCGGCCTCGGGCGACTGCGGGTCCACGCTGATCACCAGCACATCCTGGCGCGAATAATCCACCGACACGTATTGCCGCGGCTGGAAGAAGCGCAGCTTGCGCACGCGCTCGGTGGAGACGCGGCTGGCGGTGAAGTTGGCGACGCAGCCGCTCTCGAACTCGATGCGCACGTTGGCGATGTCCACCTTGTCGGAGAGGATGGGCAGCCCGACCGCGCGCACCTCCATGACCGGCGAATGGACGAACGAAAGCACGATGTCGAGATCGTGGATCATCAGATCGAGCACCACGTCCACGTCGAGGGCGCGCGGCCCGAACGGGCTGAGGCGATGGACCTCGAAAAACATGGGCTGGGTGACGATGGGCACGGTGGCGGCGACCGCCGGATTGAAGCGCTCCAAATGGCCGACCTGGGCGATGCGATTGGACTGGCGCGCGGCGCGGATCACAGCATCCGCTTCCTCGAGCGTGGAGGCGAGCGGCTTCTCGATGAGCACGTCAACGCCGCCCCGCAGCAGCGCCTGCGCAACCTCGGCATGGTGCAGGGTGGGCACCGCCACCGACGCGGCGTCCACGTGCGCGGTATCCAGCAGCTCGCCGACGGAGCGGCAGGCGCGCGCGCCGAATTGTGCGGCGAGGGCCTGGGCGCGGGCGGCGTCGGTGTCCACGACCGCCGCCAGTTCGACCGCGTCGCCGCGTTTTTGCAGCTCGTGGTAGATGCGCGCGTGGTTGCGCCCGAATGCCCCGGCGCCGATGACGGCGACAGCGAGTGGTCGATCTGGAGATGGCGCGGCCACGGATTCGCGATTTTCTCAGATATGGGGGGAATTAACCACGAGGACGAGGAAAGTCAGAAGTAAGAATGGAGAGCTGGGCAGGGAAAAGCTGAAGCCGTGCCCCTCCGAGAGCCGTGCCCAATCCGGCCGCACGAAATCGATCTATCTGGCCACTGGCTACTGATCACTGGCCACTGAATACGTCATGCGAATCAGAGTGCGCTGCGAAAACGGCACATAGAGCAGCGCGGCAGTGGCGGCAAACGCCAGTCCGAATCCGATGTAGCCCACCAGCAGGAACGGCGCCAGCGCCCACAGCACATCCAGCGGCAGCAGAAACCAAAACAGGCGGCGGAATTTTTCCCCCAGCTTGCGGTAATCGAACAGCACCGCTGTCAGAAGATACAACCGCGTCGGAATTCCCATCAGCGCGGTTACCACCATCATGGCCAAGACCGTGAAATCGAAGATGGTGGCGTAGATTTCGTGCAGCTTCGCCAGGCTGACGATGTAGAAGGACAGGTACATCACCTGGATGAGCGCGAACAGCGCACGGCCCACACGGCGGTCGATCTTCGGCAATTCCGCGTCGCCGTCGGCGGCGCGCGATTCCGAGCGTGCCACTGCCACGGCACATTCGGCAGCGGTGGGCGGCGCGCCGGGTGGGAGTTGAGTTGAGTCAGGAACTTCCCCACCCTGTCGCTCCAACCCCGGGAGCGACAAGGGTGGGGCAACCGGCGGTGGGAGTTGAGTTGAGTCAGGAACTTCCCCACCCTGCTCCAACCCCGGGAGCGACAAGGGTGGGCCACCCGACGGTGGGCTTTGGCTTGGGTCAAGAACTTCCCCACCCTGCGCCAACCCCGGGCGCAAGGGTGGGGCAACCGGGGCAACCGGCGCGATGAAGCGGTAGCCGCGCTTGGCCAGCGTCTCGATGAAGCGCGGATTCGCCGCCGAGTCGCCGAGGGCGTCGCGCAGCTTGTTGATGGCGGTGTTGAGGCTATGGTCGAAATCAACGAAGGTGTCCGCCGGCCAGAGCCGCTGGCGCAGTTGGTCGCGCGTCAGGACCTCGCCGGGACGCTCCAGCAGCATGGCGAGCACCTGGAATGGCTGCTCCTGCAGCTTGAGTTTCGCGCCGTTCTTGCGCAGCTCGCCGGAACGCAGGTCCACTTCGTAAATGCCGAAGCGATACAGGCGCGCATTGGTGGCGGCGGGCATGACCGGCAGTTTAATCCAATTGAAGAATTGTCGAATTTACGGATTGGCGAGCAGCCGTGCTTTTTTTCGTGATTCTGTCGCCCGCTAAAGCGGGCTCTGTTCTTCCCCGGAGCTTTCCCCGGGCTTACGCCCGGGGCTAGGTTCTGCCGCGCGCTGTGCGCGCTCACGAATTCACTGCTCGCCGAGGCGCTAATTCATCAATTTCTTCAGGGCGTAAATCGCTACAATATACGCGTGGCTGACGAGCCGAAATCCCGCGTGGTGAGCGCCGAAACCATCGGGCTGATCGTAATCGCGGTGATGCTGGCGATCATGATCCTGGCGCGCTGGACCGGCATCATCGCGTGGAGCGCGCGCTGAATGGCGCCGCTGCTGGTCGCCGTCGTCGGCCCGACGGGCAGCGGCAAGACCGCGCTGTCGCTGGCGCTGGCCGAGCGCTTCACCGGCGAGATCGTCAACTGCGATTCGGTCGCCATCTATCGCGACTTCAACATCGGCAGCGCCAAACCATCGGCGGAAGAACGCGCCCGCGCACCGCATCACCTGTTCGACGCCATTGATCCGAACCACTACATGACCGCCGGCGAGTACGCCCGCCGCGCGCGCCAGGTGCTGGACGACATCAGGCGGCGCGGGCGCACCCCGATCGTGGTGGGCGGAACCGGTCTGTACCTGCGCGCGCTGCTGGAAGGCCTGTTCCCCGGCCCGGAGCGCTCGGAGGAATTGCGCGAACGCCTGCGAGCGCGACAGCAACAGCGCGGCGCGGAATGGCTGCACCGCATTCTCCGGCGCCTCGATCCCCAGGCCGCCGCCAACATCCACCCCAACGACACGCCCAAGGTGGTGCGCGCCATCGAAGTCTGCCTGGCGTCGCGCGAGCCGATGAGCGAGCTATGGAAGAAGGGCCGCGACCCGCTGCCAGGCTTCCGTATTCTCCGCCTCGGACTGAACCCGGAGCGCAACGCGCTTTATACGCGCATCAACGAGCGCGCGCGCCGCATGTTCGCCAACGGCCTGGTGGAAGAAACCAGGCGCCTGCTGGAAAAATATCCCGGCGCGTGGGCGCTGTCGTCGCTCGGCTACAAGCAGGCGGCGCAGTATCTGCGCGGAGAAATTGACTTGAAGCTGGCGATCTGGGCAGCGCAGCAGGCGCACCGCAACTACGCCAAGCGGCAGATGACATGGTTCCGGCGCGAGCCGGAGGTGGAGTGGCTGGCGGGGTTTGGGGATGAAGCGCGAGTTCAGCAAGAAGCGTTGAGGACGGTGGCCAGCCATTTAGTGATTTAGTGATTTGAACTGGCTGCGAGCATGCGACCGTGCCGTCCCGCTGGGACTCCGCTATCCTGACGCGCGACATCCCAGGGCTGGCGAGTCTGTGTGAGAACTGTGCCGCGCCGCTGGCGCTCGATAATTCTGTTGCACTTTCCCCAGCGCTGCCGCGCTGGGCTAACGAATTCCGCCGCTCCGCGGCTGGATTATGGGTGCGTTTGGAACCAAATCACTAATCAAATCACTAAATCACAAATCGCTAAATCACAAATCGCTAAATCACAAATCGCTAAAATCACAAATCACTAAATCACAAATGGCCCAGCTTGGCGCGCTCGGAATGCGAGCGGATGGCTTCCAGGATCTGCAACGCCGCCGCCAGCGCCCGGCGTCCGTCCTCCAGCGACACCACGGGAGGCGTACGCCGCCGCACCGCGTCGAGGAACGAGGACAGCTCCGCCTTCAGCGGCTCCTGCTGCACGACCTTGGGTTTCTCGATCTTGAACTGCGGCGGAATCCCCACCGCCTTTTTTGCCCGCGCGGCGATGGCCCGCTGGATCTGTTCCAAGTTGAACACGCCGGTGCGGATTTCCTTGCCTTCGGCGGGCGACTGCGGGTCCACGGTGATCACCAGCACATCCTGGCGCGAATAATCCACCGACACGTATTGCCGCGGCTGGAAGAAGCGCAGCTTGCGCACGCGCTCGGTGGAGACGCGGCTGGCGGTGAAGTTGGCGACGCAGCCGCTCTCGAACTCGATGCGCACGTTGGCGATGTCCACCTTGTCGGAGAGGATGGGCAGCCCGACCGCGCGCACCTCCTTGACCGGCGAATGGACAAACGAAAGCACGATGTCGAGATCGTGGATCATCAGATCGAGCACTACGTCCACGTCGAGGGCGCGCGGCCCGAACGGGCTGAGGCGATGGACCTCGAAAAACATGGGCTGGGTGACGATGGGCACGGTGGCGGCGACCGCCGGATTGAAGCGCTCCAAATGGCCGACCTGCGCGATGCGATTGGCCTCGCGCGCGGCGCGGATCACAGCATCCGCTTCCTCGAGCGTGGAGGCGAGCGGCTTCTCGATGAGCACGTCAACGCCGCCCCGCAGCAGCGCCTGCGCAACCTCGGCATGGTGCAGGGTGGGCACCGCCACCGACGCGGCGTCCACGTGCTCTGTATCCAGCAACTCGCCGACGGAGCGGCAGGCGCGCGCGCCGAATTGTGCGGCGAGGGCCTGGGCGCGGGCGGCGTCGGTGTCCACGACCGCCGCCAGTTCGACCGCGTCGCCGCGTTTTTGCAGCTCGTGGTAGATGCGCGCGTGGTTGCGCCCGAATGCCCCGGCGCCGATGACGGCGACAGCGAGTGGTCGATCTGAGGATGGCACGGCCACGGATTCGCGATTTTCTCAGATAGTGAGGAAAGTAAGAAGTAAGAAGTCAGAATGGAGAGCCGGACAGGAAAAGCAGATTCCTCCCCTTCGGCTCGCTGCGCTCGCTCAGGGTCGGAATGACAAATCACAACGTTCCGTCAAATCACAACGGCTGCGGCAAAGCACAACGCCTGCATCAAATTACGGCGCCGAAGGGCCACTCAGCCGAACAGTGATGCATACAGGTAGGGGTCCCTCGACTCGGCGTCGGCAAACCCGGCCGACGCCTCGCTCGGGATGACACTCGTTGAACTTTTCGCGTCCTCGCTCGGGATGACACTCGTTAAACTTTTCGCACCTTAGCCCCCTACGCCGGGCCCGCCTTCTTCAGCAACGCCATTTGTCCCGCGTGGTAGAGATGGTGCTGCACCAGGCCGTGCAACATGAATGAGTAGCTGTACTTTTGACCGGCTACGAACATGCCTAGCTCGTCGTTGCTCATGGACTTCAGCTTGGCGAGCAGATCCTGCTGGGCGGCGCGGAACGAGGCCACCGCCGCCTGCCATGAGGCATCGCTGGTGTCGCTGACCGGGGGCCAGTCGTCGGCGCCAGTGAGATCCACCGCTTCCCCGTTGAGACGGCGTTGGACCGCGCGCGTCCAGGCAGTGACGTGGTTGAGAATTTCCCAGAGGCTGTGCCCTTCCGCGATGGGATGGGCAGCGGCCGTGCGCGCGTCCACGCCGGCCAGGATCTGCATCACGGCGGGGCCATGCCAGGCTTCGCCGTCCACAGCGCGACGCAGTTGTTCGGCTATACGTGCAATTTCGGCTGCCATATGAATGCTCCCGTGGAGACGGTACTACGGATTAGGATAGCGCCTAGACTCTATGTTGCCGAAAAAGCGTGTTGCTCGACGACACTCGCGCGGCAAAAGCATGGATCCTGAGCTCGCGCCCTTTCGATTTCGCTCAGGCCAGGCTCCAGTGGGCGCGCGCTCAGGATGACGCCATGTAAACTTTTTTTCCGCGCTGAAACTTACGTCTGGTCCTCCACCCGCAATTTGCTAGTCCGCCACCAGGCAAATTCCCGCTGCATTCGCCGCCTCGATCACCCGCTCGCCGTCAATCAACAGGCACTTGCCGGCATCCACGGCGAGGCAGGTTGCGCCCGCCGAGCACATGGTCTCGATGGTTTTCGCTCCGACCACCGGCACGTCGAAGCGCATGTCCTGGCCCGGTTTCGCCACCTTCACCACCGTCAGGTTGCGGCTGAGCGTGGGCGAATTCTCAAAAGCAGGTCCCTCCCCTTCGGCTCGTTGCACTCGCTCAGGGTCGGGATGACACAACTCGAGAGTAGCCATAATCTGCGCGGCGCGCTCGATGGCCGCATCGGTGCCCTCCATGGCTTCCACCGCAACGCAGGCGGCGCCGGCGATCACCACCGTCTGCCCGATGTCGTACTGCGCCAGGTGACGGCCGACGCGCCGCCCGTACTCGATGTCCTTCTGCTCCTGTTCGCCGGGACCACGGCGCGTCAGCACGCCGGCGCGCGCCAGCAGCGGCTCCAGGAGTTCGGTGGAATTCATCAGCGTGATGCCCTCGTCGCTCAGGACCTTGGCCACGGCGCCGATCAGCGAATCGGTATTGCGCGTGGTGAGTGAAAGCAGCAACTTGGCCAGCCGCCAGTCGGGCCGAATGCTGGAAAAAATCTGCTTGTGCTTCACCTGCCCGGCCATCACCGCGCGGCGCACGCCCTCGCGCTTCAGGATTTCAATGAGCTTCGACAGTTCCCCCAGCGACAGCCAGTGGACCGAGAGCGCCCCGTACTGCTCGATGTCGGGAGACGCTTCTTCGCGGATGGCGGCGACCACCACGTCGAGTCCGCGGGCGCGCGCGGCGTCCAGCACCAGCAGGGGGAAGCTGCCGTTGCCTGCGATGAGCCCAATTTTTTCCGCAGCCATGGGTGGCAGCAGTGTACTCGCGGGCGGCGCGCGGCGGGAAGCCTGCTTCTAATTCAACGTACCCGCGCAAGACGTGCCGTTCCGGCGGCGCATCTCAAAAACGTGCGCTCCCGCGGAGAACCATTTACTCTGTTTGGTTCGGCGGCGCAGGCGGACGCCGCCTGTACCGGCGCTGGTTTCGCGTGCGTCCGACTCCCAGCCTTGGCCCCAGGTTCCCTATCAGGGCATCTGTAAAGCAGTGGCCGAGCGCCGCGGGCGCAACATCCCGGCGCCGGACAAGAAAGAGGAAGACCGTTGAGCGGCGATCTTTGTGGTCTGATTCATCGTCATCGCCCGAAAGGGTTGGCAGTTCCGATATCGCGGTTGGCTCAGCCTGATTGCTCCCGGCTTGGCAGGCAACGGGTGGCGGTGTTCGCGGTGGTTGCCGCCCTGGTGGTGGGCAGCCTGAGCGCGCTGGCGCAAGGATTGCCGACGTCCATCCCGATGAATGCGAGCGCGCCGGCGCCGGCGGCAAGCATGCCGACGGCGCTCACGCAGTCGCAGAATCCGCTGTTCGGCAGCGTGGCGTCGGGCACAGCCACGCCGGAAGTGCTGCCGCTAAGCGCACTGGACGCCATCGATCGCGGGCTGAAGTACAACCTGGCGCTGCTGCTGTCGGAACAGGCGACCACCGCCGCGCGCGGCGCACGCTATCGCGCCCTCGCCGACGTGTTGCCGAACCTGACCTCGCACGTCGCCGAGACGGTGCAGCAGATTAACTTTGCGCAATTCGGCCTTACCCTCCCCGGAGTTCCGTCCATCGTCGGGCCGTTCGCGGTGTTCGACGCCCGCGTGCTGGCCAGCGGCAGCTTCTTCGACCTGCACGCGCTCAACCTGCTGCGGGCGCGCACCGAGGATGTGAACGCCGCACAACTCGATCTGCAGAACGCGCGCGACCTTATCGTGCTGGTGGTCGGCGGCACCTACATGCAGGCGCTGGCCGGGGAGGCGCGCATCGCTTCCGTCGAAGCCCAGCTCACGACCGCGCAGGCGCTCTACCGGCAGGCGCTCGACATGAAGAACGCCGGCATGGTTCCGGGCATTGACGTGCTGCGCTCGCAAGTGGAGATGCAGGTGCAGCAGCAGCGGCTGCTCGCGGCCCGCAACGACTTTGCCAAAGAGAAACTGACGCTGGGGCGGATCATCGGCCTTCCCGCAGGCCAGGAATTTAGCTTGACGGAAAAAATCCCGGTCACGCCCGCGGCGCCGCTCACCCTGGAGCAGGCGCTGGAACGGGCGTATCGCGACCGTCCGGATTATCATCGCGCGCAGGCGCAGGTGCGCGCCGCCGAACTCACCCGCAAAGCGGCCATCGGCGAGGCGCTGCCGACCATCAAGTTCAACGCCGATTACGGCATCCTGGGGCAGCGTCCGTCGGAGAACCACCCGACCTACACCACGACGGCGGCGCTGAACATCCCCATCTTCCAGGGCGGCAAGGTGAAGGGCGACGTGCTGCAGGCCGACGCGCTGATCCGCCAGAGGGAGGCGACGCTCGGCGATCTCCGCGGCCAGATCGAGTTCGAGGTACGCACATCGTTTCTCGATCTGCAATCCGCCGCCGAGCAGGTGCAGGTGGCGCAAAGCTCCAGCAAGCTGGCCGAAGAGGCGCTGGCCCAGTCACGCGACCGCTTCCGCGCCGGCGTCACCAACACCGTCGAGGTGGTGCAGGCGCAGGAGGCGCTCGCCGCCACCAACGAGAATTACATCAACAGCACTTTCGCCTTTAACGTGGCCAAGCTGACGCTGGCCCGGTCGCTCGGGGTCGCCGAGCGCGCGGTGAAGGATTTTCTTGGAGGGAAGCACTAGTGGCGGACTCGAACGAGGAGTCGAGAAGGAATCCGGCGGCCGTGGAAGAAGCCCGCGAGCCGTTTCCGGAGGAGAACGAAGAGCCGGCGGCGCGGCGGCGAGCACGATCGTATTCCGATCAGCATCCCGGGGCCAAGTGGACCCTGTTGTTGGTCCTGGCGGCCATCGTGGTTGGCGGAGTCCTGATCTGGCGATATTACACGGCGCGCGAAAGCACCGACGACGCCCAGGTGGACGCGCACATCGCGCAAATCAGCGCGCGGGTGGGCGGCACGGCGATCGCGGTCCACGTGGATGACAATCAGTCCGTCAAGGCCGGGCAGGTGCTGGTGAATCTGGATCCCAAGGACTACCAGGTGGCACTGGCGAAGGCGCGGGCCGATCTTGCGGACGCGCTTGCGGGCCATCGCGCCGCGCAGACCGCGGTTCCCATCACGCATACCAGCACGAGCAGCGCGCTCGACATGGCACGCGCCAACCTGGCGGCGGCACAGAAGGAAGTGAGTGCGGCGGAGGCGCGGCGGCGCGAGGTGGAAGCCAATGACACCAAGGCGGCACATGATCTGGAACGATTCCGCCAACTGGTGGCGAAGGATGAGGTGTCGCGCCAGCAGTACGACACCGCGGTTGCGACCGAGCAGGCCGCTCGCGCTTCGCTGGACGCGGCGCACGCCGCCGTGGCTGCCGCGCAGAGCCACGTGGCGGAGGCCGAGGCGCAGGTCCGCGGGGCGGGAACGGCGCCGCAGCAGGTGGCGATGACCGAGGCCCGGGCGGGGGCTGCCGGGGCCAACGCCCAGAAATACCAAGCCGCCGTCGAGCAGGCGCAGCTCAATCTCGACTACACCACGATTTTCGCGCCGGGGAACGGCATCGTCAGCAAGCGCAACGTCGAGCCGGGCCAGGTGGTGCAGCCCGGGCAGCCGCTGATGTCCATCGTCAAACTGGACGACATCTGGGTCACCGCCAATTACAAGGAGACGCAACTGGAGAAAATGAAAGTCGGCCATCGCGCCACCATTCATGTGGACGCCTACAACCGCGACTACCAGGGCCACGTGGATTCGATCGGCGGCGGCACCGGCGCGCGTTTCAGCCTGCTTCCGCCGGAAAACGCCACCGGCAACTACGTCAAAGTGGTGCAGCGCGTGCCGGTGAAGATTGTTTTTGAGCCCGGGCAGGACCTTAGCGGGCTGCGCCCCGGCATGTCGGTGGTGACCACGGTGATGGTGAAATGAAGGCAAGAACGGAGAATGAACGAACCGACGAACACAGGGCGCGGAGGTGGACCGCAAAGGAGGTGCGGGTATTTGTTTTGAGGAGTTTTTTAGCTGTGCGGGTGCAACTCGACGCGTAGGGGTCCTTCGACTCGGGCTTGCGCCCTCGCTCAGGATGACATTCGTTTTACCCTCTGTGTCTCTGCGTCTCTGTGTTTTTTGTTCCCTTGCAAGAGTCTTCCATGCCCAAGCGCGAGACAGCCGTCAATCCGTGGATCATCGCCGTCTCGGTGATGCTGGGCACCTTCATGGAGGTGCTGGACACCACCGTGGTGAACGTGTCGCTGCCGCACATTGCGGGCAACGTCGGCGCCACCGTGGACGAGGCCACCTGGGTCCTGACTTCCTACCTGGTGGCCAACGCGATCGTTCTGCCGATGACCGGATGGCTCTCCAACCAGTTCGGGCGCAAGCGCATCCTGATGACCTCGATCGTCGGGTTCACCGTCTCTTCGGTTCTCTGCGGCCTGGCGCCCAGCCTGCCGTTCCTGATCATCTTCCGCATTGTGCAGGGCGCGACCGGCGGCGGACTGCAACCGCTGTCGCAGGCCATCATGCTGGAAGCGTTTCCGCCCGAAGACCGCGGCAAAGCGATGGCCTTCTGGGGACTCGGCATCGTGGTGGCACCCATGCTCGGCCCGGTGCTCGGCGGGTGGATCACCGACAACTACAGTTGGCGGTGGATCTTTTATCTCAATCTGCCCGTCGGGGTCGCGGCCATGGTCATGTCCAAGCTGTTCATCTTCGATCCCCACTACATCGGCCGCAAGACGCGCGTGGACTGGTGGGGCATCGGCTACCTGGCGCTCGGCATCGGCGCCTTGCAGGTCTTGCTCGATAAGGGCCAGGAAGAGGACTGGCTGTCCTCCGATTTCATCCGCGTGCTGATCGTCATGACCGCCGTCGGCCTGTTGTTGTTCGTCATTCGCGAGCTCAGGATCAGCCAGCCGATTGTGGACCTGCGTGTCTTCAAGGTCCGCACCTACGCCACCGGTGTCTTTCTCATGACCGTGGTCGGGTTCGTGCTCTACGGCAGCATTGTGCTGATCCCGATTTTTCTGCAGACGTTGCTGGGATATCCCTCGCTGCAAGCCGGATGGGCGATGCTGCCGCGCGGCCTGGGGGCGTTCATTGCCATGCCGTTTATCGGCGCGCTGATGTCGAAGGTGGAGCCGCGGAAATTGCTGTTTGTGGGGTTCCTGGTAGCGGCGTACTCGATGTGGGACTTGGGGAGCATCAACCTGAACGCCGGCTACTGGGACGTGTTTTGGCCGCAATTCATCCAGGGCGTCGCGATGGGGTTCCTGTTCGTGCCGCTGACGACGATTACGCACGACCCGATTCCGAAAGAACGCATGGGCAACGCCACCAGCGTATTCAACCTGATGCGCAACATCGGGGGCAGCGTGGGGATCGCGATGGTGACCACGATCGTCGCCCGGCACACGCAGACCAACACCAATATCCTGGGCGCCAACGTCACTTTGTTCAGCCCGGCGGCGCAGCAGTTGATCGCGGCCGCCCGCGCCGGCTTCATGGCCAAGGGAATGGATATGTACACCGCCACCCGCCAGGCCTACGCCGCCGTTTTCGGCATGGTGCAGCAACAGGCGGCGATGTTGTCGTTTGTCGGGGCTTTTCGATTGCTGGGAATTATGTTCTTGTGCGTGCTCCCGCTGATCCTGCTGATGAAGAAACCGCGGCACGCGGCGGGCGGCGGCGCGATGCACTAGAGAAGTCTTCAGGCTTCAGGACCCACATCTGCCAACTGCAGGCAGATGTGGGGCACCAGGCGAATGAATAACACAGAGACACAGAGACGCAGAGACACAGAGGTCACAGAGTAAGAAACATCGAACCGCAAAGGACGCGAAGGACGTTGGGGAGTTTGTGTGGAGGTGCCTCTCCGTGCGATCGCTCCGAGCGGGTAGGGGTCCTTCGACTCGGTCGCAACGCGCCAAACCCGGGCGCGTTGGACCTCGCTCAGGATGACATTTCTTTAAGTATGAGGCGAATGAAAAACATTGAGGATGACATTCGTTGAAAGATGAACGAATGAAAAACACAGAGACACAGAGACACAGAGGTCACAGATCAAGAAACTCTGTGTCTCTGCGGCTCTGTGTTCGTCAGTCTTTCCAGGTTTATGACGCGGCGCGGGCAGCTACCCGGCAAAAACAGCTCACCGCAAAGTACGCAAAGTAAGCAAAGGGAAAACCAGATGAATTGCTTCGCGTCCTTTGCGTCCTTTGCGGTTGATTGTTTTCACGACGCGGCGCGTGCCGCTTCCCGGAATTGCGGCAGCACCTCGCGCTCGTAGATCTCCAGCGTCTGCTCTTCCTCGCCGCACATGAGATAGATGTTGAACTGGGTGACGCCGAGGGAAGCCAGCCGCCGCAGCTTTTCCCGATGCGCCTCCACCGGGCCCACCACGCAGAACCGGTCCACGACGTCGTCGTTCACGAATTCCGCATTGTCGCTGCCGACCTCGCAATGATGCTGGTAGTCGTAGCCCTCGCGGTTCTGCACGTAGGAGGTCAGCGCTGCCGGCAACTGGTCCTGCGGATACTTCGCCAGCAGATCGACAACGTGGTTGGACACCAGCGCCGGAAACCAGCGCACGTGCTCGCGCGCGGTCTTGAGGTCGTCGGACACCCAAACCGGGGCCGCCGCCATGATTTCGATCGACTTGGGATCGCGGCCCGCTTCCTTCGCCCCTTGCCGCGCGAATCCCACGCACCACTCGATCAGGTCGGGGTCGGCGAATTGCAAAATCACGCCGTCCGCAATGCGCCCCGCCAGGTTCAGCACCTTCGGGCCGTAGCCGGCGATCCACACCGGCGGCGCGCCTGGCGACCACGACATGCGCGTCGGCTGGCCGTCGTAATCGATTTCCTTGCCTGAGGTCAGCGCCCGGAATTGTTCGATCGCGCGCCCGAGTTCGGCGACCGACACCGGCTTCTTGCCGAGCACGCGCCGCGAACTGTCGCCGCGGCCGATGCCGAGTTGCATGCGCCGCCCGGAGATCAGGTCGAGGGTGGCGAACAAACTCGCGGTTACGGTGATGTCGCGCACCGCCGGGTTGGTGACGCATGGCCCGATCTTCATCTTGCGGGTATTCGCGGCCATCAGAGTCATCAGCGGGTAGCAGTCCATCCACAGCACGTGCGAGTCGAAGACCCAGCCGTACTCGAAGCCCGCCGCCTCCGCCTGGCGCGTCAGGCTGACGATGCGGTCCACGGTCATGTCGGGCTTGAACGTGATGCCGAATTTCATGCGGCCCTCCCCGCGAAACCCCCAAGAGGCGCGGATTCTAGCATACAATGGCGCGCTGCACGTGCACCCACCCTCCGCCAAAAGCGGGCGGAAGGGTGGGCCACCCGTCGGTCCCGGAGGCTCTATATGTCATTCGACACCATCATTGCCAACGGCACTATTGCAACCGCTGTAGATACCTACAAAGCGGACATCGGCATCAGCGACGGCAAAATCACCGCCATTGCTGACTCGCTCCCGCGCGGGCAGGGCAAGAAGACCATTGATGCCAAGGGCAAGTACGTTTTTCCCGGCGGCATTGATGTTCACACCCATCTCGACATGCCCTTCGGCGGCACCACCAGCTCCGACGATTTCGACACCGGCACGCGCGCCGCGCTCTTCGGCGGCACCACCACGCTGATTGATTTCGCCATCCAGGGCAAGGGCCAGACGCTCCACCAGGCGTTCGACACGTGGATGAAGAAAGCCGACGGCAAGGCGCACTGCGACTACGGCTTCCATTGCATTATCACCGACCTGCCCGACGCGCGTATTGAGGAAATGGGCCAACTAGTGCGCGAGGGCGTGCCGACGTTCAAGCTCTTCATGGCCTATCCCGGCGTGCTGATGCTCGACGACGGCAGCATCTTCAAGGCGCTGCGCGCGACGGCGAAAAACGGCGGCATGGTGTGCATGCATGCGGAAAACGGCAGCGCCATTGACGTGATCGTGCAGCAGGCGCTGGCGGAAGGAAAAACGGCGCCCAAGTATCACGCGCTCACTCGGCCGACGACGGCGGAAGCGGAAGCCGTGAGCCGCGCGATCGCGCTGGCGGAGATGGCGGGCGCGCCGATGTACATCGTCCACCTCACTTGCAACGACGCGCTGGAGAAAGTCCGCGAGGCGCGCGACCGCGGCCTGCCGGTGTACGCCGAAACCTGCCCGCAATATCTTTATCTCTCGCTCGACAATTTCGACGCGCCGGGTTTCGAGGGCGCGAAGTACGTGTTCACGCCGCCGCTGCGCGAAAAATGGCACCAGGAGAAACTCTGGCAGGGCCTGAAGCACGACCAACTGCAAGTGGTCTCCACCGACCACTGCCCGTTCTGCTACAAGGAGCAGAAGGAAATGGGCAAGGGCGATTTCACCAAGATTCCCAACGGCGGCCCCGGCATCGAGCACCGCATGAGCCTGGTGTATTCCGGCGGAGTTGCCTCGGGACGGTTCAACGTCAACCGCTTCGTCGAGATCGTTTCCACCACGCCGGCGAAACTTTTCGGCCTCTACCCGCGCAAGGGCGCCATCGCCGTCGGGAGCGACGCCGACCTGGTGCTGTTCGATCCCAAGCGCAAGCACACCATCAGCGCCAAGACACACCACATGAGGGTGGACTACAGCATGTTTGAAGGGATCAAAGTCACCGGCATGCCGGACCTGGTGATGTCACGCGGGCGGGTGGTGGTGGAAGGCGAACAATTCCACGGCAAGCCGGGGAGCGGCAATTTTCTCAAGCGCGCGGCGTACTCGGGGGCCTAGAAAAAACTAGCCACGGATTTACAGGGATGCACACGGATCAGACATAAGAAAAACAACATCCGTGTGAATCCGTGGTCATCCGTGGCCGCTGTTGTCCTCTCTAGTGTTGCTGGTATTCGTACTCGCGGTAGAGCGTGTACACCAGGTTTGCGGTGGCGCCCGCAACCTTCTCCTGGTATGAGGTATCGACAATCTGGATTCGGCCGTGCTGCTGTTCCGCGAGGTGTTCGGCCTCTTCCTTGGTTTCGGCATCGCCCTTGAAATCGCGCCAGCCGCCGGCGGCCGCGGCGGGATCGAAGGCAAACACGAGAAATCGTTTCAGCGCCATGGTCGGCCTCCTTGGGGAGTGCGGCAGGATTTTAGCAGGTCGCCTGCCCGTTTTCTTCCCCCATCTGCTATGATTGCGGGCTTCATGACATCGGGACCGCAATGGGGGAGCCTTGCCTAGCCAGCGACAGGTGAGATGGGCGCAATTGCGCGTGGGTCTGGTCGTCATCTTCGCCAGCATTACGCTGGCGGTCCTGGTTTTCATGATGACCGGCCCGAGCGGGATGTTCACCAAGAAAATCGTGGTCAAGGCGTACTTCGACAACGCCGGCGGACTGCGTGTCGGCGCCCCCGTGCGCCTGGAGGGGGTTGACGTGGGCAACGTCACCGCCATGACGGTGGTCCCCAGCCACGGCCTCACCCCGGTAGAGGCCAGCCTGAAGCTGAGCACGAAGTATAACGGCGCGCTGAAGAAGGACTCGGTCGCGAGCCTCTCCACCGCCGGCGTGCTGGGCGAAACCTTTGTGGACGTTGACAGCCGCGCCGCCTCCGGCCCACCCGCCCAGAACGGCGACACGCTTCCCACCAAGGTCAGCCCGCAATTGCAGGACGTGGTGCGCGCCAGCCAGGGCACGCTGGAAAACGTGGACATCCTGGTCCGGCGCGTGGACCGCATTCTCACCCAGATCGAAAGCGGCAACGGTTCCATCGGCAAGCTGATCTACGACGAGAAGCTCTATGAGCGCCTCAATACCACGCTGACCGAAGTGCAGCAAATGGTGACGCAGATCAGCGAAGGCAAGGGCAGCGTCGGCAAGCTCATCAACAGCGACGAACTTTACGACAAGGCGAAAGCTTCCCTCGACAGCCTCGACAAGATCATCGACGAGATCAACCAGGGCAAGGGCAGCGTGGGCAAGTTCCTGAAGGATCCGTCGCTGTTCGATAACGCGAATGCGACCATCGCCAAGGCCAACACGCTGATGAGCGACATCAACGCCGGCAAGGGCGCGCTCGGCAAGTTCGCCGCCGACCCGGAGTTCGCCCGCAAGCTCGACAACACGATGACGAAGCTGTCCTCGATCGCCGACAAAGTCGATTCCGACAAGGGCACCGCCGGCCTGCTGCTTACCGATCCCAAGGTCTACAACAACACCGACCAGATGCTGGTGGAGACCCGCAACCTGGTGAAAGCCATCCGCGAGAATCCCAAGAAGTACCTCACCATCCATTTCAAGGTTTTCTGAGCTTGCACTCTGGGTAACTTAGCTAATATCCTTAGCTAAGTATGTACACGGTTCATCAGGCTAAAACCAACCTGTCTCGCCTCATTGCCGAAGCCCAAAACGGCAAAGAAGTGGTGATTGCGCGCGGCAAGACTCCGGTTGCCAAGCTGGTTGCGGTGGGCAGCAGCCGCAAGAAGCGTACTCCCGACAAATACAAAGGCCGCATCTCGATGAAGCCCTCGTTCTTCGACCCCATGACTCCCGAGGAGTTGAAGGACTGGGGTTACGAGTGAAAGCCTTGCTCGACACGCATGCGCTGCTTTGGTGGTTCCACCGGAGCGCGTTGCTGTCGGAGAGAGCACGCGCCGCAATCACCGGGACGGACAATGAAATCTTCGTCTCTCCGGTGTCACCCTGGGAAATGGCGATCAAGAACAAGCAAGGCAAATTGGACATTCAGGATCTGCTCGATCGCTTGCCGCAGGAAATCGAGGAGGAAGGCTTCCTTGTACTGCCCATCTCAATCGAACACGGGCTGCGGGCGGGAGCGCTTCCCGAGCACCACCGCGATCCGTTTGACCGCATGTTGATCGCACAGGCGCAGGCGGAGCATCTTCCCATCGTCAGCAATGACACCGTGTTTGACAGTTACGGCGTCAAGCGCATCTGGTGACCGGGGTTGCGCGACAGAATCTCCTTCTGAGCTTGAAGTGACGAAGAGTTCTACGCTGTAATGTCTGCGGCGGCCGAGGGCGGCCGCCGCCCTACAATTTCACGCATGTTTGAGTGCAGCCCCGGCGAGGGCGCCGGGGCCTACGAATTCGATTGCAACAACTCCGGGCGCCGGGGCCTACGAATTGGATTGCAACAGCGCCGCCGCAGGTAAAGATTTGTCATCCATGCGCAGCGTCCTTGCGCCCGTCGTTCCCGCGACCGTAAACTCGTTAGTTTCGCAGAATCCATCGTGAGGTCCCGGATGCGCACTCTTCGATTTCTATCTGTTTTCCTGCTGCTGGCTGCCGTCTCGCTGGCGCAGCAGACCAAAACTCCTGCCAACCCCACCGGCCTGGCGCTTCCGCCGGACCTGCCCAACATTCCCGCCTTCGACGTCACCGCCCTCGACAAGGCGGCCGATCCCTGCGTCAACTTCTACCAATATGCTTGCGGCGGCTGGATGGCCAAGAACCCCATTCCTCCCGACCAGGCCATCTGGGGACGCTTCAGCCAACTCCAGGAGCGCAATCGTGATGTGCTGCGCGCCATTCTGGAAGTTGCCGCCAAGCCCGACCCCAAGCGCAGCGCGGTCATGCAGAAGATCGGCGATTTCTACGCCTCCTGCATGGATGAGCAGAAGGCCAACGACCTGGGCGCCAAGCCGCTGCAGCCCGAATTCGAGGCGATCAACAAGATCGCCAATCGTCAGGACCTGATCAAGACCATTGCCCACCTGCAGAGCATGGGCGTGGGCGCGCTGTTCCGCTTCGGTCCCGAAACGGACATGCACAATTCCACCATGATGATTGCCGGCGTTTACCAGGGCGGCCTGAGTCTTCCCGATCGCGATTACTACCTGAAGGAAGACGCCAAGTCAGTCGAGACCCGGCAGAAATACGTGGAGCACGTCGGCAAGATGTTCGAGCTTCTCGGCGACAAGCCCGAGGCCGCCGCCACCGAGGCGAAAACGGTCATGAAGATCGAGACCATGCTGGCGAAGCCCGCCTTGGACCGCGTCGCAATGCGCAAGCCCGAGAACCGCGACCATGCCATGAGCCCGCAACAACTGGCGGAACTGGCGCCCGCCTTCGAGTTCGCACAATACTTCGCCGCCACCGGCGCTCCGGCAATCGCCAAGGTCAACGTGGTCCCACCCGATTTCTTCAAGCAGGTCAACGCTCAGCTCGACAGCGTGCCGCTCAGCGACTGGAAAACCTACCTGCGCTGGCATCTGGTGCAGGCCTACGCGCCCTGGCTCTCCGCTCCGTTTGTGAGCGAGCAATTCGGATTCTTCAATCACTACCTGGAAGGCCAGCAGGAGCAGCAGGCGCGCTGGAAGCGCTGCGTGCGGATCACCGACTTCCGGCTGGGCGAAGCGCTGGGACAGCCCTACGTGGATTTGACCTTCGGCGTGGAGGGCAAGCAGCGCACGCTCAGGATGGTGCAGGAAATCGAGAAGGCCATGGGCGAAGACCTGCAGAAGCTCTCCTGGATGACGCCGGAAACCAAGAAAGCCGCGGCCGTGAAGCTAGCGGGCATCAGCAATAAAATCGGATATCCCGACAAGTGGCGCGATTACTCCAAGCTCGACATCATCCGCGGCGACTTCTTCACCGATCTGGAACGCGCCGACAGCTTCGAGCGTCATCGCCAGTTGAACAAGATCGGCAAGCCCACCGACAAGCAGGAGTGGGGCATGTCTCCGCCGACGGTGAACGCTTATTACAATCCGACGCAGAACAACATCAACTTTCCCGCGGGCATTCTGCAGCCGCCGTTCTATGACAACAAGATGGACGATGCGGTGAACTTCGGCGGCATCGGCGCGGTGATCGGGCACGAGTTGACGCACGGCTTCGATGACCAGGGCAGCAAGTACGACGCCGCCGGCGACCTGCGCGACTGGTGGACGCCGACCGACAAGGCGGAGTTCCAGCAGCGCACCAAGTGCATCTCCGACGAGTACGACCAGTTCGTCGCGGTGGACGATGTCCACGTCAAGGGGGCGCTCACGCTGGGCGAGAACACCGCCGACAACGGCGGCATCCGCATATCCCTGATGGCTCTGCGGAACAAGATGGCGGAGGAAAAGCACACGCCCCAGCCGATTGACGGCCTCTCGCCGGAACAGCGCTTCTTCATCTCCTACGCGCAGGTGTGGTGCCAGAACGTTAATCCGGCTCAGTCGCGGCTGCGCGCGCTCACCGACCCGCACTCGCCCGGGAAGTACCGAGTGAACGGCGTGGTGTCGAACATGCCGGAATTCCAGCAGACCTGGGGCTGCAAGGCCGGTCAGCCGATGGTCCGCGAGAATGCCTGCCGCGTCTGGTAACAGCCGCTCGTGCTTCATGAAAAAAGCCCGGCACATGCCGGGCTTTTTTTCTGAAACTGAAACTGAAACTCGAAACTGATTAAACTCAGAACAAAATAAATTTCTTCTTTTTCTTCGCCTTCTGTTTTGCCCCGGACTCCTCCGCGGTGGTAAGGATCGGCGCCGTCTGGTTGGGGCTGGCGCCGGAATCCACGAAGCCCGGCTTGATATCGATGTAGGCCTGCTCCCGCAGCTTGGTGAGGTACTCGCGCAGGGCCGGCTGCAGCTTCTCGTAATAGAGCGCTTCCTGGATGTTCGGTTCCACCGCTTTCATGGGAGGCACGCCCGCCGGCAAGTGCTCCGTCACCTTCAGGATGACGAATCCCTGCTTGGTGCGAATCACGTCGGTGACGTCGCCGGGCTTCATGGCGAAGGTGCGGTCTTCCAGTTCCCTGGCCATGGTGCCGCGCTTGAACTCGCCCAGGTCGCCTCCCTGGGCCGCCGACGGCCCCTCGGAATACTTTTTCGCCACCTCTTCAAAGAACTCGCCCTTGCGGATGGCCGCCAGCGCCTCGTCGGCCTTCTTTTGCGCCGCTTCCAAGCGCTGGGCGTCGGGCAGCGCGGGATTGATCTTGTCCACGCTGGGCTGCTGCGTCGAGATCAGAATCTCGCTCAGCCGCACCGTCTCCGCCCGCGCGAATTCCTTCTGGTGCTCATCGTAGAACTGCTTCACGTCTTCCGGCTTGATCTGGACGTGGGAGCCGACTTCGCGCTGGATGACCTGCTGGGTCACGATCTGGTTCTTGAGGTTCTGCTTGAAGTCCTCATAGGAGACGCCTTGCGATTCGGCCGCTTTCTGCAAAGCCTCCATGCTGTCCAGGTTCATGGATTTGCGGATCTCGTCGAGCCGCTTGATCATCTCCGTGTCTCCGGTGATGCCCAAGTCCTGCGCCTTCTGCACCAGCAGTTGCTGGTCGATCATGTCGCGCAGGATGTCCTTGTTGCGCTTGGACTGCTCCTGGTCGGCGGCGGGGCCGGTGCCGAGCTTCTCGCGCACTTCCTGTTTCGTCTGGTCAAGGCTTTTAATCAACTCGGAACGGGTGATGATGGCGCCGTTGACGCGCGCGATGATCTCCTCGATCACGGTGTCGGCGGCGAAAGCGGCGGCGCACACCATGCACACGCCCGCCAACAGGATTGCGGATCTGTTTATGCTGGTTCTCATGGAAAACAACACCCTACTCCGGTTTCTCGGGACTGTACTTGAATTTTACATGGGCGGGGCAGCGACGGGCCAGCGCCGGACAGGGTTTTTGCTATGCTTCCAATTCGCCGAGGTCGCGCATGAGAATTCGTGTCGTCCTGTTCGGACTTCTGTTCTCCGCCATCACCGCCGGCGCGCAAAACGCCGGTGAAAAGATTCCCGACCTGCCGCAGCTCAACGCCATGGCCGCGCGCTTTGCGCCCACACCGCTGCGCGTGGACACCAGCCGCCTCTCTTCCGGCGACCAGAAAGCGCTGGTCAAGCTGATCGAGGCGGCGCGCCTCCTCAACACCATCTACATGAACCAGCTCTGGAGCGGCGACCTTGCCCTCTACAAGAAACTGCAGGCCGACAAAACTCCTCTGGGCCAGGCGCGCTTGCATTATTTCTGGATCAACAAGGGCCCCTGGTCCGATCTGGACGACTACCGCGCGTTCATCCCCGGCGTGCCCGCGCGCAAGCCGCTGGGCGCCAACTTCTATCCGCCCGACATGACCAAGGCGGGGTTCGAGAACTGGGCGGCGACGCTCCCGCCCGAACAGCAGGAGCAGGCCAAGGGTTTCTTCACCGTCATCCGGCAGCAGGGCGCCCAGCTCGCCATGGTTCCCTACACCCTGGAGTACCGCGCCGATCTTGAAAAGTGCGCCGCGCTTCTCCGCGAGGCCGCCGCGCTCACCGACAACGCCACGCTCAAGCGCTTTCTCAGCAGCCGCGCCGACGCCTTCCTCTCCAACGACTACTACGAAAGCGACGTCGCCTGGATGGACCTGGACGCGCCGCTCGACATCACCATCGGCCCCTACGAGACCTACACCGACGAACTGTTCGGCTACAAGGCCGCGTACGAGGCCTACATCAGCGTCCGCGACGATGCCGAATCGGCCAAGCTCGCCGCCTTCGGTCACGCGCTGCAGATGGTGGAGAACAATCTTCCCGAGGACGCGCAGTACCGCAACCCGAAGCTCGGCGCCGGCGCGCCCATCCGCGTGGTCAACCAGATCATCGCCAGCGGCGACGGCGCGCACGGCATCACCACGACCGCTTACAACCTGCCCAACGATGAGCGCGTGGTGCAGCAAAAGGGCTCGAAGCGCGTGATGCTGAAGAACGTGCAGCAAGCCAAGTTCCGCACCGTGCTCATCCCCATCGCCTCGCGCATGATCATGGAGCGGGAGCGCGCCGACGTCAGCTTCGAACAGTTTTTCACCCATACCCTGGCGCACGAGCTCATGCACGGCCTCGGCCCGCACCAGATCACGGTCAACGGGCAGCCCTCCAATCCCCGCCAGCAGCTCAAAGAGCTGTACAGCGCGATTGAGGAAGCCAAGGCCGATGCCACCGGCCTGTGGGCGCTGCAGTACATGATGGACCACGCCAAAGAGCTCGGTCTCACCGGTGTGCTGCGAAGCGGCCCGGCGGCCGAGCGCCAGCTCTACACCACTTTCCTGGCGTCGTCATTCCGCTCGCTGCGTTTCGGCAGCGGCGACGCCCACGGCAAGGGCATGGCGATGCAGTTCAACTACATCGTTGACCGCGGCGGATTCGTGCAGCAGCCCGACGGCACCTTCGCCGTGGATTTCATGAAAATCAAGCAGGCGGTCAGTGACCTTACTCATGACCTGCTGACCGTGGAAGCGACCGGCGACTACGACGGCGCGCAGAAGATGCTGGCGCTGGCGGTGATCCGCCCCAACGTCGCCCAGCAATTGACCAAACTCGCGAACGTGCCGGTGGATATTGAGCCCGTATTCGTCACCGCCGACGAGGTTGCGCCGGAGGGAGGCAAGAAGCCGGTGACCAAGCATAAGGGCAAGTCGTCGAACTCGCGCCGCAAGCGGCGGCCGCGGCAGTAGCGTTTGCCGGCGCAAGAACAGGTTTCAAAAATACATTTTCGCCTCAGGAAAGATGTCCCTCAGGGGCTAAAGCCCACAATTTTTGCGGCCTCGGCGGCACGGCTCCCTCGGCTTCGCTCGGGACAGGTTCCGCCGTGCCCTACCCAAAAACCGATTCTTGAAACCAGTTCCAGTCACCATCACCAATTCCGCCAGGTTTTATAATTGCGAATTCCCCCATGTCCTCCACCGCCACGCCTCCGCGCACGCCTCCCGTCCCGCCGCCGCCGCGGTTGCGGCAGCGCGCCAGGGATTTCTGGGCGAGCGTCAGCGAGGGCCTGGAGCTCAACCAGCTCTGGTCGCAGTTCGTGCACGAGGCGCGCACCAGCTACGGGCTCTACTCGCGCGAGCTCAAGCGCGACAACGTGGAAGGACTGAGCCGACGCCACCGCGCCTGGGCCGTCAGCAAGCAGCTTTTTTGGGCTGTCCTGATGAAGCTCTCGCCTGCCCGGCGCGTAATCCTGCTGGCGGCGGTTGCGCTGCTGGTGATTCCCGTAATCGAGTTCCAGGTCTCCAACAAGGGAGTGAACGTCGGCGGGACCAGCCTGGCATTCTGGGGCGGCGTGTTGCTGCTTCTGCTGCTGGTGCTGGAAATCGCCGACCGCGTCATTATGAAGCGCGACCTGGAGATCGCGCGCGAGATCCAGCGCTGGCTGGTGCCCGCAACACCGCCGCAGATCGCGGGTCTGGAGGTGGCATTCGTGTCGCGCCCGGCCAACACCGTCGCCGGCGATTACTACGACGTTGTGCCGATGCAATTTGATGGCGAGGGCCCGAACGTGCTGCTGGCGGTGGCCGATGTAGCCGGCAAGAGCCTGCCGGCGGCGCTGCTGATGGCGACCTTCCAGGCCAGCCTGCGCACCCTGGCGACCACCGCGCGCTCGCTGCCCGAACTCGTGCGCGGCGTGAACCGCTACTCGTGCGCGCACAGCCTCGGCGGGCAGCGCTTCACCACCGCCTTCCTGGCGCGCCTGAATCCGGCGACCGGCGAGCTGATCTACACCAACGCCGGCCACAACGCGCCGCTGCTTTGGCGCGCCTCAGGAACGCTGGAGCGCCTCGACGTCGGCGGCATTCCCCTCGGCATTCAGAGTGAATACGCCTACGAATGCGGCAGCAGCATCCTGCGCCATGGCGACATGCTGGTGATTTTTACCGACGGGGTGGTGGAAGCGGTCAACGAGCGCGGCGAAGAGTACGAAGAAAGCCGTCTCATCCCGCTGGTCGAGCGCTGCGCCGCCAAGGGGGCGCAGGGATTGGTGGACAGCCTGACGTTCGAGCTGAAAGTTTTCGGCGGCCAGGCCAGCCAGCACGACGACATCACCTGCATGGCGGTAAGGATTTGCTGATTTGCCGATTGGGTGATTTGCCGAGAGGCTAGAGCGGTTCCAGCGTCGGTGTAGCCGGTAGAGATCCCTCGACTCGGGTTTCCCGCGCTGGAAAAAACGCTCGGGAGCCCTCCCTCGCTCGGGATGACATCTGGATACGGTAATTGAGAATCCGGCATAAACGTCCAATCAGCAAATCAGCAAATCTGCAAATCAGTAAATCGCTCGACTCGGGTTTCCCGCGCTGGAAAAAACGCGCGGGAGCCCTCCCTCGCTCGGGATGACATCTGGATACGGTAATTGAGAATCCGGCATAAACGTCCAATCAGCAAATCTGCAAATCAGTAAATCAGCAAATCACTCAATCTTTCGTGTACTTGTTCCTCTTCTTCTCGTCGAAGCGCTGCAGGCCAAGCTGAATCAGGCGGTCAATCAGGTCGGGATACGATATACCCGACGCCGCCCACAGCTTCGGGTACATGCTGATGGAGGTGAAGCCGGGCATGGTGTTGATCTCGTTGACGAAGATGCGGCCGGACTTGGGGTCCATGAGGAAATCCACGCGCGCCAGGCCGGAACAATCCACGGCGAGGAACGCCTTCACCGCCATCTCCTGCACTTTCTTCTGCTGCGCCCGAGTGAGCTTGGCCGGGATGATGAGCTTGGAGCCTTCGTCGATGTACTTGGCGTTGTAGTCGTAGAATTCGGCCGCCGGAACCACCTCGCCTGCGACCGACGCCTGCGGGTCGTCGTTGCCCAGCACCGAACACTCGATTTCCCGGGCGCGTCCGGATTTTCCGCCGACGCCCTGCTCGACGACGATCTTGCGATCGAACTTGGCCGCCTCGTTCATGGCCGCAGCCAGCTCGCCGCGGTCGTGGACCTTGGAGATTCCCACCGAGCTGCCAAGATTGGCGGGCTTGGCGAACACCGGGTATTTCAGCGCCTTTTCGATCTCGCGCCGGACCTTCTTGGGATCGCCCTCCCATTGCGAGCGCAGCACGGTGACGTGCTTCACCATCTCCAAACCGGCCTGGCGGAAGAGGCGCTTCATGACGTCCTTGTCCATGCCGGCGGCGGAGCCGAGCACGCCCGCGCCGACGTAGGGAATGTCGGCGAGTTCCAGCAGCCCCTGGATGGTTCCGTCCTCGCCGAAGGTGCCGTGCAGCACGGGAAAAATGACGTCCACGTTGATGGCGCGATCGCTGGCGCGGCGGTGGGGAAGGTCCAACTCGAACGGTTCCAGATCGTGTCCCGGCACCGGCGGCACCATCACCGACTCGCCTTTGGCCAGCACGGCGGCTCCGGGCGTGCTTTCGGGATCGCCGGCGCGCAGGTGCCGCTCTTCTTTATGCTCGCCGCGCAGCAGGCGATCGGCATGATCGGCGGTGAGCCAGCGGCCGTCTTTGGTGATCCCGATGGGCACGACCTCGTACTTGCTCTTGTCAATCGCTTCCACGACCGAGGCCGCCGACAGCAGCGACACCTCGTGCTCGCCGCTGCGCCCGCCGAACAACACGCCTACGCGAATCTTTTTTGCCATGAGTGGGAACATAAATCGAGATGAGAAGGAACGCAATAACTGGGAATAGTCGACGGTCTACGGTCGACGGTCTACGCTTCCACCCAGTTCGTTCTCTCCACAATCGTCGGCGGCTCGTAGGTCTGACCCCTGGCCAGGCGGCGGTCTTCGCGCTTGGAAGCCCACAACAGCACCGGGCCGAGGAAGGCGCGGGTGCTGCGGGTGGCGAGGCCGAATTCTTTCTCCACTTCCTTGCGCAGCGTCCGGATCTGCTGGCTGATGCTCTGGTTGGCGTGCTTCAGCCGCTTTTCCATCGCCCACAGCGAGGCGTTGTAGGCGCTCTTCAACTGCTTCACTTCCCACTCGAAGCGGGCGCGGACGCGCGCGTCGGGGTAGTTCTTGTAGCGCATCCAGCCCTGCAGCATGGTCTGGCAGATGCGGAACACGCTGGGGCCATTGCGCTCGAAATCGCGCCAGAAGGCCCAGTCGAGAAACTTCTTGGAATCGTCGCGCGAGATGGCCGCGTGCCGGAAGTTGAACTTGTACTGCCCGTGGATGTCGGCGAGGTCCACGTCGAGCATGCGGCCTTCGTCGGTCATCTGCTGGAACAGCGGCGTGCCCGGGACGGGGGTGTAGAGCATGAACTGGTGGAAGTCGGTCTGGTGGGCGATGGCGTGCTCGACCTCGGCGCGGATGTTCTCCGGCGTGTGGTGCTCCATGCCGACAATGGTCGAGCCCAGCGTCTTGATGCCGTGCTGGCGCAGCTCGCGGGTCAAGGCTCAGGGTGTCGGCGCCGTTGAGTTTGGCGTAGCCCGACGTTTCCGATTCCAGGCCCATCCACATCCAGGAGACGCCCAGTTCCACCAGCTCCTCCATGGTGTATTTGCGGATCGCGTTGGCGGAGGAGAACACGTAGAGCGCCCAGGGCTTGTTCTCCTGCTTCATGCGCGCCAGCAGTTGCATGGCGCGCGGGCGGTTGAGCAGGAAATTTTCGTCCATGACGAAGAACGAACGGGTGTGCAACGCGTCCGCGGACTGCCGCATCACCTCGAACAGCTCGTCGCCCGTTTCATAAAAATTGACTGACTTACCCTTGCCGCCGAAAAACGCCGAGGTGGTGCAGAAGTTGCAGCCCATGGGACAGCCGACCGAGGGAATGATGGTGGCAGCGGTGGTTTTCCTCGATTCCGGCACGCGCAAGCCCATGACGCGCAGTTGAAAGGCCGACATGATCGGCGGATGCTGGATGGGCGCGCTGGCATCCTCGCCGAGATAGCGGCGCATCCACGCGATGCCCTCGCCCTTCACGATGTGGTCGGCGTCGAGCATGCTTTCCACGCCCGGAATTCCCGCCACGTGACCACCGACAATGATCTTCGAATTCGGCGAAAACTGGCGCACGATCCGGCACATCTCGCGGGCCTTGCCGATGTTGGGGATGATGGCCGAGATACCCACGATGTCGTATTGCTCGGTGGTTACCTCGCGCTGGAAACGCTCGAGCGTGGGGAAGTCCAGCACGGTGCACGGCGCGGAGATATTGTGCTGGATCATGGTGATGCCCCAGGAGCGATGGAACATGCGCAAGGAGAAGCTGCCCTGGGCGCGCGTCACCTGGTTGTGGTAGAGCTCCATGGGGTTGATGGCGCGGCTGCCGAACTCGTCGTCCTGGGCGTAGGGGCCGAAGACAGAGGTCAGCAACACTTTGGCCCGAGAGCCCTTGGGGTGGGTTTCCACTGAAACGCTCCTCATCAAGTGGGAATTTGCCGCACTGATATCAGATAACGATAAGCGCTTGCGGCAAGGGAAGCTAAGGGAAAACGTTGATGTCACAATGATGTGTGACGAGTGAACATGGCCGCCGGCCGGAGATTTCCGACGCGCGAAGGGCCTAGCGGGCCTCGGTGGCCGGCGGGTCGGGTTTGGTTTCGGGCGGAGGCGCAGGCTTCTTCTGCTTGTCTTTTGGCTGCCTGGCGCGTAGCTTCGGCTGCGCATGATGAGCGCCACCGCCAGCCTGGTATCCGCGAGCACGCCCGCGCGCGCCCAAGCTCACGGCCGCGCTCAAGAACAGCACGACGACAAGAAACCGCACGAACACGGCTATAGACCGCTTTCCAAACATGACCGAATTCGAATATGGTCTTACTTCGCGGCGAAAAAGTAAATAGCTCTTTCAGGGGAGAGGGAAGCGGGGTAGCTGGCAGCTGGTTAGGCGGATGGGGAACATAGAGCGGAAACAGGCGGTAATCGCGGGATTGTGGCTGGCGCTGATCGCGGCGGCGGTGGTGGGGCTGGTGTTGACGCGGCCGTCGGCGCCGCCACCCAGCCGTTTCGGCGCGCCTCGCGGGGCATGGGCGCGCCTGCGCACCCTGGTGGACCAAAAGCCGCTGGAGACCGCGCGCGGCTTGGCGGCGCAGGCGTGGACGCGGGAAGAACATCTGCTGGCGCGGCGTGCTTTGAGCGTGGCCGATGATGCGGTGGACCTGGCGTTCGCGACGGCCTTGCGCGATGCCGCGTCGCATCCCACGCCGCCGACCGAGGAAATCCGCAAGATCACGGCGCACCTGAAGGACACGGAAACCAGCGTACTGGCCGACCAGGACGCGATCGAGGCGCTGCAGGAGTCGAAATCGAAGAACGACCCCGAGGTGCAGCAGGAGATCGCGCTGGCGCAGGCGCAGTTGGCACTCGACCAGGAGGATGTCGCCAACGCCCGGCAGGACCTGATGCGCGCCGGAGGAGATCTGCAGGGCACGCTGAAGCGGATGCTGGACGCGCACCTGGCAACACACGCGCCGGTGAATCTGCCGAACGCGCCGCCGTTTGCGGAATCGTGGGCGCTGGCTTCGCACCTGCGTACCTGGCAATTGCTGCGCGGCAAGTTGCAGCAACTGGCGTCGGCATCGCAACAGGCGTCGCAGGCCGCCGCCGCGCTGAGCAAGGCGCACGACGAATTGCAGGCGCGCGTCGAGCAGCAGAAATCGGGCGAAGCAAAAAGCATGAACGAGGCGGTGAAGGCGGTCCGCCGCACCAGCGAGGACACCAAGAGCCTGGCGGACTATGACAGACGCATCCAGGACCAGCAGGACCTGAGCGAGATTTACCGCGACTGGGGCGCCGTGGTGGCCATCCAGCAGCGCGCGAGCGTGCACGGAATCATTCTGGACCTGCTGTGGATCCTGCTCATCTGCCTGGTGGCGTTCGGGGCGCTGGCGGCGATCGGGCGCTTCGGGGCGTCGCTGAACGCGGAACGAAGACGCCTGCGCAGCCTGCAATTCGCGGCGCGCCTGGCAGTGCAGATCGTGGCGGCGCTGGCGATCGTGATCGTGCTGCTGGGATCGCCGGGGCAGTTGACGACGGTGATCGGGCTGGCGGGCGCGGGGCTGACGGTGGCGCTGAAGGACTTCATCGTCGCCTTTTTCGGCTGGTTCGTGCTGATGGGGAAGAACGGCATCCGGGTGGGCGATTGGGTGGAGATCAACGGCATCGGCGGCGAGGTGGTGGAGATCGGGTTACTGCGCACGGTGCTGCTGGAGACCGGGCAGTGGAGCGACGCGGGACATCCCACCGGGCGCAAGGTAGTGTTCGTCAACAGCTTCGCGGTGGAAGGGCGCTACTTCAATTTTTCCACCACCGGGCAGTGGCTGTGGGACGAGATCGAGGTGCTGGTCCCGAGCGGCGAAGATCCGTACCGGGTGCTGAAGTCGGTGCAGGAGCTGGTCACGGCGGAGACGCAGGAAAACGTGCGGCAGGCGGAGCAGGAGTGGCAAAAGGTAGCGCGGAGCCACGCGCTGCAATCGTTCTCGGCGGCGCCCGCCATCAATGTGAAGCCAACCAACATGGGCGTGAACATCACGGTGCGATACATTACACGCGCGCACGAACGCTTTGAAATGCGCTCGCGGCTGTACCGGGCAATCGTGGAACTGCTGCACACCAAGCAGGCGCGAAACACGGTGAAAACGGACAAGTCAGACGCGGGGTAAGGCGGCGGATGGAGCTTCTGGAAGAGCTGAGGCAATCGATCATTGACGGCATGCCGGGCCATGCCGCCGAGGCGGCGCGCCGGGCCGTGGAACAAGGCGTCGAGCCCGCGCAGGCGCTCGATCAGGCCTGCGTGCCCGGCATGGATTACGTCGGGCAACGATTCGGATGCCACGAAATGTACCTTCCCGACGTGATGGCGGCCAGCGAAGCGATGAAGGCGGCGGTGGCCGTGCTGGAACCGGAGATGCGGCGCCGTGGCAGCGAGCGGAAGACGCGCGGAACGGTGGTGCTGGGCACGGTGAAAGGGGATATTCACGAAATCGGGAAATCGCTGGTGGCGATCATGCTGTCGGCGGCCGGATTCCAGGTGCACGATCTGGGAGTCAGCGTTGCGACCGAAGCATTCGCGGCCAAGATCCGCGAAGTGGACGCCGACATCGTGGGCGTTTCCGCCCTGCTGACCACCACCATGACCGTGCAAAGAAACGTGGTGGAATCGCTGGACCGCGAAGGGCTGCGGCCACGGGTGAAGATCATGGTCGGCGGGGCGCCGGTAACACGCCAATGGGCGGACGAGATCGGCGCCGACGGTTACGCCAAGAATGCCTCGGAAGCGGTGACGCTGGCGCGGGATTTTATGGCAGCAAAGCTGGGCGCATGACGGTGAGACCGAAACTCGAACTGCTGGACCGGACATTCGTCGGCCGCATTGCAGACGAAGCGTTTCAGTTGCTGGCCGAGACCGGCATTCGCGTGGAAACGCTTGCGGTCATCGAGATGTTGCGCGGCGCCGGCGCGAAGGCCGAGAACGGGACGGCGCGGATCCCGCGGCTGGTCGCGGAAGCGTTGCTGGCTTCGGCCCCGAAGGAATTCTTCCTCTACGATCGTGCCGGCCGTCCGGCGGTGCACTATGGCGGCGACGATGTGCACTTCGATCCCGGCTCGTCTTGCCTGAACGTGCTTGACCCGGAGACGCAGCGTCCGCGGCCGGCGGAAGCGGCCGACCTGGCTCAGCTGGTGCAGGTCACCGAGATGCTGCCGCAGTACGCGGCGCAATCGACCGCGGTGGTCTGCAGCGACGTTCCACGCGACATCGGAGATCTGTACCGGCTGCTGGTGGTTCTGTGGTACTCGGACAAGCCGGTGGTCACGGGTGCGTTCAGCGCCGCGGGGGTGCAGCCGATGCTGGATTTGCTGGCAGCCGACAGCGGGAGCCGCGAGACGCTGCGGAAAAGGCCGCGGGCCGTGTTCGATGTCTGCCCGACCCCGCCGCTGAACTGGTCGGAATTCGGCGCGCAGAACCTGGTCGAGCTGGCGCGGGCAGGCGTGCCGGCGGAAATCGTCTCCATGCCGCTGGCGGGTTTGGCGGCGCCGGTCACGCTGGCGGGCGCCGTGGTGCAACATGCGGCCGAGTGCATCAGCGGGATCTGCATTCACCAGCTTGCCTGCCCGGGTGCGCCGATCGTCTGGGGAGGCGCGCCGGCGATTGTTGACATGCGCACCGCGACCACGCCCATGGGCGCAGTGGAAACCGCGATGATCGACATGGCGTGCGCGCAAATCGGAAAACATTTCGGTTTGCCGACGCATGCCTACCTGGGGGCCAGCGATGCCAAAGTAGTGGACGCGCAAGCGGGCATGGAGAGCGGGATGACGGCCACGCTGGGTGCGCTGGCGGGCATCAACATGATTTCCGGCGCGGGCATGCTGGATTTTCTGGCGTGTCACAGCGCGGAGAAGCTGGTGGTGGACGCCGAGGCAATCGGGTCCGTGCAACGCTTGTTGCGGGGCATCGAGGCACGCACCGAAACCCTGGCGCTGCAGATGTTCGCCGCCGCCGGGGCGAAAGGCGAATTCCTGAAGCTGCCGGAAACACGGCGGCTCTTTCGCAGCGAGCAGTATTTGCCGTCGGAGGTCATCGACCGGAATCCGCCGGGAGCTGAGGAGGAGGGCAGGCCACGGGATACGTTTTGGCGCGCGCGGCAGCGGGTGGCGCAACTGCTGGCGAATTACCAACGGTCCGACGCCGCCAGGGAACGGGAATCGCAGCTCCGTGCCGCGTTTGAGGTCTACGGGCGAAAAGCAGGAATGACGCGGCTGGCGGGCATCGAAGGGTAGAGTGGCGGAGGGACTCGGAAGTTAAAAGCCCTGTTTGCAACCACATACAAGCCCCGTGTTCTGATCCGCGAATGTCCGAGAAGAGTGCCGGGTCATAAAGCGGGCGCTAGGCCGCCCGCCTTCCCCATACATATCGATCTAGCCGCTCGGACTCCGCCTTGGTCCAGTCTTCCTCGACTTCGAGATTTGGAGCGCTGCCGTGAGACTGGAAAATTTCGTAAGCACAACGCGCAACTGTGTCCCCCAGGTGCATACGATCCACAAAAGTCTCAAGGTCAAACGCCGCTTCCGGTTCGGGGAAGGGAGCGGCCGGGTGCAGTATCCGTCGTGACTTCATATCGTCCTCCAATACTTGCGCGATGGTTCAGGAGAGGACTTCTGAGTGCAGATCCAATCGACCCGGACCGACTGCTTCGTCATCCTCACCTGACTCGAAAGGATCGGGCAGTCTCGACACATCGCGCCTGCTTCCGCAAGAGCAAGAGTAAGAGCGGCGGCGCGCCGCTCCCGGTGATTGAGCGCGCCGCCTTGTGGCTCGGGGGACCTAATCCGCTGCCACTTCCATGGCTCGCGGGCGCACCGGTTCACGCGCTGCTAATTCTTGCGCGCGGCGCTGCAGCTGCTCACGATATTGCTTAATGTCCAACGGTTCCCGCGCCACCCCGGAATCCATGGCAGCTTGCGCCACGGCCGAGGCTTCCCACACCAGCACGCGCGGGTCGAAGGGTTTGGGAATGATGTAGTCCGGTCCGAACTTCAACCGCTCGACTCCATAGATGCGGCAGACCGAGGCGGGCACATCCTCCTTGGCCAGCTCGGCCAGCGCCTTCGTCGCCGCGACCTTCATTTCTTCGTTGATGGCGGTGGCGTGAACGTCCAGTGCGCCGCGGAAGATGAACGGGAAACCCAAAACGTTGTTCACCTGGTTGGGGTAGTCGGAACGGCCGGTCGCCATGATCAGATCCTTGCGTACGGCCGTGGCGTCCTCGTAGGTGATCTCGGGATCGGGGTTGGCCATGGCGAAAACCACCGCCTTGTCAGCCATGGAGCGGAGCATGTCCTGAGAGAAGGCTCCCTTTACTGACAGACCGACCAGGACGTCGCACCCGACGACCGCTTCCGCCAAAGTACGCAGCTTGGTCTTGCCAGCGAAGCGCGCCTTGTACGGATTCATGCCCTCCGATCGCCCCTCGTAGATCACACCCTTGGTATCTACCAGAGTGATGTTTTCGCGCTTCACGCCCAGGTGGACATAGTGCTCGGCGCAGGCGATGCCCGCAGCTCCGGCGCCATTGAATACAACCTTAATCTTATTAATGTCCTTGCCCACCAGTTCGAGGGCGTTGAGCAACGCCGCTCCGGTGATAATAGCGGTCCCGTGCTGGTCATCGTGGAACACGGGGATCTTCATCGTCGCCTTCAGCTTCTCCTCGATGAAAAAGCACTCCGGCGCCTTAATATCTTCCAGGTTGATGCCGCCGAAGGTAGGTTCCAGCAATTGGCACACCAGGATCACTTGGTCGGGATTAGTGCTGTCCACTTCCAGGTCGAAAACGTCCACATCGGCGAAGCGCTTGAAGAGGACGCCCTTGCCCTCCATGACCGGTTTGCCGGCCAATGCCCCGATGTGTCCCAGGCCGAGAACCGCGGTCCCATTGGAAACTACGGCTACCAAGTTGCCGCGGGCGGTGTACTTGAATGCATCATGAGGGTTCTTCTGGATCTCCAGGCAAGGCTCCGCCACGCCCGGAGTGTAGGCCAGGCTCAGGTCGCGCTGAGTCTGGCAAGGCTTGGTGGGAGTGACTTCGATTTTTCCGGGCCGTGCTCCAAAGTGATAGTCGAGCGCGTCTTGCTTACTAATCGCCATAACTCCTCCCTGCGTGGTTATGACACCACTGTTCAACCGGAAATTCCGGCCTCCGATCATGAATGCGGTTCCATATTTGCAGTTTACTCTTTGCCCGCCGCGTGATGAACGCGCAGCGCAAGCCTGGCAAGACGAGATTCCCGTTTAGAAACTCAGGCGCGCGTCCGTCATGTTTTCTCCCGCCGACGCGGTTGAGGAAGAGCAGAATGAAAAGAAGAGTATCCCTCCGCGAAGGGCAATTCCCCGGCAAGCTGCACACGGCGAAGGCTCCAGGCAGCCAGGACGTTTTGGCACGCCCACTCCCCGCGTCAGGCGACTGATCGGAATGTCGGGAAGCGGGAGGAACGGGACAAGGAGAAGACGCAATGAACGGATGTGAGATCAGATTCTGTCCGCAGTGTGGCGTCGATGGCGTCGGCACCAGGGAAATCACGCCGAATCACATCCTCGAGCTGTACTGTCCGCATTGCGGATTCATCGCCACCTTGCTGTGGCGGGAGCACGATTTGGTCGGCACCGCCGCCGCGCACGATCCCGACAGTGACGCCGAAGCATGGTAGCGCCCAGGCAACGCGGAGTATCCGGCTTTAGACGGCACTGACAATTGAAGACGGTGCTGTGCGGGGCAGGGATCACTTGGAAAGGCTGGCACGGCTTCCGCCGCGGGCTAGCATCCAACCTGAACCGCCTCGGGGTGGACGATTCGATCATCCAGAGCATTCTGCGGCAGAGCACAGTCACGACGACTCAAAATCACTACATCAAGACCGTGCGGCCGGATGCAGTCGCAGCAATGCGGCGGTTGTCTGACGCGCTAGTGTGCTCCGGTTGTCACCAAGAGCCGTGCAGTATCGCAGTAGGCAAGGGCTAAGTTCTTTCTCACCAAAAGAGTGAGTGGCGGAGGGAGAGGGATTCGAACCCCCGGTACCCTTTCGGGCACAGCGGTTTTCAAGACCGCCCGTTTCGACCGCTCACGCATCCCTCCTCAACAACTTACAGACATTCTACTGCACCAGTGTGGGGACTTTTGTGGCGTAACTCGCCACGTTGTACACCTCCAGCTTCCGTATTGCTTCCTGTTTGTGGGCCGGCGTTGGATGGACGTAGCGCATCGTGATCGTGATGGTCGAGTGCCCCATCAGTTCCTTCAGCGTCGCCAAATCCACCCCGGCCATGGCCGACCGCGATCCGAACGTGTGCCGCAGGTCGTACAGCCGGAACTTGAAGGCGAGGTTTTTCATCGTCGCCTCATGTCCACGGTTTGCCTCCGACATCGGCCGGTTCGGATCGGTTCGGTACGGAAACAGGTACGGTCCCTTCGCCTGTTTCGCCCGCCGTCCCAGCACCTCGATTGCGCGCTCCGCCAGCGGAATTGACCGGCGCGCAAAGTGGGTCTTGCCCTCCGGAATGAAGATGTACTTCTTTGCAAGATGTACATTCTCCTTCCGGATCGAGTAGACCTCCTTCGGGCGCATGCCGGTATCGAGCATCAGAATCGCGACATCGCGCTGCAAACGGTTTGCAACCGCGAGGTACGCCTTCTCCTCGTCAAAACTCAGAATCCGCATCATGCCCGGCCCTTCCCTGAGGAAGCGCACGTGCTTGACCGGGTTCCGGTCGAGGCAGCCGATGCGGATCGCGAAATTGCAAATGAAACGCAACGCTGCAAGGTCGCGATTGACGCCTGCCGGACTGCACTCTTCGAGACGCTTCACCTTGAAACGCTCCACGTCCGCGGTCGTGATCCGGTCCAGCCGCATCGGGCCGAAGAGGGCCGTCAGGGGCTTGGAACTGACCACGTACCGCTTGTGTGTCGAAGGCGTTGCCTGCGCCTCTGACCAGGGGATGAACTCCTGCTCCAGGAAATTCGCGAAACTTACGGCCTTTCGCTTCTTCCCGTGCAGCAGTTCGAGGCGCCGATTCTTCTCGAACTCGACGGCCTCGCCTTTCGTCGAATAATCCGTCGGGCCCCGGTACCGTCTGCCATCGATCCACAGGTCGTACCACCAGGATCGACCGCGTTTATACAAGCTCATTGTTTCTGCCCTTTCCGGACAGAAACCCTGCATTGCTCCAAGTATTGTAGAACGTCTTGTTTCGCGTACCGCACGGCGCGGCCAATTTTGAGATAGGAAAATCCTTTTTTTCGACAGCGCCATTGCGCCAGCGTCTCGCGGGAGAGACCGGTGAGTTCAGAGACCTGTTCTGGAGTGAAAAGTTCCATCGTCTAGTGAGACGACGGAACGCTTGAGATTCTGACTGGGGAGGCCGCATTGTGCAGCTAGCGGAAATGTAGAAACAGTAGGGCTGAAGCCAATCGCGACTATCAGGTCATGCGCCGAGCATCGTCAGTTGCTCGAGCGATTCATCCCCGACTGCCGGTGCTCAGAAGAGCACCGCAGGCTTACGCAACCGGTTTCCGGTGCCGCTTGCGCGTCTTCAGCAGCTGATGTTTGATTCTTCCCTCGCTTTTGACCAGTGCGGCGAGCACGGTCAGAAGCGCGAAGAGCAAACCCAGCGTCCAGTGATCAAACGGCATAACGTCCCGGACACTTCTGCTTACGGGAGAAGCGCCGGCAGCCGGGGATGATCGGGTCCGTGCGTGCGGACTCGACAAGAAAGACGTCGCCAACAGTGCGAAACTGATAAGAAGGCGGACAAATTACGATGCGCGTTCGTTCGTCGCCGTGCACTGCCCCGGAACTTTAGAGGCTTCACGAAGGCGAATGGCGAGGTTGGAGGCTAGTCAAATTGCGCCGTCCCTTTCCCCGAGAGGGTATAGGACGCGCCTACGACATTATGGACCACGAGGTACCACCGCACGATGCCCAGATCCAGATCCTCGTGTTCCGCCTGGGTGTGCCGAAGCACGCCGCGGGCGTAGACCTGACCTTTGCGTTCGCCTGCCTTGTACAAGACGGCTTCTTCCAGCTCATGATGACCGTCTCTGCCAAGCACATGGCGCTGGCGGTGTGCCGCAATGCCCCGTTCCACGTCGCGCATCAGCTCCGACGTGCGGACTTGCGCGGGAATTGCGAACCATTCACCTTGGCGCAGGACGTTCAGTCCGCGGCCTTCGGCCTCCCGGACCGCCTTGGGTTTGAGCATGTTGTAGGCTTCCTCAAGCGTTGGCGGCGCCTGTTTGGTCGCAAGTTCGGCGAAGAAGTACATGCCGGATCCGAGGCCGGTCTCATCCACGCCGGAGAGATAGAAGCGATCCTTTACGCGAAGGACGCTATCTCCCAACGTGTGAATCTGCCGCTCGGTGATTCGGCCGTTCCTGTCTTTCACCTTAACGTACTTCCATTCTTCACCGCCGCTCGGGACTACCACGCTCACTTCCCTCTGGAGATCCGAAATACCGAAGGGCGCCCGCGACCAATCGTCGACGTCGCCATCGGTCCAAGCTGCAGTAATCGAGTGGAAAGGCACCACGCTAAAGCGGCGGTGTGACTCTTCGAGCGCACTGATGAGGTTCCGCTGATGCATGTCGATCGGTGTATCAAATCGCGCACCATTGGTGAGAATGCTGCCATCCTTTAATCGAACGGCGAGTTGGGCCGTTTGGCCCTTAGCCCCACCCCTCCACGGTTCGTGCCCATACGGCGCATACCCTAGCGGGATCTCGGAATAAAGGACGTCATTCGTTGCCTTCACGTACGTTCCCTTGCCGCCTTTGCCTTCCCGAATAAAATTCTCGATCACTGACGAGTGTGTGTTTTGCATAGTTTGGAACTAGCCTGTTCCCTGCCATTCGCCTCCACAGAGAGAGACGGCACGCGGGGAGAAGCGCTGACATCGCGGGGCGAGGTTACGTCGTGCCGGCGGCACAAATCAAAAGGGGAACCTTGCCGATCCCTTGCCGCGAACCGCGCGTGCGGTCGCCGGAAAGCGGTCGGCTGGTTCCCCTCGTTGTCCTCCGCTCAGGGGCCAGAAGGTCGCTATCCTCTATAGGGAGGTCGCCTGCGATCCGGCCCGAAAACGTCGGACAAACTTAAGAACTTTCCGGAGCGGTTCTGCGGTTAGCCTGGCGGACGCTGCTGTCCGCATATCCCCGCATGCTCTTGCGCCTCCCGGCCTCCGTCCCGGTCCTCGCTACCGCTCCGTTCAATTAGTAAGACGGCATGACTTCGAATCCACTGACACGCCTCACAAGGATTGAAGAGCTGCAGGCGGACCGTTCCGATCGGCCGCGGCAAGCATTCACCAGTCCTCCGGAAACATAAGGGTCAGTCCTTGGACCTCGTTGGGCACGAGCCAAAGCGTCAGTCCCTCCACGGTGCTGGTTCGCCAGCCTTCCCCGTCGGCCTCCAACTTCAGCATCTGGTCGAGCACCGCCATCAGCCGCGTCACATCCGTGACCGGCCCGGTCAGCGGACTCTCGCCCATGGGCTTGGTGAAGTGATCGAACACCGCGCGGGTAACCCGGTTAACGGGACCTCTCCGGACAGCCACAAGCACGCCATCATCCAGCGCCTCCTGGTCGGTATAGGCGAAGATCACGTTGTGTTGTTCTTGTTCCATATTGAGTGGCAGCCGATCATCCAGCCGCCGCAGCTCTTCATCAGTTGAGACGCCACGCGACAAGAGTCTCTGACATAGCCTTGAATAGGGCCTCTGTCTCAGATCGCAACCGCTTGCGTAACAGATACTTACCCTCAGGAGCCGCTCTTCTCGACGCGACCGCCGAAAAGAACGGCTATGTATCCTCTCCGCCTTCCCCAACATCGGCCAGTGAGCGCGCTGCGGTTGCGGCGTTGGGCCAAGCCTCACGGAATATGGGCGCGTAGACTCCCTGCTCACATATCTGGGCCAGGTCGGTCACGAGCACCGCCTGGTCCCCATGACCGCCAAGGCTGCCGGCGAGCGACTCAGCCCGCTTCGGCGTGTCTACGATCACCAGGACCGCCGCAACCCGGATGTTCCTCAAGCCCGCATACATCCGCAGCTTGCGGCGCAGCTCTGCCAACGGTTCGGTTCCCCGGTCGTACTCGAAGACGAATGTCTTCCGAACCGGCAGTTTCAGACCGCACACGGCATCGGGCAGCACCGGATACGGCCAGCCAATACCCGCCAGCTCCCAAGCGGCAAAGAAGTACGCCACGCGCTCCGGTTGCCCCTCCACAGCGACGCGCAGATCATTGATGCCGGCCAAATGCAGAAGCTCCGCAGGGAGCCTGCGGACGACGTCCCGTTCCAGACCGCGTGACGCCAGAAGCTCCTTGCCCTTGCGCCCCAAGCCATGGAACGCCTCCGACATCCGGTCCTGGCGCAGGCTGACCAAATATCCCGCTTCCACCAGTCGCCGTAGCGATTTGCGCACAGCATCGAGCGTGACCTCCGCAAAACAAAGTTTCTGCAGCTGGCTGGTGCTGAGCCACTTCCCAACTCCGCACTTGGTGATGACGCAGAGGTCGCGCGGTGAGAGTCCTGTCATCTAGGGCTCCGGCAGCTTGGTGGTAACCCCGCAGGCGTAGCAGCGGACCATGCAGGGCAGCGAGCCGCAGACCGGGCAGAGCTGTAGCAGGTGGCCGTTGTAGGTAAATCCGCAGGAGCACTTCCAACGCCCCACCAGCGATACCGAGCTGCCGCATTCGCAACGGATCTCGGTGCGCGAGGCCACGGCAAGAAACCTCGTTTTGCGGACACCGGCAACGGCGGCACGCACGGCCAGCACCGGAGTTGCCAGGAGAAACAGCAGCGCCTCGCCGTGCCATCGCTTCAGCTTTGCCATACGGCCTCCTCGGCGCGGTACGCCTTCTCCCAGCGCTCCTCTAGGTCCTCGTGGCATTCCTCGCCCAGCCACGCGCGATCGCGGTCTTTCACCCTGCCGACGTACTCCGCCCGGCCGAGCCGGTTGCCGACCACGGGATCGTCACGCAGCCCTGCCACAATCCGGCGAAACTCTTCCATGGGCGGCAGCTCGACCGCTGCCGTCTGCATGCGGATCGCCTCGGGCGAACGTGCCTTCAGCCACAAGTAGCCTTCCCGATCCGGCAGGTGCGCGATGCCGTCGAGTGCCAGCGACCGCTCTTCTTCCGGCGAGTACATGCCAGGTTCGCGGAACGGATGCGGGTCGGGACGAGCGAGTCGTCCCGAGACCGGCAGCGCCGCGCGCAGAAACTGCGCGTCGCGCGGTGAGCCCCGGAGCGTCAACGACCAGCGGATATTCGTGTACAACTGCTCCAGCACCCGGCTGTCCGGGATCGACGCCGACAGGTTCTGGCAGAGGAAATAGAAGAAGGAACCGAAGGAGCGCGCCATGGTCAGCACGTCCGCCATGTTGTCCTGCTGCTGCTTGGTCAGAAAAAAGTTCTGCGCCTCATCCGCGAACCACAGGTATGTCACCTTGGGATTGTTGGGCCGGGCAAAGATGGCCTGCCGGATATCGGAGAGGATCAAACCCTGCAAGAGTAGTCGCACGCCGCGCGTGATCGTCGGACCGGCGCAGTTGACCAGCACGATCGCACCCTCATTCTGCAGGCGGCAGAAATCGGGAGCTGCTGAGCCGGCCAGCGCCAGCCGCACGCTGTCGGCGGCGAGCAGCGTCTCCATCCGCGCCCGCAGCGCAGCAATCGTCTGCTTGCCTTCAACGGCGAAGTGACGGCTGAAATATCCGCGGAGCGCAGCGTTCCGACTTTCGGCAAGAAGCTTGTGGCGCAGTTCGTCATCCGAAAGGACCGGCTCCAGGTAGGTCAAGGGCAGGCTCGATTCCGCCAGCAGCACGAGCACGTGCTTGAGGACGTTGGCGCCGCGAAGGGACAATTTTTCGCCGGCCGGCAGCAACTCCCGCAAGGTCTCCAGGCGGCTGGTCACAAAGAAGTCGCGGTCGGTGTGCGGCCAGGGAGCCAGAATGTTGTAGGAAGTGAGCGCTTGGCGCGAACTGAAGTCGATCACCACCACGCGCCGGAGAAACTCCTCGCGCTTTGCTCCTTTCAGCTGCTCCGCGCGCGCCCACACGAGGTAGAGCGCCCGGTCAAACAGCTCGCCTTTGGCGTCGAAGACACCGAAACCCATGGTGTCGAGTTCCGGGAGTCGTGCGAGCATGGCGGCAATCGGCAGCAGCGCAAACATGGTCTTGCCCGAGCCCATGCCGCCGGTGGTGAGGCCGCAGGCCTTGACCAACTCCATCAGCGGTACGGTTACCGACTCGCCCCACGGGGTCGTGCCGAGGCTGACGTGAGGTCCTGGTTCATTCTTCAATTGAGCGAGAAGTTCGGCAGCGCGGGCGCGACAGGCCAGGACAGGCGCCTGTCGCAGTTCCCGCACCCGCCGTTCGGTCTCCCGCCTGATGCGCTTGCCGGCCAACTGATTACGCAGCCACAGGGTTACCACTGGGCACCTCCGCTCGGCGGCAGCATCGGGGTGCGCTCGGCACCGCGCCGGGCTTGGCGTTCCAGATGCGGGCGACGGCACTTACGGATGAAGTAGGCAGCGGTGCTGATGGCCGCACCCAACGTGAGGAAAAAGAAGGCGCCGGAAGCCGTCAGATGAACTGACCGCCACCAGGCCTGGAAATACCCCGCCAGGACACACAGTCCCGCAAGGGCGAAGAGGAACTTGAGGTAGAGGACCACAAAGCGCCGCAGTACGTCCGCAAGCCACATGGATGCTGTCTCCTTTCACATAAGGAGACGACACGCAACGCCTCTGTCTGATATCCCAGCGGGGAAAATACATATAAAAAACCCGCGGAGTGGCGGGTTGGCGTGCGAGATGGAATGGATGAGCAGTGACGCTTAGTGCGCCGCCTCAAGCTGGGGCAGTTCGCGCAGCATGGAGTAGGCGCGGACATTAGCACCTGCCTTCTTGAAAAACGCCAGCCAGAAGTCGCGCAAGGAGTTCCAGTACGCGACATTTTTCCCGGCACCATCCACTCCCAGCGCGTAGACTTCAACACCTTTGAGATCCGCCACCAGTCCCGCGCGCGCGATGGCGTCGAGCGTGGGCTCGACCGGAACCACCCGCATCTTGGCCAAGTTGAGAGAACGGGTCTCATGCCGCATGTCGGAAAGAATGACCAGGACGTTGCGATGGCCGTCCCTCGGCTCAAATACCTGCGCCGCCATGACCAGACCACCCAGGAGGTCTGTCTGCGGGAAGTTTGCGACGAACCCCTGCGAGCGCTTCTGCCAGGCGGCGACAAGCTGCTTGCGGGCGCTCGCGATGCGTTCGTGGAAGTAACCTTCGTTGCCGTCGAGGTGCGCAGAGAGGAGCACATACGGCTGAGCGAAGCTGCGATCGGTAATGCCGACCACGGTCACTCGCGAGCCGGCGGGAATGAAGGCGAGCAGCTGCCCCACCGCAGCCACGTCACGCTGCAGTTCGGTCTTCTGGTCAAATCCGCTTACGCCAGAAACCGAGGCGGTAAGGTCAACGGCCACGACCAGGTTCAGCGGCTCGGCCGCGTGGGCCCGCGCAACGGGCAGCAGGAGAAGAGCAAACAACGCGAACGCCCACATCTTCGAGAAGGTAGTACGCGGTTATCGTGGAGCCTATCGCCGAGATGCCTATGGAATCGCCATTGCTGAATTCTTGATTGTAGACTGCAATTTGCGTTGCGCTACCGTTGGTCTCTCTGTATAACTGAATTGTGTCCGTTCCCACGGCCGCTACTGCGTTCAAGAAATATCCGCTCCACGCCGCTACCGACGGATCTACGACACGAATGAGTAATAGAACATAGTTGCCGTCAGCCGGCTTGGTAACTACGGTTAGATATTCTTCTGAGTCCTTGAAGGTACTTGGATTCCAATAGTCTCCTGCCGAACCGGATGCAATCGAATTTACAACCAATTGATTACTTACAACTTTGAATTGCCCGGCGAGACCGCCGAAGCCCTGGGTCCAGTTTGCACTTGGTGGCGGACCGGTGTTTGCGCGGTTGAAGTTATCCAGAATTCCAGTGGTCGGGAAGGCGGGCGGGCGTACCGAAAACGCCAAACTCTCCGCCACCGTGGCGGCAACCGTCACCCCGGAATTGATGGAGACGGGAATATTCCCCGACCCGCCAAACGTCCCGCCAACGGAGATGGTATAAACCCCCGCCGCCGAAGGATTCGTGATCCACGCAGTTCCTGAATCCTGGAACGTCGCGTTTGTGCCAATCGCAATCGTTACCTTTGTGCCGGTCGCAATATATGACCGCACCGTCGTCGGCGTATAGAAGGTCAGCGCGTTCGCCGTTGTATCGATGAAAAGTCCCCAGGAAGTGGCCGAGCCAGGGCAATCCTTTTGCGTGGAGCGGTTCGTGTTGTATCCGGCGATGGACGTGGCCGTTCCGCCAAACGAAATGTCCACGTCCTTGCATTGGACGTTGGCGAGATTGAACATGGACGGGAAGGTAACGGAGAGCGTGTCCGTAGCATCGCCTCCGCTGCCGCTGCCCCAGCCTACCGTATCCAGGCTGTTGTTGATGGTGAAGGCAACGGTATGGTTGGATGTCGCCGAAGGGCGAGAGTCGGACAGGATGTCGCTGCGGGACGTCGCGGCTGTTCCACCGCCACCGGGCAGATTCAGCGAGCCAACCACGATGTCATAGTTACTGCCATTCGTTTGCGTCCACAGAACAGGGATAGCTGCGGCACTGGTGTTGAAAGCCGGAGAAATATAAGCACGCGTAGCGGCAGTTGAGGTGAGGTCTGTCCAGCCGCCCCAGGAATTGGAAGCAACCGTGTACTTGTTGTAAGAAACTGTGTCATTCGCGTCGCCGCGGATGACGAAAGCCCAAACGTCCGTGCCGTCCGATGTTAAGGCGATCTGGGAGTTCGTAGCTAGTCCGCTCGTGGGCCAGGTTGGTTGGGCCTTTGACGTGTCCCAGGAGGTACCGCCGAAAACGGAAAAAAACAAGGTGCTTGCGTCACTCTGGCCAAGAAAATAGATATGAGTGTCGTCGATGCGCTTGATACCCCAATTCGTTTCTGACACGTTTGCTCCAGCCGCAATCAATCCGGTTGTACTCCAACCGGACCAAGTGCTCCCGTTCCATCGTTGCCATTGAACCAAAGGGTTGCCGCCGGCATCGTGGTCTTCATCAACTTGGAGTATGCCGCCGGATGCCAATCGCAGAATGACCGTCTTCTGCATATACTCATAGTTATTGCTTGGGGGACCTGTGTCCGTCCAATTGCCATTCGCCTCCGTATCCGCAAAGGTGGTGCTAATCGGATTTGTGCTGTAATAGGTATCGTTACTGCCGGTATCGTCCGCAAAGGCCCAAACAATGTTATTGCTGTCGATGGCCAAACTCGTGGTGTAGTCGGCGGCGGCATCCTTGGCGGGCGAATCATAATAGAGCGTATTCGCGCTCCAGGTTATAGTCGTGCCCGAGATGTTACCCCTTAAATAGCGATGGAAGTTGGTGTCGGAATAATACGTTACGAGAACCGTACCGGTGCCGGCATCGTAATACGCGTCTATGGTGCCGCCGTCCTGGGTCACGGTACCGCCAAGCGCCGTGGATGCCTCTGTCCACGTGACAAGGTCGGTGGAATAGGCATAGAACAACGTATTCGCCGTACCCGACTTCATGTAGAAAGCCCACCAGCGGGTTCCGTCGAAAAACAACTTGTTTTGCACGCTGTTTTTTGTGGCGGTGCCGATCGTTCCGGCGGATGCAATGACCGTTTCTGCCGCGCGCGCCTGTTTCACTGCCGGTGCCGGCCACGGCCATCCCGCAAACTCCGACACCAACACAAACATGACCGTGAGTACGCCATAAACCACCCGAGTCCAGGCTCGGATGGAAGATGAACTAGGTTTTCGGAACAGGAAATGCACGAAAAGAAGAAAGTTAATAAAACCCAACTCGCCCAGAAGTAAAACTCACTTGCGCTCGCGAAGGTAAGACCGCAGCCGTCGCCGGAGCATTCCGCGGCCCGCACTGGTCTTCAAATACCGTTCTCGCCGGTGGGCGTCCTCTTCTGAAAGGCTCGCTTCGTAATAGACCAGGCGCCACGGCCTGCCGCTCCTGGTTGAGCGCGTCTTACCGCGAGCATGTTCCGTCATCCTCTGACGCAGGTCGCTCGAATAGCCCACATACCACTTTCGCGTTGGCGCACTTTCAAGGACGTACACGTAGAACATGGTGAGTTTTTACTTCTGGGAAGGCAGGCTTCAGCACACGTTTACTTTTCCGGGAAACCCACAACATCAATGAAGGGATTAGCGAAATTAATTGGCGAGCAGCAAGGTTACGCCGAGAAACGCCATCAAAAGCCGCTTGCCCGCAGTTAATGGACACCAGGGCTTGTCAACACAATCTGTTACATTCCGGGCAGTCCCTTAGCATTCAAGGGATACGGATAGGTAAATGGTACGTAGTACACCGACCAGACATTCGACGAGGTGCATTTGAATAATTCTCCATCAGGTCCCGAGCTATTACTGTTCCATTCCCCCTGATCAGTCGCCCAATACGCTGTTCCCGGCGTACAGGTAGCTGGCCGAGCCGCCAATACGCCCATTCCTACTCCTGTAGTTCCGTTGAACGAAGCGTTGTTGGCGTAGTAATCCCGATTGGCCTGGATGTGTGTTGCGTTCAGGTCGTCGCCCGTGCCAGAACAGGTTTCTCCCGCATCTACTACCACGGCAAACTGTGAGCCGGAAGGGGTATGAGTATTGCTCCAGAAGTAAGCTGGCGTCAGTGACTGCGCATAAGCACCACTCGGATATGACCATAGAGTCGTATCGTAGCTTCTGCCGATCTGGTCGCGGCAGGAATAGCCACTTTGTCCGCTCGTGTTCTGGTCGCGGGCCTGGGTCCCGTCGCACTTTCCCTGCCCGCCTCCGGGGTCGTTGCAACTCCGCACATTGTTGATCTTGATGTCCTGCCCGAATACCCCATCAGGGTATGTGTTCCCCCACATCACGCCGCTGCCACCTCGGATGTAGGCTCCGGTAAACCACGAGCCGGTGACGTTGATAGTGTTCTTGTATAACTCCCACCTTTGCACGGCGCGCCCAAAGCCTGCCTCGGAGTGGACTTCAACAAAGTTTAACGCATTGCCATTGATTGTGTTGAAGCGAAGAACATAGCGCCCTGCTAAATTCCCATCCACCCAGTTGACCACTGTGCCGGTCGGCAGCGTGTTGGTGAAGGTGTTGTCCTCGAAATAGACAGCCTCCTGCATGACGCCGTTGACCTGCGTTCCGCTGTTGCCAAGCGGGGGCTGCTTGGCCCACTCTTGATCTTCCTCATTTCCATCCGTCTGGATACAGTTGGTGGACGCCACTATCATGCGATAGTTCTTGATGGTGTTGTGGTCCACTAAACCTGTAGGGTGAACCTGTGGGGTCGAGCAAGAACCGTCAAAGGTACTCTGATCCCACGAGCCTGCGGTGAACGAGTTATGGTCAATGCGAAACGATTGTCCGGCGACCGCAACGCTCGATCCCGCCACCGTACAATTAGTAAAACCAAAGCCAGTAATGCGGGTGGTCTTGGCGAAATCCAGGGCAAAGCAGGGGGTCTCTATGGGTCCGGTGATGAGGGTGCTTGACATGCCCGCCCCAGCAAAAGTCACGCTCTTATTCACATTGATAGACGTTGACCATGTGCAGGTTCCCGCGGGCACCATCACGGTATAACCATCTTGAGCTTGGTTAAAGGCATTCTGCACATCGGCCTGCGAACAAGACGCTGCGGTAATAGTGCTGCCGCTCGAGATCGGTGTTGGGGTTGGCGTCGGAGTTGGGGTAGGAGTCGGAGTGGGCGTTGGACTCGGCGTTGGTGTCGGAGTAGGAGTTGGCGTAGGAGTTGGCGCAGGATTCAGCGTAAAACTCTGCACCCGCCACCGTCCGGTAAGGCATTGGTTGAGTCCGGGTCCTTTGTAGCATTGGGCGGTGGCGTCCCACAACCAATCCCAAACAACGGCGTAGTGGATGCCTATAGACAGGGCGGAGAGCTGAGCGGAGCTTAAAGTCAATGAGGCTGGGCCGGAAGAGTAGCTGGGATAGGCGTTGTTGCCTTGGAGGGTGTAGCTCTGCCAACTAGAGCCGTTGTAGATATACGCCGTGGTGTAGATGTAGTCGGTGCCGGCTTGAGGGGTGGCGGTCAGAGTCAGAGTGCCGTTTTGAGGAACGGAGTTGGCGGAGAGGGAGAAGACGGGGCAGGGAGTGGCATAACCCGAAGGGACGGGGGAGGGATTGGTGCAGGCGGCATGGGCGGAGAAGGAGAAAAGAGCGAAGAGAAAAAGAGGTACAAGACCGATGAAGGCGGATATGGACAAGGGTCTAGAGGTGAACATAGAAAGGGTTTAAAGAAATAAAAGGAAGGTTATGGTGGCGGCGGCGGGGGTGGCGGAGGCGGTGCGCCGCTTGAGGATGGAGTCGGCGTGGGAGTGGGAGTTGGCGTGGGTGTCGGGGTTAGGGTGGGCAGCGGCTGCGGTCCGCCGGAACCGGACGGACTTACTGACGCTGAACCGCTAGGTGGCGGCGGCGGTGGCGGCGGCGGGCCGGAAGAGCCGGGTCCGACCACGGCAGAGCCGCTGCCGCAACTGGTAAGCGAGAATTGGCTGATATCGGAACCGAAGAAGCTTGCAATGACTCGGATGATCGCTACGGCCAGAATGAGAAAGACGACGCCGGTGAGGGACATACGGATGATGCTTTTGGCGCCGTCCGCTTGCTGTTCATCCCCCGCCGAGGTGATGTAGCGGACTCCGCCGTAGATGACGAAAAGAACTCCCAGAACGAGTCCAAAAACGAGAACCCAGCTGGTTACCGCACAGATAACCGTATAGAAATCGCCTATGCCGCTGATATTGGTAGTGGGAGGGACAATGCCATGCTGTCCCGGCGTATCCGGTTGAAACTGGGCTAGCACCGTTGACCAAAGAACCGCATAAACTATGGGAATAAACCAGCGAAGTCTGTATTTGGACACGAATGATGGGGAGCGCATAGAAAGCGGGGTTAACATCGAAAGAAGGCGTAAGGTGCTGAATCAGGGAAGGAGGACTATCCTGACTCTACAAAATTCCCCGCCCCTGTCCATGCAGAACCGTCCCTTGCACCTTAAATCCCGCCAAAAGGCAGGCGTCAAGATCCGTTTACTTTTCCGGGAAAACCACAACATCAACTGAGGGAATTAGAAGGAGGAATTAACGACCCGCAAGGCGAGCCCGCCCGCCAAAGGCAGGCCAAAAACCCATCTTCAATATATATAAGTATACAAATTCCGCATTCCCCGTCTACGGAATACCCTCCTCGGCTGTCTGCGGTGCTGACCAATCACACGACCTGAACTCATTGAACAGTGAGCCCAACCTACTCTCTCCGCTAAGGAAACCCACAACGATCACCCCAAACGCAGTTTCCTTGTGCGCCTTTCCCCCTCAAAACCACGCAAAATGCGAGACCCAAGCCTCGCGACAAATCCGCGACCCAGCCGCGCAAAATCCGCGACCCGGCACCGGCACGCATTGACAACCCTCGCATAGTCAGGTACGACTGAATCAGGAACAAACCTCCACATCCCGCTCGCCTATCGATTCCTATCCTAATCACCACTTCCCAACATGCCACTCCAGCCCCAACAACCGAACCCCGTCTGCCCGCAGTGCCACTGCAAGAACACCATCAAGAAAGGCAGACGGCGCAACCGTCTGCGAACCCTGCAAGTGTTCAAATGTCCGGAATGCCTCCATCGCTTCACCGGAGAACCCGGCAAGAACCGCACTTACCCGCTGAAAGTGATCCTCGACGCGATCTCAACCTTCAATCTCGGCAATTCCCTCACGAATACCCAGCGCATTCTGCGCCAGCGCTTCCATGTGGAAGTCCCCGCGCGCACGATCCAATCCTGGCTCAAAACCTACCGAACGCTTTGCACGTACTTCCGCCTCCGCGCCGCCGGCAAAAAGCTGTTTGATCCCCGGACGATCGTGTCGAGCCGCATCTTCCAACATAAACAGGTCTACCGCTTCCAACTACACAACGCCAAGCTCGAGCTCTCGCTTCGACCACCCGTCCATCGCCATCTTTCGCCGCTGAAAGATTATCTGGACAGCGTGCAACACGACTTCCCTCACGAGCTCTTCCAGAACACTGCAGAGCGGTCCTCAACATTTCCCGCGGAGCTTGCACCGGTGATCGTTCGGAAGGAAAACAGTGCGACGCGGCTGGCAGCACTGGTATTACCGACCTCGCCCAACAACAAAAGGCAGCCACGAAACCCTGCAACGGTTCATGCTTGTCAATGACTCGGTCACCGTTGCGGTGGAGATTCCGGTCTACCTCACCCGACAAGACATTGCCTACTATCGCAGTCGGGGCTTCGCATTGGACTTCGACACGGACGTCGTCACGGGACACATCGACTTCCTGCAGATCCGTAATGGTTTCCTGCATGTGCTGGATTACAAGCCCGATGCCCGGAAGGAGACGCACGCCCATGTCCAGCTCATCATCTATGCGCTGGCACTTGCCCGACGCAGCAACCTGCCGCTGAAGAACATCAAATGCGCCTGGTTTGACGAGAAGGATTACTTCGAGTTCTTCCCTCTTCAAGCCGTGTACCCCACCAAGCAGGGCCAAGTTGCTGGCCGCGGCGGGGACTTACGAGAGTTAGGTTAGATAGGCTACAGCAGCCTCGAGCGCCTCAAACATGCTCATCGAATACTGCTCACTCTCCCAGGGCTTCCGTTTGGGTGGCAACTTCCAGCCGATCTCAGGAAAGCGCGCCGCCATCTCTACCGCACGCTGGTACTTGCGCCGGCCTACATAATGGCCCGGAGAGCTCTTGATCGGTAGGAATGACGCCGCGCCAACTTCCTTTTTTATGTGTCTAAACAGAGACTGAACGTCCTTGTTTCTCCGATGTCCGATTCGCGTGACGACGACACCCGGCTTCCAGATCTTGAGGAGGGAATCCAATCTCTTCCCGACGAGCACCTCCGGGTGGTTTCTTGTTTTCCGATTACTCCTCCGCACACCCCAATCGAGGAGCTTGCCTGGGCTCTCCATGACAACATAGCCAAAGCTGCGGGGATGAAGATCCAGCGCCAGAATTCGTGTCTGTTGAGTATGGTGAGTTTTCTGAATCCTAGGTCCCATAGATGAGACGGACCAGTCTAGCCAGGCATTCAACGACCCATTGCAGCTTGTGGTGAAGTCGGCGCGGTGCGCCCGCCGTGGAGTCTCGAGATAGCGTGCGTTCGAATGCTCGAACGCGTTTTCGCGTCCGTCTGGCAACTGCAGTACTCACCCCGGCGAATAATTGCGCGGTGGGAACCCCGCAGATCTGTTCGCACGCTAATGCCACCTCCAGCGGTGGTTCGGACTGACACCGCTCATACCGAGAAAATTGGAGTCGGTTCTTTAACCCCACCAGGCGTGAAGCTTCTTCTTGGCTAAGGTCAGCCTTCTTTCGGCATGTACGCAGATAGTTATCGAGGGGTGTGCCTGCCATGTATGAGGGGTTATTTGGTCTCTGATACAGATATCAGACAAGGGAAGGGTATGCACATACTTATAACATAGATACTAGGATGTGTCAATGTAGCCGACTAACAACAATAAAACCCCAGATACTATTTGGCTCAACCAAGCCGATATTCGGAGGAAATGTTACTCCAGAGTAACATTTGCACGTCTAGTAGCAGGATACTGCCGGTGCTAAGGTACGGGCACACTCAGTAGTTATGACCTCACTGTCCGCCCCAAAAGAATACGTGGTATCCGTGGCGACCAACAACATCCGGGAAGCCATTGCCCACCTGGGAAGCGCCCTGTACGACCTTCTTGAACAGAAGTTGATGACGACTGACGACGATGACGAGTCTGATTTCGATCAGTTCGTCCGAGAGACGTTCAACGTCCTTGCCCGTCATCCGCATCAGCTTTCCGGCGACGACTCCCAATGGAGTGAGACGGAACTAGACGGAGGTCGATCCTAACTCTCCGGAATGGACTGCTTGATTCTCTGAAGCATCTCTCTCCTGGCGTGCAGAATTCGAAGCTGGCCTATCACTAGAGTTTCTCTGCGCCAACCGTGGAGGGCAGGGGGGAGATGCTCCAGCGAGTCACTCCACGGCTTTAGCTGGATGCTTGCACCTTACCAATCAACTCCGCAAAACCTCAACCTGAAAATAGTTCTTTGAAAACTCTCTGCGTCCCGCCACGCGGCAACTCCCGACACACAAGACAAGATAGGAGACCCGAGCCATGAGTAACAGAGACCGGGACGCCATTCTCCAGGCTGCGGCCAAAGTCCTTGCCTGGGAACTGTATGCCGCGGCTGGATATGGCCGCACCCGGGCGCGCATCAGCGTTCAGGAATTCGACCGTGAACTGCGCTCCGCCGTACTCCGATGGAGCACAACTCACAAGAACCTCAACAAAAGAAAGGAGCAACACCCATGACGCCAACGACGCGTCCCTTCTGGAGACAGGGGGACATATATTTCGTGAAACTCGAGAGCGCGCCTGATCTGGAAGGCGCCAAGCCCGTCAAGTCGGGAGTCATCGCCCGGGGCGAGCAAACTGGACATATGCATCGCGTCTCCAACTCGTCCCTCGCGGACGGCGCCGCACTCTCACTCCTCGGCGGGTCCATGTATCTGCGGACTCCCGAAGCGGGCGCCAACATCGTGCATGAAGAGCACGGCCCGATCCGGCTACCTGTGGGCTTCTACGCAGTCGTCAACCAGCAAGAATTTGACGGACTCCGCTGGCGGACGGTCCTGGACTGAGCCATGAAGGCAATATCCAAAAGCCGCAAAGCGGTGCGAGAAGCGCTCGCCCACGAGGGTTGGCGCTTCTCCCTGGTGTCGTCCATCAAGGAGCTGCACCAGCACCGTGATGCCTGCCGGGGCCTCGGGCTGCCTGCAGGGAGCGAGTCTGACTGCCGGGTCCGCACCATCCGGGAGCGCCTCCTGCGCGCGCTTCCCTGGGAACTTCGCGCGCAGCCCTTCCCGCGCTGGTTAAGCTTCATCTCCAAAGAGGCCCGCCGACGCCTGCAAGACCATCTTCCCGTCGCCGCCGAGTTCTGTCTCACGCACGGCTTCATCTTCCTTGTGGCCGAGGTGTGGGCGGAACGGAACGCCGGACGTTGGCGCATCCATCGCCCGGACGGTCCCGCGGTCATCCTGGACGACCGCGAGCTTTACTTCTGGCGCGGCTGGCAGGTCTCGAAGTCAACCCTCACCGATAAGCCCACTACCGCGCGGCTGCTCGCCGAAGCGAATCAAACCGATCGTGAAGTGCTGCTGCAACGCATGGGGGTGGAGACCTTCATGCGCGAGGCAGCGCTGAAGCCCGTAGACACGTTTCGCGATACCGCCCTATTGAAGGTGGATACCGCCGAGAAGCGAGGCACGTGGAGAGGCAGAGACTGGGTTGAGGCGCCTCTGCAGCTTGCATTTCTCAAGGTGGTCTGCCCCTCTACGCAAAAGACCTACTTCCTGCGCGTTAGTCCCGACGTCCAGACGGCGAAACAAGCGCTGGAGTCAACCCTTCCCGGCTACACCCGCGATTGGGAACGCGACCTGGTCGCTGAGAGCTGACACGCCCCGCAGCACCTTCAGAAACTGAAAGGAGATGCCGAAATGCATCACGGCAAACTCATGTCCCACGTGGACACCGACCTTGTCACGCGCGACCAACTCCGCATGATCCCAGTGCCTGACGCAACCCCCACCTTCCGCCCCATTCCGCACATTGACCTGGTGGAGCAGATAGACCTGATTCTTGCCAAAAATCAGATCTACATCCGCGAGGAGCAGTTTGCGCTGCGCAGGGACGGCTCCGTCCTCTTCGGAGTACTGGAGCTCGACTACGGCAATTGCAGCGAGGGGCGCGCCGCGCTGGGTCTTCGTACGTCCAACAACAAGACGATGGCGATCCAGATTTGCGCCGGCCTCTCGGTGTTCGTCTGCGACAACCTCGCGTTTCGCGGCGACATGATCGCGCTTCGACGCAAGCACACGTCCGGGCTTCACCTTGCCGGAGAGCTTTCAGGTGCCGTGCTCCGCTTCCAGCAGCATTTCGGAACGCTGACCTCGGAAATTGAGGGCCTAAAAGCGCATAGTCTCACCGACGCAGACGCGAAAGCCTTCATGCACGATGCGTTCGTCCAGGGTGTCATGCCCGTGCGCCTCCTGCCGGAGGTTTCCCGAGCCTACTTCGAGCCGGAACTGGAAGACTTCAAGGCCCGCACGGCCTGGAGCCTGCATAACGCCTTCACCGGCGTCGCCAAGGCCATGCCGATGCCAACCCGCCTACCTGCCATCCAGGAACTCGGCCGCCTCTTCGGCATGTCTGCCAATTCTCCCCATCCCAAGCTGCTGGCGGCCTAAATGGCCCGCCGGAAATCCGCAGCGACCTCCGCGCTTGCGCTTGGCGCTGAAATTGCCGCACATGCGGCAAACGGCAAGTCTCCCCAAAGCTGCAGGCGTTGTGCTGACAGCTATACCCCCCGGCTCTCGAGCGCAGTCTGTCCGAACGTCTTCTGCTCTAAGGAATGCGAGCAGAAATTCGTACGCGAAAGTCTGAAGCATCTAACGCCGGACGATTGCCTGCGCCTGCAACGGAGGCTCGACCAGCTCCTTAGGCTTGCCGAGGCTCCTTTCAAACCCCATTAAGCCCTGAGCCGCCGCCGACCAACGCGCCGGCGGCCTTTTTTTCAAAAGTCCCGCATTCACATTTTCATTGCTCCCTATGAACTTCGCCCACAAATACGTGCTTTTCATAAAGGGCGACACCCTTGATGACGTCGCCGAAGAGGCGCTTCACATGGTGTACGTGTTTGTCATGCGCGCGCTCCAAGAACACCGCAGACAGGGCAGGAACGGGGAGTATGAGGCATTCGCCTTGCAGCTTCTCGCCATGCTCCAAAGATATCGATCCGTCTACACCAATCCACCCGAGGCTCCTGAACCGTATTAGGACATCTTCGTGTGTCCGAATTCTAGGCCAAGCGGCCGCGCGATTTCTCAGGGCCAGGGTGGGGTAAGCCAGCAAAAAATGGCTCTAATAAGCAACGCCGTTTTTTGCCCCGCCATTTTCACCCCATTTTTTAGGGCCAGGGTCGGTCCAGATCTCCCCCTAAAACTCCTCTAAACAGCGCGGCTGAATACCCCCTCAATATGAGGCAATTGCAAACCCGACATATTCTGTTATTTCGCATCCTTAAAGACCATTGTTTGTTCTTAACTCGTCCGCAAATTGAACGCGTATTGACCCTGGCCACACGTCCGACGAATAAGCAGCTGCGTTTGCTTGTGGCGGGAAACTACCTTGCTCGTCGGTATCGGGTGGACACCTTCTCGCATTTCCAGATGCCGCTCTACTACCTGGGAACGCTGGGCTGGCACATCGTTGGAAATTCGATGGATCGGTACAAAGAGTACAGGCGGGGCATCGTGGAGAGATCTGATCAGCAAATTGGACATGCCCTGGCAATTTATGACGTACTGGTGAAGTTCCTCCTGGAATCCGCGGTCAAGCGGATCATAAAGGCCGAGGACTCATTGTGGCAGGAGCCTATTGGTTTGGGGATCATTCCGGACGCTTGGCTTCAATTCGACGGCGGCGAGGCGTTCCTAGAGGTCGACCTGAACACGGAAGGGCGAGCAGTCGTGGCCCCGAAGTTCGACAGCTACCTGAAATTCAGAAATTCGGGCAGGTACGGGCGACTCTTCCCGGGCTGCCAGTTTAAAGTCCTTTTCGTTACGACCAGTGAGGAGCGAATTGAATCGTTGCAACAGATCACCACGTCCGATGATATCTGGTTCTGCACAATGGAGGAATTCTTGAGAGAAAAGCTGGATCATGCCCACTGGTTTGCCTTACTCGGCTTTTATGCTTTATCTGATCGTGCAAAAAAAGAAATGTAAGAATTGCGGCAAGCTCTCCCACAAAGACGTCCTTTTCTGTTGGCTCTGCGGCTGTTCGTTCGGTTTGCGGATCTGCGTTGCCGGTCACCAAAATCCGTCGTGGGTCCAGCATTGCTTGACCTGCGGCAAGAACCGTACCTTCATGTCCCAGCCGCACACTTCGAAAGACTTGTCGTTCGTGAGGCACCCAACAAAAAAGTCTACGTACCTTCCCGGACGGCGCCAGGCTCAGTACGCATTCGGCTGGCTCGCGGTCTGCCTGGGCGCAGCCATACTTGTCTATCTTGTGATACTGATTGCGCGTAGGGTATAAAAACTATGAACACCAGTCCTGGTCTGACACTGTCCGCGCTTCAACCCGGTTTTGCCGCTTACTTGAGTTCCGAGCGTCGTTTTTCCGCGGAAACGGTTTCCAAGTACCGCGAAAACATATCGTGGATCATTCGACACCGGGGTGACGCGGCTGTCGGCGATATCGATTTTCAGTGGATCGTTAACCTCAAGTCCCATCTCATTTCACATGGCGCAGGCTCCTCGCGGGTGGCGGGGATCACCTACGCGCTCAAGAACGCGTTGATATTTGCCAGGGATGTCCTCGGCATACCGGTGATGAACGTGGCGCTCATCCGGGCGCCTGGAGCTCCGCGGCGACAGGTCGTGTATCTCACGACCGACGAATACAACGAATTCGTTGAAGCCATTCCCTTGTATACGGGATTTGGCCGCCGGCGGTTGTCGCAGTTTTGTTTTCGAGCCCTGGTAGAGACACTTGCGGCAACCGGCATGCGCATATCCGAGGCTCTCTCATTGGATACTGACGCGGTCGACCTTTCGAAAGGGGAAGCAGTGGTCATCGGCAAAGGTAACAAGCAGCGCACCGTGTTTTTTACGCAGCGTGCACTCACTTGGATCAATCGTTATTTGGCTTTGCGGAAGGGCAAGCATCAGCCGTTGTTTACAGGTACGAACAGCCGTAGATTAGAGGTTACAAGCGCGCAGGCGATGTTTCGGCGCACAAACGCGCCGCTGTTCAAGCGCGTCGGCAAGCGAGTCACGCCGCATATACTGCGGCATACGGCTGCAACGAATCTTCTGCAACGCGGGTGTCCTGTGGGGCACATCAAAGAGATCTTGGGACATCAGAATTTGGAGACGACCTGCCGCTTTTATCTCGGGCAACTCACGAAGGCCGAGGTCAGGAGAGCGTTCGACGAGTATATGCATTATGAGAACCCACTTTCTGAAGCGCCGCGGTCACCAGCGGAGGTTGACGCTTCTCACGGACGGGTTACACTTAATGCATAACCTTAACAACTCCATAAGACAAAGTGACCGCTGGATGCAGTTGTTAGGTGTGTGATCCTTTCCTTAACAACCAATGAGTGAAGGTGTTAAGGAAATGTCCACAAAACTGTTGCCAATCATTTCTTTTTAGAATTTGTTTTCGGACGTTTCAGTGATGGTTTTTCCGCATATGAATGCGGATATAAGTGAAAGTGCCAGAAAGCTTCACGTATGTGTTTCTTTCAGCGACATTTTCCTCTAAACAAGCCACCACACGAAACACTCCCGATGTCAAATTTCTAGAGTCGGTACGGACGTCGCTTAAGTTTACGGAGGTGTACGAGTATGCGGGGGTCGAACCTCGGACTCGTGCGTTTCGGTGGACTGCAACGACGAGTAAACCGTGAGTGTTTGCCGAAGGACTTCTAAAGATCGGCTCGTTCCGAGATCGCAACTCGGTTCTATTTCAGGGCAACGAAAAGCATACAACGGTCACCTTCCTTTTGGAGTGGCCGTTTTATGTTTCCTAATATCTCCGCCGGCGCGATCGTCCCGCTCGCCGCCGCACCCGTAGCGCCGCCTCTTGCTGCGGATGCGGAGCGGCAATCGACCATCCGTGAGCTCATGCCGTATTTTCTCGGCTACGGGAAAGTGGAACTCCGCTGGGCGTCGGGGACGCTTGAAAAGTATGAGGATGCGATGGGCTGGGTCATCCGGTGGCTGGGGGAAATTCCGCCCGGGCGGATCACCAAGCACCACATCCTCCTCATCAAAGCCCAGTGCGCTAGGCGCAACGTAGGCCCGAACAGGATCGCCCATATCCTGGCGGCCCTCAAGGCGTTCCTCCGCTTCTGCCAGATGGCAGTGGGGATCGAGACAATGGATGTCCGCGACATCCATTTTCCCCGCATCCCCAAGCGCGAGGTGCAGTTCTTAACACCCGACGAGATCCAGCAATACATCGCCGCAATCCCCGTTCGAACGGGGCCGCGGTCGTTCGATATGAAGTGGCTATGCTTCCGGGCGCTGGTGGAAGTGCTCCTCGGCACCGGCATGCGCATCTCGGAGGCGTTGTCGCTGAAGCGCTCCTCCATCAATTTCCAGACGGGGGAGGCGACGATCATTGGCAAAGGCAACAAAGAGCGCGTGGTGTTTTTCAGCCCGCGCTCGCTCAACTGGGTGAAGGAATACGTGACGCGGCGCCAGGATAGGGGCGAGGCGCTGTTTGTGGTGGGCACGCACGGCAATCGACTGGCACGCGAAACGGCGCATGCCTGGTTCCGGCGCTTTCGCACGGAGATACGCTTTCCCAAGCCCGTGACCGCGCACATGCTCCGGCATACGGTGGCGACGACGCTGCTCTTCAACGGCTGCCCCATCGGGCACATCAAAGAGATCCTCGGTCACGACCGCCTTATTACGACCTGCAATTTCTATTTGGGCGTAGACAAACGGGCGGCCAAGAAAGCGCATGGGGACTTTCTGGATTATGACCGGGGAGAGTGACCGCCTGCTGGCAATCTCAGTTTAGAGCTTGGTCTTGCCGGCTTTCTTGCGGGCGGCCCAGCGTTGTTTCATGAGACGCGCAAGTTTTGCGCGGCCGGCGGCACTCATGCGGCGGCGGCCTCGTTTTTGCGGCACGCGGGCAGCTTTGGGCGTGCGCCTGCCGTTTCGCGGAGCTGTGATCCCTTCGAGGGCTTCGATCGCGTTATTCAGGCGGTCGCGCTCGGCTTTCAGTTCGCTAAGGATGCGGTCTCGGTCCACGGGATTCCTTTCTAAACTGATGCGGTTGGAGAGTATACCACCCCCGTGTTGTCCCAAAGCAGCAAGGTAACATGGAGGGAAAGGTGTTATGGACGGTGCCGTCTGGGCCGCTGGCCGCCGCCTGGCGGCGAGTCGTTTAGTGCTCTTCTGATACCGCGGACTCGACAGAGCGTCAAAGTCGTGCTTTGGCGGGTCTCGAATTTTGCGTGCTTTGGGTCACGGATTTCTCAGGAGGTGTGGGTCTCGAATTCTGCGCGGGTTTAGAACGAAAAAGGCGCGGGAGCGAGCTTTTTTCTGGGTGGTTCTCGTTTGGGATTGGACGAACTATGAAGATGAGCCCAGAGGGAGGCGTGAAGAACCCGTCTAGCGTGTGAGGCTCGTCTGCCAGGCGAGGATGAGGAGTAGGATGCCAAGTGCGAGGCTGATCGCGAAGTTCAGGTAGTTCGACGGCTCCTGCATGGTGATCCAGATTGGCGAGGCGAGTATGAGCGCGATGCCGATGGCGTGGAGGGCGCGTGTTTTCACGGGAGCTCTCCCGATAGAAACGGCCCATCGTAATAGCAGCGGTGGGAGGAGAGGTGAAGATCTCAGGTCATCCGCTTGGGGCGGTAAAAGTATTGGATGAGTGTTGAATCTCCGGTGAGCGCGGCGTCGAGCTCCTTCAGAAATTCGAAGTAGCGTTCCTGAAATCCAACGAATCGCTCTCTGAAATCCTCCAGCTTTGCTTTGACGTGGTCTGTCAGTGCCGGCCGGAGCGCGGCAGGAAAGCACTCGAAGATCGGGCGAACACAATGGGTACTGTACAAGGCGACCAGGGAATTTAGTTCCCGCACCGCGCTCTTGAACGCCGTCACGTCGGGCAGCGATTGCGTGCGGTCGTTCAGATACGACCAGGAGACTGCAAAAACTTCCGCTGGCGCAGTGTGAAGCGAGTCCATGCCCGTAGTGACACTGCCACAGATGTCGCTCTGGCAGATGAAGTGGAGCGTATCGCTCGTGCGATTATCGACGAAGTCGCCGAAGCGCAGGACATATTTGCGAAATTCGGAGTAGCGCTCGCGCACAATGCGTCGGGCGCGGCGGCGCCGCACAGCTGTGTCGTATTTGGGTCGGATGAGCGGGTACGATCCGAACAGCAGAGATATAAGGCCGAACCCGAGAACCGCCCAGAACACAGTCTTGTTCTTTTGCAGCAGGGCGGCGATGACCATTGCGGCGATCGGAATCGCGATGGTGGTCAGGATTTTGAACAGCGTCGGACTTTCGCTCGGGGGTGGCTGCGCGGGACTGCCAAAATTGAAAGCCTGCATACTGCTTCCCTTTCCTGAGCGACGATGTTACCAGCTGCCATGTTGGGCACCGCCAGAATCGTAGCAAGGAGTGGTGGGAGGGAGGGGTGAAGCTAGAGGCCGAGCGGCCTTATAGCGTCAGAAGTTGCGAGTGTCGGGCTGGCGGATTGGGGTACTCAATTGTTTGGAAATCGAGGCATTCAGCTGGGTCCTGTTCAACTGATTCTTCCAGGCTCGACTTGGCTCGTTTCTGTCTCATCGAGCGAAGGCTGACGGCTCTGCCGTTTAGCGTCATTACCCCACCCGTGATGTTCACGTATGCGTAGAGAGGGGCGAAATGTCTGCGGCCTACCCGAAACTGAACGTTCGAGAGCTCGGCGAGCGCGTATGTGTTACTTCGCCGCCCTTCCGTCCTGTCCATTATCCGCAACTGTTCTCGTGTCAGTAGTGTAATCCAACTCGGCCTCTCCCCGTCTTTGCGCGCGAGCGTTGCTGGCACATAGCCTCTTTGCGTGGTCCTGCTCGCATATACGGCTTCTGCTCCAGTCAGACGGCCGAAGATCACGGGGACATTGTCGAGGTTCTTTTCGAAAAGCTGGCAGGGACAGGCGTTTGACCCGTACGCGAGGACCGCATACCGCTCAGTCGTCGGAGGGAGTTTCCGACGGCGCAGAAATTTATCCAAGTTGCGCAGCTTGAGGCGGTAGATTCCTCTTCGCGTGAAAAGAAATGAAAACCTCGGCCGTCGACCAGGGTACGTGGACGGGGTGAATGGGAAGCTGTTGATTGGAATCTTTCGACTGCTGTTGTTCATTCGACGCACCGACAAGACCTTAAGGTTGAATCTAAGCGCGTGCAAAGGCAGTTTCGATATCTTGTTGGAGGTCTTTGTAAAACGACCGGCCCCAGAGCCAGCGATCTTTGTCTCGGAGAGACAGGTCGGCCGGAGTTGCCTTTTTCACTGCTTCGGCGTATTTCGTGTAACCGTCCCACTGGTCATCAAAGCGGCTTTTGTTCACGACCCATTGATAGTCCCCGAGCTCACCGCAGACGTTAACGTCATAAACAGTGAACTCCTCCGGGTAGAGCACGGTCAAAATGGCGGAAGCCATGGGAAGCAGAAAACCCCAAGCGGTAAGCATTACGCGCAGCCTGTCCTTGGGTGAGGGCGCGGCGGCGACAGCCGTGAGGAGCGCCTGTACGGCTGAGTCCAGGTCCGGGTAATTCCCATGCGCCAGGAGCCGCTTGGCGACTTTCGATTTGGCGCGGTTCGCTTTCCAAATGACAATGCAGAAGAAATCGAAAGCGCTGAGCGTGTGCTCTGCCGCGAAGCGGCGGGAGATCGTCCCGAACAGGTACGTCTCGAGGTCGTAGTATTTGCGGAAGTCGATAGTTGGGGCGGGGGTGGTCATGGCTTGGCCGAGTTTCTTAATTCTGCGTATCTGGCGAGCGCATTTTCTCGCAGCATCTTATTGTTTAACACGTTATCTAGAAAATCTTCGGTCGCCAGCACGAGGGCTTCATAAAGATTGAGAAGACCAAAGGAAATTGTCCCCCTATCCTCGCGAATACCCTCACTCCCCGGTGTTATGGACACCTCGAAGAGGTTCCAACTGTGGATCATCGCATGACGGTACAGCACAAGTATCGCATCAGCGTGCTGATGGTACTCGCGCGGGAAATGGGCCCGCATGAAGTCGGGAATCTGTTTGCCGCATAGTGCGCCGTAGCCGTACGAGGAAATCGCGTCGAGCGCGCACAAGCAGGCAATAGCGACGACATGGCCTCGGTGTTCCAGACCGCCGGTGCGGCCTTTTGCGTCTTCAATTACATTGTTTATCTCGCCGAGGATTGATTCCTCGAAGATTCGCTTCAGCGTGTTGATGAAGTCTTCGTCGACTGCTGCCGGTGCAGGCGGCCAAGTGCTGGGCTGCCATGCGCGGAATTCAGGAGCGGGAGATGCAAGGACAACGCCGCTGGTCGCACCAGACGGCGCAATGAGTGCGCCGGTGATGGACGGTGCCGATACATCTGCTTTAGCTGGGAGGTTGAGTTTGTATTTCATAGCGCGGTGACGCTTTCTACAGTTCAACAGCCGGGATCTAGTCTCCGAGGCGAAACTCGCCTTCGAGGAACGCCTTTACTTCCGCGGCAGTAGGTTCGGCCAGTCCTGATTTTGCATCCAGGGTGCGCAGTGTACGCACGAGATTCTCAAAGTCTGTAAAAAGTGTCTCGTCGTTCTGACGCTTGCGTTCCTCGAGGATGTAGTCCTTGCAGGCCGCCCACCACCGAACAGCGTAGAATCCGAAGGTGTCCCACTCAAGTTCTTCGTCCAAGTATCCGCGGCGGAGAAAGAGTCCCAAGTCTTCAAAGAAGTCTAGGACGTTCTCGGAGATCTTGTCGTGCGGCGCACCTTCGAGTAGCCTCTGAGCGAGAAGCTTCCGATCGCTCTGCAGCTCGCGACTGTCGAAGCGTGCGGCAAAAGTCAGGTGATTTTGCAGCTGGAGATTTGCGCGAGCGTCCTTGGTTTGCTCGCGGAGCAAGTCGACTTGTTTGCGCGCCATCCAGAATGTGACACCTACAAGGAGAAGCGTTACTCCAACCAGGGCCCAGGTGCCGTACATCAAAGACTGTTCCATACGAGTTCTCGGTTTGCTAAATGAAGGTTAAGCTCTAGCCCTTGACCGGATATTTATCGGAGATGTCGAAATTGACCTTGTAGTATTTCACCTTGACCAGATCCTTCAGCGGGAGGGTGGCGTACGTCAGCTTGTCGTCTGGCTCGCTGACGATGATGATGCCTCGTGCCTTCTTGTTCAAGTTCTTTTGCACCCAGCCGATATACTTCAGCGCCTGGCCAACCACTTCATGCCCGATTTTGCCCTTCTTCAGTTCGACGACGACGTGAGCTCCTTCTTTATCCTTGCAGAGTAGATCGATTCTGCCCGCTTCGCGGGTGTCGTACTCCTTTTCAATCAGCGTCAGGCCTTTCTCGATGACAAAAACGTTCTCCGCAAGGAAATCACGGAGGTCCTTTTCCATGCTGATCGAGGCGTAGTCCTTGATTACGTCCGTCGGAGCTCCGTCCCCATCCCCCTCTCCACCGAACGCAAACCACAAGAGATTGTTCACCGTGGTGTATTTGTCCAGTTTGAACAGATTCTTTACGGCCTGGAAAATGACGTAGTCTCTCAAGTAGTCCAACGTGCGGTCGAGTAGCGCATCCTTATTCGGAACTTTGAACAGCTCCAGGGCGTCGTCGAGCGCGTGCTCGTCCTGCTCGGAGCTCACACCGAGCGCCTCTTTCGTCTGGCTGGTCACGAACGGATACTCCCGCGTGTTCGCCGCCACCAGGAACTGCGACATCGTTTGAATGCCGGCTAGTGTTGTGTCCCATAAGTAACTAGTATAAGTACCGGCTTGGGGTTAAGCTGCCGGACATGCGAACCGGTCGCCCCAAACCTGCGCTTACTCTGAACCCCGAGGAACAAACCCAACTGCGCAGTTGGGCTGCTTCTCGCACTTTGCCCCACGCCTTGGTGTGCCGCGCTCGGCTGGTGCTGTGGTCGGCTCAGGGGCAAAGCAACACGCAAATTGCCCGCCGCTTGCACTGGACCAACGCCACCGTGGGCAACTGGCGGCGGCGGTTTGTCGAGCACCGGCTGGCGGGACTCTACGACGAGCTGCGTCCCGGCCGACCGCGCAGCATCGAGGATGAGCAGATCGCGGCCCTGCTGCAACGAACCCTCTCGCGCAAGCCGGCGGGCGCCACCCACTGGAGCGTCCGGCAAGCCGCCCAGGCGAGCGGCATTTCCAAGTCCACCGTTCATCGCGTGTTTCAACTCTTTGCCCTGCAGCCGCACCGCAGCCGCAGCTTCAAGCTCTCCACCGACCCGTTCTTTGTCGAGAAGGTCCGCGACATCGTCGGCCTTTACCTCAACCCGCCCGACCACGCTCTGGTGCTGTGCGTCGATGAAAAAAGCCAAATTCAGGCCCTGGACCGTACCCAGCCGGTGCTGCCCATGGGACTGGGCTACGTCGAAGGCGTCACCCACGACTACGTCCGCCACGGCACTACCACCCTGTTTGCCGCCCTCGACATCGCCAGCGGCGTGGTCTTTACCGAGTGCAAGCCGCGCCACCGGCACCAGGAGTTCCTCTCCTTCCTGCGCCGTTTGGATGCCTCCATCCCGGACGGGTTCGACGTGCACCTTATCGTGGACAACTACGCCACCCACAAGCACCCCAAGGTGCGCACCTGGCTGGGGCAACGCCCCCGCTATCACATCCACTACACCCCCACCTACTCCTCCTGGCTCAACCAAGTGGAACGCTGGTTCGCTCTCATCACCCAGCAGGCGATTCGTCGTGGCTCCTTCCGTAGCGTGAAGGACCTGATCGAAAAGATCGACGCTTTTGTGCGAAACTACAACCGTTCCCATCGGCCCTTCGCCTGGACGGCGACGGCCGATTCGATCCTGCAAAAGATCGCGCGACTTTGTTCACGTATTTCCGGGACAGGACACTAGCTGCATCTTGAAAAACTCGTCCACACGCTGAGGGAAAGGCTCGGTGCCGTGGATGAGCGAGCGCAACTTGGCGTTGAAGACATCAAGCCCGTTTTTTCGATAGAGCAAGTTGGACAGATTCCGATTCCGGGAAAACCACTTCATGTTGCTGAAGAGGTCGTCCAGCTTTTCCGGACTCAGGTCTTGGCCATTCTTGAACTTTTCGTCGTTGAGCACGGCGGTGGTTAGAACTTCGGCCTTCTCTTCCTCCGACGCCCAGTCGAGTGCCTTCGGAGTGTTCAGGCTCGGCTTTGCAGCGTTCAGGGTACTGATTTGCTCTTCAGTGAATTGGAATTTGTTCATAGATATTTTATCTTTCAATCTGAGTTAATCATTTTTATGTACGGCTTAGACGCTATGGTTTCTTCTTGGGAGTACCGTGGCCGATGTGTTTGGAGAGCGGCTCTTCGCACCGGCGTATTTCCTGGCCGGTTTCCGGATCAGTGACCACTTCCTTGTAATGGTCCTTCTCACGGTCGATCAGGCGCTCCTTTTTCATCCACTTGCCGGATTTGCGGTGTTGATCGTCGCCACTCACCTGGTCGATCTTCGTTTTCCCGGACGCGGCGTCATTCAGCTTCAGCCTTATGCTGTCGTGGAATTCTAACTTGCCCTCGAGGGCAACCTCGAACTTGCGCGACGTTGACCCGCAGGCGGGACACGGCTCGCGGTCCTCGGGTTTTGTGTTTGCGGGCTCGTCAATGGCGGCACCGCACTTTGCACAGTGGACGGGTTGGGTGGTCATTTCTACGTACCAGACTTCTTGGAAAACTGTTCCGACAATTCCCTTGAGCGAAATCTCAGCGATACATCGCCTGTTGTACAGCGACTGGTCCAGTATTCTCCTTCGAGGACTCTTTTTGGCACGCTGATGATCCGAAGCAGTGCCGCGCCATCGTGAATTGCGCTACGGTCACGCAGAGTCGCCTTCGGCCTGTTTGTATAGTTGTAACTCAAACGCAAAATGCCGCTGTCATCATCTCGGTTGATCTGAGCGGCGGTGCTGTAGCTGTCCGACTCAGGAGTAAAAAGGACACAACTGATCGATGAAAACGTCTGCCGGATGACGAGAGTCGCGGGCATTGGGGGAATTCCCTGACCCGTGGCGGGATCTTTCCACGTACTTGTCAGTTCTCCCTCCCAGGTACCCTGTAGATCGGGGAATGGTACCAGCCAGTCCTGAAGAAGCCGCAGGCGCCACAGCCACCTGGTGAAGATGAACGACAATATGACGTAAACAGTGATTACGTCCGGGAGTTTCTTCAGCGCCTCCCAGTTTATGACAAACCCAGTGCCCGTCAGATAGAGAATGGCCACCCAGATACCGACAAAACCGCCAAGGCGCACCCAAAGCAAGGCTTCTTCTTTGATGTTTTTCATAGTTATTCAAGGCCAAGATAATCCCAGGCTGCCGAGATGAAGCTGTGCGCCTGGTTCATTGTCCAAGGCTGTGAGGTGCGGAAGAGGTACTTGAGTTCGTTAATTTCGCCCCATTCCGTACAGTCCTCGAACTTCATCGTATTGTTGAACAGATGGGCGAGAGCCCACTGCACATCGGCCAGGTAAGTATCGTGGCCGAAGCCCTCGTTCGGGACATTCCATACAAGACACTCGATCAGAAAAGACGGAATCGGCATGGCCGCCGGGATTTTCTCGTCGGCCATTTTGTTTCGAAGCCGTTTAAGAATCCGAACGGCCGCCTTAAAACGTTGGCCGGTGTCCTTGTTTTTTGCAACGCCATTATCGTAATTCTGCTCGGGCCAGTTGACGACCTGCCCACCGTTATCCGGATGGAACTGAGTGCCTGAGAGGAAATAATATCCGTCACCGCTCCGGAGATGATATCGACGATGTTCAAAGCAAGCCACGACATCGGCATCTACGCGGTATGTGTTCTCGTGAATATCGAAGGCCTTTTTCCCACGATCAACGTATGCGGCGCCGAAGTTTGCTCGTAACGCCTTCTCGACATCGTTCTTGTATTCCGCGTATGTATACGGATGATCCACAAGGCCGACATCTGAATCTGTCAACCCCTCAGACATTGAGTAATCGGCAAAGCATACGTCAGTGCACAGAACGCAAATGTCAACATCGCTATCCTGGCGGACATTCGTACGATTGCAGTATGAGCCCTGTGCAAAAACACTGATGGTGCGACGTTGTAGGGCAGAACTTGCATCGATCGCTTTGCGTACTGCGGTCACCGCGTTGTCGCACTTCGTTTGTTCTGTCTGACCCGGAGGTTTTGCCCAGGAGGCGAATGAGTCTTCCCAGCTCATAGTGTCTGCTTTCGATTATGGAATTCTGAATCAACCCTACCAGCTACATGCGTTGGGTCAAGACGTTGCTTTAACCGATCTTCTTGCAATAGATCATGAGCTCATTCTTGAGCTTGTTTTCGAGGAGTATTCTGCGCCAGTGTGGATATTCCTCCTCGATAATCTGATTGCCAGAAGGACTGCTACATTCGACGATTTCGTAGCCTTCCTTGGGAGAGACGCTCATGATGTCGCCGCCGCCGTTGAATCCCACGTGCACGAACCGAGTCGCGTCGAGGTAGGCATGCTCACTGGTCATGAGCCAGGCGGTGTTCGTTGTGAGGCGCGATCCTACACCGCCAACCTGCACGACTAAAGCGCCATACGCTTCCACTCCTTCCTGCCAGTCGCCTTCGGCGGCTTTGGGTGAATGACGCGGATCAGAGCTGGCAAGAAGACGTTTCAATTCAAGGACTATATCGTCAACGGAATCCTTGGCTGAATTTTTGGCGAGCCGGTCGGCAAACGAAGCACTGTAGCCGGCAAGATCATCGCGAGTGATGTTGTGCCATATTGGGAGGATCACCTTGTTGCCCGGCTGCTCACGCGCGAAGAGGCCGTCAAGCTCGTGCTCCGTCCACTTTTTCTTCTTCAGGAATGCCGGTGAGAGGACAACGATACCGTAGCGCGACTCCCCAAGGCCGCGGTCGATCGCGCCGCGAAGGGTATCTCCCCACTCAAGCACGAAGTCGTCGTACCAGACTTTCACACCCGCAGCTCTGAGAGCTTGGGCAAGTGGCTCGACAAAATCGGCCTTGTCTTCGGTCGCGTGGGAAATGAATACATCATGTTTCATAAACGAATTGGGCGAGCGTATTACGCAGATACCTCATACTTCGAATCGCGGTTGTCGAATGCAGGCCGCGTACCTTCCAAGATGTCCACGATTGCCTTGTTGATTAATGGATTTTCAATTGCTCCCGTCAGATATTGCATTTCGCAATTATGGGCTTTGTCCAGCGACGCGCAGACAACCTGTTCTGCGTCGCAGACGACCGCAAGATTCGGATTGTGCGTAACTATGATTACCTGGCGCCTCTCCTTTGTCTCCTTGATGCATGGCACGAGCAACTCAAATACCGTCTGGTTATCGAGGTTCTCCTCTGGTTGGTCTATGATTAATGGAATCTGTTCTTTATCAATAAGCAAGTAAAAGACGAGGAGCAAAGTCCCGCGTTCACCAGGAGACAGTTGACTCAGTTCTTTCTCCCCCATTCTGAGCCGATACCGAGGGCGCAGATACCCAAGTGAAAAGATATAGTCATACAAAGCGGCAACCGACTGTCCCTTGCGTAACTGACTCGCAACATCCACCACGGGGGCTGCTTCAGTTCGCTTGTCCCGCTGCAAAGACTCGACCACGTCATTTAAGAACGCGACTGCGCCGTGCTCGCTGTCGAGCTCATGCCGTCGCACGATGTCGCGGACCACGCGTGAACCTTCATCGACGCCACAAAACGTGCCGGCCACTCCGTGATTAATGAAGTCGGAAAAAGTGTTTTCGAATCCGTCGATCACCATCGCCACTTCAAAATTCAACTGGAACCGCTCTCGAGCAATCGGATTACCTGCGATGAAGCTTTGGACGGGCGCGTAGAGAGTCCGGTACGTATCTGCAAGGCGAGTTATCTCTTGGTGGATGGCTTTCGCCTTTTCGATTCGCAGCTCGCCTGCATGCGTGATCTGATTTGGGACATCGTCGAGATCCGCAAGCTGCTTATCCAGAAATTTCAGCGTACCTACAGCGCCTTCGTCGCCAATCAGTTCTTGCAGCCGCTTTTCCCAATCTTCAAGTGTACGCAGATACGCCTGATACTGCTTATTGGGTTCGTCTAGTTGCTCCTGAAGAGACGTCAGCACTTTCGCGGCTTCTGCTCTGCGGGAGGCAGCACTTGCCGGATTTCCTTGGTCCAGCACAGAGGCCGCCGCGGCCCGCAATTCACTAATTTCTCGTCCTTTCGATAAAAGCGGAGCCTCATTTACCGTAACGTTTACGACATCCGCAGGTTTGATGCCAATCTTCTTACAATCGGTTTCGAGCTCTTGGAGAAACGTAGTCACCTGTTGTCTAAAGCCAGTAATCTTGGAGAGGGCTTTCTCAAGGCTTGCACTTTGAAGTGCGTACTCGGCCTGCTGAAACTTCGCTGTCTGGATTGCAACATCGAGGCGTTTCCGTTCCTCAAGAATATCGCTGACTTTAGTCGAGATTTCCTGCACCTCCTTTTTTCGGGCAGGGTCGTCCGCCGGCTGTAGGACGTCCGGCGGTTTGGTGTTTGTAAGCGCCTCGACCTCATTGCGTTTGAGCTGGAGCCGGTTTTCGATAGCTCGGCGATGCGCGGGCGTGCTCTGTTCTTCCAAAAGGGCGATGCGCTGATTTATCGCATGAAGTTCAGATCGCAAGACCGCAATGCGAGAGCCTGTTTCTTCCGTCCGAAAGGCAATTAATTCATCCAAGCTCGCCTTTCCCAGGCGATCTGGTTCCGCGACATGCGAGAAAATTACCTTCTTAAGCTCTTTATCGAAATTCGTTTCGCTCGCGCCAGCGATTTCGTTGCAGATGATCTCAAGAAAATTTTGGGGAATGTACTTGACTAGCTCGGGCTGCGTTTCATCAACAGGCGAGTCCAAGGAGGCATGGTTTGGAGTGCCGCTTTCCCAAGTCAGGGTTGCTTCGAAGAAACGGGCCTTGTTATCGCGCGGATTCCGAAAGCTGTTTGGTGAAAGAAACGAGAACGCGCGGTATTGGCGAGTGCTACCTAGGAGCCCCATAGTATCGGCGAGCGCACTCTTGCCCTTGCCCTTGTTGCCGATGATCGCAACCAATCCCGGATTAAGGGGAATCTCGTTGTTGAACCAGATCTCACGAAGGCTTGCGCCCGGCTTTTTCTTGATCGAGACCTTCCGAATATACCTAGTCTTGTCGGCTCGCACTCGCTCCAGCTTGGGCGGAAGCGCTCCAACAAAAACCCTCCCCTCAGGCTCATTTAGTATCTGCTGAAGTCCGGCAAACGTCGGATCGGCTTTGATCCAAGTAAAGCAATTTCCTATGCGATCCTTTTCTTGGCTTGTGCTATACGAGTGGGCATCGCTGCAATCAAGCAGCCGCTGATTCACGCCTGCCTCGATCAGACTCTTTTTCGCGTTGGCCCACTGATCCGGCGACTCTGAAGAAATGAAGACGAGATCCGAACCGTTTATGATGTTTTTCTTTTCGGCGATTGACTGGTCAGCCCACTTGATGTCTGCCCATTCCGTTTTTCCGACGGCAGTGACGAACTTCTTCTCAAAATAGTGCGATCCGAGCGCCTCGCGTATTTTGTCCAAGCTGAAACACAGGTTATTGAAGCCCTCGACCAACGGCGGGCCGAATCTCTTCTGCTGCTCCGTGGGAACAGTTTCGATAATTAGCTTCCCAAGATCTTCAATAGCTTTTCGTGTCGGCAAGGCAGTCCACTTTTTCGCCGCTTGTTCGTATTGCGGGCTTACCTGATAACTGTGCGTGAGGGCATTGAGGAAATGCTGCTCAATAACGTCCGCATCGACTTCGTCGGAGAAAATGATGTGATGATTCACTTTGCTGAGCTTGCTCGGACTGCCGCCAAATTTATCGAGGCGCAGTTCGATCACCGGAAGCAGTAAGTCGATGTTCTTCAAGCGGCCGTTCTTCTTTTTCTCCTCCAACACCCGCTTATATCCGTCCAGAAAGATGTAGTCGTTTATCCCGAGCACTTTAAATTCGGATGGCAGCGCTTCGAGATCGTCCAGGAACGCTGGCCATGGGTCCGCACCACTGTATTGATGGACGATTGAGGCGGGCGTGTGAACATGGAGGTCCCATTTGCGCCATTCAGAGCCGCGGGGAAACGACACGGCGGGGGTGATGTTTGGTGTGGCCATAAAATTCTTTTGGAAATACGCCCTTTACCGTACCAGCTACATGCACGGGGTCAAGAGTGAGGGCGGGTTTGTTCTGAATTTGGAACAGACGAGGGCGGCACGACCGCAGCGGTGCTGGCGGTGGTATCGTGGGCCCCGGGGGTCGGCGTTTTGCGGGATTTGGGAATTCGGGTTAGAGTGGGAACTGTTGTAAGTAGCGGAATCCGCTAGGGTTCCCGGCAGAATTGTTGATATTATCCGACTTCCGCTAACCTCCCCCTCAATGAGTCCAGAGGACACGATGTTCAAGGCTACGCCCGCGCAATCCGAGTACGTCACCCGGAAAGAGTTGATTGACTCGAAGCTTAGGGCGTGCGGGTGGCGCGTCGTCAAGTTCGAGGCGGCAAAGCCGCTGTCGCAATACGAGCGATGCGCGATCGAGGAGTATCCGACCGAAAGCGGGCCGGCCGATTATGCATTGTGCGTGGGAGGACGCATCCTCGGGGTTGTCGAGGCAAAGAAACTTAGCCTGGGGCCGCAGAACGTCCTCATCCAGGCGGAGCGGTATTCGCGGGGCGTCATGGCAAGCCCATTCAATTTCCGCGGGTACCGGGTGCCGTTCCTGTTTTCGACCAATGGCGAGATTATTTGGTATCACGATGTCCGGCACGAGCTCAATCGCTCGCGTCCGATTGCCGCGTTTCAGACGCCGGAAGCGCTAGAGGAACTTCTGGCGCGCGATTTTGAAGCTGCGACCGCAAGGCTTCTCGTCACGCCGAACGATCACCCCCGGATCGTCGCGCGTCCGTACCAAGTGGAAGCGAACACCGAGATTGAAAAGGCAATCGCGGCACAGAAGCGCCATATGCTCGTTGCAATGGCGACTGGGACCGGCAAGACCTTCATGACCGTAAATGAAGTCTACCGGCTCATGAAATCGGGTGTGGCCAAGCGCATTCTGTTCTTGGTGGACCGGCGGGCGCTGGCCGCGCAGGCGGTGCGGACGTTCGCATCTTTCGAGCCGGAACCCGGCCTCAAGTTCAATCAGATTTATCAGGTCTACAGCCAGCGCTTTCAGAAGGAGGACTTCGGCGAGGAGGACAAGTTCGACCCCACAGTTTTGCCCAACGCATATCTCACCTCGCCCAAGGCCGGCGACGCGTTCGTCTACGTCTCGACGATTCAACGCATGGCTGTGAACCTGTTTGGACGCGAAACCGTCCTCGGTGACAGCGACGAGGTTGTCGAAGAGGATGCCGACAAAGTCGAAAATATCCCGATTCACACTTGTCCAAATTAGCTTTTGGAATCTGATAGCGGCCAGGTGGGTAGAAGGCTGAGTCTCTGATAGCTTGAGTTTTCCACGACTTAAGCACTCAGAGGAGGACTCAGCCTTGAGCAAAGTATGCAGCATTTTCTCGCAGATGTTACAGCTGATTTCTCGAACCGCCTTTGACGCAGCGGTTCGCAAACACAAGGCCGAACGGCACGCCCGCGGCTTCAGCAGTTGGGGACAGTTCGTGGCCATGCTGTTCTGCCAACTGGGCGGGGCCAAGTCACTGCGCGAGATTTGCGGCGGGCTGGCGGCCAGTGAAGGCAAGCTGCGGCACTTGGGCCTGCCAGAGGCCCCGCCCCGTTCCACCCTGGCCTATGCCAACGAGCACCGGCCCTGGCAGTTATACGAAGAGCTTTTCCAGCAGCTTCTGACCCAATGCCGGGGGTTGGCCGTCCAGCAATCTGCGGGTCAGCACAAGTTCCGCTTCAAGCACAAGCTGATCAGCGTGGACGCGACCGTGATCGATCTGTGCGCCAGCGTGTTCGACTGGGCACGTTTCCGCCGGACCAAAGGCGCGGTGAAGCTGCACCTGCTGCTGGACCACGAGGGCTTTCTGCCCTGCTATGCGGTGATCACCGAAGGCAAGCAGCACGAGGTGCGAGTGGCGCGGCAGTTGCAGTACGAGTCAGGAACGCTGCTGGTGATGGATCGCGGCTACAACGACTACGGCTGGTTTGCCGATCTGACCCAGCAAGGCGTGTATTTCGTGACCCGGATGAAAGACAACGCCGATTACCTGGTGCTGGAGGAGCGGGAACTGCCGCGGCGCAAAGGGCTGTTGCGTGATCAGCTGATTTGCTTTTACCAGCAGGCGCGCGACGGGCGGGAGTGCTATTTCCGCCGCATCGAGTTCTACGACGAAGAGCAGGACCGGAGGCTGGTGTTTGTCACCAATCACCTGACGCTGGCCGCGGCCACGGTGGCGGAGGTGTATAAGCAGCGCTGGCAGATCGAGCTTTTTTTCAAGGCCTTGAAGCAGTCGCTTCGGGTTAAGACCTTCGTGGGCACCTCGGCCAATGCGCTGAAGACCCAGATCTGGGCGGCGTTGATCGCCATGCTGCTGATCAAGTACCTGCAACTGAAAGCGACGTTTGGCTGGTCGCTGTCGAATCTGGTGGCGCTGCTGCGGCAACAGTTGTTCGTGTACCGCGATTTGTGGGTGTGGATCGATCACCCCTTTCAAGCACCGGAGCTGCCGGAATCACCGCCGGAACAACTCGCGATGGCCTGGCAGTAGTTGGACAGCAGCCTACTTCCCAAGGAACAGACCTTGGCCAAATTGGGAGTTTCAGGAGGCGCAATCTAGACAGCATCGATCGGGAGATTCGATTTTTGAAGAGCCAACCTGCTTTGTGCGAAGGCGGGTAAGGAAGCTTATGTCCCCCGTTTTCAACGAAGCTGAGCCGGAGCCTCAGCTAATTTGGACAGTACTGATCCCGATTCACGCTTTTGACCTGGTGATTGCGGACGAATGCCACCGGGGCTATACGGCGAAGCAAGTAGCAATCTGGCGGCAGACGCTGGAGCATTTCGACGCGATCAAGATCGGCCTGACCGCGACGCCCGCCTCGCACACAACCTCCTATTTCAAAGACGTGGTGTACCGCTACGAATACGAACGGGCGGTCCGGGAAGGGTTTCTGGTCGATTATGACGTGGTGTCAGTCACCTCGGACGTGCGCCTCAAAGGCATTTTCCTCAAAGAGGGCGAGGAAGTGGGGTACGTAAACGCCGATACTGGAGCGAAGCAACTCGATCTTCTGGAAGATGAACGCCAATTCGACACCACGGAAATTGAAGAGAAGGTCACGTCGCCGGACTCGAACCGCAAGATCCTGGAAGAAGTGAAAAAGTACGCGCTCGCGCACGAAGAGCGCTACGGGCGTTTGCCGAAGACGTTGATCTTTGCGGCAAACGACCTGCCCCACACCTCGCACGCCGACCAACTGGTGGACACTGCGCGCGATGTTTTCGGACGCGGGGACTCGTACGTCCAGAAGATCACCGGTTCAAAGACCGTGGACCGACCGTTGCAACGCATTCGGGAGTTTCGTAACCGTCCGATGCCGGGAATCGTCGTGACCGTGGATATGCTCTCGACGGGCGTCGACATCCCGGACCTGGAATTCATCGTCTTTTTGCGGCCGGTGAAGTCGCGGATTCTCTTTGAGCAGATGCTCGGGCGCGGTACGCGCCTCGGCGAGAAGTTTTCGGACAAATCGCACTTTACGGTATTCGATTGCTTCGGCGGAACGCTCCTCGCCTACTTCAAAAACGTAACCGACATCACGGCGGAGCCGCTGGAGCAGGAGTCGCGGACAATCGCCGAAGTGATCGAAGCGGTTTGGCAGAATCGCGACCGCGACTACAACATCCGATGCCTGGTCAAGCGTCTGCAACGCATTGATAAAGAAATGTCCCACGATGCACGGGAACTCTTCGCGGCCTACATTCCCGCGGGCGATATGGGCGCGTATGCGAAAGGGTTGCCGAAGCAACTGAAAGATAATTTCACCGGTGCGATGGGTCTCTTGCGAGACGCCGCCTTCCAGAAGCTCCTGGTTGAATATCCGCGGGCGAAGCGCACCTTTGTCATCGCGTACGAGACGAAAGACGAAGTCAGTTCGGAATGGCTCGTGCGGGGGTCGGACGGGAAGGAATACAAACCGGAAGACTATTTGCGAGTGTTTGAGCGATTTGTGGAGGAGAACCCCGAGCACATTGAGGCGATCCGCATTCTGCAGGAGAAGCCGGAGGCATGGGGCACTACGGCGCTCGGCGAGCTTCGGGAGAAACTAACACGGGCACCCCAACGATTTACGGTCGAGAACCTGCAGAAGGCGCATGAGATTCATTACCACAAGGCACTCATCGACATCATCTCGATGGTGAAGCACGCCGCCGACAATCAAAACCCGCTGCTGACGGCTGCCGAACGAGTGGAGCGCGCGTTTGGCACTGTGACGGCCGGAAAGTCATTTACGCCGGAGCAGAAGCAGTGGCTGGAACGCATCAAAGCGCACCTGGCTGAAAACCTGTCCATCGATCAAGAGGATTTCGAGGCTCTACCAGTGTTTACGCGGTTTGGCGGTTGGAAAAAAGCCAACGGAATCTTTTTCGGCGAACTGCCGCAGCTAATTCATTCTTTTAATCAGGCTATAGCACTATGAGTGACATTGTCGGAAAACTTTGGGGCTTCTGCCACACCCTGAGACACGACGGGATTGATTATGGCGACTACATCGAGCAGCTGACGTACCTCCTCTTCTTGAAAATGGCGGATGAACGCGAGATTGATCTGTCCAAGACCAAGTTCACCGCAGAGGACGGGAGAACGGTCACGGTCGACTGTTCCTGGCCGGCGCTCGACGCCAAATCCGGGACGGCGCTCACCGAGCATTACATCGCGGTACTGCAGGCGCTCGGCAAGCAACGAGGGCTATTGGGCGACATCTTCGCCGGAGCTCTCTCGCGTTTCACCAATCCCGTCAATTTGAAGGCGCTGATCGGCGTCATTGACGAGACGGAATGGACGGAGCTCGATGTTGATGTCAAAGCCGCGGCTTTCGAGGGGCTCCTTGAGAAGGCGGCGAGCGAGGGCAAGAAAGGCGCCGGCCAGTATTTCACGCCGCGCATCCTGATCCAGTCGATCGTCCGCTGCATGCAGCCGGACCCTCGTAAATACAAAGAATTCTCAATGTGTGATCCAGCCTGCGGCAGCGGCGGGTTTTTGGTGTCTTCGTACGAATGGTTCATGGGAGAGACGAAAGGCGGGGCGCTGGACCGAGAGCTCGCAAAACGGGTGAGAAAAGCGACGTATTACGGCAAGGAACTGGTCGCGCGTCCGAGGCGCCTTGCACTGATGAATATGTTTCTCCATGGCCTGGAGCCCGTGATCCGGTCGGGAGATTCGATTTACGAAGCGGCGGACGCCCAGAGATTCGACGTGGTGCTGACGAACCCGCCGTTCGGCACCAAAGGCGCGAACCAAGTACCGGACCGCGAGGACTTCACGATTGCGACTTCAAACAAGCAGCTCAATTTCTTGCAGCATGTGCTGACCATTCTGAAGCCGGGTGGCCGCGCGGCTGTGGTCGTGCCCGACAACTGCCTTTTTGCCGACCAGGCGGGCGAGGTGTTCAAAATCCTGATGGAGGACTGCAATCTGCATACGGTGCTGCGCCTGCCTAACGGCACATTCAGCCCGTATAGCCCCGGGACGAAAACGAATGTGGTGTTTTTCACAAAGGGTTCGCCGACCGAGACAATGTGGGTCTATGACGCCCGAACGAACGTGCCTCGGATCACGAAAAAAGACAGGCCGTTGACGCCTGAGCACTTCAAGGAATTTGAGAAGTGCTATGGAACTGAGCCGAACGGGCGGGCAAAACGCAAGGCGAGCGACTCGAAAGAGGATCGCTGGCGCTCATTCCCCATTGCGGAGGTAAAGGAGCACGATTACAAGATCGACGGCCTGAAATGGTTAAAAGAGGAATCGCTCGATGAGTTCGATCCGGATATCGAGCCGCAGGAACTTGCGACCGATGCTATTGCGGAGCTTGAAGCTGCGGTGGAGGAGTTAAACGCGATCGTCACGATGCTTGAAACCAACGGCAACGGTAAGGCTGCCACGCCCGCGGCAGCAGGAACAAAGGTATGAGTACCGCGCCCAAGAGAATCAAAGAGCCTGGAGTTGAAACCGGCACCAATTCAGAATTGCCGGCAGGGTGGGCTTCCACAACGCTCGGTGAGATAGTCACGTCCCAGAAGGGCAAAAAGCCACAGGTTGTATTGGAAGAGCCGAAGCAAGGCTACATTCCATACATCGATATTGAAGCGTTCGAAACCGGTCAACATCGTCGGTATGGAGAGTCTGCGAGTTCGGTGCGTGTTTGCAAGGGCGAGCTGGTGATCGTTTGGGATGGCGCTCGCTCGGGACTGGTCGGGGCTGTACCGTTTGCTGGTGCTCTCGGGTCGACGCTTGCCGTGCTCAAATCATCCACGCTCTACACTCCATTCTTACAGCGATTCTTGGGATCGTGTTACGGAGAAATAAATTCGAACCATCGAGGTACTGGCATACCTCATGTCGATCCAGACTTCTTTTGGACTTTGTCGATTCCGTTAGCACCCGTGAAAGAACAGGAACGGATTGCAACGCAAGTCGGCTACTTGCTAGATAAGGTTACTGCGAGTAGGAAGAATCTCACCAAGGTATATTTGGTACTGAAGCATTTCCGCCAAGCGGTGCTCACGGCGGCGTGTTCGGGGAGACTGACGGAGGATTGGAGGAGGCAGAACGGTACATCAGACGAGCACCTGTCATCAACCGTTGGCGAGATCGCGGATTATGTCGGGGGGTTTGCATACAAGAGTCCCACTTTTCTCAAATCGGGCGATCATCAAGTCATTCGTATCGGTAATGTTCGTCCTTTCCATCTCGATTTGAATACATCACCCGTGTACATTCCTCGAGCTATTTCCGACGCAACGGCGCGGTTTAAGCTCCAACCAAATGACATCGTTATCTCCATGACGGGTACGAAATTCAAGAAGGACTACGGATTTGCCGCACTCGTCCCCGGAAACGCAACTCCTTTGTATTTGAACCAGCGGGTGGCGCGCCTTCGGTGCAAAACGAAGATCGTGCCGAGATATCTTTTGTTTTGGCTGCAAACAGACGCCTTCCGAGACTTCTTCTTTGAGGGAGAGACCGGCAATGTGAATCAGGGGAATGTTGGCGCTGACGGTCTTCGTAAAGCTCCAATCGAATTGCCTTCACTCCCAGAGCAGCACGAAATCGTCCGCCGTGTCGAGGAGCTCTTCAAACTTGCTGATGCGATCGAAAAGCGGGTCGCTGCGGCTACCCTCCGGGCGGAAAGACTGACGCAGGCCGTCTTGGCGAAGGCGTTTCGTGGAGAGCTCGTTCCGACAGAAGCGGAGCTTGCACGACGCGAGGGGCGGGGGTATGAGCCGGCGTCGGTGTTGTTGGAGAGGATAAAGGCGGAGAGGCAGAAGGCCGCAGAGCAGAGCGTTACTCGTAAGAAGAAACCAAAATGAACCGCTACGGAACATTCAATATATTCGCCGAGCACGATTTCGATTCATATTCACGGGGTCGGCTGGAGGGGATGAAAGACGCGATTCGCGGCGAGAAGCCAGAATACATCCTGAACGTCAATGAAGCCGAGTATATCGAGCATCTGGTGTCCAGATTTTCGATTGATCCACTGGTCCTACATTTTGACAAGCTTGAGGCTAGCAGCCGCGAGGAGATGATTCCAGCAGAACACTTTCCTCCACTATTCAATGTGTATTCCGGCAAATCTTATCCGAAGCCCGTTATCAAATATCACTTGCCTGTCACGGGCGATCTAGAGCTTCTGAACTGCGTGCCAAACCCCCGCATGCTGCGGACCTTCTCGGTTTCACTGGAGGGCGGTGCGATCTGCTTTGATATCGCCGATTTCTACGGCGATGCAAGCCGTATCAAGCAGGAAGCCGATTCGATTTTGGACACAATCAAGGAGCAGTCAGGGCATCTTGCTAAGAATGTCGAATCGTTCAACAAGTCTTTGCGCCAGGAAGCAGATGGCTTGTTCAAGGCTCGAAAGCAAGAGCTGTTAAAGAGGACGGAGACGCTTGCAAATTTGGGCGTTCCGATTCGCAAGGCAACCAACGTTCCTCCTACCTTTGCGGTGCCAGCGATCCGAAAACAAATCGTCGCCAAGCCAGAATCGACAGGAACACCTGCGAAAGCTCCCGATCCTACAATCGATGAAACTATTTACCAGGAGATCCTCCAGACGATCCACGAGACTGGGAAGGTCTTCGAACGGCTACCCAAGACGTATGCCGACAAGGATGAGGAGGCATTGCGAGACCATCTCATCCTGCAGCTCGAACCAAGGTTCGAATATTCAACCACCGGAGAGACGTTCAACAAAAGCGGCAAGACTGACATTTTGATCCGCCACGAAAAAAGCAACATCTTTGTAGCGGAATGCAAGTTCTGGGGCGGTGCGAAGAAGCACTTCGAGACAATCGATCAAGTACTCTCGTACCTGACTTGGCGCGATTCTAAAACGGCGATCGTGTACTTCATGGACACGCAAGAAATGGCGGCGCCGTTGAAGGCGATCGACGAGTCGACATCTCAGCATAGTTGTTTTGCGAAGCTGAATGGTAAAAAGCTGGAATCGTGGTTCGATTACACATTCCATTTGCCACAAGACAAAGGTATTGCTATTCGGTTAAGCATCCTCTGCTTTCACCTGCCTAAGCCGAAAAAGTAATCAAAACGGCATTCGCATCTTCGCGAACTGGCGGGGGAACGAGCGGGCAAATAGAAAAGGCTGCGACATTGGTTATGTTCTAGCCGCCAACTCCTGCGAGGGAGTCAGCAGCGTGGACGCATGCACCGTCGCAGCCCCTGATGCGATCACTGCTTTCGCGGTCCCAAACCCCAACGGCACCTCGCAGCGCTGTCGGTTTTTTCGGGTCTGGGCGCCCGCCGGGTCACCTCGGCGGGCAGATCACCCAGCCTATTCGGACTGACAACGAGTTAGAAGCCAATCCTTTCGCTGTCGACAGCTCCAACGCTATTCTTGCCGCGCACCGATTGTCAATGCCGGGAACTGGTGCAATATCCGCAACCTACTGAAAATACGAGGCTTGCCAATTCGATCCGACTGGCTCCTCCCCACCCGCGCACACCGGAAACGCCAGACCGAGGTCAGTCAGGCACCCCCGCGCGGCGAATACTCGGCGGCTGCCGCCTAGCCTTGCGGCCTGCGGCTGTCATTATTACTCGCTCAGGGTTAGCTTGACATTTTGATGAATTCGTTTCGTGGCAGGTCGCGGATTCTGCGTGGCACAAAGGCGCAGCACAGCCGATCACAGACGCCTAAGGCGAACTCTAAAACGGCATCTTCATCTTTGCGAGTTGCTTTTCGGTTTCCTTGGACGGCTCCAGGTACTTTTGTGTCGTCGCAAGCGATTCGTGGCCTCATTGGTGTCCATGGATCATGGTGTTTCAGTGTCACGGATGGATGGGTTCCTTCGAGACAGTCCGCCAGCCGTCGACGCTAGTGAGCGCCCTCCAGGCTCTCCTTCCTGACCCGGTGGACGTTCTCGCCATCGCGGCCCACTGCGACGATGTGAGCGGACATGCGGCGGGACTTCTGCAGAAGATAGCACAGCGGGGCCCCCGCGAGCTGATGAGGAGTCTTGTTCCATTTCCAGAACAAATTTCCCTGAGTTCTTGACAACGGTAAATGTTGTGATATGAGTGCGCTCGCTCACATAGGAGATTGTTCGGAATCAGTGCGGCGGCTTCGGGTGCATTTGCGCCTGGCGCCGCGTCGGCAAACCGGCTTTTTGATTTTGGCGTGAATCCATAGGAACAGTGACGCGCTGAGACCTGAGCTTTCATGTGAAAGAGCGGGTGCCTTGCTCGGCTTGGAAATGGAAATTGTTTCGGCGCCACCATCACAGGAACGTGTGACAAGCGTCACGTGAGGCCCGGCTGTTTCTTTATAAATTTAGCATTCCCCTACTTCCGCCCGAACCCAGCGGACCGTCCGCACAATTGATGTCCAGGGAGGCAGCGATGTCTGGGAGACCCGTTTTTCCTCGTGCCGTAGCACGTCGGTTACCGTCCTTACTGAGTGTCTCCCAGGGGAGTCCCTCTTCACTGCCCAAGCACCGATGGCGCACTGTTCAAGCATTCCCCTTTTTCATAATCTTTACCCTGTGCAATTTGGTATATCCGATTATGGCCGTGGCGCAGACCGCGCGACCGCGGATCACACAGGCGATCGATGAAAGCGACCTTGTTACTCTCAGGGGGAACGTCCATCCATTAGCTCGAATGGAAAATGATCGAGGGACTGCTCCTGACGATCTGCCAATGGATCGAATACTGCTGCTGTTGAGAAGCAGTCCGGAGCAAGAAGCCACGCTTCAGAAACTCCTTATTGAGCTTCGCATAATACACTTACAATGGAAAGAGTTCCGCTTGTTCCCAGAATGCCATGACCAGAGTGGGTCGGCGACGCATGCGGCGCAGAGCTCGTCGGGCGTGGCTGCTCAGTTGCGCGAAACTCTGTGGACAGAAGTTGGGTAGCTCGTGCTGCTTCCAATGCGCCCAGAGATATTCCACCGGATTCAGCTCCGGAGCGTACGCCGGAAGGAACTCCAACCACAAGCGACCCCGTTGTTTGCGCACAAAATCCCACACCAGGCGGCTGCGATGGCTCCGCAGGCCATCCCAGATAATCAGCAGCTTCCCCGGAAGGTGTCGCAAAAGATGTTCGAGAAACTCGATCACCTGCGTGCTGCGGATGGTACCGGGGAAAAGACGAAAATAAAAGTTCCACCACGTTACTCCGGCCATCGCCGATAACGTCTTCCAGTTGAAATGGAACTGAAGGACCGGCGTTTGCCCGCGCGGCGCCCACGTGCGACAGCGATGCGGTCGTTCGCTCAATCCGCTTTCGTCGATGAAGACGATCGTGCGGCCTTCGTTTGTTGCGTTTTTTTTAGCTCCGGCCAGCGCTCCTGCTTCCACCGGCGAATCTTGTCTTCGTCCCGCTCCAGCGCACGTCCTGTCGGGCGCTGGCAACTCCACCCCAGCTGTCGCAAGATTCGCCACACGTGCCCGGGATGATACTGAATGCCGCATTCCTGCTTGATCAGATGGGCCACGCGGTTAGCGGTCCACAAGCTGGTTTCATAGCCAAGCGCTTGCGGCCCGCGCTTGAGCCCGTGCTCGATCCTCCTTATATCTTCCGGACGGAGGCGAGGCAGGCGGCCAGCACGACCGGCCTTCCGGAGTCCCTTCTTGCCCTTCTCGCGAACCGTGGCCGCCCACTCACTCACCGACTGGCGATGGGCACCCACCTGCCGAGCCACTTCCGACTGGCTCACTCCCTTCTGGAGTAGCTCGGCCGCCTGCATACGCCGCTGCTCCAGGGCCTCAAAATCTCGCCGCTGTCCCGCTGGAAATCCCATGCCCCACACCATAGCACGGAATCAGAAAAATGTCAGTATATTATACGGAACTCAATAATGATCAGCAGGATAAATCTTCACCCGACTATCACCGGTGGCTTACCCCGGAGGAATTTGGCGAGCGGTTTGGGCCTGTGCAAGAAGACATCGACGTGATCGTCGCATGGCTTGAGAGCTACGGCTTTCGACTCAACAACGTGGCTCCAGGGCGACGCTCTATCGAGTTCAGTGGTACGGCGAAACAGGTCCATAGGGCCTTTCACACAGAGATGCATAAGTACGTGGTCAACGCCAAAACGCATTGGGCCAATGCAAACGATCCACAGATTCCGGCAGCACTTGCCCGCGTGGTCGGAGGAATAGTTTCCCTTCACAATTTTCTGGCGCGTACTCAACATCAGGTGTTGCAGCGCCCGGCAGATGCGACAGATTCCGACCCAACGCTTACGAGTTCATCTCAAAGCTGCCAAGGTCACTGCATCACCCCCTATGATTTTGCAACCATCTACGACGTTCTTCCGCTCTGGTACTCTGGAACTGACGGTACTGATGTCCATGTTGCCATAGTGGGCCGATCGAACATCGATATTAATGATGTCCGCGCATTTCGGTCCGTTTTTGGTCTACCCGCAAACGACCCGCAGATCGTTCTTAACGGGCCCGCTCCCACCTGGAGCGATCCCAATCAGGCGATCGATGAAGAGCGAGAGGCCGATCTCGACACCGAGTGGGCTGGTGCTGTGGCGAGAGGCGCTAAGATCACCTTAGTTGTTAGCGCAAGCACAAACAGCTCAGACGGAGCAGCTCTTTCCTCTAGATATGTTGTGCAAAACAATCTGGCGCCGATTATGAGCGTCAGCTTTGGCCTATGCGAAAGTACAGCGAAATCCTCCACATATACTCCGACGCAGCAGAACGCCCTTGATTTCTACAATCAGGAATGGCAACAGGCGGCCGCGCAGGGCATCAGCGTTTTTGTGGCTTCTGGCGACAGCGGTTCTGCTGGATGCGATCTTCCATACGACAGTAATCCAAGGTACGACCCCAAAGGCACGAATATCACCAAACCCGCGAGCGGCGGCTTGGCGGTCAATGGTATCGCGTCTACCCAATACAACGTAGCGGTTGGCGGCACTCAGTTCAATGAGAACGGAAACGACGCTACTTATTGGAATAGCACGAACTCAACCAACACCTACGCTTCAGCAACTGGCTACATTCCAGAGGTCGCTTGGAATGAAAGCTGTTATAGCGGCTATTCATTTGCAAGTGGTACACAGGCGGCCTGTCCCCAAGTAAACAATTTCAATCATCTCTCTGCTGGTGGTGGTGGCGTCAGCATGGCCTATTCTACGCCTGGGTGGCAGTCTGGAGATGGTGTCCCCGTCGCCGATCCCTATTCGTCCTCACCAGACCAACATCATCGATACTTGCCTGACGTGTCCCTGACCGCCGCTTCGCATGATGGCTATGTAATTTGCCAAGCAGACGACCCTGCGTTAGGTGGGCAATGTACGAAGGACAGCAGTAACCAACCGGTGAAATATCGCAGTGTAGGAGGAACGTCGGCTGCAGCGCCTGCTTTCGCCGGTCTTATGGCTTTGGTCAATCAGGCGACAGGAGCAATTCAGGGAAATCCTAATTACCATTTTTATCGCCTTGCTGTACTACGACCGGAGGTCTACCACGATATCCAGCAAGGGAACGACGAAGTGCCCTGTGCTAGTGGGTCACCTAATTGCTCGATAGGAGGGACCCCTGCCGGTACAGCGCTATACTACATGGTAGGTCATCCGGCTGGACCGGGATATGATCTCGCTACCGGTCTAGGCTCCGTCGATGCGTACAATCTAGTGACGCTCTGGCACAGCGTCGATTCTCCCACAGTAAGTTTCCCAACAAAGACGACTCTGACCGCCTCGGCATACAGCATAGCCCCGAGCAGTAGTTCAGCTCTTACCGCGACAGTGACGGGGAGCAGACTTCCGTCTTCTCCCCTCGGCTATGTATTGTTTCACTTGGGATCGGAGACTGGTCCAATCCTCAATCGTGGGGATTTGCCATCTAGCACGGGCGGCATCGCAACAGTAACAGCCACGGTTCTAGCATCCCAACTCCAGCCGGGAAGTAACAATATCTATGCGGTTTACAGCGGCGACGCTGCTGACGATGCTCCTTCTTCTGCAATGGTCACCATTGTCGTGTCGTCGAGCGCCAGCAAAGTCGCCACGACCACTGCGCTAACTCCCTCCGCAACGCAGGTAACACAAGGAGCGCCGCTCACCTTCACTGCGAAAGTGCAGCCGCAATCGGGAAGTGGCAGCCCGTCTGGAACCGTCACCTTTAATGATGGAACCACGCAGTTGGGCAAAAGCACACTGGATAATACCGGCACAGCCGTGCTCACGATTTCCTCGCTTGCTACGGGAGCTCACTTGATGACAGCAAGCTACGCCGGCGACCAGAATTTCAGCGCTTCCGCTTCGTCCAACGTTTCGGTGACGGTCAGTGCGGTCCACCCCGTCATCGCTGTAAGCCCCGGCACTGGAGCTTTTGGGATCACTCCGTTTCAAAAGAGCGGATCTGGGTTTACGCCCAACGGCACGATCACGCAGCGCGTCACTTACCCAGACACCACGCTGAACACCGTTACCCGGGCCGCGGATGCATTTGGCAACTACAATTACTCGATAACCTACTCCAATCAGATCGGAAAATATTTTCAGACAGATACCGACAATCAGTCCGGACAGCCGAGTAATACCAGTTCTTGGACGGTCACGGCGCCGGTCCTCAATGACTTTTCGGTACTGCCTTCGCCAACATCACAATCCGTAAGCCAAGGTGGTTCCGTAGGCTTTAATGTTCAGACGACGACTACTAGCGGCTCTGCTCAAGCCGTAGCATTCACGATTTCAAATTGGCCATCCGGCCTGAGCGCGATGTTCACTCCAACTCCAGTTACATCCGGTGACGCCGCAAATTTGACCATCTCAGCCAGTTCGACAGCGCCGACGGGAACCTACACGCTTACCATTGCAGGTGCCGGTTCAACGACAACCCACACGGCACAAATCTCCATAACCATTGTGCAGTCTGCCGGTGGCCCCGTCGTGACCATGAATCCAACAATTGTTCGCTTCAACAGCCAGGCAGTGGGTTCTGTCAGCGCTCCCGAAAACGTCATGCTCATCAACAACGTGAATGGCAGCGGCCCACTCACGATCAGCAATGTCGTGGTAAGTGGTGATTTTGTGCTGCTTTCTCCTCCAACCACACCCATTATTCTGAACCCTCTCGTTCCGCTGGTGTTCCGGGTTGCTTTCGAACCTACTGCGCCTGGCACTCGCACCGGCCAGCTTTTTGTTTACGACAGCGCGCCCAACAGCCCCCAAATTGTTTCACTCACCGGAACGGCGTCTGCGGCGGCGCCGAACACGGGCACAATAAATGTCGCTGCAACTCTGAACGGTATTGCTCTGCCAAGTGGATACCCTTACAGCTACTCACTTTCCGGTCCCGCTACTTATACCGGCGGTGGGGCGTACTCCTTCGCCGCGCAGCCAGGGACCTACACTATGAACTTCGGCGGAACGTCAGGGTTGACGCTCGCAAGTGTTACTCCATCTGCGACCCAGAGCGTCACCGCCGGAAACACGATCACCTTTACGTTGAATTTCACAGCCCCAAATGATTTTTATGCGCCGGAGTTCTCCTTTCCGTCAGGAGGCGTCACGCCTCAGGTCGTGAAGGCGGGCTCCGCCGCGACTTACACCGTTGGGATCTATCTCCCAGCAGGCATTGCATCCATCCCGATTACCCTTTCCGTCGTCGGAATCCCGCCCAGCGCGTCCGCGGTATTCAATCCGCAACCGCTTCTCTCCGGGCAAGACGCAAACTTAACCGTGAACACGACGGCCTCCACGCCGCCTGGTACCTATACCCTTACTCTTAGCGGCACGAATTCCAGTGGTCTCGTCCACGGCGGCAATACTTCCAGTCTGGTGGTTACAGCACCTGGGCCTTTGCCGGTGCAACTCGTGAGTACCAATACGACCGGAAACACCGCAAACGCGGCAAGCAACATTGTGCTGGGAGCTGCCAACTCCGACGGCCGATACATTGTTTTTCAAACTAGCGCGACGAACCTGACGCCCGGCGACAGTAGCGCATGGCAGGAGGTCTACGTTCGTGACCGGCAGTTGGGCACCACCGCACTCGTCAGTGTTTCGTCCGGCGGCTTCCTGGCGAACTGCGGCTCGGCGGGAGCCACCATCAGTGCGGACGGGCGCTATGTCGCATTTCGATCGTGCGCTGACAACCTTTATACGGGTTCCACGAATGGAAAAAACGGAATCTACGTCCGCGACCTCTTTCAGGGCAACACAGAGCGTGAGGATATTTCTGCCGTTGGCAGCGTCGCGAATGGCAGCGGATCGATTGCTCCAAAAATCACTGCTGACGGGCGGTTCGTACTCTTCGAATCCGATGCCACCAACCTTGTACCTGGCACCTCCGGCTCGCAAGCCTACGTTCGTGACCGAAAGACAGGCACTATAACGTTAGCCAGCGCGGCGACCGACGGCACGCCCGCGAACGCGGCCGTCAGAGGCACCGGCATCAGTGCTGATGGGCGGTTTGTCGGATTCACCTCCTCTGCAACAGATCTTGTTGCTCAAAACATCGGCGGAATGCCGCAAGCGTTTCTTAAGGATCTAGCTACAGGCTCCGTAGTGCTTATCAGCGTAGCCCCTGATGGCAGCGCAGCTAACTCGTCGGTCCTAAACAATTCTTCCAGCGGAAGCTATGCGCCCCTCGCGATAAGCGCAGATGGCCGATTTGTTCTGTTTAATTCGCAAGCTACGAATCTCGTGCCGCAGATCATCAACGGCGTAGGGGTGTTCGTGCGCGATACCTGGACCGGGCAAACGAAGCTCATCAACGTTGACTCAGTTGGCGTGCCGTTGGGTGGGTGGAATAGCTTCATCGCTGCCGCAATGAGTGCTGACGGGCGTTTCGTATCCTTCCGGGGATTCTCGCAGGTTCTAATCCGAGATACGGTCGCGAATCAGACTGCTGTTGTCAGCCTGGCGCCGGACGGGTCAGGCGACAATTCAGTGAGTGTCGCTACTCCCGCCGATACAGTTGTTGCTCCGGGCGGAACACTGATCGCTTTCGGCTCAACGGGAACAAATCTGGTTACTGCTAATACCGGTGGAGTGAACAATATTTTCGTCGCCCAGAACCCGTTCACCGCAGTCTCCCGTGCGCAAAGCCTTGTGCTCGCTGCGCCCACAATCGCCGGCGGCAGCAGCAGCACCGCGACGGTCACGCTGAGCGCTCCAGCACCTACGGGCGGAGCATCCGTAACTGTGTGGACAAACAACTCGGCGGCGCAATTGCCAAGTACCGTCGTAGTGCCGGCCGGTTCGACATCAGTCCCCATCACGATCAGTACCTCCTTGGTCCCGAACGAGACCGTGCTGACGGTGCTCGCTGCATACGGCGGAGGATCGGCAGCCTCTATCCTCACCCTAGAGCCGACAGGTCAACTTTCTGTTTCACCCACGAACTGGGACTTTGGAGACCAGTCGGTTGGAACGACAAGTCCACCAGCGACGTTCACGATCAGTAATCAAGGGTCCGCTACCCTGAGCGGCCTGACTGTCACGCTTGGTAGCGGCCAATTGTTCAAGATCACGAGCAACACCTGTGGTGGCAGTGTGCCTGCTGGCGGTGCCTGTTCAGCGTCCGTTACGTTTGGCCCCGCCATTGCCGGCTTGCAGTCCGACACTCTAATAATCGGATATGGCACTTCGGGCAACTCACAATCAATATCGCTCAGCGGAAATGGCGCACAACCCATTCCCGTAATCGCCCCCACGCAAGCGCAGTTTGGGACACAAACGGTTGCGACTACCTCGTTCTCCGCGGCGACTCTGGGTAACTCGGGGAACGCCCCATTGGCAGTTGTATCCGCTACCATTACGGGCCCTAATGCAGGAGACTTCTCGAAATCAAGCGACACCTGTACGGGTACGACCCTTCCGCCGAACAGCAATTGTGTGGTTGTTGTCGCTTTCTCGCCAGCAGCGACCGGACCTCGTACCGCTGTTCTCCAGCTTGTTGTTAATGCGCCGAACTCGCCATTGCAGGTTTCGCTGTCAGGAACTGGAACGAACGTAGCGGCAACGACAACAACCCTGACCGCGAGTCCAAATCCGGCTACCGTGGGTACCAGCGTGGTTTTTACGGGAACCGTGACCACCACGGGTTCGCAGGCACCAACCGGCACGCTAGCGTTCAAAGATGGGTCAGTTACGTTGGGAACAGGCGCGCTGAACGCCTCCGGTACAGCCACATACACAACAGCAAGCCTATCGGCCGGAACCCACACGATCACAGCCTCTTACGGCGGCGATGCAAACAATGGACCCAGCACTTCGACGACGATATCTGAGGTAATTCAAGATTTCACATTGCCATCGACGATTCCCTCAATAACTGTGGTAGCCGGACAATCAACAACTCAGACTATTACGGTGTCACCTCAAAGCGGGTTCTCGGGCACAGTTACCTTTGCTTGTTCTGTTCCGGCAAATATGACGGAAGCGTCGTGCTCAGCAACTTCCGTACAGATCACGAGCGCGTCAGCCGTCAATTCCACCGTGACCATAACAACAACGGCTCCGCATCATGTAGCTGCGCTGCGGCGACACTCGAACTGGCTCCTAGCCCAGGTGGGAGGCATTTTCTGTGGGATCGTTCTGTTAGGCTTCCCGTGCCTGAGGCGCAAGAGAATCGCTTTGATCGGCTTGTTGCTGGCGGCGTTATTGATTCTGAACCTTTCCGCCTGTGGTGGTAGCAGTGGAAGTAATAGCGGGGCCGGATCGGGGTCCACAGATCCTGGTACGCCGGCTGGAACTTACGTACTGACTCTCACTGCGACGAGCGGTGTTACGTCGCACATCATCAATCTGAGCGTAACTGTGCAGTAGAGGCATAAAACCCCAGCAAACGACCGGCATCAGCGACTTGCAAGCCCGTCGGTAGGCTGCGCATCTCTTGCCCACTCCGCCCTCCTCCGGGTGGACGCCGCTCAGCCGCGGCTCGGACGGTCCCTCGGGTTGACGTGCCGGTGTCGCGCAAAACTGACGCGGCGATTCCCGCCGTGCCGCGTTCTCCAAGACAATCGCCCCCAGACAGGCATACGCGGGAGAGTTGTGTCCTGGTCATGTCCATGGATCATGGCGTTTCTGCAACAACTCTTTAAACTTCCGGCGGCCTTGCATGGCAGCCGGCCGAGGGTCGGTGGCCTGTCCCTTACGTGTCCGCCTATTGTGGCGTTATTGAGACACGCGCCTGACTTACTGCGAGCCTTGCGACCGCTTACTGCGGTTGATCGTATGCGGGTTGCGACAGAAAGTTAAGCGCGCATGGCGGGCTTGAACGACTTGAATGATTTCACGGCTTGATCGACATCCTCATATGCTGCAAACAGATTAGTGAGGCGGCCCATCCCCATTCTGCTAAATATATAACCACAGCCAGCGACTTTTACACTGCCGCCTTCGGTTCCGACTGAATGGTAAGTAGCAAAGAGGCTGCCTAGGCCGCCACTATCCATGTAAACCAGTTCTGCAAAGTCCAGCACGAAATTCTTAGCATTCAACGCAAGAAATTGTTTCGTCACGTCACGAAGCAACACTCTCTCAGCTCCGAACAACAGTCGGCCTTGCAACCTTATGACGACTACATCATTCGAGGTTACGGCTGAAATTGTTAGGTATCCTGCTTTTTTGGTAAACGCGACCTTGTCGATCTCCGAGCTCCCGGCTGCCGCATTCTGTGGCGTTGTTTTACCTTCGGACGTTTGTTGAGTGCCAGAACCCTTTTCAGCTTCCACCGCAGCCCTGCGCTCTCTGCCGTCGAATTCCAGGCTCGCGTTCACCTTGCGAATGAACAGGACGAAATCCCGGCACTCCCCGCACTTTTTGAGATGCGTTTCGATTTTTGCTTTTTCGGCAGCGGGGAGGTCAAGCGACCGCGCGTACGCCACGACGTTGGGGTGCTTCACAGGTCTGCACCCGTAATCCCTTGATCCAGGCAGTCTTTGTACATTTCTTTGTAGTCGTGGCTGATGAGCTGATTCACGTATGCGGACGAGGTCTTCAGCTTTTCGGCGATCTCCTTGGCGGTGAGGCCCTCAACGTTGGCGAGTTCAAGTGCTTCGGTGCTTTTGGCCCCGCGTACGCCTGTTCCCCTGTGTCTCTCAATGATTTTGCGAACCGAAACCTGAAGCACGTGGTTCGGAGGACTCTCAAAGGAATCCTGCAGTTCCTTCCATTCCTCCCACGAGACGTACCGCCGCGGTGCCTTTGGTTTTCTGCCCGTGATTCTCCTTCTTTCGTTCTCTGCTTCGTTGGCACAAATAACGGAAAGCCAGTGATCGAGGGGCTGCTCAAACCGGTACGTCGATAGATTCTCGAAAAACTTGATGAATACCTCGGAGATTACGTCCTCTATGAACGAGTTCGCATCGTGTGATTCTGGGCACAGCTGTCGCGAGCGCACACTGCGACTCACCATTCCCTTAATCTTCGGCAACAGGCGGGCGGCAAGCTCGTCGCTTGCTTCGAGGTCGCCTGCCAAGAATCGACGTACGAGATCCTCGTCGGACTGTGGGGACTTTTGTGGCGTAGCCTCTGTCATGAGGGCACATTTTGCCACATCTTGGTGCGCCTAGATACAGGCAAGTAAGTGTTGCGGATGGAAGCAGATGCAGGGCTTCTGCCCTGTTTGGAATCACTTGCGAGAGATGGCCGAAAAGGATTTCAAGACCGCCCGTTTCGACCGCTCACGCATCCCTCCGCGATCAACGGGTAAGTATTTTCATCAGTTTACAACCACTGCAGCCCGCTTCGCGGCGGAATTGGTTGCACCGTAGTTGTACAGTAAGCTCGCCAGCGCTTTCATCGCGGCAATACTGCGCGCGTCAACGCCGTCGCGCTTGCTGTGTGACTCGCGCGTGGCGCTCACATCGCTGTGTCGCAAGATGGCCTGAATCACGATGTCCTGCACCGGTGCAATCTATGCGCATTCTGCCTCGCAACACACTCTTCCCGGAGTTTGAGAGACGTAAAATTCAGACGTCGGGCGCCGAAATTAACACGCTGCGCGGCGGGAGCGGTCCGCCCTTGCTGCTCCTGCACGGTTACCCGCAGACACTTGCCGAGTGGCACAAGATCGCGCCGCGCCTGGCCCAGAAATTCACGGTCATTCTGGCCGATTTGCGCGGCTACGGAGACAGCAACAAGCCGCCGGATGGCGAAAACCACGCGAACTACTCAAAGCGCGCGATGGCACTCGATGGGATTGAGGTCATGCGCGCGCTGGGATTCGAGAGGTTCGCCGTGGCCGGACATGACCGCGGCGCACGGGTAACCTGGAGGATGGCCGTCGAGCATCCGGAAGTCATCACCAAGGCTGCGGTGCTTGATATTGTTCCCTTGCCCTATGCCGTCGCAACGCGCGAACCAAACGGATTCGCAACGCAGTATTACCACTGGTTCTTCTTGATCCAGCCCGCACCCCTTCCGGAGACGCTGATCGGCAACAGCGCGGAGTTTTATCTGCGGTCGCGCTTTCAGCGCCCCACGGGTGGAACGGGCGCCATCGCGCCGGAGGTCTTCGCCGAATACCTCCGCTGCTTCCAAAATCCGGCCACGATTCACGCCACGTGCGAGGATTATCGCGCCGGCGCGGGTATTGATTTGCAGCACGCCGCCGAGGATGGAACGAAAAAAGTGGCCTGCCCATTACTCGTCCTTTGGGGCGAGCGTGGAACCGTGGGCCGTCTCTACGATGTGATGGAAATCTGGCGTCGCCACGCGGCAAATGCGAGCGGACAGGCCTTGCCAGCCGGCCATTTCCTGCCGGAGGAGGCACCCGACGAAACGCTGGGGGCACTGCTCGCGTTTCTATAAAAGACGTTTTGCACAATAGCGGGCAGGTCCCCCGCCGGTTACGGATGTATTGCCGGCAATCCGGAAATTGCGATTCGGGTCCGGCTTTGTTCCTGATACCTGGGGTGGAATACATGGCCGCAATCGAGGCAAGCGGGTATAAAGGTTCTTGCAAAAGCCTTCTCCGGAGGTTGATTTTTCCGGAGAAGGCTCATTTTTCGAGTTGCGCCATCGCATACGGGCGCGCAAAGAAACTACTTCTCAAAGATCTCGAAGCCCGGGTTTATGACACCTAATTCGTTTGTGATGAACAGGATCTTATTGGGCGAAACCACATACATTGCCTTGCTGTAACTGGAGGGAGAGGTCTGTAGCCAGTTCCCTCGACCGGTTAAATCGCTGAAGTAGTAGGTTCCGGAACTAGAAATGTCCGGCATAGTCCCGACACCGATGCCAGCCACGTCCCCGGTGCCTGCCCACGCGCACGCCTCCGTTCCAGTTCTGAATGCCAGTGCCGTACCCCACTCCGTTGGTTGGGGACAGCAAGGTGCCGCCGTAGTACTCGCCACTGAGGGTGGCATTGCTGAAGGGCCCGCCGGACTGCGGCTCAAAGAACCCGAAACCCACGCCAGTTCCGGGGTTGTCGTACTGCATCAGGAAGCCGCTGTTCGGCGCCACCAGATAAAGCACATACGGGCCGAAGAGCGCGGATGTCAGAGTGCCGCGGCCATTCGCGTCGATCGCAGAGTTCACGGTGGAGCCTCCGCTGGAGGCTGAGCCGCCCAAGTTGTACATGTACGCGATGTATCCGGCGCCGTTCGTGACATCGAATTGTCCCATCGTAACCGCCGACCTTCGCGGTGTGGTGAGGGTGATTCCGATCAGGTAGAACACCGACTTGCCATTGAAGGATGCGTTGGAGAATGGCCCCCCGGTTTGTCTCACAATCGACCCGGTGAGCAGCGGAAGGTCGAGTGACGTCTGGTCGCTGGAGAGGATGAACGCCTCGTCCTGGTCCACCATGTAGAAGCTGAAGTTCAGCGTTCCAAGCCCGGAAACGCCGACGGCTACCATGCCGCGGCCGTTCGCGGCCCCGGTGCCGGAATTCAGCACAAAGGTTCCGGTGAACGTCAGGTTGATTGGGGCGCTGGTTGTGCTGGCCACATCCATGGAGGTGCTGCTGGTGGCCCCCGTTCCATCTGTGTGCAGTCGGCCCACTGCGGCGTTCCTTTCGTCTCCCACATAGGAAGTACCGCTCATCGCCAGAACGTAATCGCCATTGAGCTTGCTGAGCAGGAAGTCCGAGGTGGTTTGCCGTTTGAAGGCGCCCGAGCCGTAACTGCCACTCGAATCAAAGCGGATCATGTAGCCCTCGTCGCCCGAGGAGTCCATGGAGAACCGGAAGGTCATGGGGCTCGCCGACAGGTTGAACACGGCCTGCCCCCGGTTGCCGCCGGCGGCCACCTGGTAAGTTCCGCTGAATGCCGTGTTGAGGGACCGGCTGCCGGCACCGTTGCCGTTGGTGTCGATGAGGCCATTCAGGGCTCCATGCCCATCAGCCACGAAGCTGCCAATGGCGTACAGTGCCTTGCCTGCCGCGTCATAACCGAAGTAGGAGAACGCATATGCGCCCGCCAGCTTGGCATTCATGTTGAGCGATACGGTCACCGTCGCCGTGTCCGACCTGCTGGGATCTGCCACTGAAGTCGCCGTGACCGTCACCGTGGAGACCGGCACCGTTGCGGGTGCGGTGTACAGGCCCGTCGTGCTGATGGTGCCGCACCCGTTGCCGGAACAACCGCTGCCCGAAATACTCCACGTGACATCGGCGCTGGAACTGCCGGCGACGGTTGCGGTGAACTGCTGGGTAGCGGATACGCTGACGGTCGCCGTCTTCGGTGACACGGTGACCGACACCGGAACCAGCGTGACCGTCGCCGAATCCCATTTGCTCGTATCCGCAATCGAAGTCGCAGTGAGGGAAACCGTTATGTCGTTCGCAATCGAAGAAGGTGCGGCGTACAGACCGTTTGCATCCACGGTCCCGCAGGCGGCGCCAGCGCAATTGCTTCCGGAAACGGTCCAGGTCACACTCTGGTTCACGTGGTGCACGACCGTAGCGGCGAACTGGTGCGTCTGCCCGGCGTAGAGCGTTGCGGCCTTGGAAGAAACCGTAACCAGCAGCGGGTTGAGGGCTACCGACGCCTTGCCCACCTTCGAGTCGTCGAACACCGGGACTGCCTGGATAATGGCGGTTGCCGGCGCCGAAACCAGCATGGGGCTGTGATACAAACCATCCAGATCAAGCACACCGAGGCCGTTTAGATACCAAGTAACGCCATTCAGTCCCGCCGGAACATTGGTGACGGTGGCGACGAACCGCTGTTGTGCGCCGCCTGCATCCATGACGATGGTTTCCGGCGAGACCGTAACCAGCGCCGCTTTCACCACGAACGTCACCGAGGACGCCTTGGTGCTGTCGAACTTTGAGGTGGCGGTGACTTTCACGTTCGCATCCACGGTCACCTTTGCCGGGGCCGTATAGAGGCCGTTATCGTCGATCGAGCCGCCGCCCGTCACCGTCCAGGTCACGCCGGCGCTACCACCGGCCGCTACATTGCTGACCGCTGCGGTGAACTGTTTGGTGTCGGCGCTGATTAGAGTGAGGGTCGCCGGCGTTACGGCGACTACGACCGGCAAATGTGTCACCGTCGCCGTGCCCTGCTTGCTGGAGTCAGCGGCTGAGGTTGCAACCACGGTTACCGTTGCCGAGGCTGGTATCGGGGATGGCGCCTTGTACATGCCGTTTGCGTCGATGCTGCCGCAAGCCGCGCCGGAGCATCCCGTGCCGGAAAGGCTCCAAGTAACCGCCGTATTGGAGGCGCCGGAAACGGTGGCGGTGAACTGCTGCGTCTGTCCGGCGATTACGCTTGCTGTGCCAGGTGAGACGGTGACGGAAACCTGTGGCGGAGTTGCCTTGCTGCTGCCGCCGCATCCTGCTAGCGCACCGAGGAGAAGGATTAGGCATGGGAGAAGAATGCGTTTCATTAGACGTCCTCCTTGCGCGGAGTCCACGAGGGTTCGGTTTCGGGAGAAATGAGGAAGCTAAAGGAAGGAGAGTACGAACCTTTGTCCAACCAAATGATCACCGCATCGTCGCGGCCTTGTTGGCGGTAATAAGCCGCCAGCGCGGCACGGAGGCGATGCGCCTCGACTCGCACGCGAGAGTCGAGCCGGGGATCATAAGTGGCGCGGCGTCCGAAGATTTCGACCCCCAGCACGTACTCGGTGAGCCGGGCTCCCCGTCCGGCCATGGTTTCTTCGACAACGAAGCACAGAAATTTTCGCAGCTTCGGCGACCTCAGGAAGGGTTCCGAAGACGCCACCCTCCGCAACTCAAACCACACCTCGGTTGCCGGGACACAGGCGCCGCATTGTTGTCGGCCGTTTCGCTCCATTCCAGTCTCACATCGCCAACGCTCGGGCTCGTTTGCGCTGCGAAATATCCGCCCTCGGAGGAGCTTTGGGTAGTTAAACGGCGTGAAAAAGATTGACCGGCGGTTGTGCTCTGGATGCAGGCGCTTAGCGGCGTGCGTCGGAAGAGATTTAACCGTTAAACGGGGAGCGCATCTCGCGATGTTGTGCGGTGAAATTCATCACCGCAGGTTGCGCCGCTATGGTTCCATTTTGGTCTGGGAGATAGCCGATTGTTTTTGCACAGGCTCCGCGCAGGCCGGTGAGCGAGATAATCTCCGGTGCGCGGAGCAACGTTGGCCACGGAAGTCACAAGCCGTCAAAATGGGGTGGCCGCACCCGAGATCCGAGACGCCCTGACCCGAGTGCTGCAATCAGGTGTTTTCTCGCGCTCCGGACAGCTACAACGCCTTCTCCGCTTCCTTGTGGAAGAGACGCTGGCCGGACGTGGGGAACGGCTGAAGGAGTACGTAATCGGCGTGGAGGTTTTCGGACGTCCCCCTTCCTACGATCCGCGCCTTGATTCCCTGGTTCGCGTAGAGGCCCGGCGCCTTCGGGCCGCCCTTGAGACCTACTACCGCAAGGATGGCCACAACGACCCGGTCGTAATCGACCTCGAGAAGGGCTGCTACCGGCCGTTGTTCCGGCGCGCCGCGGAATTTCTTCCCGGAAGCACACCGCTGGCCTTGCAACAAGACCAACCGGACGTTGGCCGATCCGGACCAGACGAACACGTAGCCATACTGCCCGCCATCGCAGCTCCGGCTGTCCCCGGAACGGCGACGCGAAGTTGGCGAAGGAAGCTGGTGATTGGGATCATCGTATCCGTTCTGGCAGCCGCCTCTGTATTGTTCCTTCGTTCCCGCCGGGTGCATGCGTTAACCGAACGCGACCTGATCGTGATTGCCGAGTTCTCCAACACCACCGGCGACGCCATCTTCGACGAAACGCTGAAGCAAGGGCTGACGATGGAGTTGGAGCAGTCGCCCTTTCTGAACATCGTTTCCGACCGGCGCACCGGAGAAACGTTGAAGCTCATGGGCCGCTCGCCGGTGGATCGGCTGACCCAGGCGGTCGGGCGCGAAGTCTGCCTGCGTACGGGAAGCAAAGCCATGGTCACGGGATCCATTGGGGTGCTGGGCAGCCGCTATGTCATCGGATTGACGGCCACCAACTGCAGCACAGGAGGTGGATTTGCGCATGTGCAAGCCCAGGCTGGAAGCAAAGAAGGGGTCCTGCGGGCTCTGGGCACAGCGGCCACCAGGCTGCGCGGCAAACTGGGCGAGTCGTTAAGTTCGATCCAGAAGTTCGGGGTGCCCATCGAGGAGGCGACCACCGGAACCTTGGAGGCCTTCCAGGCGTACAGCATGGGGCGGAGGATCGCCCGCGAGAAGGGCAGCCCGGCCGACATTCCCTATTACAAGCTGGCGATTGCGCTGGACCCAAACTTTGCCGTCGCGTACGCCGCCCTCGGCATTTCCTATGTCAACCAGCGGCAGCCCAGCGTCGGAGCCGAGTACGTCAACAAGGCGTACGCATTACGAGAACGCGTCAGTGAGCGCGAACGCTATCGCATCTCGGCCTACTACCACCACGCCGTCACCGGCGAACTGGACAAGGCGCGCGCCACCTACGAGATGTGGAAACGGAGCTATCCGCGCGACTTCGCGCCGTATATCAACCTCGGGATCAGCTACACGTGGCTGGGCGAGTATGAAAAAGCGGTGAAGGAAACGGCGGAGGCGCTGCGGCTGGAGCCCGGCAATGTCCTGCCGTACTCGAACCTGGCGGCTCTTTACATCAAACTGGGCCGGCCCGACGAAGCCAAATCTATTCTCCATGAAGCTCTGTCGCGAAAGCTGAGCAGCAAGTTCGTGCGCGAGAACCTATACATGCTCGCTTTTCTGCAAGGCGATGTCGCAGAGATGGACCGACTGGTGGCGGACGTTCGACACAAACCCGGCGGCGAAGAAGACCCCCTGCTTTCGCAACAGTCCGATACCGAGGCGTACTACGGCCGTTTGCGGAAGGCGCGGGAGTTCACTCGGCTGGCGGTGGGATCGGCGCTGAATGCGGGTGCGCGGGAAGCAGCCGCGGGATGGCTGATCAATGACGCTTTGCGGGAGGCGGAGTACGGGAATGTGGCGGCCGCGCGCAAGCAAATTGCGGAGGCGCTGCGTCTCTCGCCGGGCAGAGACGTGGCCGCACTGGCGGCGCTCGCCTCGGCTCGAGCCGGCGAACAGGAGCAAGCAGAGGCCCTGCTGCAACAATTGGAGCGGAAATTTTCCAGCAACACCGTGGTCAAGGTCTATTGGGCGCCGACCATCCGCGCCGCGATCGCCATTGCAAAACGCAATCCTGATCACGCACTGCAGTCGCTGGAAAGCGTTCTTCCTTACGAATTGGGCTCGCCTCCGCCGATGGGATTGGCAACCCTGTACCCGGTTTACCTGCGTGGCCAGGCGTACGTGCTCAAGCGCCAAGGCGATGCCGCGGCCAAGGAGTTCCAGAAGGTCATTGATCATCCAACATTGGTGCTGAACTATCCTCTTCACGCCTTGTCGTTCCTCCAACTGGGACGGGCACAGGCTCTATCGGGAGACGTAGCGGCAGCCCGCCGCAGCTATCAGGATTTCTTCCGCTTGTGGAACGACGCCGATGCCGATATTCCAATTCTGAAGCAGGCAAGGAGAGAATCCGCGAAGGCGCAATGATTGCCTGGCAGCCTCGCATGGGCTGGCTGTTGCCAGACCCGGCATGATTCTGGGCGTATCGTCGGCAAACCGGAAACTGGAAGCTACCTTGCTGCGCGGTGTCACTTCTTTGGGTAGCCCACCGTTTGCGCCAGGATGATCCTCTGATCGGGGCGCAGCCGCAGGACCTTGGCCAGTGCGGGACGGTCAAGGCTGCCGCGAACCACGGTCGCCAACCCTTCGGAAGCGCAGAACAGATAGACATTCTGAGCGATGAAGCCGGCGTCGGCGGCCACGAACAGGTCGCGGTCGGCAGAGCTGCCGCGGGTCTTGGCCAGATCGGCAACGTAGACCAGGTTCAGGGGTGCGTCCTTCACGAAAGCCTGGGTTCCGGTCTGGGCGCGTACATCATCGCGCAGCACCGGAATCAGTTGATGCGACTTGGCGTCGTAGACATAAAGCCCATCGGCGGTGGCGACGTAAATATCGGTCTCCTCCCAGTCCATGGCGGAAGGGGCGGTGCGTTTGCCGGAGTCGGGGCGATTCACCCCGAAGGCCGCCCAAAGCAGATTCGATACCACCTGGGGCGGCAGCTTTTCCGGACTGAAGCTGCGCGTCGACCGGCGGCGGTTCAGAACATGCATCAGCGGACGGCCGACGTCGGTTTGTGGCTTGGGAAGCTGGACCGGCTTGAGTTCCTGGGCGAAACTACCGGCCGGACATAGGATCAGGACGAACAACGCCCAACGCATTCTGCAGCGGCACCATGCTGTCATACGGGAGGCCCCCTCAGCCGAGTTTTCATTGCTGGTTTCCGGCCAATCGACAGAATACCTTCCGCCGCGCCCGACTTCAGCAATAACGCCGCGCGAGGGTGCGGATGGAGTGTTCCGAATCGGGACGAAATGGCCCACCCTGCCCTGCGAGACGGTGCGGCTGGGCCGGACCGCGCAGCAGCCGATGGGGCCTACTACTCACGTATTTGACTCTCCGTCATCCCCTACGCTAGCCTCAGAGATTCTGCTGCGGACGAGAACTTCCATGCCACTCCACCGCAAATCATTGATCGCGCTGGTTTTTGCGACCGTGGCCGCGGTATGCGCAGGGGCGGCGCCGATGCGTCCGACGCACGCGCCGCACGCCATGGTCGCCAGCCAGCACGAATTGGCGTCGCAGGCGGGCGTGGATGTCATGAAGCAGGGCGGCAACGCCGTGGATGCCGCGGTGGCCACCGGGTTTGTGCTTGCGGTGGTGCATCCGCAGGCGGGGAACATCGGAGGCGGCGGGTTCATGCTGGTGTATTTAGCGAACGAAAAACCCACATCTGCCAAACCCGGGCAGAGTGGAGATAAGGATTCACCCACATCTGCCAAACCCGGGCAGATGTGGGGCACCGCGACCCATGGGACGTTTCACTTCATTGATTATCGCGAGAAGGCGCCGGCAGCCGCAACGCGCACCATGTGTCTGGACGCGCAGGGCAACGTGATTCCCGGCGCGAGCCTGGTGGGGTACAAAGCGATCGGCGTGCCGGGCTCGGTGGCGGGCATGGCGTACGCGCAGAAGAAATTCGGCAAGCTGACGCTGGCGCAGGTGATGGCGCCGGCGATCCGGCTGGCGCGCGACGGCTTCGCCCTGTCGTACGAAGATACGCAGGACCTGCGCAATCCGCACTCCCACCTGGGCGAGTTCGCCGAGTCGCGGCGCATCTTCCAGCGCGACGGCAAGTATTACGAGCAGGGTGAGATGCTGAAGCAGCCGGAGCTGGCGCAAACCCTGGAGCGGATCGCGAAAAACCCCGACGACTTCTATCACGGCGAAATGGCGCGACAACTGGCAGCCGCGGTCGAGAAGGGCGGCGGCCTGATGACCGCGAAGGATCTGGCGGATTACGAGGTGAAAGAACGCGAGCCGGTGCACGGCACGTATCGCGGGATGGACATCTACAGCGCGCCGCCGCCGTCGTCGGGCGGAGTGGCGCTGCTGGAGATCCTCAACATCCTTGAGGGATACGATCTGAAGAAATACGGCGCCGGTTCGGCGGAAGCGACGCACCTGGCGATTGAGGCCTTTCGCCGCGCGTTCTATGATCGAGCGGAATTCATGGGCGACCCCGACTTTGCGCGCGTGCCGGTGGCGCAATTGATTGACAAGAAGTACGGGGCGGCGTGGCGCGAATCGGTGAACCCGGACAAGGCGAGCGCCAGCCACGGGCTGCAGCGTCCCGCAATCTTCAACGAGCTGGAACGCTACGCCTCGGCGCACCCGCATCCGGCGCCGGCGGCCGAGGGATCGAACACCACGCACTACTCGGTGGTGGACGCCGAGGGCAACGCCGTGGCGGTGACCACAACCTTGAACGACAGCTTCGGATCCGCGGTGACGGCCGAGGGACTGGGCTTCCTGCTGAACGACGAGATGGACGACTTCACCTCGAAACCCGGCGTGCCGAACCTGTACGGGCTGCTGCAAGGCGAGGCGAACGCGATCGGGCCGGGCAAGCGTCCGTTGTCGGCGATGACGCCCACCATGGTGGTCAACAACGGCAAGCTGCTGCTGGTGCTGGGGTCGCCGGGCGGGCCGCGCATAATTACGACAGTCGCCAACGTGCTGCTGGGCATCCTTGATTACGGGCTGAACGTGCAGCAGGCGGTGAACGCGCCGCGTTTTCACGAGCAGTGGCAGCCGGATTGGATTTACGTGGAGCGGGTGGGATTCTCGCCGGACACGCTCAGCCTGCTGCGCAACATGGGACACAAGTTCGCGACCGAGGACCCGGTGTGGGCCAGCGGATATTGGGGCGACGCCGAGGTGATCGAGATCAACCCGAAAACCGGCGAGCGGCTGGGCGGGACGGACGCGAGAAATAATGGGAAGGCCCTGGGTTTGGGTTTTCGGTCGTCAGGTCTTAGGCGTTAGTCTCCGACAGTTACCTGGCCTGCCGCCTGAAAACCTGAAGACCTAAAGCCTAAGACCTGGAAATTATGCTCAAAGCGATGTCCACATACGCATACGTACGCGAGCGCCTGCACCCGGGCTTGCTGGATGGACTGGCGCGCGCGGGCGCGGAGGCGATCGAGATCTTCGCCTTCCGCGGACATTTCGACTACGCGCAGCGGAAGCAGCACGTGCTCGAAATCGCGGCCTGGTTCAAGAGCACGGGCGCGCAGCTCAACTCGGTGCACTCGCCGATGTACAACAGCTACGAGTGGCGCCGCCGCGATGTGGCCCCGCTGAACATCGCGGAAAAAGATCGCAAGGGCCGCATTGATGCCATGGACGAGATCAAGCGCGCCATCGAAGTGGCCGAGCACGTGCCCTATCGCTACCTGGTACAGCACGTCGGGATCGGCAACGAGGAATTCGATGAGCGCAAGTTCGAGGCGGCCATGACCTCGATCGAGCACCTGCGCGCCTTCGCCAAGCCGCTCGGGGTGAAGATCCTGCTGGAGAACATACCCAACGAGCTGTCCACGCCGGAGCGACTGGTGGAGCTGCTGCACACCTCGCATTTCGACGACGTGGGCGTGTGCTTCGACGTGGGACACGCGCACATCATGGGCGACGTCGGGGGCGCGTTCGCGATTCTGAAAGACCACATCCTTTCCACCCACGTGCACGACAACAAGAAGGACAAAGACACGCACCTGTGGCCGGGCGAGGGAACCATGGACTGGGCGGAGACGATGAGGTTGCTGGGCTCGGCGCCGCATACGCCGCCGCTGCTGCTGGAGATCGAAGGCGATGGCAAGACCCAGGCGCAGGTGGCGAGCGGGATGACGGAAGCGTTCAAGAAGCTGGAGCAAGCAGCGACGGCAGGAGCGTGATCGGGAAGGACCCACATCTGCCAAACCCGGGCAGATGTGGGGCACCTGCAGTTTTGATTTTCTATATGCCTACCGAAGAACTGAAGACCGAAGCACCGGTCGCGCGCATTGACGAGATCGGAAAATACGAAGGGCAAACGGTCGAGCTGCGCGGCTGGCTGTACAACCTGCGCGAGAGCGGCAAGCTGCTGTTTCCGCAGTTTCGCGACGGGTCGGGCGTGATCCAGGGCGTGGTACCGAAGAACCAGGCGCCACAGGCCTTCGAAGCGCTGAAGGGGCTGACCCAGGAATCGAGCGTGATCGTGCGCGGCAAGGTGCGGGCCGATAAACGCGCGCCCGGCGGATACGAGCTCGACGTCAGCGACGTGCAGGTGGTGCAGAAGGTCGCGGAAGACGACCCGTACCCGATCTCGCTGAAGGAACACGGCGTTGATTTCCTGATGGAGCATCGCCACCTGTGGCTGCGCACGCCGCGCCAGGCGGCGATCTTGCGCGTGCGGGCGGAGATCATCAAGGCGACACGGGATTTCCTCGACGAGCAGGGATTCGTGCTTACCGATCCGCCCATCCTCACGCCGGCCGCGTGCGAGGGCACGAGCACGCTGTTTCCAGTGGACTATTTCGAGGAGCAGGCGTTCCTGACGCAGTCGGGGCAGCTTTACATCGAAGCGACGGCGATGGCGCTGGGCAAGGTGTATTCGTTTGGGCCCACGTTTCGCGCGGAAAAATCGAAGACGCGGCGGCACCTGACCGAGTTCTGGATGGTGGAGCCGGAGATGGCGTTCGCCGACCTCGACGACATCATGAACCTGGCCGAGGGGCTGCTCGAGCAGATCGTGCGGCGGGTGCTGGAGAAGCGGCGGAAAGAGCTGGAATTCATCGGGCGGGACGTCAGCCAGTTGGAAAAAATTGCCGCGCCGTTCCCGCGGATCAGCTACGACCAGGCAGTGGAAATCCTGCAGAAAGGACACGCCGAGGGCAAGCTGGAAACGAAATTCGAATGGGGCGGCGATTTCGGCTCGCCGGACGAAACCTACATCTCGGCGCAGTTCGACCGGCCGGTGATGGTGCATCGCTACCCGGCCGAGGTGAAGGCGTTCTACATGGAGCCCGACCCGCAGAACCCAAAGCTGGCGCTGTGCGTGGACGTGCTGGCGCCGGAAGGGTACGGCGAGATCATCGGCGGCTCGCAGCGTATGGCGTCGTACGATCTGCTGCTGCAACGGATCCATGAACACAACTTGCCGGAGGCGGCGTTCAAGTGGTATCTCGACCTGCGAAAGTACGGGTCGAACCCGCATGGCGGCTTCGGCATGGGCATCGAGCGCGCGGTGGCGTGGATTTGCGGGCTGGAACACGTGCGCGAGACAATTCCGTTTCCCCGGATGCTGCACCGGCTGTATCCGTGAAGGTCTATCGGTCGATCAGTCTTTCGGTCGTTAGGGTCTTTCGGTCGCTCGGTCTATCGGTCGTTAACGCCTGTCAGACCGACAGACTGAAGACCGACAGACTGATAGACCGACAGACCGAGAGACTGTCAGACCGACAGACGGATAGACCGACAGACCGAGAGACTGACAGACCGACAGACGGATAGACCGACAGACGGATAGACCGACAGACCGAGAGACTGACAGACCGATCGACCTTTTATGCCTGACGGAACGACACCACACACGACGCCCGCGCCTGGCCCGATCCTGGCGCCGTCGATCCTGCCCAAGAAGATTCGCGTCATCGGCGTGCCGCTCGATCTGGGGCAGACGCGGCGCGGGGTGGACATGGGCTGCTCGGCGGTGCGGGTTGCCGGGCTGGAAGCGCGGCTGGAGCAGCTCGGGCACAAGGTGGAGGACGCGGGCAACATCGGCGTCGCCATCGCCGAAACCAAGGCATCGTTCGGCGCCTCCAATGCCAGGTACCTGAAGGAAATCACGCAAACCTGCACCAAGGAAGCCGAGCTGGTGGTGAAGACGCTGGAGGCGGGGAAGGTGCCGCTGGCGGTGGGCGGCGACCACTCCATCGCGGTGGGCACCATGTCCGGCGTTTCCGAGTATTACCGCCGCCAAAACCAGGCTGCCGGGCTGCTCTGGATTGACGCGCACAGCGACATCAACACGCCGAACAGCTCGCCGAGCGGCAACGTGCACGGCATGCCGCTGGCGGCGATCATGGGACTGTGGCCGTCAGAGCTGGCCAACATATTCGGTTTCTCGCCCAAGGTGAGGCCGGAGAACTGCGTGCTCATCGGGGTGCGGGACATTGACACCATCGAGAAGGAAAACATCAAGCGCGCCGGCATCGAGGTGTTCACCATGCGCGACATCGACGAGCGCGGCATGCGCACCGTGATGGAAGAGGCGCTGCGCATGGCCGGACGCGGCACTGCCGGATACCATGTCTCGCTCGACATGGACTGGATTGACCCCGAGGACGCGCCCGGCGTGGGCACGCCCGTCCGCGGCGGCGCCACCTACCGCGAAGCTCACCTGGCGATGGAAATCATCGCCGACCACGGGCGCATGGTGAGCTTCGAGATCGTGGAAGTGAACCCCGTGATCGACGAGCACAACCGCACCGCGGATCTGGCGGTGGAGCTGGCGCTTTCGGCGTTCGGCAAGAAAATTCTGTAGTCGCCGTCTACAAACGAAAAACACAGAGAAACGGAGACACAGAGGCCACAGAGAATGACAAAGCGGTCTCTGTGGCTCTGGGTTCGTCAGTTGGCGGGGACTTTCCTGCACATCCATGAAGACAAAGCTGATCCTGGACCGATACCAAGCAAGCGCGGTGCCTTTCAGCGCTTTGATGTATGATATTGGTGCGTTGCTTTGAAGCGGTCGAGAGCAGTATCTGCAACCAAGCACGTTCCTGCCTCCGAAGTTCCGATTCAAGATCCAACGTACTCACGAAGAAGAAAAGGAATTGGCACTACCATGGAACAAGGAACAGTAAAGTGGTTCAACGACGCCAAGGGATACGGTTTTATCAGCCGGCAAAATGGGGAGGACGTTTTCGTCCATTACTCGGCCATCCAGGCCGGTGGCTTCCGCAGCTTGCAGGAAGGCCAGACGGTGCAGTTTAACGTCGTCAAGGGACCCAAGGGTTGGCAAGCGGAGAACGTGCAGCCGGTTTAACATTGAAGGTTGCGCGATCCGGGGCGGCTACGGCCGCCCTTTTTGTCTGGCCGTTTCATTTGCCGGGCTAGGAGAAGTCTCTTTCATGTGCAAAGAGCTGCATCTTACCCGGCTTTGCTTCTTTGAATTCCTCCGACCCCCAGCACCTATGTTAATGGAAACAAGGCATCTACGTTGACGCTCTCGGACAACAAGTTTGGCAGGGTGATTGCAGCTTCCTCTGAGCCCTTGTGCGGCTGTTCGCTGTCCGGAGAGGTTGCCATGAAGAAGCTTGCCTTGGCTCTTTGCTGTTTCGCGTTCGTCTTTCTCACGCTAGGCGCCCGTGCGGACATCGATCCCACCATCGGTATGGGCGATCCCAACTGCAACAGTTACAAGAGCTCCATAACTGCCGAGCCGGGGCCTTTCGCGATTCAGACGAGTGGCGGTGGGGTGTTTGCCGTCTGCAACACGAGCGGCACGCTATGGTCTACCTTCGACGTCGTGGTGCCGCAAAACACAGCTGGGGGCGTCACGGCTGGCAACGTCCAGTGCAATGTGATTGGAGGCGTGTTCGGTCCATGCCTGGTCAGCACGATCAACACGAACTCTGAAATCGGGAACTTCGCGAACACGGCCGCGAGTGATGCCGGTATTTTCGTGGACATTTTCTTTCCCTCGAACGGCACGAACTGTCAGGGAAACGTTTGCGGCATTCCGGACAACTTTTTTGTCTTAGTCAGCCTCAATGACCCAGGTTCCAACACCGGGACTTGGCCGGCTGGCACCACCTTGACCTTTGACCCCAACGGCCAGAAGGGCGACGCCATCGGTTTCGTGGACCAGGTGCCGGTGATAACGTCGGTGCCTGAACCGGCGTCGCTGTTCCTGCTGGGGACAGGCATTGTCGCGGTGTGGCGGTTGCGTCGGCGCAGCTAGGATTCTCAACTTAATTGGTCGAAAGAAAAAGGCCGCCTCGGCGGCCTTTTCGTTTGACTGCTGCAATGCTTACTTCTTCGCCTCGAACTCCTTGATCAGGTTCTGGAATTCCGGGTTGGAGCGCATGCCATCCAGTTCAGGATCATTGATCGCTTCCCGCACCGGGTAACCCTTCTCGAACGCCGATTGCAGCGCGGCAATCGCCTCGTGGGTGTTGCCCGCAAGCCCCTGGACCATTCCCTCAAAGTACATGAAAGGAACTTCATTGGGAGAGATGGCGCGGGCGCGCTTGATGTATTGCAGCCCCTGTGCCGTTTTTCCACTCTTGGCGTAATACTGGGCGAGTTGCGCCATGAGACTTGCATCCCGGGGGTTGACCTCGAGTTCCTTGGCGGCAATTGCGATCGCCTTCCCGTAGGTCTCCAGCGCCTTCTGCTTCTCGCCTGCCCAGCGATACGCGTCCGCCAGATTTCCCCAGGCCAACTGCTGCTGCGGCTGAAGCTCGACTGCTTTTTCGAATATCGGGACCGCTTCCTGATAGCGCTTCAGGAAGAAGTAGGTGGTCGCCAGGTTGGTGTAGGCCAGATACGTGGGTTCCACCTCAATGGACTTCTGGTACGCCGCGACCGCCTCGTCCCACTTGCCCTGGCGGTAGTAAGCGTTGCCGATGTTCAGGTAGCCCAGCCCGTTTTTCGGCGCCAGTTGCGTCACTTTCCGGAGCGCAGCCAGGGCTTCATCGTTCTCGCCATAGCGAACATAGGCCAGGCCCAGCGTGTTGTAGTTGAGCCAGTAGTACGGGTTGATCTCGGTCGCCTTCCGATAGGCCTGGATCGCCTCGTCTTTCTTGCCCGCGGCGCGGTAGGCGTCCCCGAGCCGGCGATAGCCTTCGTCGGAATTGGGCGCCAGTTGCAGGGCGCGGTTCAACTCGGCGATTGCCTCCGCCGGTTTTCCCGTGGCGGTGTAGATGCTGCCCAGCGCGAAGTGCACCTCGGGCAGGTTATCGCCGTTATTCTGGGCCTGCTGCGCCGCGCCCAGGGCTTTTTGTGCCCAAGAAGCATCCTTGGTGTTGGTGTACATGCGCAGGCTGGCATCGGCGATGCCGGCGTAGGCGAGGGCAAAGGCTGGATCGCGTTGCACCGCCTGCTGATAAAGCTTGATGGCAGCGTTCGCCGCAGCAGCGCCCACGTCGCCGTGCATGGCATTGCGGCCCTTCAAATAGAGATCGTAGGCATCGACATTTTCCGTGGGATGGGCGGCGGTGCGCGCAATTTCCTCGCTGCTAGCTTTAATCGATAGGGCGGCCACCAACTTGGCGTAGGCGTTGTCTTCCAGAGTCAGCAAATCCTGCTTGAGTCCGGAAAATTCCTCTGTCCAGAGCCGCTTTTCGGCGGCAATGTCATCCAGGTTCAACACCAGGCGGATCTTGTCGCCCTCACCCTGCAGGTTGCCGGTCACGATGTAGCTTGCGCCCAAGACTTGGGCCGCTTCTGCCGGCGAAGTATCGGGCTTGAGCTTGGCCACGGCAGTGGGAGCGGCAATCTGCACGTCGTTCAACTGGAAAAGCTTTGCCGTGAGCGCGTCCACCACGCCGTCGCCGATATAGCCGATGGCCTTGGGGTCGCCCACGATCTTGAGCGGCAAGACCGCCACGTGCTTGGCGGGCACAGCCGATTGTGCGGTAGAAGTGGGGTGGCCCAGGATGCGATGCCGCAAGGAGGGAACCGCCAGCAGCAGCGCCGCCACGACCACCACCGCCCCGGCAATGCCGAGCCAGATGCGGGGCAGCTCGAAACCGACGCCCGGGATGGCAATCTGGAGGCTGTGCGAGCTCGATTTCGGTGGCGGGGTCGCAGTATCCAAGTCGTGCAGGATCTCGCTCGCCGTCTGGTAGCGGTGACCGGGGTCGCGCTCCAGGCATTTCATGATGACCCGCACCAGCCAGTCGGGCAGGTCGGGATTGAGGGCCTTGGGGCTTTTCGGGACTTCGTGCACGCGCTGGTACATCAGTTGCAGGGTGGTGTTGGCGTGGAACGGGACATCGCCGGTCACCATCTCGTAGAGAATCAGGCCGAGCGCGTAGAGGTCGGCGCGATGATCGATGTGCCCGCCTTCCACCTGCTCCGGCGCCATGTAGCGTGGCGTGCCCAGTAACTCGCCGCTCTTGGTCATCCCGGTATCATGCTCCAGCGACTTGGCCAGGCCGAAATCCGATACGTAGACGTTCTCCTGCTTGTCGAGCAGGATGTTCTGCGGCTTGAAATCGCGGTGGACCACGCCTTCGCTGTGCGCCGCCTCCAGCGCGCCGCACAATTGCCGGGCGATCCTGAGTGCATGGTCGACCGGCAGCTTGCCTTCAGCAGAGAGAAGCTGGTGCAGGTCCTTGCCCTCGACGAACGCCATGGAGATGAACTTCACGCCTCCGGCCTCGCCCAGGTCGTGAATTCGCAGGACGTTCTTGTGGGAAATCTTGCTGGCCAGCAGCAGTTCCTGTTTGAAGCGCCGCTCCACCGCCGGGTCCACGGCCAATTCGGGACGGATCAGCTTGAGCGCGACGGGACGCTCCAGTTCCTTGTCCCAGGCTTTGTAGACCGCGCCCATGCCGCCCTGGCCGAGCATGCGCTCAATGCGATAACGCGGACCGAAATCCACCTGGTCCGCGCTGGAGGCAATGCCCAGCGCCGCCCACGGTCCCGCGGTGGCAACGTTGGAGCCATCACCCTGACGGGGTGGAGGCGGAGGCGCAGGCGCGGGCGCCACCGCCGCGCCGGCTTTGGCGGCCGGCGTCGGAGGCAGACTTACCCCGATAAAGGTTTCCGCATCGCCCGCAGATACCAGCGCTGCACCACAGCGGGCGCAGGCGGACAGGTTATCGAGGTTGCTGGTCCCACATCTCGGACAGTTCATCGAGGGAGCTCGGAGGCCCGGCAAGCTGCAAGGATTATTAAACAGTCACTAACCTCGCGCAAGCGGAAACCCCCGGCAAAATGCCCGTTGCGCGCTGATTTGGGCTCGAAAAAAAGTCGCGAGTCCCGAGTACTGGGCTAAGAGGCTGCTGAGAAACTCGCGTAGCTGGAACAAAGCCGAGATTCCTCGGGGCTGAAGCCCCTCGGAATGACAATAATGAGGGACTTCTACGGCACGGCTGAAGCCGTGCCCTTCCCATGTCCGTTCCCATACGCTGATGGGCACGCGACTCGGGACTCGCGACTCGGGACTCATTTCGCCACGGTTGCCTCGAAGCCGGCAAACTGCGCTTCCAGGCTCCATTGCAAGCGGGAGCGCTCGCTGGCTTGGAGGAATTGCCGGCACCCCAGGCTGAGCGAATCCTCGGCTGCCCCGGGGCGGTCCGATTGGCAAGCGGCGCGGCGGAAGCGATGGGTGTCGGACCACAAGCTGGCGCCGGGCACGAAGGCGTGTTCCAGGCTATTGCGCGCCATCTGCTTCAACGTTGCATAGCTGAGGGCGTAGGTTTGGATGGCGCGCAGGTATTCGTGATCGAGGTCGGAGCGCGCCACGCCCTCGTCGTCGGTCGAGATCGCGACCGGCACGCCGTATTGCAAATACATCGGCAGCGGGTGGTCGGGGCCGCGCACGCCGAGAATCATGTCGTTGCTGGTCAGGCAGATTTCCACCAGGATGTTCTTCGCCGCCATTTCCCGCAGCAATCCCAGCGCGTCGCGCTCGTACATCACGTCGACGCCGTGCCCGATGCGCTCCGCGTGCCCGAGCTCGATGGATTGGCGAATGTGAAAGCGCAGACCGTCGGGCGGCACCAGGCCGGGCGCCAGCTCGCCCGCGTGCAGCGAGATGCGCACCTTGGGATAGAGCTTGTGCAGGTAGTCCATCATCCGCATGTGGAGAGTGAAGTCGCGCATTTCCACCAGGCCGTCTTCCGGCATCACCAGGTTGATTCCGACCACGCGCGGATCGGCGGAGCCCATTTCGAATCCCGCCACCATCTCCGCGAACACCTGATCGCGTCCCAGCCCGCGGTGGACTTCATAGAGGTAGCGCACGGTCACGGCACATCCCGGATCGGCATCCATCGAGCCGCACCGCAGCATGGAGCGCATTTTGGCTTCCGCCTGATCCACGTTGGCGCGCGCGGCCGCCACCACCCGCGCGATGTCGTTTTCGATCAGCTTCTGCCGCTGCCCCGCCATGTCGCCGGTCCAGCCCATGCCCGCGCCAAATTTCGCGACGGCGCCGTTGTCCGGGCTGAGGATGAACTCCAGGTAGGTGACGTGCTCATGACCGGCGCGCGATACCGTTTCCGCCAGCATTTCGCCCATGTGATCGTTCTTAGCCAGGGAGAATTTGCCGAAGGTGTCGAAGAAATGATCGTGCGCCGACCGGTCGTTGCGATCGGGGGTGAAGTGCCGCATGGACCACGCATCGATGATGTCGCGATAGAGCACGGGGTCGCTATAGGCGCGCGCTGCCGGCACCTGGCCCTTGGCGTCGTCGCAGGCAGGCTTCTGCCCATCCGCGGCTTTTTCCGGCGCCACCGCGCGCAGCGTCTTGCGCTCGATGCACAGGTTGCCGTGGGCAGCAAAGTCAATGAAAGATTCGGCGTAGGCGGCGCCCGTCAGGTGGTTGTGCAGGTCGGCGCCCTTGGGCAGTTGGCGGACAAACTCCAGCAGCAGCGACGGCTGGTGGCGGATGGAATCCAGGTAGCGCGCGGTGCGCTGCTCGCCGAGATCGGCCACAGCGGCGCTTGCGGCGGGTTTCTTGACCGGCGTCTTGGCCGCAGGCTGCTGCCCCGCGGCGATGGTCGCGATCAGGACAAATAGAAGCGTGTGCCAGCGGCGGCTCAGTGGCAAAGTCTCACCTCAAGGAGTGGGAAGGATTGTAGCGCGTGGGCCGAACAAACAAAAACATCGGCCGCGGATTCATACGGATGAACTGGAATGCGGTTCACGTGCGCGAAGACGAGCGAGGTCCAACACACACAGGCAAGGGCGAACGCAGGCAGGACGGCTCCGGCACACGCGCGGGCGCCCTTCGACTTCGCTCAGGGCAGGCTGTGTGCCACACGATTTCAGCTTAGGCAAGGAGTAGCCCCGGCGAGGCGCCGGGGCCTACCGTTTTCTTCCGGTGATATCCTACGCAGCACCATGGAAGTGAACGAAGAACTGCACGAGGTCGCCTCCGAGGCTCACACCAGCTCTGCCAAGCGGATCGGGCTGACTATGGCCGTGGTCGCGGTGCTGCTCGCCGTCTCCACCATGCTCGGCCACCGCATGCACACCGAGTCCGTCCTGCTGCAGAACCGCGCTACCGACCAGTGGGCGTTCTACCAGGCGAAAAACATTCGCGCCCACATGTACGAGGCCAATGCGCAGATGGCCGCCGCCCTGGGAGCGCAGGGCGCAGCGGAAGACTTCAAGTCGCGCGGCGAAAAGCAGCGCACCGACGCCGAAAACATCCGCACCGCGGCCGAAAAATTGGAAGCGGAGACACAGGCCACCGAGCGCAAGGCGGCGCACTACAACCTGTCCGAAATCTTCTTCGAAATCGGCATCGTGCTGTGCTCGATTTCGCTGCTTTCAGGGTCAGGCCTGTTCTGGCGGCTGTCGTTCATCAGCACCGCTATCGGCATCGTCATTGCCGCGCGCGGCGCCTGGCTGCACTAGAACAATTAACCGATTGTCGAATTGAAGAATTGACGGATTAAACCCGAAGCGCGCCGAAGCTCGTCAATTCGCGAACAAAAATCCCCGGCTCCAGTCCCTTAGAGTGTGTGTGAGAACCGTGTCGCGCCGCTGGCGCTCGACGATTTTGTTCCACTTTCCCCAGCGCTGCCGCGCTGGGCTAACGAATTCCGCTGCTCCGCGGCTGGATTCTGGGTGCGATTGGACCACTGTGCTTCCCGAAAGTGAGTTCTCGCGCAGTCCTTCACTTCCGAATCATCCCGTGCGCCTTCAATATCTCCACGACCCGCTCCACCGGAAGTGCCTCCACTGTCTTGCCGCGCCCAGTGACCGTCGTCGCCTTGAATAACGAGTTGTAGATGGCCTCCTCGGTCGCTTCGATCGCCGCCAGAAACAGCGGCGACATCGCCTCATTCCCCAGCACCGTCACCGGTCGGGGCTGGTTCTCATCGCCGGGACGAATCCGCAGTTCCGGCGCGGTGGAGAACGCGATGACGTAATCCCCGCTGCCATTCGACCCCGCCGCGCCCGTACGCGCCATGCCCATAATCGCGCGCGCCGCCAGCCGCTTCAGGTTGCGCGCCTCCAGCGGCGCGTCGGTGGCGACCACGATCATGCAGGAGCCGTTCGCCGAGTCGGTAGTGGACGCGCTCGAGGGCGAGCGCGCTCCAGCAGCAACGGTGGTTGTGGTGCTCGAGGGCGAGCGCGCTCCAGCGCTGTTCTCCAGCTCCTGGCGAAACGAATACCTGCCCAGCTCTTTTCCCACCGGGGCGCCGGCGATGGTCAGCACGCCGCCGAAGTTGGTCTGCACCAGCACGCCGACAGTGTATCCACCGAGCGACGCCGGCAATTTCCGCGACGCCGTTCCGATTCCGCCTTTCCACCCAAACGCGATCGTGCCCGTGCCCGCGCCGACGCTGCCTTCCTCCACCGGCCCGCCCTTCGCGCCCTTGATCGCCGCCAGCACGTCCTGGCGCGTGATCGGCCGCGAGCGAATGTCATTCAGGTATCCGTCGTTCGTCTCGCCGACCAATGGATTGATCGAGCGCACGTCCTCGTTTCCCGGCAATGCCAGCATGTAGTCAATCACCGCGTCGGCCACGCGCGGCACCGCTAGGGTCGAGGTCAGCAGGATGGGAGTCTCGATCTCGCCGAGCTCATCGACCTGCGTCGAGCCGGCCAGTTTGCCAAACGCATTGCCGATAAACACCGCGCCCGGCACCTTCTCGCGAAACAGGTTGCCGCTGTGCGGCAGGATGGCTGTGACCCCGGTGCGCACATTGTCGCCGCGCACAATCGTGGTCTGTCCGACCGTGACGCCGGCAACGTCGGTGATCGCATTCAGCGCGCCAGGCGGCAAGACGCCGACCTGCACGCCGAGGTCACGAATGCGCGGGCGCTGCTGGCCCGGACCGGTTTGTGACACCGCCGTTCCGATAAGCCCTGCGATCGTCAAGGTGAAAACAAGGTTGTGCATGTTGAAGCAGGGATTGTACGTCATCGGTCCACGGTCGGGAGCCGGACTGGGAGCGGCAATTCCCCACTCGGAACTCGCCACTGGTCTTCAATCCGGGACTCGCAATCTCGCGACTCGCTGTGATAGTGTTAGCCGCATTCCAGAGAAGTCTGGCGAAACCCGCCCGCGAACAGCTCTTCCGCGCCTCCAACCTCGGGCCGACGGCACGCCCGGTGGGGGAGCGTCGAGCGAAAGCGGCGCATCCCCCTAGAGGGCAGCGCATTTTTCAGCACGGAGTCCATGGTTTATGGCGCTCGGTTTTGGCTTCAACAAGGCGAAGGTCCTCAGCGCGGCGGAAAAGCACGTCCAGCAGGGCAAGCTGCAGAACGCCATCGGCGAGTACGAAAGGGTCGTCAAGGAAGACCCCAGGGACCTGACCGTGCTCAACACCATCGGCGACCTCTATGCGCGCCTCGGCCAGACCGACCGGGCGACCGCGTACTTCCGCAAGGTGGGCGATGCCTACGCGGCCGACGGGTTCACCGTCAAATCCATCGCCATGTACAAGAAGCTCACCAAGCTGGCGCCCAACTCCGTGGAAGGCCTGCAGAAGCTCGCCGACCTCTACACCCAGCAGGGCCTGTACAACGATGCCCGCCAGCAATACGTTGCCCTCGCCGACCACCGGATGAGGGCCAACGACCTGGACGGCGCCGCCCGTGTCTTCCAGAAAATGCTGGAGCTCGATCCGGAAAACGCCGCCATGCAGAGCAAGCTGGCCGATCTCTACATTCGGATGGGCAAGAAGGAAGACGCCAAGGAAATCTACTTCCGGGCGGCCGAATCGCTGTACCAGCGGGCTGCCATGGACGCGGCCGACGAAGCCCTGGGGCGCATCCTCAGCATCGATCCTGCCAACGCCCGTGCGCTGCTCAAGCGCGGCCTGGTCGCGGTGGATTCCGGCGACGGCGCCGGCGCCATCCGCCACCTGGAGTGCATTCCGCACATCGACAGCAATCCCGACGCGCTCGGCATCCTGTTGCGCGCTTACCTGCAGGTGAAAGACCTGGTGAACGCCGAAACGGTAGCGCGCAACCTGGTGGCGCAGCACAAAGACTTCAGCGGCATCCAGGCGCTGGCGGAAACGCTGATGGCGACCGGTTCCTACCAGGAAAGCCTCGCGCTCTACCGCGAATTCTCCGGCCAGCTCTCGCTCAGCAACACCGAGTCGCTGCAGCACGGGCTGGAAGCCGCGCTGTACAAGGTCAAGGAGGATGCGGCCTTGCTGGAAATCGTGCGCGAGCTCTATCGCAAGCTCGGGGACCAATCGCATATCAGCGAATCCACCGAGCTGCTGGCGCACGCGCTGGTGCAGGCCGGTGAGCTGAAGCGCGCCCGCGATCTCTATCGCGAGCTCGCCGACACCGAGCCGGAAAATCCCATGCACGAGCAGAACTACCGCCAGGTTCTCGCCAAGCTCGGCGAGGATGCCGCGGTGCGCCCGCTGACCGCCGCCGAAGGCTCGCAGGCGTTCATGGTGGATGAGCTGGAAATGACCGCGCCCGCGATCCCGCAGGAGTATTCCGACGAGATCGCCGATGCGGTGAAGTCGGCGCTCACCGACTCCGAGCTGCTCGATTCCTACAACATGCCGGCCAAGGCGCTGGCGCCGCTGGAAAAGATCCTGCCGCAGGCCCCACGCGATTTCCGCCTCAACCAGCGACTGGCCTCGCTGTACGCGGCTGCCAACCGGTTTGCCGATGCCGCGCAGTGCTGCGAAACCCTGGAATCGGTTTACCTGCAAGCCGGTCATCCCGATCAGGCGAGACAGTATCGCGAGATGGCGGCCAAATATCATGAGCGCGCCGCCGCCACTGAGGCGCCGCCGCCGTCGTACTCGGTTGAGGCCGAAGCTCCTCCGGCAGCGCCTCCCGCCGCAGCGGCGCCCGAGATTGATATATCGGAGGAATGGGAGACGCACGTTGCCGCGCCCGCCGCTCCCCCGGTTCCCTCGGCTGGCCAGTTGCTCGACGAAATCCGCTTCTACATCTCGCAGGGAATGTGGAACGAGGCCCGCGTCGCCTGCGAGCGATGCCAGGCGATCGCGCCCGGGAATCCCGAACTCGCCGGGCTGCAATCGCAGGTTACCGCCGCATTGGCCCCCGTGATTGAAGTCCAGGGACCAGCCGACTTTGGCATTGAACCTCCACCCCAAGTTGAGCAACCGCCCGCGGCGGAAATTTCGCCTGAGGTCGCTGCACCCGCGCCCGAAGCGGTGGCGCCGGCCCAAGCCGACGTTCTTGGCGACTTCGTCTCCGATCTCGAACAATCCCTGGGCACGGATTTTGCCGTGGGCGGCACGACGCCGGCATCAGCGGAGCCCGCCGCGCCGCCTCCCGCACCTCCCCAGCCCGCGCCTGTCCCTACGATGGAAGCCGCGCCCAGCAAGCTTGCGGAAGAGGTACACGAGGAGGCGAGCAGCGTTCTTTCCGACATGTTCGCCGAATTCAAGGAGGATGCCGAAGCCGGCGCCAGTGAAGTCGAGGATCCGGACACGCACTACAACCTGGGCGTGGCTTTCCGCGAGATGGGCCTGATGGACGAAGCCATCGGCGAACTGCAAAAAGTCTGCCACGCCATCGACAAGGGCATTCCCTTCAGCCAGCCCATGCAAGCCTATACCTGGCTGGCGCAGTGCCTGGTGGACAACGGAGTCCCCGCCGCCAGTTACCGGTGGTACGAAAAAGCGCTCACGATCGCCACCGACGAGCAGCAGCGCCTGTCGCTCCACTACGACTTGGCGAACGCCCACGAGGCCGCCGGCGACCGTCCCTCCGCCCTGCAGCACTTCATGGAGGTTTACGGCAGCAATATTGACTACCGGGATGTTGCCGAGCGCATCAAAGCTTTGAGGTCGTAGAATCCAAATATATGGGTCCTGCGAGCGATCCCAGGGAGCCAATTCGCCAGGTGAGTCCGGACGCCAAGGTTTTCCCGGCTGAGCGCTTGCCGGTGGAGAGCAAGCTGCAACCCGTTCCAGCCGCCCCGCCCGAAGCCAAAGTCTCGCGCACCAGCATCTGGCTGCATCGCCTCTCGCTGGTCATCTTCGTCATCTTCTGCATTGAACTGGGCATGCTGCTTGCCGTGTTGCCCTGGACCGGCATCTGGACCAATAACTCCCTGCTCGCCGCACATCCCGCCTGGCGCGCCCTGGTGCAGAACAACTTTGTCCGCGGCATCATCACCGGCATCGGCCTGGTGGACGTCTGGATCGGAATCTGGGAGGCCGTCCACTACCGCGATCCGGGGAAGAAGAAGGATTTGTAATTTGGCAATTTGTAATTTGTAATTGCATCTGCTCTCGAGTGGGCTGGGTGCGTGCACTGCGCGCTCCGCAATTTCAAATTACAAATTACCAATCTTATGGACGAAACCCTGAATCGCGCTCCCCTGGCCTACGAGAACAAGAAGTTTCTCGACTCTCCCGACGGGCGCATCCTGCGCATCCTGTCGGAATATTCCGAGCCGCTGGCGCGCTTCCGCCGCGAGCGCATCCAGGACACGGTGGTGTTCTTCGGCTCGGCGCGTTTTCACAGCCGCCACGACGCGCAACGAACGCTTGAACTGCTGGAGAAGCCCGGCTCGCGCGCGCTGGCCTTTCCCGAGGAACAGGACAAGGTGCTGCGCGCCCGCGCCGCCGTCGAAATGGCGCGCTATTACGAAGACGCCCGCCGTCTTGCCTGTAAGCTCACGGAGTGGGCCATGAAAATACCGTCCAAGCGGCGCCGGTTCGTGGTTACCACCGGCGGAGGGCCGGGCATCATGGAGGCGGCCAACCAGGGCGCGCGGGAAGCCGGCGGCAAGACCATCGGGCTCAACATCAACCTGCCCTACGAGCAGATGCCCAACCGCTACATCAGCCCGGAACTCAACTTCGACTTCCACTACTTTTTCATGCGCAAGCTGTGGTTTGCCTATCTGGCGAAGGCGCTCATCGTTTTTCCCGGCGGGTTCGGCACCTGCGACGAGCTGTTCGAAATCCTGACGCTCGCCCAAACCGAAAAACTGGCGAAGAAAATCCTGGTCGTGATGTACGGCAGCGAGTACTGGAAGAGCGTCTTCAACCTGCAGGCGATGGTTGACGCGGGGACGATCTCGGCCAACGACGGCAACGCTTTCAAGATGGTGGACTCGGTGGATGACGCCTTCGCCTACCTGCAGGAGGGCCTGACCCGGTATCACCTCAACGCACAGCCGCCGCATAAAGCGCCGGAAATCGCGAAAACCAGACCGTAGCAGCGCACCTTTAATGCGGAGTGCTCTTGCCGTGGACGCGCGGTGCAGCCGGGATCTTCTCCACTTCTTTTGCCGTGCGCATCACCGTCTTCTTCATGCGGTTCTCGCCGGCCCAGTAGAGGCTGATTTCGTGACCGTCAGGATCGTTGAGGTAGGCGTGCCGCCAGCCCCACGGCATCATTTGCGGCGTCTGCGTGATGTAGAAACCGTTGGCCTGAAGCTTGCGGCAAAAGGCGTCGAGGTCACGAATCTCGAAGTACAAACGCACGCCCTCGCTCGCCACCGACGCTCCCGGTCCCGCCTGGTGCAAGGCGATGGTGCCGTCGCCCCCAGGCGCGCGCAGCCGCGCGTACACCGGCTTGTCTTCGTAGCGGAACTCGTCCACCTGCTTGAATCCCAGCAGCTGGTGATAGAAATCCAGCGCGCGCTGCACATCCTTGACGTACACCATCGCGTGATTGAAGCTGAGCTTGTCGCCTCCCGGCGCCAATGCCGGCCGGGTGGCTGTCTTCGCCTTCTTTGCCGTGGATTTCTTCGCCTTGGCGGCGCCGCTCGTCTTCTTTTTAGCCTTCTTCACGGATACTTTCGCCATGGCTGCACTTGTCCTGCAATGTGGCGCGCCATTCTACCCGAACCGCTTCGCGATCGGAAGCGAACCAGCACCTCAGCCTGGATGCGCCGCCCGGAGCGCCGGGATTGCATACAATTGTCTGCGATTTGCAATTTCAAGTTTTAAAACTTCACATGCTCCTGTACTACATCACCGATCGTCGCCAGTTTTCCGGCTCCGCGATGGAGCAGCGCGCGGCGCTGTTGCGGAAAATTTCAGAGGCGGCGCGCTGCGGCGTCGATTACATCCAGCTCCGCGAAAAAGACCTGACCGCGCGCGAGTTGCTGGAACTGGCCGAAGAAGCCGCGGCTGCCATCAGGAGCGCCGCTCCAAAACAGCCGAAAACTGGGATCCAGAAACTAGAAACTGGAAACCAGAAACTGGAAACCCTCCTGCTGATTAATTCCAGACTCGACGTCGCTCTGGCCTGCGGCGCCGACGGGGTTCATCTCAGGTCGGACGATATTTCCGCCGCCGATGCTCGCGCCGCCTGGATGAAAGCTGCATCTGCCCGGGACTCAGGACTCGGGACTCACGACTGCCTGATTGCGTGCTCCTGCCACACTGCCAGCGACGTTCGCCGCGCCGAGTCCGATGGCGCCGATTTCGTGGTCTTCGCGCCGGTGTTCGAGAAAGGCGGACAGCGCGGCGTGGGACTGGAAGCGTTGCGCGCGGCCTGCCGCGGATTGCCGGAGGCCGGCGCTCCGGAAGCTTCACCGGCGGTGACCCTGCCCGTGCTCGCGCTGGGCGGAGTGACGCTGGACAATGCGAAGGCCTGCCGGGAGGCCGGCGCCGCGGGCATTGCGGGGATTCGGCTGTTCCAGGACAACGATGTCGCGGAGGTCGTGGCGCGGTTGCGAAATATCGCCACCGCAAAGGACGCGAAGTAGGTCTTTCGGTCTTTCAGTCTATCGGTTTGTCGCCTACCGCGACTTGCAGCGAACGACCGAAAGACCGATAGACTGATAGACCAACGTGGAGAGCTGCTCATGCGCAAGTTCGTTCCCCTGATGTTTGCCGCGCTGGTCCTCATCGCACCCGCCTTCGCGCAGCAGAAGCCGAAAGTGCGCGCCATCACCGCGTTCGTGCGCCTGGAGCACGCGCAGTACCAGGACGAGGTGCGCGACACGCTGGTCTTCCTGCGGCGCGCCAAGGCGGCATTCGAGCAGCGCGGTTACGAGGTGGAATCGCTGCGCATCACTACGCAGCCCTTCCCGGACCTGGTGCGCGGGCTCAAGCACGACGAGGCTTTGGCGTTCCTGCGCAGCTATGACGAGCTGGCGCAGAGGGAGAACTTCGACACCTCGATCGGCCCCGCCATGCTCTCCGACTCCGACGATCCGGCGGCGGCGCATCTGCTGGCCGAAGCTCTGGCAGCGACCAAAACGCTGGAAGGCAGCATCATCATTGCCGCGGCAGATGGAATCCACTGGAAGGCGATTGCCGCGGCCGCCGAGGTGATCAAGTACCTGGAAGAGCGCAGCCCCCACAGCCAGGCGAACTTCAACTTCGCGGCCACGGCGATGCTGCCGCCGCTGGCGCCGTTCTATCCCGGCTCGTACCACACCGGCGCGGGACACCAGTTCGCGGTCGGGTTGGAATCGGCCAACGTTGTCGGCGAGGCATTGGCAGCATCCGCCGGCTACGAGGCAGGCGCACAGGAACTCACGGTGCGGCTGGGCCGCTTCGCGCAGGACATCGAAGCGGGAGCGAAGGGAATCGCCGCACAAACCGGCTGGAGCTACGCCGGACTGGACCTCTCGCCCGCGCCGCTGAAGGAGGTCTCGATCGGCGCGGCGATCGAGAAGCTGACCCACGCCCGCTTCGGCTCCAGCGGGACGATGAGTGCGGTGGCGGCGACAACGGCGGCGTTGAAGGCCATCCCGGTGAAGCAGGCAGGCTATTCCGGGTTGATGCTGCCGATCCTGGAAGACAGCCTGCTGGCGCAGCGCTGGAGCGAGGGAGCGGTGTCGGTGGACGCGCTGCTGGCTTACTCGGCGGTGTGCGGCACCGGACTCGACACCATTCCTTTGCCGGGCGACATCACGGCGGAGCAACTGCGGCGCATCCTCAGCGATGTGGCATCGCTGGCGCGGAAGTGGAACAAGCCGCTTTCGGCGCGTCTGCTGCCGGTGGCAGGGAAGAAAGCCGGGGAGCGCACCGAATTCGACGATCCTTTTCTGGTCAACACCAGGCTGCAACCGGCGCCATGAAATTTCCCGCAGCCCGCCGTCAGAGTGTGTGTGAGAACTGTATCGCGCCGCTGGCGCTCGACAATTTTGTTCCACTTTCCCCAGCGCTGCCGCGCTGGGCTAACGAATTCCGCCGCTCCGCGGCTGGATTTTCGGCCCACTTTGACCACTGCTGTCTACGAAACTGAGTCTGCTGTCTACGAAACTGAGTTCTGACACAGACTCGTCAGCCCTGTTCGATGCGGCGCAGCTCGTTCCTGAGCGCAGCTTCCACGCGCGGGGAGCGGCGTTCGCCACGCGCGACGCGGCTGACGTAGGAGCGGTCCACCGCGAGCTGGCGAGCGACACGAGAGTACACCCGCGATAAAGGCGGTATCGCTTCAGCCCCGAGTTTTTGTTGTGATTCCGTGTCACCAACGGTGACTCTCCGGTCTGGGATTTGACCGGCGAGAATTATATAACGCTGATCCCGCTGTTTCCCCCACCGGCCGCACTGCCATCCGCGCGCTTCCTCGGGTACAATCCGGCCCGGGAGGACACATGGTTCAGCGCATCAGCACTGTCATCGGCATCATCCTGCTTAGTTCATCCTTGATGGTTGGCCAGAATCCGGGCACCAGCGCTGCGCCAGCCGACGCGGAAAGCTTCATGCGCGGCGCCGAAACGCGGCTGAATGACGTGGTCGTAAAGGCAAGCCGCGCCAGTTGGGTGCAGTCCACCTACATCACCGACGACACGGAGGCGCTGTCGGCGAGCGCGAATGAAGAAGTTCTGGCCACCACGACCGAACTGGTCAAGGAGAGCAAGCGATTCCAGGGCGCGCAACTCTCGCCCGTGCTGCAGCGGAAATTCACGCTCCTGAAACTGTCGCTTACATCACCCGCGCCGAACAATCCCGCGGAACGCAAGGAGCTGGCGGAGATCGGAACCTGGCTGGAGGGGACGTACGGCAAAGGCAAGTATTGCCCGAAGACCGGGCCATTCGCCGGCAAGTGCCTGGGGCAGAGCGAAATGGAGCAGGCCTTCGCGACCACCAAAGACGAGGCCGTGTTGCGCGACCTGTGGGTTGGCTGGCACACGTTCGCGCCGCAGATGCGGCCAAAATACGAACGCATGGCGGCGCTGTCCAATAAGGGCGCGCAGGAGATCGGGTTCAAAGACACGGGCGTGCTGTGGCGGTCGAACTACGACATGGCGCCGGAGCAGTTCAGCGCCGAGCTGGAGCGGTTGTGGAACCAGTTGCGCCCGCTGTATCTCTCGTTGCATGCCTACGTGCGCTCGCAACTGGTGAAGAAGTACGGGCCGCAAGTGGTTCCGCCGAACGGGCCGATTCCGGCCCACCTGCTGGGGAACATCTGGGCGCAGGACTGGACCAACATCTACGACCTGCTGGATGTTCCGGGAACAACCCCACCCTATCGCTCCCCCTCGCTACGCATCGGGGCAGGCTCCCCCGGGAGCGATAAGGGTGGGGCACCCAGCGGGATTGACCTGACGCCCATCCTGGAGCAGCAGAAATTCGATTATCAGAAGATGGTGAAAACGGGCGAGCACTTCTTCGTGTCGCTCGGCTTCGATCCGCTGCCGAAGACGTTCTGGGAGCGCTCGATGTTTGTGAAGCCGCGCGACCGCGACGTGGTTTGCCACGCCAGCGCGTGGGACATCGATAACCAGCAGGACGTGCGGCTGAAGATGTGCATCCAGGTGCGCGACGAGGACTTCCGCACCATCCATCACGAGTTGGGACACAACTTCTACCAGATGGCGTACGCGAAGCAGCCGCCGCTGTTCCAGAACAGCGCCAACGACGGCTTCCACGAGGCGGTGGGAGACACGATCGCGCTCTCGATCACGCCCGGGTACCTGAAGGAGATCGGACTGATCCAGCAGGCGCCGCCGGCGAGCGAGGACCTGGGCTTGCTGATGCACAAGGCGCTGGAGAAGATCGCGTTCCTGCCGTTTGGATTGCTGATTGACCAGTGGCGCTGGGGCGTGTTCTCGGGGCAGATTGCGCCCGCCGATTACAACAAGGCCTGGTGGGACCTGCGGCTGAAGTACCAAGGTGTGGCGCCGCCGGTGGCGCGGAGCGAGAAGGATTTCGATCCGGCGGCGAAATATCATGTGCCGGGCAATGTGCCGTACGCGCGGTATTTCCTGGCGGACGTTCTCCAGTTCCAGTTCCAGCGCGGGCTGTGCAAGGCAATCGGCTACCAGGGCCCGCTGCATCGCTGCTCCATCTACAACAACAAGGTTGCGGGCGCGCGTTTGAAAAAGATGCTGGAGATGGGCCAGAGCCGTCCGTGGCCGGATGCGCTGGAGGCGCTGACGGGCGAACGCAAGATGGACGCCACGGCGATCCTGGATTACTTCGCGCCGCTGCAGAAGTGGCTGGATGAGCAGAACGCGAAAAATGGAGTGAAGGTGGGCTGGTAGTACCGAGTACCGAGCGCGGCAGCCTAGGATGGCTGCCGCGTGCTCAGTATTGGTCGCGCCTCTTGGGCAGGAGCGCGCGGAAGAGCATGTTGACCAGCATGAGCACGATGGCGCCGACGAAGGCCGCAACGAAGCCGCTGATGTGGAATCCGGGCACAAAGGCGGTGGCGAGCCACAGCATGAGCGCGTTGATGACGATCCAGAAGATGCCGAGAGTGAGAATGGTCAACGGCAGGGTGAGGAGCTTCAGCAGGGCACCAATGGTGGCGTTGATCAGGCCGATGATGACGGCGGCCCACAGCGCCGTTCCCAGGCCGCGCACGTAGAAGCCGGGAACCACGCGGGCGACGATCAGCAGGGCGAGCGCGCTGAGGATCCAGTGGAGAAGCAGGCGGAGCATGGCTATGGCTTTCGCGTGTAGTAGAAAGTTGAACTTTGGTCCTTGCCGGCTTTGCGGTAGAACCACTGCTGCGAAAAGCGGTTCGCGTTCTCCAGCTTCATAACAATGCCGCGCATGTGGAAGGCATCGGGGGAAGCCAGATTCGTGATATCGAGGAACTTGAACGCGATGGTTTTGCCGTCGGGCGAAACGTCGGCCACCATGCGTGGCTGGTTCTTGGCCATGCAGTAGTGAGTATTCATCAGCCGGGCGCCGTCAAGGTAGTACATGGTCACGACGTTTTCCGGCTGCATCGTTTCCATCATCACCGAATCGGAAGCAATCAGGGCCCACGTGCTGGTGTGCGTTTTCCCGTCCGGACCGGTTCTCTCCCAAGTACCGGCCAGCGTCTTGAGTTGCTCAAATGCTGGCGCGGCACTGTTGCCGGCAGCCATGGCAAGAACCGGAGTCATGAGCAGAAGCAACACGGCGGCACGGAGGTTTTTCATGGGCTTCCCTTCACCGAGGATGATATACGCTTCCCGAGTCGGGCAAATGCCATAGTTTTCGGCCTTTAGCGCTCGCTGAGGTTGCGGCCGGCGGCGAGCGACTTTTTTCACGTCGAAGGGGATGTTCATGCCGGTGGCTCGACGGCAAGGAGCGCCCATGAAGCGATGAAAAAGAGTTCGCGCTCAAGATTCGCATTGTGCATTGAGAACAAAGGCACGCCTGTGAGCCTGGAAATCGGCAAAATCCCCAGCTCGATTGGAGCGCGCTTTGACAACTACGATTGAAATATCGTACGCCACGACATTCTGCTGAAACTCGATATTGGCATCAACAGTGATGAAGGCGTCGAACAGATGCTGGGCTCGCGAAAGCAACTGACCGTTGGTAAGACCGGTCCAGCCTTGGCTGCTGACGGTACTGACGGAGTGTCCGGAAAGTGAATTCGCGAAGCGGCGGTCGAGGCACTCATCGAGCAAGATGCGCATCAGCCGCAGCTCTCGACGATCCGGCGCTGCGCCTCGTCCAGAAACAATTCCACCTGCTCTCTACGAACGGAGGGGAAAGCATCGAGGAATTCTTCGATGCTGTCACCCGCCTTCAAGCAATCGAGCAGGTTTTGTACCGGCACCCGGGTCCCGGCAAAGACAGGAGTGCCGCCCAGAATCTCGGGCGAAATTGTGACGAGCGGAGCAGCCATAGCAACCGATGTTAGGCCGACGAGCGCAGTCGCGCAAGTAAAGGACCTGCAAACGGAAAAGGCCACACGTGGTTGACGTGTGGCCCTGATTGAATCCGGCAACGACCTACTCTCCCACACACTTTCGCATGCAGTACAATCGGCCCTGCGGGGCTTAACTTCCGTGTTCGGGATGGGAACGGGTGGAGCCCCCGCGGTGTGATCGCCGGAAAATGCAGCTATCGGCCGTCAGCGATCAGCTCTCAGCAAAACCAAATCAGGTTTCACTGCCCAGCCGGCGCGAGGCGACAGCAAAATTTTCAAAGAGCGTGAGGGCGATGCCTCACAACTGAATAGATTGGGATTTACATTCAAAGGACAGCGGCGCGGAAGCCTCAGTCATCGCTTCAGGTCAGCCAGGTTCGACTGAGGGCTGAAAGCAGACGGCTGAGGACTTCAACTGCACCGGGTAAATTTTATGGTCAAGCCGAACGGGCGATTAGTACTGGTAAGCTACGCGCCTTACGGCGCTTCCACCTCCAGCCTATCAAACACGTAGTCTTCGTGTGCCCTTCTTGACCCTTACGGGTTGGGAGATCTCATCTTGGGGAGTGCTTCCCGCTTATATGCCTTCAGCGGTTATCACAACCGAACTTCGCTACCCAGCCGTGCCCTTGGCAGGACAGCTGGAACACAAGAGGTTCGTCCATCCCGGTCCTCTCGTACTAAGGACAGGCCCCCTCAAATCTCCTTCGCCCACATCAGATAGGGACCGAACTGTCTCGCGACGTTCTGAACCCAGCTCACGTACCGCTTTAATAGGCGAACAGCCTAACCCTTGGAACCTTCTACAGCTCCAGGATGCGATGAGCCGACATCGAGGTGCCAAACCGGAGCGTCGATATGAACTCTTGGCTCCGATCAGCCTGTTATCCCCGGCGTACCTTTTATCCGTTGAGCGATGGCCCTTCCATACAGAACCACCGGATCACTAAGGCCTGCTTTCGCACCTGCTCCACTTGTAGGTGTCGCAGTCAACCACGCTTATGCCTTTGCACTCGACGGCTGATTTCCAAACAGCCTGAGCGTAGCTTCGCGCGCCTCCGTTACCGTTTAGGAGGCGACCGCCCCAGTCAAACTACCCGCCTCACCATGTTCCTCTCCCGGATCACGGGAGTAGGTTAGAACCACAGAACTCGCAGGGTGGTATCTCACCGTTGGCTCCCCCAAGCCCGAAAGCCTGGGTTCAAAGCCTCCCACCTATCCTGCGCAGCAAGTGCCATAGTTCATGGTGAAGGTATAGTAAAGGTGCACGGGGTCTTTCCGTCTAGATGCGGGTAACCGGCATCTTCACCGGTACTACAAGTTCGCCGAGAAGCTCGTTAAGACAGTCGTTCGATCGTTACGCCATTCGTGCAGGTCGGAACTTACCCGACAAGGAATTTCGCTACCTTAGGACCGTTATAGTTACGGCCGCCGTTCACCGGGGCTTCAGTTGGAAGCTTCGCCTTGCGGCTAACCTCTCCCTTTAACCTTCCGGCACCGGGCAGGCGTCAGCCCCTATACGTCGTTTTCGACTTTGCAGAGACCTGTGTTTTTGTTAAACAGTCGCCGAACGCGATTCACTGCGGCCCCCTCGGGCTATGAACCCTACCGGGGCGCTCCTTCTCCCGAAGTTACGGAGCCAATTTGCCGAGTTCCTGAACGAGCCTTCTCTCGAGCGCCTTTGGATATTCTCCTCGTCTACCTGTGTCGGTTTGAGGTACGGTTCCCTTCAGTTCTCCTTAGAGGTTTTTCTTGGCAGCGTGAACTCAGCGGCTTTCAGCCATACGGCTTACTGCTTTGCGCCTCACCGATAACTCCCCGGCGGATTTGCCTGCCGGAGACGGCTTACGCGCATCGGACCTGATAGCCATAACAGGCCCCGCTTATCCTTCTGCGTCACCCCATCGTGATAACGAACCCAAGGGAGTTCCGGAATGTTAACCGGATGTCCATCGGCTACGCCTTTCGACCTCGCCTTAGGGACCGACTAACCCTGAGCGGATTAACCTTTCTCAGGAAACCTTAGACTTTCGGCGCGGAGGGTTCCCACCTCCGTTATCGCTACTTATGCCGGCAGGGTCTCTTCTCAACTGTCGACGAGTCCTCTCGGTCTCGCTTCAAACCATTGAGAATGCTCTCCTACCACGCACAGCTTGCGCTGTGCATCCGCTGCTTCGGTATCCAGCTTGAGCCCCGTTGAATTGTCGGCACCGGACCGCTTGACCAGTGAGCTATTACGCTTTCTTTAAAGGATGGCTGCTTCTAAGCCAACCTCCTGGCTGTCTGGGCGTTCCGACATCCTTTCCCACTTAGCTGGAATTTGGGGACCTTAGCAGGCGATCTGGGCTGTTTCCCTCTCGACAACGAAGCTTAGCCCCCGCTGTCTGACTCCCGTGCTGGTTGTCAACGGCATTCGCAGTTTGGTTGGATTCAGTAAGCTGGAAAGCCCCCTAGTCCATCCAGGTCTCTACCACCGTTGCAAATCACACGAGGCTAGCCCTAAAGCTATTTCGGAGAGAACGAGCTATCACGGAATTTGATTAGCCTTTCACCCCTACCCTCAGCTCATCCGAGCTTTTTTCAACAAACACCGGTTCGGTCCTCCAGTGGGTGTTACCCCACTTTCAACCTGGCCAAGGGTAGATCATCCCGCTTCGCGTCTATTCCT
>CAVXCR010000047.1:167500-218896 GCA_963760265.1 Terriglobia bacterium
CTTGCCGATCCGAACAACAGGAACGGGGGCTAGTACCAGGTTGACAGCTCTCTTCTTCCGCCGAGCTCAGGCAAGGTCGTAGCGATCAAGGTTCATCACCTTGTTCCACGCCGCCACGAAGTCCTTCACGAACGCCTCCTTCGAGTCGTCACATGCATAGACTTCCGCGATTGCTCGGAGCTGGGAGTTCGAACCGAAAATAAGATCGACACGGGTGCCGGTCCACTTGAGTTCGCCCGTCGCGCGATCGCGCCCCTCATACACGCCTTCGGATGTCGAGGAAGGCTGCCACTTCGTATTCATGTCGAGCAGGTTGACGAAGAAATCATTCGTCAGCGTCTCGGGCCGGTTGGTGAAGACGCCGTGTTTGGAATGCCCGAAGTTAGCATTCAGGGCGCGCAGGCCACCGATGAGTACGGTCATCTCGGGGGCAGTCAGCGTCAGCAACTGCGCCCGATCCACCAGCAGCTCCTCCGCCGGCATTTGGTGTCCGTTCCGGAGGTAGTTGCGGAACCCGTCCGCGGTCGGCTCCATTACGGCGAATGAGTGCACGTCGGTCTGCTTCTGCGAAGCATCCGTGCGCCCCGGCGAGAAAGGAATTTTCACCTTGTGCCCGGCCCTTTTCGCAGCTTCCTCGACGGCTGCGCAGCCGCCCAGAACGATCAGGTCAGCAAGCGAGACCTTCTTCCCTTTGTTCCTGTTGGACTGCGAGCTGTTGAACTCCTTTTGGATCGCCTCCAGCTTCTTGAGAGCCTTCGCGAGTGCGGCCGGCTGGTTCACTTCCCAATCCTTTTGTGGCGCGAGGCGAATGCGCGCCCCGTTCGCCCCACCGCGCTTGTCGGAGCCGCGGAACGACGCCGCCGATGCCCAGGCAGTCGTGACCAGTTGGGAGATCGACAGTCCGGATTTGAGGATCTTCTCTTTCAGAGCAGCAATGTCCTTCTCCCCGATCAATTTGTGATCCACGGCGGGAACAGGGTCTTGCCACAGCTGGGGCTCCTTCGGAACGAGCGGGCCAAGGTACCGCGAGATCGGGCCCATGTCGCGGTGCGTCAGCTTGAACCACGCCCGCGCAAACGCGTCTGCGAACTGATCCGGATGCTCGTAGAAGCGCCGTGAAATCTTTTCGTAAGCAGGGTCGAGTCGCAAGGCGAGGTCAGTGGTCAGCATGGAGGGCGCGTGACGCTTTGACGGATCGTGCGCATCCGGCACCGTACCGGCGCCTGCGCCATTCTTCGGTCTCCACTGATGCGCACCGGCCGGGCTCTTGGTCAGTTCCCATTCGTAGCCGAACAGGTTCGCGAAGAAGTTGTTGCTCCACTTCGTAGGCGTCGTGGTCCAGATGACTTCCAGGCCGCTGCCGATCGCGTCATCCCCTTTGCCCGTGCCAAATTTGCCCTTCCAGCCGAGGCCCTGCTCCTCGATGCCGGCGGCTTCCGGCACTGGGCCTACCAGTGCCGCATCGCCAGCGCCGTGGGTTTTGCCGAAGGTGTGACCGCCGGCAATGAGCGCAACGGTCTCCTCGTCATTCATCGCCATGCGGGCGAAAGTCTCTCGGATATCCCGTGCCGCGGCAACCGGATCCGGCTTTCCATTCGGCCCTTCCGGATTCACATAGATCAGACCCATTTGCACGGCAGCGAGCGGATTCTGAAGATCGCGGTCGCCGCTGTAGCGCTCGTCCGCCAGCCACTTGCCTTCAGGGCCCCAGTAGATGTCCTGTTCGGGCTCCCAGACGTCCTCGCGCCCGCCGCCAAAACCGAACGTCTTAAAGCCCATCGACTCGAGGGCGACGTTGCCGGCGAGAATCATGAGGTCGGCCCAGGAGATTTTCCGGCCATACTTCTGCTTGATCGGCCACAGCAGCCGGCGCGCCTTGTCGAGGTTCACGTTGTCCGGCCAGCTATTGAGCGGCGCGAAGCGTTGCTGACCGGCTCCGGCCCCGCCGCGCCCGTCGCCGATGCGGTAGGTACCCGCGCTGTGCCACGCCATACGAATGAAAAGTGGCCCATAGTGGCCAAAGTCGGCCGGCCACCAATCCTGCGAGTCCGTCATCAAGGCATGGAGGTCCTTGATCACGGCATTCAGGTCGAGGCTCTTGAATTCTTCCGCGTAGTTGAACCCCTTGTCCATAGGATCGGACAGGGGAGAGTGCTGGTGCAGGATTTTCAGGTTCAGCTGATTCGGCCACCAGTCCGCATTTGTCGCGACCGTATGTCTGCGAGCGCCGCCCGTTACCGGGCACTTGGATTCGGTTGACATGTTTTGCTCCTGCTTGGCGAGTTCTTTTTCCATGAGTTCATCCTCCTTCGTACCAGCCCAAAAGGACTGCGATGAAATACAAAACCATCCTGGCTTTCCCATTCGCGCAATCGCCGGCCGACCTTTGCCGACGCGCGCCATTCATCGGGTATCCACGCGCCTGCGACACTTAACGGGAAGCGTGTCGCGGAGCGCACTTCGTGCAAAGCCCCCGGAAAATGAGTTCGCATTCGCGAAGAATCCGCTTACCGAGGGAGCCGGAAGCAGGCCTGGGCACGTCGTACCACTCCAGGTCCTCCACATTGCCGCAGCGGTCGCAGATGAAGTGGTGATGCCGCATGCCTTTCGCATCGAATCGCGCGGCGCGGCCCTCGACGGCCACTTCACGCACCAGACCCGCCTGTACCAGGTCACGCAGATTGTTATAAGTCGTGGCCCTGGAAGAGCGCGGATCCACGCGATTCACAGCTGCGAAGATTTCCGCAGCCGTGGGATGCCTGTTGCATTCCATCAAGAACGCCATCACGGCGTAGCGCTGCGGCGTGCTGCGCAACCCGCTGCCCTCCAAGGAGCGTTTAATCGCCTCGGCGTCCATGCAGTATTTAGATAATATCTAATGTGACATTTTGTCAAGACCTATGCTTTGGCTTGCTGCGGCGAGCAGAAAACCGGCGGACACCCCGGCACGCGCGGTGACCCCGGGACCCGCAACGGCGACCGCTTCTGGTAGAATCCCGCACCAACCCATTACGAAGGCATCCGGAGTCGATCCCATGAGCACTGCCCCTGCTGCCGCCGGCCCACCGCCGCTGTCGGAACCGGCACGCATCCTCAACACCTTCGTCGCGCCCGGCAGTACCTTCGCCGACATTCGTTTGAACCAGAGCTGGTGGGTGCCGTGGCTGCTGATATCGGCGATGGCGATCGCCTACTTTGCCGTGCTCGGGCAAAAAATCGGATACGAGCAGATCGCGCGCAACGAGATCCAGAAATCGTCGCGCTACGAACAATTCGAAAAACTGCCGGCGGAACAGCGCGAGAAGCAGATCCAGATCACGGCCAGCATCACCAAGTACATCGGCTTTGCCGCCCCGGTTACAACGCTGATTGTGTACCTGATTGTCGCGGGCATTCTGATGGCGACCTTCAACTTCGGCGCGGGCGCCGAGGTCACGTTCAAGCAGGCCATGGCCATCAGCCTGTATGCCGCTTGCCCATGCTGTTGTTCTACGCGCTGGCGATGGTGTCGCTGATCATCGGCGTGGACCCGGAAGGATTCAACATCCGGAACATCGCCGCGACCAATCCCGCCTACTTCATGGACCCCACGCAGAACAAGTTTCTGTACGGGATCGCTTCCGGGTTGGACGTGTTTGCCATCTGGAGCATTGTCCTGACCGGCATCGGCTACGCCTCGGTGAGCAAGCTGAAGCGCTCGACCGCCATCGTGATCGTGGCGGGCTGGTACGTGGTGTACAAAGTGGCGGGGTCGGCGCTGTCGCTGCTGGGATAACGGAAACAGTGCATCAGTTTGTCAGTAGAACTGGTTTCAAGAATGCACTTTCGCCTCAGGAGGAATGTCCCTCAGGGGCTAAAGCCCACTATTTTTGCGGCCTCGAGCGGCACGGCTCCCTCGGCTTCGCTCGGGACAGTTCTAGCCACGAGAATTCCCGCTGGGAACTGCTGATCTACTGACGCACTGACAAACTATTCAGCGCCTGGGCAATCTCCGCGTCCTGCTCCGGAAACACGGTGCGCAGATCGAGCAGGACACGGCCCTCCTCGACGCGCGCCACGATCGGCGGATCATTGTTCCTGAGGCGGGTCGCGACCTCGTCGGCGCTCAGGCCTGCCATGGTAATGGCGAGCAATCGCGTGGGCAGCGTGGCGCCAGGCGCGGCGCCGCCGCCAATCACGGATTCACCCTCGATCACCTCTGCGGTCAGCGGCGGTCGGAGCATGCGCGCCAGCGCTTGCGCGCGTTGTCCGATCTCGTCGGCCGACAGGCGCATCATGCGCAGCGCGGGAACGCCGTCATGGTCCTGGCGGACGTAGGCCAGCAGCGTGGCTTCCAGCGCGGCGTAGATCAGCTTGTCAACGCGCAGCGCGCGAAACAGCGGGTTGGAGCGGATGCGCGCAATCACCTCGCGGCGCCCGCTGAGCATGCCCGCCTGTGGCCCGCCGAGCAGCTTGTCGCCGCTGTAGGTGACAACGTCCACTCCGGCGCGCAGACTGTCGCCCACGCCCGGTTCGCCGCTGATGCCGATGGTCCGCAGGTCGAGCAACGCTCCGCTGCCCAGGTCTTCCACGACCGGCAGTCCGCGCTGGTGCGCCAGCTCAACCAGTTCCTCCAGCGACGGCTGCTCGGTGAATCCGACGATCTGAAAATTCGAGCGGTGGACTCGGAGGATCAGCCGGGTGCGATCGGTAATGGCGCGTTCGTAGTCGGCAAGGCGAGTGCGATTGGTGGTGCCGACCTCGCGCAGCGTCGCACCGGACTTGGTCATCACGTCGGGGATGCGGAACGAGCCGCCAATCTCCACCAGTTCGCCGCGCGAGACCACCACTTCGCCGCCGTCGGCCAGGGTGTTCAGCGCCAGCAGCACGGCGGCGGCGTTGTTGTTGACCACCACGGTGGAGACATCCGGGTATTCGCCGAGCAGGCGAGCGAACAGCCGGTCTAGGTGGACGTCGCGCTTGCCGCGCTCGCCGGAGTCTAAATTGAATTCCAGATTGGAATACGCGGTCGCGACCTCGCGGGCGTGGTCAAGCGCAGCCGAAGCCAGCGGCGCGCGGCCCAGGTTGGTATGCAGGACGACGCCGGTGGCGTTGATCACCGGGCGCAGCGACGGTTGCAACGAGCGGCGCAACTCGCGTTCCACCGCGCCGGCCAGTCCGGCGACGGCGAGCTGGACCTGGGGTTCATCGAGCCGCCCGGCCGCGATCTCGGCGCGCAGGCGGTCGAGCACGGCGTGCGCGGCGTCGAGCGTGGCGGCGCGGCCGTCGTGCTCTGCAATGGGCGCGATCGCGGGGTTGCGCAACAGCTCGTCGACCGAGGGCAGCCGGCGGAAGAGTTGCGCGTTCCGGGTTGCGGGTTTTGAGTTCCTGGCCATTCTTGGGCGAGATTATTTCACCACGGAGGCACGGAGACACGGAGAAAAGCTTTAGCCGCGGATTTACACGGATACTCACGGATGAATTGGAAGTGAGGTTGATCAGTGTGAATCGGTGGCAATCCGTGGTTAATTTTTGTTACACCGTGTCTCCGTGTCTCGGCGGTTAATTTCTCGTATAGTTATCGCGCTTGCCCTTACCAGAACGAAAGCTGATCGAGAGGATTCGCGCCCACGCGAGTGTGGCACACGCGCCCTCGCGTGTGCTGGTCCGCGGCATTGGCGACGACTGCGCCGTGCTGCGTCCGCCGCGCGGGCACGAACTGCTGATCACCACCGATTTCAGCCTGGAAGACGTGCACTTCCGGCGCGACTGGCACCCTGCCGAGTGCGTCGGGCATCGCTGCCTGGCGCGCGGCCTGAGCGACATTGCCGCCATGGGTGGAGAGCCGCTGGCAGCGTTTTTGTCGCTGGCGCTGCCTGCCGGCCTGGCGCAGCGCTGGGTCGACGGCTTCCTGCGCGGACTGCTGAAGCTCGCAAAGCGGTTCAATGTGCCGCTCGCCGGTGGCGACGTCGCGGAGTCGCCCGCGGGCGTGCTGGCCGACATCGTGGTTGTCGGCTCGGTCCCGCGGGGTCGGGCGCTGCTGCGGTCAGGTGCAAGGCCCGGCGACGCGCTTTACGTAACCGGCGCGTTGGGCGGATCGGCTGCCGCAATCCAACAAATGCGTGCCGGCAAGAAACTCCGTCCGGCGCAGCATCGCGCGCACTTTTTCCCCGAACCGCGTATCGCCGTCGGACGCCTGCTGCGCGAACGCCGCGTGGCTTCCGCCGCCATTGACCTGAGCGACGGCCTTTCCACCGACCTGTCGCACATTTGCGAGGAGAGCGGCGTGGGCGCCGTGGTGTACGCCGAGAGCGTGCCGCTGGCGAAGGGCGCCACGCTGGATCTGGCGCTGCACGGCGGCGAAGATTACGAACTGCTGTTCACGGCGGCGCCGCGAACGCGGGTAGCGGAAGAAATCGCCGGCGTCCGGGTGACGCGGCTGGGCGAAATCATTCGCGGCGATCGCGTGTTCTTGTCGGATCAGGAAGGCCGCCGCCGCCGCATGCCGCCGCGAGGCTGGGAACACTTTCGCTGATTTACTGATTCACCGATTGGGTAATTGGAACCGCGGCATTCGAGAACTGGTTTCAAAAATACATTTTCGCCTCAGGAAAAATGTCCCTCAGGGGCTGAAGCCCACTATTTTTGCGGCGTCGAGCGGCACGGCTGAAGCCGTGCGCTACCCGAAAACCGATTTTCGAAACTAGTTCTTGTCACAATCGGCGCGGATTGGGTGATTTGCTGATTTGCCGATTTGCTGATTTGCTGTAAGCCAGGTCCCAACCCCGCGTCTGCGGAATCGCCGCATAGCCCGCATTGCCACTTGCGTGCGCGCCCGGGGGCGATAGAGTAAAGGCATGAGGAGAAGTCTGCTTGTGGTTGTCGTCGCCGTAAGCGCCCTTGCCGCTGCCGCCGCGCAACAAGCGCCCGCACCGCCCCTGGACGCGCAACAAATTTGCGCCCACGAATTCGGCGAGCAGTTCAAGCTCGACCCCAAGTTTGCGCCGCTGACGGCGGACCTGGACGGCGACGGCCAGGAAGACCTGGTCCTGGTGGCCACCGGGAAGAACCCGCTCAGCGGCGAACTGGATTATCACTACCGCGCCATCGATCCGTATGACGGGTACTTCGGCTGGGGCAATGTCAAGGACACGGTCCAGTTTTCCGCCACCAATGCCGGAACAACCCGCTACGTGCTGGTGGTCCACAACTGGCGGGCGCCGAAGGCGAAGTTCGTGATCATCAACCTGCCGTTTGACAAGCTCTCGCTCGGACGCATGCCGATCAAGAAGAAAAAGACGGTGAATACCATCCACGCGGTCGAAACCGGCGGGCTCAGTGCGGACGTGTACTGGGACGGCAAGAAGTACAAATGGGAACCCAGCTCCATCGGCGAGGATTAGGCCTTCCCCGCACATCACACGACCCTGTGACCCACGTCCTGCGGGTTGGGTCGGCCTATACTGTTTCCTGATCGGACCGCCGGGAGGAAACCGCCATGGCCGACGCCCAGCCCGCCGTCTATAATTCGCACGCCATGAACCTGGAACAAAAGCTGGAAGAGCTGAAGAAACGCGATCGCCTTGCTGAGCAGGGTGGAGGCGAGGAGCGCCGCGCCAAGATGCGGAAGGAAGGCAAGATGACCGCGCGCGAGCGCATTGCCTTCCTGCTCGACGAAGGCACGTTCGAGGAAACCGACAAGCTCGTCACCCACCAGTGCTACGACTTCAACATGCAGGAGCAGAAGTACTACGGCGACGGCTTCGTCACCGGCTACGGCCGCATCGAGGGCCGGCTGGTCTTCGTCTTCGCGCAGGACTTCACCGTCTTCGGCGGCTCGCTCTCGCTGGCCAACGCCACCAAGATCGTCAAGGTCATGGACCAGGCGATGCGCGTGGGCGCGCCGGTGATCGGGCTGAACGACTCCGGCGGCGCGCGCATCCAGGAAGGCGTCATGTCGCTGGCCGGTTACGCCGACATCTTCCTGCGCAATACGCTGGCCAGCGGGGTGGTGCCGCAGATCTCCGCCATCATGGGGCCGTGCGCCGGCGGCGCCGTGTACTCGCCCGCGATCACCGATTTCACGCTCATGGTGGACGGGACGTCGTACATGTTCATCACCGGACCCGACGTCATCAAGACGGTGACGCAGGAGGAAGTCAGCAAGGAAGAACTCGGCGGCGCGATGACGCACAACGCCAAATCCGGGGTGGCGCATTTCATGGCGCACGACGACGCCGAATGCCTGAGCATGGTCCGCGAACTGCTCAGCTTCGTTCCCTCGAACAACCTGGAAGACCCGCCGCGGCGCGACTGCGCCGACCCGGTGGACCGCGCCGATGCCGCGCTCGACAAGCTTGTCCCCGCCGAGTCGAACAAGCCTTACGACATCAAGGACGCGATCACCGCGGTGATTGACGACGGCTACTTCTTCGAAGTCCAGGAGCACTACGCCAAGAACATCGTCATCGGCTTCGCGCGCCTGAACGGGCGGCCGGTGGGCGTGGTGGCGAACCAACCGGCGTTTCTCGCCGGCGTGCTCGACATCGCCAGCTCCATCAAGGGCGCGCGCTTCGTGCGCTTTTGCGACTGCTTCAACATCCCGCTGATCACGTTTGAAGACGTGCCCGGATTCCTGCCCGGGGTGAACCAGGAGCACGGCGGCATCATCGTGCACGGCGCCAAGCTGCTGTACGCTTTCGCCGAAGCCACGGTGCCGAAGATCACGGTGATCACGCGCAAGGCGTATGGCGGGGCGTATTGCGTCATGGCCAGCAAGCACATCCGCGCCGACGTGAACTACGCCTGGCCGACGGCGGAAATCGCCGCAAAAACCGATTTTTGAAACCAGTTAACCAGTTCTAGGCCTTCCCCGCACATCACGCGACCTTGTGACCCACGTCCTACGAGTTGGGTCGGCCTATACTGTTTCCTGATCGGACCGCCGGGAGGAAACCGCCATGGCCGACGCGCAGCCCGCCGTCTATAATTCGCACGCCATGAACCTGGAACAAAAGCTGGAAGAGCTGAAGAAACGCGATCGCCTCGCCGAGGAGGGTGGAGGCGAGGCGCGCCGCGCCAAGATGCACAAGGAAGGCAAGATGAGCGCGCGCGAGCGCATTGCCTTCCTGCTCGACGAGGGCACGTTCGAGGAAACCGACAAGCTGGTGACCCACCAGTGCCACGACTTCGGCATGCAGGAACAGAAATATTACGGCGACGGCTTCGTCACCGGGTACGGCCGCATCGAGGGCCGCCTGGTCTTCGTCTTCGCGCAGGACTTCACCGTTTTCGGCGGCTCGCTCTCGCTGGCCAACGCCAACAAGATCGTCAAGGTCATGGACCAGGCGATGCGCGTGGGCGCGCCGGTGATCGGGCTGAACGACTCCGGCGGCGCGCGCATCCAGGAAGGCGTCATGTCGCTGGCCGGTTACGCCGACATCTTCCTGCGCAATACGCTGGCCAGCGGGGTGGTGCCGCAGATCTCCGCCATCATGGGGCCGTGCGCCGGGGGCGCCGTGTACTCGCCCGCGATCACCGATTTCACGCTGATGGTGGACGGAACGTCGTACATGTTCATCACCGGACCCGACGTCATCAAGACGGTGACGCAGGAGGAAGTCAGCAAGGAAGAACTCGGCGGAGCGATGACGCACAACGCCAAATCCGGGGTGGCGCATTTCATGGCGCACGACGACGCCGAATGCCTGAGCATGGTCCGCGAACTGCTCAGCTTCGTTCCCTCGAACAACCTGGAAGACCCGCCGCGCCGCGACTGCACCGACCCGGCTGACCGGGCCGATGCCGCGCTCGACAAGCTTGTCCCCGCCGAGTCGAACAAGCCTTACGACATCAAGGACGCGATCACCGCGGTGATTGACGACGGCTACTTCTTCGAAGTCCAGGAGCACTACGCCAAGAACATCGTCATCGGCTTCGCGCGCCTGAACGGGCGGCCGGTGGGCGTGGTGGCGAACCAACCGGCGTTTCTCGCCGGCGTGCTCGACATCGCCAGCTCCATCAAGGGCGCGCGCTTCGTGCGCTTCTGCGACTGCTTCAACATCCCGCTGATCACGTTTGAAGACGTGCCCGGATTCCTGCCCGGGGTGAACCAGGAGCACGGCGGCATCATCGTGCACGGCGCCAAGCTGCTTTACGCTTTTGCGGAAGCCACGGTGCCGAAAATCACGGTGATCACGCGCAAGGCGTATGGCGGGGCGTATTGCGTGATGGCCAGCAAGCACATCCGCGCCGACGTGAACTACGCCTGGCCGACGGCGGAGATCGCCGTCATGGGGCCGGAGGGCGCGGTGGACATTGTCTATAAGCGCGAACTGGACAAGGCGAACGACCGCACGGCTGCGCGCCAAGGGAAGATCGACGAGTTCCGCGAGAAGTATTCCAACCCGTACGTGGCGGCCGAACGCGGATACATTGATGCCGTCATCCAGCCACGCGAGACGCGCAAGAAGCTGATTCAGGCGCTGGAGATGTTGCAGACCAAGCGCGATAAGAACCCGCCGAAGAAGCACGGGAATATACCGCTGTGAAATAGGTTTTAGGTTTTAGGCGTTGGGCTTTAGGTTTTGGGCTGTAGCGTTCTTAGAGTGCTTCCAGAGTCGGTGTGCCCGCCAGCACAAACCCGAGATCCCTCGACTCGGGTTTCCCGCGCACGACCACCCCAGCACGCCAAAAGCCGCGTGCCGGGGACCCCGGTAAAGACAGCGCGCGGGAGCCCTCCCTCGCTCGGGATGACAGTAAGGTATGTCAGCTATGGAACTGCTCTAGCCTAACGCCCAAAGCCTGCCTGCCGATCACTCTCCAGCGATGGTCAATCCCTCGAGCCGAAGCGTGGGCGCTGCAACCGCGCCGCGAAATTCCAGGTCGCTGCCGATTTCGGCGATATTGACCAGCATGTCTTTCAGGTTTCCGGCGACGGTGATTTCCTCGACCGGGTAGGTCAGCTCGCCGCCCGAGATCCACAGCCCCGACGCGCCGCGTGAGAAATCGCCCGTGACCAGGTTCACGCCGAATCCCAGGAACTCGGTGACGTAGAGTCCTTCAGGAACTCCGGCGATGATCTCTTCGGGCGTCTTGGTTCCGGGCTGGAGGAACAAGTTGCCGACGCCGATGGAGGGATTACCGGCGAGCCCGCGCGAGCCATTGCCGGTGGTTTGGAGCCCGAGCTTTTTCGCGGTGTAGGTATTCAGCAGGTAGGACTTGAGGATGCCGTTTTCGATGACCACGGTGCGCCGCGTGGGCACGCCCTCGCTGTCGAACGGGCTGGTGCCGAAGCCGCCGCGGAGGGTGCCGTCGTCAATCACGGTGACGTTGTCGCCGGCCACGCGCTTGCCCAGCTTGCCGGCGAGAAACGACGCGCCGCGATAGATGGCGTCGCCGTTGACGGCTTCGAAAATGTGCTCGATCAGCGAACGCGCCATCTGCGGGTCGAGGATGATGGGAACTTTCGCGGTCTTCACCTTGCGCGCGCCCAGCCGCCGCAGCGTGCGTTCGGCGGCGATGCGGCCGACCTGCTCGGGCTGGTCCAGTTTTTTCAGCGTGCGCGCCACCGAATACCAGTAGTCGCGCTGCATCGAGCCGCCTTCCTGCGCCACCGGAACGGCGGAAACCGAGCAGTAGGAATTGCGGTACTCGCCGACGAAGCCGTGCGAATTGGCCAGCACCTTGCGCCCGTCGGCGGCATCGAAGGAACCGCCTTCGGAGTTGTTGATCCGCGGGTCCACGGCGAGCGCGGCTTTCTCGGCGCGGCGCGCGTAGTCGATGCGCTGCTCGCCGGAGAGCGAGTAGACATCGTCAAAATAAAGATCGAGATCGCCGCCGATGGAGCCGAGCTGCGACGGTTCGGGCAAGCCGGCATGCGGATCTTCGGAGGTGACCTCCGCCAGCGCCAGGGCCGACGTGACCATCTGATCCAGGCCTTCGGGGGAGAGATCGCTGCTGTAGGTGGAAGCGGCGCGCTGGCCGCGAAAAACGCGCACGCCAATCGCCTTGGAGCCGGATTCCTTCAGCGTCTCGACTTGCCCGAGGCGGACCACGGTGGAAAATTCATTGCCCTCGCGCACCACGGATTCGGCGGCAGAGGCGCCGCCGCGCATGGCGCGGTTTACGACATCAACAGCGATTTCTTTCAGATCCATAGAAATGATGACCACAGAGGCACAGAGACACAGAGGAAATTTGGCAATTTCGTAAATTGGTAATTTCGTAATTTGTGGACGTGCAACCCTCGTCGCGGCAATTACCAAATTACGAATTTACGAAATTACCAAATCCGCTTCTCTGTGCCTCCGTGTCTCTGTGTTTTTCAACTTCCCGTACCGCCGACGGTGATGCGGTCCACCTTCAAGGTCGGAATGCCGACGCCGACGGGAACCGACTGGCCATCCTTGCCGCAGGTGCCGACGCCTTCGTCGAGCTGGAGATCGTTGCCCACCATGGAGACGCGGGTGAGCACGTCGGGGCCGTTGCCGATGAGGGTGCAGTTCTTCAGCGGCGCGGTCACATGGCCGTCCTCGATCAGGTAGGCCTCCGAAGCGGAGAAGACGAACTTGCCGTTGGTGATGTCCACCTGCCCGCCGCCGAAGTTGGCGGCAAAAACGCCGCGCTTCACCGAGCGAATGATGTCTTCGGGCGCATCGGTGCCGCTGAGCATGTAGGTATTGGTCATGCGCGGCATGGGAATGTGCTCGTAGCTTTCGCGGCGGCCGTTGCCGGTATTGGCGATGCCCATCAAGCGCGACGACAGCTTGTCGCTCAGGTAGCCCTTGAGAATGCCTTTCTCGATGAGCACGGTTTCCTGGGTGGCGTTGCCTTCGTCGTCCACGTTGAGCGAGCCGCGGCGATTGGGGACGGTGCCGTTGTCCACCACGGTGCATTTCTCGCTGGCGACGCGCGTGCCCAGCCGTCCGGTAAATGCCGACGTGCCTTTGCGGTTGAAGTCGGCTTCCAGGCCGTGGCCGATGGCTTCGTGCAGCAGGATTCCCGGCCATCCGGGACCGAGCACGACTTCCATTTCGCCGGCGGGAGCTTCGCGCGCGTCGAGCTGAATGAGGGCCTGGCGCGCGGCCTGTTCCGCGAAATGCTCGGGAGTTTTCTCGCTGCGGAAGAATTCCAGCGAGACGCGGCCGCCGCCGCCGGACGTGCCTTTCGAGGACTGGCCGTTGTTGCGGGCGAGGCAGAACACGCTCATGCGCGCCAGCGGCTGCGAATCTTCGGCAAACGTGCCGTCGGAGCCGATGACCAGAATGCGGCGCAGTTCGTCGGCGTAGCTGGCGCGAACTTCCTTGATGCGCGGATCGTGGGCGCGCGCCGCACGGTCGGCGCGCATCACCAGATCGAGCTTTTCGCGAATGTCGGAGTTGACCGAGGGGAGCGCCACGGGATAAAGATCGCGCCCGCGATTCTCCTTGAGGCTGACCTCCGGCTCCTTGGCCGGACCGCTGGCAATGAGCGCGGCGGTGCGCGCGGCGCGCAGGATCTTTTCCGGCGCGAGGTCGTCGGTGTAGGCGTAACCGGTGCGCTCGCCGGAGACGACGCGCACGCCGCAACCGGCGGAGATGCCCTGCGTCGCCGACTTCACCAGGGATTCGTCCACCAGGATGGACGTCGTGGTGTGGTACTCGAAGTAAAGGTCCGCGTACTCGCCGCCCGCGTTCAGCGCGGCCGCCAAATAGCGCTGCAGATCGCTCTCGGCGATGCCGTAACGATGGAAGAAATAATGGCCGTTGTGCATGGTCATTGGATGCCGCAGGGTTGTGAACGACCCCAGAACACATTGTAACTGGGTCGTCGGTTATCGGTTGTCGGTGATCGGTAATCAGGCGGTGAAAGCCGAGATTCCTCGCCGCGCGCGGAATGACAACGGGACGATTCCCGTTTTGCACTACGGCACCGCGTCTTACTCGCATTTCTCCGTGTCCCAGGTCTCCGTGGTGCAAGAATTAGGGGCTTCGCATGAACCTGGAACAGCTAACGCGCGAGTTGGAAGAATACCTCGCCGGCTCGACCGATGCGGTCGTGCTGGAAGACGGCGCGGTGATGTTCGATTTGCGCGAGGCGCGATACTCGCTCTCCGAACAGCACGGGAAGTGCCTGCTGCACCTGTGGTCGCGGGAGCGCAATGTGGTGCGGCGGGTGCTCGAGGTGGAGCGAGCCAAGGACGCGCTGCACTTGAGCGTCCTGCGCTTCGGCCAGACCCGCCCCGCGAAACTGGAGATTTGCCGCAGCCGCGACCGGCGCACGCCGGCGGCGAAGCAGACGGCACGCGTCCACTACCGTCCCCTGCTGACGCGGCTGATCGAGCGCGAGTTTCCCGCGCACAAGCTCGACCCGCTCACCTCCTCCACCGACCTGGAACGCTCTTTCGGCCCGGTGTACGCGCGCGGCGTCATGCGCAAGGGCAATACGTGGACGGCGGTGCTCGGGGTGAATGCGCAGGAGCTCCAGGCGTCGGTGGACGCATCGCTCACTTTCGGGCTGCTGTGGCTGGAACACTTGCGCGAGCACTGCGGGAGGGCCATGGTCGAGAGCCTGGCGCTGTTCGTGCCGGCGGGAACCTCGGCCGTGGTGCGGGCACGCATGGCGCATCTGGCGCGCGGCGTTTGCAAGTGGCGGCTCTTCGAAGTGGACGAACGCGGCGGCGAGTTGCAGGAGAAGGATGGCAGCGATGCGGGCAACATCGAAACGCGCCTGGTGCACTGCGCCGACGGATCCAGCGCGCGCGATCGGTTTGTCTCGGTGGTTAATCTAGCTTCCAGTACCGCCGACGGTGATGCGGTCCACCTTCAAGGTCGGAATGCCGACGCCGACGGGAACCGACTGGCCATCCTTGCCGCAGGTGCCGACGCCTTCGTCGAGCATGAGATCGTTGCCCACCATGGAGACGCGGGTGAGCACGTCGGGGCCGTTGCCGATGAGGGTGCAGTTCTTCAGCGGCGCGGTCACATGGCCGTCCTCGATCAGGTAGGCTTCCGAAGCGGAGAAGACGAACTTGCCGTTGGTGATGTCCACCTGCCCGCCGCCGAAGTTGGCGGCAAAGACGCCGCGCTTCACCGAGCGGATGATGTCTTCGGGGGCATCGGCGCCGCTGAGCATGTAAGTGTTGGTCATGCGCGGCATGGGAATGTGCTCGTAGCTTTCGCGGCGGCCGTTGCCGGTGTTGGCGATGCCCATCAGGCGCGACGAGAGCTTGTCGCTCAGGTAGCCCTTGAGAATGCCTTTCTCGATGAGCACGGTTTCCTGGGTGGTGTTGCCTTCGTCGTCCACGTTGAGCGAGCCGCGGCGGTTGGGGACGGTGCCGTTATCGACCACGGTGCATTTCTCGCTGGCGACGCGCGTGCCCAGCCGGCCGGTAAATGCCGACGTGCCTTTGCGGTTGAAGTCGGCTTCCAGGCCGTGGCCGATGGCTTCGTGCAGCAGGATTCCCGGCCATCCGGGACCGAGCACGACTTCCATTTCGCCGGCGGGAGCTTCGCGCGCGTCGAGTTGAATGAGGGCCTGGCGCGCGGCCTGTTCGGCGAAATGCTCGGGAGTTTTCTCGCTGCGGAAGAATTCCAGCGACACGCGGCCGCCGCCGCCGGACGTGCCTTTCGAGGACTGGCCGTTGTTGCGGGCGAGGCAGAACACGCTCATGCGCGCCAGCGGCTGCGAGTCTTCGGCAAACGTGCCGTCGGAGCCGATGACCAGAATGCGGCGCAGTTCGTCGGCGTAGCTGGCGCGAACTTCCTTGATGCGCGGATCGTGGGCGCGCGCCGCACGGTCGGCGCGCATCACCAGATCGAGCTTTTCGCGAATGTCGGAGTTGACCGAGGGGAGCGCCACGGGATAAAGATCGCGCCCGCGATTCTCCTTGAGGCTGACCTCCGGCTCCTTGGCCGGACCGCTGGCAATGAGCGCGGCGGTGCGCGCGGCGCGCAGGATCTTTTCCGGCGCGAGGTCGTCGGTGTAGGCGTAACCGGTGCGCTCGCCGGAGACGACGCGCACGCCGCAACCGGCGGAGATGCCCTGCGTCGCCGACTTCACCAGGGATTCGTCCACCAGGATGGAAGTCGTGGTGTGGTACTCGAAGTAAAGGTCCGCGTACTCGCCGCCCGCGTTCAGCGCAGCCGCCAGATAGCGCTGCAGATCGCTTTCCGCGATGCCGTAACGATGGAAGAAATAATTGCCGTTGTGCATGGTCATTGGATGCCGCAGGGTTGTGAACGACCCCAGAACACATTGTAACTGGGTCGTCGGTTATCGGTTGTCGGTGATCGGTAATCAAGCGGTGAAAGCCGAGATTCCTCGCCGCGCGCGGAATGGCGGCGGGACGATTCCCGATTTGCACTACGGTACCGGGTCTTACTTGCATTTCCCCGTGTCCCCGTGTCTCCGTGGTGCAAGAATTAAGCACTTCGCATGAACCTGGAACAGCTAACGCGCGAGTTGGAGGAATTCCTTTCCGGCTCGACCGATGCGGTCGTGCTGGAAGACGGCGCGGTGATGTTCGATTTGCGCGAGGCGCGATACTCGCTCTCCGAACAGCACGGGAAGTGCCTGCTGCACCTGTGGTCGCCGGAGCGCAATGTGGTGCGGCGGGTGCTCGAGGTGGAGCGAGCCAAGGACGCGCTGCACTTGAGCGTCCTGCGCTTCGGGCAGACCCGCCCCGCGAAACTGGAAATTTGTCGCAGCCGCGACCGGCGCACGCCGGCGGCGAAGCAGACGGCACGCGTCCACTACCGTCCCCTGCTGACGCGGCTGATCGAGCGCGAGTTTCCCGCGCACAAGCTCGACCCGCTCACCTCCTCCACCGACCTGGAACGCTCTTTCGGCCCGGTGTACGCGCGCGGCGTCATGCGCAAGGGCAATACGTGGACGGCGGTGCTCGGGGTGAATGCGCAGGAGCTCCAGGCGTCGGTGGACGCATCGCTCACTTTCGGGCTGCTGTGGCTCGAACACTTGCGCGAGCACTGCGGGAGGGCCATGGTCGAGAGCCTGGCGCTGTTCGTGCCGGCGGGAACGTCGGCCGTGGTGCGGGCACGCATGGCGCATCTGGCGCGCGGCGTTTGCAAGTGGCGGCTCTTCGAAGTGGACGAACGCGGCGGCGAGTTGCAGGAGAAGGATGGCAGCGATGCGGGCAACATCGAAACGCGCCTGGTGCACTGCGCCGACGGATCCAGCGCGCGCGAACGGTTTCAGCAGTCCATCGAACGGGTACGGTCGCTTGCGCCGGAGGCGGAGATTGCGATCGTCACCCCGGGTGAAATTGCGTTTCGACTGCATGGGCTGGAGTTCGCGCGGGCGCGCATGGCGATGAGCGAGACATCATTCCGCGCCGCCGAGGAACTGGTGTTCGGCGCGGGCGCGAGCGAGACGGCGGTCACCGACGATAACGCGGAGCAGTTCGCCGCCTTTGTGGACGTGGTGCGCTCGGCGCGGCAGGCTCACGGAGATGCGCTTCACCCGCTGCGGAGGGCGTGTCCGGAGCGCTGGCTGGAGTCGCTGGTGGTGCGCGACGTCACGGCGATCGATGCGCGGCTCGATGCGGCGTGTGTGTACTCGCAGGTGCCGGCGTTTTCGGCGTCCGACCGCGCCATGATTGACGTGCTGGCTGCGACGCGCGAGCGCAGGCTGGCGGTGATCGAACTGAAGGCGGACGAGGACATCCACCTGCCGCTGCAAGGTCTGGACTATTGGGCGCGCGTGCGCTGGCACCAGCAGTGCGGCGAATTTGCGAAGTTCGGATACTTTCCTGGACGCGAGTTGTCGGCGGAGCCACCGCTGCTGCTGCTGGTGGCGCCCGCGTTGCACATTCATCCCGCGACCGACACGCTGCTGCGGTACTTGTCGCCGGCGATCGAATGGCAGTTAGTGGCGGTGGATGAGCGCTGGAGAGAGGGCGTGAGGGTGGTGTTCCGGAAACATCCGGAAAAGACAGCAGCCACGGATTTCCACGGATAAAAGCGGATCAGACAAGATTGCAGATTGAAGCGTGCAGAAGCTCAAGCGGCTGTAACATTTCGTGACGAACGCAGGGGTCCTTCGACTCGGATGCGCATCAGCAGCCCGCGTCGCGCAAAACCGGCGCGCGCGGGTCTGCCGGCGCATCCTCGCTCAGGATGACACTCGATTGGATTTTGTCCGATCCGTGTGAATCCGCGGCGATCTGTGGCTAATCCTTTCCCAGTTCCGCTTCACGGCCGCGGTTGATCCAGTAGTCGCGCGCGGTTTCGCTCAGGTCGGCGGCGGGCTTTTCGCCGCGGAAGACGCGCGAGATGCCGCGCACGATGCGGCGCATCGGAAGTTCTCCATTCTCTTCGGCGAAGAAAACTTCCCCGAGTTTCGAGGAGCGGTAGTACCAGCGCTTGAGGATGGCGAGGTGCTCCATGGTTTCCTGGCGAGAGCAGGTTACGGCGGGAGCGGCGGCCAGAGCTTCGGCAACGCGGGATTCCATGGAGTGGGGAACTTTCTTGCCGCGGGCGACGGTCACCCCGTCACGCGCAAAACCGGCGCGTGCCGGGGACCCCGACTGGGCGCCCGCGGCCCCATAACTTTGCGGTGAGCTTGCGGGCAGCCCCGGCGAGGCGCCGGGGCCTACATTATTCAAACTTGGTGTGGTCGTTCCGGCGGGCGAGGCGCCGGGGTCCACGGCATCGTCGAGTCGCTTGATCGTGAACGTGATCGGGTCGGAGAGGCAGCCGGCCTGGACGCGGAAGAAAGTGACGGAATCGGGCTGCGATGAGGGCTGGATCATCAGGCCGGCGAGGCGGTCGAGGCGGTGCACGATTTCCGGAAGTTGCGACACCACCGGTTTGAGCTTGTCGAGCTGCGCGTGCATCGCGGCGGCGGTTTCGAATTCCAGGCCGGCGGAGGCCTGGTCGCGGGCGGCGGATATTTCGCGCACCAGCGAGTGGCCGCGCGAGTCGAAGAAGGTTTCCACGCGCGCGACTTCGGCGGCGTATTGCTCGTCGGTGCAGCCCTTGAAGCAGGGCGCGAGACACATCTTCATCCCCGAATAGACGCAGCCGGGAAAGGCGGGGTCGGGGTTCAGCTCCTCGACGCAGCGGCGGATCTTGAAGAAGTCGAGCGCGTCGTTGGCAAACTTTTCCGCCGCCACGCGCGAGGGAAACGGGCCGTAATAGACGCTCTTGGCGCTGCCGAGGTGCGTGGTGATGGAGACGCGCGGGTAGCGGTTTTCCAGGCGGAAACGGGCCAGGGGCGCGGGGCGGAGGCGCAGGCGATCTTGGTACGTCTTGGGGAAGACCGCGCGCAGGGTCTTGTAGAGCACGAATCCGGACTCGAAGTCCGATCCGGTGGGCGCGTATTCGATGACCGCAACGCGATCGCGCAGGTTGAGCTTGCGGGTGCGCGCTTCGGCGGGACCGAGCAGGCGGATGAGGCGGCGACGAAGGTTGGCGGTCTTGCTGACGTAGGGCTCCGATTGCGGGTCGCTACCGCGCAGCAGGAAAACCGCGGGCGCGGCGGGCACGGCGGCGAACAGGTCGGAGTCGCGCTCGGGGCGGAATTCGAGTTGCACGGGAAGCACGGGATCATTTTAGCCGCTGGAAACTGATGAACACAGAGGCACAGAGACACGGAGGGGATTTGGTAATTGAGTAATTTCGTAATTTGGTAATTTGGCGCGGATTCCGCACTGAAGAGCATGTCGAGGCGAGCGGAAAGGTCAAGCGGGTAGGGGTCCTTCGACTCGGGCGTGCGCCCTCGCTCAGGATGACACCGGTTTAGTTTATTTGGTTACCTCCGTGTCTCTGTGTCTCTGTGTCTCTGTGTTATTCGTTATCTCCGTGTTCTTCGGTTAGCGGAAGCTGGCGCTGCGGTACTTGGTGCGGAAGTCCTCGCCCTCCATTTTCACCACCTTGCACATTTCGTGGAGGCGGGAACGCATGCGCTCGCCGATGCGGTCGCCGAGAGTTTCCTTGCGGGAGGCGCGGAAGGCGCGGGCACGCTCGCCGTCTTCAGCATCGGCCTTCGAGGGAGGAAGGTCCTCGAAGTTAGTGGTGATGATGGTGGTGCGCTCGTCGTTGTAGCGGGTGTTGAGAATGTGGCTGACGGTGTCCCACACCCATTCGGAGGGCTTGACGGCGCCGAGTTCGTCGAGCACGAGAACCTCGGTATCGAAGATGGGGCGCAGGACCTGCATCTCGGTGACGGCGACGGTGGCATTGTAGGAATTCTGGATTTCCTTGAGCAGCTCGCGGTAGTCGTAGAACAGGCAGGGAATGCCTTTGGCGACGACAAGCTCCTTCAGGATGCCGACCGAGAGGTGGGTCTTGCCGACTCCGATGGTGCCGGTGATCAGCAGGCCGGCCTTCTCCACGGGGTATCCGGCGACGAAACGCTGCGCCGCCATCAGCGCCGAGGAGAGCGACGGCGAGTGGCCGTTCATGATTTCGAAGTTGGAGAGCTCGCAGTGTTCGTAGCGCCGGGGGATGCGGGCCTGCTCGAGCAATTTCTGATTGCGTTCCTGGCGGCGGCAATCGCAACGGGTGACGCGGCGATCGCGGCCCGCGCCGATGGTCTTCCAGCCGGTGTCGTCGCACACCGGGCACAGCCTGGTCGTGTCCATGGGGTTCCGCAGATACATTGCGGCAAGGCGAAGCCGGGCGCAAGAGCAATTCATGGTAACCCGCATGGCGGACGGTGGATTAGCTGTGGAGGGCGGAGGAAATCCCGCATCGCCGAACTGTCGATTGCGGAATTGCAATTGAAAGCGGTTTCGGCGGCGTAGCTGAAGCGTCACGCCGCGGGCGCGCTTCGTTGTGCTAACGTATTTCGCTAAACTCTTTCCCGTAACCACCGAGCGTCCTCATGAAAATGAAAGTCCGCAAGGCCGTGTTCCCGGCTGCCGGCTTGGGAACACGTTTTCTTCCCGCCACCAAGGCGCAGCCCAAGGAAATGCTTCCGCTGGTGGACAAGCCCATCATCCAGTACGGCGTCGAGGAGGCAATGGCGTCGGGCTGCGACCAGATCATCATCGTGACCGGGCGCGGCAAGAGCGCGATCGAGGACCACTTCGACGTCAGCTACGAATTGGAAAAGATGCTGGAGGAGCGCGGCAAGACCGACCTGCTGGCGGTGGTGCGCCACATTTCCGACATGATCCACGTCGCCTACGTGCGCCAGAAGGAGGCCATGGGGCTGGGCCACGCGGTGCTGATGGCGCGCGAGCTGGTGGGCCACGAGCCCTTTGCCGTGCTGCTCGCCGATGACGTGATTGACGCCGAGGTGCCGTGCCTGAAGCAGATGGTGGAAGTTTTCGACGAGATGCAGTCGTCGGTCATCGCCACGCAGACGGTCGAGGGCGAGGCGATCTCCGCCTACGGCGTGGTGGACGCCACGCCGGTGGACGGCCGCTGGGCAGGCAAACTATTCGACATCCGCAATCTGGTGGAAAAGCCGCGGCCCGAGGAAGCGCCGTCCAACCAGGCGGTGATCGGGCGCTACATCCTGACGCCCACCATATTCGAGATGTTGGAGAGCACGCCCCTGGGCGCGGGCGGCGAGTTGCAGCTCACCGACGGAATGCGGCAATTGCTCAAGCGGGAAAAAATTTACGCGTTCAACTTCGAGGGCAAGCGCCACGACACCGGCGACAAGCTGGGATTCCTGAAAGCGACGGTGGAGTTTGCGCTCAAGCGCGACGATCTGGGCGGCCCGCTGCGCGAATGGATGAAGAAGCTGGAGCTGTAAGGCCGCCGCTCCCCGGTCAAATTCGGCGGCAGTTACCGTTTTGGCCCCACTCACAAGAGAATGTGATCTGCATCGTATGCGCCTCAACCAATCGGTGCCAAGGTGGAAGTGCGTACTGGGAAAACGCGCGGCGCGCCTTCGACCCGGCACAACCGCTGGAATCGCGAGCTGACCCGCAGACTTGCAGCCCCTCCGATTCACCTCCAAGAATCATCCGCTTTCGCGGGCAGGTACGGCGATGGCTTCCGACAGCAGCAGGTATCGCAAAATCGAAGAGGAATACCTGATCCCGGTCGGCTTTGGCTGGACGGTGATAGTAATCGCGCTCTATATCGCGGAGGTGGTGCTGCAGTAACAGGCGCCAGTCGCCAGGCTGCAGGGCGCCAGGAAAATCCTTACGACGCAAGCCTGGAGGCTGGCGACCGGCGACTGGCGACTTTCACACGTGCACGCCGGTGAGCGCTTCGCGCGCGGCGGCGATGGTCTGATGGATGTCCTGGTCGGTGTGGGCCGCGCCGAGGAATGCCGCTTCGAACTGGGATGGCGGCAGATACACGCCGGCGTCCAGCATGCCGTGGTGGAAGCGCCCGAACGCGTTGGTATTGCAGGTCGCCGCCCCCAGCCAGTCAGCGACGGTTTCCGGGGTGAAGAACCAGGTGAACATCGAGCCGACGCGGTTGGCCGTGACCTGCAGGCCGGCATCGAGGGCCGCTTCGGTGACCATCGCGACCAGGGTGGCGGCCATGCGTTCCATGCGGCCGTAGATTTCGCGGTGGTCGCGCAGATGGCAGATGGTCGCCAGGCCCGCGGCCATGGCCAGCGGATTTCCCGAGAGCGTTCCCGCCTGATATACGGGTCCGAGCGGCGCAATCATGTCCATGATGTCCGCCGGACCGCCGTAGGCGCCGACCGGCAGACCCCCGCCGATGATTTTGCCGAGCGTGGTCAGGTCCGGGCGCGTACCGTACAGTTCCTGCGCGCCGCCGAAGGCGACGCGGAATCCCGTCATCACCTCGTCGAAGATGAGGAGCGCGTTGTCCCGTGAGGTGAGATAGCGGAGCGCGTCCAGGTAACCCTTCTGCGGCGGGACGCAACCCATGTTGCCGACCACCGGTTCAACGATGACGCACGCGATCTGCCCCGGGTACTTCTTGAACGCCTGCTCGACCGCGTCAGGATCGTTGTAAGGCAGCGCGAGGGTGAACTGGACGAACTCCTCGGGTACACCGGCCGAGCCGGGGATGCCGAGCGTGGCCACGCCGGAGCCGGCTTTCACCAGCAGCGCGTCACTGTGTCCGTGGTAGCAGCCTTCGAACTTGACGATATATTTGCGGTGGGTATGGGCGCGAGCCAGGCGGATGGCCGACATGGTCGCTTCCGTGCCCGAGCTGACGAAGCGCACGTGCTCCATCGAGGGATAGGCATCGAGCACGGCCTCGGCGAGATCAATTTCCGAAGGGGTTGAGGCGCCGAAGCTGGTGCCGCGGCGGGCGGCGTCGATCACGGCCTCCACCACGGCGGGCGCGGCGTGGCCCAGGATCAGCGGGCCCCAGGAACCGACGTAGTCAATGTACTGGTTGCCGTCGGCGTCCCAGATGTGCGAGCCCTCGCCTCGGGTGATGAAGGGCGGATCGCCGCCGACGGCGCCGAAGGCGCGCACCGGCGAATTCACACCGCCGGGAATAACGGCTTCGGCGCGACGGCGGAGTTCGCGCGATTTGTCGAATCGGCGGGCCATGGGGACCTCGGATGCATGGATTGCAACCGCTCACTATACCAGCGGACCGCACAGGCGGGCGTGCGCGGGGACAGCCGTGCAGGTCACCACCGAGACACCGAGGACACAGAGGAACACCGAGGGATTCATTTTCAAGAACAGAACGGATAGGCTCTGTGTATCTCGGCGGACTCGGTGCCTCGGTGGTGGAAAGTGCCGCCAGTCAGGTGCGAGGAACTACAATGAACGTTGCCGCATCGGAGTGATCGTGCAAGACGTACGCGTCAACAACTGGACCGAGCTGAACCGCGAACTGTTCGAGAACACCTGGAACGCGGCGATTCTCCGCTTCCGCTCCAATCAGGTGTATCGCGGCATGGGCGATGCCACCGGCGATCTGCGCACCGGGCTGATGAAGCTGGGCGGCAACATCCGCGAAGTGGAATTCCACATCCTGCGGAATTTCAAGAAGTACGCGCACCAAGACACGGTGCGCGAAGATTCGCAGTGGAACTGGCTGGCGGTGGCCCAGCACCACGGCGTGCCCACGCGCCTGTTGGACTGGAGCTACTCGCCCTATGTCGCGCTGCACTTCGCCACCGAGGACCTGGAGCGCTACGGGTGCGACGGGATCATCTGGTGCGTCGACTACGTTTCGGTGCACAAGCTGCTGCCGAAGCCGATGCGCGAGGTGCTGGCTGAGGAGCGGTCGAACGCGTTCACGGTGGAAATGCTCGAACGGGGCGCGCCGTCGCTGGCGGCGATGGAGAAGCAGTCGAAAGAGCCCTTCGCGGTCTTCCTGGAACCGCCCTCGCTGGACCAGCGCATCGTGAACCAGTTTTCGATCTTCTCGATGATGTCGAGCCCGGTGGCGCGCTTTGACGAGTGGCTGCTGAAAGAACACACCGAGCTGGTGCGGCGGATCATTATTCCGGTGGACCTGAAGTGGGAGGCGCGCGACAAGCTCGATCAAGCCAACATCACCGAGCGCGTGCTGTTCCCGGGACTGGACGGGCTGGCGCGCTGGCTGACGCGGCACTACACGCCGAGAATCTAAGCTGCGACGGAGAAGAGATTAGCCGCTGATGAACGCAGATCGACGCTGATTTACTTGAATCATCAGTGTTCATCAGCGTTGATCTGCGGCTGAACGGTCTTCGCATTTACCCGCACGGCGAAATACACGAGCACGCCCAGCAATCCCAGAATGGCGCCCAAGCCGAGCGCGGTGATGGGGCCGGTGCGCTCGCTCTCGCCGCGGACGAAGGTGAGCACCAGCAAGGCCGCCGGTCCGATGCCCAAGGCAGCCGCGCCCGCGATGCCGCCCGGGGCGCGAAACCGGCGCGGCAAATCCGGCTCGCGCACGCGCAGCACGACCAGCGCGACAAATTCCAGCAGCAGCGCCACGCCGTACAGGATGATGTCAATCAGCACCAGGCGTTCGAAGCCCAGCGGCAGGCATACCGTCCATGCCAGCGCGCACGCCAGGATCGAGACCCAGGGCGCGCCGGTCTTCGAATGCACGCGCAGGAACGCCGCGGGCAGATATCCATCCTGCGCCATGGCGAAGGGCACGCGCGTATACGACAGCACCAGCGCATTGGTCATGCCGAGGCCGCAGATCATTCCGCCCGCCACTACCGCCAGCCCCAACCATCGGCCGCCGAGCGCGCCCGCGGCCTGCACCCAGGACCCGGTCGTCCACGTGCCCGGGTCAATGCCGTCCACCATGGCCGCCGCCACGGGGATGAGATATACGACGGCGACCAGCACGGCGGCGCCGATCATGGCGCGCGGATAGGTGCGCTGTGGGTCTTCGACTTCGCCGGCGATGGTGGACGCGTTGTCCCATCCCATGTAGTTCCACATCGCGACCGACACCGCGCCGAGCAAGTCCACCGAAGCGCCGTGGTGAACCACACTGGGGAGAGGCGCGCGCCACATTGCGTAAACCGTCATGGCCGCGAACGGAAATAGCAGCACCAGCATGAGGTACACGGAACTGGTGCCGACGGCGCGGATTCCCGCGATGTTCCAGATGGCGGCAACCGCGACGACCACGGCGCCGACCAGCAGCCCGTTGCGTCCGCGCCCCAGCGAGGGCGCGATCTGTCCCAGGTAGAGGACGAACAGCGTGGGGTAGATTGCCATGTCGAAGATCGAGGCCAGCAGGGAGAGCCAGGCTTCCTGAAATCCCCAGAACGGCCCCAGCGCGCGCCGCACCCAGACGTAGTAGCCGCCTTCCTCCGGCAGCGCGCCCGAAAGCTCTCCCACCATGAACGCGGTGGGCAGGCTCCAGAGGAAGGGCAGCACGAGCAGGACGATCAGGGCGCGGGCGTACCCCGCCTTCTGCACCATCTCCTCGAGCCCGTAGGGGCCGCCCGACACCATGAAAAACGTGGCGGCGACCAGCGGCAGCAGGCCGAGACTGCGTCGTACGCGGGGAGCGCGAGGCATCCGGCGAATATACAGAAATCGCCGCGGGTTATGACGGTGATTTGACCCTTCGCCGCTGATGAACGCAGATGCACGCTGATCATTGCCAAATCTGCGTTGATCTGCGTTAATCTGCGGCTGGTTTCCGGGCAGTTCGCCTGCAATGACTAAAGTGACGGCATCGAAATCTTTCAAGGCTACGTTGGAGCGCAATCCTGGCCGCCTCGGTTGGGTGATCGCCCGCATTCCTTTTGACGTGTCGAACGCCTGGGGAACGCGGCGTCCGAAGGTGAAAGGCGAAATCAACGGCTTCCCCTTCCGCACCACGCTGTTTCCGGCGCGCACCGGTGGTCATTTCGTGCTGGTGAACAAGCGCATGCAGCGCGGGAGCGGGACGGTTGCGGGCAGCGTGGCGAAATTCCGGCTGGAACCCGATACCGAGGAACGCACGGTCATCGCGCCTCCGGAACTGAAGCGCGCCATGGCCGGCGATCGCGCGCTCGAGCGCTGGTACGACGCGCTGAACTATTCGACGCGCAAGGAAATCGCCGAGTGGATTACGGAGGTCAAGAGCGCCGAAGCCCGGGTGCGCCGCGCCGAGCAGTTGGCCGAGCGGCTGCTGTCCACCATGGAGGCAGAGCAGGAGTTGCCGCCGCTGCTGCGACTGGCGTTTGCGCGCACGCCACGCGCGCTGGAAGGCTGGCAGCGGATGTCGCCGGCGCAGCGCCGCGCACAGTTGCTGGCCATCTTCTATTACCGCAGCCCCGAAGCGCGGGCGCGGCGGGTGGCCAAAGCCGTAGAGGCAGCGGCCGAATGCGCGGAGAAAAAGGCCGGCGGCTGACCGCGCACTCCAGCTCAATCCGGTAGAATCAAACTGGCATGGTCCTCCCGTTCGTCCGCGATCTCTTCGCGGACGTGGAAAATCTGCCCGCCTTTACGCGTGCCGCCTCCCACCTGAAGACCGGCGCGGGAGGGATGAGTGTTTCCGGACTGACTCCGCCAGCCAAGGCCTTGCTGATCGCGCTGCTGCATCGCGCGGCCGACAAGCCGCTGGTGGTGGTGGTGTCCGATAACCGGGCAGCGGAAGACCTGCAGCCGGTGGTGGCCGCGTTTGGCGAACTCACCGGCGCGATCGCGCCGCACACCGAACGCGGCGCCAGCTCCGATACGGTTCTTATCCTGCCCGCGCCTGACGTACTGCCGTTTGAGGGCCTCTCGCCCCACCCGGAGATCCAGGAGCAACGCGCCGCCACGCTGTCCAAGATGGCCGCCGGTATCGCGGCGGTTGTGATCGTGCCGGTGGCTGCGGCCAGCCTGCGCCTGCGCCCACCCGAGTTCTATGGCGAGCTGGCGCGCACCATCCGCCGCGGCGAGACGCTCGACACCGAACCGCTCCTCCAGCACCTCAATACCCTCGGCTACAACGCCTCCGACGTGGTGGAGATGCCCGGCGAGTATGCGCTGCGCGGCGGAATCCTCGACGTTTACCCGCCGGAAGCCGACCGCCCGCTGCGCATCGAGCTGTTTGGCGACGAAGTGGAGTCGATCCGCAAGTTCGATCCCGGCACGCAGCGTTCTACTACATCTGTAGAAGAAGCGCTCCTGCTGCCGCTGACCGAGGTTCCGGTGCGCGAGGACACGCTGGCGGCCATCCACGCCCGGCTTTCCGGCAAGCGCGTCAGCGGCGACGAGGAAGCGGTGGAGGCCGCAGTGCGCGCCGGGGGAGTCGGGGTGTTTCCCGGGTGGGAGTTTTACGCCGGGGTGGCGGGCGCCGATCGAACGGTGTTCGACCTTGTTGCCAACGTTGCCGTCGTGGTGGACGAGCCCGACGACCTGCGTTCCGAACTGGACCGCTGGTGGGACCGCGTGCGCGACATGCATCTGCGCAGCGGCGTCGGCAACCTGGTGCGTCCCGAGGAGCTGTACCTGGCGCCGGAGGAATTTGAAGCCAAGCTGAAATCCTTGCCCCGCGCTGATCTTCAGCATCTGGGGTTGGAAAATGAAGAGCCGCAGATTAACGCGGATGAACACGGATCAGAGCAAAGCGAAAACGATCAGCGTTCATCAGCGTTCATCAGCGGCCAATTCCTGCTTTCCCAGCCCACCACGCGATTCCACGGCTCGGTACCGGCGATGGTGGACGAGGTCAAAAAGCTCTCCGCCGAGGGCAAGCGTGTGCTGTTCACCGCCGCTTCCACCGGCGAAGTGGAGCGCATCGCCGACCTGTTCAGCGAGTACGGGGTTCCGTTCCGCCTGGGGTCGCGGACGCCGCGTCCGGGCGAAAGCTACCTGGATGACGCCGCTTACCTGGGGGGCGTCGTATCTACTACAACAATAGTAAAAGCGAGCGTGCCCGACGGTATCGCCTTGCCCGACGCCGGCCTGGTGGTTTTCGGCACGCGCGACCTGTTTGACGAGCCGGAGGGCGTGGTCCGGCCGCAGCGCTCGAAATCGAAGACCAGCGCCTTCATCTCCGATTTCCGGGACCTCGCGGTCGGCGATTACGTGGTGCACGTGGAACACGGCATCGGTCAGTACCAGGGGCTGAAGGAGATTGCGCAAGGGGACGGCGACAAGGCCGAGTTCATGATCCTGGAGTACGCCGAGGGCGCCCGGCTGTACGTGCCGCTCACCCGGCTGGACCTGGTGCAGAAGTACCGTTCCGCCGAAGGCGGCGCCAAGCCCGTACTCAACCGGCTGGGCACGCAGCAATGGGCCAGGACGAAGGCGCGCGTCAAGAAGGCCATGAAGGACATGGCCGACGAACTTCTCAAGCTCTACGCCCTGCGCAAGACCGCCGAGGGCCACCCGTTTCCTCCCGACACGCAGTGGCAGGGCGAATTCGAAGATGCTTTTGAATTCAACGAAACGGAAGACCAGGCGCAGGCCATTGTTGACGTCAAGAAAGACATGGAGCAGGCGCAGCCCATGGATCGCCTGCTGTGCGGCAACGTCGGGTACGGGAAGACGGAGGTGGCGATGCGCGCGGCCTTCAAGGCGGTGAGCGACAACAAGCAGGTGGCGGTGCTGGCGCCCACGACCGTTCTCGCCTTCCAGCACTTCGAGACCTTCAAGCGGCGGTTTGCGGCGTTCCCGATTACGGTGGAAATGATCAGCCGTTTCCGCACCCCGCGGCAGCAGAAAGAGATCGTGGAGAAGGTGGAGCAGGGAAAAGTCGACATCCTGATCGGCACCCACCGCCTTCTGTCCAAGGACATCAAGTTCGCCGACCTGGCGCTGGTGGTGGTGGATGAAGAGCAGCGCTTCGGCGTGCGGCACAAGGAGCGGCTGAAGCAGCTCAAGAAAGAAGTGGACGTGCTGACCATGTCGGCGACGCCGATTCCGCGCACGCTGCACATGTCGCTGGTCGGGCTGCGCGACATGAGCGTGATCGAGACGCCGCCGAAAGATCGTATCGCGATCGAAACCGTGGTCGCCGCCTGGGACGAGAAGCTGGTGAAATCCGCCATCGAGCGCGAATTGGAGCGCAGCGGGCAGGCGTACATGGTGCACAACCGCGTGGACACCATCTATGAGATCGCGGCGCGCGTCCAGGAGATGGCGCCGCGGGCACGCGTCATCGTCGGCCACGGGCAGATGAGCGAAGGCGAGCTGGAAAAAGTCATGCTGGCGTTCATGCGCCACGAGGCCGACGTGCTGGTGGCGACGACCATCATCGAGAACGGGCTCGACATCCCGCTGTGCAACACCATCGTGGTGAACCGCGCCGACCGCCACGGGCTGAGCGAGCTGTATCAATTGCGCGGCCGCGTGGGGCGCTCCAACCGCCGCGCGTACGCCTACCTGCTGATCCCGCCCGACACCGAGTTGACGCCCCTGGCGCGGCGCCGGCTGGCCGCGCTGAAGGAGTTCTCCGATCTCGGCGCCGGATTCAAGATTGCCGCCCTCGATCTCGAGTTGCGCGGCGCCGGAAACCTGCTGGGCGGCGAGCAGAGCGGCCACATCGATGCGGTCGGCTTCGAGCTGTACACCTCGATGCTGGAGCGCACGGTGCGTGAGATCAAGGGCGAAGCGGCGCCGGAAGAGGCGGAAACTCAGCTCAACCTCGGCCTGAACATCCGCATTCCCGCCGAGTACATTCCCCAGGAAAACCAGCGGCTGCGCATGTACAAGCGCGTGGCCGGCATCGGGACCGAGGCGCGGTTGAACGAAGTTCGCGGCGAACTGGAAGACCGCTACGGCGCGCCGCCGGCCGCGGTGCGAAACCTGCTGGAGTACGCCACGCTGAAGCTGCTGGCGCAGCGCGTGGGCGTGGCCGGGATGGAGCGCAAGCGCGACCTGGTGAGTATCCGCTTCAGCGGCAACGCAGCCATCGAGCCGCAGCGCCTGGCACAGTTCGTGGCAGCGCAAAAGGGCGCGCAATTCACGCCTGCCGGGGTGCTGAAGTTTGCGCTGAAGTCCACCACCGCAGACGAGATCCTGGCTCGGCTGAAACAACTGCTGGCTGACTTATCGGCGGGCCAGGTGTCGCAGCCCGGGCCGCAGGTGGCCGCTTCCGACTAGCCGGTGCAGCTATCCACCCGTCCATTGCGGCTTTCCACAAAAAAATGGTCCAAACCCCGCGTCAGTTCTTGACTTTCAGGTCTGGAAGGGGAGAATAGGCGCGCGCAGGGTCGCAAAGCCCCCTGGGGTGGGGTATTTGCAAGACCTGCCCAGGAGAGCACCATGAACAAAGGCCATCTCGTTGACCGGATCGCCAGTTCCTCCAAATGCAGCAAGACGCAGGCTGCCGCCGCGATTGACACCATGATCGACGGCGTCACCGCCGCCTTGAAAAAAGGGGAGCGCGTGACCCTGGTTGGCTTCGGAACGTTTTCCGTCTCGCAGCGCAAGGCGCGTAACGGGCGCAATCCTCAGACCGGATCGCTCATTAAGATCGCCGCGCGCAAGGTCGCCAAGTTCACGCCGGGCATCGACCTCAAAAAGGCAGTGAACCGCAAGTAGCAGGGCCGAACCCAGGGGTTGTACCAGGTTTTCGACGGCAGGCGCGCGCCTGCCGTTTCGTTTGTGCGCCAGCGCCAGCGGCGCTGGGTTTGCCGATTTTTCATTCTCTCCTGTAAAATAGAGGTTTCGCGAAAGGAACCTGGAGCGCCATGAAGGCAGCCATTCATCCGGTTTACGAGGAAGTGCGCGTGCACTGCGCCTGCGGCAACACGTTTACCACCCGCTCGACGCACAAGGGCGACATCCACGTGGAAATCTGCTCCGCGTGCCACCCCTTCTTTACCGGCAAGCAGAAGCTGATGGACACGGCGGGCCGTGTCGAGCGCTTCCGCCGCAAGTACGGCAAGAAGACGCCTGCGACCGACGGAACAGCCGGCGACCGCGGAAAAGAAGTAACACCGATTTGGGAGCGAAGCCCTCGCTGCGGCGAGGGCTTTTTCTTGTAAAGCGTGGCACACGCGCCCCTTCGAGCAACTCCGGGCAAGCTCTGGCGTGTGCGGCTACAATAGGACCGTGCAGAAGCGCTGGGAAAACCCGGTCTCGACCGACGCCGCCCGTCCGCAGGCGCCCGTGCCGGTGTCGTTCCAGGTGGGCAGGGTGACGCTGCGGCCGGCGACTGTCCTGGCGCCCATGGCCGGGGTGACCGACACGGTCTTCCGCCGCTTCATCCGTAATCTCGGCGGCTGCGGGCTGATCATGACGGAATTCACCTCCGCCGACGGCATGCTGCGCGACAAGCGCATGCGCGGCCGCTACCTGCACTTCTACGACGACGAACACCCCATCTCGGCGCAACTGTTCGGCAGCGATCCGGCGGTGCTCTCCGACGCCGCCCGCATGATCGAGGACCTCGGCTTCGACCTGGTGGACCTGAACCTGGGCTGCCCGGCGAAGAAGGTGGTCAAGTGCAATGGCGGGTCGGGACTGCTGCGCGACCTGCCGAGGATCGGGGAAATCTTTCGCGCCGTGCGCTCGGCGGTGAAGATTCCTTTCACGGTGAAGTTCCGAGCCGGGTGGAACGACAGCGAGATCATTGGCGTGGACCTGGCGCGCATGGCCGAGGATTGCGGGTTGCAGGCGGTCGCGCTGCACGCGCGCACGCGCGAGCAGGGCTACGGCGGCACGGCACAGTGGGGCTGGATTGCCGCGATCAAGAACGCGGTGCGGATTCCGGTGATCGGCAACGGCGATGTCCGCACCCCGCAGGACGCCTGCGCCATGGTCGCGCAGACCGGATGTGACGCGGTGATGATCGGGCGCGCGGCAGCGTCGAATCCCTGGATCTTCCGCCAGATTGCGCAACACGCCGCCACCGGCGCCTACGAGGAGCCCACGGAGCGCGACCGCTATGACATGATCCGCACCTATTTCCAGATGCTGATTGAAGAAGAAATGCCCGGAGCGGCGGGGAAGATGAAGCAGTTCGCGTCGTGGTTCACGCACGGGGTGCGCAACGGAAGCGGGCTGCGCAAGGCGGTGTACGAGGCGAGGGAAGAACGCGAGATCCTGGAGCGGGTGGACCGGTTTTTCGCAACGCTCTTGAGCGAGCAGCCGATGATTGTGTGAGAATCGTCACCACCGGGGACACCGAGGTTCACGGAGCAAGATCGAGAGCGATTCGGTGTTCTCGGTGACTCGGTGGTTGAGGCGCATAAGGCCAGCCAATGAGTGCAAAGAAAAGACCCATCGTGTTGGTCGACGTCGACGGTACGCTCGCCGACGTGCGCCACCGCCTGCATCACATCCGCGACGGGCGCAAGAAAAACTGGAAGGCGTTTTTCGAAGGCATGGACCGCGATAAACCGATCGTGTCCACGGTCGCGTGGGTACGCTCGCTTGCCCAGGTGCACGACATCATCATTATCACCGGCCGGCCGGAGGAATACCGGGCCCGTACCGTGGCCTGGCTGAAGCAGAACGAAATCCCGTTTTCCGACGTGTTCATGCGCCGCGACGGCGATCATCGTCCTGACTACGAAATCAAGAGGGAAGCGCTGGAGCGCTGGCCGAAGGAGCGCATCAAGCTGGTGATCGAAGACCGGCCGCCGGTCTGCGACATGTGGCTGAAGCAGGGCATCCGCTGCGTGCTGGTGGAGAGCGACGAAGCCAACCAGGCGGTGAACGAGATTTACCGCGAGAAAAGCTGAACAGGCACAAGGCGCAAGGCGCAAGGTCTAGAGCGCTTCCAGAGTCGGTATGCCCGCCAACACAAACCCGAGATCCCTCGACTCGGGTTTCCCGCGCACGACCACCCCAGCACGCCAACGGCAGGCGTGCTGGGGGCCCCGGTAAAGAAAACGCGCGGGAGCCCTCCCTCGCTCGGGATGACATCGGCTACACAAAAGTGACGCGGGCGACATGGCTCTAGCCACTCGCCACTGCGCTTTCCGGCAGCGGCAGCGCCACCACCTCACCCTCCTGGTCACGATCCAGGAACACCATCGGGGTGTGCGGCTCGTGCGTGAACACTACCAGCCAGTTCTCGCGCACTGCATCGGCATAGAACTTCTTGCGGTTTTCGATCGTTTCCAGAGGATACAGGTCGAAGGCCATCACCCAGGTCGGCTTCAGGTGGGAGAGCATGGGAATCAAGTCGGAGATGTAGCACGCGGTCTTGCCGCCACTGCGCACCAGGACGGCCTGCATGTTGCGCGTGTGGCCCGCATAGCCCTTCACCGATATGCCGGGCACAATCTCGCCATCGCCGTGCAGCAGTTGCATCTGCCCGCTGGCGATCAGCGGATCATAGTTCTCGCTGATGTAGCTGACGCGGTCGCGCTCGAACTGCCGACGGCCGTGCTCAACCTCGCCGGCATGAACGTAGTAGCGCGCGTTGGGAAATGTCGGCTTGACCTTTCCATTTTCGATGTACGTGTTCCATCCACAGTGGTCGAAATGCAAATGCGTATTGATGACGATGTCGATGGCTTCGGGATCCACGCCGCCGGCGCGCAGGTTATCGGGTAACTGCGGACGGTTTTCGTAAATGCGCCGCCGCTTCTCCGAGAGCTTGGGGCCGATGCCGGTTTCCACCAGCACCGTATGCTCGCCGGTGCGGATGAGCAGCGAATTGAGGGCCAGCACGATGCGGTTCAGCTCGTCGGCGGGTGCTTTTTTCTCCCACATGACCTTGGGCACCACGCCGAACATGGCGCCACCGTCGGCCAGGTAGGTGCCGTCGGTGAAGATGGAGAGTTCAAAATTGCCGAGAGTGCAGGAGTTCGTCATTGCGGTTGTGCGGACGCGGGTTGCGTCGCCAGCAGGTACTGTTCGAATTGATGCTGGATGCGGTGGTAAAGCTGCGTGCGGTCGGCGGCGCCGCTGATGCCGTGCGTCTTCCCGGGATAGAGCTGCAGGTCGAACTGCTTGCCGGCGTTGATCATGGCGCGGACCATCTGCATCGTGTTCTGCAGGTGCACGTTGTCGTCGCTGGTGCCGTGCACTTCCAGCAGGCGTCCGGCGAGCATCCTGGCCGCGTTCACCGGAGCGCTCTCGGCGTAGCCGGACGCATTGTCCTTGGGCAAGCCCATGTAGCGCTCGGTGTAGGTGGAATCGTAGTCGCGCCAATCGCTCACCGGCGCCACCGAAACGCCGGCCTTGACGCGATCGGTGTGGGTCATGGCGTAGAGCGTCATGTACCCGCCGTAGCTCCAGCCCCACCAGCCGACGCGGTTGGGATCGAGCGCCGGGAACTGCTGCAGCACCTGGTCCAGAGCCGCCAACTGGTCTTCCAACTCCACCTTGCCGAAGCGATGGAGGACCGGGGTGGCAAAGGCGCGCCCGCGATTCGCCATGCCGCGGTTGTCCACCTGGAGAATGGCAAATCCGCGGCGCGCCATGAGGTTGTGAAAGAGAAAATTCGGGCCGCCCCATGCGTCCCGCACCACCTGGACTCCCGGGCCGCCGTAGGGATTCAGGATCACCGGGACGCTGGCGGCGCCCATGGTTTCGGCGCCGGGGGGCAGAAGCAGGTATCCGTACAAGGTGGTCTGTCCGTCGGCAGCCTTCAACTGAAGCGCGCGCGGGGCGATCAGGTTGTAGGCGGAAACCGCGTGCGATTCCCAAATGGCGCTGCAGGCGCCGCCCACTTTGCAAAACGAAAGATGCGGCGGGATGAGCAGCGCGGAATGTCGGTCAACAAAATACTGTCCGCCGGCCGCAAAGTCGGCGCTGTGCACGCCGGGTTCGGTGGTAACCGGCTGCATCGGGCCGCCGTCGAGTTGGACGGCGAAGACCTGTTCCTGGCGCGGTCGCCCGCATTGGCCTCAAAATAAACCGTGCCGCTGGATTCATTCACTGCGTCCACGCCGCTGACCTCGAAGTCTCCCTTGGTGAGCTGCCGCTCAAGCTTGGCGTCGGCGGCCAGCGGATTGTTCTTATCGAAGCTGTAGAGGTACAGGTGCATGTGCCCGTCGCGCCAACTCGGCCACAGGAAGCGGTCGCCCGACTGCAGCCACGTAATGTGGAAGCGATCGTCGTCAAGGTACGCGTTGGGCTCGGATTCGGTGAGCACCAGGCGTGAGCGTCCGCTGGCGGCATCGGCTAAATACAGGTCCATGCGCGTGTGCAGGCGGTTCACCACCACCGCGTAGAGCGTGCCGCTGCCCACCCACCCGAAGCGCGGGATGTACACGTCTTGTTGCTGCCGTCTCCGAGACCGATCCATTTCACTTTGCCGCCATCGGCGGAGGTGACGCCGAGGCGCACTTCGGGATTGGGATCTCCCGCTTTCGGATATTTCATGTCGGTGACCTTGGGGTGCGTCGGCATCCAGTCAACCAGGGGATAGGTGGGGACCGTTTTCTCGTTCATCTGCAGAAACGCGATACGCTTGCTGTCCGGCGACCAGAAGTAGTTGCTGCGGACACTGAGTTCCTCCTCGTACAACCAGTCCACCTCGCCGTTGAAAAGGTTCTCATCGCCATCACGGGTGACCTGGCGCTCGCCACCCTCGCCGACCGGACGCGACCAGACGTCGTGCTTGCGCACATAGGCCAGGCGCTTGCCGTCGGGAGAGAACTTGGGATCGCTGCTGGGCTCCGCCGCCGTGGTGAGCTGCACCGCGGTGCCGCTGTCGAGGGAGTAGTACCAGAGCTGGCCGCGGCTGTCGAACAGCAGGTGCCGGGAGTCGGGAGCCCACTGGTACGCGGCGACGGAATAGCGCTGGGCGCGTTCGCGCTGCTCGGCGGTCATGCGGCTGTCAGGCGGAAACAGCGACTGCAGCTTGCTTTCCGTAACCAGCACCGCCTTGGCGCCGGTGGCGACGTCAATCGACCAGAGCTGCCCGTGTTCGCCGGAATCATCGCGCTGGATGAAGGAGAGCCTGGTACTGTCCGGGCTCCACTTGAAGGCGTCCGGCCCGCGGCCGGTGATGCCGCCCTCGGCGAAGATGGACTCGATGGTCAGCTTCGGCGGCGTTGCGGGCGCGGGGGCCGGCTGTTGCGCAGCCAGCGGCAGACAGAGCAGGAGGATGGCAGATAAACGCGCGATCATGTCTTTCCCTCGAAGCAATGAAAACGGGAAAGTTTACAACATCAGAGGTCGGCCGACGGTCACTGGCCGACGGTCTTCCGCGTCCTCGGTAGCAAAGCCCCCGCAACCCATAGCGTGCTACAATTTTCAACCGATCGGAATGCGTGGGGATGAATCCAGACCTACAGAACCTGAAGGAGTTGCAGGAGGCCGACCGCGAGATTGCGCGGCTCTCGCAAGAGATCGCCGCCCTGCCGCGCCGGGTGGCGGTGATCGAGGCCAAGCTCGCCGATTCCAAGGCGCGCAAGGAAAGGGCCGTGGCGGCGATTAAGGTGGGCGAGGGCGCCAAGCGCAAGTTCGAATCGCAAATCCAGGACCTGCAGCAAAAAGTTTCCAAATACCGCGACCAGATGCTGGGCGTCAAGACCAACCAGGAGTACAAAGCGCTCACCACCGAGGTCGAATTCGCGCAGCAGCACATCCGCGAAGCGGAGGACAAGATCCTGGAAGGCATGCTCGCGACCGAGTCGCTGGAAAAGGACCTGAAGACCGCGGAGGCCGAGTTGAAGGCGGAGGCCGCGGAAATCGAAAAGGAAAAAGCGGAGGCCCGCTCGCGGACGGAAGTGGACGAAAAGGAGATGGCGACGTGGAACAGCAAGCGCGACAAGCTGCGCGCGGCGATCACGCCGGATGTGCTGCGCCACTACGACCGTGTGCTCAAGCTGCGCGGCAGCGCCATGGCCGAGGCGGTGGACCACCATTGTTCCGTCTGCCAGGTGATGTTGCGGCCGCAGCTCTATAACGACGTCCGCACCAACGAGCAGTTCATCATCTGCGACTCCTGCCACCGCATCCTCTGGTACGACACGGCGCGCGATGTACCGGCTGCCGGGCAGGAAACGGCTGTCCCGGCGGAAGCAAGCCCGTCGGGCGAGTAAGACCCTCAATCTTGTCCGCACCTGTCCTGCACGTGAACTGGCGAGCCGCGGCACGCATCCGCCGCGGTCATGTCTGGGTGTACCGCTCCGACCTCGTGGGGCGCGAGCAGGTTCCGCCCGGGTCGCTGGTCCGGGTGCAGGATGAAGCCGGCAAGTTTCTCGGCGCCGCGCTCTACAGCAGCAGCTCGCAAATCGCCCTCCGCATGCTCGGCGGTGAGCGCCTGGAGCCCGCCAGGCTGGTGGAATTGCTCCGCGAACGTCTGCTCGGCGCCATCGCCTACCGCCGGCGGATCGTGCGCGACGCCGACGCTTACCGCGTTGTCTTCAGCGAGGGCGACGGCCTGCCCGGCCTGATCGTGGACCGCTACAACGACATGGTTTCGTTCCAGGTGCTCACCCAGGCGATGGACCGCGACGATATCCGGGAAGCGCTCCTGCAGACGCTGCTCGACCAGTTCCACCCCGCCGCCGTGGTGGAGCGGGTGGACGCGCGCATCCGCGAATTGGAGCAGTTGCCGCCGCGCGAGGAAGGCCTGCGGTATGGCGAGAAAACCGACACGCAGTTCACCATGAATGGCGTGCGTTTTCATTTCCACGCGCTCGCCGGACAGAAAACCGGGGCATTTCTCGATCAGCGGGAGAACTACGCGGCGGCCGCAACCTATGCCCACGGCGAGGCCCTCGACGTCTTCTGTTACCAGGGCGGTTTCGCGTTGCACCTGGCGAGGGTCTGCTCGCAGGTGACCGCCGTGGACAGTTCGCGTCCGGCATTGGAAATCGCGGAACAGAACGAAGAACTGAATTGCGAGGCGCACGGCGGGCGCGAGATCGAATGGATGGAAGCCAGCGCCTTCGACCTGCTCAAGGACTACGCGACGGCCGGCCGGCACTACGACACCATCGTGCTGGATCCACCCGCCTTCGCGAAATCGCGCAAGGCACTGGCGACCGCGATGCGCGGCTACAAGGAGCTGAACCTGAGGGCCCTGAAGATGCTGCGGCCGGGCGGCGTTCTGGTCACCTGCTCGTGCTCGTTCCACGTGGGAGAAGGAGATTTCCTGGAGATGCTGCAAGCGGCGGCCTGCGACGCGCGCAAATCGCCGAAGGTGATCGAGAGGCGCGGCCAGGCCAAGGACCATCCCGTGCTGCTGACCGTCCCCGAAACGGCTTACCTGAAGTGCGTCGTTCTCACCGTCTGACCCTCAACGACTAGAGCGGTTGCAGAGTCGGTGTAGCCGGTAGGGATCCCTCGACTCGGGTTTCCCGCGCTGGAAAAAGCGCGCGGGAGCCCTCCCTCGCTCGGGATGACATCCGGTACGGCGTGCCGGGGACCCCGGTTACAAAAACGCGCGGGAGCCCTCCCTCGCTTGGGATGACATCCGGATACGGCGTGCCGGGGACCCGGTTACAAAAAGCGCGCGGGAGCCCTCCCTCGCTTGATTTCATAACGACGTTGGCTCGGTCGCACCGGGTACATTGGTTTGCGACCAACAAGACCAAGGCTCGGGCGAAGGAGCCAACGCGATGTTGATTATAGGTTGTGATTTTCACCCGAGTTTTGAGCAGGTCTCGATCTTTGACAACCGAAACAACCAAGAACGCAGTTTGCGGCTGGATCATCCGGAAGGGGCGCGGCGGTTCTACGAAGGACTGCGCGGAGAAGAGGTGCTGGTGGGGATGGAAGCCAGCGGGTTCAGTCACTGGTTCGAGCAGCTGCTGGCCGACTGCGGGCATCAGCTGTGGATCGGGGACGCGGCGCAGATCCGAGCCAGCTACGTGCGCCGGCAGAAGACGGACCGGCGCGACGCGGGGCACCTGCTGCGGCTGCTGCGCGAGGGGCGGTTTCCGCGGATCTGGGTGCCGTCGCCGGAGGAGCGCGATGTGCGGCAGCTGCTGGTGCACCGGCACAAGCGGGTGCGGATGCAGACGCAGATCAAGAACCAGTTGCAGGCTTTGGCGCTGAACCAGGGGTTGCAGCGGCGGCACAAGCTGTGGACGGCGGCCGGGCGGCAGCAGCTGCAGCAACTGGTGCTGGCGCCGTGGGCAGCGCGGCGGCGCGACGAACTGCTGGGGAGCCTGGACCAGTTGCAGCGGCAGATCGCGGCGCTGGACGAGGCGGTGGAGCAGGAAGCGTCGCGGCGTCCGGAGGTGATGCGACTGCGCACGCAGAAGGGCGTCGGTCCGGTGACGGGGCTGGCGGTGGTGCTGACGCTGGGCCCGGTGGAGCGCTTTGCCAACGCACGCCAGGTGGCCAGCTACGTGGGGCTGACCCCGCGCGAGCACAGCTCGGGGGGCAAGCAGCGGCTGGGCCACATCAGCAAGCAGGGGTCGCCGTTCTTGCGCGGCCTGCTGGTGGAGGCGGCGCAGTCGGCGGCGCGGCACGATCCCGAGTTGCGACGCTGCTATGTGCGGCTGGCGATGCGGAAAGGCAAGGCGGTGGCCAAGGTGGCCGTCGCTCGCAAGCTGCTGGTGAAGATGTACTGGATGCTGCGCCAGGAGTCGAAAACGGCGCCGCTTCCCGGTTCGTCATGCAGGTGAGCCCGAGTCATTCTGTGGCGCGCGAGCGCCGTTCACTTGAGTGGGCAGCCTGCCTCCCGTAAAGACGGGAGTTCGCATTGCTAATCATGGCCGCAGTCTGAGGGCCGAATAGATGGATGGTGGAACCGATTCCACCCAACGATTTCGAGACGAGCCTTGGTCGACGGTCTCCAACTAGAGCGAAATGGCGCGCTCCTCGGCGTCAACGCCGGCGTGTGCCCCAATCGCTCTTGACAAGGTCAATGTCGTTATAGACGGGATGACATCCGGATACGGCGTGCCGGGGACCCGGTTACAAAAAGCGCGCGGGAGCCCTCCCTCGCTCGGGATGACAGTAAGGTATGTCAGCTGTGGAACGGCTCTAGCCGGCCGAACGGCTGCGCTTGCCCGATTTTCCGGCCTCGCGGCGCCACAATTCAGCCGCGATGCGCTGCTCGTGCGCCAGCGATGACGAGACGCGCATCTCTCCGCTGACGATGAAGCGCTCATGGTTCTCTTCCAACTCATCGGGGATATAACGATAGTTGACCATCACGCCAAAAGAGTCGTCCAGACCGTAGGGACGCATGTTGGCGAACGGATCAATGGATTCCAGCCTTGCACCGTTGGAAAAATGGAACTGCGCCACCGCATCGTACGGCTTTTCGCCGGCCCGCAATTGTGTCAGGTAAGCAAGCGTGAGCCGCTTCAGAGGTGGGGACAGCGCCTTCTCGTGCTCCGCCGGGTTCCTCAGCAGGTGGAACAATCCGTCCACCGGATCGTCCAGACCGGATTCGCGAGTCAAGTCGCCGGCAAAGTCGCGCAACAGACGCGACAGCCGCTCGCGCGTGAATCCGTGGTTGTCCTGGTGCGCGTGCAGCGCACGCGCCAGGTGCGGGACGGGGGAGAGCGTACTGTAGTTGTCAAGTTTCGGCAGCTCCGCCCCGAGCTCGTCCACCACCTGCTTGATCAGGAAATTACCAAACGGAATTCCGCGCAGGCCGTCGAGACAGTTGTTGATGGAGTAGAAGATGGCGGTGTCGGCCTGCTCGGGGGGAAGCACCGGAGCGGTGATGTCGAGCAGCGGTTCGAGCTGGCGGGCCAATCCCTTGGTGAGCGCCACTTCGACGAAGATGACCGGTTCGCCGGCGAGCGCAGGTTGAAAGAACGCAAAGCAACGCCGGTCGGCTTCCAGACGGCGGCGCAGATCCGGCCAGCCGTTGATTTCGTGGACCGATTCGTACTCGATGAGCTTTTCCAGGGTCAGCGCCGAGGTGTGCCAGCCAATCCGTTCCAGGCGCAAAAATCCCCGGTTGAACCAGGAACGGAACAGGTGTTTCAGGTCCGCGTCCACCGCGCTGAGCTGGGGATGAGAGTGGAGGATGCGCAGCAGATCGCGGCGCAGGGTGACCAGGGAATTGGTTCCGGCGGGCGCGGTGTTGATGCGCCGGAACAGCTCCTGCCGCGGCGGTTCGGCGGCCGACTCCAGCGCGGCCGCGGTGGCCGCGCCGGGAGCATGCCGGTAGGCCTCGATGGCGCGCTGGATGGCGTCGCGGTCGGAGCTGAAATCCAGCGCCAGCATTTGGAAAAAAGCGAGCCGCTGCGCGCTGTCCATCGCCCGGTACCGTTCGAGGATACTTTGCGCCAGCACGGTTTGTGAGGCCTCCCCGCGCTGCGACAGCAACTGCGTGCACAGCACCCGCATGTCGGCGCCGCGCGCGCCGCGCAGGTTGCGCAAGAGGGTGGCCAGGAATTGCGGCATGTTTTCTGGACCGCCATGCAGCCTGCGGTCCCCCAGAGTATAAGCGGTCGGCGGCGTTGCGGGTGGACAACCGCATCCCTGCACCGGTTGCGCAATAAGCCGGCTTCGCCCAGGCGGCTTTTTTGTGTGCGGTGGACGGCGCCGGATTCAGTTCCGTTTCAGGTACGCCAACCGACGCCGGGGAGAAAAATCATCCCGCAAAGGCGCCTTTTACCTCCACAATGGACCACGGCGATGGTGGGGGCGGAGGCGTCAATGGCTATTTCGGATAGGTTTCGCATCAATGCCGCAACCCATGAATCGCTGGTCGATTCCACACGGCGGCGACCGCAACTGGCGCCCCAGGGCGCCGTGTTGCCCGAACCCGTGTTTCCGCAGCATCCGGAATTGCTGAACGATCCCGGTCCGGAGCAGCCGCCCGAAAAGCGTCATTGGACCGCTGCCCGCATTGGCCGCACCGCGCGCGGATGGCTGGTGCCGTACCTCCGATCCCGCATTCTGCCGGGCGAGTTTCATCCCATCACGGCGTACTTCTTTTCCGATTTCAAGTGCAATCTGGACTGCTGGTACTGCCCCTCGTTCGATAACAGCGTGCCGGGGATGACGGAAGACACGGCGCGCCGCGCCATCGACTGGCTGCACGACAGCGGCTGCCGCGTGCTGGCGTTCATGGGGGGCGAGCCGCTGCTGCGGCCCCAATTCGTTCACAAGGTGGTTTCCTACGCCGCCCAGCGGGGTTTCTGGATCTACATTGCGACCAACGCCCGGCTGCTCCGTCCTGAGGTGGCGGACCAGCTCGGGGATGCCGGAGTGGCCGTGTTTAATGTCGCCGTGGATGCCTGGGAGGAGAAGCCCGGCTTACCCAAGGCGCTGGCGCCCATCGAGAAGAATCTCGAGTACCTGCTGCGCAAACAATACGTCTACGGCTACATGGTGTTCTTCAACATGAACATCTGCCGTAACAATCACGAAGATATCCGTCGCCTCACCGACTATGCGCACCAGCACCGCTTTGCCACCGATTACCACATCAATGAGACTCCCATGCTCGATCCCGGCGACCACTTCCGGCACTTTACGAACAACCCGACCTTTATCCGCCTACAGGACTGGCGCGCCGTGGATGACTTGATTGACTGGATCGTGGAGAAAAACAGGGCCGGCTACCAGATGGTGAACTCGGTGCAGCGCCTGCTGGAGATGAAGGCGTTTGTGCGCATGGCATCGGGTTGCGATGTGAAGCAACATGGCTGGTACGGCGACGGAGCCGGCGAAAACGGTGAAACTGCCAAGATGCTGGCCACCATGACGGGAATCGTCCAGGAAGACGGCGGCGTGCGGTTTGCCGAATGGAATTGCCGCGCCGGGCAAAACAATGTCATCGTACGCACCGACGGCACGGTAGCACCCTGCTTCCCCATGTACGCTGCCACCTACGACTGGGGCACGCTCGACGACCCCAAATTCGATCCGCAGCAACTCCGAGACATGAAGAAGACTTGCCAGCAGCACTGCTTTTCAACCTTGAATCACAACCTCGCGTACTGCTACAACGACGCGCGCGTGATCAAGTGGATCTGGAGGCAGTTGTGCAACGGGTTTCAGGCCGGCGCAAGGAGCTTCGAGGATTGACGGACAGGGCCCTCTGCACTGTCGAAGTGGCCGCGCGACTTGGGGCCGTCTGACACTGGGGGATTCGGGCAATTGCAAGCGACAACCGGCGGGAGAACAACGGTTCGCCGTTTTGATGAAAGAATCGCTCACCGAGCATCGGCTGCAATACCGACGGCTTGAACACTCCAGAATCTCCAAGGGGATTCAGAGATCCCCTTGGAGACGAGTGACAAAACTCTGCCCTACCACTTCTCGCAATCCACAAAACGGATTGCGGTTCTTACCCTAAGTAAGCTCCCTGATTGAGCAGTTCGTGCTGAACCAGGGATACATGCAATTGCCGCGGGGTAACTCCTTTCTGGGCCGCAAACGTAGCGGCGACTCCGGCGGCGTGTCCCATGACCATTGCCGGTCCCATGACACGGTAGGAAGCGAGCGCTGTATGCGTGCCTGACATGAAGCGTCCTGCCATGATCACGTTCTCCACGTGCTTTGGCAGCAGACAACGGTAAGGAATGGTGTAGAACTGGTCCTTGCCCGGGATGTATGTGAAGGTACGGCCCTGGGCGGTTACGACCTCAAGCGGCCAGGCGTTGGCGCCAATGCCGTCATCAAACTTCCTGGCGGCAAAGAAATCATCTGTGGTGAATATGTAGTCCCCAGTCACGCGACGACTTTCGCGCAGGCCGATCTTCTGGGCCGTGGAGACGATCTTCGCGTTTGTGAAACCCGGGACCTTGTCTTGCAGGAACCGCATCAGCCCTGCGGCAGACTCGCGCCCGGCAATAGCGGCTTTGGTGAGCCAAGCCGGATCCGTTTTGTCTCCGTCCACCGTGATGTTGTTCCAGTTGAACCAGTACACGCCGGGGACTTTGCAGCTCATGCTGATGACAGTTCTTCTGGTAATCAGGTAGCTCGCCAGTTCGGCGTCTGTGCATGCATTGACGATCCCGCTGATCGCACCGGTGTTTACGTTTGGATCCACATTGGCGACTTGGAATACCAAGTCACTGGCCTGGAAGTCGGCGGCGAGAAGACCAGTGCCATCGCCAAGGGTGAACGGAGCGCCGGCGCGTGCAACTACGTCACCGTCACCGCTGGCATCGACAACGCACTTGGCCAGAATCGCCTGGCGTCCGCCCTTGTTCTCGACAATGGCTCCAATCACCCGGTTTCTTTCCATGATGGGTTCAACAAACTGGGTGTAGTACAGGATGTCCAGGTCGGCCGCGGCGGCCATCTGATCCAGGCACCGCTTCAGGGTCTCAGGATTGAATGACGGCCCCCTCCAGCTCGTATTCGCACTTGGCTCGAGAGCAGTGAGGGCATTAATGATATCGCCACCGATGCCCTTAACGAGTTGGAGAGGCGTAGCCCCCGGCCCAGTGGTCGCGATACCGCAGTAGTTGCTCACCATGCCGGCGGAGCCGTTGCCCCCCAGACAGCCAAAGAATTCGACAACGCAGGTCTTTGCGCCCATACGCGCCGCTGCGAGGGCCGCGGCAGCACCTGCGGCGCCGCCACCTACTACGAGAACATCAACTTCTCTGACGATAGGAGTTTTCTTGACTTGCTCTCTCAGCCATTTGCCATGATGCTCGCCGCAGTGTTCCTCAGCAGCGGCAAGCGTCGGCTGAAGAATATTAGGAATGAATGCACCGATGCCGACTGCAGCCACACTTGTCCAAATTAGCTTTTGGAATCTGATAGCGGCCAGGTGGGTAGAAGGCTGAGTCTCTGATAGCTTGAGTTTTCCACGACTTAAGCACTCAGAGGAGGACTCAGCCTTGAGCAAAGTATGCAGCATTTTCTCGCAGATGTTACAGCTGATTTCTCGAACCGCCTTTGACGCAGCGGTTCGCAAACACAAGGCCGAACGGCACGCCCGCGGCTTCAGCAGTTGGGGACAGTTCGTGGCCATGCTGTTCTGCCAACTGGGCGGGGCCAAGTCACTGCGCGAGATTTGCGGCGGGCTGGCGGCCAGTGAAGGCAAGCTGCGGCACTTGGGCCTGCCAGAGGCCCCGCCCCGTTCCACCCTGGCCTATGCCAACGAGCACCGGCCCTGGCAGTTATACGAAGAGCTTTTCCAGCAGCTTCTGACCCAATGCCGGGGGTTGGCCGTCCAGCAATCTGCGGGTCAGCACAAGTTCCGCTTCAAGCACAAGCTGATCAGCGTGGACGCGACCGTGATCGATCTGTGCGCCAGCGTGTTCGACTGGGCACGTTTCCGCCGGACCAAAGGCGCGGTGAAGCTGCACCTGCTGCTGGACCACGAGGGCTTTCTGCCCTGCTATGCGGTGATCACCGAAGGCAAGCAGCACGAGGTGCGAGTGGCGCGGCAGTTGCAGTACGAGTCAGGAACGCTGCTGGTGATGGATCGCGGCTACAACGACTACGGCTGGTTTGCCGATCTGACCCAGCAAGGCGTGTATTTCGTGACCCGGATGAAAGACAACGCCGATTACCTGGTGCTGGAGGAGCGGGAACTGCCGCGGCGCAAAGGGCTGTTGCGTGATCAGCTGATTTGCTTTTACCAGCAGGCGCGCGACGGGCGGGAGTGCTATTTCCGCCGCATCGAGTTCTACGACGAAGAGCAGGACCGGAGGCTGGTGTTTGTCACCAATCACCTGACGCTGGCCGCGGCCACGGTGGCGGAGGTGTATAAGCAGCGCTGGCAGATCGAGCTTTTTTTCAAGGCCTTGAAGCAGTCGCTTCGGGTTAAGACCTTCGTGGGCACCTCGGCCAATGCGCTGAAGACCCAGATCTGGGCGGCGTTGATCGCCATGCTGCTGATCAAGTACCTGCAACTGAAAGCGACGTTTGGCTGGTCGCTGTCGAATCTGGTGGCGCTGCTGCGGCAACAGTTGTTCGTGTACCGCGATTTGTGGGTGTGGATCGATCACCCCTTTCAAGCACCGGAGCTGCCGGAATCACCGCCGGAACAACTCGCGATGGCCTGGCAGTAGTTGGACAGCAGCCTACTTCCCAAGGAACAGACCTTGGCCAAATTGGGAGTTTCAGGAGGCGCAATCTAGACAGCATCGATCGGGAGATTCGATTTTTGAAGAGCCAACCTGCTTTGTGCGAAGGCGGGTAAGGAAGCTTATGTCCCCCGTTTTCAACGAAGCTGAGCCGGAGCCTCAGCTAATTTGGACAGTACTGGACTGCAGCAAAACCTTTCGCAAGGGTTCTTCTGGTGAGTTGATTGGGGCTATTCTCTTTGTGGTCTTTGTCGTTGTGGTCTTTGTCGTTCTCTTTCATGTCGCTCCTCCATCGACTGTTGGGACGCAATAAGGGGAATCAATCTTGTCGGGTTCCTTTTTGGTTCTGAATGGCGCGAATAGTCTTGCTTTTGAGCGGTTTATGCAAGGCCAAAGCAGCATCCGCGAACTAAAAGCAGAGCCGCTGTGCCATTTTGGAACTTGCCGTGCAATGACATCTTCGGAATGTCGCTACGCTCGGACGGCCCGAGAACATCTCGCAATACTTAAGCTTAAGCCCCGCGCTCAAGACGAAACTCATTCTCGCTTACGGGGAAAATTTCCCCGCCGAGCTTCGCGCCAAGTCGAAGAGTGGCCTCGACTGGGTGACTTGGGAAAGAATTAATAGGGGCGAACCCATCCCCGTTGCGGACGACACAGAAGGCGAGGAAGCGTAATGTTAGATATCGAAACGCAGAATGCAGTCACACTTCGCATTGACGGGCTTGGAGAAGCGTGCACCAGAACACTGGCCCTAGCTAGTGTAGTGCGGCGAAATTCCGAGCAGTTCTGGTGGGGGAGTGCCTATCCCGTATATCCGCAAACTCCGACGCGCGGCGAGTTGACGACCGGTAGGCACATCTCACTGCCACATTCATGTTCGTCTGTGCACGCTTCACAAAGCCAGCCCTCCCCATTCCATGCACATTCGGTACAGATCTGCGTGGCGTGCCGAGTGCCGCATCGCTGGCACATAACTTGAGGTGCCTCGTTTCTAGCCAGTAATTGCACGGCACCTTTCGGGGTACCTTGCTCCCGAAGGGCCACAACCTTCAGCGTAAGAGCCGTCGTGGAACCGTAGTCATACTCGTAGAAGAACTTCATCCCTTCCTCAAGCACCTGGCTCAGCGGCGCTCGCATGCTCATTTCTCCATCCGTGGGCGCGGAAGCATAACGGTTGCCGTCAATGTCAAAGGCGCTCAGGTGACCGCAGCACTCCAGCCAAGTATGGCGGAGAAAACGGTCGAGTTTACTCAACGGGGCGGTGACCGGCACCGCCACATGCATCCAGTACGCCTTGGCGTCCCGCCCTTCGATTACTAAATGGAAACTGGGGCCAGGCTGTTGTTTTCCAGCCGCCGGCGTTGACGTGGAAGCTTCCGCTGGACTGCATCCGCTCAGGTGCCGTGTCATGGAGGCTCGTCCCATCCTCTCTTCGCAGAGGGAGCACATCCCCATCGATGGCTGTTGGCTCATGGTGAGCCCGATTATAATGCGTCATAAATAGCAACATATATTGGTGGACCGTGTTCTCTGCAAGGGAGGACCCGGACCATGCGAGTTGCTGCCCCGGTAGTTCTGACGAACGAACAAAGAGCCAAGCTGGAGGCGTATGTCCGCAGGCGCAAGACCGCCGCCCGGCTCGTTCAGCGGGCCAGCATCGTATTACTGGCGGCTGAGGGCAAGCAGGATTTGCAGATTGCGCGTCTGCTGTCGGTGGTCCCGCGCACGGCGGCTCGCTGGCGAGCACGTTTCCTGCGCGACGGCATAGCGGGTTTGGAGCACGATGCGTCGCGGCCTGGCCGCCCACGGTCCATTACGCCTGCGACCGTACACTTGGTGATCGCCAAGACCACCCAGGGAAAGCCGCTTCACGCCACCCACTGGAGCACGCGCACCATGGCAGCCGCCATAGGGTATCAGTGAAACGAGTGTACGCCGCATCTGGCGCAGCCACGGGCTGAAGCCGCACCGCATCGAAACCTTCAAGTTGAGCAACGATCCTCATTTCGTCGAGAAGCTGGAAGACATTGTGGGCCTCTATCTGAATCCGCCCGAGCACGCGCTGGTGCTCTCGCTCGACGAAAAGAGTCAGATTCAAGCGCTCGACCGCACCCAGCCTGGCCTACCCCTCAAGAAGGGCCGGGCGCAGACGATGACTCACGATTACAAACGGCATGGAACCACCACGCTGTTTGCCGCGCTCAACACCTTGGATGGCACGGTAATGGCCACCTGCATGGAGCGGCATCGCCATCAGGAGTGGCTGAAGTTCCTGCGTTGGATCGACCACCAGACGCCCACCGACAAACAGCTTCACCTAATCGTCGACAATTACGCCACCCACAAACATTCGGCCGTCCAGCGCTGGGCCGCACGCCATCCCCGCTTCCATTTCCACTTCACGCCCACCAGTAGCAGTTGGCTCAACATGGTCGAACGCTTCTTCCGCGATCTAACGGAAAGGCAACTGCGGCGAGGCGTCTTCACCAGTGTCGATGAACTCGAAGCCGCCATCCGCGCATACATCGACCAGCACAATCGCCGACCGAAAGCCTTTATCTGGACCGCCAAAGCCACCGACATTCTCGAAAAGGTAAAACGTGCCCGAGCATCCCTCCATAACAGCCCATCTGTGTGACGCACTACACTAGCAGACGATTTAGAACTTTCGTGTGGCAAGCCGCTTGACGCCATCCCAGACGAGCAAACCCGGCTCGTGTGGAGCACCCCCGGTTTACCCGGGCCACCCGCCTTGCTACTATCGGGTCAGCGAATGAGGTCCTCGTATGTCCCGATGGCGCGCATTCCTCCTGTCCGTGGTCCTGTTGGTGAACCCCGTACTCCTGGCCGCGAAGCAGAAAGCCACCCAGGACTTCAATACGTTTTTTGCGACCTTCAAAACCGCCGTCGAGCACAAGGACACGGACACGCTCGCGAGCTTGATGTCGCCAAGCTTCGATTTCTTCCGTGCCACTAACGTGCCGCCGGGCGCCGTGTTCAGCGCCCTGGACTCAAATCATGGCCAGCAATGGCTGAACCTGCAGCAGGCGGTGCAGGGCACGCCAGTGAAATATGCTGGAAGCGGCCCCTACAAGAATTCGCGCGTGCTGCGGTGCACACCGACTGACGTGAGCTACAACTGCCTGGTCATTTTCAAGAAGGATTCCCAGAACCGCTGGCGCTGGCGCGCCATGGTCATGCCCACCCGGGGATGGGGCGACGGGTGGCCCCCTTAACCATTCGCGGCGCCGCAAGCGCATTTCTGAAGTGTGAATTCTGGACGCGAGGGAAGGAATGGTCGGGACGGGCAGATTTGAACTGCCGAACGCGCTCGTTCTGGCGAACGAGCGGCCCCTCGCATGCGTTCTTTGGCGCGCGTTCGCTTGCGCGACCGCGCTGGAAAATGCGGTGCTCGCGGTCGGCGCTCAAGCTGACGTGCGGCGCAGAGATTTGTGCAGGAGAAAAGATGGTCGGCCCTAGCAGACGATTTTAGAACTCTCTTGAGAAGTGGGGATTGCTAGTTCGCTAGAACTCCCCTCCGAGCGTAACCAATACTCCAATCGAATTCGCGGTGTTAGCAGAACCCACCGGCTTGCATTTCCGTCCTGCTCTATGTGGTCTGTTTCGGGTATTGTTCCACGCAATGACCGCAAGCTCTGGCGCGCTCGCACCCGGATTTGGAACACCAATCCGAACCAAACGTCCCCCCGGAGACGCAGGCCAGCTGCGGAAGCGACGATGAGCGACTATTTGTACACGTTGACCAGCCAGACCTTTAGTGCTTTGCTGAAGCCGGGGACGCCGGCTCCGCTGGCCCCTGGAGCGGCCGCAGCTGCGGTGGTTTCCGTGATCACAGCCTTCAAGCCGTGCGAACTGGCTTCCTTGGCGAGGAACTGGGCGGTCCTGAAATCCTCAGTCACGAAATGCGCGGCGCCGCCAGACTTCAGGATTCTCACCGTATCGCGAATGAGACGCCATGTTCCGCCGAGGATGTAGCTCCCGGCCCCGTCGATTCGCCAGGGAAAGTATTGGAAGACGTGATCCGCCGTAGCCGGCGAAAGGCTCTCGGCCGTTCCCTTGATAAACGTGCCACCCGCAGCTTCGAGTTCTCGGGCAGCGCCGGCTGCCGGGGCCACCGGGTCGACAGCAATAACTTTCGCACCACCTCTCTTCGCCAACGCGATCGATGCCTTCAGATCGCCCGACCCAATTTCTACGACCACCAAAGCTTTCTCGCCTCCGCCGGCGGCTGCGCGCGCCGCGGGACCAGCGGCAGCTCTGGGAGGAGCGGTGCCCGTCTTGAGCGGAAAACGGGCGCCAACATACCAGAGCAGCAACTCGATGCTCGTCTTTTCGGCGGCTTTGGCATCGCTGCGCTCCAGTTCGAGGGCTTTTCGTAAGGCGGCGCAAAGGGCCGGTGCGGTGGTGTCGGAAATGATGGTGGGATAGATGTAGCCTCCTGGTCCGATGTAGTAAGCAAAAGCACCCGGAACAGCCATAGCAGCCACGGCCTGATCTGCGGTCGCTCGGGACTGGTACACCACGCGCAGCTGGACTTCGAGTCCCTTCAACGGATCCCAGTCGAGGTTAACTTGGTCGCGTGGCAGGGCGACGCTATCCACACCCGAGCCGTTGACAATCTTACGGTCGAGGCGGAAGGGACCGCCCCAACCGAGGATGCCAACCCCGCGCACGGCCTTCTGAACATAATTCGGATGTTCCGCGGGATCGCCTTGAAGGGGCACAACATCTTTGCCGCCTAGAATTTCGCCCATTGCAGTGGTGACGGACGGGAGCCGGGCGGGCGGCGAGACCGCGGGTGGTAACCGCTCACTGCGTTGGGGTGCGCGCCAATCAAAATAAGGACTGCATACTTGCGCGCCGTCATTGATGCCCAACGGGCCAGGACTGTCGCCCGCGAACGCGGTGGAGTTGGGGTCCGCGGCATCGTTCTTGCCCAGAGGGCCAGGAGTGCGTGGAGGAAGTATGTCTGCGCCTGCCGCTGCCTTCCCCACGGGCCGGGGATCCTTTGAACCACCCATTGCCAGATCCCTCCCGAGTGATTGCATTAAGTTTGCACCTGACGCGGGTCGGAGTCAACTTTAGCGTGCTCTCGTTGAAAAAACCGACCGGCTGTATCGGAACCGGACCGATGCGATCGCCTTCGAAGAGCTAATTGAACAACAGAATGTAGAGGTGCATCTCGTCAAGGAAGGGCGCATTAACTTGATTTTCGAGCGTGCAAGAAATGAAGAATGGTCGGGACGGGCAGATTTGAACTGCCGACCCCTCGCACCCCAAGCG
>CAVXCR010000048.1:0-122196 GCA_963760265.1 Terriglobia bacterium
GCCGTTGAAACGGTGGACGCAGTCTTCTCCGTACTCGCGGTAGGCCGCGAGGATGACCTCGGTATCAGAGCGGGTCAGGAATATATGTCCCTTTTTGCTTAAGTCCTCGCGGAGCTCAATGTAGTTGAAGATCTCGCCATTGAAGGTGATCCAGATTGTCCCGTCGCCGTTCGACATAGGCTGGGCGCCGCCGGCGAGGTCGATGATGCTCAGGCAAGCATGACCCAGGGCCACACCTCCGCTGGTCCAGACGTTACTGTCGTCCGGGCCGCGGTGCTGCAGCATCGATACCATGGCCATCACAGCCGCGGGATCGGCGGCATCCCCGTTCAGCTTGGTTATCCCCGCTATTCCGCACATCTTGTTAAAGACTCAAAGGCCGGGAAAACCGGCCCTGAGAATGCCTAACGCGCAAACTTCAAGAGGTCCCCGGGTGAGCTGCAGTGCCAGAATGCCCTAATGACTGGAGCTCCACATCCGCACGGCCCACACAATACTGACGCCAGAAGCCAAACTGCCCAACTGTTCTTCGTCACGTACCGATCTAGGGGAGGGATTGATGTGGCTAGAGTAGTTGGGTGTGGCTGAGCGGGCGAGATTACTTTCGTCACAATTCCGGGTGATCGCGGCCACGAACCAGAAGTGAGCATGGTGCTACATAGTACTCCGGCTGGTATATTCCCGCGGCGACCTGCTCCTCAAGAACTTGGCTTTGCGCCAGCAGCTCGCAGTGTTGAAGTCGCGGAACCCCAAGCCCAGACTCACGGCCCCGGATAGGCTCTTTTGGGTCTTCGCTCGAAGACGGTGGAGCGGTTGGAAACGATCGCTGCTTCTGGTTAATCCCGAGACTGTCGTGCGCTGGCTGTGCCTCGCCATAACTCTGATCTGCTTTTGAAACAGCAGCTTGCCAGCTGCGGCGGAGCAGCGACAGTCACCTCAAGGCACTGCCGACAGGGCGGAGTTTCAAGCTGCGCCGCCTGCGCCCAAGGCTTCTCCGCAGACTACCCCATGAGATTTTCAGCTTGTTGATCTCTGAGGATCTGACCGTCTACAAAATCGTCTACAGTCGATTTTTCGCGCCTTCCAAAACAGGCTGTATTTGCTTGAAAAAATTGGTCGGGGAGAGAGGATTTGAACCTCCGACCCCCTGGTCCCGAACCAGGTGCTCTACCAGGCTGAGCCACTCCCCGACGCACTACGGACACGGCTTGTCCGCGGTCTTCAGGAACGCGGGCGCGCTCCTTACCGCATCTTCTTTATTATAACAAACGCCGCCGGGTCATTCGGCGGGGCGCCCATGCAATCCCCGCCGCCCCCTCTTTGGCCGCAGCGGCCGATCCGCTTGGCCGATGTCAACCGATGACAGACGCGCGCGTTTCGGAGCGACGCAAAACTGAAACCGAAACTGAAACTACTCCCTGCCTCACTTGATCACTCCGCGCTCCGACGACTCCACGAACCGGATCAGCATCTCGACGTCCGGCCCAACCTCGCCCTCGGCTTTTAATTTTTCCAGCGCCTGCGACGTGTTCAGCTTCGACGCCAGCAGCACCTTGTACGCGTGGTGGAGTTTCCGCAACCGCTCCTCGCTGAAGCCGCGGCGTTTCAATCCCACCGAATTCAGGCCGTAAGCGCGATTTTCGCGGGCCGCGCTGGTCTTGGAAAACGGCAGCACGTCCTGCGTGATGGTTGTCCCCCCGCCGATATAGCTGTGCGCGCCGATGCGCACGAACTGGTGCACCGGGCAGAGCGCGCCCACCACCGCCCACTCCTCCACCGTCACGTGTCCCGCCAGCGTCGCGGCGTTCACCAGCATGGCGTGGTCGCCGATCACGCAATCGTGCCCGATGTGGGTGTACGCCATGATCAGGATGCCGCTCCCGAGGCGCGTCACCCCGCCGCCCTTCACCGTCCCGCGATTGATGGTGACGCACTCGCGAATCGTGTTGTCGTCTCCCATCTCCAGCCGCGTCGGCTCGCCCCGGTAGCTGATGTCCTGCGGATCGATGCCGACCGCCGCGAACGGGTAAATCCGATTGCCGCGGCCCATCCGCGTCGGCCCGTGCAGCACCACGTGCGCCACCAGTTCGCATTCCTCGCCCATCTCCACCTGCGGCCCAATCACGCAGTACGGCCCGATGCGGCAGGACTCCGGAATCCTGGCGCTCGGATCGACGATGGCAGTGGGGTGGATCAAGAGGTGCGAGTTGCGAGTTCTGAGTTGCGAGTCATGAGCGTTGAAGACGCGATGAACATTGATTGTCGACACCTAAACAATTTCGTAATTTGGTAATTTCGTAATTTGGTAATTTCGTAATTTGGTAATTTCGAAGATCGCAGTGCCTAGATTACGAAATTACAAAATTACCAAATTACCAATTCGAGCCTTCCTCCGTGTCTCCGTGCCTCCGTGGTGAATGCACTCCAAACTCACAACTGCTGTCTTTCCTCATTCTGCATTCTGCGTCTCGGCCGCAGCGCCCGCCGCGCGCGGCACCAGGCGGCAGCTCACGATCGCTTCGCAAACCCGTTTGTCGCCGACAAAAATCCGCCCTTCCATGCGCACCGCGCTCTTGCGCCACGCCAGCACCGTCACTTCGATCCGCAACTGGTCGCCCGGCACCACCGGCCGCCGGAAGCGCGCGCGCTCGATGCCGGAAAACACCATCAGGTTCTGCTCGCGGTCGGCGATTTCAGTCAGCAGCAGCGCGCCGCCGGCCTGCGCAATCGCTTCCACCATCAGCACGCCCGGCATGATGGGAAAGCCGGGGAAGTGCCCCTGAAAGTAGGGCTCGTTGACGGTGACGTTCTTGAGCGCGACAATGCGCTCCCGGCGCGTCAGCTCCACCACCCGGTCAATCAGCAGGAACGGATACCGGTGCGGCAGGATGCGCTGGATTTCCGTGATGTCCAGTGTCGTTTTCTGTTCCGTCGTCGCTTCTGGTTCCATGATTGTGGTGTGAATCAGGCATTATAGCGAAAGCATGAAAGACGCCAACAAACTTCCGTCGCCACTCCTCACCGCCCTCACCCGCCGTCGCGGGGAAATGGTCAGCCTCCTCCGTCAACTGGTCGAGCAGGAATCGCCCAGCTTCAATAAGCCCGCGGTGGATTCGTTTGCGCAGTCGCTCGCCAGAACATTGGCCGGCATCGGCGCGCGGGTTCAGCTTCATCCCGCGCAGGATTTCGGCAATCATCTCCAGGCGGATTTCGCCGCCCATCGCCGCGCCCCTCCCGTCCTGCTGCTCGGCCACATGGACACGGTCTGGGATGTCGGCACATTAAAGACGATGCCGGTGCGCGAGAAAAACGGACGCCTCTTCGGCCCCGGCGTTTACGACATGAAGGCCGGCATCGCCCAGATGATCTTCGCGGTTGACGCGCTCCGCGACCTGCGCGGCGCTCTTCCCCGCCCCGTCACCATCCTGCTGGTCAGCGACGAAGAGGTCAAGAGCGCCTCCTCACGCGCCATCCTGACCAAGCTCGCCAAACAGTCGGCGGCGGTACTCGTGCTGGAACCTTCCGCGGGATTGAAGGGCGCGCTCAAGACGGCACGCAAGGGCGTCGGCGAATACAAGGTCAAGGTCACAGGACGACCATCGCACGCCGGCCTCGATCCTCAGGACGGCCACAGCGCCATCCTCGAACTGGCGCGCCAGATCGAGCGCATCGCCGCGTTCAACGGCACCAGGTGCGGCACCACCGTGAACCCGGGCATCATCCGCGGCGGCACGCGCACCAACGTGGTCGCCGCCGAGGCCGAGGTTGAGGTGGACGCGCGCATCGCGCGCATCGCCGACGGACCCCGTCTCGACCGCAAATTCCACAGCCTGCGTCCCTTCGACAAAGTCTGCCGCCTCGAGATCAGCGGCGGCATCAACCGCCCGCCCCTGGAGCGCACTCCGGCTGTGGTCGGATTGTTTCGCAAGGCGCAGGCCGCGGCGCGTGAATTGGGTTTTGAAGTTGACGAGGCTTCGGTCGGCGGCGGCTCCGACGGCAATTTCACCGCCGCCCTCGGCATACCCACGCTCGACGGCCTGGGCGCGGTCGGCGAAGGCGCCCACGCCCTCAACGAATCCGTCGTGATCTACGAAATCCCTCGCCGCACGGCGTTATTGGCGCGGTTAATAGAAGTCGTGTAGGTAGTCACTAGGGCGGTTGCCCCACCCTTGTCTCGCCCGGGTTTGGTGAGACAGGGTGGGGATTCTAGGTGTGCCTTGTCTCAACGGCGGAGGTTGCCCCACCCTTGTCGCTCCCGGGTTTGGAGCGACAGGGTGGGGTTTTTCTTCAATCGACAATCGGAAATGCTTTTCGCCAACCGAGAACCGACCGACGAGCCGGTCACCTGCCCGACCTGATCTTCCACAGAATCTGTCGCAGCATCCCCAGCCACACCTCGGCGTCACCCGCTTCCAGTTCGAACCGGCGTAGCAGTCGCCGCACCTTCGCTTCGGTTGCAGCCGTGGAACGTGGCTTAAGGTAGCCGCTGGCGCGCAGCGCTTCCAGCAGTACGCCGGTGATCCGCTCCAACTCGCCTGAAGTCGCCAGGTCTGGTTTCGTGGATCGCCGCGCCGCGCTCGCATCGCGCACCAGTTCGTACAGGCACACCGCAACTGCCTGCCCAAGGTTCATGGAGATGTGCTCGGCACGGGTGGGAATGCGCATCAGCCAGTGACAATGGCTGAGGTCCAGGTTGGAAAGGCCGACCTTCTCCGAGCCGAACAAAATTGCCACCCGGCCGCGGTCCAGTGCCTTGCGGATGAGTCGCGCCCCGTCTTCCAGGCGCTTGAGCGGGTGCTGCAATTCCCGATGGCGGATCGCCGTGGTTCCCACCACCAGCGCGCAGTCGGCGACAGCTTCACCCACGCTCTTGTACTCTTCGGCGCTCGCCAGCACCTGCGACGCGCCCACCGCGGAACGTGCCTCCCGAAATGCGGCCTCGTAGGGCTTCACCACTCGCAGGTGAAGAAACCCGAAATTGCTCATGGCACGAGCGGCCGCGCCGACATTCAGCGGGTTACGCGTGCCCACCAGCACGACACGCAGACGGTCGAATTCGGCCACGGGAGGCAACGTCGCTCATTGTACGACCGCTCCCAAACACGCCCGTTTGCCAGCCGCGTGTGCCCAGCCTCTGGAACCGGATCATGCTTTTCCCATACCGGGAACCGACAGCCGAAACCTCTTTGCATTACTAAAGTCCCTCTCCCCACCTGGCCGCTTGTGATATTTCACAGGTTACCCGCTTGGGATAAAACCATGACAGCGCGCCATCCGAAGCGCCACGGCCAACCTTGGACGTATCTCAGCGGAGGAAGTTATGGCTAGCAGTCCAGCCACCGATCTCCACAGCCCGTCCGGCCTGCCTCTCGAGGGCATCCTGCTGGCGGAAGAACTGCTCGACCTTGCTGAACGCGCGCAGGCTTACACCAACGCCGCCGGCGTTGCCATCGCACTGCGCCGTGGCCAGGAGCTGCTGGTCCGCACCAGCACCGGCGCCGCTCCCGAAGTCGGCAGCACCATTCCCATGTCCGATGGCTTCATTACCGATTGCCTCAAGAGCCGCCGCCCGCTGTGCTGCCGCGACACCGAATCCGACAGCCGCGTCGGGCCATTGTTCCGCGCCATGAGGACGCGATCGCTGATTGCTATTCCCATCTGCGAGCACCGCGACGCCAAGGGCATCATGATGGTCATCGCGCCGCTGCCCAACGCCTTTCAGCCGACCCATACCGCCATCCTGATGACGCTGAGTGACATCATCGCCTCCAAGCTGGCGACGCGCAATGCCCTACCCGAGATGGACATCGAAATCGCGAACGTTCCCACGCCGGCGCCGGTGGTTTCCGCTGAGCCGGTTGTCCAGCCCGAGGTTTCTGCTGCCCCGATCGCGATGCCGGAGCCCCTGGTTGCGGCCGAGCCGGTTGTCCAGCCCGTCGTTGCTGCTGCCCCGGTTGCCAAGCCGGCGCCCGTCGTTGCTGCTGCCCCGGTCGCCAAGCCGGCGCCGGTTGAAACTGCTGCTGCCGCGCCTGCCTCCGTGACTCCCGCGCCCAAACCGACTAAGCCTGCGTCGCCATTCTTCGCAGCGAAGCCGTTGGCGACTGAGCCGGCGACTACGCCTGCTCCCGCAGCCAGCGGCGCGGTTCCGGCTGCGCTGTTGCGCACTGCCCCGCTGCCGCTGCCCGAGGAGAAGATTTATGCCAAGCCCGATCCCGGCCTTCTGAGCCCCTCCGAGGACCCCACCCGCTTCAAGCCGGTGGGTTCGATTGCCCCGAGCACGCCTGCGTCCTGGCGTCCCGAACCCGCAGCCATCAACCTCAAGCCGGTCGTTCCCGTACTCAAAGCCGCCGCGCCTACTGCCAGTGCGGCGCATCCGGCCGTTTTCACTGATGCACTGCCGACCATCGCCGCCTGGGAGGCACCCGCCGCGGAGACCAGCAAGCGCCCGATGCTGCTGGGCGCCGCCGCCGTCGCTGCTGCCTTTCTCGTAGCGGCCGGGGTATGGGTATTTCGCTCGACTAGTAACGAGGTTGCTCCGCCCGCTGTTTCCGTACCCGCGCCGGTCGCCGCGTCTCTGCCGCCAGCGGTGGCTGCTGCCGCGCCGGCGCCCGTGGCTGTGAAGGGCGAAGCGCATCCGAAGCCGGCAGTGGCGCAGCCGGAGCAGCCCAAGCCTTCTCAACCGGCCGAGTCGGTCGCGGTGGAGCCGAGGCATCAGAGTGCGACGCCGGTTCTTGAGATTGCGGCTGCGCAGCCGAAACCGAAGCAGGAACCGGAGCCGGAAATGGCGGCGCCGAAGCTGGCGCCCACCTCGAATGACGCCGCCGTAAGCTCGATCAGCAAGCTCCCGGTCGCCCTTCCGGCCAGGCCGAAGTCGGAACTGGTTCCGGCGACGCTGATCTCCCGCACCGCGCCGGCGTATCCATCGATTGCCAGGCAAATGGGGGTGTTTGGCGCCGTGTTGATGAACGTGACCATCTCGCCACAGGGATCCGTCACCGCCGTGCGCGTCATTAGCGGTGCGACCCAGCTTCGCCAGGCAGCGATCAGCGCGGTTCGGCAATGGCGTTACAAACCGGCGATGTTGAACGGTCAGCCGGCCGAGAGCACCGCCGAAGTTCAGATCAATTTCACGCGCTAGTCCCGGCGGCGGCAGGCGACGCACCTTTCCCTGCTGCCGCTGTTTCTTTGACTATCCCTCCGCAGTGGCCTAGAATCTGGGCAGATTCAGGTTCCATGGAGCGTTGTTCCGGGCGCCCGGACACCGGGGTTCCTGGCGACCATCTTGGCGCGGGAGGCCACTTATGATCGGCAAATTGGGTTTGCCCGAAATTCTCGTCATCCTGGCGATCGCCCTGCTCATCTTCGGGCCGGGCCGGCTGTCGGAGTTGGGCAAAGGACTCGGCGAAGGCATTCGCAATTTCAAGTCGTCCCTGAAGGACGGCGAGGAGCCCGCGGAAAAGAAGTAGCGCGCGCGGCGCGACCAGCTTTGGCACAGGCGTCAATGCCTGTGCCTTTTCATTTCTGTGGCCGCGATGGTGAGAGTTGTCATTCCGCGCGCGCCGTCAGCCCTGAGCGAAGTCGAAGGGGAGGAAGCCAGGTTTCCTGGAACTGAATCATCCACTAGCCACCGATTCCATGCTCCCGCAGCATGCGGCACACCAGCGGCACCGGTAATCCCACGACGTTGAAGTAGCAGCCGTCCAGCCGGCAGATCCAGCGCGAGGCAATCCCCTGGATGGCATACGCGCCCGCCTTGCCCATCGGCTCGCCGTGCGCCACGTACATCGCGATCTCCTCCTCCGTGAGGCGTTCGAAGGCGACCTCGGTGGTCTCCGCGCGCACGTCTTCAAAGCCTGCCCCGATGAGGCATACACCCGTGGTGACCTGGTGCGTGCGTCCGGACAACAGGCGCAGCATGCGGGCGGCGTCGGCGGCATCGGCCGGCTTCTCCAGGATGTGCTGGTCAACCACGACAACGGTGTCGGCGCCCAGGACCAGGTCACGGTCGGTGAATTGCTGGCGGACGGCGCGGGCCTTGTCGCGGGCCAGGCGCTGGGCGTAGTCGAGCGGCCCCTCGCCGGGGCGGAGCACCTCGGCAACGCCGGCCGGCCGCGCGGTGAACGCGATGCCCGCGTTGCGCAGCAGTTCCTGGCGTCGCGGCGATGATGAGGCGAGCACAAGCATGCCCGAGTTGTAATTGACCTGCGGGTAATTTGCAATTTGAGACGCGACGGGGGCCAGTTTGGCACGATGTTCCACGTAGAACACCTGTGGAAATCGTGTTTATTTGCGATGGTGAGTTCCAAATTGGAAACGGCCCTTCCAACTCAGAGCAAGGTGCATGCCTCGCTGAAATCGAGGCGCGGGCCGCGTGGAAACAGCTTGGCGCGGTCGCCGTAGCCGAGATTGCACAGGAAGTTCGATTTCACGTGGCCTTCGGGAAAGAATTCCTGCCCGCATTCGTGGCACTTGCCGGCGGCAAAGAAAGCTTCGTCGACCTTGGCGTTATCGAAGCCTGACATCGGCCCGCAATCCAGGCCCAGCGCACGCGCCGCCAACATCAGATAGGCGCCCTGCAGCGACGAGTTGCGCTTGGCGGTGGTTTCGATGAGCTGCGGATTGCCGGCAAACACATCGCGGATGGCGGGGTTATGCGGAAATAATTTCGGCAGCTTGTCGTAAAACGTGAGGTCGTAGGCGACAATCACGGTGACCGGCGCGGTCATGGTCTTTTCTATGTTGCCCGACGCCAGTGCCGGCCGCAGTCTCTCCTTGGCCTGGCGTGAACGGAGAAATAGGAAGCGGGCAGGGGAGGCATTGGCGCTGGTTGGACCCCATTTCATGACGTCGTAAATCTGGCGGAGGGTGTCGTCGCTGACCGGTTTATCGAGCCATGCGGTGTGGGTGCGCGCTTCGCGGAACAGAAGATCGAGCGATTCGTCGTTTAACGTGGCCATGGATGGATCCTTTCATTGTTGAGGCGGCTGTTGCCTGTTCAACACGTTGGGTTCGGCAGCGACGGCCGAGGGCGGCCGTCGCGTCAAAATCGCGGTACTGCTATTTGCAGCCCCGGCGATGGCGCCGGGGCCTACGATTCTGAAAATTCTCTTCTTTCTTCCGCGCTTAAGTGCGAGCGCGCCGTCAGGACCATCCCCACGTGTCGGGACTCAGCTTTTCTGCACACGCGAGGGCGCCCTTCGACAAGCTCAGGGCAGGCTGTGTGCCACAACGCTCGCGTGCCACGCGAATCAGTGCAATCCGACCCTGCCGCGGGTGGACTCGACGAGCTTGGCCGAGTCGTAGCCCACGCCGTCCTTGAAGACGGTCTCGACGTTCTCAATGTCGGAGATGTTTGTTGACGGATCGCCTTTGATCACGACAAGGTCGGCCTGCTTGCCGGCGGCAATGCTGCCGATCGTGTCGGCGACGCCGAGCCACTGCGCGCCGTTGAGGGTGGCGATCTTGATCGCCTCGATGGGTGTGAAGCCGGCCTCGACCAGGAGTTCGACTTCGCGCTGGTCGCCAAAGCCGGGCACAACGCCGCCGTAGCCGGTGGGATCGAGCCCGGCAAGCAGCAGCCCGCCCGCCTTGGCGAAGGCGTACTCAAACTGCATTTCTTTCTTCAACAGCTCGGGCCAGGGCGAATCCTTGACGCCGGCGATGCGTGCGCGCGTAGTCAGATAATCGTTGCGCGATTCCGGCAACATGCTGTCGAGGACGCGGCGCATGTACGGCGACAGTTTCGGCGGCGCGGCCGGGGACGCAGGCGGCAGCGACATCGGCGGCCGATTGGGAACAAAGGTCTCGAAGACCGGCAGCGTGGAGGTCACGGCGGTGTGGTGCGCAACCAAGTCCTTGATGATCTGCTGGATTTCCGGCCCGTTGACGTCGAGCTTGAGCAGCGCGTCGCGGATGGCGGTCTGCTCGGGGCACTTGTCGGGCTGCTTGCCGGGCGCGACCTCTCCATCAACCACGAGGCCGTGCTCGAGGTCGTCAATGCCGAGCGCGGCAGCCTCGTGAAAGCCGATGGAGCACAGATGGCCGGTGACTTTGAGGCCGCGCTTGTGCGCTTCATCAATCGCGGCGCTCAACTCGGCGCGGGTAATGTGCATGTACGCCTTGAAATTGTTGGCGCCCTCCTCGGCCCAGTAGGCGACGGTGCGGCGCGCGTCATCGGCGTCCTTCAGTTCATGCATCTGGCCGGTGTAGGCGCCGGCGCCTTCCAGATAAGGAGCGGTAGGGAAAATCCCGGGACCGGGCGCGCGGCCGGCGTCAATGTCGCTCTTTAGACTGATGTCGGTGTAGCCGTCAATGGAGCCGGTGGTGCGGATGGTGGTGACGCCGCCGGCGAGATACATGCGTGGCGCGGAGAAGTCATCTTCGCTGTAGTGAATGGGCGTGAGCGCGCCAGGATAGAAGAGGTGATCGTGCATGCCGACCAGGCCGGGAATGACGGTGTGGCCGGTGAGGTCGAGGATTTTGATGTCGCCGGCGAGAAACTGATCGTACGGTGCGTCCTGGACAGCTTCGATCCGCCCCTTGCGGATGATGATCATCTGATTCTCACGCGCGGGGGCGCCGGTTCCGTCAATGACGCGCACGTGAGTGAGGGCGATAGCGGGGGCGTCAACGGTGACGAAGGGTTTGACGGCGGGCGAGAGCGTTTGCGTCTGAGCTGAAGCAAACGTGGCAAACAGAAATAAGGACGCGAGCAGATGTTTCATCGTTCACCCCGAAAGATAAGTAGAGTACACGACGATCAATCGCTAGCCAAAATCGCCCACTTCCATCGGGCACAGACCCACATCTGCCAAAAGCAGGCAGATGTGGGGCACCCTCTGGGGTGTCACTTGACCAGGTTCATGTACACTGTTGCGCGCTTCGGGTGGGACGAAGCAACGGCAACGGAGAGGCGACGAATGAAGACAACGATTGCGGTTTCCGCGTTGGTGTTGCTGTTGGCGATAGCGACAGCGGCGAAAGATAAGGAGGATAACCTGGTAGTGGAGTTGAAGAACGCGCAGGGGGAGAGCGTGGGGACAGCGACGCTGAGCGCGACCGTGTACGTCTTCCGGCCGAAGGAGACGAAATGGCATGGCGGCAAGGGCGTTGATATCAAACTGAACCTTCACAATCTGCCGCCGGGCGAGCACGGTATCCATATTCACCGGGATCCGGTTTGTGAGGGACCCGACTTCAAATCGGCTGGCGGGCATATCAACCCCGAAGGCAAGCAGCACGGCTTGAAGAACCCCGAAGGTCCCCACGCGGGCGACCTGCCGAACATCACCGCCGACTCAAAGGGGAATGTGAAAACGACGATTACGGGAAAGTACGTATCCATGGAGCAGTTGGACGCGGGCAGGGCGCTGGTGATCCACGCCAAGGCGGACGACATGATGACCGATCCGGCGGGCAATTCGGGCGAGCGGATTGCGTGCGGGGTGATTAAGAAATAGTGGTCAGTGGGCAGTCGGAAACATGGTTCCTGAGTTCGCGACAAACAGACCCAAGCGTCGCGAACTCAGGATGACGCCTTCAAAATTCTTCCCCTTTTAACATTTCTATCCCGCGCTCGGGGGCGAGCGCGCTCCATCACACCTTTGTTCGCGCTCGGGGGCGAGCGCGCTCCATCCGGCACACGCGGGGGCGCGCGTGCCACACGAGCCAAGTTCGGCGGATGCTAGAATCAAGTGTTCAACGCCACTAGCCGGAGCGGCGAGCCGAAGCCCGTCTTGAAATTCCATGGATCGCCAGCACATCCGCAATTTCGCCATCATTGCCCACATCGATCACGGGAAGAGCACGCTCTCGGACCGGTTGCTGGAGCTGACGGGAGCTGTGTCGGCGCGCGAAATGGAGGGCCACGAGCAAGTGCTGGACGCGATGGACCTGGAGCGCGAGCGCGGGATCACCATCAAGGCGCACTACGTGCGCATGAATTACACCGCGCACGACGGCGAAACCTACCAGCTCAACCTGATTGATACCCCCGGGCACGTGGATTTTTCCTACGAAGTTTCGCGGGCGCTGGCCTCGTGCGAGGGCGCGCTGCTGGTGGTGGACGCCACGCAGGGAGTGGAAGCGCAGACGCTGGCCAATTCCTACCTGGCGATCAATCACGGGCTGGAGATCATCCCGGTGATCAACAAGATCGATCTGCCGAGCGCCGACGTGGAGCGCACCAAGGAAATGATCGAGGGCGCGGTGGGGCTGGACGCGTCGGAGGCGCTGCTGATCTCGGCCAAAACCGGGCAGGGCGTGCCGGCGGTGCTGGAAGAGATCGTCAAGAAAATCCCGCCGCCGAAGGGCTCGCCGGAGGCGCACCTGCAAGCGCTGATCTTCGATTCGTGGTTCGATCCCTACCGCGGGGTGGGCGTGCTGATGCGGGTTTTCCAGGGCACGCTGCGCAAGAAACAAAAGATCCGCTTGTGGTGGAACGGGAAGGTGTTCGAGGTGGAGGCGTTGGGCGTGCAGTCGCCCAAGCCGGTGGAGGTGGAGGAACTGGTGGCGGGCGAGGTGGGGTTCCTGTTCGCCAACTTGAAGAACGTGGCGGACACCAAGATCGGGGACACGATCACCGACGACGACCGCCCGGCGATCGAGCCGCTGCCGGGCTTTGAAGAGCTGAAGCCGATGGTGTTCGCCGGGATGTACACGGTGGACGCGCACGAGCACACCATGCTGCGCGAGGCGCTGGAGAAGCTGCGGCTGAACGACTCGTCCTTCTTCTTCGAGCCGGAAAGTTCGGTGGCGCTGGGCTTCGGATTCCGCTGCGGATTTCTCGGGCTGCTGCACATGGAGATCATCCAGGAGCGGCTGGAGCGGGAATTCAACCTCGACCTGATTACCACCGCGCCGGGCGTGCGCTTCCGGGTGACGAGGACCGACGGCGAGGTGATGGAGGTTGACAATCCGTCGAAGTGGCCGCCGCAGGGCGAGATCGAGAAGGTCGAAGAGCCGATCATCCTGGCGACCATCATCTCGCGCGAGGAATATGTCGGCGCGATCTTCAAGCTGGTGGAAGAAAAGCGCGGCAAGCAGAAAAATTTCGAGTACCTCACCGGCGGGCGGGTGATGCTCAGCTACGAGCTGCCGCTGAACGAGATCGTGCTCGATTTTTACGACAAGCTGAAGAGCGTGTCGCGCGGGTACGCGTCGCTGGATTACCACCTCGCCGGCTACTGGGTCTCGGACATGATCAAGCTGGACATCCTGGTGGCGGGCGACTCGGTGGACGCGCTGTCGATCATCGTGCATCGCGATTTCGCGTACGAGCGCGGGCGCGCGCTGGTGTCGAAGATGCGGGAACTGATTCCGCGGCAGATGTTCGAGGTGGCAATCCAGGCGGCGATCGGCGCCAAGGTGATTGCGCGCGAAACCGTGGGCGCCATTCGCAAGAACGTGCTCGCCAAATGCTATGGCGGCGACATCACGCGCAAGCGGAAGCTGCTGGAAAAGCAAAAAGCGGGCAAGCGGCGGATGAAGAGAATCGGCAAAGTCGATATTCCCCAGGAAGCCTTCCTGGCGGTGTTGCGCGTGGGCGAAGACTAGGCGAAGAAAAATTAGCGGCTAATTTTTCGATTCCCGCCTGAAAGCCGCGTCCAATAGAGAGAATCTGCCGGGCCCATCCTCGACGGGGAGAGCCGATGCCAAACTTTCATCTGATTGAAATGTGCAAAACTGCCAATGGTAAGACCACCTAAGTGGAGCCTAATTGGGGAATATTGTGGCGGAATGCTGAAGCGGCTAAGGTGTTGATTCCTGACTAAATTGTCCGCTGCCACAGTAACAATGCAGACTGTGTAAGTAGCTGTTTTCGTGGTGGGTTGTTACAAGCGCGGCGAGGAATTGCACAGAGATTTGCACAGAGTTGCGGAAAACGGAAGCAAGGGCTCGACCGCGGGTTCCCATTTCGGAAACGAAAATGCGAGGCCATGCCGTGACGACGACCGAGAACGGTAGTCAGGCCAGCAAAAAGAAACAGGCCGCCCGCGATGGCGGCCCTTGAATTTTCAGGCATCGGCTACGGCTTTGGCTTTGGCGCCGCCGGTTTGGGCGCGGGAGGCCGGGTCGCAGTGCCGGCCGGTTTGGCAGCACCGCCCGGTGCGGACACCGGAGCGGGAACATTGGACTGGGAGTTGTAGTTGTTGACAATTTCCTGGGTGACGTCGGAGGTCTGCGCGGCCCAGAGCACCGGGCTCTGCTGGCCGGAGACGTCGAGGATGACCGAGTAGCCATTCTGCTTGGCAAACTTATCGAGCACCTCGAGCAGCTTGCCGCCGATCCGATTGGCGATTTCATTCTGCTGACCCTGGAAATCGGCTTGCGCGTCCTCGACCTGGCGCTGCAGGCTCTTCTGTTTGGTCTCGATGTTCTTGACCATGTCAGCGCGGGACTGTTCGTTCAGCTTATCGCCCTGGGTCTGGAGCTGCTTTTTCAGGCTGTCGATTTCCTGGTTCAGATTATTGAGCGTGGACTGGGTCGGCTCGAACTTTTTCTGCAACGCCTCAAAGTCGCGGCGGCCCTCATTGGTCATCACGATCGCATTCTGGATGTTGATGATGCCGATGCGGGCGGAGGCGGAGGTGGAGGTGGAGGGAGCAGCGGGATTGGCGGCAGCAGCAGTGCCAGTCTGAGCAAGTGCGGTGACGGTCAACAGCGCCGCCGGCAAGATAAAGCGGAAAAGCTTACGTGTCATGAGTTGGTTTTGGACTCCTTGGAGCGACTCTCTCGGACTTCCTCAGAAACACCTCAAAACGGGCACATCCGTGCAGAAGGTTTCACGGGAAGTTTGATTATAGGGCGAGCACGGGCCAGCGTCAAACCGGGAACTCTCGCGCGTGCCGTCCCTGCGGGACTGCGCACGGAGGTACAAGAGGGCGAATCGTAAAGACCCACATCTGCCAAAAGCGGGCAGATGTGGGGCACCGACACCGCACCGACGCCGCAAAATGGATTTCTGACACCAGCTTTAGAAAGTTGTGGCCACGGTGAAACGGAAGGTGGTCTTGGGTTCCTTCAGCTTCCAGCCCGGAGCATAGGTACTGACCGCCTGCTGAAAACTGAAATCGCCGGCGCCGCCCGGCGGAAACATGTTGCGGGTGATCAGGTTGGGCGTGTCGGTGGAGGAATCGAGCCGCAGCGGGTTGTAGGCCCAGTAAATGCGGAAAGGCGCGTTGACCACCGGCATGACGACCTGCAACTCCAGGCCGGTGGAGGCGCGGGGTCTCCAGTTCGAAGCGCTGACGATCTTCAGGTTCTTGCCGAACGACTGGGAGACGCCACCCACGCAATTGAAGGCGGCATCGAGGCCCGGACAGCCGAACGCGGTGGTATTGAGAATATTCAACTGGGTGTCGTTGACCTGCAGCTCGCCGGGGCGTGCGATGCCGTCGAAACCGATGTCGACAAACGGCGCCAGGGTGACCGGGCCGACGATGGGAATGCGGTATTCCAGGTTGGTGACCAGGCTGGTGTCGCCGCCGGGGAAGATGATGCGCTGCACCGGAAGAGGAACGGTCACGGCGCCCTGGCGGAGATTGTTGGGATCCTTGGGAACGGCGGTGCCATCCGGATTGGAGAGCGGGAAATCCACGCGCTCGACAAAGAAGGCGACCGGCGAAATGGCGCGGATGTCAAAGCCGCGAATATCGGTGTCGCCGCCCATGAAGAAACGCTCAAAGGGCGGCGAAACATGGCCGCCGTATCCGGTGATGAAGGAACCCTGGACGCGGATGCCGAAGGTGTTGCGGCCGTCGCGATTGGGCTTGAGGCCCTTCATGGGCGTCCAGCGGGTGAATGATACCACCGGGCGGACGAAGGAAACGTTGCCGCCGATGCCGGCGATGTCGCCGCCGATGAAGATGTTGCGGCCTTGGTGCGGATGGACCGGGCTGTCCACCGTGTTCCAGGTGAAACTGGGAATGAGCTTGCTGGTGACAATCCCGGTCAGCGAATTGGGCCCGGCGATATTGCGGAAGTTCAGTTCCTGGAAATAGAGCTGCGAGAACGTACTGAACACGCTGATGGAGGAGACGTCAAAGGAATACCCCAAGCTGACGCGCTTGAAGGAGCGCCGGATGGGATAACTCGCGCTGGTGGTGAAACCGGTGCGGGACTGGCTGAAGTTCTGCAGGGATTGCAAAACGTTGTCGGAAAGATTCAGGTTCTGGCCGGCCTGCAGGTTGGCCTGCTGCGCCTGGTTGAAGTTGAATTTCTGGTTGAATACCGTGAAGCCGAACTGCAGCGGACGGTCAAACAGGTAGGGCTCGGTAAAGCCGAAGGAAAGATTGCGCTGGCGGCTGCCGACGCTGGCCTGCAGAGTAAGGGTTTCACCGAGTCCGAGAAAATTGTTGGTCTCGTAGGTGAGGCCGATGAAGGAACCGGCCAGGCCGCTGACGCCGCCGCTGAGACCGATGCTGTTCTTGCCCTTCTCCTTGACCTTGAGGATGATGTCAACCGTACCTTCCTGGTTGTTCTGCTTGACCTCGGAATCCTGCTCCGGCTTGAGGACGTCGAAATAGCCGAGCTGGTTCAGCCGCAAAATGCTGAACTCCCACAGCCGGCTGTTGTACACCTGGCCTTCCTCGACGGCGAGTTCGCGGCGGATCACCTTGTCGCGGGTGGTGGTGTTGCCCTTGAACTCGATGCGGCGAACGTAGAACGGCTTGCCCTCGTCGAGGTCAATGGTGAGGCTGATCAGCTTCTTCTCATCGTCAAACTGGGTGTCCGGGACAGGGGTGAAGTTGATGAAGCCGAGCGTTCCATAGGCGTCGCGGAGGTTCTTGAGGCCCTTGCGCACCAGTTCGATGTTGAAGATGTCGCCGTCTTTCATGGGGATCAAGCGGCGGAGCGCGTCGGCATTCTTGATGGCCTTGTTGCCGGTGAACTTGATCTCCTTGAGGTGGTAGCGGTCCCCTTCCTCGACGGGAATGGTGATGTCCACCACTTTACCGGGGCCGTGCATGATGAGCGGAATGTGGAAGCCGCTGCTGCCAACGTCACGGGTCTTGGTCTGGGGATCCTGGACGACGGCCTTGAAGTAACCCTCGCGCTGAAAGGCGTCGCGCACCATCTCGGTATCTTCGCTGAGCTTGGCGGCGTTGTAGGTGCGGCTGAAAATGTTTTCGAGAATGATGGAGTGCGGGATGCCGATGGGGCGCATGTTGCGCATGGCATAGCGCAGGGTGCGGCTGCTGATGTGCTTGTTGCCCTCGAACTTGATCTTGCCGACCTTGATCTTGGGGCCTTCCTTGATCACGAAGGTGATGCCCACGGCGGCCGGAGGAATGGGACGGACCTCGGTGCGAATGGTGGCAAACTGGCGGCCGTGCTCGGCCAGAAGTTCCTTGATGACAACTTCGGCGCGCTTCACGCGAGTGGGATCGTACTGGCTTTCCTGGGTGAGCGATACCTTCCGTTCCTTGAAGCGGTCGAGCACATCGCTTTGCGAAACCGAACTGAGTCCGACGTACTTGATTTCACGGATGGTGGGCTTTTCCTTGACGTAGATGTTGATGATCCAGCCCTTCGGACTCTGCTCGCGCTCGAAGCGGATATCGTCGAAATAGCCGGTGTTCCACAGCGAATTGAAGTCGCGTTCCAGGGCGGCCTGGTCATAAACATCGCCCGGCTTGGAAAAGAGACGGGCACGGATGGTCTCGCCAGGGATGCGGCGGTTCCCGATGATGTTGATCGCCGTGATGAGATCCTGCTGCGCTACCGCATTAACGGAGCACCAGAAAAACGAGGCCAACAGGACGAGCAGTGGCAGCAGGCGGCGCGCCACCGCCGCCCGCTGAAGGCGCGTAAGTGGAGCCTTTCCATCGCATACGACGGCCAGAGCTTGGTCCAGAGGATAAAGAATAGTCCGACCCTCACTCGCAAGTAGAAGCGGAATTGGCCATTATACAAGGCAACGCGAGTTTCACGCCAAAGTGCGTCGCGCGGCGATGCGGCGCGCATAAGCATCAACCCCCAGCGGAGCGGAATCTCTCGCCGACCGAGGCCGGGTGTATGGAAAAGTAATCTTGCGCTCAGCGCGTGGCGCGGGCCACTTCCACCAGGACGGAATAAAACGTAGCGCCGCGGCCCATGTCGGTGAGCCGCTCCGAGGTCAGGACGTTGATGTTGCGGGCCTGCCCGGTGAGCTTGGCCCAGTTCAGCCGCGCCGCCACCACACCCGGGCGAGTCGCGCCGTTGACCCGCGCCGTCAGAAGAATTTCGCCGCGGGAATTGAACACGCGCACGCGATCGCCATCCCCAATGCCGCGCACCGCGGCGTCGGCGGCGCTGATCTCCAGCCGATCGGGATTTTCCATTTTCTGTTGCGGGGGAAGATTGGCGAAGGTGGAGTTGAGATAGTTGTCGCACTTGCGAGCCAGCAGTTCGAGCGGGTAATGCGCATCGCCGCTGTGACGCGATTCCTTGGGCGGCGTGAACGAGACCACCGGATCGAGTCCTTGCGCGGCGAGTTCCTGGTTGTAGAGAAGCGCCTTGCCGTTGCGGGTAGGAAAACCGTTGGCGAACGGGAGGTAGAATCTCGTGCCGGGTAGGGGTCCTTCGACTCGCCCGCGCAACCCCGGCGCGGGCTCGTTCAGGATGACATCACGCAAATCCGGCGCGGGCTCGCTCAGGATGACATCAATTGAGGGTTCGGGCAGATTCAGGCGCACGTGGGATTCGCGTTGCAGGCGCGCGCGATCGATGCCCGCGAGGTGCGGATGCTGCGACGAGAGCGCCAGATCGATCATGTCGTCCACGGATTCGCGGAAGCACGCATCGCCGAATCCCATGCGCAGAGCCAGCGCGCGAAACAGTTCCACGTTGGAGCGGCACTCGCCGAGCGGCTCGATGGCCGGGTTGGAAATCTGGATGTAGTAATGGCCGTAGCCGGTCTGCAAGTCCTTGTGCTCGAAAAAGGTGGTCGCGGGCAGGACGATGTCGGCGTAATCGGTGGTGTCGGTGAAAAACTGTTCGTGCACCACGGTGAACAGGTCAGTCCGCAGCAGGCCGCGCACCACGGAATTGCGATTGGGAGCGACGGCCGCGGGATTGGAGCTGTAAACGAAAAGCGCCTTCACCGGCGGATCGTTCACGTCGTTGAGCGTGCGGCCTAGCTCGACCATGTTGATGACGCGCGTCGGGCGCGGCATGAGCTCGGCTCCCTTCAGCGCATCCTTATTCAGGTTGTGACCTTCGCTGGTGGAGAGCTGCAGTCCGCCGCCGACTTGCTTCCAGGCGCCGATGAGGCACGGCAGCATGCAGACGGCGCGCACCGCCATGCCGCCGTTCTCGCTGCGCTGGACGCCGTAGTTGAGGCGAATCGCCGCCGGCCGCGTGGTGGCGTATTGGCGAGCGAGGGTGACGATGTCATCGGCGGAAATGCCCGTCCAGAGCGCTACTCGGTCAGGTGAATATTCCTGCACGCGGGCGCGAAGCTGGTCGAATCCAAAGGTGTGCTGCGCGACGTACTCGGCATCGAAGAGGTTCTGGTTCATGATGACGTGCATCATGCCGAGGGCGAGCGCGACGTCGGTGCCGGGATTGATGGGCAGATACCAGTCGGCGCAGGCGGCGGTGCGGGTGCGGTATGGATCAATGACCACCAGCTTGGCGCCGTTGCGACGCGCTTCCTCAATGAAGGGCCAGAGGTGGACGTTGTTGGCGTGGATGTTCGCGCCCCAGGCGATGATGTAGCGGGAGTGCGCGAACTGCTCAGGCTCGGTGCCGAGCTTGGCGCCGTACACCGACTTGATGCCGACTTCCCCGGCGATGGAGCAGATGGTGCGGTCCAGTTGGGAGGCGCCCAGGCGATGGAAAAAGCGCCGGTCCATGGACGCGCCGTTGAGCACGCCAAGGGTGCCGCCGTAGGAATACGGAAGGATCGCTTCGGCGCCGTGCTCGAGCGCGATCTGCCGGAAACGGGTGGCGATTTCATCGAGTGCCGCGTCCCAGGAGATCGGCTGGAAGTCCTGCTGGTTGCAGGCGCGCGAGCCTTTGGGGCCGATGCGGCGATAGGGATGGAGGACGCGGTCGGGCGAGTAAACGCGATCCAGATACCGGGCGACTTTGGCGCAGAGAAATCCGCGCGTGACCGGATGGCCGGGATCGCCTTGAATGCGAACGGCGCGCCCATCTTCTTCCCTGACGGTGATCAGAACGCCGCAAGCGTCGGGACAGTCATGAGGACAAGCGGCGTGGACGACCTTCGTTGTCATAGGCCGGTGTGACAACCAGCATACCAGCACGCGCAAAAGTGGCGTGCGATTGGGACCCCGCAACCCGCAGGGATAAAACTAGCGATAGCGGTGGTCACAAACCGGACAGTGGAGCGCGAAGGGGTCGTGATCGAACTCCACCAACTCCGCACTGCACACCGGGCAGAATTCCTGATCTTCGCTGGCGAGAAGGTCGAGTTCGTCGTCCACGGCAACATCCCCGGAGGAGTCGTTGATGGCGTAGAAGCCGAGCGCGGAATCAACATCGTGCCGCATGGCGCACCTCCGATTTGGCTTTATTGTCCGCTCAAGGCAAGCATTGCGCGTGATTTTCGTGCGCCAAATTGAACCGGAGTTTTGTTTTGGGAAAAAACATGGAACCGCAAAGGACACCGAGGACGCAAAGAAAACGCGTTCGAGGGCGAACGCGCTCCAGCGTCACTGGCACACGCGAGCGCAAACGCGGTCCGACGAAATCTCCGGCACACGCGAGCGCGCCCTTCGACTGCGCTCAGGGCAGGCTGTGTGCCACATGAGTGTGGCAACGCAGCTACACGGTCATGACTTCTTTTTCCTTGGACTTGCTGAGCTCTTCCATCTTCTTGATTTCGTCGTCGGTGAGGCGCTGGATTTCGTCGAGGGCGCGGCGCTCGTCGTCCTCGGTGATTTTCTTGTCCTTGAGAGTTTTCTTGATCCCGTCGTTGCCGTCGCGGCGGATGTTGCGGACGGCGGTGCGGTGCTCCTCGAGCATCTTGTGCAGGTGCTTGACCATGTCGCGGCGGCGCTCTTCGGTGAGGGCAGGCACCGGGACGCGGATGAGCTTGCCGTCGTTCATCGGGTTGAGTCCGAGATCAGCGGAGCGGATGGCTTTCTCGATGCCGCCGAGCGAACTGGGATCGAAGGGCTGCACGGTGATGAGCTGCGATTCCGGAGCGTGCACCTGCGCGATCTGGTTGAGCGGCATCACGGAGCCGTAGTACTCCACTTGGACGCCGTCCAGCATGTGCACCGAGGCGCGGCCGGTGCGCACGGCAGCCATTTCCTTGCGGAAGTCCTCGACCGCCTTGTCCATGCGGGTCTTGAGCTGGACGAACTGGTCCTTGAGCGCGGGATTCGCGGCCATGGTGAGCTGAGCCATATCGTCTCCGATCAGAACCGGGAATTATAAACGAAGGGCTTTGGGCGTTGGGCTTTAGGCGTTGGGCTTAAGATCGCGTGAGGATGTGTTGACGCCGTGGTGACCGTAGGCGGGTAGGGGTCCTTCGACTCGGTGTCGCCAAAATCGGGCGCCACCTCGCTCAGGATGACAGCCATTCAGTGTTGCTCGCCAGATGGCGATTCAGGCACTCACCAGCGAGCCGATTTTTTCGCCGGTGACGACGCGGCGGATGTTGCCGTGGCGATTGAGGTTGAAGATGATGATGGGAAGGTTGTTGTCCTTGCACAGGCTGATGGCGGTGGCGTCCATCACCGTGAGGCCTTTTTTCAGGACTTCCATGTAACTGATCTGGTCGAACATCTTGGCGCCTTTGACGATGACCGGATCGGCGTCGTAGATGCCGTCAACCTTGGTGGCCTTGAGAATGACCTCGGCCTTGATTTCCATGGCGCGGAGGGAGGCGGCGGTGTCGGTGGAGAAATAAGGATTGCCGGTGCCGGCGCCGAAAATAACAACGCGCTCTTTCTCCAGGTGACGAATGGCACGGCGGCGAATGAAGGGTTCGGCGACCTCGTGCATTTCGATGGCGGACATGACGCGGCTGTAGACGCCGCGTTTTTCGAGCGCGTCCTGCAGGGCAAGGGCGTTGATCATGGTGGCCAGCATGCCCATGTGGTCGGCGGTGACGCGGTCCATTTCGCGGGCCTGCTCGGCGACACCGCGGAAGAAATTGCCGCCACCGATGACGATGGCGATCTGCACGCCAAGCGAGTGGACGTCCTGGATCTCGGCGGCGATTTCATGCACGCGGATGGGATCAACGCCGAAGCCCTGACCGGCGGCGAGGGCTTCGCCGGAGAGCTTGAGAAGGATGCGCTTGAAGACTGGAGTAGTGGACATCGGTTGTCGGTTCTCGGTTGTCGGTTCTCGGTACTCCTAGTTTCGCATTACGGCAGGTGAGCTGGAAACTAGAAACTGGAAACTAACAAGGGCGGCCGCAGCCGCCCCTGATGGTTATTTCGCCGGTTCTTGCGGCGAGGCTTCCGCCGGTTTGGTGGAGGCGATGGTGGCGCCGGGATCGCCAACCTTGAAGCGGGCGAAGCGGCGGACGGCGATGTTCTCGCCCAGCTTGCCGATCTTGACGGCAATAAGCTGCGAGACCGTCACCGTCTGGTCCTTGATGAAGGGCTGCTCGTAGAGGCAGACCTCCTCGTAGAACTTGCCCATCTTGCCTTCCACGATTTTCTCGACCACGTTGGCGGGCTTGCCGGTGGCGGCGGCCTGCGCGCGGTAGATGTCCTTCTCCTTCTCGAATGCTTCGGGAGTGACCTCTTCCTTGCGGATGTACTTGGGGTCGCTGGCGGCGATGTGCATGGCGATGTCGTGCACCAACTCCTTGAAATCATCGGTACGGGCCACGAAGTCGCTCTCGCAGTTGACCTCCACCAGCACGCCGATCTTGCCTCCGGCATGGATGTAGCTGGCGACCGAGCCTTCGCTGGTGGCGCGGGCTGACTTCTTGGCGGCCACAGCCATGCCGCGCTTGCGGAGCACGACGACGGCTTGCTCCATGTCGCCTTTGGCCTCGACCAGGGCGTTCTTGCAATCCATCATGGGAGCGCCGGTCTTGTCGCGCAGCTCCCGGACCTGGGTAGCGGAAATATTCACGGTACTAGTGCTCATCAGAAGGACCTTTCCTGCCAAGCCGAACAAATTGAGACCCGCGCCGGGATAGCGCGCGGGTCGCGAAAACCGGTTTCGAGTTTCAGTTTCAGTTTCGGTTTCAGCGAAACTGACAATCTACTGGGTTTGCGCCTCGGCGTGGCGGGCGTCGGGCACTTCGGCCTCGACATCGGCCGGGGCAGGCTGCTTGCGCACGCCGCCTCCCAGTACGTCCTCCATGCTGACCTCTTCGCCAGTGTCGGCGGCCACTTCGCCAGCGGGTTCGACGGTGGCGGCAGCAGCGGCTTCGGCCTGCTGCGCGGCCTGGACTTCGGCGAGCTGCTTGTCGGTGGCGAACTGCGAGCCTTCAATCACCGACTCGGCGATCTTGGAAGCGAACAGCCGGATGGCACGCAGCGCGTCATCGTTGCCGGGAATCACGTAATCCACTTCGCTGGGGTCGCAGTTGGTGTCCACGACAGCGACCACCGGAATGCCCAGCTTGCGCGCCTCGCGCACGGCGATCTGCTCCTTGTTGGAGTCGATCACGAAGATGGAGTCGGGCAGGCGCGACAGGTCCTTGATGCCAGCAAGGTTCGCCTGCAGGTGCTTGCGCTCGCGCTCGAGCTTGATGACTTCCTTCTTGGGGAGCAGCTCGTAACGGCCGTCGGTGGCCATTTCGTCGAGTTCCTTGAGCCGCTTCACCGATTTCTGAATCGTGATCCAGTTGGTCAGCAGACCGCCCAGCCAGCGCTGGTTGACGTAGTACATGTGGCAGCGCTGCGCCTCTTCGGCGATGGCATCCTGCGCCTGGCGCTTGGTGCCGACGAACATCAGGATCTTGCCTTCGGCGGCCATGTCCTGCACGAACTTGGACGCTTCCTTGAACATCTTCAGCGTTTTTTGCAGGTCAATGATGTAAATGCCGTTGCGCTCGCCGAAGATGTACTCCTTCATCTTGGGATTCCAGCGCTTGGTCTGGTGCCCGAAGTGGACGCCCGCTTCGAGCAGCTCCTTCATGGTAATGGTAGCCAAACAACCTCCTTATTGGATTGCATCGCGACGCGGGGCCGCGATTACTCCCGTCCCGCCCAAAGGTGCGAGCGGGGATTTGAAAAATAGTTTCAGTTTCAGTTTCGAGTTTCAGGAAGAACGAACTCGAAAACCGGAACCTTGATCTTGAGCCGCATCGTTTCGAGCCGCCAGCACTTGCTGAAACTGCAACTCGAAACTGAAACTTCTTTAACGCTTCGAGAACTGGAAGCGCTTTCTTGCGCCTTTTTGCCCATATTTCTTGCGTTCCTTGGCGCGGGAATCGCGCGTCAGGAAGCCATCCGCCTTGAGGCGGGCGCGCAGCTCGGGATTGAACTCGAGCAAGGCGCGGGCGATCCCCATCTTCACGGCGCCCGCCTGCCCGTTGACGCCGCCGCCATTGACGGTGGCGAGGACGTTGAAGTTGCCGGCGGTTTCGGTTGTGACCAGCGGCCGGCGAGCGAGGATGCGCTGCGTCTCGGTGACGAAGTAGCGCTCAAACGGGAGGTTGTTGACCTTAAACTCGCCGCTGCCCGGACGAAGAAAGACGCGGGCGATGCTCGATTTGCGCCGCCCCGTACCGTAATACTCGACAGTTTCAGCCATGTTAGCTATCAGCTTTCAGCTATCAGCTCTCAGCTAATGCTGTCTGCTCTAAAATCCCTTCGAAAATATTAGCGCCGGTTGCGCTTTGATTCTCACGGGCCAGAGACCCGTGCCACACCAGAGTTAAGCCTGCTTGGCGAGCGACAATCCTTCCGGCTTCTGCGCCTGGTGGGGGTGCTTGTCGTCGCGATAAACCTTGAGCTTCTTCGCCATGGCGCGGCCCATCTTGGTCTTGGGCAGCATGCCCTCCACGGCTTCCTGGACCACCAACTCGGGTTTGCGGGCAAAGCGCTTGCGAAAACCCTCTTCGCGCAGGCCGCCCGGAAATCCGGTGTAGTGGCGATAGACCTTGGACTCGCTCTTCATGCCGGTCACGCGAATCTTGTCGGCGTTGATGACGACGACGTGATCGCCGGTGTCAATGAACGGCGTATAACGCGGGTTTTCCTTGCCGGCGAGGATGCTGGCGACCCGCGTCGCCAGGCGGCCGAGGGTCTGCCCCGCCGCATCCACGACGTACCATTTGCGCGCAATTTCCCCCTGCTTGGGGAAATAGGTAGACATCGGATATCTCCCAGAAAAAAAACCGCAAAGAAGACCGCTGGACCATCCTCCGGAACACAGAGGATTCCCGAGGCGGGCAACTGCAGAGTTGCAAACCATACACTATAGCGGAATCAGGGAGGAACGTCAACGAATCCGGCCCGCAACCGCATGTGAGCCCAGTTCCGCCGAAGGCATGGCACCCAGGATGGGAACGGACGGCAGAACAAGGCATGCCGAGGGAGCCGTATTGTATTGACAGGCGCGCGGGCGGGCGTAATTTGTCGCTAGAAGATCGTGGGGCCGGAGCGCCGAAGACGGCAAACGAGGAGTTTGCCATCACCTCTTTCGGGGAAGACCCGGCCCCCACGGAAACAGCTTTTAGCCATTAGCAATTAGCCATTAGCTGGATTCGGGATGTTTCGAGGTTCTTCTTCCACCCTCAAGTCGTTCTTCTTTGTCTTTTTTCTCTGTCTGCTCCGACTTTAGTCTTTTCTGTCTTTGCTTCGCGCCTGACCGAAGACGTGACGTGAAGCCCACGATGCGCTGAAGCCATCCGATACAATCAATCGGGGACATAAGGAATGAACCGATTGGTGTTTGCCAACCTGGTGCACCGGCCGATCCGGACGCTGATCAGCGTGGTCGCGATCGCGGTCGAGGTCACCCTGATCCTGGTGATCGTAGGGCTGTCCATCGGCATGCTGAACGACGCCAAGGAGCGGCAGGCGGGAATCGGGGCGGACGTGATCGTGCAGCCGCCGGGGTCGTCGTTCCTGGCTGGAGTGACGGGAGCGCCGGTGTCGGTGAAGGTTGCGGGGGTGATTGCCAAGCTGCCGCACGTCGCCGCGGTGAGCCCGGTGGTGATGCAGATGAGCACGTCGGGAACCGTCGAGGTGATCTACGGGATTGATCTGCAGAGCTTCGAGGCGTTGGGCGGCCCGTTCCATTACCTTTCCGGCGGCCCCTTCACCGGGCCTGACACGGTGCTGGTGGACAACTACTTCGCCGAGGCCAACCACGTGACCGCCGGCTCCACGATTTCGATTCTCAATCACGAGGTGAAGGTCGCGGGGGTTGTGGAGCAAGGCCGGGGCGCGCGCAAAATTCTCCCCATCGAAACGCTGCAAACCTGGATCGGCGCGCAGGGCAAGGCCTCGGTGTTCTACCTGAAGCTCGATGATCCGAAGAATGCGGCGCTGGTGGTGAACGAAATCAAGAGCGTTCCCGGCATGCAGACCTACAAAGCGCTGACCATGCGCGACTACCTGTCGCTGTTCACCGCCGGGAACTTGCCGGGATTGAAAATATTCATCGAGGTCGTGATTGGAGTCGCGGTGGTGATCGGTTTCATCGTCATTTTCCAGTCCATGTACACGGCGATCATGGAGCGCACGCGCGAGATCGGGATCTTGAAATCGCTGGGAGCGTCGAAGCTGTACATCGTGAACACCGTGCTGCGGGAAACCATCCTGCTGGCCATAGCGGGCACGGTCCTGGGCATTGGAGTGAGCTACGCGGTGAGCCACGTGATCCTGGCAAAATTCCCGACGCTGCGGGTGGTGATCCAGAGCAGTTGGGTGGGGTATGCCGCCATGATCGCCATGGCGGGCGCGATCCTGGGCGCGCTGTATCCGTCGTACAAGGCGGCGCAGAAGGATCCGATTGATGCTTTAGCGTATGAATAGTGCTCAGCGCGGAGCATTGCCGCCGTTGGAGGCGGCGGTGGACGTGTCCTTGTCGAGTTGGACCAGTTGCGAACCGGGCGGCTGATTGAGGACGAACTGCTCGTCGGTCAGCGGCTGGTTGATGGTCATCTTTTCAATCTTCAGGGTCACCGAATACTCTTCCTGCGGCCGCCAGATGCGGATCGTCGAGGGGAACAGAAGCCCGTCAAAATCCTTGAAATCAAAATAAGTGGCATCGGTGGCGAGATAGCCATTGCGGTCGTAAACCCGCTGGCGGATGGGCATCAGGTCAACCCGGCTGAAGGTGATCCTGCGCGCTAGATACCAGGAATGGTCGGTGCGAGCAATCACATCGACACTGTAGTCCGGTTGGAGAACCTGCTTCTTCGTTTTCGGGTCCTGGATCGTCCGGTTGCCTGTTCGAGGACGGCGATATCGTGCTCGGGATCGATGGGGTGCAGGAGCAAGGCGTCGTAGATATGCTGCGGGCGCAGGTTCTCGAGTGGCTTCTGCGACGGATGGACGACGTTGTTGCTTCCGATGACGAATTTATTTGCGGGTGGCACCCAGAGTTTGAAGGAGGTGCCGTCGCTCACCATGTCGAAGGCGCGATTGCGGACGATCGGCAGCAGTCCGATCATGCGCAGCATGTTCGGCCGCCGCACCAGGATGTATCCCTTCACTTCCTTGTACTCCGTGATTTTGCCCTTCTTGGACCCGCCCGAAGAGGCAGCAATGTCAGCCGTGGAGTTGAGCGTCTGAATCTTGTTGGCTTGGGTGTTGATGGTGCTCACCAGTTGCTCGAGCGTGGCGGTCTGCAAGGGAGCGTTGCTGAGCAGGACCTGGGCGCGATGGGAACGGAAGAGACAGCCGGTCAGCGGGAGAGCCAGCACAACTGCCAAGACGGCGCGGAGCGGGAAGCGAACGTTCATGCGGGACACGCAGTTAGATGAAGAAACCAGTATACGAGAAGCGGAAATGCGCGGCCGGGCGGAACCGGGTTGGAGGGTCAGCGTGCGCCGGCAACGGCTCGGCGGTAGGCGGCGACATTGCGGCTGTGTTCGTCCAGGGTGCGGGCAAAGCGGTGATGGCCGTTGCCGTCGCTGACGAAGTACAGGAAATCGGTCCTGGCCGGGTGCAGCGCGGCTTCCAGAGAAGCACGCCCGGGATTGGCAATCGGCCCCGGCGGCATTCCGGCGTGGCGGTACGTGTTGTAGGGCGAATCGAACTGCAGGTCGGACTGGTGAATGGCTCCGGTATACCGTCCGGAAACGAGGGCCGCATAGGTGACGGTAGGATCGGCGGCGAGCGCAATGCCGTGTTGCAGGCGATTGTAGTAGACACCAGCAACCATGGGGCGCTCCTCGGGAGCTGCTGTTTCCTTTTCGACGATCGACGCCATGGTGACGACGGCGTGCATGTCTGCGCAGTCCGGCGCCGGATTCCGATGACGCGGGCTGCGGTTGATTGACGGCGCAGATCAGGCCCAATTGCGCGGCTTCGCGGCGGAAGCGATGCACCATGACGGCGATCATGTCGTGCATGGACTGGGTGCGGGTGAAACCGTAGGTGTCGGGAAACAGGTAGCCTTCCAGGCTGGCAGCCTGGGGATCAAGATCGCGGATCAAGGCGACATCGCGGTTGGCGGCGTTGAGAAAATCCTGGGCCGAGCCGAGCCCGGCAAGCTGCACCACGCCGGCAATGTCGTAGAGGTTGTAACCCTCGGGAATGGTGACGGTGTGGACGTAAATGTCGCCGCGGGCGAGACGATCGTGAATCTCACGCGCGGTGGCCGGCTGATCGAACTTGTACTCACCCGCCTTGAGGGTGCTGCCGAGAGCGTAATGCAGCAGCAGGAAGGCGTGCGCGCTGCGGATGACGCCAGCGGATTGCAGGTCGGCGGCAATGCGACGGCTGGAGGAGCCGGGCCGCAACAGGACGAATTTTGTCCCGCTGGGCTGGACGGGCAGGTTGAGCGCCCAGGCCAGCCAGATGGCGGCGACGAGAACGAGGATCAGAAAGACGGTAAACGATGCGCGCAACACGGCCTTAGTTTAGATGATTGTGAGCAGTGTGCAGCCGTCAGCCGTGACTCGTCGGACGTAAGACCTCGGAGAGTTGCAGGCGAAAACCCAGATTCCTCGCGGGCTAAAGCCCGCTCGGAATGACGAAAACAAAGGACTTGCTCGGCACGGCTAAAGCCGTGCCCTTCCCAAACATGCGTGCGATCGAGTTTTTCAGCAGCCTGCTAAAGCCCGTCGCTTGCACCGTTCTGCTCGGCGGTTTTATGAGCCTGCGCGTCGAGGTAGGACTGGAGAATGAGCACGGCGGCCATGCGATCCACGGCGGCGGCACGCTTGGCAATGCTGAGTTCCGCTTCGCGGAGCAATCGATTGGCCTGAACCGAGGTCAGGCGCTCATCCCAAAGGTGCACCGGCAAGGAGAAGCGCTGGCGGAGTTCCTCGGCAAAGGCCGCGACCTTTTCCGATTGCCGGCCCTCGGCGCCGCTCATCCGCAACGGGTACCCGACGACGATTTCGCGGACATCGCGTTCCCGGATGGCGCGTTCGAGAAGGCCGAAATCGGTTCGCTTGTTCTTGCGGCGAATGGTTTCCAGGCCTTGGGCGGTGATGCCGAGCGGGTCGGAAACGGCCATGCCGATGGTCTTGGACCCGACATCGAGGCCGAGAATGCGGCGGTGCGGGGAGTGCGCAGATTGGTCCGGAATCGAAGAGGTGGGGTGCTGTTGACCGGACACAGCTATATTATAGGCTCACACATCCGAGTGAGTGGTCAGGCTATGGCAAGGAAGCACGGCGAGGGGGATCCGGAAGTGCTGCACGAGGCGGTGGACGATGAATCGCGCCCGCAGCGCGTCGTAGGACTTCCGCGGACGCAGGAAGAAGCGGACGAACTGCACCGGCAGATGCGCGCCAGTTCGTCAGCCACCATGGTGCTGGCGGTGCTGGCGGGGCTGTCGGTGTTCTATTTCGCCAAACTGCCGATCATCGTCCTGCTGACCTCGATCCTGCTGGCGTTTATCCTGGCGCCGCTGGCGGACCTGTTTCAACGCATCCGGCTGCCGCGCCCGCTGGCGGCCCTGATTGCCGTGCTGCTGTTTATGGCCGTGTTGTACGGGATCGGTCAGGTGTCCTACAACAAGGCGGTCGCGTTCACCCATGACCTGCCGAAATATTCCGGAAGGATCAGGTCGGTGCTTGGGCGGGTTCGTCAGCAGGCCCAGGAATTCCGGAAGACCACGTCGTCGGTAATGCCGGAAGAGGAAAAGCCGGAGGCGAACGTCCCCAAGTTCACGGTCCAGCAGCAGAAAGACTGGACGGAGTACCTGAGCGGGGGACTGGGGCCCACCATCGAGATCGTCTTTGCGGCATCCTTTATTCCTTTCCTCACCTACTTCATGTTGAGTTGGCAGGACCACGTGCGATCGGCAACGGTGATGCTGTTCCGCATGAAGAACCGCAACACGGCCTATGTGACGCTGGGGCTGATTTCGGGCATGATTCGGAGATTTATCGTTGGCAACGTGCTGGTCGGCTTATTTATCGGCGCGATGAGCACGGTCATCTTCGGCGTCCTCCACCTGCCGTACTTTTACTTTATCGGCTTCATTAGCGGGTTCCTCAGCCTGGTGCCGTATTTGGGCGTGCTGCTGGCGGCGGTTCCGCCGCTGCTTTCCGGGATCGGGCAGATCGGTGGCGGAGGCATCGTCGCCATTCTCATGACCGTGCTCGGGTTGCACCTTTTCGCGCTGAATGTGCTGTACCCGAAGTTCCTGGGCAGCCGGCTGCAACTGAACCCGCTGGCGGTAACTTTGTCGCTGCTGTTCTGGGGATGGTTGTGGGGCGCGATGGGATTGGTGCTGGCGGTGCCCATGACCGCCGCCATCAAGATTGTTTTCGATCACATCGAGACGCTGCGCGGATACGGCTCGTGGCTAAGTGAGTGAGCAGGCTTCAGGCTTACGCTTTGCGTCTCACAAGCTTCACGTTTCAGGTCAGCAGCCGCCGGAATGCCGCAGGGAGAGAGTGGCCGGTGCCCGGATAGACACTTGCCGCGCCTGCCGGTTTGTCATGATATGAGGGCAATTGGGATTCTCTCGGTTCGACTCCGCAGCGGGTCGGCGCCCTCGGAGTGAATCAGGAAGCGACCGATGCCGCAAAGAGTCGGAAAGCATAAGGGCATTGCAGACAGCAGCGCCGCTCTGAAGCGGTTGGATCGACAGGATTGGTACCGCTGGGCCTGTATCCTGACCATCACGCTAGTAGAATTGTTCGGGCTATGGTCTCTCGCCAGGCCCGGAATCAAGACCTCCATCTTTGAGCAGGACGCACTCGAAAGAGGAATTCTCGGCCTCTTCGGGCTGGTGCTCCTGTTTGCGGTTTTTGCGGCTTACCAACAGTTCCTGATCGCCGGATTGCGTCGCCGGCTTGCGGTTCAAATTGGGATGACCGCAACCCTGGAAATGTTGAAACCCGCAGCCTCGTCGGAATTTCCTGTCGCCGAGCGACGCCATATTCAGCGATATCACTTTGACCAGATGTTAAAGATCACCCTGATGATAGGCGGGCGGGAAACCACCTTGAGCGGGTGGACGGCGGACATCAGTGACGGCGGCGTGGGCGCTGTGGTACCCGAGGTGCTCCCGCTGAGAACGCAGGCAACGATTCGATTCCGCACGGAGCGGGACGGTCCCGAGCTTGTGATCGAAGCGGTGATCCGCCACCAGCGCGGATTCCACCACGGATTCGGGTTCGTCAGTCTCACGCCGGACCAGCTTCGACAAATCCGCGCGGCGTACGTCGGAGCGGTTCCCTTCCAAGACCTGTACCAGGAAACGCCACCGGCAGAAACGAAAAGCGCGACCGCGAGGCCGCGCTTGGCGGACTGAGCAATTCGCAGGGCCTATGCTTCCGCGACGGTCTCCGGAAAGCGGAGCTTGGATTTGGACAGCGTCTTGGAAAGCAGTTGCTCGACTTGGAGCTCGTCGCAGTTCTTGGCCATGGCAAGCTCGCTGACCAACAGGTAGCGGGCACGTTCCAGCATCTTCTTTTCGCGGAACGATAGAGGTTTGCTCTGCGCCAGCAGCAGCAAGCCTTTGAGCACGGCCGCTACTTCCAGCAGCGAGCCGGTACGCATCTTTTCCGAGTTCTCCTTGAAGCGGTACTTCCAATCGCTATGGTTGCAGCACTTGCCGTCGGTGAGAAAATCGATGACCTTCTGCACGTCGCCATTGCGGATCACTCGCCGCAGCCCGACACTGGCAACGTTGTGGAAGGGCACCATCACCTTCAAGCTGCTGGACTTGATTTTCAGGAGGTAAAAGCGCTCGACGCTGGCGCCACTGGTGCGGCTGCTGATCTGTTCGATGGTTCCGACGCCGTGGTTGGGATAGACGACTTTGTCACCGATATCGAAGTTCAGATTCGCGTTGCTGCTCATCAAGGGCACCTGCGAGATTTGGTAGGCGGTTCGGGCTGGGGAAGAACGATTTCTAATATATCGTAAATCGAGCAAAACGTCAAACGGGCCTATGACTTACCGGAGTTGCGTGGAGCAATGGTTTAAAAATAGCGGAAGCCTGCCGGAAGCGGCGCAAATTGACATTGCAAGGGCGTCCGCCCACTTTCTCCCGAGGGATCGTTCTATAATCACAGGATGGCAACCGCGGTGGGGCGCTCTCCGCTGCCGCGCTGACCACGAGGCCGCTGACCTGAGCGGCGGAGACCGTCGACTCCACATGCCAGAACACATCAAGAAAAAGCTTGCCGAAGAGATTCAAACGCTGGAACACGAATTGAATCACGAACTCCCGAAGGAGTTGAAGAAAGCCGTCGCCATGGGAGACTTGAGCGAAAACGCCGAGTACCACATGGCCAAGCAGCGGCAGGAATACGTCCGCGCGCGGCTGGGACAGCTCAAGAAGAGGATGGCCGAGCTCTCGCTCGTCAACATGAACAACATACCCCGGGACAAGGCGGCCCTGGGATCGACGGTAAGAGTGTATGACTCCACCAAGGACGAGCAGATCGAGTACAAGCTGGTCACCAGCGAGGAATCCGATAGCAGCAAGGGATTGATCTCCACCACCTCGCCGATCGGGCGCGCCCTGATGGGGAAAAAGGTTGGAGATTCGGTCACGGTGGTCACGCCGTCGGGCAATCGTGAGATCGAAGTGCTCTCGCTGATGACCATCCACGATGAAGCGGAGCAAGAAGAGTCATGAGTTGGACGAGCGCAGTCGGGCGCGGGTGTAAAGCCATTCTGCACAAAATCGTGCACGGGCTGGCGCTCACCAAGATCAATCCCAACTACCTGACGTTCCTGGGCCTGTTGATCAACCTGGGTGCGGGCGTGCTGTTCGGCTACGCCAACGCCGACAATCAGGCGCGCATGTTTGCTTACGCCGCGGCGGTGATCATTGGCGCCGGTATTTTCGACATGGTGGACGGGCGCGTGGCCCGGGCGACCGGACAGGTCACCGACTTCGGCGGATTCTTCGATTCGGTGATCGATCGTTACAGCGATGTGGCGCTCTATTTCGGCTTGCTGGTGTATTACGCGCGCGCCAACCGGTTCTTTTATGTTGTGCTCACCGCCGTGGTCATGGTCACGTCGGTGATGATCAGCTACACGCGCGCCCGCGCCGAAACGCTGATCGGCAAGTGCAAGGTCGGATTCATGGAACGGCCGGAACGCATCGTGCTGGTGATCATCGGCGCATTTTTCAACCGCATGGCGCCGGTGCTGTGGGTGATTGCCGTCATCGGGAACATCACCGTCATTCACCGGATCGTTCACACCTACGGGCAGACGCGGGAGCGCGACCTGTCCCGCCCGCGTGGGCCCGAACCGATCGAGCAGGAGTAGGCGCCCAAGTAGCCGGTGCACCCGACTGCTACTCAATTCCCCCGCCCACTCGCGCTATGATGAGTCGCTCCGAACCAATCAGTGGGGCGAGGCAGCGGAGAAATTAGTTTGTCCAACCAGCCGATTCTTGTGGTCCACGGCGGCGCGTGGGCGATTCCCGACGACATGATCGAAGCGCATCTCCAGGGCGTCCGCCATGCCGTGGATGCGGGCTGGAAGGTGCTGGAGCGCGGCGGGTCGGCGCTGGATGCGATCGAGGCGGCCATCGTCGTCATGGAGGACGATGAAACCTTCGACGCCGGGCGCGGCAGTTTTCTCACCCGCGACGGGCGCGTGCAACTGGACGCGCTGATGATGGATGGACGGACGCTGCGCGCCGGAGGCGTCGGTTGCGTCGAGCACATTCGCCATGCCATCCATGCGGCGCGCAAGGTGCTGGAGGAAAGCCCCCACGTTTACCTGGTGGCGCAGGGCGCGGAAGCATTTGCGCAGGAGCATGGGATCGAACTCTGCAGCAATGAGGAGCTCATCATCCCGCGCGAAGTCGAACGCTTACGGGAAGCGCAGCAGAAGGAAGTGGCGGGCGAAAAGCACGAGATTTTCGCCTCGCCGACGACCTCGCACGATACGGTGGGCGCGGTCGCCCTGGATTCGAACGGCAACATCGCGGCCGGCACCTCCACCGGCGGCACGCTCAACAAAACGCCGGGCCGGGTGGGCGATTCATCGCTGATCGGCTGCGGCTGCTTCGCCGACAACGAAAGTGCCGCCTGCTCGACGACCGGCTGGGGCGAGCCGATGATGAAGCTCGTGCTGGCGAAGTGGGCCGCCGACCGGGTCTTGGAGGGCAACGACCCGGCGAAGGTCGCACCCGATGCCATCCACTACCTGCACCGGCGCTTGCATGGCCATGGCGGCATCATCCTGCTGGACGGCAAGGGACGTTTCGGCCTGGCGCACAATACTCCGCGCATGGCATGGGCGGTGCGCAGGGCGGACCGGCAGGAGCAAGGGATCACGGTGCGTCGCGATACGGCCATGGCGCCTTAGTACTACACGTATGCCGAGCCGCGCCGGCGCTTGCTTTCCCAATAGTTTCTGATATAAAACCCTGCCACATTGCCTGCATTCAACATTGGTGTCATTGACTCCCGGCAAAAAGTGAACCCGGTCGAACCACTCGTGTCCGCGGTGTGCTGGTCAGCGTGTGAAAGGGGATGGACGATGAGGCAAGTAACGAAGGCGTGCCTGGTAGTTATTTCGACGTTGCTGATTGCCGCCAGCGCCGCCGCGCAGTCGGCAGCGACAGCTCAATTGCACGTAATGGTGCGGGATCCGAAGGGCGCGGTGGTGAAGAACGCGACTGTCACCTTGCGCAACGAAGCTCGCAACATCGAGCGCGCGGGGACCAACAACATCGAAGGCGAATACCAGTTTCTCGCCGTACCGCCGGGACAATACACGATTACCGTGCAGGCGCCGGGGTTCGGGAAGACCGTGGCAAGGGACGTGACCGTCACCATCGGGCAGACCGCGGAAGTGCCGGTCACCCTGCAGGTGGCTTCCGTAGAGTCCGTCGTCAATGTGACCACCGAAGCGGAACTGGTGGAGACACAGCGCACCGCGAGCACCACCACGATTGACCAGCAGCAGATCGATAATCTGCCGATCAACGGCCGCAACTACATCAATTTCACGCTGACCGACTCCAAGCTGGCGCGCGACAACACGCCCAACATCCCGGTTGCGCCAACCTCGGGCCTGAACTTCGGCGGACAGCGCGCCCGCGCCAACCTGGTCAACGTGGATGGCGCCGATGCGGTGGACAACTCGACGAATGGCATTCGCTCCACGGTATCGCAAGAAGCGGTCCAGGAATTCCAGATCCTCACCAACAACTACGCGGCCGAATACGGGCGCGCATCGGGCGGCGTGGTCAACATCATCACCCGCTCCGGGAGCAACGCGTTTCACGGCAGCGCTTACGGGTATTTGCGGAACCGCGACATCCAGGCGGTGAACCACTTCAGCAACGTGCCCAATCCGGCCTACACGCGGGTGCAAGCCGGGCTGGCGGCGGGCGGGCCGATCAAGAAAGACCGTACTTTTTTCTATTTCTCGTACGAGACGACACGGCGACGCGAGACAGGTTTTTCCAACATCGGCGCGAACAACTTCGACCTGGTGCCGTTCGACGCGTCAACGGTTGCTCCGTTTCTCGGCGGCCTGAACCTGGGCACGTTGCAACTGACGCAACCTCAAGTCGCGTTTGTGGGTCAGTTAGTAAGCTTTATGAAGGCGGTACCGGCGTCGATTCCGTCGTATGCCCCGGTGCTGGCGGGCATGTTAGGCGCGGCCGGCGGCGCTTCCGGCGTGGGGCTGAACGGCGTGTTGCCGAATGCCGGAATTCTGGCGGTGATGGCCGGCAATGGCATTCCGATAGCGGGCTGCGTTGCCGCCTCGCTGCGCTGCTTCCCCAGTTCCGGCGCTCCGATTCCGGGTTTCGGTACCTCGTTTTTCCCACTGACCTCGGAAATCGGAAACTTCCCGGTCACAGAAGGGACAACGCTGGTTTCACTGCGGCTGGACCATCGCCTGAACAATAACCAGCAACTCATGTTGCGCGCCAATGTAAGCCCGAGCACGACCACGGGCAACGAGGTGAGCGCACAGGGGAACCAAACGCTCGGACTGAACTCGTTTTCGCGTACCTCGGACGCGACCAACCGCGACGTTGCCGGCGTCGCGCAGCACGAGTGGACGATCGGCAACAACAAGATCAATGAATTCCGGTTCCAGTACGCGCGGCGCGGACAACTCTATAACTACTCCAGTGCTCCGGGCGGCAGCGCCGTGGGCGACCAGATTTTTGGATACGCTTTCATCGGGCGGGAGCCGTTCTCCTTCGTCCGCCGCACCGAGCAGCGCTATCAGTTCACCGACAATTTCTCCATCAGCCACGGAAAGCACACCTTCAAGTGGGGCGGCGATGTCAATTATTTGCCGCTGAACGCCGATTTCGCGGTGAACTTCGGTGGCGTGTACAACTTCAGCGACCTGTCTGCTGCGTTTGTTGGGCTTCCCAGCTGTGTCCCGGCGCCGGCGGCGCCCCACGTTTGCGGCAGCAATCCGGCTGACCTCATTACGCCCGCGTTTTCGTCGGTGCAAGCATACGGTTTAGGTGTTCCGTCAACCACACTTCAGGGCGTGGGCAATCCACACGACCAGTTCTCCAACAAAGCTTTTGGCGGCTACTTCCAGGACGCCTGGAGGGTGAAGTCGAACCTGACGCTGAATCTGGGTGTGCGTTACGACGTGGAACTCACGCCGACGTTCACCCCGGCGACGTCTATGTCGGCAGCGGCAGAACAGGCGCTGGGGATCAACGAGGGTATCCCACGGGACTACAACAATTTCGCGCCTCGCTTGGGAATTGCCTGGGATCCGTGGAAGGATGGTAAGACCGTAGTCCGCGCGGCCTACGGCTTGTTCTATGATCACCCGCTGCTGGCCCTGGCATTCGATTCCGACGTTGCCGACGGCTCCCAGGCGCCGCAGGTCGGGCTGATTGCCGGCAAGCCGGGGTGCGGCGGCGCGACGGGCAATCTTGCAACCGCGGTGAACGCCACCAACGTATTTCAGGGCATTCTGGCAACATGTCCCGCTCAAGGTCCGCAGTATGCGGGTGTGTCGCAGTTGAATTATTTGCCGCAGGAACAGCGCTTCAATCCTGCCCCCAATGCGCCGTCGGCGTTCACCAACCAGCAATTCATAGCTCTCGGTCTGCCGATGACCTTCCTGCCGGACGGATTCCCGGTGGCCCGCAATTTCCAGTACGCCTACTCCAACCAGGCGAGCCTCTCCATTGAACGCGATCTGGGCCATAACTTTGCCTTGTCCGTCGAATACAACTTCAATGGGGGCCGCCATCTCAACCGGCCCGTGGACTCCAATTACACGATTCCCTCAGCCCTGCAGAAGAACTACACGAATTGCCTCGCCGATCCCATTTGCGTTGCCCAGCCGGGGACCGCGCTTGGCCCGCTGCTCGCCGGCTTCGGCGGGGCCCAGCCCTGCAATGTGGGCCCAGCCGGTCCGTGGGTGGCTGCGCCCATCATGAACTCCTTCCGCCGCGGCGGCATCAATCCCTCATTTGTGCCGGTCTTGCAGGCCTCAGGTGCGGGCGGGTTGGCGTGCCTGGGACTGGCCAACCAGCTACAGGCGGCATACGGCCTGGGCTTTAAGGACGCCTCCGGCAACTACATTCCGGTTCCGTTCAATGCCATGGGCGCAAATTACTCCAGCGGCAGCTCGGTGTACCACGCTTTGAGCGTCAACCTGCGCAAGCGCCTGAGCAGCCATTACGAGTTTCTCGCCTCGTACACCTGGTCGCACTCGATTGACGACTCGACGGACCTGGAAACTCCTTTGGCCGTGCAGGACCCGCTGCACCCGGGCCTGGACCGTTCCAACTCTCTGTTTGACCAGCGCCATCGCTTCGTCTTCAGCGGGGTTTACCAGACGGGGCGGGTTACCGGAAATAGCTGGACGAGCAAGTTGCTCAGCGATTGGACGTTCGCGCCGATCATTGACATCGCATCCGGTCGGCCATTCCCGATCCTGTCGGGCATCGACAGCAACGAGGATACCCGCAGCACCAACGACCGGCCCAATGCAGTTCCGGCAAACTATGTGGCGCCCGCGGGCTGCAATCTCCCGGCACCCGTGGCTTCAAAGTATTCGCCGACCGGTTTCCTGCAGCCGGCATGCTTCCTCGACGCGAACTTCGGCAACGGAACCCTGGGACGCAACGCGGGCCGGCGGCCGTACACGCTGTTCAATGACATGCGCCTCGCCCGCCGCATTCGCCTGACGGAACGCATCAATCTGGACGGGATCATGGACCTGTTCAACATCGCCAATAAGTACAACGTGCAGGACGTCAACTACAGCTGGAACCAAGCGGGTCAGCCTACTGCGGCGTCCGATCCGCGCCAGTTCCAGTTCGCGCTGAAGCTGACCTGGTAGGAGAATAGGTTCTCGGTTCTCGGTTTTCGGTTTTCGGTTCTCGGTTCTCGGTTTTAGGTTTTAGGTTTTAGGTTTTAGGCTCCGGGCTGCAGATGGCTTGGAGCCTTTCTCTTGCCCGCTCAACTTTCAGGGAGATCCGGCTTTGCGCTTCCCTCTCCTGCATTTACCATTTCACTCTTATGCCGGATCAAGCCAAACCATCTCTCGCCGACGCCACCTTCTGCGTGCATGCCGGTGAGGAGCGCCACGGAACCAACGCCAGCCTGACCACCGACATTGCCCAGACCTCGGTCTTCGTCATGCCCAGCCTCGACGAGCTGCGCCGCTACGCCGAGGGCAAATCGCAAGCGTACATGTATTCGCGCTACGGCAACCCGACCACCACGGTGGCGGAGCAGAAGATCGCCGCGCTGGAAGGTGCTGAAGCGTGCGTCGTCACCGCCAGCGGCATGGCGGCGGAGCTGGCGACACTCATGGCGGTGTGCGAATCCGGCGACGAGATCGTTTCCATGCTCGATCTCTACGGCGGCACCACCAAGCTTTTCCAAACCGTGCTGCCGCGCTTCGGAATCCGCACCCACTTCGTTCCTTTTCACGAGTTGAATAGCATCGCGGGGTATTTCTCCGAGCGCACGCGCCTGCTGTTCCTGGAGACGCCGACCAATCCCACGCTGCGTTGCGCCGACATCCGCGCGCTCTCCGCCATCGCGCACCGGCACCATGCCGTGGTCGCGGTGGACAGCACGTTTGGCACGCCCATCCTGCAAAAGCCGCTCGACCTCGGGGCCGACCTCAGCCTGCACTCCGCCACCAAGTATCTCGGCGGACACAACGACCTGACCGCCGGCGCTGTCGCCGGACCGCGCAGGTGGCTGGATGCGATCCGCGAAATGGTGAAATTCACCGGCGGCTGCCTGGATCCGCTGGGCTCGTTCCTGTTGATTCGCGGCCTGAAGACGCTGGAAATTCGCGTCGAGCGCGCCTGCTCCAACGCCCGCGCGATTGCCGACGCCTTGCGCCGCAACCAGAAAGTGGCGCGCGTGTTCTATCCGGGATTCGCCGGCGATCCCAGTCACGAAGTCGCCCGCCGCCAGATGCGCGACTTCGGCATGATGGTGTCTTTCGATCTGAAGGGTGGCGGCGCGGCGGCCGAGAAATTCATCAACGCGCTGCAGTTGTGGTACCTGGCGACCAGCCTGGGAGGAGTGGAGTCCACCGTCTCGTACCCATTACTTTCGTCGCACGTAGGGCTTACCGACAAGCAACTGGAGCTGTTGGATGTCTCGGCGGCAACGGTGAGACTCTCGGTCGGCATCGAACATGCAGCCGACCTGGTGGCCGACCTTGAGCAGGCCCTGGCCCGGGCCTGAGCACCGTCACCCCGGCACCGCAGGGCGTTGTCCTTTCGGGTGCCGGTAAGACGTTCCCTCGATTGACCGTCTATTAACACCACGGTAACATTTCGTGGGCTGGAGTGTCTGGAGGATCTACCCGAAACGCGCTTGTTACGAGGTTGCATGCATAGGTACTGGTCCTTTCCGATCGCCGGCGCGCTGACTCTGTCGCTGCTCTCCTGCAAGACCGAGGAGACCAAGCCGACGGCAGCAGCCCCGCCCAGGCAGGCCATGGCGCCCGACCTGACCGCCGCAGCGCCGCCTCCACCGCCGAAAATTCAGGAACCGGTCCAGCCCAAGATCGACCCGGTGGAAGCGCTGATCGCCAAGGTCGAGAAGGAATACCAGGCGGGCCTGACCAACTACAACACCGGCCACCTCGATGCCGCCAAGGACAATTTCGACCGCGCCTTCGATCTGCTGCTCCAGTCCGGGCACGACGTGCGCGGCAATGACCGCCTGCAGCAGGAGTTCGACAAGCTGGTGGAGGGCGTGAATAACCTCGAGGTCGTCGCCTTGCAGGCCGGCGATGGCTTCACCGAACAGAAATCCGAGCCCGCGCCCATCGACGAGGCCAACGAGGTCACGTTTCCTGTCGATCCCAACATCCGCGCCAAGGCGGAAGCGGAAATGAAGGATACCCACTCCGACCTGCCGCTGGTGATCAACGACGAGGTGGCGCGCTACATCAGCTATTTCTCCAACGGCGGGCGCGGCACGCTGGAGCACGCGCTCACCCGCGCCGGCCGCTATCGCGAGATGATCCTGCGCATCCTGAGAGAAGAAGGCGTGCCGCAGGACCTGATTTACCTGGCGCAGGCCGAATCCGGCTTCCATCCGCTGGCACTGTCGCGCGCCGGCGCCCGCGGAATGTGGCAGTTTATGGCCGGGCGCGCTTCCGGGTACGGCTTGCAGCGCAACTGGTGGCTGGACGACCGCCAGGACCCGGAAAAGTCCACCCGCGCCGCGGCCCACCATTTGAAAGATCTCTACAACCAGTTCGGCGACTGGTATCTGGCCATGGCCGCCTATAATTCCGGCCCCGGCACCGTCCAGTCTGCGGTGCAGCGCACCGGCTACGCCGATTTCTGGCAGCTGTACCGCCGCGGCGTCCTCCCCAAGGAAACGCGCAATTACGTTCCCATCATTTTGGCCGTCACCATCATGGCCAAGAACCCGGCGCAATACGGGCTCGACCACCTGGCGCCGGAACCGCCGCTGAAGGCGGACAGGGTTGAGATCAACTATCCCGTGGACCTGCGCCTGGTTGCCGAGTGCGTGGACACCAGCGTCGCCACGCTCCAGGAACTGAATCCCAGCCTTCTCCGCATGACCACGCCGAAGGATGGCTCGTTCTCTCTGGCGCTGCCGGCCGGCACGGCGGAAAAGTTCCGGCAAACCATCGCCGCTATTCCCAAGGACATGCGGGTCTGGTGGCGCTATCACAAGGTCAACCGCGGCGAAACCCTGACCGAGGTCGCACGCCAGTACCGCACCACCTCCACCGCCATCGCCCAGGTGAATAGCCTGCGCGATAACGACCTGGAAACCGACTCGAAATTGATTATCCCGGTTACACCCGGAAGGCGCACCTCCAGCGGCGAGGCGGAGGTCGCATACTCCAAGCGGCCGACTTCTTATAAGGTCCGCAAGGGCGACACCGTCCTTTCCATCGCCGACGACTTCAGCGTTCCCGCGGAGAAGATCCGCAAATGGAACCATCTCCACGGCAACCAGGTGCGCGCCGGACGCACTCTGCGCATCTATCGTCCCCTCGCCGAGCCGGCCACAGCCCGGAAAATGGCTTCGAGCAAGACGCCTAAGTACAAAAAGGTGAGTAACTTACAGGCGTCCAACGGCGAGCGCTTGCTGCGCCACAAGGTCAAGACCGGAGAGACCTTATCCAGCATTGCCAACCGATATAACACCAGCGTCGCCGCCCTCCGCCGCGACAACAAAATCTCCAGTCTCAAAGCCGGCGACGTCCTGGTCATCCACACCCAGTGATTCCGGATTGCGGAAGCCGTCTTGCTCCTGCTGGTTTCCCCCGGTGCATCTCTGCCTGCCCGCACCGGCATCCATGCTAGCGTTGTAGTGGACACAAAAATTGCTGTGCTATAATCCGCCGCGGTTTTTGGTACTCCTTCATCGGCTCTGTTTACTGTGAACCCAGGTACCACGCGAGCTGCCTCGGTGCGATGACGCCGCGCTCGCCAACTAGGAGGAAAAATGTTCGACGACATCACTCTCTACGGACGCGACGACGAGATGGACGAATTTGGCGAGGCCGGCTCCTACGGCGAGAACCTGGAAGAGGACTTCGAGGAAGAAGAGGAAGAGGAGGAAGAGCCGGCGGGCGCCATAACCCCGGCCCCGGGCGGCGTGGGCGCCCCAACGGGCGACGCAACCACCGCGGGTGGAGGCGGCGGTGAGGGTGGCGGCGCGCCCAAGAAAGCGGCTGCCAAGAAGGGTGGCGCCAAGAAGAAGACGGCTGCGCCCAAGAAAGCGGCTGCCAAGAAAGCCGCAGCCAAGAAGAAACCGGCGGCGCGCAAGAAAGGCGCGGCGAAGAAAGGCGGCGCCAAGAAGAAAGCCGCGGCCCGCAAGAAAGGCGGCGCCAAGAAGAAAGGCGCGGCCCGCAAAAAAGGTGGCGCCAAGAAGAAGGGTGCGGCCCGCAAGAAAGGCGGCCGCCGCCGCCGCTAGTCCTGCGTTTGCCGAGCGAAGCGAGCCCGGAGCGCAGCCGAAGGGGAGTCGAAGGGCGCCCCGCCTGCGCGCGAAAATGATCGCGAAAGAAGAGCCGCGGATCGCCCGCGGCTTTTGTGTTTGGCGTTATGCGCAGGGATTTCAGGTGGAGCGGGCTCGCCCCCGAGCGCCATGACTCGCGGTGCGAAACTCACAACTCAATCCTGGCGACTCACTACTTCTTCCCCTGCACCGCATTCAAGCACCGGCCATAAAGATCGAGCAGATGGTCGGCGTACTCCGACGGCTTGGCCGTCTGTCCGCCCTGGAATCCGGGCACGCCCGAGCCCGTCTTTCCGTAGCCGGTCGTCATGGCGATGAATTTCATCATGTCGAGCGCGATATCCTCGTTGCGCCGCGAACCGACGCTGATGCCAGGCATTTCGTCCATGAGAATTCCTCCGTGGTCTGATCAGCTTTTCTGAGAAATGATGTTGGAAATCTGTTGGCGCAACTTAGGTGTGTCAACGTTTGCCGCATCCCAAATGATGGCCCAATCAATGGCGAAGTATTGATGAACGACGATATTCCTCATTGCGATGATTGCCTTCCAGGGAACTTCGACATGCCGGTCACGTATCGCGTCCGAGATCTTAGAAGCCGCTTCGCCGATGATGGTGAGTCGATTCAGTACAAATCCCTGCACAACAATGTCGGAGAGGAAAGTCTGTTTGTCGATGGCTTGCAGGGTGGAAGCGATCTCGTCGCACGCGGTCACGATCTCTGCCAAGAACAGCCGATCATCGCGTGTCATGATAGAGAGGAACAGCCTCGGCAAGTACGCTTTCACGGAAGATCGGGCGCAACCCGTTCTTGGGCACCAGGTGGACTTCGCGTCCGAAGACGCTTTCCAGTGACTCCTGTAACTCGCTGAATCGAAACCACCCGACTCGCTCCTCCGGCCGGAACGTTACCAGCAGGTCGATGTCGCTGGTGAATGGTTGAAAATCGCCGCGCACCCCGGAGCCAAACATCATTAGTTCACTGACACCATAGCGCATACACAAATCAGCGAGTGCGTGGCGAGCAGCGTTGCTGAGAACGTACGCCATTTTCAGGCTCCATTGTACTTCAGGTTTCGATTCCCACGTGGCACACCCGGCCGACGATGTAATCGGAAAGCCTTTTCCCTTCCGCGATCGGCAGCACCCCCACCGGGTACGCCTGGTTGTGCGGCCGCAGCACCAGGTTGCTGCCGGCGACCTGCACGTATTTCACGGTGCAGCCGCCGTTCACCCGCACCGCGTACATGTTCTGCTCATGTCTCCGGTACGGCTTCAGGGAGTTGTAATGCCGGTCGATCAGCAGCGTCGAGCCCGGCAGCAGGCGCGGGTACATGCTCATGCCGTCGCGCGCGTCCACCTTGACCAGCACGAAACGCCGCCAGTCCTCGCGCGGGCTGGCCGGCTCCGCCCGCAGCCGCCGCAGGAATGATTTCTTGAACTTCAGGATCTCGCGCACCGACTCGCTGGTGATCGCCGGCTCGCCGGCGGCAATGGCGCCCTCCACCAGCACCACATTCTCGAACTCGTCCTCGCTGGGCGGCAGGATCGTCGCTCGCTTCCCCACCTCCGCCGGGTCCAGCAGGTCCAGCACCGAGAGCCGCAGCGCGGTCAGCACCCGGTCCATCGCGTCCAGGCTCAAGGAGCGCTTGTGGTTCAGGAAATTGCAGATGTGCGCCTGCCGGAAACCCGACATCTGCGCCAATTCCATGCCGGTCAGGTCTCCCGCATCGATACTCGCCAGCAACAGTTGCCGGAGCCGTTCCTGTAACTTTCGGAATTTCATGCTGACATAAAGTATATCATAGAGCTATAGTATAGCTATAATAAATAGCGCATAAGAATGAAACTTAGCCCTTGACAAGATTATCCCTGTAGCTATATCGTACACTTCCTCTTATAACTATCCGAAAAGGATTGCCGTCATGTCCGATGCTCCAGCTCCCCTTCCAAGAACTAATTGCATAGCGGAACGGCCGCTCGCGGCGCCCGTTGCCGATGCCCGTTCCGCCGACGAAAAAATCTTCCTTGAGCTGCGCCGCAAGGTCCAGGAATCGGGGTTGCTCTCCGCCGCGACCGAGCGCCTGCTTCACATCATGAAATTCAACGGGCGGCTCACGGTCGTCGTTCATAACGGCCGCATCTTCAAGTCCGCTTACGAGGAAGGATACTTCCGGCGGAAAAACGACCTCGGGTGCGGCTAGCCCATGCTGCTCGCGGCCGTTCTCTGGCCCGGCCGCCCACAACTAAATAGCTGAGCAGGTCTACGGTAAAACCAACCAGCCCTGCGCCGTCCGGCCCAGCCGCCGTTCGGCGAAGGGCTTTTTTCTTTCTCCGGAGGAATCATGCATCCCCTTGCCACTCTCGTCTATTTCCAGCTCAAGTATTGCGAACGCTGCGGCGGCCTCTGGCTGCGTCCCGACGGGGCCGCCACCCCCTTCTGTCCCAACTGCGAGCGCATCATGGCCGCGTTGCCTTTGCGGGCTCGTCGGCCAAACCGCAAGATTGTCCCGGCCACTTGCGTGCCCGCTGCCCTGGCGCCGCTCTCGACCGTCGTCGATGTCGCCCAACTCATCTCGGTGTGTGTCGCATGAAACTACCCAAGGCTCCCCTCCCCCCGCCCGCGCCCGAGCTCTCCATCTACCGCGGCAACTGCATCGCACTCCTGCGGCGTTACTTTTGTATGTCAGTCGAAGTCGGACGCCTTCCCTCCATCCTCGGCCGCGAGTGTTTCACCACCCGCACGGAGGACTACCACACCCACTCCTTCGAAGACACGGTCCTGTTCGTGATTGATGTCGAGCGCTGCCTCGACCGCCTGTACCTCTTCGACAAGCAACTGATCGCCTGCATCATCCTGCAGGAGTACGGGGAGGAAGAAGCCATGAAGATCCTGCACTGCAGCTTACGCACGATCGAGCGCCGGCTGCCCGATGCGCTGGACTTCCTGACTGACACCTTCCTGCAGAACGGCATGTTGGATATCACCGAGAAAGTCCGTCGTGACCTCGCGGAGGGCGAAAGCGAACCCCGTCGCCGGCATCGCGTGCCGCAGCGTGCCACCGCGAATCAACGTTCCCACAGCGCTCGTTCTCATCCTGACACATCGCTTGTCAAGCCCCCTTTTTCGGCAAATTTCCCGCAAGCTGCTGTGATGAAAGAAAATATAATTCTCGCGGATGTGGCGGGTTTTCCCTCTGAATCTGCTATGCTAGATATGTAAGCTGAAATTGAGGCAATCTTGCAGGCGCGCCGCCACCACGACGCGCCTGTTTCATTTATGTCGAAACCCAGGACAAACTCGGCGACCAGCGACCCAGCGGTTGACCTGCGGCCCGGCAGACCGGCAGACCGGTCGTCAGACCAACCTTTAGCCGACGCCTTCACCCAGATCCGCGACGCCCGCGACCGACTCATCGCCGCCGTCATTGATCGCGCCGAGAAAGACGGCTGCCACCAGCGCACCAAATGGCTTTTCGAATTCGGCGGCATCGTCCCCGCCGGCCACACTGCGCCGGAAGACGAGCCCTCGCTCATACGTTCGCTTTTGGAGACGTTGCAGATTCCGGAAACGCCGGAAGAAATCGCAGCCGAATTATCCGCCACCGATCATGCCGTAGAATGAATCTGTATAGGTGCAGACCTTTCGGGGAGCGCGTGGGCGAATGGACATGACCTGGGTTACCGACCGCATCGCGGTTGGAGGTGGCATCTGGACTGGCGAGAAAATGGCGCAGGTGGCCGGCGCCGGCATCACCCACATCATTGACATGCAGATCGAGTTCGACGACACGGCCCTGGCTGAGCCGCATGGCGTCCAGGTCCTCTGGAACCCGACCGACGATGATTTCCAAGCCAAGGGACCCGAGGTTTTCCAGCACGCCGTGGATTTCGCGCTCCAGGCCCTCAACGGCGAGGCGGGGTCCCCCGAGCGCGCCGCGGTGGCGCGTGCCGGGGTGCAAGGCAACGGGCACCGCCTGTTCATCCATTGCGCCGCCGGGGTGCACCGCGCGCCCATGATGACCCTGGCCATCCTCCGCGTCCTCGGCTTTCCGCTGCCCGAGGCCATGGAGCTGATTGAGAGCCGCCGCCCGGTGGTGGATTTCGCCGCCGTGTACGTCCGCAGCGTGGAAAATTTTATTCGCGCCTACCAGTCCGCCGCCGCGAAATAGCGCCTTGGCTGACAAAAGCAGCGCTGATTTCTACGGCAGCGACCAATCTGTATTTGCCTAACAGCTGCTAACCCACGAACAAGAACAGCGAAACTTATGACTTCGAGATGCCGCCGCCTCGCGCGGCTTTTTTCTTGCCTGCTGATGTTCGGCATGGCCGCTTACGCAGCCGAGCCCGCGAAGACCGTCGTGTCCGACACGATTTATCGCGCTGACGGCACGCCCGCTTCCGGCACGATGGTGATTTCGTGGCCCGCATTCGTAACCGCCGATGGCAAGCCGGTCGCCGCCGGTTCCAAGACGGTGAAGATCGGCGCCAATGGCGCGATCAGCATCCCCCTGGTGCCGACGCAGGGCGCCACGCCTTCCGGCACGTACTACAAGGTGGTGCTCAGCCTGGATGATGGCGCCGGTTCGCAGGAATACTGGACCGTGCCCACGCTCTCGCCGACCTCGATCACGGCCATCCGCTCCTCGGTGGTACCGGCGACGGTGGCCATGCAGGTGGTCTCGCGCGAGTACGTGGACGGCGCCGTCGCCAACACCGTGCACAAGACCGGCGACGAGACCGTCAGCGGCGTTAAGACCTTCGACAGCTCTCCCCTGGTGCCCTCCCCGTCGGAGCCCACGGCGGCGGCTAACAAAGACTACGTTGACGTCAGCATTGCCGCCGGTTCCGGGGCCGGCACCCTGGCGCTCAACAAGGGCGGCACCGGCCAGACCACGTGGACACCGGCGCGCTGCGTCCGCGTGGCCAACAATGGCACCAGCCTGGAATCGGCGCCCGCCGACTGCGGTATCGCTACCAATTCCGACATGCTGGATGGTCTGCACGCCGCCAGCTTCCAGGCGGCGATGGCCAACGCCGCCACCTTGTCCAAGATCGCAGAGAGCGGCGGCAATCCGCTGTGGAATGGAAGCGCGTGGCCGGGCGGTGGCGGCGGATCGGGAAACGCCACGCAGATCCAGGGCAAGGAGGTGGATACGCCCACGGCGGCGGGCCAGCAACTCACCTATGACGGAACGAAGTTTGCCAAGCAAGCTAAAGCCAACATCGAGGTGCGCGATCTGGCGGGGATGGACTGCACGGGCGCGACAGACATGAGTTCCGTGCTGAACACTCTGACTGGAACCGCGGACAGCATTAGCAACCGCACGGTCAGTTTCAAGGGCTGCTCGCAGGTTCGCCTCGATAACCAGTGGTTGATTAAGTACCAGTTCGCTCCGACGATCGATCTGTCAGAGACTCAATTGTTGGGCTGCAACGGCGCGGCAGGGCCGATGGTTCTGCTAGCAACGAACTGGCAACTGGACAGTTACTTCATCCTCTCGCGGTTCTGCAGTGATCTACACGAATGCCGGATCATGGTGCGGCGGGGCCGGGAGCAATTTCACCGGCGGAATCGGTACCGACAATAATTTCGCCAGCTATCCCGGCGGCTACACGAACACTGCCGGAACGCTGACCAACGTAATGATGGTTGGCAATGCCACCACCACGGGATACACCGGCTTCAGCACTACGACCGCCGAGAACCAGGAAAACTTCAACATCTCTGCGATCACCGTCTACTGCAATGCCAGTCAGGGAAGCATCGGCATCTACATGCAGTCGGCGTTCGCGCAGAACGCCAAAATATCTCATAACAGCGTGGTCGGCTGTATGTGGGGTATCTGGTGGCGCGCGCCGAACATGTTTGTCGAGTACAACAACTCCGACGGAAACGGCGATTGGGACATCGTTCACCCGCGTTACGACCGCCTACGGTGGGACCAACCAGCGGTGCGGGGCTTTTCAAATGCAAACCAGCAAAGGCAACATCGATTCGCGGGGAACAATCTTCGCCGAAGGCAGCGGAGACGTTTCTGTGGGCGAGCAACGATTCCGCGACGAACGACTTGGAGTGGAGACGACTCGGAACGGCAACTGGATCGCAGGGCGATTGGGTCAACGTCAACTGGAATGGGCACTAGGTTGCGGGCTATCACGATGGCCACCATGTCCCGGTCGGGCAGTACGTCGTGGAGAGCGGGAACAACGGTAACCTCGTTTTTCTCAAGGGCAATTCACGAGCGACAATCAGCACCAGCAACGGCGTCCTGAACACAGTTCCCGCTGATCGGCGACGTCGAAAGTATCCCGGTGGTGGTTCTACTGGCTGCCTATCATGGACTTCGGGAACGAATGGACGCAGCCCACAGCCGTATTTGACGGCAAGCCGCCGCAGAATGGCTTTCGCCATCTCAGCGCAAATCCAAGCGATCAGGACGTAACCACGTTCGATGAAATCATGCAGTCTGCCGGAGGCGGCATTTCCTCCCACAACCCGCCACTGAAAATCTGGCGCACGGGAACCGCCGGTGGCGGCTCCTACGTTGATTACGCTATGACCACGCTGGACGATCTCTACCAGCAAGCCACCAACGGCAACTCCTTCGTGATCGACGTCATCCGCAACGACCCCGGAACGCCGACCGGGTTGGCGGTGAGGCCCGGCTTTTTTGGCGGTGTGAATGTCGTGGCCTCTCCGGCGATCGCAACCCCGTCGGTGACGGCGCAGGGCGGCAGTTCGGGAAGCACGTGGGGCTACAAGGTCGTCGGCGTCAGCAGCGGGGGCACGCGTTACACCACCGCCGAGGCGACCGTCAGCAATGCAGCCACCTTGGACAGTTCCCATTGGAGCCGAGTTGACACCAGGAAGATGCCCGGCTATGTGGAATACCAGTTGTGGCTGACGACCCAGCCCGGTGGCGCGGGCCGCACGCTGGGAATGATTGCGAAATTCAACACCACCACCGCCAACGCGAGTTGCGCCATTGATGCCGTGCAGGGCTGCGACGGAGGCAATCAACGGTGGTACATGACCGACAAGGGCCAGGCCACGATCACAGCAGGCTCACCCGCGGCGACCAACGCCGATGGCCGCATGGTCGCGGCCGGTCCGGTCGTCGGCACGCAATTGCAACCCACGGCCGCGACGGGCACCCCGCCGGCGGTCACGGCCAGCACCACGGTTATTCCCAACTGGAACTCCGACCTGGTGGACGGCAAACACGCCAGCGACTTCCTGGCGGCGACTACCCAACTCCCGCTCACCAGGACCGCTGTGTCGCACAAGTGGCTGGCGTCGTACGATGCGACCACGGGCTCGTATACCCAAACCCAGCCCGATTACTCTGATCTTACCGGCACGCCTACACTGGCGACGGTGGCGGCCACCGGGGCATATGCGGACCTCACCGGCAAACCGACGCTTGCGGTGAACACCACCGCGACGTCGCACCAGTTCTTCAGCGCCTACAACTCCACCACGGGCGCATTCACGAAGGCGCAGCCGGATTACTCCGACCTGACCGGAGCCCCCACGCTGGCCGCAACCAAAACCTGTACCGGCACCGACAAGGTCAGTGCCTACGATGCCTCCACCGGCGTGTTCACCTGCTCGGCCGATCAGACCGGCACGGGCGGCAGCGGCATCACCTCGCTGAATGGCGCGACCGTGACCACGCAGACCTTTGTGGATGGCGCCAATATTCACGTTTCGACCAACACAGGTACCGGCGCACACACCATCGCGGTGACGGGGCTGGGCGATGCCGCGGCGAAGAATACCGGAACGACCGCTGGAACCGTGGCCGCAGGGGATGACTCGCGTTTTACCAATGCGCGGGCGCCCACCACGCACGCTTCCACGCACCAGAACGGCGGCAGCGACGAAATCGCCACGGCCACCGCCGGCGCCAACGCGATTCCGAAAGCGGGTTCGGGTGGCACGCTGGCGGTTGGCTGGATTCCCGACCTGAGCGCGACCTACCTGGCGCTGCACAGCACGGCCGATCTGGCGGCGGGATTATCGGCGCAATACACCGATTGGAACGCCAGCAGCGGCGGCGCGTCCATCAAGAACAAGCCCACGCTGGGCGATGCCGCGGCGCAGAACGTCGGGCACGACCACCGGAACCGTGGCCGCAGGGGACGACTCGCGTATTACCAACGCGCGTACGCCCACCGCGCACGCTTCCACGCACCAGAACGGCGGCAGCGACGAGATCGCCACGGCTACCGCCGGCGCCAACGCGATTCCGAAAGCGGGCTCGGGCGGACAGCTCGCGGCGGGATGGATGCCGCGCTTACCGGCGACGTCACGACCTCGGCGGGCGCGGTGGCCACTACGCTGCGCACCGGGCTGAACGTCAAACGCTGCGAGATCCACGTCTGGGGCACGGGCACGAGTTCGGTCCTGCAGGACACCGACGACGAGGTCGCCAGTTGCTTGAACAAATACGGTGTCACCTGGACCGTGACCTACGTCGGCTGCTGGGCCAACGCAGGCTCGCCCACGGTGATGATCACCAAGACCGGCGGGAACAACGTGCTTTCCGGCAACCTGACCTGCGGCACGGCGAGTTGGGCGACGGGATCGCTCACCGGCACCGGCGCCGACAAGCAGACTGCCGACGGCGGCACGCTGGACGTGAACATCGTGAGCGCCGGTGGAACTGCGACCAATCTCCGCGTGGTGATTGCGGGGACAATCTGATGCGGCGCCTCGCCTTCATTTCGTGCTGCTGCGGCTCAGTGTGGGCACAGGTGGCCTACGTAGGCACCGTCTTCGAGTTGCTTAACGTTCTCCGCAGGCACGTCTATCGCAGCTGCAGCTTCATGCTTTCCGGAGGCACGACGATTGGCGCAGTGGCGGTTGTACTGGACCTTCGGCACGACCTTGATCACCGCGATGACAGTGACCGTTGGCGGCGTTTCCGCAACGCTGGTGGCGAGTACAGATACAGGCTCGTCTCGCTATCCGGGACGCGCGATCGCAACATGATCTATTGCGCTGCCACCGGTTCGGCCACTGGCGCGCAGACGGTCAGCGTTTCATGGACGGGCAGCTCGAACGCGTCGGCGGGCATGGTTAGTGCGAGCGGCGTGGATCAGGCGACGCTGTGCAACAACGGCACGACTTCCAGCACCACCTCGGCAACCATCTCAACCTCGATTACTTCGAGCAGCGGTGACCTGACCTTCGATCGGGTTTCCGATGGATCGGGATCGAGCGGTTATCCCGATACCCCGAACAGACTCAGCGGCTACAATTTCAGGACGGCAGCTTCAACGCAGCGCTGGGCGAATCGACCGGGCCAGGCACAGGCACGGCGACTCATCAGTGGACCGTGAATACGAGTTCGGGCGCGCGCAATCGGAGCGAATTTCAAGGCTGCGGCGACTTTCACCAGCGAGCAGACCCATTTCCGGTCGCGCAACGACGATGGGTCGGAATCCGCCGCGACCTGGCTGGCGAACGAAGACACCAACGTCACCCAGCCGCTACACGATCAGCACTCGCTTGCGGATGCAGGTGGATACCGGCGGCGCGAGCGGCTCGCAGCAGTATCAACTGGAATACAAAAAATCCACCGACAGCGTCTACAAGGCAGTCCTGACGGCGCAACCGGCGTGCATCTTTCAGGCTGCCGGCACCGGGGTGGGCGGCGCCGCCAACATCAGTCCGGCATGGCCTGCGCACCAGGCAAATGACATTGGGTTGCTCTTCGTTGAATCGGCAGGTGGAGAGGTCGCCAATCTAGGAACTCCAGCAGGCTTTGCCGCCGTCACTAACTCACCGCAGGCGACAGGGACCGGCACGGCGGGAACGCAGCTGACGGTTTACTGGGCGCGGGCAACCTCAAGTTCGATGGGCGCTCCCACTGTGACCGACCCCGGCAATCACGCTTACGGCGTGATCATGACTTTTCGGGGATGCTACCAGGGAGGCGATCCGTGGGACATAACCGCCGGCGGGGTCAAAGCGACCGCCAGCACCAGCGCCACCGCGCCGGCGGTCACGACCACGGTAGCGAACACGCTGGTCGTGAACGCGATCAGCCGAGCCGATGACGCCGCGGGTGCGGAGTTCGGCACCTCGGTGGCCTGGGCCAACGCCAACCTGGGCAGCCTGACCGAGCAATTTGACGATGGCACGACGAGTGGCAACGGCGGCGGAATCGGAATCGCCACCGGCACCAAGGCAGCCGCCGGAGATACCGGAACCACCACGGTGGGCGTCGTCTCCAGCATCAACGCGCAGATGACGATCGCGCTCAAGCCGCAGATCGAACCGATCCTGCTATCGGCTTCCGGCAACATCGCGGCTTCGGCGGCGACCTCGACGACGGCACAGTTGAGCGTTCCCAATTCGCATAGCTTCACCGCGCTGCGCATCAGCGACGACACGAATCCGCTGCCGGCGCTCACCATCGCCGACACAAATTATGGCGAGGCGGAGTGGAACCTTTTGGCCGCATCGCCCGCGGCCAACGGCGACGTTTATTCGTTCCGGCTGACCATGAACGGAACTGCGTTCACGACCTATTCGCAGACGCCGCAATGGACCATCGGCACGGCCGGCGGCGGGGTGCGCAAGCGGGTGGTGGTGACTGGCGACTGACCGCTTGTTGTGATTTGGCGCACAACTGGGATGCAGCAGTTTCTACTCAACCGTATCCCTGCGCCGGTCATCCCATCGTTCTCAGGCCAAATATGCCGCTGGTTTTGCCCTGGGGAACAGCGTACTGGCGACTCGAACAAGGCCGGGCCAGCATATCCATCGCCGGCCAGCGAGGCTTCTTCGCCAGGACCCCGGGAACATCATCATGCAGAGCATTTGGCAATATGCCGATCTTTTCCTACTCAGATTGGTTGGCCGCGCGTTGGCTTCGCGCGCTGCCACGTATTTCAAGAACATTTTCGACGACGATCACGTCGAGGACCCGAAGTGGCGCGAGTGCATTGCGCGCGAATTGCCGGCGCCGGCAAAAAGCGAAGAATTCGCGCTGCCCAAGCCGAAAGGAACAACGGCATGAGGAACATCGCAATACGATCCATCGGAGCACTCTGCATCCTCCTGCTGGGGTGCGCGTTTTCGTGCAGCCCGAGCAGCTACCACACAGCGGCCGACGCGACGGCGAAGATCGCGACCGGCCTGGCCGCGGTCGAGACTGTCAACGAGGACCTGGCGACGCAGAAGCTGATCAGCGCCTCCGCCACGATCGCGGTCGCGAACTACGTGAACGCGGCCACCGTTTGCAACGATGCTTTCGTGTCGCAACTGAAGGCGCTGGGCGCGGTGAACACCGCCACCGGACCGCAGATCTATTCCTGGTGGACGGCGGCGCGCAATTGCATTCAGCCGCCGCTAGACACCATGGTCCTGGTGGGCGACCCGCAGTCGCGGGCGCGGCTTGATGCGGCGCTGGCGGCGGTGAATGCCGCGGCGCAGATCATCGATCTTCTGCTGCAGCCTTACGCGCCGGCCGCGGCGCCATCTCAATCGCGGGCCACCTGGCTCGCTCAACCGACAGGAGTGAACTATGGATCCGACCGTAGCGATCATGCTCGCGCTCGAAGGCTTGAAAGTGGGGCTCGCCTTGATCAGCGAGCTGAAGGCCCAGAGCGGAATGACGGACGCGCAATTGCTCGACTTCGCGGCCTCGAAAGACCAGGCGACGCGCGACGCGATTGCGGCCCACATTGCGAGCGTGAAAGCGCAAGCATAATTCGCACCGAGTGCACAAAAGTAGTCACACCTATCCCGTTGGGCCTGAATTTCGCCTGAGCGCCTCTACGGGGCTGCGATCGCCGGCTCCATCAGGGCGGCGCTTGCCGGGGAAAAAACCCACGTCGCCGCCGGCGTGGTCGCGCGCAAGCGCGTCTTTGTGCTAAGGCCAGCATAGGCATCGCCGGCCAGCGAGGCTTCTTCATCAGGGCCCCGGGACCATCATCATGCAGAGCATTGGGCAATATGCCGATCTTTTCCTACTCAAATTGCTTGGCCGCGTGTTGGATTCGCGCGTGCCACGTTTTCGATCGCTGGTCTGGAACCGCGCGGTTCGCTGGCTGCTCAAAATTCGCGACAAGCACGGCAACGTGGTGCCGCTCGTGGCCAATCACGCCCAGGCCGAGTTTGCGCGCAAGGCCACCGGACGCGACATCGTGCTCAAGGCGCGCCAGCTCGGCATCACCACCTGGATCGCGGCACGGTTTTTCATCTCGACCGTAACCCATCCGGGAACGCTCACCGTACTGGTGGCGCACGATCAACGCGCCGCCGAGGAGATCTTTCGCATCGTGCACCGGTTCGTGGAGTACCTGCCCGACCGGTTGCGCCAGGGAGTGCTGGCCACCTCACGCGCGAATGTCGGGCAGTTGATCTTCCCGCGTCTCGACAGCGAGTACCGCGTGGAAACCGCGGCTGACCCGAACGCCGGCCGCGGGCTCACCATCCATAATCTTCATTGCTCGGAGGTGGCCCGCTGGCCGCGCGACGCCGCCGCCACGCTCGCCTCGTTGCGCGCTGCCGTTCCCCCGGCGGCAGCATCGTGCTCGAGTCCACGCCGAACGGCGCCGGCGGATGCTTCTACGACGAGTGGCAGCGCTCCGCCCAAACCGGCTACTGCCGCCACTTTTATCCGTGGTGGTGCGAGAAGGAATACGCGATCGAGGTTGCCGGCAACCGGCCATCGACAACCGACGACCTGAGCGTCGAAGAACTGGGCCTCGTCGCCAAGCACCACCTGTCGGCGGAACAGATCGCCTATCGCCGCGAGGTCCGCGCCAACTTCCGCGGCCTGGCGCGCCAGGAGTTCGCCGAAGACTCGGTGTCATGCTTTATCGCCTCGGGCGAGTGCGTCTTCGATCTGGACATCGTGCAACGCCGCCTGGCCGAGTGCTCGTCGGATGAAGCGCGCTCGCCCTCGAGCGCGACCAGGGGCGCGATCGAATGCCGCAACAACGGCCGCCTGCTGATTTTCTGGCCGCCGCGTCCCGGCGCCTCGTACATCATCGGGGTGGACCCGGCGGGTGGCGGCTGCGACGGCGACTACGCCTGCGCCCAGGTCATCGACCGCCTCACCGGCTTGCAATGCGCCGAGCTGCACGGACACGTGCCGCCGCGCGAACTGGCCGCCCACGTCGCCGCGCTCGGCCGCGAGTACAACAACGCGCTCATCGCCGTCGAGCGCAACAACCACGGTCACGCCGTGCTCGCTCACCTGGACGCCAGCGAGCACTACGATGGCGCCAAGATTTACGAACAGCGCCACCAGCTCGGATGGTTGACCTCCGCGTTCAGCCGCCCGCACATGATCGAGCAGTTCGGCGCTCTCGTCTCGCGCCATCCTGACTTGTTGAGCAGCGCGCGCCTGCTGACCGAATGCCGTACGTTTGTGCGTCATCAGGACGGCGCCGCCGCCGCGGCCAATGGCACGCACGACGATTGCGTCATGGCCATGGCCATCGCCCAGGCCGTCCGCCTGGAACAGGGCGGGCGCCCGCGGCATGAGGCCGAAGTAGAGTTCGCGAGCCTGGCGCGATGATCGGGTGTATCGGATGATCGGGCGATCCGGTGATCTGAACGGCATCAGGATTTCGATCATCAGATCACCCGATCGCCAGATCACCAGATCAGAGCTCGTTTCCTAATCACGGAAAACACTTGCGCTACAGGGGTACAATTCGCGGTTCGCCATGGCGCTTTCCGCGGTACAACACGTAAGGAGGATGCGCGGTGGCGCGCAGGCGCATCTGATGCGCGCCAGCGACGGCAATTTCTACGTGGTGAAATTTCAGAACAACCCGCAGCACCCGCGCGTGCTGGCCAATGACTTCATCGTCAGGCGCCTGGCCGAGCGCGTCGGCCTGCCGGTGCCGCAGACCGAGGTCATCGAGGTCGAAGACTGGCTGGTGAAGCACACGCCGGAGCTGACCATTCAACTGGCGCGACAAACCATGCCGTGCCAGGCGGGCCTGCAGTTCGGCTCGCGATTTGTGGTGGACCCGGCGGCAGGACAGGTGTTCGATTATTTGCCGGAGTTGGCGATGGCGCAGGTAAAGAACCTGGCGGCATTCGCGGGCGTGCTCGCGCTCGACAAGTGGACGTGCAACGCCAACGGCCGCCAGGCGGCATTCTATCGCCGCGGGCGGGAACGCAAGTACACCGCCGCGTTCATCGACCAGGGCTACTGCTTCAATGCCGGCGAGTGGACGTTTCCCGACGCGCCGTTGCGCGGCGTTTACCTGCGCAACGAGGTTTACGCGTGGGTACGCGGCTGGGACTCGTTCGAGCCCTGGCTCTCGCGCCTGGAGCAACTGGATGCGCGACGCGATCTGGCAATGCGCCGAAGGCGTTCCGCCGGAGTGGTATGGCAGCGACTTCGACGCGCTCGAGCGCCTGGTGGAATCGCTGCGTCCAGCGGCGCGCGCGGGTGCGGGCACTGATCACCGAATTTCGCAATTCCTCGCGCCGGCCGTTTCCGTACTGGACGGCGGCGGGAGTACACTGTGGGTCATGCATAGCTGAAAGCTGAGAGCTGATGGCTGATAGCTTGAAACAACTCGAGTTCATGCTCATCCGCTACGTTCCGGACGCGGTGAAGGATGAATTCGTCAATATCGGCGTGCTGCTGCTGAATGGCGACTCGGCCGACCTGCGCTTCACGCGCGACTGGCGCCGCGTGCGCTGCCTCGACCCCGCGGCCGACATCGAGATGCTGGAAGCGCTGGAGGCCGACCTGCGCCAGCAGCTAACCAGCGGCGTGCTGGACCGCGCAACGCTGCTGAAAAAGTTGCAGGACTATCTTTCCAACGGCCTGCAACTTACCGCGCCCAAAGGGTGCCTGGCCGAGGATCCGGCGCAGGAGTTGCAGTCGCTGGCGCAGATGTACCTGGAGCGCCGCCGCGCCGGGGCGCGTGAAACCAGCGGGCGCCAGGCCATCGTCGCGCAGATGAAAGACGCCTTCGAGCAGGCCGGGATCTGGGCGTTGATGAAAAAGAAGATCGCGGCCGCGCAGTACACGCACAAAGGCGACCCGCTGAAGATCGACTGCGGCTATCGGCCGAACGGCGTGATCAAGATGTTCCACGCCGTCTCGCTCGATTCGGACGTGGACGCGGCCAAGGTGCTGGCGTTCACCTATCCCGACATTCGCGACGGCATCGCGCGCGTGGAGAAAGCGAAATCCGAGCTGACGGCCATTGTCGAACCCGATCTGGATCGCAGCGACGAAGCCATCCTGTTCGCGCTGGCGACGCTGGAGCGCAGCGCGATCGCCGTGGCGACAACTTCGGAATTGCCGAGCATCGCCGAGCGTGCCCGGTTGGAATTGCGAATCTGGAACAACGAATTTAATCCGCGTTCATCCGCGTTAATCAGCGGCAAATAAGACTATGAACATACGAGAATCGCTTCGCGGCGCATTGCGCCGCATCGCAGGAGTACGTGCGCTCGAAAAGCGGCGCACGCAACCGTTGCCCTCGATCCTCTCCACCTACTCGCCGCGCACCGACGCCTTGCCCAAGCCGACGCCCGCCAACCTGCGCCGCTTCGCCGAGACGCCGATTGCGCGCAAGGCGATCAACACCATCAAGGACCGCATCGCCGGCATGCGCTGGCGGGTGCAGCCGCGCAAGGGCCGCGCGGTCGAAGAAGTGGAACTCGGCGCCGAGCGCATTCTGGCGCTCACCGACAACCTGGACGCGCCCAATTCCGACGACAGCTTCCGCTCCTTCTGCGAGCAGGTGCTGGAAGACGTGATCGTCGGCGGCTTCGGCGCCATCGAGCTGCAGGCCACCGGAGACGCGTCGCGCCCGCTGGTGATGTGGCCGGTGGACGGCGCGACCATCCGCATGAAAGCCGACTGGGACGGCCAGCCCACGTCACCGCGCTATGTTCAGGCCACCGGGCGCTACGGCCCCGACGGGCAGATCGTGCTCAACGACGACGAACTCTGCTACATCCGTCTGAACCCGCGCACCCACACGCCCTTCGGACTGGGCCGGCTGGAGGTGGCGTTCGAGACCATCAACGAGTTCCTGGGCGCGCACCGCTACGCCGCGCGGCTGGCCTCGAACTCGGTGGTGCAGTACGCGCTCTGGCTGCAGGACCTGGGGCCGGCGCAGCACGAGCGCCTGATCCACTGGTGGCAGGACGAGATCGAGGGAACAGGTCGTGTCCCGATACTTTCGGTGGAGTCCAAGCCCGAGGTGCTGCGCTTCGGCCAGGGCACCGACAGCGACCTGCGGCTGGCCTGGCAGGAGTTCCTGCTGCGGGTGATCGCCGACGCCTTCGATCTGCCGCCGTTTTTCCTCGGCGTGGAGCACGACGTGAACCGCTCCACCGCCGCCGAACTGAGCGACCTGGCCTTCCGCCAGGCAATCGTGCCCACGGCGCGCCTGTTTGCGGAGCACCTGACGCGCGACGCCATCAGCAAGAAGCTCGGCTGGGGCGACCTGGAATTCGTGTTCACCGACGTGGACGCGAAGAACGAGCGCGACGAAGCCGAGATCCAGGAAATCCTGCTGCGCTCCGGCGTGCTGACGGTGAACGAAGTGCGAAGGATGCGCGGATTGCCGCCACTGTAACCCCCTAACCACGGAGTCACGGAGAACACGGAGACGGATCAGTACCCTCCGCGCCTACGCGCTCTCCGTGGTCGAAAAGCCATGAACTTGCAACTGGAATCCATGGCTATTGACCTGCCGCCGGTTGCGGCGCACCCCAACCGCGCGCCCTTTCGCGGCGTGCTCACCCTGGTGGACACGCCGTCGGACCGTGCGCCCTCGGGCGCGCGCGGACACCGCGTCGTGCTCACCCGCGCCGCCGCCGAGCAGGCGCTGCCCTCACTGCTCGGCATGGGGCTCGACTACACGCCCTTGCTCGACCGCCACGACACCCGCCACAAGGTCGGGATCATTACTGAGGCAAATGTTGTCAGTGGCCAGCGCGATGCGGCTCGTGGCCAGTCGAGCATCAACGACTGGCCCCGACAAGCCACTGGCCGACAGCCGCGCGAGCGCGATTGAAATCGCAGGCTACCTCTACGCCCGCGACTTCCCCGACGTGATGCGCGAATTGCGCCGGCAAGCCATCGCGGGCGAGGGCGCCCGCGCCACATGGCACGCGCTCGGCATGTCCTACGAGATCACCGACGCCCGCATTGACGACCTGCGCGCCGCCATCTGGACGGTCAGCGAGTGCACCTTCACCGGCGCCGCCATCCTGCGCCGCGACAAAGCGGCGTACCGCGATACGTGGATCGAACTTATCGGGTCGATCGGTCGATTGGAAGAACTGTCCACGCCGACTCAGGTCACCCGATCGCCGATCACCGATCACCAGATCACCCGATTTTTTCAGATCGCCCGATTGCCAACAGGAGAACTATGGACGAACTCAACGAACAACTCACCGCCGCCACCACCCGGCTGGCCGCCGCCGCCGAAGCGCTGGAGAACGCGATCAGCCGCTTCGACGCGCAGCACCAGGAACTCAATGCCAAGGTGGACCGCATCGTCGCCGCCATTGACGACAGCATCGCGGTCCGCCCCGAACCGGGAGAACCCGCCACCGAAGCCGGCGAACTGAAGTCGCGCGTCGCCGAACTGGAGCGCGCCAACCAGGAGCTGAAAGCGCAGGCCGCGCGCGCAGGCCGCAAGACGCTGCCACCGCTGGTCTCGGCGCTGCTCGCGAAAGAAACCGCCGGCGACTCGCTGGACTCGGCGGCGCTCGACAAGGCGCTGAATTCCCTCTCGCTCGAGCAGCGCATCGCCGTCAAGGCGGAGATGGCCCGCGCGGGATTGCTGGAGTAGTCCGACAAATCCCCAACTCACCACGGAGACACAGAGGCACGGAGGAAAAAGCAACCGCGGATTTGCGCGGATCGACGCGGATCAACAAAGAATCTGCGCCAATCCGCGTTAATTGCGGTTCCGGTTTTTCTCCGTGTCTCCGTGCCTCCGTGGTGAACAACTCTTGAACGGAGAAAAAATGAACGCACAATTCCTGGACCTGCACGCGGCGGCCGATTTCCTCGGGCCGGGCGCGGTGGAGGTCAGCCGCTACCAGTCCGAGATCACCGACATCGTGCGCCGGCGCGGCGTGTTCGGCCAGCGCGTCAAGCAGGTGCCCGCCACCGGGCATCCCTCGCGCTTCTTCGAGCAGACGGCGATTAACTCGCCGGCTGCCGCCAACGCTTTCGTCGATCCGCGCAGCATCGTCGCCACCGTCGGCTCGCCCACGCGCGTCGAGCGCAGCGTGCCTTTGAAGGCGTTGGTCTCGCAGATCAACTACAACCTGTTCGACCTCGAGGTCGGACAGCAGCAGTCGCAGTTCGCCTTCCTGCAGGCGAAAGACCTCGCCGACTCCGTGGATGGCCTGATGCGCACCCACGACGTCGCGCTGTGGAACGGCAACGACACCTCGCTGTCGGCGCCCACCACGCTGCAGTACTACGGCGCCGCGGGCCAGATCGCCGGCGGCGGCAACCTCGGTACGGTTCACCGCACCGATCCCAGCATCGTCGACGGCATGAAGGCGATCATCGCGGGCATGGTCGCGAACTCCTCCTACGAAGTTCGCCCCACCGCCATCTACGCCAACCCGGTGCTGCTCGACCTGATCGACCGCGAGATGAAGGCGCAGTTCAACGTCGTGCTCTCCACCACCGAGATCGCCGGCGGCCTGCGCGTGAAGACCCTCTCCACGCAGGCGGGCGATCTGCCGCTGGTTCCCGAGTGGTCGCTGGGCTACACCGGCACGCCCGGCACCGATGCGGTCTTCCCGGCCTACATCGTGAGCGAGGACATGATCGAGTACCACTGGCTCACCGATCCCAACCCGCGTGTCTTCCAGTTGGGCCTCAGCGGCTCGCTCGCCCAGCAGATGGTGGTGGTGAAGTTCGGCGCCATCGTCGTCAAGGGCGCCGGCTACGCGCATTACAAAGTCAACGTGGAGCGATAGAACCGTCGACGGTCTACGGTCTACGGTCGGCATTAAGCCGGCTGTCGGCCGTCGACTGTCGACTGTCGACCGACAACTATGAACTATCTCGACCCATCCGAATACGAGGCGCACGGGCTGGAGGCGACCACTCCGCTTGCCTGGATCGCCGCCGCCTCGGCGCTGATAGACGCCCACTGCCGGCGCCCCACGCTCGATGTGACGCAGTATCAAGAGCGCGCGCGCCTCGACGGCGGGCGCAACACGGTTCGCCTTTCCTATCTCCCCCTGGCGACGGTTGCGCCCGCACTAACTCCGTTTGTCGCCGTGCTCGCCCGCTACGGTGTGGCGCGCCGCGGTGAAGGACTGGCCGACGCTGCCCATGAAATCGCGCAGGCGTTCTCGCTTCCCGGTTCGTGGACCACGCTGGATGCGGCGACCATCGAATTCAGCGCCGACACCGGCGAGATCACGCTGCCCGCCAATGCGCTCGGCCTCGCCTTTAACGAGCTGGATGTGACCTATAACGCAGGCTTCAGCGACGTGCCGCCGCCGGTGAAGGTCGCCTGCGCGCAAATCGTCCGCAACGCCCAGGCGACGCCCGCGCTCAACGTCCGCGTCGGCACGCTGGACCGCATGCACCTGGAGTATTTCTCCGACACGCTCCTGGACCCGACCGTCCGCAAGTTGCTGGCGCCCTGGGTCGCACAAAAACTCTAGATCCAGTCGTCAGTCTTCAGGCTTCGGTCATCAGGCTGCCGGGCCTGATGCTTGCCCTGAAGACTGACGACTGAAGACTGAAGACTCACACTATGTCTGAAACAACTGTAAGTAGCCGCGCCGCCACGCTGGCTCGCGCTGCCCAAGCCATGCTGCGCGCCCTCGGCGGCGACGAAGTCGTGATCCGCTGTCCCGCCGCGCCCGCCGGCGATGACGCGCAAGCCGAACTCGGGATCGAAGGTCCGGTCACCGCGGATGTCGCCGTCTCGCCGGTGGTCGCGGGCCCTAGTGCGGCCCGAACCTCCGACCCGGGATTACGCCTCGAGTTTCTTTTCGCGGCGGCGACGCTGGCTCCGTATCTGGCCGATCGCGGCGAGTCCGCGGAAGATTTCTTCACCGGCGCGCTCGGCATCGTGTACGGGCAAAAGCTTCTGCACATCGAGACCGTGAGCGCCGAATCGTTCGCCGGCACGCCATACCTGTACCGCGTCATCGCCGCTGAATGACGTTGATCCCGACGGCCGATTTCCGAGAGGCAATATGCAATTCGCCAAAGACAGCTTCTACGTCGCCCTGCGCGACCGCCTCGCCGCCCTCGATCCGGCGCGCACCGTCGTGGTCGCGGGCCGCATGCGGCCTGCCGTGCTGGTGGACGAAAACGAGCCCGCCAACTCCGCGCCGCCGCTGCCCAACGCCTTTCACCTCGCCTGGGGAATTCCAGAGATCGTGAAAGGCGCCGAGTCGGCGCGACGTCCGCTGATGAAGATCGATTGCACCATCGCGTACCGCATCGCGGGCGCGCAATCCGGCGCAGTGGACCGCGGCCGCGCCCTGGCCGCGCTCGATTTCGAGCTGCTCCGGCTCACCGCCCCGCCCCGCACACCCAAACGTGACCAAACTTACATTCCGCCGGTCGAACTGGGCAGCACCGTCTTCTGGGGACTCCCGGAATTCGGCGCCATCGAGTACGCGAACGATGAGCTGCGCCGGCAGGCGCGGCTGGCAATTTTCTTCTTCTCCGAGGTGGACCAGGCATGAGCACCAATCCGTTGCGCGGCCCCATGGTCGCCATTTCCCGCCGCGCGCGCGCCTACTTCGCTCCCGTGAATCGCGCAACCGGTGCGCCCGCGGTTTACGATCCGTCGAAGCAGGGCGCCTTCGTTCTCGACACACCGCCGTCGCCGTGGATCGACACCGGCTGGATCGAAAGCCTGAAGCGCGTTCCCGCGAGCTCGAGCGTCGCCCTGCGCGCCGGCCCGAAAGGCGCGCCGGTGGCCCAGTTCCGCCAACACCTGGAGGCGCGTGTCGAATTCGAATTCCGCGAGTGGGGCAAGCTGCAGATGGCGCTCGCCGGCGGATCGCAGCACATGAACGTCCTCGCCGCCGACGCCAATGCCGACGCCATGCCCTCCGGCGGCAGCCCGCAATCCGCCGTCGCCGTGCTGCCCGGTTCCACCGCGCAGGAAATCATCTGCGGCGCCGGCGCCGTCGAGGCGTTCAGCGTGGGCGATCTGCTCGCCGTGGATCTCGATTATCAGCAGCAGACGGGCTATGTCGGCGCGGGTGTCGCGGGCGCCTACGTGAAAAATCCCGTGGACGTGCTGCGCGACCGCCATTACGTGCGCCGCGTCACCTTTAATGTCGGACGGGTTGCGGTGAAGACCGTGACCAGCGTCATCCTGGCACAGCCGCTGATCGCCGGCGCGCCGGGGGAGGGCGCGTCGGCACAGAAGGTCGTCGCGTTTGTGGATCGCGAGGGCGGGAGCTTCTTCCAGGAGTGGTCCGCGCTGTTCGTGCTCGAACAGGAAAGCGGCGCGCGCGTCTGCTTCTACTATCCGTGCCTGCAACCGGCCACCCCGGCGCAGGAAACGAAATTCGGGCTTCCAGTCTCGCTTTGCGGCTGGTCACTGCAGGCGGCATTCCTCGCGCTGCCGCACACCGATCTCAACGACGGCGAGCAGGTGCTCTGCTATCGCAGCTTCTTCCCCGCGCCCAGCGCAGCGTTGTACTGAAACAGTCTTCCGCCGCCAGTCTTCGGTCATCAGGAAAATCTGCCTGTAACCGAAGCGGCCGACGGAAGACTGAAGACTGACGACTGAAGACTCCTATGAACCTGACGATCGACAATTTCGATTCTTTCGGCGCACGCGACTACACCGCCGCGCTCGATGCCGAGCATCCGCCTCGCGTCCATCGCCGGCTGAATCGTCCGGCGGAACTGCGCGCCTGGCTGCTTGCCTCGGACGCGCAGTTCGTCGTTCCGGTGCGCGGCGCGCGCGTCGTCCTCATCCGCAACGATGACGAAAAAATCTTTACCGGCTATGTCACCGCGGCCCCGGATTACGAGTATCTCGGCTGGGGCGAGCGCGGTCCGGTGTACCGCTACGCCCTCAGCGCCGCCGGAGATGAGTCGTTGCTGGACAAAAAAACGCTGCCGCAACGTGCTCCGTTCACGAATCGTGCGGCCGGCAACGCGTTGCAGCAACTCGCCCAGGACCTGCTGCCCGGAGCGTTCGGGTTCGCCGGCGTCGAGGATCTAACGCTGATCCCGTCCTACTCGGTGGACTCGCGCAAGCCCTGGTCGGAGCACGCTGCCGTGCTCGCGGTTTGCAGCCGCGCCGCATACCGCGCCCACGACGCCCAGTTGTTTTTTCGGGCGGTCGGCGCCGTCGAGCACTCTCTCGACGAAACGGCGCCCCAGTTCTGTCCCCAGGGCCTGAAGCTGAGTGCCTCACAGCGGCTTGTGAACGACGTCACCGTCGTCGGGTACGTCGAGCCGCGCGCCTACGTGAAGGACTACTTTCTCGGCGACGGCTACTCTCTCCATTTCTACCTCTCCGAAGTGCCGTTCGGGCGCTTCGGATCGGTCCTGCTCGACGAGGAATACACCGACCCGGTGCTGCGTCCGACGCGTTGGCTGGTCTCCGACGCCGCCCATGCCGTCGCCGTCGCCGGCGGCAAGCTGTGCATCGAGGGCGGCGCCACCGTCCGCTTCGCCGAACCAATCGAACTGGGCGGCGCGCTCGTGTTGCAGCATGGCGACATCGGTTTCACCGCCGCTTCCGACGGCCTCATCGGCGGCCTGTACACCGGCGACGTTGCCCCCGCCAATTGCTTCGCCGGATTTCAGATCACCGCCGCGGGCGCGCAGTCGCTGATTGGCGCTCTCGTTTCGGGCACGCCCGCCGGCGCCACCGTCACCACCGTGGCCGGGCATCGCTATGTGCTGACCACCCGCATTTCCGCCCCGGAGATTTATCGCCGGGGCCAGACGTTTCATTCATCGCCGCATCCGGCCGGCGATGGGCGCGGCGGGGCGGCCAACGTTTCCGCGGTGCGCGTCATCCTGGAAGTGCACGACATCGATCCCAACAATCCGTCCACCATCGTGGCGGCATCCACGGTGCTTTTCGACGACTCCCTGCCCGCCGCGCCGGATTACTGTACCTACGCGCTGATGAATAGCGCGGCCGGCGCAGGGCTGCATGCGTCGGTCGCTTTCACCCGCATCTTGCGCGCGGTCGATGCCGAGGTCCGAAGCTGCAAGTTGGCAGGCAGTTATCGCACCCGGCTCGTGGGCGCGCTCTCCGACGGCGCCGAGTGCGGCGTCTACAGCACGCCCGAACTCTCGTTCTTTCCCGCTTATGTGCCGGCCGCGAACGAGAAGATCGTCGTCAGTTACCGCGCTTCGGGACGTGCCGTCGCGCGCGTTTGCGATCCCGCCAGCATCGCCGCCAACACCGCGGAGACGGACGACGGCGTGCGCGGGCAGGTAATCTCGTTGGCCGCTCCGCCCGCGCGTACCACCGATGATTGCGAACAGGCCGCGCTGGCGTTTCTCGACGACAGCACGCAGCCGGCCTGGTCGGGCGAGTATGCCGCCTGGAGCGGCTTCCTCCCGGGCGGCGCGTCCGACGTTGTGCCCGGCGATGCGCTGGCCGTCAACGTCCCTTCGCGTGCGGCTAATTTCCGCGCCATCGTGCGCGAGGTAGAGATCGAGGCCACGGACCTCGCCGGCGACAACGCCCGGTACGTCATCAAGTTTGCCAACGACTCCGCCGCGCCCCTCGCCTTCGAATTCGGGACGGCCGCCAACGCCGCCGTTCCCGAACAAGCTGCAACCGCCCCCGCCAATGGCGTCCCGCTTGCGCCGCTGACCGAGGCCGAGGTGATTGACGTCACCTCGACCTCGGTCATGATCGACACGCATGCCGATCCGTCCCCCGGCGGCGGATTCGAGGTGCGCCGCAGCGATGCCGGCTGGGGCCCCGACAACGACCGCAACCTCATCGGCCGCTATACCGGCCAGATCGCGTACCTGGCGCGCCTTTCGCGCGTGCAGGACTTTTATCTTCGTCCCTACGACGGCTCGGCGCCGCCGCGCTACGCGCGCGACTCCGTGCTGCTCCACGTGGACTATCCCTTGTAGCTTTCGGCCCGACTCTTACCCACAGGACTCATTTGTATGCATGACTTCGCCGTAACCGATTTCGAGCGCCAGGTGCTGGAAGACCTGGCCGAAATCAAGACCAACATGCGATGGCTGCTCGGCAATGGCAAGCCCGGCAAGCTCCAGGAACTCACCGACCGCGTGGACCGCCACGAGCGCGTCGTCCAGCGCTTCACCGGCATCGGCGGTGCGCTTGCCGGCCTGCTCACGCTGGTTCACATCGCCCTGGATTATTTCCGGACGCATTGATGACCAAGGAAGAATTTCTCGCCGCGGCCACGCGCGCAGCCCTCGCCTGCTCTCGCGCAAGGGGATTTCCGCCCGGGATCACCGTGGCGCAAGCAGCACTGGAGAGCAACTGGGGACAGTCCCGGCTCAGCCGGGATGCCCACAACTACTTCGGCATCAAGGCGCACGGCGATCACGCGCGCGTCGCTTACCCGACCTTGGAACACATCCACGGCCGCGACCTGCGCGTCAGCGCGGAATTCGCGCGCTACGACTCGATCGAGGAATGTTTCGCCGACCGCGACCGCCTCATCGCCACGGCGCCGTGCTACGCCGGAGCCCGCGCCCGCGGCGGCGATCCGGAAGCCTTCGCGCGTGCCCTGGCCGCTCACTGGGCCACGGATCCCCATTACGCGGACAAGCTGCTCGGTGTTTATCGCGCCAACCGTCTCGACGCGCTCGATTCCAGTTCAACCGATCCCGCGATCCCCTGATCGGCCGAATCTTCATTCAAGGAGCAAAAATGAATTTCCTGGCAACTCTTCTGCGTGGTATCGCCTTCGTTCCCGCTGTCGTGCAAGGCGTGGAAAGCCTGTTTGGAAGCAAAGCGGGCAGCGACAAAAAGGAAGCCGCGCTCAACTTCGTGGCCGCGGCGCTCGCCATCACCGAAGCTGTGAGCAAGAAAGACATTGTCGACGTGGAAAACTTCCGCGGCGGTCTCGGCCAGATCATCGACGGCACCGTGCAGTGCCTGAACGCTTCCGCCTGGGCGAAAGCGAAATAATGCAGCCGCTGATCAACGCAGATGCGCGCTGATCAAAGAAAAACGGCGGATCAGCTGACCCGTCGTCATCTGCGTTCATCCGCGTTAATCTGCGGCTTATTTTTTTCTGGCGACTACCCCAGCGGCTCGTTCCAGTTTTCCAGGTACCTGGCCACGTCGCGCAGGAACTGGTCGCCCACCGCGCCGTCGATCACGCGGTGATCGTAGCCGAGAATGATGTGGCAGATGGATCGTATCGCGATGGAATCGCCGCCGTTCTCGTCGCTGATCACCACCGGCTGTTTCTTGATCGAACCTACGCCCAGGATCGCCACCTGCGGCTGCATGATGATGGGCAATCCGAACATCTGTCCGTAGCTGCCGGGATTGGTGACCGTAAATGTTCCGCCGGCGACTTCGTCGGGCAGCAGCTTCTTGTTGCGCGCGCGCTCGGCGAGATCGATGATCGCCCGCTGGATGCCGAGAAAATTCAGTTCCTCGGCGCGCTTGATCACCGGCACGATCAGCCCCCAGTCCAGCGCCACCGCGATGCCGAGGTTCACGTTGCGGTGGTAATGGAGGTTGTCGCCCTCGACCGAGGCGTTGATGATCGGCCAGTTGCGGATGCTTTCGATGGCCGCCCGGCAGAAGAACGGCATCATCGTCAGCCGCGTGCCGGTGCGCTGTTCAAAGCTCGCCTTCTCGCGCTGCCGGATGGCCATGACGCGCGACAGGTCCACCTCGAAGACGCTGTGCACGTGCGCGCTGGTGCGCTTCGACTGCACCATGCGCTCCGCGATTTTCTTGCGCATCGCCGACATCGGCATCACTTCGCCGGGAATGGCGATGGGCTGCTGCGACGGCATCGCCGGGGCCGCGGCTCCGGGCTGATACGCCGGCGTGCTCGCCGCGGGTGCATGGACCGCCGGTGCGCTCGCCGCCGGCGTTGGGCGGGGCGGTGCTCGACGAACTGGACAATGTCTTCCTTCGTGATCCGTCCGCCAAGGCCGGTGCCCTGCACCTGATTCAGGTCGATGCTGTTCTCGCGCGCGATGCGGCGTACCAGCGGCGACGAACGTATCCGTTCGCCTTCTTCGCCCTGCCCGTGCGGGAATTGCAGGACCGTGGACTCGTCTTCCTGCTCTTCGCCGGCGGCGGCGCCATTGCGGCCGGCCGGCGCCGGCTCGCGTTTCGACGGACCCTCGGTGGAAACCGCGCCGCCGGTTGCCTTCGCGGGCTCTGGCGCGCGCGGCGCTGCCTCGGTTTTCGCGGTTGCCGGAGCGGCGGCCTGGGGTTGCGGCGCTGCGGCGGGCGCGCCCGCGGCTTCGCCCTCGGCGGCTATCGTCCCGACTACCGTGTTCACCTGCACGGTCGTGCCTTCGGGAACCTTGATCTCCTTCAGCACGCCCGCCGACGGCGACGGGATCTCGGCGTCAACTTTGTCGGTGGAAATTTCAAACAGCGGCTCATCACGATTGACTTTGTCGCCCGGCTTCTTCAGCCACTTGGTGATGGTGCCTTCAAAAATCGATTCCCCCATCTGGGGCATGATCACGTCAGTCGGCATCGTCGTCCTTCCTTCGCGAAATCAGAACGGGATCACTGCTACAGTGCGCGCGGACACCCCATCCGCAACCCAATATTATAGTCTTCAGTCGGCGGTCGTCAGTCTTCAGGAAAACGGATCTGCGCGTTGCCTGACGATTGAAGACGGACGACTGGAGACTAATATGCCATCAGCTTCCGCGACTCTCGCACCACATCCTCCGCGTTCGGCAGAAACCATTCTTCCAGCGGCGGCGAGAACGGCACCGGCGTATCTTTCGAGGTGATGCGCACGATCGGAGCGTCCAGCCAATCAAACGCCTCTTCATTAATGATGGCTGCCACCTCGCCCGCGATGCCCCCGGTGCGAACATCTTCGTGCAGGATGATGGCGCGATTGGTCTTTTTCACCGTCTCCGCAATCGCCTCGCGGTCCAGTGGCAGCAGCGTGCGCAGGTCCACCACTTCCAGCTCGATGCCTTCTTTCGCCAATGTTTCCGCGGCTTCCAGGGCGGTGTGCACCATCGCCGCGTAGGTGATAACGGAAACATGGCGCCCTTCGCGCGCCACGCGAGCTTGGCCGAGCGGAACGGTGTAGTCGCCCTCGGGCAGCTCTTCTTTGATGCGCCGGTAGAGAAATTTGTGCTCGAAAAACACCACGGGGTTGTTATCGCGGATGGCCGACTTGATCAGCCCCTTGGCGTCGTACGCCGTCGCCGGGCAAACTACCTTCAGCCCCGGCACGTGCACGAACCACGCCTCGGGATTCTGCGAATGGAACGGCCCGCCGTGCACCCCGCCACCCGATGGCCCGCGCAGCACCAGCGGCGCCGGCGCGCCCCAGCGGAAATGCGCCTTGGCAACCATGTTGACGATCTGGTTGAAGGCGCAGCCGATGAAGTCCATGAACTGGAACTCGGCGACGGGCCGCATGCCGGTGAGCGAGGCGCCGAATGCCGCGCCCACGATGGCCGACTCGGCAATCGGCGTGTCGATGATGCGCTCCGGCCCAAAGCGGTCCACGAAGCCTTCGGTGACCTTGAACGCGCCGCCGTAGACGCCGATGTCCTCGCCGATGCAGAAGACGCTGGGATCGCGCTCCATCTCCTCCCAGATTCCCTGGCGAATGGCTTCGAGATAGGTAACTTCAGGCATAAGTTTCAGTTTCGAGTGGCCGAAAACCAACCTGCGGATTTACGCGGATCAACGCGGATCATTCAAAACTCAAGTGCGGCTTTGATCTTTTTCCACGGAAGCTTCCGCGGATCGTGTTTCGCTTTGCGGATCTGTTCAACATCAAAGCGGTCCTCGATCCGATCCCAATCGAGAAGCGTGCCAATGTCATATTCTCCAACGAGCCACGCGACCCGCTAACCGCCGTTCATGATGGCAACGCGCTCATTGTGCTCGGCAGCCTCAACAATCATTTTGCCAAGCTGCTTCTGCAGGTCACGTAGCTGAATTCTTCGCATGATCGCGCTCCATCCTCTCTGCATAGACCGTGGCGAGTGGCTTCGAGACAAGTAGCTTGAGGCAAGGGTTGCGCCTATCCAGCCGATTTCACGAATGGATCGGCATCCTCGTCCTGTTCAAAGAAGTCATTATCTATGGCCTTGACCTCATACTGTCTGACCGGCGTTACGCCAACGCCGAAATCGAACATGAATTCAGCTAACTTTAGTCCATCAATGAGGACGACCTTTGTGTCAATTGAGTCTGCGTAATCGTGGGCGGATTTCGCGAAAGCAGACGTGGTAATAAACACGCCGCGTCGAGCTTTGCGCCCAGCCAGTGCGCCCACGAATGTCTGGATGTCGGGGCGGCCCACCGTCGTGTTGTCCCACCTCTTTGCTTGGATATAGATAAGATCTAATCCCAGCCGATCTTCCTTAATGACCCCGTCGACACCACCGTCACCGATTCCACCGATCTGCCGGCCAGCGTCGGAAAGTGAGCCGCCATAGCCCATGGCAACGAGTAGTTGAACCACGAGTTTTTCAAAGAATTCAGGAGAACACGCTTTGACCTTCGCTAAGAGCTCCGCCTCAAGTTCGCGGCGCAGCTTCGCATAACCGAGTTCCATTTGTTCTTGCGGAGTGCTGGAACTGTGATCGGCCAGCTCAGATGGAAGCGCCTTTTGCTCGTCTTTCTCATCGTTGGGCGTGCTACCCCAAGCGGCAAATTCTGGGTACTGCATCAAGAACTTTGCTGTGATGGCGGTGATGCCGCTGGTTAACAATTCCTTCCCACGTTGTGTGATGAGGAATTGTCCACGCTTCGGATACTCGAGCAAACCGGCGTGTTTCAGGTAGCTGCGCGCCCAACCTACTCGGTTGTCAAAAACTTTGTCGTTACCGCTCGGGAGCAGACGATTGCGCTCTTCGTCCGTTAAGCTAAATTCGTTTGCAAGGAATTGCTTGGCGTCGCGGTTGCGATGCTCCTGACCGTCGGCAGCAATCTTCAGCAAGGGCAACATAATTGCTTGATAATCGGGTATAGGCATCGATCACTTCAAATGTCCCGCCGCCTCCACCTGCTTTCGTCCGGCGGATTTCTTCTCGTTCGGATACTGCGGCACCGCGTACTTCAGCTTCACCTCGTGACAGCCCTCGCACCACACGTCGAGCGGCGTCGACGCTGGATCGGGCATCGGTGAATTGACCGCGTACTCGCGGTCTTCGTCCAACTGGCGCTCGACGTCGGCGATCAGTTTTTCGTTTTCCTCGCGCGTGAGCCACTTTTTCACGCTGACCAGGTAATTTTCGAAGCGCGCGATCGGGTCGCGCCGCGTCCAGTACTCGAAGAGCGGGCGCGGCACGTACTGCGCCGCGTCGTGGATGGCGTGGCCTTTCATGCGCATCATCTTGGCCTCGATCAGCGTCGGGCCCTCGCCGCGGCGGGCGCGCTCGCAGGCCTCGTGCGCCGCGTCGTACACCTGGCAGGCGTCGGTTCCGTCCACGATCACGCCCGGAATGCCGTAAGCGATGGCGCGCTCCGCCAGGTCCTTCACCAGGAACTGCTCGTCGGTCGGCGTGGAGTACGCCCAGATATTGTTTTCGACGAACAGCACCAGCCCGAGCCTCTGCACGGCGGCAAAGTTCAGGCCCTCGTAGGTGACGCCGGTGGACTGCCCGCCATCGCCGACATAGGTCATGACCGCGATATTGCGCCCTTGCAGGCGCGCGCCCAGCGCCACGCCGGTGAGCACGGGAATCAGGTCGCCCAGGGTAGAGATGGGCGCCACCGTGTTGCGCTCGCGGATGTCGCCGAAGTGCGAACTGGCGTCCTTGCCGAACGTGGGCGAGCCCGCCTTCGCCATGTACTGCATCATGATGTCGCGCGCGGAGAACCCTTTCACCAGCAGCGAGCCCTGGTTGCGGATCATCGGGCCCATCCACTCGTCTTTTTTCAGCGCGAACGTCGAGGCGCACGAGCACGCCTCCTGGCCCAGCCCGAAGTACACCCCGCCGACAACTTTGCCTTGCTTGTAGAGATTTTCCAGCGCCGTTTCCATGCGCCGGTTGAGCAGCATCCAGCGGTAGATCTCGATGTGCTGCTCGCGCGTGAGATATTTCGATTCGCGGATCGGCGGCGCCTCGCGCGAGAGGTCGCCGTGCACGATGTAGCGGACCTCGTCGCCTCTCACGGACTTGCTCGATTTTGAATTCGGGCTTCTCCAGCCGCCAGTCGGAAATGGTGTAGCAGCGCTGGTCAGAGGCGCGCGCCTGCCGTTTTGAGCGTGCCGACTCCTGCTGCTGGCGCTGGAAGTTGAGCGCGTCGCGTTCCTTGGCAAAGGCGCGGCGGTGGCGTCTGCCGGTGGCGTCGTACCAGTCGGCGAAAAACTTACCCATTTCTTCTGCACGGTGGACACCTTTCATTCCACCACACGGGACGGGAGCCGCCATTCTAGCGGCCGGGATCCCAGTGTGGCTCGCCGATTTCACCTTAGCGCATTCTCGGGCTTGGTGTCCACAGATTCTAGGACACCAACCGGTGTTTTGCAAGGTTAGGACACCGCGGGGCTATGCCATGCCTTCCCGCAGGGACGATTGATGTGCCTAGACCCAAAAGGTGTCTTCCTCGCCCGCCATCTTGCGCAGCTCTTCCGGCGCGCGCGACCGGGACGCCGACCGAGCGGCCGAGCAGCGCATCGAGCGAGTCCACCCAGACGATCTGCGAATTGAACACGCGCCCGAAGTTGCGCGCCATCGACTGCGCGACGTCGTCGAGCGCAATTGCACGCCCCAGCGCCCGCTGAAGAGAGGTGACCGGCCTGGTCGAGATGCCGCAGGGAACAATGAGATTGAAATTCTCAAGATCGGTGTTCACGTTCAGCGCAAAGCCGTGCGAGGTGACGCCGCGCGAAATGTGCACGCCGATGGCGGCGATCTTGGCCTGGGATTCGTGTGTCGAGTAGGGGTCCCTCGACTGCGCTCGCTCGCTTCGCTCGTTCGCTCCGCTCGGGATGACAGGGCTTAAAGAGTTGCTTCGCTCGTTCGCTCCGCTCGGGATGACAGGCCTTAAAGGGTTGTTTCGCTCGTTCGCTCCGCTCGGGATGACAGGCCTTAAAGGCTTGTTTTGCTCGTTCGCTCCGCTCGGGATGACAGCGGTTGAGAGTTGAGTCCAGACTCCGGTCATGCCGGCCACGCGCTCGGTCGGGATGCCGAAATCGGCGCAAGTGCGGACCAGCGCTTCTTCCAGCCGCCGCACATAATCCACCGCGCCCAGCGTCTTCCTCTGCCCGTCCGGCCCAAGGAAACTGCGCAGATCGAAGATCGGGTAGCCGACCAGTTGCCCCGGCCCGTGGTAGGTGACGTCGCCGCCGCGGTCGCATTCGAACAGCTCGACGCCACGCTGCTTCAGCAATTCATCGGAGGCGAGAACGTTGTTGCGCCGCGCGTTGCGTCCCAGCGTGATCACCGGCGTGTGCTCCAGCAACAGCAGAACGTTGGCGATCTCGTTGTTCTTGCGCAGCTCGACCAGCCGCTGCTGCAGCCGCAGCCCGGTGGCGTAATCCAGGGTTCCGAGTTGGACGACGGAAATAATCACTAAAAATCTAGCCACAGAGGTCACAGAGGAAATGGGGGCAAGCAAACGGATAAGCAAGAATCCTCTGTGTCCTCTGTGGCTGAATCCTAAAAATCAATCGCCAGCCCTTCCACGCTCTCCATCGCGTCCAGCATGCCCTCGGAGAGCGTCGGGTGGGCGTGGATGGTGTACATCAGGTCCTCGACCGTGGCTTCCATTTCCATGGACGCCACCGCTTCGGCGATCAGCTCGGTCGCCGACGGCCCGATGATGTGCACACCGAGGATCTCGCCGTACTTGGCGTCGGAGACGACTTTGATAAACCCCTCATGCGCGCCGACAATCGATGCGCGCGAGTTGGCGGTGAAGGGGAACTTGCCCAGCTTTACCTGCCGCCCCGCTTGTTTGGCGGCCGCCTCGGTCATGCCGACGCTGCCGATCTCGGGATGGCAGTAGGTGCAGGCGGGAATGCGGCTGCGATCAATCGGCTTGGCGTTTTTCTTCGCGATGTGCGCCACCGCGACCTTGGCCGCGATGAATCCGGCGTGCGCCAGTTGCGGCATGCCGGCCACGATGTCGCCGGCAGCATAGATGCCCGGTTCGGCGGTTTGCATCCAGCCATCGGTGTGGATGAAGCCGCGCTCGACCTTGATCTTTGTCTTCTCCAGGCCGATGTTGTCGGTGAGCGGCTTGCGACCCGACGGCGATCAGCACTCGCTCGGCCTCGACTGTCTGCGCTTTTCCTCCCACCTCGAACGTGACCGACACGCCGTCTTTCGTCTTGTCCACCTTGCTGGACCGAAGCGTTCACGTCGGTCTTGATGTTGCGCTTGCGGAATGCGCGGTCGAGCTCCTTGGAAATGTCCTCATCTTCCAAGGGCACGATCCGCGGCAGCATTTCAATGACGGTGCAGTCGGTCCCGAAGGAGTTGTAGATGGAGGCGAATTCCACGCCGACGGCGCCCGAGCCGACAATGATCAGCGACTTGGGAATTGCGCCCAGGCTGAGAATCTCGATGTTGGTAAGAATGCGGTCGTCCGGCGCCGTGCCGGGAAGCATGCGCGCGCCCGAGCCGGTGGCGACGATCACGTTTTTCGCCTTTACGACGTGCGCCCGCCAGCCGCACCGGTATCCAGTTCGACTTCGAGCACGCCGTTCTTCGCCGGGCCGGTCAGGCGGCCGAAACCGGCGAGGGTCTCAACCTTATTCTTGCGCATCAGGAATTCCAGGCCCTTGGCGTGCTTGGTCACGATCTTGTTCTTGCGTTGCTGGATCGTGCCCCAGTTCAGCTTGGGCGTGCCCACGTCTTCGATGCCGAATTCCTGCGCCGCCTTCAGGTGGTCCCAGACCTCGGCATTGAACAGCAGCGCCTTGGTGGGGATGCAGCCCACGTGCAGGCAAGTGCCGCCGAGCTTGTTGTCCTTCTCGATGAGAGCGACTTTCAGTCCGAACTGTCCGGCGCGAATGGCCGCGGTATAACCGGCCGGGCCGCTGCCGATGATGGCCACGTCATAAATCTTGTCTGCCACGTCGAGCTCCGTACTGCCAGGAATTTGAGCAGAACCGCAAACCAAGGATTTTACGACACGGTATTACGATTCGCGAAGGGCCGCCAAAGTGACGAATAACCTTGCGTTCCACGCAACCAAACGCTATAAAGCTCGTCTAAATACATTACTAACGGAATTATCCCCCTGCATCCTTCGGGAAGCAGGTGCGAGGCCAGCCCAAAAGGCTGGCCTCAGTGCGTAAACTGCATCTACCGCCCTGCTCCTCGCTACCGCCGGCGACGCGCCTGTTCACGCGAACCAACATCGTAAGTAGCTGGCCTGCCGTTATCTGCAAACCGCCGCCCCAATGTGGCTACACTTGCACAAGGTCCTGTGTGTAGGTGGGGAGTGGTGTATGCGAAAGACGGCGATTCTGTATTGCGAAGCCGATGCAACAGTGCTGTCCACACAGACAAAACTGTTCAACCAGGCAGGCTATGCGGTGGTACCCATCGAGGGGCGAGCGGCCATGGAAGCGGCGGTGAAGGCGGGTGGGTTCGATATCGCGATCCTCGGCCACACGCTGACCCGCGATGACCGCCATCACCTGCCGTACATGGTGAAAAAGGGCAACCCGGCGGCGAGTGTGGTGGTGCTGCACGCCAGCGGACGCCATCCGGCGGTGGACGTCGCCCTGGATTCGCGCCTGGGTGAACGGGCATTGCTGGAGGCGATTGCGCAGGCGGCGGCCCAGCCGGTCGCTACCTAGCGCAAAAATCTTGTGCGTGCGTTTGAAACAGCTCCGGCGGACGTACAGGAAATACTCAACAAGCCAATTTGCGACCTCGGCCTGCGCCTGGACGGCTCGCCGCTGGAGCGCTTCGTCCAGCAACTCTATGGCGAGTGCGAACGCAAAGGGTTGAAGCAGTTTCGCCCGCCCTGTTACCTGACCGACGAGTGGGGATGTCCATCGGGCGAGCCGGTGGTCGGCATCCCGTTCTACCTCGCCAACCCGCAGCTCTCCCGGCTGGAACGGGAAATGAACGATCTCGAGGACGCGCGCGAGATCATGATGTACCTGCGCCACGAAGCGGGCCACGCCTTCAACTACGCCTACCAGCTTTACAAGACGCCCGAGTGGCGGCAGCTCTTCGGCTCGTTCCGGCGCGCCTATCGCGACAATTACCGGCCGGTCCCCTTCTCGCGCAGCTATGTGCGCCACATGGCAGGCTGGTACGCGCAGAAGCATCCCGATGAAGACTTCGCCGAAACTTTTGCCGTTTGGCTGACGCCGGGCTCGCGCTGGCGCACCCGCTATCGCGGCTGGCCGGCGCTGGCGAAGCTGAAGTACATGAACCGCATCGCGCACAAGCTGGGCGACACGCCGCCGCTGCGCGCGCACGGCGACACCGACATTACCGTGGCGGACATGCGGGGCACGGTCGGCGATTTCTACCAGCAGATGCTGGCCGACGAAAACTCCTTTTCCGACCTGGCGCTGGATTCGGATCTGATCGACATCTTCATTGCGTCGAAGCGCAAGCGCAAGGGCGTGCGCAGCGCCGCCGATTTTCTGCGCGAGCATCGCAAGCTGCTGACCGACAAGGTGACGTACTGGTCGGGCGTGCAGCGGCCGATCATCAAGAAACTCGTCGAATCGATGCAAGCGAGGGTGGAGCAACTGGCACTGCGGGTGGAAGTGGCACGCGAGGCCGAACACCTGACCGACATCACGGTGTACGCAACCGCCCTGGCGATGAATTACCTGGCGCGCGGAAAGTTCGCGCAGCCGTAGAGGCAGTTATGAACGGAGCCAAGTTGAAGATCGCGGTGCTCTACGACGTGTGGGAGGAAGAGCCCGCGGAGCCCGAAGTCGAGAAGCCGGCACGCCGCAAGAAAGGCGCGAAGCCGCGCCCCAAGAAAAAACACGACCGCGAAGAGATCTTCGAGGCGCTGGCGAAGCTCGGCCACGAGCCCTTCTACCAGGTGTTGGACGGGCGGACGGCGTCGCTAGCGGCGCTGGCAAAATGCAGCGCCGACCTGGTGTTCAATCTCACCGAATCGTTCGCCGGCGACGACACCAAGGACATGAACATCACCGCCTACCTTGACCTGCTGGACCTTCCCTACACCGGTTCCGGGCCGCACGGACTTTTCCTGGCGCAGGACAAGGCGGTGGCCAAGAAACTTTTTGCCTTCCACGGAATTCGGACGCCCTACTTCGCGACCGCCTGGAAAGGCCGCACCGAGCATGCCGACGACGTCTCCTTCCCGCTGATCGTGAAGCCGATGTGGGAAGACGGTTCCATCGGGATCGACGACAAGGCGCTGGTCGGCAGCGTGAAAGAACTGATGGAGCGGATCGAGTACGTCCAGGAAGAGTTCGACTGCCCGGCGCTGATCGAGGAGTATATCGAAGGCCGCGAAATTTACGGCGCGGTCCTCGGCAGCTATGAGCGCGCCGAGGCGCTGCCGCTGGTGGAACTGGATCTTTCCAAGCTGCCCAAGGGCGTGCCGCGCATTGCCACCCAGAACGTGAAGTTCGAAAAAGACACCGAGGCGTACAAGCTCACCAAGTCCGCGCCCGCCGAGGACCTGGATGAGGAAACCACCGGGCGGCTTACCCAGACCGCGCTCAATGCGTACCGCGCGTGCAAACTCCGGGACTACGGGCGCATTGACATGCGGCTCTCGCCCAAGGGCGAGGTGTACGTCATCGAGGCCAATCCCAATCCCTGGCTTTCCAGCGCGCAGGAATTCGCCATGGCCGCCCGGAAGTCCGGCAGAACGTACACGCAACTGATCGGCGACATCGTGGAACTGGCGGCTACGCGCTGCAAGCTCAGGAGCAAAGCCGAATCGGCGACGTAGTTACCTGGCCCGCGCGCCCTCGATGAACTTCTCCACCACCAAGTTGAAGCGCTCCGCCTCGTCCACAAACAGCGCGTGGCCGGCATCTTGCAGAGCGGTCCACATCAATCTCTATATCATAATCTGCTGTCAGATAACGATGGCATGGATAGTGTAAGATGCAATATTGCAAAATACTTGCTCGCTTTGTGACACTTATACCACATTGAGATATTAAGCAGTTCGCAGCATACTGATGTCGCAGGTGCGTGCTATGGGAACGTCAATTGCTTACGGACATAACGATAGAGAACGAGAATACACTTACCATATTAACTATGATAGTATTGGGAGGTGTGATTCCCATGCCAGAACCAGCGAAGAAGTATCAGATCACGACAATTCGTATCCCTACCAGCCTGTATGAGCAAGCTCGGAGGGTTGTCAAGGCTAGAGACGATGTCGGAAGCCTGAACGAGCTGGTAGTCGAGGCCGTCAGGGAGAAGCTCCAGGACCTGTCAGAAGAGGAGATCGACGCGGCATTTGCCGGGATGGCGACCGATCCCGACTATCAGCGTGATGCGGTCACTATGGCGCGAGAGTTTGCCCACGGTGATTGGGAGGCATTTAAGGCTACCGAGAAACAGGATGAGCACGACACCAACCAACCCCAAACCGCTGCCCAAGCCCATTCGCGGTGACGTTTTTGAAGCCGCACTAGACCCGACAAAGGGCAGCGAGCAAGCAGGAACCAGACCTGTCATCGTCGTCAGTAGGGACTCGATTAACGCCAACAGTCCGGTGGTGGTCGTGGTCCCTACGACCGACGCTGCGAACGTGAAAAAGCAATACCCAAGTCACGTATTCCTGGCAAAGCAGTGCGGCGGACTAACGAAGGACAGCGTGGCGAAGGGTGAGCAGATTCGGGCGATTGAAGTGTCAAGATTCACAGACTATTACGGCAGGCTAGACGCGACCCAAATGGCGAAAATTGACACTGCTATTAAGACGACGCTGTTCTTAAAGTAATTCCCTGCCAGAACGTCAGTTTTGCCTCCCCTACGCCAGCAACTTCGCCACATCCTTGGCGAAGTAGGTAAGGATAATGCTGGCGCCGGCGCGCTGGATCGAGGTCAGCGATTCCAGCATGACGCGATCGCGATCGATCCAGCCATTGCGCGCGGCGGCTTCGATCATGGCGAACTCGCCCGAAACCTGGTAGGCCGCCACCGGCACGTTGCAGCGCTCGTAAGCGGCGCGGATCACGTCCAGGTAGGGCAGCGCCGGCTTGACCATGATGATGTCCGCGCCTTCCTCGAGGTCGAGCTCGATTTCCTTCAGCGCCTCGCGGAAGTTGGCGGGATCCATCTGGTAGCTGCGCCGGTCGCCGAACTGCGGCGCCGAATCGGCGGCCTCGCGGAACGGCCCGTAGAAACCGCTGGCGAATTTCGCGGCGTAGCTGAGGATGGGAGTGTTGATGAAGCCGTTGTCGTCGAGTCCCTTGCGAATCGCGCCCACGCGCCCGTCCATCATGTCGCTGGGCGCGATGATGTCCATGCCGGCCCTGGCCTGCGAAACCGCCGTCTTGGCGAGGATGTCGAGGGTAAGGTCGTTCACGATCTCGAACTCGTCGGCCACCGCCTGCTCGACCGCCGCGCCCACCGACTGAGTCGACCACGCGCGCGCTGCTTTTCCGGCCGGGGCTGCGATTTCTGCTTCACGATGCCGCAGTGTCCGTGGCTCATGTACTCGCACAGGCAGACGTCGCCGACCACCATCAGGTCGCGGGCCTCGCGCTTGATCGCCCGGGTGGCGCGCTGCACGATGCCGTCCTCTTCCCAGGCGCCGGTGGCGATCTCGTCCTTCTTTTCCGGCAGGCCGAACAGGATGACGGCCGGAATACCGAGCGCCTTGACCTGGCGCGCTTCTTTCACCACCTCGTCAACCGACAGGTTGAAGACGCCGGGCATGGAGCGGATTTCCTTGCGCACACCCTCGCCCGGGCAGACAAACAGCGGATAGATGAACCCCTCGGGGGTGAGGCGGGTTTCGCGGACAAAAGAACGCAATGCGTCGCTGGAGCGCAGGCGGCGCGGGCGCTGAATGGGAAAGCTCATAACGACCTCGCGATGAAACTAAATTCTAGCACCCGGAATCGCGCCCGAATGCCCGCGAGGCATGATTTATGCCGGTGTTATTGCGATCACCGACAGTGGTGATGCGGGAGGATGGTCCATCGAGGCGTCGGGCCACCGGTCCGGGCGCGGTCACCCGATCACGCGATCGCCCGACCACCCGACGGCGTCAGGCAGAAACGGGGTTCGTGTGTTCCGTCTCAACCGGTTTGGGGGAGGAAGAAATCAGAATGTTGGGCGCTTTGTGGCGCGCTGATTCCGTCCGCCGCATGTCAATGCTGCCCTTGAAATACGCGCCTTCCTCGATGCTGACGCTGTGCGCCGTGACGTCGCCGACCAGCGAGCCGCCGTTGCGGATGTCAATGCGCTCGCTGACACTCACGTTGCCCACGACTGATCCGCGCACCACGACCTCGCGCGCGACCACGTTGGATTGCACGGTCGCTTCCGGGCCGATGTTCAGGTAGGAAGTTTCGAGGCGGATGGCGCCTTTCACGTGACCTTCCACGTGCAGCGACTCAGAACCGGTGATGTCGCCGGTGATGGTGAGGCTCTTGCCGATCACCGAAACGTTTTGCGGCGGCAGCGTGGCGACGCGCGCGGCAATCGACGTTTCGGGAGTCCGCGGCGTTGCCGCCAGAGGTTCGGGCGTGGGCGAGTTCTTGGGAGGGTAGGTTGGCTTGTCATTCCACATTAGGTAAATGCCTCCGGGGATCGTGGCGCTCTGAATTCATATCGCGGCCCGGCCCCCGAGCACAGGTGCCGATAGGCCATGGCCCCGTGACCGGGGTCCCCGTCACGCGCCGCGCGTGATGGGGTGGCAGTCATTGGCCTTCAGTGCCGCGCGACCCAAAACCGTTTACCATGTCGAAATGCCGCAACCCTTGCGCCACACCAGCGCGCGCGTGCTGGAATTCGATGCGCTGCGCCCGATGCTGGGCGGCTACGCCTGGTCGCCGCTGGGCAAGACGCGGGTGGAGCGGCTGCAGCCGACCGCCGACCGGGCGTGGATCGAGCGCCAGCAGCAGCTCACCGCCGAGGTCCGGCGCTTCCTGCGCTCCGGCGGGCACTTCGATTTTTCCGGCCTCACCGATCCCGCGGCGCTGGTGGAAAAATCGCGCATTGAGGGCGCGGCGCTGGAAACCGTGCAATTGCGCGATATCGTGCTGGTGGTGGACCGCGCCGACGAGTGGCGGCATACGTCGCAGAATCCGCCGTCGGCAATGCGTGCGCCGAAGCCGGGCGAGCAAGCACAAACCACGGACGATGCCGGGAATCCCTGGCCGACCGTAACCGAGCTTTCGGCCGCGATTGCCGACTTCACGGAATTTCTCCGCTACTTCCGCAACAAGATCCTGCCCGACGGCACCCTGGACGATCGCGCCTCGCCGGAACTGGCGCGCATCCGCCGCGAGGTCGAAAAGCAGAAGCGCCTCATCCAGGCCTCGCTGCACGCCTACCTGCGCCGGCTGGCCGAGGGCGGCGCGGTGCAGGAAGAGCTGGTCACTATCCGCGGCGAGCGCTTCGTCATCCCGGTCAAGGTGGAGCAGAAAAAGCGGGTGCAGGGCGTGGTGCACGGCGCCAGCTCCAGCGGGCAGACGGTGTTCGTCGAGCCGCTGGAAACCATCGAGCAGAACAACGAACTGGTCCGCCTGCTGGAAGAGGAGCAGGAGGAGGTCCACCGCATTCTGCTGGAAATGACGCGCCGCGTCGCCGAGCAGTCGTGGGCCATCCAGGCCGCCACCGACGCGCTTGGCGAACTCGAGCTGCAATTCGCCAAGGCCCGTTTCGCCGACGATTACCGGTGCGCGCCTGTCACTTTTACCTCCGGCAAATTGTTCTTGAAAGACGCGCGCCACCCTCTTCTGGAGCGCACTCTGCGCGGGAAATCACAGAGTGTGGTCGCCATCACCGTCGAGCTTGGCGCCGGCCCGGAGTCCCCGGCTCGAGATGGGGCGGAAGATCACCGCCAGCTTGTGATCACCGGCCCCAATACCGGCGGCAAGACGGTTGCGCTCAAGACCATCGGCCTGCTCGCGCTGCTGGCGCAGTCGGGTATTCCCGTGCCCGCGGACCGCGCCGAGCTTCCGGTGTTCGACGCCGTGCTCGCCGATATCGGCGATTACCAGTCCATCGAGCAGAACCTGTCGACGTTTTCCGCCCACGTCACCAACATTGATTTCATCTCGCGCACCGCGACGCCGGATTCGCTGGTCCTGTTGGACGAACTTGGCGCCGCCACCGATCCGGAGGAAGGCGCGGCGCTGGCGGTCGCCATTGCCGAGCACTTCCGCCGCACCGGCTGCACCAGCGTGATCTCGACCCACCACACGTCGCTGAAAGTGTATGGCGCGAATACGCCGGGCGTGGTCAATGCCGCCGTCGGCTTCGATGAGCGTACCCTGCAGCCGACCTACGAACTGCGCGTCGGCGTGCCCGGGGCCTCGGCGGGCATCAACATCGCGCAGCGGCTCGGCCTGAATCCGACCATCATTGACTCGGCGCGCTCCCGCCTCGGCGCGCAGGCGCAGGACGTCGGCAAATTTCTCGACCGCCTCCACGGCGAACTGCGCGAAGCCGAAACCGAGCGGAGACGCCTGCAAGCGCGCGAGTTGGAACTGCAGCGCGAAAAGGACCGTCTCGCCGCCGAGGGTTTGAAAGAGCAGCGCGGGCGCATTCGCGAACTGGAAGACAAGCTGGCATCGCTGATGCGCGATTTCGAGTATCACGCGCGCGAAGCGGTGCAGGCCGTGCAGGACCGTGCCGCGCAGCAAAAGCTGTCGAAAGAAGCGGAGCGGCGCATTGCCAAGCTGCGGCGCGAGTTTCGCGAGCAGTTCGACCAGACGGTCGTCGCCCATACCACCGGCGCCGACCGCGAGGACCAGCACGCGCAGCCCCACGTTGTGCAGCGCGTGCTGGAGGGCGACACGGTGAAACTGAAATCACTGGGGCGCACCGGGCAGGTGAAACGCCGGGTGGGCGACGATCAGTACGAGGTCGCGGTCGGCCCGATGACGATGAAAGTCCGCCAGGACGACATCGCGGAGGTGGTCGCGCACGCCGCCGATAACCCCGTCAAAGCCGCCCGCGCACACGGCGTTTCCGTCACGCTGGAGAAGGAAGACCTGACCGCGCCAACCGAGATCAACGTCATCGGCCGCACCGTGGATGAGGCCACGCGCGAGGTCGAAAAATTCGTGGACCGCGCTTTCTTGGCCGGACTGCCGAAGGTCCGCATCGTTCACGGCAGCGGCATGGGCATTCTGCGGAAAGCGCTGCGCGCATATCTGAAATCGCATCCCCACGTGGCCAGCGTCGCCGAGCCTCCGCAACAGGAGGGCGGCGGCGGAGCGACCGTGGTCGAACTGAGAGTCTGACCACCTGACAACATCATCCGCTGGTGCGCGACCATCAGGCTTTACCGATACGGCGGCGAACGGGAAGCTGTAATTTCGGCCCGGTTTTCCAACGCCCCCGCAAGTTGTCACCAACTTTTCCACAGGTAATCAACAGAATTAACGCAATTAATTGTTGTGAGCAGCGGAGCGCCTTGAGAATCTACTGACAATCTCGGCTGGGGGTTTCGTATGAAAGACAATTTCCCCCGGGCCCCCGAATGGATACCTGAGTCGGAGTTTCGCGACACGCTGCTGGTGCAGAAGCTTCCGGCTGCGTTGCGCGACAAGAATTTCTTCTGGATCAACGTGCGCCAGTACCTTACGCACGATGACGCGCAGTTGCCGCCCGCAGACTATCTCCGCCACTGGCAAGAAATTTACGAGTGCTGCTTATCGGATGACCTCTCGAAGTTGCGACGCGTTTCGTACCTCAGCTTCGAAGGGCCGCAGCGGAATGACGTGCACTAGCCAGCGGACAGGTTCGGAAGGGCACTGATAAGCCGCGCCGCAAGCCGTCAACAAGACCGTGGCTGCCGTTGCTGGGCGCACTCACCCTTCATTTCCACCGCGACACAGAGTTTATCCACAGCATTTCGTCCGCATGGGTTTAGTTCCGCCTGCAATCGCCTATGAACTGACCCTCGGAAGTTAATAGAATTGTGCGGTGTCACAGCCCGGCGATTTCGCGTACACCGTCAAGCAGCAGGCCGACATCGTCCGCATCGTCGGCGAGTACGTGAAACTAAGAAAATCCGGCGCGCAGAATTTCACCGGCCTCTGCCCCTTTCACAGCGAAAAAACCGGATCGTTCTCGGTGCACGCGACGCGCCAGTTCTACCACTGCTTCGGCTGCGGCGCCTCGGGCGACGTCTTGAGCTTCGTGCAGAAGATCGAAAACATCACCTTCCCCGAGGCGGTGCGCGCGGTCGCATTGAAGATCGGGATGCAGCCGCCAAAGGCGAACTACAGCAGCCCCGAAGAGGCGCGCGAAGCCAAACAGCGCGGCGCCCTGCTCGACCTTCACGAGCGCGCCTGCGCGTTTTTCCAGGAGCAGTTGCAAAAGCCGGAGGGCGCTCACGCTCGCGAGTACCTGGCCGGCCGCGGCTTGGACCATGACACCATCACACGCTTCCGCATCGGCTTCGCCCCCGATTCCGGCTTTCTCCTGCGCGATTATCTGAAACGCGATTTCGACGAGGAAATACTGAGGGCGAGCGGGGTGTTTTCGTGGAAGGAATCCGATGCCGACGGTCGACGGTCGACGGCTGACGGCCAAACCAAAGCCGAAGCGCCGTCGACCGTTGACCGCAGACCGTCGACCATGTATTCCAAGTTCCGCAACCGCGTCCTGTTCCCCATCTGCAATGAAGGCGGGCGCGTGATCGCGTTCACCGGGCGCACGCTCAGCACCGACGAGAAGGCTGGCCCCAAGTACCTGAACTCGCCCGAGACGCCCATCTACTCGAAATCGCACGTGCTGTTCAACCTGGACAAGGCGAAAGAGTGGATTCGCAAGTTCGACTACGCCATCCTCGTCGAAGGCCAGATGGACTGCATCAGTGTGTTTGCTGCCGGCATCGAAAACGTCATCGCGTCGTCCGGTACCGCCTTTACGGAATTGCAGGCGCGATTGCTGGCCAGGTTCAGCCGCAGGATTGTCGTGAATTTTGATCCCGATACTGCCGGGGCCGCGGCCGCCGAGCGCTCCCTGGCGCTGCTCGTCCAAGAGGATTTTGAGATCAAGGTAGCCACGCTCGAGCCGGGATTGGATCCGGATCTGTTTATCCGCCGCCGAGGCAAGGCCGCGTACGAGGATGTCGTGCGCCACGCGCCCAAGTATTTCGACTACCTCATCGAGCGCGCCCGCAGCCAGTTTCCGGTGCGCACGCCGGAAGGCAAAGTGAAGGCCGTCAACTACCTGCTCCCGCACATTCAGCGCGTGCCCAGCCGCATTATGCGCGGCGAAATCGCCAATGAAATGGCGCAGAAGCTCGGAATCGATTCCGCCAACCTCCGCCAGGAATTGAAGCACGCCGCCGCGAATCGCGGCTCAAAACAGGTCACGGTCTCGCCCGATGCCCAGGTCACGCAGGCCGAGCGCATCCTGATCCGGGCGCTGGCATCGGCGAGCGACATCGCTCCCGGCGAGGGCGCCACCTCCTCCCGTGACGGCGCGGATGACGAATTCGATGCCGCGCGCCAGGCCCGCTTCGCCCTGCATCACGAGCGCTTGCACGAGGGCCTCGCCACCGAGTCTCTCCTGGAGCAGTTGCTGGCCAGCGAATCCGCCGACGCAATGTCTCTGCCGCTTTCCGATTCCCAGCGCCGTCTGGTCGCCGAGATCCTGCTGGACGACGCGGAGGAACTCACGCCCGAGTTGGTGGATGGCGCCATCAACGCCCTGCGCCGCCACGGCCTGGAGCGTCGCCAGAGACAGGTTCGGGCGCAGATCGCGGAAGCCGAGCGCCGCCAGGATGCCTCCGAACTTGGCCGCCTGCTTCGTCAGAAGGTCGAAATCGATCGCGCCCTGGGCAACGCGGCGGCGCCGGGTACCGCCAGCGCGTAGCCGCGCCAGGGTTACTTGGTCCTGGTGGCCCGATCTTCCACCTTCTCCGCAACTATCAGCCGGTTTGAGGCATCTAAACTGTTGACAGCGCTCAGAATAGTCCCAAATCGTGAAGGGTTGCTTAAATTGTGACTGGGGCCGGCCACTCGGTTGTGCTAAAATCCGAAAGTTTCTGCTTGACTGTAGTGTCCTAATACAGCTCCCGCCGCTATGAGCGCGACCGGTGTCCCCGGCCCAACGGGAATTGCCGTGCAGCAAGGGGTAGTGCCACTTGGCTCTGGAAGACAAGTACGACGACATTAAGAAGCTGATCGACGCGGGCAAAGAGAAAGGCTACCTCACCTACAACGAGGTCAACGATCTCATCCCGCACGACGTGCATTCGCCCGAAGACCTCGACGACCTGCTGACCACCATCGGCACGCAGGGCATCGATGTGCTCGAGGGTCCGGCGAAGCTGCCTTCGTCTGCCCTGGACAAGAAGTTCGACCAGGAAGTCGAAGAGGGCGAAGAAGTCGAGCTCGATCTCACGCCGGGCGCGCTGGAGAAGACCAACGACCCGGTCCGCATGTACCTGCGCGAAATGGGCACGGTCCCCCTGCTCACCCGCGAAGGCGAAGTGGAAATCGCCAAGCGCATCGAGCGGGGGCAGCTCCGCGTCCTGAAGGCGCTCTCGCGTTCCCCGATCGTCATCCGCGAAATCGTCGGCCTCGGCGAAGACCTGAAGAAGGGCGTCCGCTCCATCAAGGAAGTGACCACCTTCGATGAAGAGGAAATCACCGAGGAAATCCTTCTGAACCGCCTGAAGGAGTGGACCGGCAAGATCGACGACATCAACAAGCACTACAAGAAGTCGCAACAGCTCGCCGAGAAGTACGAAAACATTCCGGCGCTGAAGAAGAAGCAGCGCGAAGGACGCCGCTGCCGCTGGGCGCTGGCGCGCGCGCTGGTGGAAATGTCGCGCGGCCTCCGCTTCCTGGGCTTCACCAACAACGAGCGCAAGCGCCTGATTGACCGTGTCAACAAGACCGTGGACACGATGCGCGCGCTCGACCGCCAGTGCCAGAACATCGAGAAGAAAATCGATGCCTCGCGCAATGAGGAGCAGAAGAAGGACCTGCGCCGCCAGTCGCGCCAGATCCGCGCCGACCTGGAGCGCCTGGAGCACGAATCCGGCACCAGCTTTCCGGAGCTGAAGCGCACCCAGCGCGAAATCATCCAGGGCGACATTGACGCCGAGCAGGCCAAGCGCGAACTCATCGAAGCCAACCTCCGCCTGGTGGTCTCGATCGCGAAGAAGTACACCAACCGCGGCCTGCAGTTCCTTGACCTGATCCAGGAAGGCAACATCGGCCTGATGAAGGCGGTGGACAAGTTCGAATACCGCCGCGGCTACAAATTTTCCACCTACGCCACGTGGTGGATTCGGCAGGCGATTACCCGCGCCATTGCCGATCAGGCGCGCACCATTCGCATCCCCGTCCACATGATCGAGACCATCAACAAGCTGATCCGCACCTCGCGCCAGCTGGTGCAGGAACTCGGCCGCGAACCGACCAGCGAGGAAATCGCCAAGCGCATGGACATTCCCGTCGCCAAGGTCCGCAAGGTCCTCAAGATCGCGCAGGAGCCCATCTCGCTGGAGACGCCGATCGGCGAAGAGGAAGATTCGCACCTCGGCGACTTCATCGAGGACCGCGCCGTCATCTCGCCGGCCGAGGCGGTGATCAACGTCAACCTCAAGGACCAGACGGCGCAGGTGCTGCGCACGCTCACCCCGCGCGAAGAGAAGGTCATCAAGATGCGCTTCGGCCTGGAAGATGGCTCCGAGCACACGCTGGAGGAAGTGGGCCAGTCCTTCGCCGTGACCCGCGAGCGTATCCGGCAGATCGAGGCCAAGGCGCTGCGCAAGCTGCGTCATCCCTCGCGCTCGCGCAAGCTGCGCGCCTTCATGGACGGCGTGCGCGACTAAAAGTCTTCCGCGGCGCGGATCAACACGGATCAGAAATACCGGGCGCGATCATTCGCGCCCTTTCTTCTTCCTTTGTGACCTTCGCGTCCTTTGCGGTTGAGGTTTTTGAATTTCTCCTTCGATTTCCAACCCCATCCACAGCAAATCCCTGACAATCACAATTTCTGCACAGCGCATACTTCGTTTTGCTCTTGAGCGCCGTAATCGCATCGGGCAATGTGTCGCTACGCGAGCGTTGATGTCCTGAGCGCGTCGCGCGGACAAAGACCGAACTTGCGGTGATGCAAACCGAGCTGCTGCGCCTCACGGCGCGCGGCCGGTAAAGCAAAATGGTCCTTGGCAAGGGAGGGCCGCTTGGCAGGTTCGGTTTTTCGGGCTCCTCGTCGGTAACGGCCAGTTCTGCGGGCACGAACACGGCAGCAAGGGTGCAGGGCTACGCAGCCAAGGCGGTTTCCACCTGAATGGTTCAGGGGAGCGTGGCACGGCATTCCGGCCCACTGGCCTCGGTCAGCAGGCGTTGTCGGGGTCCCCGACGCGCCCGTCTTTGGCGCGGTGGGGTGACTGCATCGCGTGTGCCGACCGAAGCGGCTGGGCTTGCCGGAGCGTTGACGGATGCGCCATGCGCATCTGGAGGGCGCTTCGAACCCCGTGCTACTTGCCCGCGTGGCGTGCCGCCGAGGCGCACGGAACCGCGCACAGCCGGAAGGCCCGCCCTGAGTGGCAACTCACCGCAGGCGCTGGACCGGTGCCGGGAGCGATCCCTGCTTGAGCGCGTTCCCGGCAGCTTCAGGACATCCGCAACGGCGCGGTTCACGTTGGCTGGCGTGAACCGCGCTTCTTATTTCTTTTCGTTTTTCTTTCGCCTCAACAAGTCTGTGACATACTTTGCTGACGCGGCTTCCATTTTCAAATCACGGGCTCTAACGCGATTTTTGGTGCCAAACTCAATCGCCTTAATTTCAACGGGAGTCCACAGCAAACGTGCCTTTTGCACATAGCCGGCGCACACAATTCACATTTCTTGGCTGCGCTCCGCGGTACAAGAATTCAGGGGACGGACAAACCTTGGCCACCACCGATTACTCCCTCGAGCGCGGGCTTCCCGCCAACATTGACGCCGAGCGCTCCATCTTGGGCGCCATCCTGCTCGACAACTTTACCTACACGCAGGCCTCCTCCGAGAACCTGCAGGCCGACGACTTCTCGCTCGATTCGCATCGCCGCATTTACGGGCGCATCACCGAGCTGGCCGATTCCGGGCGCCCGGTGGACCTGGTCACGCTTGCCGAGGAGTTGTCGCGCCGCAAGGAAGTGGAGGCCATCGGCGGCGTCGCCTACCTGTCGTCGCTCACCGACGGCCTGCCGCACCGGCCCAACATCGAGCAGTACGTCCGCATCGTCAAGGACAAGGCGCTGCTGCGCGGCCTCATCTACGCTTCTAACGCCGCCGTCGCCCGCGCCATGGACGAGGCCGAACCGGCGCAGGATGTCCTGACCTCCGCCGAAGCCGCCATTTACGAGCTCTCCGACAAGCGCTTCACCTCCGGCTTCCGCGACGTGAAGCAAATCGTGAAGGAGTCGTTCGGCTCGATTGACGCGCTCTACGAACGCGGGCAGCGCGTCACCGGACTGGAAACTCACTTCGTGGATCTCGACAACCTGACCAGCGGACTGCAGCGCTCCGACCTGATCATCATCGCCGCCCGTCCTTCCATGGGCAAAACCGCCCTGGCGCTCAACATCGCGGAGAACGCGGCGGTGAAGGACAACAAGGTGGTCGGCATGTTCTCGCTGGAAATGTCGCGCGAGGCGCTGCTGCTGCGCCTGCTCTGCTCCAACGCCATCGTGGACTCGCACAAGCTGCGCACCGGCTTTCTGGGCCGCGACGATTATCAGAAGCTGGTGGCAGCGCTGGGCCGCCTTGCCGATGCCCCCGTCTTCATTGACGACACGCCCGGCATCACCATCAGCGAAATGCGCGCCAAGGCCCGCCGCCTGCAGCACCAGATGGGCGGACGCCTCGACTTGCTCATCGTGGACTACCTGCAACTCATGTCCGGAAGCGCTGCCGGTGTAAAAGCGCGTTTCGAGAACCGCACCCAGGAAGTTTCCGCCATCTCGCGCGGCCTGAAGCTGCTGGCCAAGGAACTGCGCGTGCCGGTGATCGCGCTCTCGCAGTTGAGCCGCGCTCCGGAAAGCCGCGGCGGCGATCATCGCCCGCAGTTGTCCGACCTGCGTGAATCCGGCTCCATCGAGCAGGACGCCGACCTGGTCGGTTTCATCTTCCGCGAAGAGGTCTACAACCCCACGCCGGAAAACGAAGGCTTCGCCGAGTTGATCATCGCCAAGCAGCGCAACGGCCCCACCGGCAAGGTGGATCTCGCATTCCTGAAGCGCAGCACCCGCTTCGAATCCCGCGCCGGCGAGTCGGAATAGCTCTCAGCTATCAGCCCTCAGCTCTCGCTCGTACGCACCGATAACCGATCACCGAAAACCGACAACCCCGATTGCTATACTGACCGTTTATGTTGCGAGTCCGCTTCGCGCCGTCACCCACGGGATTTCTGCACGTCGGCAGCGCGCGCACCTTCATCTTGAATTGGCTCTACGCCCGCCACAACCAGGGCGCCATGATCCTGCGCGTGGACGACACCGACGTGGAGCGCAACACCGAAGCCTCGCTCACCTCGATTTTCGAGGGCCTGCGCTGGCTCGATCTCCCCTGGGACGAGCAATACCGGCAGTCGGAGCGGCTGGCGCTGCACAAGCAGATGGCGGAGGCGATCTTCGCCAAGGGCATGGCGTATCGCGATTTCACCCCGGCACATGAAGGCGACAGCCCGCGGCCGGTGGCGCAGGGCGCCTGGCTGTTCAATCCCGGTGTGCGCGAGATGTCGCGCGAGGAGAGCGACCGCCGCGCCGCCGCCGGCGAGCCGTTCGCGCTGCGTTTCCGCGTGCCGCGCGAGCCGGAGCGGATCATCCGCTTCGACGACGCCGTTTATGGCGGGCAGGCCAAGTCCACCGCCGACATTGAAGACTTCGCGCTGCTTCGCTCTGACGGCATGCCGACCTATCACATGGCCTCGTGCGCCGACGATGCCGATCTGCGCATCAGCCACATCATTCGCGGCCAGGACCACCTCACTAACACCTTCAAGCACGTGCTGATTTTCGAAGCCGCCGGCGCCGCGCCGCCGCAGTTCGCGCACCTGCCGCTGCTGGTCGCGCCCGATGGCACCAAGCTCTCCAAGCGCAAGCACGGACCGGTGGTGAGCGTTACCACCTATCGCGACGCGGGATTTTTGCCGGAGGCTTTCGTCAATTTCCTGTGCCTGCTGGGCTGGTCGCCGAAGCAGAGATCGCGAGTTCCTGACACGTCAGGAGTTGATTGACCTGTTTTCACTCGAGGGCATCAATCGCGCCAACGCGGTGGTGAATTTCAAAGAGCCGGTTGCCCCACCCTTGTCCCGCCCGGGGGAGCCTGTCCCGAAGCGTAGCGAGGGAGCGGGACAGGGTGGGGGTTTACTGTCCCCCGAGGAAATGTTCGACCCCAAGGCGATCTGGCTGAACGCCGAGCACATCCGCGCGCTGCCGGTGGAACAGTTGAGCGAGCGCTTGCTGCCGGTGGTGCGCGAGGCGGGCTTCAATGTTTCGCGGAACAGATGCAGCGCATCACGCCACTGGTGCGGGAGCGCATCAAGCTGCTGAAGGACGTGCTCACCGTCGCCGACTTCTTCTTTGTGGACCAACTGCCGCCGTATGACCCGAATGAGCTGGTCCCGCAGAAGGGCGATGCGAAATGGCGATGAAGGCACTGAAGAAAGCGCGCGAGGTGCTGGCCGCGACCGAATTCAAGCACGACGCGCTGGATGGGGCCTTGCGCGCCGCCGCGCAGGAACTGAAGCTAAAGGCAGGCCAGATGTTCCAGCCGATCCGCGTCGCCGTGTGTGGCCGTAAGAACGCCCCGCCGCTGTTTGAGACGCTGGAAGTGCTGGGGAAAGAGAAGACGCTGGCGAGGATCGAGCAGGCGATAGGGAAGGTCCAGTAGGAAATGGGAAGGTTCAGTAGGAATTTGGAAGGTTTAGTAGGGAATTGGAAATTGAAAGGTTCAGTAGGAAATTGGTCCCGAAGGGACCAGTGACAGTAGCCCGCCACTTCAGTGGCGGGTAAGGCGAGCAAATAGAGGCAGTGCCGTAGGCACGGCTGAAACCAGTCCGGAGTCGCAGATGGCGCACACGTACGTCTCCAGCCTTGTGCATTATGTCTTTTCAACCAAGGACCGCCGCAAATGCATTGGCGACGATTTTCGTCCAAAACTTTGGGCCTACCTCGGCGGCATAGCCCGCGAGAATCAAATGAAAGCGCTCGCGGTCGGCGGTACGGACGATCACGTCCACCTGTTGCTCTCGCTGCCCGCTACGATTGCCATTGCCAAGGCTGTGCAGTTGCTGAAAGGCGGCTCATCGAAATGGATCAATGAGCATCCGGGGCCAGAGTTCCACTGGCAGGACGGATACGGTGCGTTCACGGTAAGCGTTTCCAACCTGGACAGAACCCTCGAATACGTTCGCAAGCAGCCCGAGCATCATCAAAAGCGCAGCTTCGAAGAAGAATTCCTGGCTTTGTTGAGAAAGCACCGCATTGACTTTGACCCGCGATACATTTGGGGATAATCTCAGCCGTCCCTACGGGACTGGTTCTTCTGCCCGGAGCGTTCCCGGCGTTAAAACGCCGGGCTATTATCAGCCGTCCCGCTGGGACTGTGGCCCCAAGAACGCCCCGCCGCTGTTTGAGACTCTGGAAGTGCTAGGGAAACAGAAGACGCTGGCGCGGATTGAGCAGGCGATAGAGAAGATTCAGTAGGATATGGGCACTTTCAGTAGAGAAAGATTGGGAAGGTTCGGTAGGAAGTTGGTCCCGGAGGGACCGATGACAATAGCCCGTCACTTCAGTGGCGGGTCAGGCGAGCACACCGAGCTAGTGCCGTAGGCACGGCTGAAATTCCGGCCCAATTTTCTGATCTCCGATTTTCAGCCGTCCCTACGGGACTGGTTCCTCTGTGCGGAGCGTTCCCGGCGCTAAAGCGCCGGGCTATTGTGAGCCGTCCCGCTGGGACTGCGGCCGCAAAAACGCCCCGCCGTTGTTCGAGACCCTGGAAGTGCTGGGGAACGAGAAGACGCTACAGCGAATCGAGCGGGCAATGCAGAAGATATAATCGGCCAAGTAATCGAGAACGCAGGTAATCGAAAATGACACCCGTAGTTTTCACACCTTCCGATGAGCCGTACTTGGGGCGCGAACTGCTGCACCAGTTCGACAATCTCATTTGTGCTTGTTTGGAACTAAACACGAAATGTGCGCCACAATCGCACAAGACGACACTCACGGAATTTCAACGCGCAGCTTGTATTCTGGTCCCTCAAACTATCAGTTTAGCTTTGTCGATTCGTGAGCTGATTCGGCAGGGTTATTTGTTCGGTGCAAAGGTCTTGATCCGACCGTTCGTCGAACGCGCGGTCACGACCCTGTATTTGTTCCATCACAGTGAGGGTTTGCAAATTTGGAATGATGGATGGGATCACCGAAGGCGTCCCAGCCTACAAAAGATGATGGAGTATCTGAATGATAGGTTGTTAGAAGGAAAGGTCGCCTCGATGAAGGGCTTCACAGCGGGGTATAACAGCGCGACGCACGGTGACCCGTTGAGTGCGCGCTGGAACGTAGTTCTTCGACAGGGTCTGCCGGTTTTTCTTGTTTCCAAGAACCTCGCCTCACCCGCACTTGCCGACGAGATATGTGCCGAAGCAATTCCGTGGCTGGCAGCCACGATGGGTATGATGAGTGCCGCATTTGGCGAAGGCGAGAGCGCTGGCGGAGCAATCATCTGAATCGATCAGACTTCAAGACGCAGTCTGCGGCAAATCGAGCACCCGCGCCCGCCGCCGCTCCCTCCAACTTCATTCGCGACATCATCATCGAAGACCTCAAAACGAAGAAGTACGGCGACGCGGTCATCCAGACACGCTTCCCGCCCGAGCCCAACGGCTACCTGCACATCGGGCACGCCAAGGCCATCTGCCTCGACTTCGGCCTGGCCGACGAGTTCAACGGCCGCACCAACCTGCGCTTCGACGACACCAACCCGGAAAAAGAAGAGCAGGAGTACGTGGACTCGATCATGGCGGACGTCCGCTGGCTGGGCTTCGAGTGGGACGGCCTCTACTACGCCTCCGATTACTTCGACCAGCTCTACGAGTGGGCGATCAAGCTGATCAAGGACGGCAAGGCCTACGTTGACGACCTGACCGCCGACGAAACCCGCGAATACCGCGGCACGCTGACCGAGTCCGGCCGCGAGAGCCCGTATCGCAATCGCCCGGTGGAAGAAAATCTCGACCTGTTCACCCGCATGGCGAAGGGCGAGTTTCCCGACGGCTCGCGCGTTCTGCGCGCCAAGATTGACATGACCTCGCCCAACATGAACATGCGCGATCCGGTCATGTACCGCATCCTGCACGCCTCGCATCACCGCACCGGCGACAAGTGGTGCATCTACCCGATGTACGACTACGCCCACGGCCAGTCCGATTCCCTGGAAAAGGTCACGCACTCCATGTGCACGCTGGAGTTTGCCGACCACCAGCCGCTCTATCGCTGGTACATCGAGCAGCTCGGCATCTTTCCGTCGCAGCAGATCGAGTTCGACCGCCTCAACCTGACCTACACGCTGCTCAGCAAGCGCAAGCTGCTGCAACTGGTGAACGAAGGCCACGTGCGCGGCTGGGACGATCCCCGCATGCCCACCATCTGCGGCATCCGCCGCCGCGGCTATACCCCGGAGGCGATCCGCAATTTCGTCACCGCCGTCGGCGCCTCGCGCACCAACGGCATTGTTGACTTGGCAATGCTGGAGCACTTCGTCCGCGAAGACCTGAACAAGCGCGCGCCGCGTGCCATGGCCGTTCTGCGCCCGCTCAAGGTGGTGATTGATAACTATCCCGAGGGCCAGACGGACGAACTGGACGCCAACAATAATCCCGAAGATCCGCAGGCCGGCACGCGCAAGGTGCCGTTCTCCAAGGTGCTGTACATCGAGCAGGATGATTTCCGCGAGGTCCCGCCGCCCAAGTATTTTCGCCTCTCACCCGGACGCGAGGTGCGGCTGCGCTACGGCTATCTGGTCACCTGCACCGGCGTGGTGAAAAATGAAAAGGGCGAGGTGGTCGAGGTCCACTGCTCCTACGATCCGGCCACCCGCGGCGGTAACACCCCCGACGGCCGCAAGGTAAAGTCCACGATTCACTGGGTCTCGGCCGCGCACGCCGTGGACGCCGAAGTGCGGCTTTACGAAACGCTGTTCACCAGCGAAGACCCCAGCCAGGTTGCACCGGGCAAGGATTTCACCTCCAACCTGAATCCGAATTCTCTTGAGATCGTCGGCCACGCCAAGCTGGAGCCGTCGCTGGCCAATGCCGCCCCGGGCAGCCGCTACCAGTTCGAGCGGCTGGGGTACTTCTGCGCGGACCCCGATTCCACCCCTGGCAGGCCGGTCTTCAACCGCACCGTCGCCCTGAAGGACACCTGGGCCAAGATCGAGAAGCGCGCCGGGACCTAGGCAGGCAGTGACCTAAGTTACCCCTGCGTAGGCATTTGCCTGATTGACGGTTAGGGACAAACCACATATATTTTCGCCACCCTAACGGCAAAGCGGCCGGCTTATCCCCAAAGCCCAAGGTGCGCTCCCGACGGGTCGATTCCCCAGGGACTAACCCAAGCCCGTTCTGGCCAAGGAGAGCAGTGCTTTCCTGACGGGTGAGTTAAGCTTAACGAACAGCAGAGCCGCGCCATGGAGAACGTATTCATCGGGATCATCATCGTCCCCGGCATCTTTGCCCTGCTGTTTTTCTTCGTCTTCAGCTATCTCTACCGGCAGTCGCATGAGCCGTATTTCCGGGCGTGGCAGCTCGCCTGGGCCGCCTACTGCCTGCAATACGCGCTTTTGGCCTGGAATTATTTCTCCACCGAGAACGCCTTTGCGTTCATCGCTTCCAAGCTCTTGTTCTGCGGCGTAGCCGCTGCCATCTTCGTTTCCACGCGCCTGGTGCAGGAAGACTACCGGCCGCACTGGTCCGATGTTGCGCTGGCCGCCGGTGCGGTCGCGCTCACGGTGCACAATCTCCTGGCCCACATGGAAAATGGCCGTTTCCAGGCGATGGCTCGACCGCACCTGGAACTCGAGGTCGGCATCGCCTTCGTGCTGGCGCTCTCCGCGGCACGCTTCTACCGCCTCGGCCGGCAACGCGACTCCGCTGGTTTCCGCCTGCTGGCCGGGTCTCTTTTGTTGTGGGTTCCCCTGCTGGTGGTGCGCCAGTTTAGCGGGTTCTTCGATAAATACTTTGGGCGGGTCGGCCTGTTCCTCGGCACCATGCCGCAGATGCTGGTCGGCGTCGCCATGATCATCGTGTTGTTCGAACACGAACGCCGGCTGGTGCAGGAGAACTCGCTGGTGTTCTCCACCCTCGACGTGGACGCCAATTCTCTGCTCAGTCCCGCCGAAGCGGCGCCCGCTCTGCTCAAGCTGCTGGACCGGTTCATGCGCTTGTGCCGCGCCGAACGGGCCGCCATCAGCATCGCCGAGCGCTGGCGCGCCGTGCTGCCTTCCGTCAGTCGCGGTTTCGACGCCACCTTCACCGCCGCCCTGGAGAACGAAGGCGCCGGCGAGTACCTCAGCGATATCGCCTTCCGGCGCGGCGGCCTGGGAACTCTGCGCAACGTCGCCCACATGACCGAGCCGCTGCCCGCCGGCGCGCCCCGCCGCTTCGAACGCTGCCAGGCCGTGCTGGGGCGTTATGGCGTGCGCAGCCTGACCGCGGTCAGCCTGCAGACGCGCGAACACAATTTCGGCGTCGTCCTTTTTCGCCATGACGAGCGCAGGGTGCTGGGCACCTCGCAGGTGCGGCTGCTTCTCGGGGTCGCCATGCAGATCGGCCTCACCCTGGAAAACTACGTGGTGATGAACGACGCCAAGCGGCGCACCCGCGAGTACGAACTGCTCACCCAGATGGGCCAGGTGATCAGCTCGCGCCTCGATTCCGACGAGGTCCTGCGCTCCATCCACAAGGAACTCGGATTGTTATTCGACACCGAGACCTTCTACGTCGCCTTCCTCGGAGAAGACGAGGTCCGCTTTGAATTCGAATCGGTCAAGGGCGAGATCCTCCCCAAGCGCTCGCGCAAAATCGCGAACGCCATGACCGAGTACGTCATTCGCAGCGGCCAGCCCATGCTGGTCCGCTCCGACATGGAGAAGGTCCGCGCGCGCCTCGGGCTTACTTTCGTCCCCGACATCCCGGCCAAGAGTTATTGCGCGGTACCGATTTTCATCAACAACCATGCCGTCGGCATGTTGGCGGCGATGAATTTTGACCGCGAGTTCGTGTACCAGCAGCGCGACCTGGAATTGCTTCAGACCGCCGCCGGCCAGGTCGCCGTCGCCATCGAGAATGCCCGTCTGTTCAAGGAACAGCAGCGCCGGTCGCGGTATCTCGCCTTCCTGAACAACGTTTCCAAAGCCGCCATTTCCAGCCAGGATGCCGAGCAGATGCTGGCGGAGATTGCCAGCGAGATCCAGCAGAACTTCGATTTCGATCACATCGGCATCGGCATGCTCGATTACGCCACCAAGGAGATCGAGATCAAGGCCGAGGCGGGCGCCACCGCCTCCGGCGCCGGCAAACGTGTGTCCCTGGGCGCCGGCATCATCGGACGCTGCGCCCGCAGCGGCGAGATGGTGCTGGTGCAGGACGGCGATTCCAAGCTGGCCTCCCTCCTGCCCGACGCGCGCTCCGTGCTCTGCCTGCCGCTGACCTATGGCGAGAGCCTGCTCGGAGTGCTCAACGTCGAGAGCCGCCGCGAAAAAGCCTTTGCCGACCAGGAAGTCCTCATCCTCCGGACGCTGGCTGACCTGCTCGCCACCGCGCTCCACAACGCTTTCGTCTTCCAGAAGCTGCAGCAGCAGTCCATCACCGACAGCCTCACCGGCATCAAGACCCGCCGCTTTTTCCTGGAGAACCTGCAGACGGAATGGAAGCGCGCCTCGCGTTCCGGCCGCCCCTTTTCGGTGGCCCTGATTGACCTCGACAAATTCAAGGCGGTGAACGACACCAGCGGCCACCTGGAGGGCGACCTGGTGCTGGCGCGCGTCGGCCGCCTGCTCGAGCAGAAATCGCGGCAGTCCAACGTGGTGGCGCGCTACGGTGGCGACGAATTCGTCATCCTCATGCCCGAAACCGGCGCCGAACAGGCGCAGATTCTCTCCGAACGCCTGCGCCTCTGGCTCGCCACCGACCCCATGCTGAACGAACGCCAAATCACCGGCAGCTTTGGCGTGGGCAGCTTCCCGCTGCACGGCGCCACCGCGGAGGAAGTGCTCCGGGTTGCCGACGCCGGCATGTACGTTTCCAAGCGCGCCGGCGGGAACTGCGTCTCCATCGCCGAGGAATTTCTCGGCTCCGGCAGCGCCCTGGCTCAGCGGCAGTTGCTCACTGCGTTCATCGAGGGCTTCCTGCAGCGCGAACACACCGGTCCCGAGTCGGTCCAGGAACTCACCGCGACGATCAAGAAAATGTGTGCCGCCACGGAGAGCCGCGAATCGCTGATGGAGGCGTTATGCGCCCTGAGCCGCGCTTCGGAAGGGCGCGAAGTGCACGCCTCCGGCCTGGCCGAGACCGCGGCGCGCGATGTCGAGATGCTGGGGCACGAACTCGGCATGGTCGAAGACGAACTGCAGGACGTCACCTACGCCGCCCGCGTCCACGACCTCGGCAAGCTCATCCTGCCGGAAAAAATCCTCTGCAAACCCGGCCCGCTCACCGAAGACGAGTTTTACCTGGTCAAGATGCACCCGCTGGTCGGCGCCGAAATCGTCTCCTGCATTCCCGCCAGCGACCGCCTGCAGGAGATCATCAAGCACCATCACGAGCGCTTCGACGGCGCCGGCTATCCCGACGGCTTGCGCGGCGAGCAGATTCCCCTCGGCTCGCGCATGCTGGCCGTGGTGGATGGTTACCTCACCATGATGACCGACCGCCCGTTTGCCCCGCAGCTCTCCCAGGCCGAGGCGATGGCCGAACTCGAGCGCTGCAGCGGCACTCAGTTCGACGGCATGCTCGTCCGCCTGTACCTGGCTCAAGTCAGGGGCAAACACAAGTCGGTCGCCCGCAGCCAGTGACTGCTCCGTACCCACGAACACAGCATTGATCTGGATGTCATCCCGAACGCGGCGAGGGAGCCCGGGTTTCGATACTTACTTTTTCTTCCACTTCGACCCCACCGCGCTCTCCACCAGGCTCTCCGCCACCGAATCCACCACCGGTTGGGGCACGGATTCCAGCGCCTCGGCTTGCTGCCGCCGCTTGCCCGCCTTCTTGGTCAACAACACGACGACGTGCGCGATGGCGGCATTGTCGGTGCCCATTCCTTCGGGCGTCTTCGCCTTCACTCCGACCGACGCCGGCTCAATGCCCAGCAGCTCCGCGACCCGCCTCTGAATCAGCGCCGCGTGCGGCCCAATCCTGGGCTCGGCCAGGATGAGCGTGGAATCCACGTTCGCCACCGCGTATCCCGCGCGCTCCACATGCTCCAGCGCAGTCCGCAAGAACACCGTGGAGTCAGCGCCTTTCCAGCGCGCGTCCGACGGCGGAAAATACGTGCCGATGTCCCCCGCCGCAATCGCGCCCAGCAACGCGTCGGTCAAGGCGTGCAGCAACACGTCTCCGTCGGAGTGCCCCGCCAACCCCTTGGGGTGAGCGATCGTCACCCCGCCGATCTTCAGCGGTATCCCGGGCTTGAACTCGTGTGAATCCCAGCCGTATCCGATTCTCATGACAAACCTTCAGCCACGGATTCACACGGATTCTCACGGATTTTTTTTCTTTCGTTATCGAACAGTAACCGACGGAATTGCGGGCGAATGCCAAAATTGAGCAGAAGGCCAACTTCGATGTTGGTCGCCTTCAGATAGTGCAGCAACTGTGCCTCATGAGATCGGTCGAGCACGCGCGCGGACTTTAGTTCCAGCAAAACGCTGTTTTCAACCAACATGTCGGCCTTGAACTGTCCCACAAGATGGCCCTTGAATGAAACAGGAATTGCCACTTCAACTCCAACACGCAGGGCAGCTTCAGTTAATGCGAGCCGCATTGACTCGCGGTAGACGGATTCCAGAAAGCCATATCCCAACTCGTTGTAAACGCCATAGAAGACACCGATTATCTGTTCCGTCAGCTCACCGTGCTTCAGCGCGGTAGGCTCGCGTCGAACCAACGTGGATTTGTTCTGATCCGTCTTCATCCGTCAAAATCCGTGGCTAAGCTCTTCTGTTCCGTCAGCTCACCGTGCTTCAGCGCGGCAGGCTCGCGTCGAACCAAGATGGATTTCTTCTGATCCGTGTTCATCCGTGTGCATCCGTGGCTAGACTTTTGCTTTCGCCTGCTCCATGAAGAATTCCGCCAGTTCCAGATCCCACGGCGTGGTGATCTTGATGTTGCGTGCCGAGCCCATCACCACCACCACTTCGTGCCCCGACCGTTCCACCAGCGACGCCTCGTCGGTCCCGGTAAACCCATCCGCCGTGGCTTCGGCGAACGCTTTCTTCAACACCTCGTAGCGGAAGCCCTGCGGCGTCTGTGCCATGACGATCTGCGCCCGCGGCAGGGTCGCGCGGATCACCGCCCCCTCGGCCGTTCGTTCCACCTGCTTGATGGTATCCGACGCGGGCATGCCGGCAATGGCAGCGCCGTGGCGCGCGGCGGCCTCGATGACGCTGGCGATGATTTCCTCATCCACGAACGGCCGCACCGCGTCATGCACCAGGACAATATCGTCGGCGGCCGCCTTCACCGCGGCCAGCGCGTTCGCCACCGACTCCTGCCGGTGCTCGCCGCCTTCCACGACCCGCACTGGCTTGCCCAGCTTCTCCTGCGTCAACCGAGCCTGGAATGCGGCGGCTTCAGGTGGGCGCAGCGCCAGGTAAATTTCGCGTACTTGCGGTGACGCAGCGAACTTGCGCAGCGTATGGATCAGGATGGGAACGCCGTCCAGTTCGGTGAATTGCTTCGAGGCCGCCGGCACCACGCGCGCGCCACTGGCCGCCGCCATGCGCGTTCCCAGCCCCGCCGCCGGAATGATGACGATCACGTTCATAGGGGCTAGCAGTATAAGCTCTCAGCTTTCGGCTGTCAGCTTTCGGAGATTGGCTGTCAGCTATCAGCTATCGGATCTCAGCTTTCAGGGTTCAGGGGAGAGTGGGCAACGACGGAGGTAGAAAAGCAAAGGCACACGCGAGGGCGCGTGTGCCACATGACCTGAACTGACAACCTGAAACTGAAACGCGAAACTGAAACTCCCTACACCGGTTCAACCGGCCGCTCCGCCGCCGCTGGCGCTGCCTGCGCTCCCGCCGGCTGCGGCGGTCCGGAGGGTTGCGGCGCCCCGGGACGAGCGTTGGCCGTGCGCGGCGGGTCCATGCGTGCCGCCGCCCGCTCATCGAACTTTCCGAAGATCATCTTCCCCGCCGTGGTTTGCAGCACCGAGGTGACGGCGATATCGATGGTCTTGCCGATCATCTTCCGCGCATTGTCCACCACGACCATGGTGCCGTCGTCCAGGTAGGCCACGCCCTGGTTGTACTCCTTGCCTTCCTTCAGGATGAACACACGCATGGCCTCGCCCGGCAGCACGATCGGTTTCAGCGAGTTCGCCAGCTCGTTGATGTTGAGCACTTCCACGCCCTGGAGCTGCGCCACTTTGTTGAGGTTAAAATCGTTGGTCACGATCTTCCCCTCCATCAGCTTGGCCAGTTCGATCAGCTTCATGTCCACTTCCCGCACCGCGGGAAAATCGTCTTCCACGATCTGCACCTGCAGGGTCGCGATCTTCTGGACGCGCTGCAAAATGTCCAGTCCGCGCCGCCCGCGATTGCGTTTCAGGGAATCGGCGCTGTCGGCCACCAGTTGCAGCTCGCGCAAGACGAACTGGGGGATCACCAGCACCCCATCCAGGAACCCGGTCTCGGCAATGTCCGCAATCCGCCCGTCAATGATGACGCTGGTGTCCAGGATCTTGTAGCTGTGCTTCGCCTGTTTTTCCCCGCCGAAAATCCCGCCCAGCGCCGACAGGTTCAGCAGGTCGCCCTTGTTGGCGCCGACAATCAGCCCCACGTACGCCATCAACAGGATGACCAGCAATTGCAGGAAGCTCTGCGTCGCGCCGGGCCTGAGAGAATTGCGGATGACGATGCTGAACAGGTAGGCGCCGAAAATGCCGAGAACGCTGCCGATGGCTGCCCCGATCAGGCGCTTGAGGCTGATCAGCCGCAGCCGCATCTCGAACAAAACGATGGCTAGGCCGATCCCCGCCCCCACCACCACATCCGGCACTGGAGTAAGCCCGAACGGCTGCAGGAAATAGCAGACCGCGGCCACCAGGACAACAAAAATTACCCGTATGAGGACAACGTCCAACGGAACCTCCCCCCGGCCGAATTAGCTGTCGGCTGACGTACCGTCACGAGTCCACCGGCATGGGGGCTCCGATCAACCCGGGATGACGAATGACGAATTATGAATGGATGCTGTTATATCACCTGAGTAGCCTGCGGTGCACGCGCCAAATTGCGTCGGCGCAAACCGAAAGTCCCGTTCCGGCGCGGCATTCGGGGCGCTGCCTGCACCCCAGGGTCAGGCTCCTTGCCACCGTTACTTCCACCTGTTACGTTGAATTTGGAGTTATGGAGCATCCCTGCCATCAGTGCGGCGCTGCGGTGGAAGACGGGACCGCCTTCTGTAAGCACTGCGGCGCCCCTCAGATCCGGGTGATGGGCGAGGAGCCCGCTACCTCTCCCTTCCCCCCCGGTACTCCGGCTGAAATCCAGCCGCCCGCCGAACCGGTCTCCCTGGGTGGCGCCACGCCGGCCGCGCCCCTCGGCATTGACTGGTCCCAGGCTGTGCCCGCCGCCGCGCTGGCCGGATTCTTCCTGGCGATCGCCTGGGTTATCCCGTTTCTTGGCTTTCTGTTATGGCTGGTTGTCGGGGGTGTGCTTGGGATCACGATGTATCGCCGCCGCGTTCCCCAGGCGACGCTCACCCCGGGTCTGGGCGCCCGCATCGGGGCGGTCACGGGATTGTTTGGATTCGTCGTCTTCGCCGTTCTGTTCGGCTTGGAATTGCTGCTCAGCCGCGGCAGCGGTCGTTTTCGCCAGATGCTGCAGCAGATCGTCGAGCAGGCCGCCTCGCGCAATGCCGATCCCCGCGCCCAGCAGGCCATTCAGCAGATGATGACCCCCGCCGGCCTCGCCCTGCTGGTCACCATCGTCCTGGTGCTGTTCCTCGCCGCCTTCCTCGCCTTGTCCGGTATCGGCGGGGCTCTCGGCGCCTGGTTGCTGGGCAAACGCCCCTCGGACCGCGAATCCTAGCCGGGAACCGTGAACCGACGCCCTCTTAGGCCAAAAGCCAATTGCTAATCGCCAATCGCTTCTTTATGATTCCCCGGCCATGAGTTCCACTCCCACCTCGCCACCCAAGCTGCGTCTGAAAGCGCAACTGATGTCCGCCTCCGAGATCGAACGGACCCTGGTGCGGTTGGCGCACGAAATCATCGAGAAAAATAACGGCATCAAGGACCTTGCCCTGGTGGGAATTCGCCGGCGTGGAGTGCCGATCGCGCAGCGCCTCGGCAAAATCATCCAGCGCATCGAAGGCACGGCCATCCCCGTGGGCATCCTCGACATTTCGCTCTACCGCGATGACCTGTCTACCGTGGGCCCCAAGCCGCTGGTGCAAAAGGCCGACATCGGATGTCCGGTCACCGACATGAACATCGTCCTCTGCGACGACGTTCTCTACACCGGCCGCACCACCCGCGCCGCACTCGACGCGCTGGTGGATCACGGCCGCCCCAGCCGCGTGCAACTGCTCGTCCTGATCGATCGCGGCCATCGCGAACTGCCCATCGAGGCCGGGTTTGTCGGCCGCACGGTGCAGACCACGCGCAACGAGATCATCGAGGTTAAGCTCCAGGAAACCGACAGCATGGAGAAAGTGCTGCTGGTGGAGAAGGAAACCTGATCGCGAATACGGACGTCCCGGCGGCGGCGGCCCCAGCGCGCGCCGTGGTTGCGCGCGGTGGGGTGGAGGCGGCGCGGCGCAAGCTGGCGCACGCGTCGTTGCTGGGCATTGAACAGCTCGAAACCGACGAGATCGTCGCCATTCTGCGGCTCGCCAAGCGCTTTCAGCGTGCCCGCCCCCGCCCCTTGTTCAAGGAAAAACGGGTGGCGCTGCTCTTCTACGAGGCCTCGACGCGCACCCGCATCTCCTTCGAGTTTGCCGCCAAGGTGCTGGGCGCCACCACCACCATCGTGCACCCCACCGCGTCCAGCGTGGAGAAAGGCGAGTCGCTGATTGACACCGGCCTGACCATCCGCGCCCTCGGCGCCCAGGTCATCATCATTCGCCATCCCTCGTCGGGCGCGCCCCACGTGCTCGCCCGCCATGTGGATGTCCCGGTCATCAACGCCGGCGACGGCATGCACGAGCACCCCTCGCAGGCGCTGCTCGACGCCTTCACCATTCTGCAGCACAAGAAAACTTTGCACGGGCTGCGGGTGGCCATTGTCGGCGACATCTACCACAGCCGCGTGGCGCGCTCGGAAGTGCACCTGCTGGGCCGCTTCGGCGCCAAAGTGATGCTGTGCGGTCCGCCGGAACTGGCGCCCGATTCGGCGGCAAGCCTCGCTCCCGGCGTGCAGGTGACGCGCAACCTCGGCGAGGCCCTGCGCGGCGCCGACGTGGTCATGGTTCTGCGCATCCAGAAGGAACGCCTCGCCGGCAAACAGATCAGCGTCGAACAGTACATCGCGCAATACCAGGTCACGCCCGAGCGGCTGAAGCTCGCCAAGCGCGACGCCGTCCTCATGCATCCCGGCCCGATTATTCGTGGTATGGAATTGACCGGCGAGCTCGCCGACAGCCCGCAGTCCGTGGTGCTGGAACAGGTCGCCAACGGCATCCCCGTACGCATGGCAATTTTGGCGCGGGCGCTGGAAATTCGCGTGCCCTAGCGACGGCAGAAGGTCGTGAAACGTGAAGCTTGAAACCTTGGCGCAATGCTGAGGAATGCGGAAGCCGCAAGGAGCAGCCGTCAAAATGCTCGACCCCTCTCGACTGACACAATCTTCCAGTCGCCTTGCTCCTTTTCAAACTTGAAGGTGAAATAGGACACATTCGACTGATATTGAATCATGGCTACGATGAATCCAGCAGTTCGCCGGAAATCTTCCTGAAAGTGACTTTGGATTACTTTCGGTTCAATTGTCACAATCACGCCGTACTTCAGTTGTTCTTCGCGAAACCTCTCCAGCGGGGTTTTGGCGCGAAATTCTGCACCAAAGTAACCGTAAGCCGTCGGAAAATCACGCTTCGTCAGTGCCGCCGCGTAGCCTTGAAAACTGCTTCTAATCGCCGCCGATGCTTCTGAAAGCTGTTGCGCCCGTTGCTCTTCCCGTTTGTGCCGGTAGAAAGGCTGCAGCACCGCGATGGCCGCCAAGAGAACAGCAAACGCAATTAAGAGAAGGCGTCTCATGCCTCGAACGTCTTCTAGTTTGTCCACCTTGCCTCCATGCCTCCATGCGGTGTTCCGAAAGCAGAACATAGCGACGAGATCTCGTCGGCAGCCGGATGGCCGCTATTGTAAATGTGCGTGGTATGCTTTCGGGTCTAATACCGAGTGGTGCTCAGCAGCAGCGACGGCACGAACTTGCAACGTGAAACTCGAAACGTGAAACCTCTGGAATCATGGCGAAGAAAGCACAACCCGCAACCCGTCGCGATGAAAATCCCTCGCCCAATTCCCTGCTCATCCGCGGCGGCCACGTCATCGACCCGGCCACCAACAGCGACGGCGAACTCGACCTCCTGCTGCGCGACGGTCGCGTCGCCGAACTCGCCCCCCGCTCCAAGCTGATCGGGCGCGCTGCCGAAACCCTCGATGCCCGCGGCCTCGTCGTCGCCCCCGGCTTCATCGATCTCCACGTCCACCTGCGCGAGCCCGGCCAGTCGCACAAGGAAACCATCGCCACCGGCACCGCGGCCGCGGCGGCGGGCGGCTTCACCTCCGTCTGCCCGATGCCCAATACTGCGCCGGTCAACGATTCCGTCGAAATCACCACCTGGATGCAGGAGGCAGCGCGCGGCGCCGTGGTCAACCTCTTCCCCATCGCCGCCGCCACCCTGGGCAGCAACGGCGAGCAGATCGCCGATTTCTACGCTCTGCAGCGCGCCGGGGCCGTCGCCTTCACCGACGATGGCAAGCCGGTTCTGGATGACAAGCTCATGCGCGAGGCGCTCAGCCTCGCCGCGCGCCTCAAGGTTCCGGTGATTCAGCACGCCGAGGACACGCGCCTGACCGCCGGCGCCACCATGAACGACGGCCCCATGGCTTTCCGCCTCGGCCTCCGCGGCATGCCCGCCGAAGCTGAATCCAGGATCGTGGAACGCGATATCGACCTGGCGCGCGCCGCCCAGGCACACCTGCACGTCGCCCATCTATCCACCGCCGCCGCCCTCAAAGCCGTACGCCGCGGCAAGCGAGACCACATCCACGTCACCTGCGAGGTCACGCCCCACCATTTCACCCTGCTCGATGAAAACATCGGCGAGTACGATTCCAATTTCAAGATGAACCCGCCGCTGCGCTCCGCCGCCGATCGCGAGGCGCTGCTTGCCGCCCTCGCCGACGGCGCCATTGACGCCATCGCTACCGACCACGCCCCCCACGCCGAACACGAAAAACAGGTCGAGTTCGATCGCGCTCCCTTCGGCGTCATCGGCCTGGAAACCGCGCTGGCGCTGGCCATCACCCGCCTGCATCGCGAAAAAAACGTGCCACTGCGCCGCCTGGTCGAACTTCTTTCAACCAACCCTGCGCGCATCGTGAACCTGCGCGGGCGCGGCACCCTGGAACCCGGCTCGCACGCTGACGTCGTCATCTTCGATCCCAAGAAGCGCTGGACCTACAATGTGGCGCAGTCGGTATCGAAGTCGCGCAACAGCCCGTTCGACGGCTGGACCTTCACCGGCAAAGTGATGGCGACAATTGTGAGTGGGAATTTTGTGTATAGAAGCTCTTAGCTCTTAGCTTTTAGCTTTTGGCGCTTGGCTTTGAGCTTTTGGCTTTTTGTGGCACACGCGCCCTCGCGTGTGCTGTGGTGGAAGCGCCGGGCGGAACTTGTCCCGAGCGAAGGGAGGGAGCCTGGCGAAAGAACGCCCCTGAAGATTTGTCATCCTGAGCGAGGTCGCAACGCGCCCCGCTTTTGGGCGCGTTGCGGCCGAGTCGAAGGACCCCTACCCTGCCCAAGGCATTTGATTTGCCGGGAGGCTCCTCAACACGCACGTCTGACGTACACAACAGATTTCCGGGTCGAAACGAAACATCCGTTCAATTGCTAGCTCGCAGTAAAGCTTCGAGGGTCACCGCAAATCAGCTAACCGCTAAAAGCTATTCCACCAACATGCAGTCCCCATACGAATAAAACCTGTACTTCTGCTCGACTGCATGTCGTACGCGTTAGCACTCGCTCCCGCCCCGCAAACGCACTGACCAGCATCAACAGCGTGGATTTCGGCAGATGAAAATTCGTCAACATCGCCCCCACCACGCGAAACCGAAATCCCGGATAGATGAACACATCCGCCTCACCGCTCCCCGCCCGAATCTCCACGCGTCCACTCGGGACTCGCGACTCGGGACTCGGGACTCTCGCTGCATATTCCAACGTCCGCACCGTCGTGGTCCCCACCGCAACGACCCGTCTCCCCGCCGCCAGCGCGCCATTGATCTGCGCCGCCGCTTCCTCCGATATCCGATACCACTCGCGATGCAGCTTGTGCTCTTCCACCTTCTCCGCATGCACCGGCTGAAACGTCCCCAGCCCGACATGCAGCGTGATCTTCGCCGTCTCCACTCCCCGCGCCCGCATGCGTTCCAGGATTTCCGGCGTGAAATGCAGCCCCGCGGTGGGCGCCGCCACCGACCCTCGCACCCGTGCATATACCGTCTGATAGCGCTCCCGGTCCGCCGGCGCGTCCGGACGCGCAATATAGGGTGGCAACGGTACGTGCCCGATCCGCTCCACCACCGCGAAAAAGTCCTCCACCGGCTCGAAGCGCAGGGTCCGCTCCCCAAATTCCCCGCGCGCCATCACCTCCGCCCGCAGCTCCCAGTTGTCGCCAAAAAACAGCTTCTCTCCAACCCCGATCTTTCGCCCCGGCCGAACGAGGGCTTTCCACACAAGAGGATTGGCCGCAGATGTACGCAGATCAACACTGATTTCTGATTTCCCTTCATCTGCGCTCATCTGCGTTGATCTGCGGCCGCTTTCTTCCTCCGCCGGTCCTGTCAGCAATACCTCGATGCGGCCTTTCAAAAATTCCTTCGCCGCTGGATTGCGCTTGCTCACCGGCTGCGATCTTGCCCCGCTCCTGTGTCCATACAATCGGGCCGGAAACACACGCGTGTCGTTGAACACCACCAGGTCATCCGGACGAAGCAGGTCTGGCAACTCGCGAAACCAGCGGTCTTCCATTCGACCTGTCTCCCGCGCCAGGTGCAGCATGCGCGACCCCGCCCGGTCCGCCAGCGGCGCCTGCGCAATCAGTTCTTCCGGAAGGTGGTAGTCGAACTCAGATACGAGCACAGGTAATTTGTAATGTAGGAGTGCCTCGTCTGTCAGGTCTTCGGTCTATCGGTCTTTCGGTCTATCAGTCTATCGGCCCGCGGATAGGAAGGCACCGACCGACCGACCGACCGACCGATGGACCTGTAGTTGCCAACCCCCAATCCTCCGTCGTACCATGCTCGGGCCCCGACGGGCAGCCCAACTACTACATTTGTAGTTAATGAAGAGCGAACGCCAGCATCGCGAAGATATCGTGCGCTTTGGCCGCATGCTGCACCAGCGCGGCTACATTGCCGCCACCGATGGCAATCTCTCCGTCCGCCTCGACCATGAAACCGTCCTCTCCACCCCCACGGGCATGAGCAAGGGCATGCTCGAGCCCGAGGACCTGGTGGTGGTGGACATGAAAGGCAAGAAGGTCACCGGCCGCCGCCAGGTGTCGAGTGAAATCGGCATGCACCTGCTCATCTACTCGCTGCGTCCGGACACCCACGGCATCGTGCACGCGCATCCGCCCACCGCCACCGGATACGCCGCCGCCGGCCTGCCGCTGAATCAGGCGCTGATCTCCGAAATCGTGCTTTCCCTCGGATGCATTCCGCTGGCGCGCTACGCGACGCCCGGGACACCTGAACTGGTGGCGGCGCTGGAGCCGCTGGTTCCGCAGTACGACGCCATCCTGATGGCGAACCACGGCGTCGTCACCTTCGGCGAGGACCTGACGCGCGCCTACATGAAAATGGAAACCGTCGAGCACTTCGCGCAGATCACGCTGGTCACGCACTTGCTCGGCCGCCAGCAACTGCTCACCCAGGACGACGTCAGCAAGCTCATTGACGCGCGCGAGCGCTACGGACTGAGCGGGCCGGCCAAAGGAACCGCTGCCTGCCCGGTGACGGCTGGTGCTGCGCCGCCGCCGTCGCGGGAATCAGCCGGCGCCCTATCCTTCGCGTCCGCCAAGGGTGGGGAAGCCGCTAAACCGCAGGACGGCAGCGGCAAGATCACGGTCACGCGCGAGGAACTGGCCGCCATCGTGGAAGACGCGCTGCGCCAAACCGGCAAGCGGCGCTGGTAATCGGCACTTGGCCATTGGCAATTGGCCATGGGCCGCGTAAGATTCCGGTTCTTGCATTACTAGGAACCGGCAACTGACAACCGAAAAGCGAGAACTCATAACGGGAGACTCACATGGGTGAAGCATTGGGAATGATTGAAACGCGCGGTCTGGTGGCGATGATCGAGGCCTCCGACGCCATGGTAAAGGCCGCCAAGGTCACGCTGGTGGGCTGGGAAAAGATCGGCTCGGGCTACGTCACCGCCCTGGTGCGCGGCGATGTGGCCGCCGTCAAGGCCGCCACCGACGCCGGCGCCGCCGCCGCTCGCCGCGTCGGCGAACTCATCGCCGTTCACGTGATCCCGCGTCCGCACGCCAGCCTGGAAGACGTGCTGCCCATCGGCCGCGTCATCACCGCCAAGGCCGCCGGAGCCTAGAGGATTTGGTGATTTAGTGATTTGTGATTGAGTGATTTCGAGAGGGCTATCGTGGTCCCGGCAATCACTCAATCACTAAATCACGCAATCACTAAATGCAGCGCCGCTGTTGGCAGCGCCAAGGATATTGACCATGCTTCTCGCACGCGTAGTAGGCACGGTAGTCGCCACGCGCAAGGACGACCGCCTGCAAGGCCGCAAGCTGCTCGTCTGCCGTCCGGTCACGCCTGACGGCACGGTGGACGGCGGCTACGTCGTCGCCGTCGACACGGTCGGCGCAGGCGTCCAGGAGACGGTGCTGCTGGTGAGCGGCTCCTCGGCCCGCATGGCCGGCGGAAAGGAATCGCCGGTGGACAGCGCCGTCGTCGGCATTGTGGACGAGGTCCGCACCGAGAACGACTCCGAGTCCTCGTCCTACAACAAGCGCGCCGCCGTCGCCGCCGGCAAGTCGAAGCACTAGCGTTGGAGCGCGCTCGCCCTCGAGCGCGTCTTCGCTGGAAACTGGCAACTAACAACTGTTTTTATGATGCTCGCGAAAGTCATCGGCACCGTCGTCTGCACCGTCAAGTACCCGACCCTGGAAGGCCGCACGCTCCTGCTGCTCCAGCCGGTGAACAAGGACGGCGTCGCGCGCGGCAAGACGTTGGTCGCCATTGACGCCGTGGGCGCCGGGGTCGGCGAAACCGTGTACTGGTGCCGTGGCCGCGAAGCCGCTCTCGCCTTCGATCATGAAGTCGTCAGCGACGCCAGCATTGTCGGCATCGTGGACGAGATCACCGCCGCCGATCAGTCCGGCTCCGTCTCATCGGCCGCTGGTCCCGCCTGCACCGCTGTGGGTCCGGCGTCCGCCGCAGCGCCTGCCTTGAAATCGCGTGCTGCCGCCGACAAGCGAGGCCGCCGATGATCATCGGACGCATCCTGGGCGAAGTGGTTGCCACCCGCAAGCACAAGTCGCACGAAGGCCGCAAAATCCTGCTCGTGCAGCCGCTCGCGCTCGACGATTCCGCCCGCGGCGAGCCCATCCTCGCCCTCGACACCGTGGACGCCGGCGTCGGCGACCGCGTGCTCGTCGTCCAGGAAGGCTACGGCGCCATGACCGCCGCCGGCCGCCCCAACTCTCCGATTGATATGAGCGTCATCGCCGTGGTGGATGAGGTGGAACTAGCCGCTGACGAACGCTGATCCGCGCTGATCTGGCAAGAATGTCTCCGCGTTGAGCGCCATGTCCGCGAACACAAACCCATCGCGTGCCACCACCTCGCCATTCACCAGCTCCAGCGCGCTCCCGAACATCGGCCCCGCGTACACGCAGGTGTGAAACTCGCCCTTTTCGCCGCATGGATCACAGCTCGCGGGCAAATCCGAAAGCAGAGAAGCGTCGAACTCCCGCCCCGCAAACGAAGTATGGATCTGTTTCGGATCCACGCACGTCAGCCGCGCCCGCAAGCCCGCGCCGATCATCTCCCGCGCCAATTCCGCCGTCGGCAGCAGCCACAACGGGAACGTCGGCTCCAGGCCGGTGCCCGCCAGCTGCTTCTCCCGATACGCGCGGATGTCGGCCAGAAACAAGTCGCCGAACACCACGCTCTGCACGTCCTCGTTGACCGCGCGCTTGCATACTCGCGACATCGCTGTCTCATACTGCTCGTTCGAGCATGGCCACGGCAGCGGCACCGTCCACAGCGGCAGCCCGGCCGAGTGCGCCTGCGCTTCCACGATCTCGCGGCGGATCGCGTGCATCGCCACCCGGTCGAAGGCCTCGTTCATGGTGGTCAGCAGCGCCACGACCTCGCAATCGCCGCGCTGCCGCACCACGTGCAGCGCCCACGCGCTGTCCTTCCCGCCACTCCACGAAACAACAAGTCGCTTCATATTCACCATCGAAAAACCAACCACGGATTTCCGCGGATATTCACGGATCCGAACCTAACTTCTTCTCCGATCCGAGTTCATCCGTGGGAATCCGTGGCCAATTCTTATTCCCCGCCAACGCGAAATCTCATCCCCGCCCGGAAATTTGCCCGCAGCGCCGGATATCCCGCCGACTCCTCATAGTGCCGGTTGAGCGCGTTCTCGACATTCACATACGCGGTCATGCGGCTATTGATCACCCGCCACACCCCAAAATCCACGCGCGCGTAGCCCGCACTGTGCGTGACCGGCGGCAGCAGTCCCAGGAAATCGGAATCAGCCCGGCGTCCCAGCGCGGTTACGCCCACATCGCCGCCCCAGCGCCGCGCCGTGTACACCGCCAGCACCGAAGCCGCGTGCTTCGGCCTGCGCAGCAGCGGCGCGCCCGCGCTCAGCAGCGGATCGAACGCCAGCGGCGCGTTCAGGATCTGGGTTGAGGTGTATGTATACGACGCGTCCACGCTCAACCGCGACCACGGCCGCGCCCGGAATTCCACCTCCGAGCCGTGCGCCAGCGCGCGATTGATGTTCAGGTACTGGCTCACAAACAGCACCGGATCGAAGTTGAACTCGATCTGGTTGGTGAACAGGTTGTTGAAGTAGGTCGCGCCCAGCCAGTACTTGCCCCCGACGAAGCTCTGCTGCACGCCCGCTTCCAGCGAGCGGTTCTCCTCCGCCTTCAGGTTGGGGTTGGGAATGATCCCGAATCCGCCGACGCCGAACGATTCCTCCAGCCTCGGCTCTTTGATCCCGGTACCGTAGGCAAATCGCAGCCGCGTGCCGGAAAAAATCCGGCCGCCCTTCAGTGCCAGCACACTCGCCGCAATCCTCGGCAGCCCGCGGTTGCCGAAACTCTCGTTGTGCTCAAAGCGCGCGCCCGCGATCACCGTCACGCGCGTCCAGGTCAGCACCTCCTGCCCGAACACTGCGTGGTTGCGCCGCAGCCCGTGGCCGAGCGGCAGCGAGGTCAGGTCTCCCACCCAGCCGTTTTCGTCCTCGAAGTGATAGCCGACCGTGGTTCGCGCCCAGCTTCGCGCCACGTAGTCGCCCTGATATTCGAACCCGGCGCGGTTGAGATTGGCAAAATCGGAAAACGGGGTATCGAAGTTGCCGAACGCCGGCGAGACGCGCCCGGGATCGACGAACGTGTCCACCACCGAGCGCCGGTGATGGTACTCGAAGCCGCTGAAGCGGTGCTGCCAGCGCGACGGGCCCGAGACCGTCAGTTCGGCGCTCGCTAGGAAATTGTTCTGCCGCGCGCGCGCGTCGCTGTCGGGCGGCACCAGCGGCTGGCCATTGAAGTTCCAGAAACCCTGCACGCCGCTGCGGTCGGTAAAGTGCCGCGTGCGCAGCCGGAATGCGGCGCGCGGCGCAATCTGCACCCCGATGTTCGCGCCCTCCAGCGAGCTGGAATATTGGTCGTTGATCCCCTGCCCGTTGGTGTTGAACTGCTCGCCGAACAGGTTGTAGTCGAATCGTCCGCGCGCGCCTGCCAGCGATGCGTAGCCGCGCGCCGTGCCGAAGGTTCCGCCTTCCGCGCCGAAGCGCAGCTCCGGCGTGCGCGTAGTTCCGGTGGCAGTCCAGGTCTGAATGACGCTGGTCATCGCGTCCGAGCCGTAGAGCGTGCTCTCCGCGCCGCGCACGAACTCCAGCCGGTCCACCTGGTACAGGGCAGCCTAACTACTACATTTGTAGTTAATGAAGAGTGAACGCCAGCATCGCGAAGATATCGTGCGCTTTGGCCGCATGCTGCACCAGCGCGGCTACATTGCCGCCACCGACGGCAATCTTTCCGTCCGCCTCGACCATGAAACCGTCCTCTCCACCCCCACGGGCATGAGCAAGGGCATGCTCGAGCCCGAGGACCTGGTGGTGGTGGACATGAAAGGCAAGAAGGTCACCGGCCGCCGCCAGGTGTCGAGTGAAATCGGCATGCACCTGCTCATCTACTCCCTGCGTCCGGACACCCACGGCATCGTGCACGCGCATCCGCCCACCGCCACCGGATACGCCGCCGCCGGCCTGCCGCTGAATCAGGCGCTGATCTCGGAAATCGTGCTCTCGCTGGGATGCATTCCGCTGGCGCGCTACGCGACGCCCGGGACACCTGATCTGGTGGCGGCGCTGGAGCCGCTGGTTCCGCAGTACGACGCCATCCTGATGGCGAACCACGGCGTCGTCACCTTCGGCGAGGACCTGACGCGCGCCTACATGAAAATGGAAACCGTCGAGCACTTCGCGCAGATCACGCTGGTCACGCACTTGCTCGGCCGCCAGCAACTGCTCACCCAGGACGACGTCAGCAAGCTCATTGACGCGCGCGAGCGCTACGGACTGAGCGGGCCGGCCAAAGGAACCGCTGCCTGCCCGGTGACGGCTGGTGCTGCGCCGCCGCCGTCGCGGGAATCAGCCGGCGCCCTATCCTTCGCGTCCGCCAAGGGTGGGGAAGCCGCTAAACCGCAGGACGGAAGCGGCAAGATCACGGTCACGCGCGAGGAACTCGCCGCCATCGTGGAAGACGCGCTGCGCCAAACCGGCAAGCGGCGCTGGTAATCGGCACTTGGCCATTGGCAATTGGCCATGGGCCGCGTAAGATTCCGGTTCTTGCATTACTAGGAACCGGCAACTGACAACCGAAAAGCGAGAACTCATAACGGGAGACTCACATGGGTGAAGCATTGGGAATGATTGAAACGCGCGGTCTGGTGGCGATGATCGAGGCCTCCGACGCCATGGTAAAGGCCGCCAAGGTCACGCTGGTGGGCTGGGAAAAGATCGGCTCGGGCTACGTCACCGCCCTGGTGCGCGGCGATGTGGCCGCCGTCAAAGCCGCCACCGACGCCGGCGCCGCCGCCGCTCGCCGCGTCGGCGAACTCATCGCCGTTCACGTGATCCCGCGTCCGCACGCCAGCCTGGAAGACGTGCTGCCCATCGGCCGCGTCATCACCGCCAAGGCCGCCGGAGCCTAGGCAATTTGCAATCGGGTAATCTGTAATTGGTAATTTGTCCGGTGCCGCTACGCGGTATTGCTCGACTTACAATTACAAATTGCAAATTGCAAATTACAGATTTAGCGGGCCGTTCACGCCCGCAAGGATCATTGCGATGCTTCTCGCACGCGTAGTAGGCACGGTAGTCGCCACGCGCAAGGACGACCGCCTGCAAGGCCGCAAGCTGCTCGTCTGCCGTCCGGTCACGCCTGACGGCACGGTGGAGGGCGGCTACGTCGTCGCCGTCGACACGGTCGGCGCAGGCGTCCAGGAAACGGTGCTGCTGGTGAGCGGCTCCTCGGCCCGCATGGCCGGCGGAAAGGAATCGCCGGTGGACAGCGCCGTCGTCGGCATTGTGGACGAGGTCCGCACCGAGAACGACTCCGAGTCCTCGTCCTACAACAAGCGCGCCGCCGTCGCCGCCGGCAAATCGAAGCACTAGCGTTGGAGCGCGCTCGCCCTCGAGCGCGTCTTCGCTGGAAACTGACAACTGGCAACTAACTGGCCACTAACCACTGACCACTGCTTATGATGCTCGCGAAAGTCATCGGCACCGTCGTCTGCACCGTCAAGTACCCGACCCTGGAAGGCTGCAAGCTCCTGCTGCTCCAGCCGGTGAACAAGGACGGCATGGCGCGCGGCAAGACTCTGGTCGCCATTGATGCCGTCGGGGCCGGGGTCGGGGAAACCGTGTACTGGTGCCGTGGCCGCGAAGCCGCTCTCGCCTTCGATCATGAAGTCGTCAGCGACGCCAGCATTGTCGGCATCGTGGACGAAATCACCGCCGCGGATCAGTCCGGCTCCGCCTCATCGGCCGCTGGTCCCGCCTGCACCGCTGTGGGTCCGGCGTCCGCCGCAGCGCCTGCCTTGAAGCCGCGCGCTGCCGCCGAGAAGCGAGGCCGCCGATGATCATCGGACGCATCCTGGGCGAAGTGGTTGCCACCCGCAAGCACAAGTCGCACGAAGGCCGCAAAATCCTGCTGGTGCAGCCGCTCGCGCTCGACGATTCCGCCCGCGGCGAGCCCATCCTCGCCCTCGACACCGTGGACGCCGGCGTCGGCGACCGCGTGCTCGTCGTCCAGGAAGGCTACGGCGCCATGACCGCCGCTGGCCGCCCCAACTCTCCGATTGATATGAGCGTCATCGGCGTGGTGGACGAGGTGGAACTCTTCCCCGAAAGCTGATTCCTCAGACCGGACCTGCTGTTCGTGCTTCCTCAATCGGCAATCGGCAATGGTTGTGAGCGCCATGTCCGCGAACACAAACCCATCGCGTGCCACCACCTCGCCATTCACCAGCTCCAGCGCGCTCCCGAACATCGGCCCCGCGTACACGCAGGTGTGAAACTCGCCCTTTTCGCCGCATGGATCACAGCTCGCGGGCAAATCCGAAAGCAGAGAAGCATCGAACTCCCGCCCCGCAAACGAAGTATGGATCTGTTTCGGATCCACGCACGTCAGCCGCGCCCGCAAGCCCGCGCCGATCATCTCCCGCGCCAATTCCGCCGTCGGCAGCAGCCACAACGGGAACATCGGCTCCAGCCCGGTGCCCGCAAGCTGCTTCTCCCGATACGCGCGGATGTCGGCCAAGAACAGGTCGCCAAACACTACTCCCTGCACACTCTCGCTGACTGCGCGTTGGCAAGTCCGAGACATCGCCGTTTCGTACTGCTCGTTCGAGCACGGCCACGGCAGCGGCACCGTCCACAGCGGCAGCCCGGCCGAGTGCGCCTGCGCTTCCACGATCTCGCGGCGGATCGCGTGCATCGCCACCCGGTCGAACGCGTCATTCATCGTGGTCAGCAGCGCCACGACCTCGCAATCGCCGCGCTGCCGCACCACGTGCAGCGCCCACGCGCTGTCCTTCCCGCCACTCCACGAAACAACAAGTCGCTTCATATTCACCATCGAAAAACCAACCACGGATTTCCGCGGATATTCACGGATCCGAACCTAACTTCTTCTCCGATCCGTGTTCATCCGTGGGAATCCGTGGCCAATTCTTATTCCCCGCCAACGCGAAATCTCATCCCCGCCCGGAAATTTGCCCGCAGCGCCGGATATCCCGCCGACTCCTCGTAGTGCCGGTTGAGCGCGTTCTCGACATTCACATACGCGGTCATGCGGCTGTTGATCGCGCGCCACAATCCCAAGTCCACGCGCGCGTAGCCCGCACTGTACGTCACTGGCGGCAGCAGCCCCAGGAAATCGGAATCCGCCCGGCGTCCCAGCGCGGTCACGCCCACATCACCGCCCCAGCGCCGCGCCGTGTACACCGCCAGCACCGAAGCCGCGTGCTTCGGCCTGCGCAGCAGCGGCGCGCCCGCGCTCAGCAGCGGATCGAACGCCAGCGGCGCGTTCAGGATCTGGGTTGAGGTGTATGTATACGACGCGTCCACGCTCAACCGCGACCACGGCCGCGCCCGGAACTCCACCTCCGAGCCGTGCGCCAGCGCGCGGTTGATGTTCAGGTACTGGCTCACAAACAGCACCGGATCGAAGTTGAACTCGATCTGGTTGGTGAACAGGTTGTTGAAGTAGGTCGCGCCCAGCCAGTACTTGCCCCCGACGAAGCTCTGCTGCACGCCCGCTTCCAGCGAGCGGTTCTCCTCCGCCTTCAGGTTGGGGTTGGGAATGATCCCGAATCCGCCGACGCCGAACGATTCTTCCAGCCTCGGCTCTTTAATCCCGGTGCCGTAGGCAAATCGCAGACGCGTGCCGGAAAAAATCCGGCCGCCCTTCAACGCCAGCACACTCGCGGCGATCCTCGGCAGCCCGCGGTTGCCGAAACTCTCGTTGTGTTCGAAGCGCGCGCCCGCGATCACCGTCACGCGCGTCCAGGTCAGCACCCCCTGCCCGAACACCGCGTGGTTGCACCGCAGCCCGTGGCCGAGCGGCAGCGAGGTCAGGTCTCCCACCCAGCCGTTCTCGTCCTCGAAGTGATAGCCGACCGTGGTTCGCGCCCAGCTTCGCGCCACGTAATCGCCCTGGTAGTCGAAGCCGGCGCGATTGAGATTGGCGAAATCGGAAAACGGGAAATCGAAGTTGCCGAACGCCGGCGAGACGCGCCCGGGATCGACGAACGTGTCCACCACCGAGCGCCGGTGATGGTACTCGAAGCCGCTGAAGCGGTGCTGCCAGCGCGACGGGCCCGCGATCGTCAGCTCGGCGCTCGCCAGGAAGTTGTTCTGCCGCGCGCGCGCGTCGCTGTCGGGCGGCAATAGCGGCTGGCCATTGAAGTTCCAGAAACCCTGCACGCCGCTGCGGTCGGTGAAATGCCGCGTGCGCAGCCGGAATGCGGCGCGCGGCGCAATCTGCACCCCGATGTTGGCGCCCTCCAGCGAACTGGAATATTGGTCGTTGATCCCCTGCCCGTTGGTGTTGAATTGCTCGCCGAACAGGTTGTAGTCAAATCGTCCGCGCGCGCCCGCCAGCGACGCGTAGCCGCGCGCCGTGCCGAAGGTTCCGCCTTCCGCGCCGAAGCGCAGTTCCGGCGTGCGCGTGGTTCCCGTTGCAGTCCAGGTCTGAATGACGCTGGTCATCGCGTCCGAGCCGTAGAGCGTGCTCTCCGCGCCGCGCACGAACTCCAGCCGGTCCACCTGGTACATCGGAACCACGCCAAAATCGAACGTGCCTCCGGGATCGTTCACCGCGACTCCGTCCACGATGACCTTGTTGTAGCGCGAGTCGCCGCCGCGCACGAACAGCGACGACAATCCGCCGCGCCGTCCGCCGGCGCTCACGATTGCTCCCGGAAGGAAGCGCAGCGTGTCAATCGCGCTCACCGGCTGCGTGGATGTCAATGCATCCGGCCCAAGCGACGACGTGTCGGAACCTGTGTCTTGACTGGGCAGCGGCGTGCGCTCCGCGCTCACCACCACCGTTTCCGCCGCGCTTGGCAGCGCCAGCTTGACCGTGATCTCGGAATCCTGCGCGACCCCAGCGCGCGCTTGCGCCGGCGCAAATCCTGGCGCCAGGACTTCCACGCGATACGCAGTTGCACTCAATCCGCCGAACGCGCACGTTCCCTCGGCATTGGTTGTGCGCACCGCGACCGCAGTCGAGCTTCCTTGCGGATAGACCGTGACGCGCGCGCCCGCCACTACCGCGGACTGCGGATCAACGACCTTGACCTTGAGTTCGGAGGCGAAGCTGCTCGCCGTGAGCAGCAGCAAGGCACAGACAATACTGAACGCAACGCGGCGACTTGCGAGCTTGATTGCTCGCGACTCGGAACTCGGGACTTGGGACTGAGAGGGACTCGGGACTCGGGACTCGGGCATGGAACCATCCTCCTTTGCACGCGAAAGGGGTTGTGGTTGGCGGTTCGCGCCGGTCTCCTGGCTTGCGACAGAACAGTTTCAGTTTCGGTTTCACCTGCCTTTGCTGAAACTGAAACTGAAACTTTGAAACTCCGGCGCGCCTTCCCATCGCTTGTGCGACAGTGGCAGCGCCGACGAACAGCGTCGCTTACAGTTGCGCGGCAGCGCGGGCTTTGCACCCGCTTCCCGTACGCGCGAACCAAGGTTGTCAAAGAACGTCACGCGAGAGCGTGAGGGTAAGACTCTACCACCGCAATTGGTAATTTGTAATTGGTAATTTGTAATTTGGACAGCGGCACGGATTCAGAGTCGAGGAAAAATTGCAAATTGCAAATTACAAATTCTTCCCCTGCTCGCTCCACACCGACAAATACCGCTCGCCGCGATCCGGCAAAATCGTCACCACCTTCTTCCCAGGCCCCAATTCCTTCGCCACCTGCCGCGCCGCCAGCACGTTCGCCCCCGCGCTGATGCCCACGAACAGCGCCTCTTCCCGCGACAGCGTCATGGCCATCCGGATCGAGTCCTGGGTGCCGATCTTGATCACCTGGTCCACGCGGCTCATGTCCACAATCTCGGGAATGAACCCGTCGGCGAGGCCCTGGATTCCGTGACAGCCCGGCACTTCCCCGGACATCACTGCCGACTCCGCCGGTTCCACCGCCACAATGCGTACCCGGCTCCTAACCTTGCGCAACGATTCCGCCACGCCCATCAGCGTCCCGCCCGTGCCCACGCCCATCACGAAGGCGTCAATGTCGGGACCGGCCTGCGCCAGGATTTCCGGGCCTGTGGTCACCGCGTGCGCGCGCGGGTTGTCGAGGTTCTCGAACTGCCGCGGCAAAAAGATTTTCGGATCGCGCGCCGCTCGGCTTTCGGCTTCCCGGCGCGCGTCGCTGATATGCAGCAGGGTGTCGATCAGTTCCAGTTCGGCGCCGAAAGCGGCGATCATCCGCCGGCGCTCCACGCTGGCGCAACTGGGCATCATCAGCACCACGTGGTAGCCCATTTCGGCACCCACCATGGCAAAGGCGATGCCGGTGTTGCCGCTGGTGACTTCCAGGATGGTCGAGCCCGGGCGCAGTTCGCCGCGCTCTTCCGCCTGCTGCACGATGTAGCGGGCGATGCGGTCCTTCACCGAGCCGCCCGGGTTCATGAATTCGGCCTTGGCGAGCACGGTGGCGCAGCCGGCGGGCACCACGCGCCGCAGTTCGATCATGGGAGTGTTGCCGATGCAGCCGAGCAGCCCGGACCGCGCGAAGACGGGTGTCACCATGCTCGCGAGTCTATGAACAAGTAATCACCAGGGACAAGGCAGGTCGTCACAAGTGCCCGTGACATCTGAACATGAACCGCCGCGCCCATCAGCGTTCATCCGCGGCTAAGTTGTTCTGTCCAAACGCGATTTCGGCGGACTGGCGGGCTACTCCTGAGCGGAGCAAGATAGCGGCCCAGCGACACTATCCCACCGAGGAGAGCACCATATCCTCGGCCGAATACAAACTGCGAGCATCACTCCGAGCCAGAGCGACCAAGTAGAAACGCTTTTGTGGGAGCACAGTGTTGGTTGCGACTTGACGAAAAACCCCGTCGTCGCCATGGCTGTAGTATAGGTCGTATCGGCTGCTGGGAAAAAAGGAAAGCACCTTCCCCATGGAGCCGCCGTATCGTTCCAACCCCGCTTGCAAGTGGACCTC
>CAVXCR010000049.1:0-36098 GCA_963760265.1 Terriglobia bacterium
ACTCAGCCCGTATAATCTCCAGCGTGAACCCCGTACTCAATCCCATGGAAGCCCGGGTGTTGGGCGCTCTCATCGAGAAGGACATCACCACGCCCGATTACTATCCGCTGTCGCTGAACGCGCTGGTCAATGCGTGCAACCAGAAATCCAACCGCGATCCGGTGATGAGCCTGGACGAAAACGCGGTGCGGGACGCTTTGTACAGCCTCAATGAAAAAGGGTTGGCGGGAGCGGTCAGCAGCGCCGACAGCCGGGTGTCCAAGTATGAGCACCGGCTGCAGGAGACCTACAATCTTCCCCGCGGCGAAACCGCAATCTTGTGCGTCCTGCTGCTGCGCGGCCCGCAGACTTCCGGCGAATTGCGGGGACGCACGGAGCGCATGTTTTCCTTCAACGACCTGTCCGACGTACAGTCCGCGTTACAGCGGCTGATCCAGCGCGAAGCCCCGCTGGTGAAGATGCTGGCCCGGCAGCCCGGCACCAAGGAGGCCAGGTACGCTCACCTGCTGTGCGGAGAAGTGGAGGGCGGGGAAGCTGCTTCCGAGGCGGTGGTCACCAGCGCGTCGTTGGACGGCTCGCGCATCACGCGGCTGGAGATCGAAGTCGGCAACCTGAAATCCGAGATTGCTGCCTTGCGACAGCAGCTCGAAAGCTTTCGTAAACAGTTCGAATAAGTTTGGGAATCTGCGCTAGCTGCCGATGAGGATGCGGTACTGCGCCTCGGTGAGAGGAACCACCGAGAGCCTGCCCTGTTTCAGCAGCTGGGAATCGTGGAACGCGGGGTTGGCCTTGATCTGGGCCAGCGAAGTCGCGGTCGCCAACGCGGGCCCGGATTTGATCTTCACCGCCGGCGTTTTAGGATCCTTTGAATCCACGCTAACCACGGAAGCCGTGCCCACCGTCCGCCGCTCGTCGCCGGTGTGATAAATGACCAGGTAGTCTCCCGGCTTCATGGCGCGCAGGTTCTTGAGCGCGACCGGATTGGTGACGCCGTCCCAGAGGGTGACTTTATCCCGCTGTAAGTCGGCGAAGGAATATTCGGAAGGCTCGGTCTTGAGCAAGTAGTGCATAGTGGGCGATTGAGTGCGCGCTGAAACCCCCACCCTGTCGCTCGAAACCCGCGAGCGACAAGGGTGGGGCAACCGAATCTGTCCAAGTCGCTCGAAACCCGCGAGCGACAAGGGTGGGGCAACCGAATCTGTCCCTGTCGCTCGAAACCCGCGAGCGACAAGGGTGGGGCAACCGAATCTGTCCAAGTCGCTCGAAACCCGCGAGCGACAAGGGTGGGGCAACCGAATCTATCCAAGCTTTTGCCGCTCTGCCTGCGCTGGGATGGATTGGGGCGGCTTCTTGTTCACGTGCTCCGCTTCTTCCTCGGCCTCACACGGAGCGCAGCCAGCGCAGTAGCGACAAAGTCCGTGCTCGCACAACTCGTAGCCGCATTTTTGGCAGGACGGAATTTGGTCGTAACAGCCGCCCTGGAATTCCAGCCAGAGATCGTGGTTGCTCATACGATTCTCATGCTCCCGACGCTGTTTTTCGTCCGCGCTTCGGTTTATCGGAAGCGCGGGATTCGGCGGCAGACGCGGTCCCCGTTTCGGAAACGGATTGCACCGGTTTCCTGCCCAATGCCAGGCTGGCCTTGAGCGCTTCCATGATGTCGATGACCGGCGCAAGATGCTGGGCAGCGGGCGCCTCGACTACCTGGCGGCCCTGCACCTTGGCCTGAACCATGGCCATCAGGTTTTCACGGTAGGAGTCTTTGTACTTGACGGGCTCGAACTCGGCGGCCAGCGATGAGATCAGGGTCATCGCCAGTTCGAGTTCCTTGTCCTTGATCAGCGACGTGTCGGTACGGAACTCCTCCATCTTGCGCACTTCGTCTTCGTAATACATGGTGTGCAGCAGGATGCCGCGCTGGCCGGGACGCACAATGACGATGTGCTCGCGGTTGTGCATCGCGATTCTGGCGATGCCAACGAATCCCGAGCGCTTGAGCGCCTCGAACAGCAAGGCGTAGGGTTTTTCGCCGGCGTCGTCGGGGGCCATGTAGTACGAGCTTTCGAAGTACACGGGATCAACCTGGTCGCTCTTCACGAACTCCAGGATCTCCATGGTCTTGGAGGAGGGCGGAGCGGCCTTCTTGATGTCGTCCTCGTCAACCACGACGTACTTGTCCTTCTCGTATTCGTAACCCTTCACCAGTTCGTTGCGGGCGACCGGCTTGTCCTCGGCCTGGCAGAAAAGGACTTGTTTGACGCGGGAGTGATCGGCGGCGTGGAGCTGGTTGAAGCTGACACTTTCGCTGCGGGCCGCGCTAAAGAGTTTGACCGGTAGAGACACCAATCCAAACGTCAGGTGCCCCTTCCACACTGTGCTTGCCATCCTGCACCTCGCAGAGTGTTGAGGAAGAGCGGGACAATAGAAGTATCATGGAATCAGCGTATTGCCAAGCCGATCGTGACATTAAAGGACTACTCCCGTAAGCGCGACTTTGTCAAAACGCCTGAGCCCCAAGCGGCTTTGGCGGTTACGGCAAGCGACCGCTTCGTCGTACAACGACACCAAGCGCGCCGCTTGCACTATGACCTTCGCCTGGAAATCGGCGGTGCGCTGAAATCGTGGGCCGTACCCAAGGGGCCCACCCTGGATCCGAAACAGAAGCGCCTGGCGGTACAGGTAGAGGACCACCCGCTGGAATACGGCGACTTCGAAGGGACCATCCCGGCGGGCAATTACGGCGCCGGTGTGGTGAGCGTGTGGGATTCGGGAACCTTCGAAGTGCTGGGTGAACCGACGGCCGAGCAGCAGTTGGCACGCGGCGATTTCAAGTTTCAACTGCACGGCGACAAGCTGATGGGCAATTTCGCCCTGGTAAAGATGAAGGCCAGCAAGAAAAACGAATGGCTGCTGCTGAAGAAGCCTGATTTCGCGGCCCAGGATGGATGGAACGCGGAAGACCACCTGGAACGGGTGCGCAGCCGAAGCGAGGATTTGTCGCTGATTGCAGGGGCCAAGCCGGCGGCGATGCCGGATCGGGTCGAGCCCATGCTGGCCACGCTTGCCGGCGCTGTGCCCGAGGGCGGTGAATGGGGTTACGAGATCAAGTGGGACGGCTATCGCGGGCTGTGCTTTCTGGCCGGGGGCAAGGTGCGAATCGAGTCGCGCAATGGACACTTGCTGAACCGGCAATTTCCGGAACTGGAGCAGGTAGCGATCTCGGCTGATACCGCCATCATCGACGGGGAGATCGTCGCCTACGATGCCGACGGCCGGCCCAGTTTCAGCCTGATGCAGCAACGCACCGGGTTTGTCGCCGGGGATGCGCGCAGCCGCGCGCCGGTGGCGCTGGTCGCCTTCGACTTGTTGTACCTGAACGGATACGACCTGCGCGACGTCGCGTTGAGCGAACGACAGAAATGGCTGCGCGCGCTGGTGCGTACGGGGAAATACGTGCGCATCTCGGAGTCGTTTACCGGCAGCGGCGAACAGGTGTTGCAGGCGGCGCGTGAGCACGGTCTGGAAGGAGTCGTGGCCAAAAGGCTCGACAGCAAATACGAATCCGGCCGGAGCCGCTCCTGGGTCAAGGTGAAGTTCGTCAGCCAACAGGAGTTTGTGATTTGCGGATACACCAGCGGCAGGCGGAAGCCGTTTTCATCATTAGTCCTGGGATACTACGACCACGACACACTGACATGGGCGGGAAATGTGGGTACGGGATTCACCGAGAAGTCACTTTCCGAAATCTACCCGCAACTGGAAAAGCTGGCGAGCAAGAAAAGCCTGTTCGCGCTGCCACCGGAAGTTGGCGATGTCACTTGGGTAACGCCGAAATTGGTCTGCTCGGTGCGCTACAGCGGCTGGGGGGCTGACAATCACCTGCGTGCCCCGGTTTTCGTCGGGTTGCGCCCCGACCTGGATGGGCGCGACTGCGTACGCGAGATGGTTGCGAACAACCCCACCCTGTCTCGCCCCCTCGCTCCGCTTCGGGGCAGGCTCCCCCGGGCGAGACAAGGGCGGGGCAACCGCGCATTGTCTGATCCGCCGGACGAGAACGCCAAGTTGTTGCCGGCGAGCAAGGCGGAAGCGACCCTTCAGGTGGGCGGACGAACATTGAAGTTCACCAATCTCAAGAAAGTGTTTTTTCCCGGAGACGCGTACACCAAGCGTGACGTGATCAACTACTACCACGACGTCGCGTCCCTGCTGGTTCCGCATCTGGCCGGGAGGCCGCTCTCGCTCAAGCGCTATCCCAACGGGATCGCGGGCGACTACTTTTTCCAGAAGGATGCGCCGGCATCGTTTCCGGCGTGGCTGCATACGGAGAAAATCGCCGACGATAAGAAGGCGCCGGCCAAGCACTATGTCATCTGCGACGACGAGGCGACGCTGTTGTATCTGGCCAACCTCGGCTGCATCGACCAGAACCCTTGGTTCAGCCGCGTGGGAACGCTGGACTACCCGGATTTCATCGTGCTTGATCTCGATCCCTATTTCTGCGGGTTCGACCGCATTGTGGAGGCGGCACAACTGGTTCGCCGCAAGCTGGCGGATTTGGAGTTGGAGGGCTATCCGAAGACCACCGGAGGCGATGGCATGCACGTGTACGTGCCGATTGCGGCCGCCTACAGTTATGAGCAAGTGCGCACGTTTGCCGAGATCGTTGCGCGGCTGGTGATCGCGGAGCGCCCGGAACTGTTCACCACGCCACGGACGGTGACACAGCGGCAAAAGGGAAGGGTGTATTTCGATTATCTGCAGATCTCCTGGGGCAAAACCATTTCAGCGCCGTACGTACTGCGCGCGCATGACAAGGCGCCGGTGGCTACGCCGCTGCGCTGGAGCGAAGTGCGGCCGGGACTGTCGCCGCTCGACTTTACGCTGGCCAATGTCCGGGCTCGATTTCAGCACCTGGGCGACATTTTCGCACCCGTGCTTGCCAACTCACAGCGCCTGGAAACCGCCATGGAACGGCTGGAAAACCTGGTTCACGGGCCGAAGTAGAAGGCGTTTAGCAAGTCGAGAAGGCGCGATACACCAAGCTGCCTTTTGCCCATACGCCGCCCCAGTAGAGGTCTCAGGCGATGGGACGATGAAACTTTAAGCCCATGAGCTTGGAGCGGGCATGTTGCTCGGAGCGCACGACCTCGGCATGCACTTCGCGGCTTTTCGCCCGAGCCTCCTGACCACCGACTCCTACGGGCAGATCGATTTGCAGATGGCGAGCAGGAACGAACTTGGAGGAAGTCAGGACAAGCATTCCACTGGCGCTCACGTTAAGAGCAGTCAGTAGTTCCTTGAACTGTTTCCCGTTCGCATCAACGCCGCGCGCAAAAAGCGGAAATGAAAGTGGCAGGCGCGGGCGCTTACGGAGTTCCTTGACTTGCTGGGAGCTCACCCCTTCATTGTGGTCTTAACGGCCGGACGCCGCTATTGACAAATTGGGATACCAGCATTCCAGCAACCGCTTGGCAGATGGGATTGGTAGCGCTACCGGGAATCGAACCCGGGTTTGAAGATTGAGAATCTTCCGTCCTAACCCCTAGACGATAGCGCCACGCCGGAAACTGCATCGATTTTACCAAGAAGCCCGGGGATGTGTCAGGAGAGCTTTGCGGCAGGGATTCTGCAGCAGAATCATGCCGGCCGGATGGCTGGTGCGGTGGGCAAGGGAATCACGAACCTGGGTGCAGCCCTGATGGGCGGGGTGATTGTCTTCGCCGCCGGCGCGGAAAGCCTTTCGGCCAGGCGAAAGCGGCCTGGGCGGCCGGGGATCTCGGCTGACCCGGCGCCATCGGCAGGCAAGTTCCTGGTGTTCGGGAACCCCGCTTCCAGAGCCGGTTTTGACCGGCCTTGACAACCTCGGCGGGGCGTAGCAGAATTCCAGCTACAGGCGAATAAAAAGCGAAAGTAGTTTCTGCCTGACGCTTTCCGCCAGCCGAGGTTCTGCCATGAGTGCCGCCGTCCAAGTTTCCAGTTTCCGGTTTCCAGTTTCTAGTGATGAAGCTCAGGGGCTAACGCCGGAGCAAGTTTCCAGTTTCCGGTTTCCAGTTGCGAGTGAGGAACCTCAGGGGCTAAAGCCCACTGAATCCGTGACCGCATTTGCGGCACGGCTCCCTCGACTTCGCTCGGGACAAGTTCCGCTGTGCCCTTCCCCCGGCGCGATGGAGTTGCCGCAGGTGGTGGCGGCATCGAGGCTGGCGGACAGGCCGGCGGCGGCGATGGTGCTGAGCGGGATCGAGGAATTGGACGCGCTCACCGGAGGGCTGCCGCGCGGCGGGTTGACCGAGATCTGCGGGCCGGCGTCGTCGGGACGAACCAGCGTGCTCATGGCGGTGATGGCGAAGATGACGGCGCAGGGCGAAGTGTGCGCGCTGGTGGACGCCAGCGACAGCTTCGATCCGAAGTCGGCGGAAGCGGCGGGAGTGGAGTTGAAGAGATTGCTCTGGGTGCGGTGCTCACCACGGAGACACGGAGGCACGGAGAAAAGCATTGCCGATTGTCGATTGTCGATTGCCGATTGCCGAAGAAGTGGTCAGTGGTCAGTGGCCAGTGGGGAGCGAAAGGGAACAGCGTCGATGGTCCCTTCGGTCCGCTCAGGGCGGGCTGAAAGCGGTCGATGGCCGATGGCAAAGGCCGGGACCGCGGCGGCCATGGGCCATCGACGATCGACCATGGACTGCCTGGAGCAGGCGCTGAAAGCGACGGATTTGCTGTTGCAGGGCGGCGGGTTCGGGCTGGTGGTGGTGGACCTGGGCGATGTGCCGGCGCAGGCGGCGCGGCGGGTGCCGCTGACGTCGTGGTTCCGGTTTCGACGCGCGGTGGAGAACACGCGGACGGCCCTGATGGTGGTGGAGCAGGAGCCGTACGCCAAGACGTGCGCGTCGGTGGTGTGCAAGCTTTCAGCTCTCAGCTCTCAGCTATCAGCCAGGCTGCAGGCTACAGGCTCCAGGCTTCAGGAAATGCAGCAGCCGGCGCACGCGCGGATTTTGGCGGGGTTGGAAATTTCTGCGGAGATGGTGCGGTCGGCGGCACAAGGGAAGAAGCCGGTGCGGTCGGCGGGCGCGCGGTGGGAAAGCAGGACGGCATGGGCGGGATAAGAAAAGCTGCTCTGGTCCGCACTGAGAGCTTTTGAACCGTATAGGGTCCTTCGACTCGGCGTCGGCGAAAAGCAGCCGACGCCTCGCTCAGGATGACACCACTTAAGAGTTTTGCAAATGCTGTTTGCCGCGATCTACGTGCCGGATTTTCCTGTGGAGGCAATGGTGCGCGCCGAGCCGGAGTTGCGCGAGCAGGCGGTCGCGGTGGTGGAGGGCGCGCCGCCGCTGGGGCACGTCGTCGCCGTCAATGAGCGGGCGGCGCAGGCGGGAGTGGAGCCGGGCATGACGCGCTTGCAGGCAGAGGAAAGACTTGTCGATGGTCGATGGTCGATGGCCGATGGCCAGCAAAATCGGCAATCGACAATCGGCAATCAGAAATCAGGCGGGGAGAAGACATTCGCGGGCGAGGGCGCCCGCGGCAACGAACATTCGCGCGAGATCGAGTGCAGCCCCGGCGAGGCGCCGGGGCCTACAAAAACTCCCAGATATCGGTCGGCAACTCGGGCGCGCGGGGCCCTACGGGAGAGGTCGAGAGAGCGGGAGGTGGCGGCGCATGCGGCACTGCTGGACTGCGCGTGCGGATTTTCGCCGCGGGTGGAAGACACGGCGGCGGACACGGTGGTGCTCGATCTGGCGGGCCTGGAGCGGATTTTCGGGCCGCCGGCCAAGATCGCGCGCGATATGGCGCGGCGTTGTTCGGAAATGGGGCTGGAAGCCAACGTCGCGGTGGCATCGAATGCGGACACGGCGGCGCTGGCGGCGCGCGGGTTGGCGGGCGTGACGGTGATCGCGGAAGGCAAAGAGGCGGAGCGGCTGGGGGAACTTTCGGTGGAAGTGCTGGTCGCCTCCGATTGGGGAACTGCATTGCCGATTGCCGATTGTCGATTGCCGATTTCCGGCGAGCGAACGGCGGAAACACAAGGTCCCTCGACTCGCGCGAGCAAACCCGGCTCGCGCTCGCTCGGGATGACATCGATTGAAGTTTTGGCACAGCGCCAAAATGCATGTGCCACACGAGCACTGGAAATTCTGGAGACGCTGGAGCGTTGGGGAGTGCGGAACCTGCGGGCGTTGGCGGCGCTACCCGAGGTGGCGCTGGCGGAGCGGCTGGGCCAGGAGGGGCTGCGGTTGCAGAAGCTGGCGCGCGGCCAGACACGGCGTCCGCTGGTCGTGGCCGAGCCTCCGCTGGTGTTCGAAGAGGCGGCGGAGCTGGAATATCCGGTGGATGGATTGGAGCCGCTGGCGTTTTTGCTGAACCGCATGCTGGAGCAGTTGTGCGCGCGACTGGCGGCGCGGGCGCTGGCGACGAACGAATTGAAGCTGCGGTTGGAGTTGGATCTCGTAGCGGAGATCGAAAATCCACCACGGAGACACGGAGACACGGAGGAAGTCGACGGTCGATGGTCGATGGTCGACGGCAATACGGATGTCGGGGCATATCACAAATCGCAAAGCACCGATCACAACTCCTCCGTGCCTCCGTGTCTCCGTGGTGAAGACAAGTTCTTCACCCGCACGCTGCGGCTTCCGGTGCCGATGCTCGACGCGAAGGTTTTTCTCAAGTTGCTGCAACTGGATTTGCAGGCGCATCCACCGCAGGCGCCGGCCACGAAAGTGTGGTTGCGGGCGGAACCGGCGGAACCGCGAAGGGCGCAAAACGGATTGTTCGTGCCCGAGGCGCCGGAGGCGGAACGGCTGGAGCTGACCATCGCGAGAATAAAAAAGGTGGTGGGGACGAGTTGCGAGTCGCGAGTTCCGAGTTGCGAGCAAAATCCCCACCCTATCTCGCCCCTTCGACTGCGCTCAGGGCAGGCTCTCCCAGGCGAGATAAGGGTGGGGCAACCGCGCGAGAGTCGCCAGGCGGCAGTCGCCGGGCGCCAGGAAAATCAAGAATCGCCAATCGAAAATCAGCCATGCAGTTCAGAAACACGTGTCGGGTCGCCGGAGATGGTGGATACGCATCGGGGGGATGGATGGCGGATGAAAGCGTTTGCGGCCAGTGGTCAGTGGCCAGTGGCCAACCGCCGGGACAATGGAAATTACAAATTACAAATTGCAAATTACCAATCCTCCGTACCTCCGTGTCTCCGTGGTGGATTGAGCCGATTGCCTTTGCTGGTCGCCAACCGGGAGGGCTATCAGAACCTCTGCCGGCTGGTGACGCGGATGAAAGCGCGCGGGCCGAAGGACGCGCCCGCGGAGGTGATCGCGGCGCAGGAAGCGGATTTGCAGGAGCATGCGCGCGGGTTGATCTGCCTGACCGGCGGCGACGACGGCCCGCTGGCGGAAGCGCTGCGGCGCGGCGGCGTGGAGGAAGGGAAGCGCGCGGTCGAGCGGCTGGCGCGGATCTTCGGCCGGGAGAATGTTTATCTCGAATTGCAGCGGCACTTTCTGCGCGACGAAGAAGCGCGCAACATCGCCGCCGTGGAGGTGGCGCGCTCCCTCCGCCTGCCGATGGTGGCGACCAACGGCGTGCGGCACGCGAAAGCGGAAGAGCGGCAGATTCTCGACGTCTTCACCTGCCTGAAGCATCACCGCACGCTGGCGACGGCGGGGCGGCTGCTGGCGCGCAACAGCGAGCGTCATGTGAAATCGCCGGCGGAGATGGAGAAGCTCTTCGCCGATCTGCCGGAAGCGATCGCCAGCACGAATGAAGTTTCGTCGCGCTTGCAATTCACGCTCGCCGATCTCGGCTACCAATTTCCGCGCTACCCGGCGCCCGAGGGCGAGACGATGATGTCGTTTCTGCGGCAGCGGACGCAGGAAGGATTCCTTGGGCGCTACGGGCGCGCGGCACGCGACCTGCGAGCGCGGGCGCGGCGGCAGGTGGAACGCGAGCTGGCGCTGATCGAAAAACTTCAGCTCGAAGGATATTTCCTGATCGTGTGGGACATCGTGCGCTTCTGCCGCGAGCAGGGAATTCTGGTGCAGGGGCGCGGGTCGGCGGCCAACAGCGCGGTGTGCTACTCGCTGGGAATCACGGCGGTGGATCCGGTGGGAATGGATTTGCTGTTCGAGCGCTTCCTGAGCGAAGAGCGCGGCGAGTGGCCGGACATCGATCTCGACTTGCCCAGCGGCGAGCAGCGCGAGCGCGCGATCCAATATGTCTACCAGCGCTATGGCGAACCCCCACCCCAGCACGCCAACAGCGGGCGTGCCGGGGGCCCCGGCTTCGGCGCGGCCATGACGGCCAACGTGATCACCTATCGCGGGCGCATGGCGGCGCGCGAGATGGGCAAGGTGCTCGGCTTTGACGAAGACACGGTAGGGCGGCTCTCGGGGCTGGTGGGAAGGTGGGAGTACCAAGACGCGGACGAGACGCTGGAAAAGCAATTCCGCTACGCCGGTTTCGATCTGCGGCATCCGCGCATGGAGAAATTTTTGCAGTTGTGCCTGGCAGTGCAGGACCTGCCGCGGCACCTGGGGCAGCACTCCGGCGGGATGGTGATCTGCCAGGGACAACTGGACTCGGTGGTGCCGCTGGAGCCGGCTGCGATGCCGGGGCGTGTGGTGGTGCAGTGGGACAAGGAAGACTGCGCCGACCTGGGGATCATCAAGGTGGATTTGCTTGGCCTGGGGATGATGGCGGTGCTGGAGGATTCGATCCAGCTCATCCGCGATCACTACGGCAAGGAAGAAGACCTGGCGCATCTGCCGCCGGACGATCCCGAGGTGTACGCGGCGCTGCAAAAGGCGGACACGGTGGGGATGTTCCAGATCGAGAGCCGGGCGCAGATGTCGTGCCTGCCGCGGCTGCGCCCGCAGAAGTTTTACGACATCGTGGTGCAGGTGGCGATCATCCGGCCGGGGCCGATCGTGGGAAAAATGGTGAACCCGTTTTTGAAGCGGCGGCAGGGAAGAGAGAAAGTGACGTACCCGCATCCGTCGCTGGAACCGGTGCTGGCGCGGACCCTGGGCGTGCCGCTGTTCCAGGAGCAATTGCTGCGCATGGCGATGATCACCGCCGGGTTCAGCGGCGGCGAGGCGGAAGAGTTGCGGCGCGCCATGGGATTCAAGCGCTCGGAGCGGCGCATGCGGGACATCGAGGTGAAGCTGCGCGCGGGCATGACGCGCAACGGGATCGCGCCGGATGCGCAGGAGCAGATCATTGACTCGATCACGTCGTTCGCGCTGTACGGGTTTCCGGAGTCGCACTCGGCGAGCTTCGCGCTGCTGGCGTACGCCAGCGCGTATCTGAAGACGCATTACCTGGGGGCGTTCACCGCGGCGCTGCTCAACCACCAGCCGATGGGCTTCTATTACCCGTCCACCATCGTCAAGGACGCGCAGCGGCACGGGCTGAAAGTGAAAGCGGTGGACGTGACGAGGTCGGAGTGGGGGTGCACGGTGGAAGCGTCTACGGTCGACGGTCTACGGTCTACGGCAGTCGACTGCCGACCGTCGACTGTCGACCATGCTGTTCGTCTGGGTCTTCGCTACGTGCGCGGGCTGCGGGAGGAGGCGGCGCGGGCGCTGGTGCGGGAGCGGCAGCAGCGGCCGTTTGAGTCGATCACGGATGTGGCGCGGCGCGTGCCCGAGTTGCGGAGAACGGAACTGGAGACGCTGGCGGCAATCGGCGCTTTGAACTCAATCGGGGAATGCAGTCAACCACGGAGACACCCCTCGGCTGCGCTCGGGGCAGGCTCCGGCACGGAGAAGAATTTGCAATTTGTAATTGGAAATTTGCAAAGTAAAAATCAACCCACTGAAAGCGCAGTCAACGTCGATAAAAATTACAAATCGCAAATTGCTAATTACCAATCCTTCGTGTCTCCGTGCCTCCGTGGTGAGAAACAATTCCACCGGCGCGACGCGCTGTGGCAGGTGGCGAGCGCGAGCCGGGGTGAGGGGCCGCTGCTGCGGGGAGTTCCAGAGCCGGACACGGCGTCGCCGCTGGAGGCGATGGACCGGGAAGAGCGGCTGGTAGCGGATTTTCGCGGCACCGGCGTGACGGTGGGCCCGCACCCGATGGCGTACCGGCGCGCCGAATTGAAAGCGCAAGGGATCTGCAGCGCCGCCGAACTGGAGCAGGTCCCCAACGGGCAGTGGGTGCGCGCCGCCGGATGCGTGATCGCGCGGCAGCGGCCGGGCACGGCGCGCGGCTTCCTCTTTCTCAGCCTGGAAGACGAGACCGGCATCGCCAACGCCATCGTGACGCCGGATTTATTCGAGCAGAACCGGCGGCTGCTGGTCGGGGAAAAGTTTTTGCTGATCGAAGGCGTGTTGCAGAACCTGGACAACGTGATTTCGGTCAAGGCGCAGCGCGTGCTGCCACTGCCGATCACGGAAGCGGAAACCAGCTCGCACGACTTTCACTAGGCACGGCTCACGGCTTTGACGTCTCTTCCTTGTTCTTTTCTGCCTTGCGCCTTGTGCTTGCAGCAACGAAATGTCCGCCCAATCATTCTCCAATTCTGATCCAGAGTTGCTGCGGAATTGCCGCATGAAAGTTCGGAGAAAATTTTTTCCGCGGTCCCAAATCCACAGGCGAACGCGCTATATTGGTAACTCATGTTGGTGAGAACAAACCCGCTACAAACGCGGGTCTTACCATAGCTTTAAAACCCAGGAGTATGAGGAAATGGCCAGAGCAAAGCGTGCGCAAGTGACGACGATGCAACCCCCTGTCAAGCCGAACACTTCCCCTGCGGTCGAGAAAAAGAACGGCAAGAACGGCCACGCCAATGCGGCCTTCGACCTGGAAGCGGCGATCCGGGCCCGCGCCTACGAATTGTACGAGCAGCGCGGCCGCCAGGATGGCCAGGCCCAGACTGACTGGTTCCAGGCGGAGGCGGAAATGCGGTCACGTGAATCGCGTTCGGCTTAGCGGCAGTTCCGCTGTGGCGGGCCGGCCACAGAAATTCCGATAGACGGCGCGGTGATTGCGGAGAGTCCTGCTCATTGACGACAGCCCGCTGCAACTTCGTGTGCGCGAGGCAGTCTTGCGCGACGCGGGTTTCGAAGTGTGCATTGCCACCACGGCAGAGAACGCCCATGCGCTGCTGCGGAGCGAAGCGGCGGGCGACAGCATCGGCGTGATCGTGACCGATCACATCCTGCCGGGCGCCAGCGGCGCCGAATTCGTGCGCCAACTGCGGCAGATCAGGCCATCGGTTCCGGTCATCGTCATTACCGGCTTGCCGGAAGCGGAAGCCGAGTACGAGGGACTGGGCGTCATTTTCCGGCAAAAACCCTACCCGCCGCCCGACCTGATCGCGCTGGTGCGCGATACCATGCAGGACGAATCGTAAGCCGTGGCGAGTTGTGAATTCCGGGATGCGAGCGCGAAGCGGCGCTCAAGACGTCGCGGTCTCCTCGCTGCCTCAGCATGCTGCCGCGGCTGCCGCGACTGCCGCGGGTTTCGGATTGAGCGCGAGGGCGAGGGCGACTGCCTGCACCAGGTCACGCGGGCCAAACGGCTTTAGCAGGAAGGCGGATGCGCCGCAGTTGTGGAGGCGGGCATCAATATCCGGTTCCGGCACGCCGGTGGTGACCACCACGGGGATGTCGCGGGAGTGCGGCATGGCGCGAAGTTCGCGCAGCAGGTCGAGTCCGAGACCCGGCCCCCCGAGCAGGCAATCGAGGATGATGACCGCGGGCTCTTCCAGCACGAGCTGCTCGGTGACCTCTCGAATGGTGACGCCTTCCACAACGCGGTAGCCGGCGCGCTGCAGGACTTCGCGGATGAGGTGGCGGACGTTGTCATTCGGTTCGATGGTGAGAATGGTTGCCATATGAGTTCCCAGTTCGGAGTGGCGAGTGAGAAAGCATCGCTCATGAAAGGTAACTCAGAATGGCGCCCGCGCAGCCAGGTACGAACCCGGGAAAACGCGCGAATTTCCCGCTGCGGGACGGGGGCCAAAATGGTAGGCGGGCCGACAGCAGTGGCCTTGCAGCTTGTCCCGGCGGACGATGACCGGCGGCGAGTTGCCGAGCGCGTAAGTTTCTGAAAAAATAGCCCTACGGTGGTGAGTCCCTCCTAATGCCTCTACTCGGAAGTTTCTCGCTGGTCCTGGCGCTGGCGCTCAGCCTGTATTGCTTTGCGGCGGGCGCGATCGCGCTGTTTGGTCACGGACCCGGGTACGAGCGTCTGGGCGAAACGGCGCGCCGGGCGGGTATTGGTGTCTGGGCTGCCGTCATGATTGCGGCTGCCGTGCTGGTGGTCGCGACCTTCCAGAACGATTTCTCCATCGCCTACATCCTGCACCACAGCAACCGCGACCTGGGCGCGCCGTATAAGTTTGCCGCGCTGTGGTCGGGGCAGGAAGGATCGCTGCTGTTCTGGTCGGTGCTGCTGGCCAGCTACGGGCTGGTGCTGCGCATGCGGCACAAGGTGGACACGCGGCTGGTGGCGCACGCTTCGGTGGTGATTGCGGCGGTGCAGGTCTTCTTCCTGCTGCTGGTGAACTTCGCGGCGCCGCCGTTCGCGCTCACCCAGGGCGCCATTCCGCCCGACGGCAACGGCCTGAACCCGCTGCTGCAATATCCGGAGATGGTGATCCATCCGCCGATGCTGTACCTGGGCTACGTGGGATTCACCGTGCCCTTTGCCTTCGCGCTGGCGGCGCTGATCATGCGCTATCCGGGCGAAAAGTGGATCCACATCACCCGCCGCTGGACGATGGTGACGTGGGGTTTCCTGACGTGCGGAATTTTCCTGGGCGCGCACTGGGCGTACTCGGTACTGGGCTGGGGAGGCTACTGGGGCTGGGACCCGGTGGAAAACGCGTCGCTGATGCCGTGGCTGACGGGCACCGCGTTCCTGCACTCGGTGATGATGCAGGAGAAGCGCGGCATGCTGAAGATGTGGAACATGTGGCTGATCTTCGCCACCTTCCTGCTTTCGATCTTCGGCACCTTCCTGACGCGCAGCGGCGTGGTCAGCTCGGTGCACGCCTTCGCGCAGTCGTCCATCGGGGATTGGTTTGTCGGCTTCATGGCGCTGACATTCGCGACGTGCGTGTTCTTCTTCGTCAAGAACCGCTCGCATCTGAAGAGCGAGCACCGGCTGGAATCGCTGGTCTCGCGCGAGTCGAGCTTCCTGTTCAACAATCTCATTCTGCTGGTGGCGTGCTTCACGGTGTTGTGGGGAACGCTGTTCCCGATCCTGAGCGAGTGGGTGCAGGGACACAAAATTACCGTCGGGCCGCCGTTTTTTAATCGCGTCAATATTCCCGTCGCCCTGCTGCTGCTGCTGCTGACCGCGCTGGGACCGCTGCTGGCATGGCGGAAGACGTCGCTGGAAAGCCTGAAGCGCAATTTCCTGGCGCCGGCGCTGATCGCGGTCGGCGCGGTGGTGCTGCTGCTGGTCACGCCGTCATCGTGGGGCGGGCCCTTCGGCATGCGGCCGTGGCAGGACGCTTCGTACCTGTTTTCGCTGATGACGATCATGCTCTCGGTGCTGGTGGCGGCGACCGTGATCTCGGAGTTCGTGCGCGGCGGGCGGGTGATCGCGCGCCACACCTCGAGCTCCCTGGCTTCCGGGATGCTGCAACTGACGCGGCGCAACACCCGGCGGTACGGCGGCTACATCGTGCACTTCGGCGTGATCGTGATCATGATCGGGTTCGCCGGCGCGGCGTTTAACAAGGACGTCGAGCACGAATTGGGCAACGGCCAGTCGATGTCGGTGGGGCCGTATACGCTGGTGTGCCGGTCCTACACCGACGACGACAACCCGAATTACCGCAGCCAGTGGGCCATCATTGACGTCAGCAAAGGCGGCAAGCCGCTGGCGACCATGTATCCGGAGCGCCGGTTCTACAAGGCGAGCCAGCAGACGGCGACCATCGTCGCCAACCGCTCGACGATTCGGGAAGACCTCTACCTGGTGTACAGCGGCCTGAATGACGACACGGGCAGGCCGATTATCCGCGCGCACCTGAACCCGCTGGTGCTGTGGATCTGGATTGGGGTGCTGATCGTGATTGCCGGGACGGGCGTGGCGCTGGTGCCCAACGCGGCGCCGGCGCGCGTGACCGCACCCGCGCGCGTGGTGGCGGCTGCCGAGCCGGTGGGGGCGGGACGATGAGCAGGCTACAGGCTGCGGGCTGCAGGCTTCAGGCGGGCAAGCGCGTGGCAGCGCTCGCCGCGCTCACGATTGTGGTCATCCTCTTCATGGGAGCGGGGGACGATCTCAGCGGGCGATTCGATACCCTGGGTCACAAGCTGATGTGCCGTTGCGGCTGCAACCAGGTGCTGCTGGAATGTAATCACGTTGGCTGCACCTATTCCGACGGCATGCGCAACGAATTGATGGCCGGCTTGCAGCGCGGCGACAGCGACGATCTGGTGTTGCAGGCCTTCGTGCAGAAGTACGGTCCGACGGTGATGGCGGCGCCGACCACCACCGGGTTCAACCGGGTGGCGTGGATCATGCCCTTCGTGGCGTTGACCGGCGGCCTGCTGCTGGTGGTGGTGATCGTGAAGTCCTGGAATACGCGGCGCGCCGTGGCCGTGGTTCCCGCGGGTGGCGCCACCGTGGATGCGCGCGAGCTGGATGAGCTGCGCCGGCGGGTGCACCGGGAGACGGAACTATGATGATCGCCGCCTGCGTGCTGATGACCGTCGCGCTGTGTTTCTACATCTTCTCGCTGCCGCAACGGGTTGATCCCGGCGAGGAAAAGACCCGGCTGACGTTCCTGCGCGAACGCAAGGAAACCGTCTACGAGAACCTGCGCGACCTGAATTTCGAATACAAGGCCGGGAAGTATCCCGAGGCCGATTACCAAACCATGCGTGCCGCGCTGGAAGATGAAGCGGCGGCGCTGCTGGGCGAGATTGAGGCGCTGGAAGAGGGAAGAATCGCGAATCCAGCGATGGGGTAAGTGCCGCGCCGCTGGCGCTCGCGTGTTTTCTTCCGCTGTTCCCACCGCTTCCGCGGTGGGCTAACGAATTCCGCCCGCTTCGCGGGCTGGTATCGCGGGAGAGACAAGGTGGGGCAGCAGCCGTCATTTCGTGGGGGGCAGCAGCCGTCATTCCAGCGACAATGTAAGGAGAAAGACTTGAAGTACGGTTTTGAAATGCGTTCCGATTCCTGCTTTGCCCGCCAGATGATGCGCCGCGGCGCCTCGCGCAATTTTCGCAAGCTGGCCGCGATGGCGATCCTGCTCGCTTCGGTCTTGACCTGCGCCGGGCTTGCCCGCGCCGAGACCTTGAGCGGGACCGTGACCAATGCGACCACCGGCAAGCCGGCCGCGGGCGATGATGTCGTCCTGCTCATGCTGGCGCAGGGCATGCAGGAAGCGGGGCGCACCAAGACCGACGCCCAAGGCAAGTTCAGTTTCAACATCACCGATTCCGGCGGGCCGCACCTGGTGCGGGTGAATCACCAGGGCGTCAATTATTTTCCCGCGGGCGGGCCGATCCGCCCCGGCGCCACCACCACCGAAGTGAAGGTGTACGACTCGGCGAAGAAGCTGGAGGGGGTGGGTGAGAACGTGCGCGTGATGCGCGTGCAGGCCGACCAGAACTCGCTGCAGGTGATCGAGCTGATCTCGGTGAAAAACGACTCGTCGCCGCCACGCTCGCTGATGTCCGACCGCACCTACGAGATCATGCTGCCGCAAGGCGCGCAGGTTGACGAGGGGGTCGCGCAGGGGCCGGGCGGCATGCCGGTGAACACGGCGCCGGTTCCCGACGACAAGGTGAAGGGAAAATTTTATTTCGTGTTTCCGATCCGTCCGGGCGAGACGCGGTTCCAGGTGGCGTATCACCTGCCGTACTCGGGCGAGGCAACCCTGAAGCCGAAGGTCGCGGGCAAGCTGGAGCACTTCGCGGTGATGCTGCCGAAGAGCATGGAATTCGGCGCGAAATCCAAAGGCGTGTACTCGCCGGTGAACGATGAGAATGGCCAGGCCAACTTGCAGGTGGCGACGCAGGTCACGCCCGAGAAGGACCTCACGTTCCGTGTGGCGGGAACGGGCATGCTTGCCGACCAGCAGGGACAAGGCGGCCAGCCGGAGGCCGATGCCGGTGGTGCGATGGGCGGCGGCGCGGCGGCGGGACGTCCCGGCGGCGGACTGGGCACGCCCGAGGGCACGCCGGATCCGATCCACAAGTATCGTTGGGCGATCTTAGCGGGCTGCCTGGCATTGCTGGCGGCCGGTGGAGGATGGGTGGCGACTCGCAACCAGCCTGCACCTGCGCCGCAACCCGCGGCGGCCACAGCGCCGAAAATCGCCGCGCCGCAAGTCGCATGCGCCGCAAATCGCTGTGCGCAGCCTTCGGCGCCGTACTCCACCATGCTGCTGGAGGGCTTGAAGGAAGAGCTGTTCCAACTCGAAGTCGAACGCCAGCAGGGGCGCATCTCCGATGTGGAGTACCAGAACGCGAAGGCAGCGCTCGACAAGACTCTGCAACGGGCGTTGGCGAGGGCGAAGGGAACGAGTACGGCGATCTAAGAGAGAGTTTCAGTTTCAGGCAAGTGGCAAGTTGCGAAAAAAGCAGATTCCTCCCCTTCGCTCCGCTCAGGGTCGGAATGACAATTCCGCCAAACTCGTGTTTTCACCTTCATGGTTTCTGCCTTGCGCCTTGAGCCTTGCTCCTTTTCCACCTCACCCGCACCTGTGATGAAGGTCACCGCATGCGGGTCGCCTCCGGGGGTACAAGCAAAGCTTCCGCCGGAGGTGTTCATGGCGAGCAAGAGCCAGCCCAACGTACGTCAAAAATCCAGCGAGGCATTCACCGGCCATCCCGACCTGCGGGCCGGTTTTGCGAGCCTGGCGCCGGCCACGTTTCATCCACGAGGCACGATTCTCTGCCGCCAGGGCGAGCCTTCGCGCGGCGTGTACCTGCTGGTGCAGGGCCGGGCGAACCTGTCGCTGCGCGCCGACAACGGCCGCAGCGTGACGTTCCGCACCGTTGGAGCAGGTTACGTCCTCGGAATGCCGGGCACGATCCTGAACCGCACCTACATATTCACCGCTGAGCTGATCGCCGACTCGCAGGTGGCGTTTATCCCCGCGGCTGACGTTGTGGAGTTCCTGCGCCAGCGTGGCGACCTCTGCTTTGACGTGGTGCAAATGCTGGGCAGCGAACTGATGGAATTGCCCAAGGTCATCCATAAGCGCGCCACGCGGACAAAGCGCACCAACGCGTAAGCAGGCGCAAGGCTCAAGGCACAAGGCTCAAGGCTTTCATGTGTCCGCAGTGCGTTGGTTTTTGCCTAGCGCCTCGTGCCTTAAGCCTTGCGCCTATCTCGGCCTTGCCAGCACCAGGGTGATGTCGTCGGGCTGCTCGGCGCCGCCGATCCAATCGAGCACCGCGGAAATAACCAGGTCGGAAATGCGCGCCAGCGGCAGGTGACGGTTTTCGCGAACCAGGTCCACCAGGCGCTGCTCGCCGAATTCACCAAAATCATTTTCCGGCTCGGTGATGCCGTCGCTATAGGCGATGAGAATGTCGCCGGGCGAGAGCGCGACCTTGGTCTCGTCGTAGGGGACGGAGTCAAACAGCCCGACCACCGTCCCGCCGACATCCAGGCGAGTCATGCCTTCCACATGCAGCACCAGCGGAGCGAGGTGTCCGGCGTTGCAGTAGCTGAGCGCGCGGCTGCGGCCGTCGTAGGTGCTGAAAAACAGCGTCGCGTACTTCTCGGTGGGCGTGCTGTGAAAAAGCTGGCGGTTGAGCAGCGACATGACGGCGGCAGGGGAGAGGTCGCCGTTGGCGTAGGCGAGCGCGGTTCCGTGGTATCCGGTGTTGCTGCCGGCCACCGCCGCCGACATGGCGGGCACGACCGCGGCTTCCAGCGCGTAGGCGCGAACCGCGGAGTGGATGGTGGCCATCAACAGCGCCGCCGAAATACCCTTGCCGCTGACGTCACCCACCGCCAGCGCCACCTTGCCGGCCTCCAGCGGCAGGAAGTCATAGTAATCGCCGCTGACGGTGCGGGCGGGACGGCAAATGCCGTGCAGTTCCAGCGCCGGAACCTCGGCGGACTGTCGCGGGAACAACTGCGCCTGCACTTCCTGCGCGATTGACCAGCTCGTTCTCCAGCCGCTGCTTTTCCTTTTGTTCCAGCATCAGCCGTTCCAGCGATGCCGTCATGGAATTGAACGAGGTCTCCAGGGCGGCGAGTTGATCTTCGCTCTGGATCTCGATGCGATGGCTGAATTCGCCGCGATTGACGTGCTGCGTCCCGCGGTAGAGCGCCGCCACCGAGCGCGTGATGGTGCGTGTGAGGCGCACGCCGATGATCAGCGCCAGCAGTTCGATGACGCCGAACAGCACCACGATCACAACCAGCACGCCGAGAATAAACGTTGCCGACTGGCCGACGGTACGAAACAGCCGGCCGTAAAGCAGCGACGGCCGGGTCACCACCGCCAGCAGGGCGGTGCGGTTCTTGCCTGACTTCCAGTCGAGCACCTGCAGCAGGCTTCCGCCGGTGATTTCGCGATCGAAGCGGTTGACGGGCGGCGGCAGCTTGCCGGCTTTCACAGCCGCGGGCGTGCCGGCCACCGGCTCGGGGCTCAATTCCAGGCGCTCCTCGCCAATCACCAGTTGGCTGCCGCCCTTCTTCGGGCGGCGGGGAAGTTGCGCCTGATCGGAGCCGGTCTTGTCCGTGGGTTGCGCAGGCGGGGAGGTGGAGAAGATGGCGAGAGAAACCTCGCCAAGCTGCGCGCCGACTTTCCCCAGCAGTTGTTCGTCAACCGGAACGCTGGAGATGAGCACGAGGTCGCCCTTGGCGGCGGGAACGGTATCGGCCACGCGCAACAGGATTCGGCCGCCGTCCAGGGCGAGGCTCCTGGCGTCTTTCGCGCTTTCGGGGGGCAGCGCCACCGGCGTCGCGCCGGAACGCAAGGTGAAAGCCTTGTCGCGGTACCAGGCGGTGATCTCGCGATCGGGGTAGCCGGGTTCGAGTCCGCTGGCCTCCTGCAGCAGCGCCTCATCCGGGGTGGCACCCTTGGAAAGACGCTCGGCCGCCTGCAGCGCCATACGGTGATTCAGCGCGCCCAATGTCGTTACTTCGTTTTGCAAGTCGGAGCTGGCGACATAGGTGGCGAACTGCCAGGCAAAGAGGTACGCGGTGATCAGGCCGATGGTGAGCAGCAGGATGACCGGGATCACGCCGATGAAAACGTAGGTGACGACCAGCCGGTTTCGCAGCCGCCACATCAGCTTGCGCCGTAGCCAGCGCAGTCCGAGCACGATGCCCAGGCCTACCGTCACGTAAGCCAGGAACCTGACCCAGCCGATCAGGCCGGCACTTCCTCCCGGCTTGGCCAGCAGCGACACGGACCAGATCAGGAGCAGCAGCAGATCCAGCCCGGCGAAATACGCCGTGACCCGGGCCAAGCGGCTCATGCGCGGCCAGTAGAGGTAAAACTGGCGGCGCAAATAACGATGGGCGACGCTAAACATGAAGGTGGAAACTCAAAGGCTGAACGAACGATTATAGCTGGCCCGGCCTGCCGAATCCGGCGGCGCCAAGGGCAACTTTTTCCTACTGATGATACGAATCGGCGTCGCCGCAGGTTCGTTTTTGCACAGAAAAATTCCGATATTCACAGGCAAGAAAGCGGAACGCAGAGTTGAGTCACCAATGGTGACAATTCCCGGGTGTATTCTTCTGCCGATGGGCGAGAGGCCTACCATCCTCGTGGTGGACGACGATCCTTCGGTCCTGCTGACCTATTCGATGATCCTCCGCCATAGCGGGTACAGAGTCATCGGTGTCGCCACCGCCCGCGAGGCCAAAGTCGTCCTTGAGGAACAACGGTTTGACATGCTGGTCTGCGACCTGGCGCTGGAAGGAAGCCGCAGCGGTCTGGAGGTGCTGGATTTCGCGCGCGCGCGCTACCCCGGCATTCCGGCCGTCCTGCTCACCGGTTATGCCGACCGCGAGCTGGGCGAGGAGGCGGAGCGAAAGCGCATCACGCTGCTGTCCAAGCCGATCGAAGTCAAGGACCTGCTGGACCCATCGGCAGGCTGGCGCGCAAGCAGAGCGCGTAGCCGCCTCAGATTTCCGGATACAGATCGAAAAACGCTTCGACGCTGGTGCGGAGCTGCTTCTCGATGTCTTCCTTGCTGCCCTCGAGAATGTGAATGGTGACGTTCGCCGTGCGCCCGTGCTTCAGCTTGATGGTGGCATCGCCCACTTCCTCAATGTCCTCCAAGGGCAGCAGGCGCATTCCATATACGAGACAAAGATTGGCCATGCGGGGATTATAGGCTGCAGGCTGCGGGCTGAGGCCTGCCGCCTGACGCCTTGGTTTAGAATGCCCCCGTGCTGAAACTTGCAAGCGCGATGCTGCTGGGGTGGGGAATGATCGCCTTCGCCCAGGAGCAACCCAAGAAAGCGCAGCCGCAGGCGCCGCCGATGCGCGTCAACATCCTGAATGTCTGCGCGCCGAACGAGGCCGAGCAAAAGGAAATGGCGGCGGCGCTGGGGCGCGTTCCGCAGCGTCCCAGCTTCGGGCGCGACTACGAGATCACGCGCGGCCACACCACCGCGGAAGATGGTTCCGGCTCCGAGTGGGTGCGCATCCGCCGCGAATTTCCCAAAGCCATGCCGCTGCTAGCGGTGCAATTCACTTACAGCGACGACCCGAAGAACACGCTCGAAACCGCGGTGTTCTATTCGCGCGAGGCGAAAGACGTGATGCAGGTGGCGCTCGAGGACCAGGTCGCCGGTGGCACCAGACCTGCGTCAGTGCTGGCCGCGGACACGCCCGTGAGTCACATCCGTATTGAGCGCTTTGGCAAACCGTCGCTGGTGCTGGCACGCTGCGGCAACGTGGACCAGACGGCGTACGAGCCGCTGTTCCGCAGCGCTTCGCAGATCATGGCGGCCTACCGGGCGCGACTGGACGCGAAGCAGATCGTGCCGTCGGAACTGGGCCGCGGCCCCGGCGGCGGGCATCGTCCCGCCGGCGTGAAGCCGATGGGGCGGCGGCGTGCTCCCGAATCCAAACCATGAAAGCGTAATCCAACCATCATGGACAACGTCAGGAAGACGATCATTATCGGGTCCGGATGCGCGGGCCTCACGGCCGCGATTTATGCGGCGCGCGCCAACCTCAAGCCGCTGCTGGTGGAGGGCCACGAGCCGGGCGGGCAGTTGTCGCTGACCACGCTGGTGGAAAATTTTCCCGGATTTCCCGAAGGCATTCAGGGTCCGGAACTGATCGAGAACATGCGCCGCCAGGCGGCGCGCTTCGGCGCCGAGTACCTGACCGGCGACCTGATCAGCGCCGACCTGAAGAACGATCCGTTTTCCCTGAAGATCGGCAAGGACGTGGTGCGCACCGAGACCTTGATCATCGCCAGCGGAGCTTCCGCGCGCTGGCTAGGCCTGCCGAGCGAGATGGCGCTGATCGGACACGGGGTCAGCTCCTGCGCCACCTGCGACGGATTTTTCTTCAGCGGCAAGGAAATCGTGGTCATCGGGGGCGGCGATTCGGCGATGGAAGAGGCGCTGTTTCTCACCCGCTTCGCGACCAAGGTCACGGTGATCCACCGCCGCGAGCAGTTCCGCGCCAGCAAGATCATGCTCGACCGCGCCCGCGCCCATCCGCAAATCCAGTTCCTGCTCAACACCGTGGTGGACGACGTCTATGACGTTGCGAAAAAAGAGGTGACCAGGCTGCGCCTGCGCAATGTGAAGAGCGGCGAGTCGTGGGACTTTCCGACCAGCGCGATGTTTCTCGGCATCGGGCACATTCCGAATACCAGGATGTTCGCCGACCACCTCGACGTGGACCAGGACGGATATCTGATCACGCGCGATTACGTCTTCACCCGCGTTCCCGGCGTGTACGCCTGCGGCGATGTCCAGGACCGGCGCTACCGGCAGGCGATCACCGCCGCCGGGACCGGCTGCATGGCGGCGCTGGAAGTGGAGAAATTCCTCGAGGCGCGGGGGAAGTGAGTCAGTCCCGAGTCGCGAGTCGCGAGTTCCGAGCAAGAGGTCTCGGGACTCGGGACTCGGGACTGTTTTCCAAACATCCCCGTGTGACGCGCGTCCTAATGACCGAAGCCCGGCAATGTGATACAAACATCGGTTTGCCTGCGGAGCCGGATGCTACGGGAACTGTTCATAGGCCTATCCACCAGCGGCGCCTTACGCGCTTTCGCTGAACGTTCTTCCATCGGACAGAAGATGTCGCGGCGGTTCGTCGCCGGGACCACGGTGGAAGAGTTGCTCGCCACCGCCGAGGCGGTCAATGCCAAGGGCATGACGGTGAGCGTGGACAATCTCGGCGAGAACGTCACCAACGCCGCCGAGGCCGAGGCGAGCGCGCAGCTCTATCACCGGCTGCTCGACCTGATCACCCAGCGCGGTCTGAAGGCGAACGTCAGCCTGAAGCTCACGCACATGGGCCTCGACGTGGACGCCAAGCTCTGCGAAAAACTGGTTTGCGGGCTGGTGGAGCATGCCGGGAAGCTCGACAATTTCGTCCGCGTGGACATGGAAGGCTCGCCCTATACGCAGCGCACGCTGGACTTCGTGCACGAACTGCACGGCCATTATCCCGGCCACACCGGCGCGGTCCTGCAGTCCTACATGAAACGCAGCGAGGCGGACGCGGAAAAGCTGATCGCCGGCAAGATCCGCATCCGGCTGTGCAAGGGCGCGTACAAGGAACCGCCGGAGATCGCCTACCAGGCAAAATCCGAGGTGGACGCCAATTACCTGAAGCTTACGAAGCTGCTGCTAAAGAGCGGCGTCTACCACGGCATCGCCACCCACGACGAGCGCATCATCCAGCAGACCATGCTGTTCGCCGAAAAGGAAAATATCGCGCGCGACTCCTTCGAATTCCAGATGCTCCACGGCATCCGCCGCGACTTGCAGGAGCGCATCGTGCGCGAAGGCTGGCGCATGCGCGTGTACATTCCGTTCGGCACGGAGTGGTATCCCTACCTGATGCGGCGGCTGGCGGAGCGCCCGGCGAATGTGTTCTTCATTGCGAAAAACATCTTCCGGGGATAGCCGCTTAATTCCAGTGCTTGTAGTGGGACCAGACCTTGCGCAGGTCGAACTTGGCGCCCCGGCATAGATAAATGGGCGTGTTCTCCTCCGCCATCCCGAAGCGATCGTAATGATCGAACGCCTGCCAGGTTGTGCAATTGTCCTGGACGTCTTCCTGACTGAACTGCAGAAAGATGAAATTGCGGTAGTCCTCCGTGGGCGGGCCCCAGTACCAGTGAGTCTGGTGGCGGGAGAGGGCGCGCGGCAGGCCGTACTGGGGACCGAACATGTTGATGGCGCCGGCCTCGCCGTAATTGCCGGCCAGGATGCCAGTTTTGGCGCGCTCCTCCGGCGGCAGCGAGTTGTAAATGCCGGCAACTTGGCGCGCCAGTTCCGGCCAGCCAAACTGGTCACCGATCGGCTGCGGCAACGGTCCCGCATGATTCACCTCCTCCTTGCGAGGCTTGAAGCCGATCGCCTCCGTGTACGCGATGTAACGCTCCGGCGACAGCATCCATGTGGCGAGCGGGAGAGTGGGCAAGGTGGTGGCGAGAATGATGCCGATGACCGCGGTTCTTGTCCATGCAGCGCGCGCGGACAAACAGCGTTCGATCGCCACCGCGCCGGCGGCGAAGAGCATGGGATAAATCGGGAACAGGTAATAGTCCTTGGCGTGCGCCAGTTCCATGGTGACAAAGAAAACCACGAACGCCAGCCCGAGCACGCGCCGGCCTTTGTCCCGCAGCAGCCAGACCAGCCCGGCGAGCCAAACGGGGAAGAGGATTGGGTGCGTGGCGATGACCTGCTGCACGGTGAACGCCACCGGTCCGAGGACAACGTTCTTGCCTGACCGGCGAACGTTTTCCAAATCTTCCAGCGTGGGGAAATGGTGCCGGACTTGCCAAATCAGGTTGGGCAGGAACAGCGCCACCGCGAGCGCACCGGCAATCCATATCCAGGGCCTCAGAAATTCCCGCCGCAGCGGCGTCAGCAGCAGTGCCAGGGTGACGGCGAATCCGAAGAACAGCGTGGAATGTTTATTCTCCAGTCCCAACCCGGCCAGGACTCCGAACCACACCCACAGGCGCGAATCGCCGGTGCGGAGAATGCGCGCGATCACGAACACGCAGCCCATCCAGAACAGCGGCTCGAAAGCATTCATGGTGAGCAGGCTGTTCATAACCAGCAGGCCGGGGCACATCAGGACCGCCAAGCCGGTGAGGAACTGGGCGTAGCGTCCGCCGCCGAATTCGCGGGCGATCAAGATGGAGAGCGCCACCAGGGCCGTGCCCGCCAGCGCCGGAAGGATGCGCAGCGCGGCCAGCGATCCTCCCATCAGCAGCGCCAGCTTGGCGTAGAGCGCGATCAGCGGGGCGCAATCCACGTAGCCCCAATCAAGGTGGCGCGCCAGGTCGAGGTAGTAGAGTTCGTCGCGGAAGTAGCCGTAATGCCGAACGCTGGTGAAAACATGCAGCAGGAGCTTGGCCGCACAGAGGCCGATCACAACGCCGGCGGCGAGCCGGGGAAGCGGCGGGGGTTCGGCGGATGTAGGGGTTGAAGTAACGGCGCTGCTTGACATGCTGGAATCGGAACTCCCTTTGTGTGCTGCCGGTTCGATTTTCTCAAACCGCAGAAGTTACTGACAGGAACGGTTTTGAAGGGGCGATAGTTCCATGAATACCGATCGGTTCAGGTTGTGGAGCGGTTCTTGTCTCGTGCTGCGGCCTTGGCAAAAGGATGCACCTGCCTTCGCAACTGCTCAAAACGGGTGATCGAGAGATGCCGCCTGAGAGCTTCGCGGAGGACGTCACTTCGGGTGCGCCCCGACTGATTGCAAACGTCGTCGAGCAGCTCTTGCAGCTTCGGGTCGAGGCGAAGGGTGACGGCGGAGGTCTTCATGTCAAATATTGTATGTCCTCTCAGGATCATGGACCCACGCGGCTTCTGGGACTTGATTCGCGGCGGATCGGGTATTCAGGAAAAATAGCGCTCAATCCGCCGCAGGTCCCTCCGCCTCGGCTTCCGCCACGTACGACTTGCCCGCCAATGCCGGCAGCCAATAGGCCAGGAAGGACACACCGAAGCCGACAAACCACGAGTAGTCGTACAGCAGGCGCAACGATGGCACGACCAGGCCGATCCAGGCGGCGGCGCAGCCCAGCAGCGTAGCCACGATTCCGCGCACGTTCCATTCGCCGTAGATGCCATCTTTCAGGTAGAGGTCGTCAACTTCGAGCCGCCGCCGGCGCACAATCCAGTAATCGGCGATGAGCACGCCCGCTATGGATCCCAGTCCGCCGGAATAACCGAGCAGCCATTTGAAGATATAGCCGGAGGGGTCCGCCAGCAGCTTCCAGGGCTGCATCACGATGCCGATCAGCCCGGTGAGAACGCCACCGCGGCGGAAGTTGATGAAACGCGGGAAGACGTTGGCAAAATCGTTGGCGGGCGAGACGACGTTGGCGGCAATGTTCACCGACAGCGTCGCCACCACGACGGTGAACATGGAAATGGCCACGATCCACGGCCGGGTGAATTTTCCCACCAGCTCGACTGGGTCCCAGATCGCTGATCCGTAGATGATCGCGGTGGCGCTGGTAATCACGACGCCCATGGCGGCGAACACCGTCATGGTGGTCGGCAGCGCAATCACCTGTCCCACCGCCTGCTCCTTCTGGCTGCGACCGAAGCGGGTGAAATCGGGCATGTTGAGCGAGAGGGTAGCCCAGAAGCCGATCATGGCGGTCAACGAGGGCACGAAGATCGGCCAGAATTCGTGCCAGCCGGCGAATTTTCCCTGGTGCGCCAGGATGGGACCGAGCCCGTGCGCCTGCGTCAGCGCCCACCAGACCAGCACCGCGGTCATGATCAGCACGAAGGGCGCCGCCCAGTTCTCCACCTTGCGCAGCAGGTCCATGCCCCGGTAAACCACCAGGATGTTCAGGCCCCAGAACAGCAGGAATGAAATCCATTCGGTCGGGATATGGCCGCCGAAGTTTCCGGCGATGGCGTGCGTCCAGCCCGGCCACAGCGAGCGGAAAAACACGTTCAACGCCTGCCCGCCGATCCAGGCCTGGATGCCGAACCAGCCGCAGGCCACCAGCGCGCGCATCAGCGCCGGAAGATTCGAACCGCGGGTGCCGTAGGCCGCGCGCGCGAACACCGGAAACGGAATGCCGTACTTGGTGCCGGGGTGCGAGTTGAGCAGGATGGGGACCAGCACGATGGTGTTGCCGAGCAGGATGGTGAGCAGCGCCTGTTTCCAATTCATGCCCGCGCCGATCAGGCCCGACGCCAGCATGTAGGTGGGAATGCAGTGCGCCATCGAGATCCACAAGGCGGCAAAGTTATACGTGCCCCAGGTGCGGCGCGCCGGATCGGTGGGCGCGAGATCTTTGTTGTAGAGCGGGCTGGATTCGATGGAGCGAGTTGCGGCTGATGCCATGGAAAGTTGGCCTGCCTTGTCGTCAGAGCGTAATTGCCGTCGTGCCGAAGACCCCACGTTGACGGCATTGTAACTCTGTTCGGCAGACCTGGCCGCCCGCATCTCGGATCAAAGACCCACATCTGCCAAAGGCAGGCAGATGTGGGGCACCGTCCGGCACCATCCGCACCGTTCGGCACCATCCGGAGAGGAGCGGAAAGGCCGCCGGCTCCTTCAGGCCGCGCTGAACCTGCGGTTTCTTGCTAGCATCAGGAGGTGGCGGACGAAGGCAAATCCGGAGCGGTCGCCGAGGCATTTGCCTCGCTGGTGGGACAGCACGTCGAGGATGAGCGCATCCCGCTGGATCGGGCGGCGCTGACCATCGCGCGCACCGAATATCCGGGCCTGAACCTCGATCAGTATCTTCGGCGGTTGGAGGAACTGGCACGCCGGGTGAAGGCGCGGCTGCCCAGGATTGCCGATCCCGGCGAGACCATCGCCGCGCTCAACCAGGTCCTGTTTCGCGAGGAGGGTTTCCGCGGCAACCGCGAGGACTACTACGATGCGCGCAATTCGTTTCTCAACGACGTGCTGGAGCGCAAGCTGGGCATTCCCATCACGCTGGCGCTGGTGTACATGGAGGTGGCGCGGCGGATCTGGTTTCCGCTGTTCGGGGTCGGCATGCCGGGACATTTCCTGCTGAAGCACTACGACGTGGAAGGCCGCGAGACGCTGATTGACGCCTTCGACAACGGCGTGGTGGTGAGCGCGCGCGAGTGCCAGAACCGGCTCGACGAAATCTATTCCGGACAACTGCCGCTGCAGCCGGAGTTCCTGCTGTCGGTGAGCCGCCGGCAGATGCTGACGCGCATCCTGAACAACCTGAAGAACGTGTACGTGGGGGCGCGAAATTTCCGCAAGGCGCTGGCAGTGGTGGACCTGATCTGCGCGGTTTACCCGCGTTCGCCGGAAGACGTGAAGCAGCGCGCACTGCTGCGCTACAGCGTCGGGCAGATGCGCGGCGCGATCGAGGATTTGGAAGAGTATCTGAAGATGTCGCCCGACGCGTCCGACGCCGACGAAATCCGCCACAGAGCGCTTTCCATCAGGAGATCGCTGGCGAGGCTGAACTAGTATTCGGTTATCGGTTTTCGGTGCTCGGTTGTTCAGGGGTTGGGATTCCGAGTAGAGCGCGGAATCGGTTTTCTTGGCGAAACAGCACATTCCTCTAGGGCAAGGAGGAGGTCCACTTGGCTATTCGGCCAGCTACCAGCTACTGACTGCCAACGACTCATCGAGCTACCGCCGGGGAGGCGGAGGTGGATTGGCTTGGCCGGGCGTGATGCCGATGGTGCTCATGCCGCGCAGCAGGCCGCGCTCCTGGTCGCTGAAGTTGTTGCGGTACTCGGAGGAATTCAGCGCCTTCTGCCGTTCCTCCGGGGTCATGCCTCCCAACTGCTGGAAGGCACGCTTGAGTTCCTGACGACGATCCTGCGGCAGGCCGCGGTATTGCCGGAACATTTCGTGTACGCGCTGCTGCTGATCGGGAGAAAGACGCTCGTAAATATCCATGCGATGGAGAACGCGATCTTTTTGCTCCGGCGGCAGACTGATGAAATTCTGCAGACGTTCGCGCAGGCGCTGCTGGCGGTCGGGCGGCAGGTGCTGGAAGTCCGGATTCTGTTCCAACTTCCTTAATTGCTGGTCGGGGGGAAGAGCATCGTTGCGGCGAAACCAGTCGCCCATGTGCGGGCCGGAGCCGTGAAACACGGGTTCCTGCGGGCGTCCGGGAGAGACGAAGCGGGGCGCGTGCACCGGCGGCGCGTCTTTGGAGCGCTTCTCGTCCTTCTTCCCTCCACCCTGAGCGGCGGCGAGGCCCACGCCCAAGGCGACCATCGCGATCACGCTAATGAATTTGCGGCCCAACTTCTTTCCTCTCCTAATTCTGTACCGTACCCGGCGCGCCATCCAGATCGTCGAGCAATTCAAAATCGACCAACAGATCGTGGTTCCGGTCGAAATACTGCAAATCACCCACCGCGGTGCCCGGCTTCAGCGAGACGGTGGCGCGTTTCTCGGCATTATCCTTCAACTGCCAGCTTCCCTGGAAGAGGCTGATGCTGGCAATCATGAGTACCATGATGCTGACCGCGAAAGCGGGCTTGCGAAACCATCCCAGCCAACCGGCGGGACGCGCCTGCTCCTCGCGCACCCGGGCGCGCAACCGGGTGAGGAAATACGGACTGGTGTCGGCCGGCGATTGCCACTGGTCCAGCAGCGCCATGGTCTGCCGCATGGACGTGACTTCGGCGGCGCAGGCGGCGCACGCCTTGACATGGTCCCGCAGCTCGCCGGGACCGGGCTCGGTCACCATCAGATCCAGCAGATGTTCGCGAACTTCATTGCAATTCATGACACCACACCTTTATACAAAATCTTTCAGTTTCTCGCGCAGCGTTTCATAGGCGCGGAACAGCAGCGACTTGGTCGCGGACTCGCTGAGCTTGAGGACTTCGGCAATTTGCCGGTAGTCCATTCCCTGGTACTTGTGCATCAAGACTGCGAGGCGCTGGCGCTCGGGCAGGTTTTGCACGTGCTGCCGGATGGCGGCCAGCCTCTCGCGCCGCAGCAGCGCCTGCTCGGCGGAGGCGGTGCCGTCGGCGAGGTCGAGCTTCTGCCCGGTGTCGCTGTCGGGCTCGTCGAGGCTGACGCTCAGCTCCGGCTTCTCGTACTTGGTATCGCGCGCGTGATTCACCGCCAGGTTGGTGGCGATGCGATACAGCCAGGTGCTGAACTTGGCTTCCGCGTTATACGTGGCGCGCGAGCGATACACGCGCAAGAAAATCTCCTGCACCAGCTCTTCCGCCACCGCGCTGTTGCGCGCCATGCGGTACATGAAGCTCAGCATGGGGCGGCGGAACTTGGTGACCAGATATTCGAAGGCCGCGTCGTCTCCGTCCTTGACGCGAAGCATGACGTCGGCATCCACCATGGCCTCATAGCTGACCGGCGCGGCCAGGTGCACGCCAGCTTCGCTGTGACGCCGCCCGCCCGGTAGCAACCCTCGGTCGATTGCCACGCTGCTCACACCTGTTGTAACCCCTATACGGGGTGAAAGTTGCAGGTCGGAAGCGGGCTGGGAAGCGGCGCCGGAGCCGGACCGGGAGGAGCCGGGTTTGCGGATGAAGTCAGGCATGAAATCGGGGCGCCAGAATCCGCCCGTGTGAATCCCGGGCATTATCTCGCGTTCTGCAAGGATACAGGAAGGACGGCGGGCTTGGGGAGGGGGCGAAGCGGGGCGAGGAATGGCGTAACATGGCGCAACTACTTTGGCCAGAATTGCTTTACACTCCCCTACATTCAGCACTATGAATCCTGGGGTGGTCCGCACAATTCATCTTGGTTACAAGTGCAACGCCTGTTGCACTCGTGTACCGGTGTACACATTCACCCGCTCCAACGGCAATGGCGAACAGTCGTGCACGCCGCCGGAAGATCGCGTCGTACAGTGCCCAACCTGCTACGCGCCGCGTTATGTGGCGTTTGCGGAAATTGAAAATCTGGAGCGATGGGAAGTAGCCAGCGGCGCCGACCACCTTGCCGCCTGAACTTGTGCGCGGGGTGCGCCGGGTCTTGGGTTCAACCACGACCTGGGAACGGAGGAGTGGCGCGCCGGTGGCGTCAGTTTCGTCGCCGTGCTTGCGGTCTGACGGGCTTGGTCCGGAGGTTTCCTCGGTTTGTGCCGTCCCGGTCAATCGCTTTCTCTGCCTCAGGCGGCTCGCCAGGTTCGTAGCGGCCGCGTCGCCAGTCCGATCGATCTTCCTCGCAGACGCAGTGCTGGTGTTTCACGCGCACAGGTTGCTACGAATCGCGGTCACGATCAAGTGCATTCGATGGTGACGGAAGCCGCTGTCCCTCGGGTCACCGCACAGCAAAGCCAACCAAGTGGCAATCATTCCCGCGGTATTCGCTGCCGCAACGGGTCGGTTCTGACAACCGGCGCGCAGTTAGCACTGGCTGGCGAAGACCCCGGAGATATCCGCTGGCATGCCAGGTCGGAGCCGGTCCGGTGGCCGGGTGCGCTTTTGGCACTTCCAGGCCAATCGCATCTCAGCAGGGACCTCATTGCGCCATTGCGGAATCTCGATTGCGCCATTGCGCAGCCGGGTCTACCCTAGTTCTGCTGAAAGAGGCCCGGCGGGTGACCACCACAAAGCGAAAGTACAAGCGCCATAAAACGACTACTCCTGCGACTGTCAGGTCGGGGGGGCACACCCTCGCCGCCACCACCAGGGACGTCAGCCTCGGCGGCCTGTTCATTTTCACCGACGCCGCGCTGCGCGAGGGCTCAGAGATTGAGGTTGTCCTGATGCTGCCCAAGGAACTTGGGCTGCCGGACAGCCAAATGGTCTGTTGCCACGGGAAGATTGTGCGCAGCGAAATGGTTGACGGTCAGCACGGCGTCGCGGCGACGATTGAGCGGTTTCAGTCGCTGCCGCGAGGCCTGAGTTCCGATAATCTCCTTCACCGATACGCCAGTCGTTCCTGTCGCAGCATAATTTGGGCGAAGGGAGGAGCCCGCGGCACGCGCGAAAGAGCTATACTTCCCACCCTGGGGCGTGCGGGAGAGGAACAAGGAACAATTTATGCGTTGGCAAAGCTGCGCACTGGTGTTGACGTGTTTTTGTGGCGTCGGCGGTTGGGCTCAAGTCTTGATGCAACGGCCGGCCGTGGCTGACGAGCCCGCGAAAATCCTGCCGGTCACGCCCCCGATGGCCATCCCACTGACGGTGCCGACAGGTACGCCACTGAAGGTCGCGCTGGACGAGGAAGTCCGGGTGCGCAAAGCCGGGCAGCCGGTGCACGGAAAGATCACGGAGCCGGTGTACGCGTTCGACAAACTGGTGATTCCCGCCGGCAGCGAGGTCACGGGGAAGATCTCCGAGATCGGCGACGTCTCGAAAAAAGTGCGCACCATGGCGGCGGCGAACGGGAGTTTTTCGCCGGCACGCCAAGTCCACATCGAGTTTGACGAGCTGCGGCTGGCGGATGGCCGGCGGATCCCGCTGCAAACCGTGGTGTCTCCGGCGTCGCAAGGCGTGCTGCAATTCGTGGCGGCAAACGAAAAGAACAACGGCAAGACGGCCACAGCCATGAACGCGGCACACCGCCAGATCAACCAGGCGCGGCAGCAGGTCAGGCAGGAATGGGAGATGGCCAAGGCCCAACTGCACGAGCCCGGCAAGATGCACCGGCTGGAGCGCTACGCGGTGGCGCAGCTTCCGGTGCATCCGCAGTACCTGGATTCGGGAGCCAGTTTCAATTCCGAGCTGCAGCAGCCGCTGAATTTCGGCGGCGAAATCGTCGCCCCGGAGGCGCTGGCGCAGGTGGGCACGCCGCCGCCGTCGGGCAGCGCGGTGCATGCGCAATTGGTGACGCCGCTTAGCTCGGCCACGGCCAAGAAAGGCGATGCTGTGGAGGCCGTGATCACGCAGCCGCTGTTTGCCTCCGATCACCTGGTGCTGCCGCAGGGAAGCCGGCTGAAAGGATCGGTGCTGCAAGTGCATGCGGCGCGGCGGCTGGGACGCAACGGCCAATTGCGCATCGTGTTTCATGAGCTCACACTGCCCAGCGGTTTGGAACAGAAGATCCAGGCGAACCTGGAAGGCGTAGCGGTGGCGAAAGGCGAGAACCTGGCGCTCGACAGCGAAGGCGGGGCGCAGGTCACGACACCTCGCACCAGATACCTGACCACCGCGATTGCCGTGGCGCTCGCCAGTTCTTCCATGGGCGATAGCGACCGCGGTGTTCGCGATCATTCAGGCGATGCCGGGGGTAACGCCGCGAATGGAGCCTCCGGATTCAAGTTTCTGGGCACAATTATCAGCACTGCCGCCCGCTCCCGGGCGGTGAGCACCGGCCTGGGAATCTATGGGGCGGCGTTCTCGGTGTATGCGCATTTCCTCACCCGCGGACGCGATGTGATCTATCCCAAAGACATGTCCATGCTGGTGAGCCTGGGCGGGCGATAAGAGGCGGGCGGGGCGGCGATGGTGCGGGCTCGCTGCAGCAGAGCACGCCACAGCGCCGCGTCATTCCGGCAGATGGAAGAAGAAAAAATGGTGGGCGCTACTGGATTCGAACCAGTGACTTCCACCGTGTGAAGATGGCACTCTACCGCTGAGTTAAGCGCCCAACCCTGTTGATTCTATCACTTACAGACAGCCCCAAACCGGCTCCGTGCGAAATCGTGCGAAATGCTCACGAAGCTTTGACCAATTTCGGCTTCGCCGTCAGCTCTCGATAGATCGCGTCCTGCGTCTGTTTGACGCTCTCCGCGATCTCCTGCATGTAGACATTGACCGTGGTGTCGGCCTTGCTGTGTCCCAAGATGCCCTGCACGTCTTTGACGCCGCCCTTCTTCTGGGCCAGCGTCGCCATCGTGCGGCGCAACACCTGGAAGTTCAGCTTCGGCAGCCCCAGCTCTTCGGCCAGCTTCTTCAGCACACGTGCGCGGTAATTGTCCGTGCGGATGAAGCCGTTCTTCTTCGCCCCGTTGCGCTTGAACTGTCCCTCTCTGATGCGATCTCGCCATAGGTTCCTCGCGTTGGAATCTGTGGCGGGGTGCGCGCATTATACCGCCCTCGCTCGGCGTTCACTGAGTCGCGCCATTTCCTCGATAAATCGCTCAATCTCGCTGGCTCGCTCAGCGAGATGAATCCGGGCTCTGCGCTCACCGTGATGTTGGCGCGGATTACCAGCTTGTCCTGTTCGAATTCGCAACGTGCCAGCGCTGATTCAGACATGTTGCGTCTCGTTGACTTTTGCCCGGATGCTTCTTTTACTTGGTCTTCTTGGGCTGCCGCGCTATTACCTTGGCCGCGATGTTTTCGTAGGTTGCCTGGGGCACGATTTTTTTCCTCACCAGGTCGGTCTTCATCTTGTACGGCCGTCCTGCGACGATCTTGTCGGCATAGGCGTCGCCGATGCCGGGAAGGGCCATCAACTGCTCCTTGGTAGCTGAATTCAAGTCCACGAGCTCGGGTTTGGGCTTGGTCTCGCCAGATTTCTCGGGAACCTTTGTTGCGGCCGACTTGTCCGACGTCTTTGCCGCTGGTGATGCCGCCTTCTCAGACGTCTTTGCCGGCTTCTCAGCATTGGCGGATTTGGCCTTGTTCTCGGTCGCGCTTGCTGTCTTCGGCACACCGCCCAAGCTGCGGATGTACGTCACCAGGCCGGCGATCTGTTCCTTGCTGAGCTTGTCCTTGTAGCCCGGCATCTTGCCTTTGCCGTTTGCCACCGCCTCCCGCAATTGCGCATCGGTTTGTTTCTGTACTTCCGAAGCGCGCAGGTCCGTGTTTTTCATCGCGCTCTTGCCCGCTGCGTCAGCACCGTGACAACCAGCGCACTTGGTCTTGTAAAGGTTGGCGGAATCCCCGGCGGAGCCCTGGGCCGCTACCACCGGCACCATCGCCAGCGCGAGGAAACAGACGATCAGAACCATCCATCGCATACGCATACGAGTGCTCCTTGGCCTTCTTGAGGCAGCCACATTCTATCCAAGCAAAATCGTAATCGGCAAGCTGACCGCAGAATTGAATACTCTCTCTCTCTGTGCTTCCGCGACGCCGTGGCTCAGCGCTCGTGCGGGGGCACG
>CAVXCR010000050.1:0-9831 GCA_963760265.1 Terriglobia bacterium
GATGCAGCCTATCGTTTCGTGTCACGACTCATGCGGGTGGTCCTCACATCCAGCCGCATCGGTGCTAGAATGTGCGCTCCAGAGTCAAGTTGCTGGGCGGCCGATGGACTCGCCGGGCTGTGAGAATCCGAGCCACAACAGAGGCGAAACATCGGGCGGAGGGCGCTTATGGCTGGTACTGGGCTGCGAAGATCGATGGGGCGAAACCCCTTTTCGCCCGCGCCCTATACGCCCGGTCCTCTAGGAAAGAACGACTGTGCTGACCCGTTCTCTTCGGTGATTGGCTGCAGTCCCGGCGCCGTGGGATGCAATGATGCGGCCAGTATGTGCATCCCCGCCTGTTTCCCGGTGAAGCCCGCGCGGCAGACCTGCAAAGTCCTGCTATTTGATTCTTACCAGTTGTCGCGGTTGTTCCGCTCGTCCGCCTACATGCGTTTCATGCAGAGTTCACTGCAGTCCGAGTACAAGGAAGAGAAGACGCTCTTTTTCACCATAGTTTATAAGTACATGTTTCTCGGCCTGAAAGGCATGCCCGGTATGGTGGAGGTCACCACTGGCAACGAAGCGGACATCATGCGCAGAGCCGACGAACAAACCTCACGAGATATGAAGACTTTCCTCCAGAAATGCGCCCAGGGGCCGCAAGCTGCGATCATGTTCCTCAAGGGGCGCGAACAAATCCGCGAAATGTGCTACGCCGATATTCAGCGCGCGTACGCCGACGCAAGAGAACTGAATCACGAGATCCGGCAAGAAACGGCGGAGGGTATTGCTCAGTTGGCGGCTATTAAGGCAGGCTCCACCATTGTGTTGAAGGTAGCGGAGAGACTCGCTCCTCCGGGCATAGCCACCGCAATCAGCGTCGGCTACGACATTGCTATAGACACGATCAAGGACCTTAATACCAAAGAGGCAGAGGAAGCCGGCGCTATCGGCATCGTTGCCTCCACAGCAACACAGAAGGTCATGGAGGAAACAGGCAAGAAGGCCGTGGAGAAACCGATCGAGAAGTGGGAAAAGGGCCTTGAGAATCAGGCCAAGGAACTTGAAAAGCACACCGAGGAGATTACGAGAAGCATGGAAGTGGAAGCGGAACGACTGGCCGCGGCTAACAAGCAGAGCTACATCAACCGCCTCACCAAGAAGCTCGCCACAAACGAAAGCAAACTGATGGCAGCGCAGAAGCAGCTATCGCGGGTGAAGCTGAAAAGCCACGTCGCGGCGGGCTTGGGATGGGTCTTTACCGCCAAGGACGTTCTGGACGCCGCAACGGAGTATCGGAAGACCGTGGACGAGGGTGCTGAGTAGATGGGCCGAGCTTTGGAAACGCGTGCCCCCGCACGAGCGCTGAGCCACGGCGTCGCGGAAGCACAGAGAGAGTATTCAATTCTGCGGTCAGCTTGCCGATTACGATTTTGCTTGGATAGAATGTGGCCGCCTCAAGAAGGCCAAGGAGCACTCGTATGCGTATGCGATGGATGGTTCTGATCGTCTGTTTCCTCGCGCTGGCGATGGTGCCGGTGGTAGCGGCCCAGGGCTCCGCCGGGGATTCCGCCAACCTTTACAAGACCAAGTGCGCTGGTTGTCACGGTGCTGACGCAGCGGGCAAGAGCGCGATGAAAAACACGGACCTGCGCGCTTCGGAAGTACAGAAACAAACCGATGCGCAATTGCGGGAGGCGGTGGCAAACGGCAAAGGCAAGATGCCGGGCTACAAGGACAAGCTCAGCAAGGAACAGATCGCCGGCCTGGTGACGTACATCCGCAGCTTGGGCGGTGTGCCGAAGACAGCAAGCGCGACCGAGAACAAGGCCAAATCCGCCAATGCTGAGAAGCCGGCAAAGACGTTCTGAGAAGGCGGCATCACCAGCGGCAAAGACGTCGGACAAGTCGGCCGCAACAAAGGTTCCCGAGAAATCTGGCGAGACCAAGCCCAAACCCGAGCTCGTGGACTTGAATTCAGCTACCAAGGAGCAGTTGATGGCCCTTCCCGGCATCGGCGACGCCTATGCCGACAAGATCGTCGCAGGACGGCCGTACAAGATGAAGACCGACCTGGTGAGGAAAAAAATCGTGCCCCAGGCAACCTACGAAAACATCGCGGCCAAGGTAATAGCGCGGCAGCCCAAGAAGACCAAGTAAAAGAAGCATCCGGGCAAAAGTCAACGAGACGCAACATGTCTGAATCAGCGCTGGCACGTTGCGAATTCGAACAGGACAAGCTGGTAATCCGCGCCAACATCACGGTGAGCGCAGAGCCCGGATTCATCTCGCTGAGCGAGCCAGCGAGATTGAGCGATTTATCGAGGAAATGGCGCGACTCAGTGAACGCCGAGCGAGGGCGGTATAATGCGCGCACCCCGCCACAGATTCCAACGCGAGGAACCTATGGCGAGATCGCATCAGAGAGGGACAGTTCAAGCGCAACGGGGCGAAGAAGAACGGCTTCATCCGCACGGACAATTACCGCGCCCGTGTGCTGAAGAAGCTGGCCGAAGGGCTGGGGCTGCCGAAGCTGAACTTCAAGGTATTGCGCCGCACGATGGCGACGCTGGGCCAGAAGAAGGGCGGCGTGAAAGACCTGCAGAGCATCTTGGGACACAGCAAGGCCGACACCACGGTCAACGTCTACATGCAGGAGATCGAAGAGAGCGTCAAACAGACGCAGGACGCGATCTATCGAGAGCTGACGGCGAAGCCGAAATTGGTCAAAGCTTCGTGAGCATTTCGCACGATTTCGCACGGAGCCGGTTTGGGGCTGTTTGTAAGTGATAGAATCAACAGGGCTGGGCGCTTAACTCAGCGGTAGAGTGCCATCTTCACACGGTGGAAGTCACTGGTTCGAATCCAGTAGCGCCCACCATTTTTTCTTCTTCCAATCTGCCGGAATGACGCGGCGCTGTGGCGTGCACTGCTGCAGCGGGCGCGCACGATCGCCCAGCCCCCGCCCCGCCCGCCTCTTATCGCCCGCCCAGGCTCACCAACATGGACATGTCCTTGGGATAGATCACATCGCGTCCGCGGGTGAGGAAATGCGCATACACCGAGAACGCCGCCCCATAGAATCCCAGGCCGGTGCTCACCGCCCGGGAGCGGGCGGCAGTGCTGATAATTGTGCCCAGAAACTTGAATCCGGAGGCTCCATTCGCGGCGTTACCCCCGGCATCGCCTGAATGATCGCGAACACCGCGGTCGCTATCGCCCATGGAAGAACTGGCGAGCGCCACGGCAATCAGGGTGGTCAGGTATCTGGTGCGAGGTGTCGTGACCTGCGCCCCGCCTTCGCTGTCGAGCGCCAGGTTCTCGCCTTTCGCCACCGCCACGCCTTCCAGGTTCGCCTGGATCTTCTGTTCCAAACCGCTGGGCAGCGCGAGCTCATGAAACACGATGCGCAATTGGCCGTTACGTCCCAGCCGCCGCGCCGAATGCACTTGCAGCACCGACCCTTTCAGCCGGCTTCCCTGCGGCAGGACCAGGTGATCGGAGGCAAACAGCGGCTGCGTGATCACGGCCTCCACAGCATCGCCTTTCTTGGCCGTGGCCGAGCTAAGCGGCGTCACCAATTGCGCATGCACCGCGCTGCCCGACGGCGGCGGCGTGCCCACCTGCGCCAGCGCCTCCGGGGCGACGATTTCGCCGCCGAAATTCAGCGGCTGCTGCAGCTCGGAATTGAAACTGGCTCCCGAATCCAGGTACTGCGGATGCACCGGAAGTTGCGCCACCGCGTAGCGCTCCAGCCGGTGCATCTTGCCGGGCTCGCGCAGTTGGGCCTTGGCCATCTCCCATTCCTGCCTGACCTGCTGCCGCGCCTGGTTGATCTGGCGGTGTGCCGCGTTCGTGGCTGTGGCCGTCTTGCCGTTGTTCTTTTCGTTTGCCGCCACGAATTGCAGCACGCCTTGCGACGCCGGAGTCACCACGGTTTGCAGCGGGATCCGCCGGCCATCCGCCAGCCGCAGCTCGTCAAACTCGATGTGGACTTGGCGCGCTGGCGAAAAACTTCCGTTCGCCGCCGCCATGGTGCGCACTTTTTTCGAGACGTCGCCGATCTCGGAGATCTTCCCCGTGACCTCGCTGCCCGCGGGTATCACCAGTTTGTCGAACGCGTACACCGGCTCCGTGATCTTCCCGTGCACCGGCTGGCCGGCTTTGCGCACCCGGACTTCCTCGTCCAGCGCGACCTTCAGTGGCGTACCTGTCGGCACCGTCAGTGGGATGGCCATCGGGGGCGTGACCGGCAGGATTTCCGCGGGCTCGTCAGCCACGGCCGGCCGTTGCATCAAGACTTGAGCCCAACCGCCGACGCCACAAAAACACGTCAACACCAGTGCGCAGCTTTGCCAACGCATAAATTGTTCCTTGTTCCTCTCCCGCACGCCCCAGGGTGGGAAGTATAGCTCTTTCGCGCGTGCCGCGGGCTCCTCCCTTCGCCCAAATTATGCTGCGACAGGAACGACTGGCGTATCGGTATCGGAACTCAGGCCTCCGGCAGCGACTGAAACCGCTCAATCGTTGCCGCGACGCCGTGCTGACCGTCAACCATTTCGCTGCGCACAATCTTCCCGTGGCAACAGACCATTTGGCTGTCCGGCAGCCCAAGTTCCTTGGGCAGCATCAGGACAACCTCAATCTCTGAGCCCTCGCGCAGCGCGGCGTCGGTGAAAATGAACAGGCCGCCGAGGCTGACGTCCCTGGTGGTGGCGGCGAGGGTGTGCCCCCCCGACCTGACAGTCGCAGGAGTAGTCGTTTTATGGCGCTTGTACTTTCGCTTTGTGGTGGTCACCCGCCGGGCCTCTTTCAGCAGAACTAGGGTAGACCCGGCTGCGCAATGGCGCAATCGAGATTCCGCAATGGCGCAATGAGGTTGCTGCTGAGATGCGATTGGCCTGGAAGTGCCAAAAGCGCACCCGGCCACCGGACCGGCTCCGACCTGGCATGCCAGCGGATATCTCCGGGGTCTTCGCCAGCCAGTGCTAACTGCGCGCCGGTTGTCAGAACCGACCCGTTGCGGCAGCGAATACCGCGGGAATGATTGCCACTTGGTTGGCTTTGCTTTGCGGTGACCCGAGGGACAGCGGCTTCCGTCACCATCGAATGCACTTGATCGTGACCGCGATTCGTAGCAACCTGTGCGCGTGAAACACCAGCACTGCGTCTGCGAGGAAGATCGATCGGACTGGCGACGCGGCCGCTACGAACCTGGCGAGCCGCCGGAGGCAGAGAAAGCGATTGACCGGGACGGCATAAACCGAGGAGACCTCCGGGCCAAGCCCGTCAGACCGCAAGCACGGCGACGAAACTGACGCCACCGGCGCGCCACTCCTCCGTTCCCAGGTCGTGGTTGAACCCAAGACCCGGCGCACCCCGCGCACAAGTTCAGGCGGCAAGGTGGTCGGCGCCGCTGGCTACTTCCCATCGCTCCAGATTTTCAATTTCCGCAAACGCCACATAACGCGGCGCGTAGCAGGTTGGGCACTGTACGACGCGATCTTCCGGCGGCGTGCACGACTGTTCGCCATTGCCGTTGGAGCGGGTGAATGTGTACACCGGTACACGAGTGCAACAGGCGTTGCACTTGTAACCAAGATGAATTGTGCGGACCACCCCGGGATTCATAGTGCTTAATGTAGGGGAGTGTAAAGCAATTCTGGCCAAAGTAGTTGCGCCATGTTACGCCATTCTTCGCCCCGCTTCACCCCCTCCCCAAGCCCGCCATCCTTCCTGTATCCTTGCAGAACGCGAGATAATGCCCGGGAGCCACACGGGCGGATTCTGGCGCCCCGATCTCATGCCTGATTTCATCCGCAAACCCGGCTCCTCCCGGTCCGGCTCCGGCGCCGCTTCCCAGCCCGCTTCCGACCTGCAACTTTCACCCCGTATAGGGGTTACAACAGGTGTGAGCAGCGTGGCAATCGACCGAGGGTTGCTACCGGGCGGGCGGCGTCACAGCGAAGCTGGCGTGCACCTGGCCGCGCCGGTCAGCTATGAGGCCATGGTGGATGCCGACGTCATGCTTCGCGTCAAGGACGGAGACGACGCGGCCTTCGAATATCTGGTCGTCAAGTTCCGCCGCCCCATGCTGAGCTTCATGTACCGCATGGCGCGCAACAGTGCGGTGGCGGAAGAGCTGGTGCAGGAGATTTTCTTGCGCGTGTATCGCTCGCGCGCCACGTATAACGCGGAAGCCAAGTTCAGCACCTGGCTGTATCGCATCGCCACCAACCTGGCGGTGAATCACGCGCGCGATACCAAGTACGAGAAGCCGGAGCTGAGCGTCAGCCTCGACGAGCCCGACAGCGACACCGGGCAGAAGCTCGATCTCGCCGACGGCACCGCCTCCGCCGAGCAGGCGCTGCTGCGGCGCGAGAGGCTGGCCGCCATCCGGCAGCACGTGCAAAACCTGCCCGAGCGCCAGCGCCTCGCAGTTTTGATGCACAAGTACCAGGGAATGGACTACCGGCAAATTGCCGAAGTCCTCAAGCTCAGCGAGTCGGCGACCAAGTCGCTGCTGTTCCGCGCCTATGAAACGCTGCGCGAGAAACTGAAAGATTTTGTGTAAGGGTGTGGTGTTATGAATTGCAATCAAGTTCGCGAGCATCTGCTGGATCTGATGGTGACCGAGCCCGGTCCCGGCGAGCTGCGGGACCATGTCAAGGCGTGCGCCGCCTGCGCCGCCGAAGTCACGTCCATGCGGCAGACCATGGCGCTGCTGGACCAGTGGCAATCGCCGGCCGACACCAGTCCGTATTTCCTCACCCGGTTGCGCGCCCGGGTGCGCGAGGAGCAGGCGCGTCCCGCCGGTTGGCTGGGATGGTTTCGCAAGCCCGCTTTCGCGGTCAGCATCATGGTACTAATGATTGCCAGCATCAGCCTCTTCCAGGGAAGCTGGCAGTTGAAGGATAATGCCGAGAAACGCGCCACCGTCTCGCTGAAGCCGGGCACCGCGGTGGGTGATTTGCAGTATTTCGACCGGAACCACGATCTGTTGGTCGATTTTGAATTGCTCGACGATCTGGATGGCGCGCCGGGTACGGTACAGAATTAGGAGAGGAAAGAAGTTGGGCCGCAAATTCATTACCGTGATCGCGATGGTCGCCTTGGGCGTGGGCCTCGCCGCCGCTCAGGGTGGAGGGAAGAAGGACGAGAAGCGGTCCAAGGACGCGCCGCCGGTGCACGCGCCCCGCTTCGTCTCTCCCGGACGCCCGCAGGGACCCGGGTCTCACGGCCCCGGCCCACACATGGGCGACTGGTTTCGCCGCAACGATGCTCTTCCCCCCGACCAGCAATTAAGGAAGTTGGAACAGAATCCGGACTTCCAGCACCTGCCGCCCGACCGCCAGCAGCGCCTGCGCGAACGTCTGCAGAATTTCATCAGTCTGCCGCCGGAGCAAAAAGATCGCGTTCTCCATCGCATGGATGTTTACGAGCGTCTTTCTCCCGATCAGCAGCAGCGCGTACACGAAATGTTCCGGCAATACCGCGGCCTGCCGCAGGATCGTCGTCAGGAACTCAAGCGTGCCTTCCAGCAGTTGGGAGGCATGACCCCGGAGGAACGGCAGAAGGCGCTGAATTCCTCCGAGTACCGCAACAACTTCAGCGACCAGGAGCGCGGCCTGCTGCGCGGCATGAGCACCATCGGCATCACGCCCGGCCAAGCCAATCCACCTCCGCCTCCCCGGCGGTAGCTCGATGAGTCGTTGGCAGTCAGTAGCTGGTAGCTGGCCGAATAGCCAAGTGGACCTCCTCCTTGCCCTAGAGGAATTTGCTGTTTCGCCAAGAAAACCGATTCCGCGCTCTACTCGAAATCCCAACCCCTGAACAACCGAGCACCGAAAACCGATAACCGAATACTAGTTCAGCCTCGCCAGCGATCTCCTGATGGAAAGCGCTCTGTGGCGGATTTCGTCGGCGTCGGACGCGTCGGGCGACATCTTCAGATACTCTTCCAAATCCTCGATCGCGCCGCGCATCTGCCCGACGCTGTAGCGCAGCAGTGCGCGCTGCTTCACGTCTTCCGGCGAACGCGGGTAAACCGCGCAGATCAGGTCCACCACTGCCAGCGCCTTGCGGAAATTTCGCGCCCCCACGTACACGTTCTTCAGGTTGTTCAGGATGCGCGTCAGCATCTGCCGGCGGCTCACCGACAGCAGGAACTCCGGCTGCAGCGGCAGTTGTCCGGAATAGATTTCGTCGAGCCGGTTCTGGCACTCGCGCGCGCTCACCACCACGCCGTTGTCGAAGGCGTCAATCAGCGTCTCGCGGCCTTCCACGTCGTAGTGCTTCAGCAGGAAATGTCCCGGCATGCCGACCCCGAACAGCGGAAACCCGATCCGCCGCGCCACCTCCATGTACACCAGCGCCAGCGTGATGGGAATGCCCAGCTTGCGCTCCAGCACGTCGTTGAGAAACGAATTGCGCGCATCGTAGTAGTTCTCGCGGTTGCCGCGGAAACCCTCTTCGCGAAACAGGACCTCATTCAGCGCGGCGATGCTCTCGCCGGGATCGGCAATCCTGGGCAGCCGCGCCTTCACCCGGCGCGCCAGTTCCTCCAACCGCCGAAGATACTGATCGAGGTTGAGGTCCGGATATTCGGTGCGCGCGATGGTCAGCGCCGCCCGATCCAGCGGAATGCGCTCATCCTCGACGTGCTGTCCCACCAGCGAGGCAAATGCCTCGGCGACCGCTCCGGATTTGCCTTCGTCTGCCACATCATCATCGTAGCAAGAAACCACAGGTTCAGCGCGGCCTGAAGGAGCCGGCGGCCTTTCCGCTCCTCTCCGGATGGTGCCGAACGGTGCGGATGGTGCCGGACGGTGCCCCACATCTGCCTGCCTTTGGCAGATGTGGGTCTTTGATCCGAGATGCGGGCGGCCAGGTCTGCCGAACAGAGTTACAATGCCGTCAACGTGGGGTCTTCGGCACGACGGCAATTACGCTCTGACGACAAGGCAGGCCAACTTTCCATGGCATCAGCCGCAACTCGCTCCATCGAATCCAGCCCGCTCTACAACAAAGATCTCGCGCCTACCGATCCGGCGCGCCGCACCTGGGGCACGTATAACTTTGCCGCCTTGTGGATCTCGATGGCGCACTGCATTCCCACCTACATGCTGGCGTCGGGCCTGATCGGCGCGGGCATGAACTGGAAACAGGCGCTGCTCACCATCCTGCTCGGCAACACCATCGTGCTCGTCCCCATCCTGCTCAACTCGCACCCGGGCACCAAGTACGGCATCCCGTTTCCGGTGTTCGCGCGCGCGGCCTACGGCACCCGTGGGTCGAATCTTCCGGCGCTGATGCGCGCGCTGGTGGCCTGCGGCTGGTTCGGCATCCAGGCGTGGATCGGCGGGCAGGCGTTAAACGTGTTTTTCCGCTCGCTGTGGCCGGGCTGGACGCACGCCATCGCCGGAAACTTCGGCGGCCATGCGCCAACCGAATGGATTTCATTCCTGCTGTTCTGGGGTCTGAACATCCTGGTGGTTTACCGGGGCATGGACCTGCTGCGCAAGGTGGAGAACTGGGCGGCGCCCTTCGTGCTGGTCATGACCGCGGTGCTGGTCTGGTGGGCGCTGACGCAGGCGCACGGGCTCGGTCCGATCCTGGCGCACCAGGGGAAATTCGCCGGCTGGCACGAATTCTGGCCGATCTTCGTGCCCTCGTTGACCGCCATGATCGGCTTCTGGGCTACGCTCTCGCTCAACATGCCGGACTTCACCCGCTTCGGCCGCAGCCAGCGCGAGCAGGCGGTCGGACAGGTCATTGCGCTGCCGACCACCATGACGGTTTTCGCCGCCATGGGCGTCGTGATTACCAGCGCCACCGCGATCATCTACG